>JBFWVM010000011.1:0-153668 GCA_050246735.1 Parvibaculaceae bacterium | reverse complement strand
TTCGAGGCCCGCCTGCGGCGGGCACCTCAGGGTGAGGGTCTTATTCGACCCAACCGAGCCTCGAAGCATGGCCCAGGTACGAGACCCGCCTGCGGCGAGCGCCTCGGGGTGAGGGTCTTCAACCCAACCGCCCTCATGCTCTGAGGTGCGAGCGGAGCGAGCCTCGAAGCATGGTCCAGGTACAGGGAGCTTGCCGCTTGCCACCCTTCGAGGCCCGCTGCGCGGGCACCTCAGGGTGAGGGTCTTATTCGACCCAACCAAGCCTCGAAGCATGGTCCAGGTACGAGACCCGCCTGCGGCGAGCGCCTCGAGGTGAGGTTCTTCAACCCAACCGCCCTCATGCTGAGGTGCGAGCGGAGCGAGCCTCGAAGCATGGTCCAGGCACAGGAGGCTTGCCGCTTGCCACCCTTCGAGGCCCGCTGCGCGGGCACCTCAGGGTGAGGGTCTTATTCGACCCAACCAAGCCTCGAAGCATGGTCCAGGTACAGGAAGCTTGCCGCTTGCCACCCTTCGAGGCCCGCTGCGCGGGCACCTCAGGGTGAGGGTTCTTATTCGACCCAACCGAGCCTCGAAGCATGGTCAGGTACAGGGAGCTTGCCGCTTGCCACCCTTCGAGGCCCGCTGCGCGGGCACCTCAGGGTGAGGTTCTTATTCGACCCAACCGAGCCTCGAAGCATGGACCAGGTACAGGGAGCTTGCCGCTTGCCGCCCTTCGAGGCCCGCCTGCGGCGGGCGCCTCAGGGTGAGGGGTCTCCACTACTGAGGGACCCTTCGAGGGTCGCTCCGCCCAACCACCCTCATGCTGAGGCGCGAGCGGAGCGAGCCTCGAAGCATGATCCAGGTACAAAGAGCTTGCCGCTGCTTTGGGAAGAGAACCGATCTCACCGCGTCAGCTTGCCGGCGGCGAGCTTTTGCAGGTAGGCGGACCAGCGGGTCTTCTCGTCGCGGCCGAGCTCGCGCAGGTAGCTCCAGGTGTAGAGGCCGCTGTCGTGGCGGTCGTCGAAGACGATGCGCAGCGCATAATGGCCGACCGGCGCGAGGCGCAGGATGCGCACGTTGCGCTTGCCGGCGACGGTCACCTCCTGGCCGGGACCGTGGCCCTTCACCTCGGCGCTCGGGCTTTCCACCCGCAGATATTCCGCCGACAGGGCATAGGTCTCGCCGGCGCCATAGGTGATCTCGAGCAGCCGGCCATGGTCCTTGAGGCGGATCTCCTCGGGCGGGTCGCCCATCATTCGCCCTCGCCGAGCTCGCGCGCCTCGTCGGCCAGCATGATGGGGATGCCGTCGCGGATCGGATAGGCGAGGCGGGCGGCGCGCGACACCAGCTCCTGCCGCTCGCGGTCGTAGTCGAGCCTGGTCTTGGTCACCGGGCAGACCAGGATCTCGAGCAGCCTGGGATCGGTGGCGCGGTCCATCCCGCCTCACTGCAGCGCGGAAGCGGGCCCTGCGCCCTGCCGGGCCAGCGCCATCTCGGTGAGCGCGATCAGGACGTCGGCGCGCGACTTGAGGTCCTTGGCCTCGAGCAGGGCCTGCTTGTCGCGCGGCGCATAGGGCGCCAGCACCGCCAGCGTGTTGACGAGCGCCTCGGTCGAGGCGGCGCGCACCTGGTCCCAGTCGGCGCTCATGTCGTTGGCGGCGAGATAGTCGCGGAACACCTTGAGAAGCGAGACGCGGTCGACGCCGTCGTCGTCCCCGGCCTCGGCGAGATCGCCGGCGAAGTCCGAGAAATCCGCCTCGACCTCGCGATAGGGCTTGTCGGTCGAGTGCTCGCGGGCGACGGCGAAGCGGCAGATGCCGGTGAGCGTGATCAGGATGCGGCCCTCGGGCGTCTCGGCGAAGGAGCTGATGCGCCCGGCGCAGCCGACCTGCTTCAGGGCGGGGGCGCCGGCCAGATCGGCATCGTCATGGTCGGGCTGGATCATGCCGATGAGCCGGTCGCCCGCCAGGGCGTCGGCGATCATGGCCAGATAGCGCGGCTCGAAGATGTTGAGCGGCAGTTCGGCATGCGGCAGGAGCAGCGCGCCCGGCAGCGGGAACACTTTCAGCCGGCGCGGCAGGTCGGCCGGCGTCGCATATTGATCGAGAAAACCCATCGCACCATCAAGAGAACAGAATAGAGGACAATTTGCGGCGGCCCTGGAGGGTGAACTCGTCCTTGGGGCCCCAGGCCTCGAAGAACTTGACGAGCTGCTTGCGCGCCGCCTCCTCGTTCCAGTCGCGCTTGCGCCTGACGATGTGGAGCAGGTGATCGAGAGCTTCCGCCTTCTGCCCCGCGGCATTGAGGGCGACCGCCAGGTCGAGGCGGGCCTGATGGTCGTCGGCATCGGCCTCGACGGCGCGGGTGAGCCTCGCGATCTCGCCGTGATCGACCGGGGTCTGGGCGAGCTCGAGCGCCGCCCTGGCGCTCAGCACCTCGGGGTCGTTGGCCTTGGCGGGGGGCACGAGGGCCAGCGTCGCCTCGGCCTGGTCGAGGTCGCCCGAGGCGATCTGGCACCGGGCGAGGCCGGCGATGGCGCCGGCATGCTCGCGGTCGGCGCCCAGCACCTGGGCGAAGATCTGCGCGGCCTCGGCGAGGTTGTTCTGCTCGAGGGCCTCGCGGCCGGCGGTCACCGCGGCCTCGATCTCCTCCGCCGCGCTGCCCTGGCTGCCCAGGCGGTCGATGAACTGCTTGATCTGGCTTTCCGGCAGCGCCCCCATGAAGCCGTCGACCGGCTGGCCGTCGACGAAGGCGAAGACCGCCGGGATCGACTGCACGCGCATCTGGGCGGCGAGCTGCTGGTTCTCGTCGACATTGATCTTGACCAGGCGGACCTTGCCGTTCGCCTGGCTGACCTGCTTCTCGAGCAGGGGGCCGAGCTGCTTGCAGGGGCCGCACCAGGACGCCCAGAAATCGACGATGACCGGCACCTTGCGCGAGGTCTCGATCACGTCCGCCATGAAGCCGCGGGTGTCTGAGTCCTTGATCAGGGCGCCCTGGGGAGCGCCGCCTTCGCCATTGGTCCGGGGAACGGCCTGAGAGGAGATAGCCATGGAACGACCTTTCGGGAGCGGGATTTTTCACCCCTTAAATGGCGGATCGGCCCGGTGATTGCAACCGGGCCGGAACCCGGCATCCCCGCCGGGCGCCGGCTCGACCCGGGTCGGACGTCCGACGTGCTCCATCCCCCTCGCAAATTCCCTGTTATTCCCTGAAAATTCCCTGTTATTCCCTGTTCTCGAAAAAAATCCCCTGCACATCCCACCAGGCTTTCCGGGAATTTTCATCGAGGAAAAAACCGGCCATTTTTTCATCGAAGAAAAAATCGGCCCCGGAACGAAACACGCCCGCGAGCTTTCGGGCTTGCGGGCGTACATCCTCCGATCCTGGAATTTTCCAAATACTACAATTTCCGCGCGAAGTCAAGATTTTATCCGGACTCACGCGTCGTCCAGCGCCACGATGCGGGGCTCGTGGCCGCAGGAGCGGATGAAGACCAGGAGGTCGTCCGAGGCGATGGTGGTGGTCGCGTCATTGCCGAGCGGGTGATAGTTGAGGAGGGGCTCGCGCATCATGCGCTCCTCGAGGATGACGGTGACGCGGTTTTCGGTGTCGTTGATGAGGCCGAAGGGGGTGACGGAGCCCGGCTCCACGCCGAGCAGCGCCATGAGGAGGTCGGGCTTGCCGAAGGAGAGGCGGCGCGAGCCGATCCTGGCCGGCGCGGCCTTGAGGTCGATGCGGGCGTCCTCCAGGCAGACGATGAGCCAGACCGCACCCTTCTCGTCCTTGAGGAAGAGGTTCTTGCAGTGGCCGCCCGGGATCCGGCCGCGCAGGGCGCGCGCCTCCTCGACGGTGAAGACGGGCGGGTGCTCGCGGGTCTCGGTCGTGATGCCGAGATGCGAGAATCGGGCCATGAGGTCGGCGCGGCTGAGAGGCATTTTCACCATCGGACGGAAGGATTTACCGGGAAAGCGAGGTTCCTATTGCATTTGTGCCGGCCATAGGCAATAAGACCCGCGCGCCGGAACCCAAGCCGGCCTTACCCAATGCGGGCGTAGCTCAGGGGTAGAGCACAACCTTGCCAAGGTTGGGGTCGAGGGTTCGAATCCCTTCGCCCGCTCCAGAAATCTCAATGTCCAGCCCGGACACATAGGTAACAGAACGTACCTAAGACATGGGTGACAACCTCGAGCCGAACGGGTTGTCGATGGTTTGCAAGGTTCTCTGTTCCAGGTCGATATATCCGAGATCATAGCTCATGAAGGAGACGAGCCAAATGCCCTCGTCGACCTCCTTGATGCCGAGTTTCTGGCCGGCGAGCACGGTTGAGATGTTGATCTTCTTGCGGTGCATGCAAATGCGTCCGCAGGCGGTGACCAGGACATCGCGGTCGTGGAAGGGGTAATCCACCTCGGGCAGGCCGTGGTAGGCTCTTGAAGAGGCAACGTAGAGTTCGGCCGGGCATTTCATGGCGAGAGCCTCATGCGGGCGTTCTTCATTGAATTCGCTCTGGAAGGCGTTGAAGCGATCCTGCTGCTGGAGGCTGTTCGAGCCAGCCGGCCGGGTAGCCTCCTGCTTCAAGGTCAGGTGCATGCGCTCATGGCGTCCGTTTTGCTGAGGATTGCCAGGTTTGATGCGCTCGATGGCGATACCGAGCCTGAGCCACCATACCGACAGCCTGGACAGATTGTAGAGACCGTTGGGGGAAGCGAAGGGCACGCCGTTGTCGGATCGGATTGCCCGCGGCAGGCCCTTGTCCTTGAACAGGCGGACAAAGCCTTCGATGACCGGCTCTTCCCGTGTTGATTCAAACGCCTCACAGGCGCGGAGATAGCGCGAAGCCTGGTCGGTCACGGTGAGGGGGTAACAGTAGCGGCCATTGCCGAGCTTGAACTCGCCTTTGAAGTCGGCGCACCACAGATCGTTGGCGACAAGGGCCTGGGAAAGAGGGGTTCCCTGCGCCTTGTTGCGCCGTCGCCGGGCGCGCCTGACCAGGCCGTGGCGATCGAGCACGGCATGCACAGTGCTTCTGGCAGGCACCCGCACGTCGCCAGCCAGTCTGCGCACCAGGAGTTCGCGGATCTTGCGTGCTCCCCAATGGGGCTTCTCGCGCTTGAGATCGACGATCAGCCGTTCCAGCTGATCAGCGAGCTGATTGGCATAGCGCACTGGCCGGCGCGAGCGGTCGCAAAGCGCCTCTGCTCCTTCCTGCTTGTAACGATTGAGGATTTTGTAGCCGGTCTTGCGGGAAATGCCGAATTCCCGGCACATCGCCGTCATCTCCTCGCCTTCCAAAAGGCGGGCTACAAAACGTACGCGTTCGTCCATCACGGAGCTCTCTTTCCACGGCATCCACACTTTCCCCCATGCAATTGCATGGGGGAAAGTGTTACCCATGTCTCCGGTACGCAATGTCACCTATGTCTCGGGTCGGTCACAACGAAATCAGCAGTTTAGCGGGGGCGCCTCCTAGGGCGCTTTTGCTTACACGCCATGCGAGCCTGGCTCGTGTAAGCATCTTGTAAGCAAGAGAAAACGCATCGTCGGATATCACGGAGTGATTTCGGGGCGCAAACGATGTGAAGAGTAGGGTTACGTTATCCCCGGCTATAGGCGAGTTGCCGGTTGATGCCCGTAATGTTGCGACGCATGCGGAGCAGATCGACGCTGACCCCGAAATGCCGCGCCAGTGCGGTCTCTCCCCGACCCGTCTTGACTGCCTGGAGCAACGCCTCGCGCGGCAGCAGCAGCGCGCCGGCGAGGTAGTTGGCTTCTTCTTCATGCACAGCGTTGTACTCGCTCATCATCATGTGGCCGTCGGGCGTATGAAAGACGTGAGCGGGCTCGTGCTCAAGAATAATGTGGGAGAGCTCGTGTGCCAGTGAGTTGTTCCGGCGTCCAAGCTCTGGCGCGCTGTTCAGGATGACGGCCGTTACGCCATCAGACTGGATAGTGACGGCGTCCCAGCTGTCTGGATCGCTCACCGTCAGATGAGCGAGCACGTCTTTCTTCATGCCCGGGATTTCGCCCGGCGACCACACCACGATCTTCAGGTGACGGGCGAGGACCAGAGGATCGAGCGGCGCCGCGCGGTCAAGCCCGAGATCGCGGCGGTAACTCGCCGCGGCGTTTTCGCACCAAGTCTTGAATCCGCGACGCAGCTGGGGCACGGCTATTGCTCATTCTGCCGCAGGTCCGCCATGGCTGCCTGGGCAATTAGGATCATCTGCGCGAGGTTCTGCGCCGTCTTCGTGCTGACCGTTGCCTTCTTCCTGAAGTGGACACGCGCTTTGGACGTCGGCGCGCTGCCGACTCCCACAACGTCTTCAACATTAATCCCCAGCCATCGGCATATCCGCCTGTAGTTGGCCAGGTCCGGCATAAAGCCACGCTCGACTCGCGAAAGCGTTGCGTGGCTGATTCCTATTTCTTTAGCTGCTGCTCGAATGCCCTGCTCACCACGCTTTTCTTTCACGCGCAGGCCGAGATTCTCCAGCGTTACCATGTCATTGGTTCCTTCTATGGATTACAAGTAAGACATTGATTGACATTTAATCCAATTGATTCCATGCTGTCTTACATATGATCCACGATCGCATAGTGCGACTCGGCGGTCAACAGATTCGATAGGAGCATTGCCCATGTCTATTCTGGAAAATGAAACCGGTGCCGCCGATGCCGCCCGCGGTCAGAAGTGGCCGGTCGAAATTGCCGGCCCCGACCTTGTCTTCACGCGCCATATTCTTCGCGATCCGATGCCCACGGGCCGGCAGATCATCGCCGCTGCCGGGCATCGCGATCCGTCCGGCTACATCGTTCTGCAGTGGCTGCCTGACGGCGCTCTCGAGGAGCTCCGCCTCGAGGAACTCACCGACATCGTCGCGCGCGGCGTGGAGAAGTTCATCGTCGCGGAGAGCGACCGCAGCTTCCGCCTCCAAGTTGAAGGCCTGCATCTCGAATGGCCGTACGCGCTGATTTCAGGCGCGACGGTCAAGGCGCTCGCGGGCCGGCCCGCGGAGGACCTCGTCGTCGTTCTGGAGCGGCCGGGCCACCCCGACCGTGAACTCGATGACGACGACATTGCCGACCTCGCTGGCAACGGGGTCGAAATCTTCAAGCTGCGCCCGCGGCCTCTGGAGATCGAGATTTTCGTCAACGAGAAGCCAGTGACCATTCGCCGGGGCGTCCGCACCGGTCTTGAGATCAAGCAGGAGGCGATCGACGATGGCGTTGCCATCCAGCTCGACTTCGTCCTGAGCCTTGAGACCGGCCCCGGCCAGACCCGGATCATCGGCGATCGCGACCGCGTGCGGGTGAAGCCCGGGCAGCGCTATGTCGCCATCGCCGACGACGACAACAGCTAGGCGTCTGCTATGAGCCCCGCGGTCGAAAAGGCGATTGAAGCAATCCGCGGCCAGTTCGGCCTGGACAACGTGCTGGTCGCCGCCGACCGCGACGGCGGTGCCTATGTCATCGTGGAAGGCGTCTCGCTTGGGGCGCCTTTTGCGCAGGATAACAGCTGGCTTGGATTCCATATTCCGTCCACCTGTCCTTATGCCGACGTCTATCCGCACTTCGTCCGCTCCGATCTTTCCCGTCGTGATGGCGGCGCACTCGGAGAAGGCCTTTCGGGCAACCACAACTTCCCCAGCCAGGACGCGCTGAAGACGCCCGGCGTCATGCCGGCGCGGACAGCCGTGCAGATTTCCCGGCGCTCGAACCGCAAAGATACGGCGGGACTTGAGACGCCCCTGCATAAACTGCTTAAGGTGATCCAGTGGCTGAAATCGTGATGACTGAAAACTGGTCGCTGACCATCCCCGAGGCGCTGTTCGAGACCCTGCAGCGCCACCTGTTCCCCGGAGACGGAGACGAACACGGCGCGGTAATGGTGGCAGGCCTGCAAATGTGCGCCGGCGGCAAAGTCCGGTTACTCGGCCGTGACGTTTTCCTCGCCGAGGACGGCGTGGACTACGTGCCGGGCAAGCGCGGCTACCGTATGCTCAAGGCGCAGTTCATCCAGCGCCATATCCTCAGCTGCCGCGACGAGCGCCTTGTCTATCTCGCGATCCACAGTCATGGCGGCGCGGGCCGCGTCAGTTTTTCGTCCGACGACCTTGCCAGCCACGAGCGCGGTTATCCGGCCCTGCTCGACATCAGCCGCGGCAATGCCGTTGGCGCTCTTGTGTTCGCGCAAGGCGCGGTGGACGGCGATATCTGGCTTCCCGGCGGCCGCAGGGTTTCACTCGACGGGGCAGAGATCATTGGGCGACGGCGCACGATCATCCGGCCGGCGCCGATTGGCGGCCCGGGTAACGCCGATCCGCGCTACGACCGGCAGACCCGGCTGTTCGGCGATGCCGGCCAGGCGATCCTCGGCGGCGCGAAGGTGGCAATCATCGGCCTTGGAGGCGTCGGATCGCTTGTGGCCGAGTATCTGGCGCGTCTGGGTGTTGGCGCCTTCGTGTTGATCGATCCTGACCGGCTCGACCCGAGTAATATCCCGCGCGTTGTCGGCGCCCGCCGCAGCGATGTATGGTGGGCTCTTAGCGGATCGTATGCGCCCCGGTGGGTACGGCGAATGGCGCTGGCGCATTCGACGCGCAAGGTCAAAGTCGCGCGCCGCGTCATTCGGCAGGCCAATCCCGCTGCGCGGATCGAAACCATAGTGCAAAACATCCTCGACCCCGTCGCCGCAAAGGCGATTACGGAGTGCGATTACATCTTCCTGGCCGCCGACGAGATGCGTGCTCGTCTGCTCATCAACGCGATCGTGCAGCAGTACCTGATCCCCGGCGTTCAGATCGGCAGCAAGGTCTCGGTTGATGGCGGCGGCACGCTGACCGACATCTTCAGCGTCGTTCGTCCGCTCCGGCCCGGTATGAACTGTCTGTGGTGCAACCAGCTGATCAATGCAGGCAAGCTCGCCGACGAGGCGAAGACGGGGCGCGAACGTAAAGCACAGCGTTATATCGACGATGATGAGGTCGTTGCGCCCAGTGTGATCACGCTGAATGCCGTAGGAGCGGCGCACGCCTGCAACGACTTTCTTCTTTTCATGACGGGCCTGGGCAATCCCGACTTATCGTTGGATTTCGCGCGCTATAACAGCCGCGCGCGGAATATGTCCTTGTCGGCGCCACGAACCGATCCGGATTGCCCTGAATGCGGCAGCGCTCCGAACAGCCGCCTGGGTCACGGCAGCACGGGTCCAGATCTGCCGCTCTTCGCCAGTTGAGAGGGCGCCTCCCGCCTTGCCGGACCGGGCTCTACGACGCAGCCTCAGAGCCTGTCGTCTCCGCCCATGCGGGTCACGATCCCTGGCGCGGGACAGGGGCCAGGGCGCCGCCCCCGCCCTCGGTATGCCTTCTTTCGGCGGTCAGGGCCGCGTCCGGGCGCAGGGCGGCTTGCCCCGCGCCGCTCAGCAGCCCGCCCGCCGCTAACGCATACCGACCCGGACCCCCGTTCTCGGCGAAGGTCAGAGGTGCAGGGAGCTTGCACCACCGATTTCAGAACCGTGCGCCCATGGTCATGATCCCAGCCCCATAGGCGGCCGATGCCATGGCGAGGTCTAATCGTCGTGATGACGATCGAACACCATGACGATGATCATGGTCACGGCCTGGTCGGGGAAAGCCCTCAGGCAAGTGCCTGCTGAAGATCATCGTGTTCGAAGGCCGAGGCCAACCGAGGCAAGCGCCCGCGGCAACTTGGTTTTCGTCCCCATGATGCGAATCGCTCTCGCGCCCATCCACTTCCACACGCTGCGCCCGAAGGGATTCGTGGGATTGGGGCTTCTAAAATATTGATCCATATCTAAAATCTTGAAAATACAATGCTTTTATGGCCTACTATTGTTCATACTAGTGTTCCTACTCTTCTCCTTCCCAGTCGCAAATAACCCACACCCAAAGCCGCCGTTGCCTAGTCGGCTTGCTCCGACGTCAAGAATGTCCCAAAAATGGCGCCGCGACAGCAACAGCGGGGACGGCTCGATGGCGAGGCGCGCACGGAAGCAACTCAAGTGGTTGGTATTTGTCGAAACCAACATCTTCCTAGATTTCTACAGGCAGCCGGGCGAGAACGCGTTGCGCCAACTGAAGGCCCTGGAGAAGCGCCGGCTCTACATCGCGCGCGACGACGATCCGGCGGGCGACGGCGCGATGACGACGTTGATCGAGCGCGCGTTCGATAACGGCATAGAGGCGATCGTGCTGTCGCCAAGACTGGGCGACTTCAACGAGGATCTCCGCATGCTCGGGCCCGATGCGCTGCGCGCGGTCCTTCGGGCGCAGGTCGCCTCACGGGATATCGTGCGCTTCATGGCCGAGGCCGCATAGGGCTTGCGACCGTGAACGCAGCCGGGACGAAGGTTGGGCCTACCGCCTCGCCGGTGGCCGACGCTCCAGAGTGCTGGACAGAGCCGCGTCCTCGGCCTTCCTGAGAGGCGAACGGGACGGCAAACGGCCCGGCCCAGCAACCTCGTGGGCCGACTATTTTCCGTCGTCGGCTGAGCCGCCTTTACATCGCGAAGCACAATAGTCGGCCCCTTCGGTCCTCCGCTGCGCTTCGGCCCTGCGCTTCGCTCCGGGTGCGGGGCCGGACCATTTGCCGTCTTCCGTCGCCATGAAGGTCGCGAGGGTCGCGGCCGATCCAGCTGCGGAGCATCCCATGACCACCGACGACGACTTCGAACCCCACCACAGCGCGTCACCGACCGACCACGTTCTCACCGAGCTGCAGCTCTACGGCTTCCGCCCCTTCCAGGATGAACCAGACCCGCGACCGCTTCCCGAGGGCAATGCCGTCGCCGGCGCCGTCGCCATTGATCGGACCATCAAAGACGCAAGGAGCGGTAATTCCATCGCAGCGCAAGGCAGCCAGGAAGGTCATGGTTTTTCAGTGCCCTTGAGGCACATAGGCTTGCAGCCTTTCGCCTTTCCGGCACCAGCCGCGGATCGGCGCCATGTTGGTCTTGGTCTCATCGATGAAGACCAGCCTGGAGGGGGCAATCAGGGCCTGATACTTCTTCCACCAGTAGCGTCGTCTGGCGATGTCAGGTCTTTGCTGTTCGCTGGCGTGATTTGTTTTTTTTTGAAGCTCAGCCCCTCGTCATGGACGAAGTTCCACAATGCCCCATAACTCACCGTAACGCCGCGCTCTTCCAGCTCGGCGAGCAGCCGGCGAAGGGTGACATCCGACTCACGGGCAAACCGTTCCATCAGCCATTCCTTGTGATCGGCCAGAAGTTTCTCCCGATGGCCGCCTATCTGGCCGGGCGACACATCGCCGGTTTCGCGCCACCTCTTCACCCAGCGGATCGCGGTTGAGGCGCCAACGGAGAACTGGCGGCCAGCCTCACGGGCAGAACCCTCGCTGACACCCGCCCGGGCAACGCGTTCACGCAAATCCATCGAATAGGGCTTCACCATGCCGGCCGGCCTCCATCCTCCGGCCAACAGTTTGAATCAGATCACACCTGATTTGGGAATCCCAAATCGATTCTATCCAACGTGATCACGCTCTAAATAACTGAAAATACGCTGAGAAAATGGCGCGCCCGGCGAGATTCGAACTCACGACCTCTGCCTTCGGAGGCTGCACCGTTGTTGTAAGTGCTTTCAAACCGCGCCTGGGTCATCCTCAAAGCGTTTCCTACGGATCCGTTCGGTTCCCACTTTGGCGTCGCGAGTGGGACCTGTGGTCCCCACTTGCCGTTGCAGTTCCCGTTTGAAATCGATTTTTTAAGCCTTGCAATGGTTTAGCGGTGTGGAGCTGTCGCCTGTCAACACCTGGCGAGAGGGAACAAACCTCTAGGTTGACCTCGGGCAATACTCGATACAGATTCGTCTCATGGCAAGCGACAGCACCGGGGAAAGTCCATGCAGCTTACGGGTAAGCAGACTGAGGCTGTCAATCATGCCGATGGCAATCTCCAACTGATCGCGTGCGCTGGATCGGGCAAGACAGAAGTCGTCGCGCAGCATATCACCAAACTTCTGACACCCGTCTCCGAGGGTGGGATGGGCCTGAAACCCGGCAACGTCGTCGCGTTTACATTTACCGAAAAAGCCGCTGCCGAACTCAAGCAACGGGTCCTCGATCGATGCCGCGAGCGCCTGCCCGATCTCGTAGGCATGGCCGAAATGTTCATCGGCACGATCCACGGCTTTAGCCTTGATCTTCTTCGAACCGAAGTTCCGAAATACCTTAAGTTCGACATTTTAAACGAAGTCCAACAGGTTTTGTTCGTTGACCGCAACTCGGCCAAGAGCGGATTGACCTCGACCACGACATTGCAGGGTGCGAAACTCAAGCGCTACGTGGATACTCGTCTTTATATCGAGGCAATGTCCGTGCTGCGAGAATCCGACGTCGACTGGAAGGCGTTAGATGGAACATCGGTCCTTGAAGGGTATCAGGCTTATACGAAACTGCTGAACGATCGCGAACAGTTCGATTACTCTGCCATTCTTCAATATGCCGTGGAGGCGTTGCAGCACGAGGCAGGAGTGCGATCGCGACTAGCTGGCCGTGTGAAAGTCGCCATCGTAGACGAATATCAAGACGTAAACCCAGTCCAGGAAAAACTTGTTCGAGAGTTGCACGCGCTCGGAGCAAAAGTGAAGGTTGTCGGAGACGACGATCAAACCATCTATCAATGGCGTGGCAGCGACGTAGGCAACATCCTGTCCTTTGCATCTCGCTATAAGCCGGTGAAAACGATCAAGCTCGAAGCTAATTTCCGTTCCACCAAAGGGATCACGGATGTCGCGCGGCTCGTCATCGAGAAAAACACTTCTCGTCTCGACAAGGCCATGGAGTCGACAGACGCGCAAGTATACGAGCCGGGCGATATCGTTGCTTTGCAATTCTCCTCTCCAGACGAAGAGGCCGACTACATTGCAAAGACCTGCAATGCCCTTCGCGGTACGATGATCGCAGACGCCGGCGTTAAAAGGCCGATCTCTTGGTCGGACATGGCGGTTCTAGTACGGTACACAAAATTCGGCGAACCCATCCGTCGCGCGTTCGTTCGCGAACGCATTCCTTTTGTGTCGCTTGGCATGGATACGCTCTTCGATGCTCCCGAGGGCGAAGCGGCGCGCCAGCTGTTCTATTTCATGGCGAATCGTCTGCCGCGAGGAGATGTGTTGCAAGCGTGGCAGGCCGCCGAACTTGGAATAACCGACGCCATCTTGGACGCCGCCCTGAAAGGCGCTGAAAGAACCCGCACGAAGATGGCTGCTGAAGATCAGGAGGTTCGTTTCTCGGTCTACAATATCCAGCGTCAGTTCATTGGTTTCCTCGAGCAGATCGGATTAAGGGAGGAGGCCGTGCCTAACGGTCGTGGTCCGACTGTGTTTTACAATCTCGGGAAGTTCAGCCAGGCGATCTCGGACTTTGAAAGCATTTATTTCCATTCGCGCCCGCTACAAAAATATGAGTCCTTCGCGGACTTCCTCAAGTATCAGGCGGAAGAGGCGTATGGTCAATCAACCGGCGCGGAAGAGAAGTTTGTCGCGTTGGACGCGGTGCAAATCCTCACGGTTCACCGCGCGAAGGGATTGCAGTGGCCAGCAGTATTCGTGCCGCAGCTCGTGCGGAATCAATTTCCCGCATCTCCACGTGGTGGTCGGAACATATGGCATATTGTTCCATCACAAGCAGTAAGCGGACAGTCGCGCTTTCGCGGATCTGAAGCGGATGAACAACGCTTGTTCTACGTAGCGGTAACGCGGAGCCAAAAGCACCTGCATTTGACCACCGCCCCCACACCCGGCAACAATCGCTCGGTTCACCCGTCGTCGTTTTTCCATGATGTGCTGGAATCGAAATTCGTTAAGAGGTTAAGAACGAATTACCAAGGGCGGGAGTACGGGGAGCCACGTTCGAAACCCTCGATATCCAATGTGAATCTGTCGTTCTCAGACATTCGCTATTACTTTGAATGTCCGTACCAATTCAAAATGCGGACGTTGTACGGCTTCAACGCTCCATTGGCCGAAGCACTTGGCTATGGAAAGACCCTCCACGATGCCTTGGCCGAATTACATCAGCGCGCGATTTCCGGTGCTCTTATCCAGCCATCCGACGCCGATGAACTAGTAGATCGCCATCTTCACGTACCATTCGCCTATCCAACGTTAAGAGAAACGATGCGCGCTTCCGCAAAGCGTACAGTTTCTAATTATATTGAAGCGCGGCAATCGGAATTCGACAAGATCGAATTCAGCGAGAAGACCATCGAGGTCGCACTCGAAGACGGGATCAAGGTCTCTGGGCGTATCGATCTCGTTCGCCGCCGCGATACGGACTCCATCGCCATCGTCGACCTCAAATCTACTGAACGCGCCCAAGCCGAAGAACTGACAGAAGCGCAGTTACATATCTATGCCCTCGGGTACCGCGAATTAACGGGGAAGGACGCTGACTACGTTGAAACTTACGAGCTCGACACGCAAACAAGGAAACCTCGTTCAGTCGATGAGGACCTCATTGCCAACGTCGTTGGCAAAGTGAAGGCGACTGCCGACGCCTTGCGGTGCAATTTGTTTCCCACCACTCCTAATGCAATTCAGTGCGGTCGTTGCGATTTCTCTCGTCTTTGCAGTTCTTGCATTTCGGCCAAAGGAGCGGAAGAGGACGTCAAGTGACCGTCGATTACGACGCCCTCAAAAAGGAAAATGTGGTCCGTTACGGGACGGACATCGGCCGCATTGGCCAGATGCTCCTCGCGAACAGATACGACAAGCGCACGCACTTCATCTACGAACTACTTCAGAACGCCGAAGATGCGCTTAGGCGTAGATCTCCCGACTGGGAGGGCCCTCGAAGCGTTGCGTTCGATCTATCGGAGGACACGTTGGTCGTCGCTCATTATGGCAAACCTTTTGATGAGCCGGACGTGCGGGGCGTTTGCGGTATTGACGAGAGCACCAAGGACATTACGTCCATCGGTCGTTTCGGAATCGGCTTCAAGTCCGTGTATTCGTTCACCAAGCGACCCGAAATTCACTCCGGAGACGAGGCCTTTGCCATCGAGACCTATGTTTGGCCCGTGTCAGTCGAACCCTGTTCCCGCGCATCAGACCAAACGAAGATAATCCTGCCCCTCGAGAAAGCAGACATAGAAGCGCAGGCAGAGATCGTGGAAGGCTTGCAAAATCTTGGTGCTCGCACATTGCTGTTCTTGAGAAACGTCAAGGAGATTTCTTGGACCGCCCCTGGCGGTGCCTCAGGATTGTATTTCCGGGACGATCCGACCGTATTGGCACCGGGCGTACGCGAAATCTCGCTGATGGGGCAGCAAAGGGGCCAAGATGAAATCGAAGAACGATGGCTCGTCTTCTCCAAAGAGGTTGAGAAGGACGAAATACCAGTTGGTAACGTAGAAATCGCGTTCCGACTTTCCGTCGATCTCGGACAACTCCGTAAAATCGAACCTTTGATCGATTCCACGCTGGTAGTGTTTTTCCCCACCATCTTGTCGACGCATACTGGTTTCCTTGTACAGGGACCTTATCGTACAACGCCGAGTAGGGACAACATTCCCACAAACGATGCATGGAACAAATACCTCGTTGGCGAAACCGGCAGTCTTCTCGTAGAAGCGCTCCGCTGGTTGAAAGATCAGAGTATGCTCGACGTTGACACGTTGCTCAGCCTCCCTCTCGAGCGGGAACGGTTCGCAGGCGGGCTGCTCGCCCCCCTTTTCGATCGCATTGTCCATACCCTAAAAAACGAAAATTTCCTACCTTGTTCGGATTCCACTTATGCCTCTGCTAAGGACGTACAACTGTCTCGAACTCAGGATTTGAGAGATTTGTTTGATTCCAGTCAACTCGGCGCGCTTCTCAAAGGCGGCAAGGCCGTGCGGTGGCTGAGTTCAGACATTACCGCCGATAGGACACCGGCATTGCGTCAATACCTCCTACGCGAGCTGAGTATATCCGAGCGGTCCCCGGAATCCTTGTTGCCAAGACTGAACGTGAGTTTCCTCGAGGCGCAATCGGACACGTGGATTGTTCGACTTTACGAATATCTCAATAAGGCACCAGCGGTTGCCGATAGGCTCAGGGGACTGCCGCTCGTGAGATTAGAGAACGGCAAGCATGTGCCAGCCTTCCTCCTAGGCATGCCGCAGGCATTTTTCCCTAGCGATATCGAAACGGGGTTTCCGACGATCCGCAAAAGTGTCTGCAAAGGTCCGGATGCCACGAAGTTTCTACAATCTCTCGGACTTACGGCTCCGGATCCTGTTGACGATGTCATTCGGAACCTTTTGCCTGTCTACAAAGCACGGACAGCCAAGCCCGAGAATTATGCTGCGGACATGGCGAGAACTTTACAAGCTTTTAAAACTGACTCGACTACTCAGAGACAAAAGCTAGTGGCCGCTTTGAAAGGCACACCGTTCGTGATTGCGAGGGAAATGAACACTGGCAAAGTCGATTTCGAAACGCCCGAGAATGTGTATGTCGCGACCGCACGTCTGAGAGATCTTTACGACGGCATTCCTGGAATTCACTTGGCTGACGACAATCCTGTTCTGCGTGGTGAACCGATGCGCGAGCTTCTTGAAGCATGCGGGGCGGTCCGTTACATCTACCCGGTCCAAGTGCGCTCGACTTTGACCGAATCTCAGAAATTCGATCTCCGCCTTTCCGGAGGTCAAGTTAAGTTGACATCGGAAGCGCCAATTACGGACTATAGCCTGAGAGGGCTCGAGAAGCTGTTCGAGCAATTTCCAAGCCTGAGTCTTGAAGCTCGACGCTTGAAGGCGCGCCTACTGTGGGAAGCGCTCGTTGAATTGCAAGACAGGCGCGGCGAAGGTGTGTTTACCGGATTATATCGCTGGCACTATCATCAGATGTGGAGCGAGGAATTCGATACCCAGTTCATTCGGCGGCTAAATCAAGCGTGGTGGATTCCGGATACGAATGGAGACCTCGTTCCTCCATCTTCGATTCTATTCGAGACCACAGGTTGGTCACCACATCCATTCTTGCAATCGAAGATCGCTTTCAAGAAGCCCATAGTCGAAGAGCTTGCAAAGGAAGCAGGGTTCGAACCGGGCATGCTCGACATGCTCAAGAAGCTCGGTCTCACAAGCACAGCAGAACTCATGGCTAGGTTGAATGTGGAGGATCTTCTACCGGAACAACCGCCTGGCGGGCCTGGGACTGAAGAAAGCGATGGAGATCGCGAAGTCGACGATGCGGAGGAAACTGCCTCAGATGGTAAGACTGAGGGCACCGAGACGTCCGGAGACGAGAACGGCAAGAATCCTTCTAGCAGTGGCGAATCAGATCATTCTGGAGATTCCGAGACTGGCAATCACGGTAAGGCCAACGGGGGATCAGGTTCAGCGGGCGACAATTCGGGATCGTCGGGGAATGGCTCTGGTGGAGGCTCGCGCGGTGGAGCAGGCGCATCTAGAAGCCGGAAGCCGGGCGAGCGGACTTTCGTCTCCTACGTTGCTATGCATCCGCTCGACGGCGAGGATGAGGACGACCCTGACGGTCTTGATCAAGCACAAAGGCTAGCATTGGAAGCAAAGGCCATCGCCCTCATCCAAAGTCGTGAGCCACTTTTGAAGTCCACACCTGCGGGAAACCAAGGTTTCGACTTGGTCGAGGCCGACGTCAACGACGAACCAGAGCGCTGGGTCGAAGTCAAAGCAATGAAAGGAACTCTCGAAGATCGCCCCGTCGGTCTTTCCAGCGCACAATTCGAGTTTGCCCGTCAACACGGCGAGCAGTTCTGGCTTTACGTCGTGGAGCATGCGGACGACCCAGATCGGGCAAGGATAGTGAAAATTCAAGACCCCGTCGGCAAAGCTGGTAGCTTCACCTTCGACAAGGGATGGGGTTCCATCGCCCTAATCGATCAACCATCGCGGAAGTGAAGCACAAAGAAATGGCTAAGCGCCCGAGGCCGCAGGTTCAATATCCCCAAGAGCCATGCGTTTGCGGACGTACGAGATCGCGA
Organism: Parvibaculaceae bacterium; assembly: GCA_050246735.1. Classification (GTDB taxonomy): domain Bacteria; phylum Pseudomonadota; class Alphaproteobacteria; order Rhizobiales; family Aestuariivirgaceae; genus Taklimakanibacter. Next base: position 135,695 of record JBFWVM010000011.1, on the reverse strand, counting down.
GCGGCCTCAACATGCCTGCTAGCCGCTTTATCGCTTTAAGAGATCGGACTGGCCACCTTTGCAACGTTTGATCACGCTAGCAGCCTCCATGGTGAAATTCATATCCGTCCTCTTGCTGGGCAGGGCCTTGACACAGGCATGCGCGTCGAATGGGACATAAGAGGATGAGGATTGTGGATCGACCCTATACTCATCTCGCTCTACTAGTCCGGCTCGATGGCGATGCGGTCGGCGGATCCGCATCCGCGCGGCACAGCTTCCCCGGGGGCGGGGCGCCTGTCGGCGACCGCCAGAGCGAGGCCGCCGAGGATCAGGACGACGCCCGTCGCGAATGCCGGGCCGAGGCGGTCGCCGAAGAGAAGCGACGCGGCGGCGATCCCGAACACCGGCTGAAGATACTGGACGCTCGCCGCGACCCGGGCCGGGACCGCCCGCAACAGATAAAACCACAGCAGCAGCCCCGCGACCGTCACCATGACGCCCAGATAGACGACGGCCCAGGCCGCCTGCATCGTGATCAGCACCGGCGTGCGCGCCATCTCCCAGCCGGACAAGGGCAGGATCGCAACCAGGCCCGCGAGGGCGTTCCACGCGGCCACCGGCAACGTGCCGTGCCTGGCGGTGAGCTCCGCGCTCCAGACGTAATAGAAGGCGATGGCGACGGCCGAGACGAGCATCCAGGCGACGCCGGCGGCCGTGGTCCTGGTCATGTCGCCGGCCTCCGCTCCGCTGCCCGCGGCCACCACGGCAATGCCGGCAAAGGCCGCGAGCAGGCCGGTCCACTGCCGGCCCGCCACCGGCTGCGCCAGGCGGATCGCCGCGAAGACCACGATGAAGATGGGAATGGTCGCGGAGATGATCGTTCCGACCGAGGCCGACGTGCCCTCGACGCCGAAGGATTGCGCGACATTGCCCAGGGTGATGCCCATGACGCCGAGCGCGATGATGCCGGGAACCGCCCGCCACGGCACCCGCAGCCGTCCCGCCGCCAGGATCATGAACAACGGGACGGCGACGAGGAAGCGCATGGCGGTGAGCGTCAGCGGGGGGATGGTCTCCAGGGCCAGCTTGGTGATCGGGATCGACAGGCCCCACATGACCGCGAGCAGCAGCATCGCGCCGAGGCTCTTCAGGGAAGGGGAGCGGGCGGGGACGGCGACAGGCGAGAGGGCTGCGGCGTCGGTGGCGTTCTGCGTCATGGAAGGACCGGTTGACGGGATGGGCAGGCACGTGCATCTGTGTCATGTCTAGAAGCAGCCAAACGCCGCCGACAAACCATTTCTCCTCACAGCATACGTGAGCAGATATCACACATAGACGCCCATGCCCGAGCAGCTTCCTCCCCTGCAGACCCTGCGCGCCTTCGAGGCGGCGGGGCGGCGGCTGAGCATGACCCTGGCGGCGCAGGAACTGCATCTGACCCACGGCGCCGTCAGCCGGCAGATCAAGGCGCTCGAGGACCATCTGGGAACGCGGCTTTTCCGCCGCATGACCCGCCGGATAGAGCTGACCGATGCCGGCGTCTCGTTCTTCGGCGCCGTCACCCGCCTTCTCTCCGAGCTGGCGCGCGAGGCCGAGGCCATTCGCCGCCGCAGCGACGGCAACCGCCTTGTCGTGAGCTCGGGGGTCTCCTTCGCCAGCAAGTGGCTGACCGCGCGCCTGCACCGGCTGATGGCGCGCTATCCGGATCTCGACATCCATCTCGAGGTGACCGACGCCCCGGTGGATTTCGCGGCCGGCCACGTCGACGTGGCCCTGCGCTACGGGGCCGGCCAGTATCCCGCCGCGGCCGCCGAGCGTTTCATGAACGAAACAGTCTCGCCCGTCTGCGCGCCGGACTATCGCGACCGCATGGGCGGCCTCCGGTCTCCCGGCGCGCTGGCCGGGTGCCGGCTGATCCACGAGATCGGCATGAGCACCACATGGGAGCGCTGGTTCTCGATGATGGAGCTGCCCTATCCGAAGGCGCGGGGTCCCGGCTACAGCCTCGGAAGCATGTCGATCGAGGCCGCCATCCGCGGGGAGGGCGTCGCCCTCGGCCGGAGCGTGCTGGTCGCCGAAGACCTCGCGGCGGGCCGCCTGGTGGCGCTCTTCCCACAAGCCAGGCTGGAGGTCGAATGGGGATATGACCTCGTCTACCGGACCGGCCACCAGGATCATCCGAAGGTCCGCGCGCTCCGCAACTGGATCGCCGCCGAAGTGCGGGAGTTCATGACCGCCCGGCCCTCGGGCTGAAGGGCCTTTGGAAGCGCGGATCGCCGGCAAAAGGCGATCTCCATGGTTTTTTCATCATGGAGCTACCGGCCCGTTGCCCAAGGCGGCCAGGACCGGTAGCACTGGATGGATCAAGGGGCTGGAAAACCGCCGCGGGGACAGCGGGCGGCAACACTCACGAGCAGGACAAGCAGACCATGACCGACAGAAGATCCGAATGGCGCCAGACGGGGACGATCGTCAGCATCGTGGCCGCCGTCGTCTCTCTCGGCGCCGCGATCTGGACCGTCAACATACAGAAGCAGGGGGCCGCCGAGCTGGCCCGCATAAAGGCCATAGGCGGCCTGGACCGGAAGGGAACCGAGTTCGCCATGATCCTGCTGCGCAAGCCCAATGCGAGCCTGGCCGAGAGGAGATGGGCGCTCGACGTCCTGAGCGCCGCGGAAAAGGTGCCGATGTCCCCGACGCGCAAGCGGCAGATAACCCGGTCTGGCCAGGCGCTTTCGGAGATCGGCAAGTCCATACCCGAGGCGAAGGCGCTGAACGACAAGCTCGAGGCCATTCCCTTCTGGCTGGACCTCACGATGGACGACGTGATGGACGGCCTTCCCCTGGTCGGAAGCCCCGAGAGCGGCATGCTGGATCTGAATATCGACGATCTGCAGAGCCTCGGCGGTCCATAGGGCAGACCGGCAGGCATGCCCTCATATATGACGGCGACCGCTATTGCATGAGCAGCGTGTCCGACTGGATGCGCAACACGGCGTCCGGTGGCTTGACCTCACCTCAACCGTGCCTCTGAGATTTAAGAGTCTTGTGGGCGCCCGTGCGGCGCCTCATCATCGCGTGATCATCTTCAAGGTCCGTCGCCCCCGGCAGGCGGTCGCCGGAACGATCACCAAGCAGGCGCTGCTGCGCGCCATACAGGGTCACAAATGATCGGAGATCCCGCCCGTCCGGGCAGCCGGTTGCCGAAAACCATGCACGCCGTCCTGCTGACGGGCCATGGCGGGTTCGACCGGCTCGACTATCGGGACGATGTTCCCGTTCCCGCGCCGGGAAGAGGCGAGGTGCTGATCAGGGTCGGCGCGGCCGGCGTCAACAACACCGACATCAACACGCGCGTCGGCTGGTATTCGAAGACCGTCAGGGACGGCACCGCGGACGCGGTCGCCGGCGGCGCGGCGTCGCCGGCGGACGCCAGCTGGGCGGGCAGCCCCATGTCGTTTCCGCGGATCCAGGGGGCGGATTGCTGCGGCCGGATCGTCGACACCGGAGAAGGCGTCGAGCGGAGCCGGATCGGCGAGCGGGTCCTGGTCCGCAACATGCTGCGGACCTATGTAAACTATCGGCCGTTCGACTGCTGGACCTTCGGTTCGGAATGCGATGGGGCGTTCGCCCAGTACGCCAAGGCCCCGGCGGCGGAAACCTACAAGGTCGATTGCAGCTGGAGCGACGTCGAGCTGGCGTCCATTCCCTGCGCCTATTCCACGGCGGAAGGCATGCTCCACAGAACGAACGTGCAGTCCGGCGAGCACGTCCTCGTCACCGGCGCGTCGGGCGGTGTGGGGTCGGCGGCGGTCCAGTTGGCCAAACGCCGCCGCGCGCGGGTGACCGCCGTCGCGGCGCGAAGCAAGATCAAAGAGGTCGAGGCGATCGGCGCCGACCGTGTCGTTCCCCGCGAGGAGAGCCTCGAAAGGCATCTCGGCCGCAATGCCGTCGACGTGGTCCTGGATCTGGTCGCCGGGCCGCAATGGCCGGAGCTGCCCGAAGTCCTGAAGCGCGGCGGGAGATATGCCGTCGCCGGCGCGATCGCCGGTCCCCTTGTCGAGCTCGACGTCCGCACACTCTATCTCAAGGATCTCAGCTTCTTCGGCTGCACCTTCCAGGAAGACGAGGTGTTCGAGACTCTCGTCTCCTATATCGAGCGCGGCGAGATCCGGCCCCTGGTCGCCAGGTCATACCCGCTGAGAGACATTGCGACGGCGCAGGCCGACTTCCTGTCGAAGCGGTTCACGGGGAAGCTCGTCCTCGTGCCGCCGTCCTGATGTCCCCGATTCACGGAGCAGCGAGATGAAGATCGAACAGATCGACGTGTTTCAGGTGGATCTGCCCTATTCAGGCGGCGTCTACCTCCTGTCCGGCGGCCGCGAGTACCGGAGCTTCGACGCGACCATCGTGCGGATAGGACCGATAACGGCATCGAGGGATGGGGAGAAGGACGCGTCGCCGCCCCTGCCACCGCGAGCCTCGGCGTGACGCCCCGCCCCGACGTCCTCGGCGACGCCGTGGCGAGCTATCGCTGAGCCGTCGCGCAGGAAGGGCGGCGTGGCTGTCCGCCGGCGCCTTGCCGCCCTGGTTGATCTGCGTCCGGCAGCGTCTATCATCAAGAGCTCAACCCTTCGGCAAATCGCATGGTGCGCCGCTTCTACAACCTGCCGTCGCTGACGGCGCTCGCCGCCTTCGAGGCCGTCGCCCGCCATCGCAGCATGACGCGCGCCGCGGCCGAGCTGAACGTGACCATCGGGGCCATAAGCCGCCAGGTCCGGAGCCTGGAAAGCCATGCCGGGACCGCGCTGCTGCGGCGCGAACGCCGCGGCGTCGAGCTGTCCCCGAAAGGTGCCGATCTCTACTGGGTCCTGTCCGCCGGATTCAGCCAGTTCTCGCAGACCCTCGAGCGCATCAGGGCCGCGGAGACCACCAGCGCGGTCACGGTCGGGGCCTCGACGGCCTTCGCGTCGCTGTGGCTGATGAAAAGGATCGGGGACTTCTGGAGGGCCCACCCCGACGTCACGATCAACCACCTGGTGTCGGACAACGCGGACGATCTGCGGCGCTCGGAGGTCGACCTGCGCATCCGCTACGGAAGCGGCTCGTGGCCCGACGAAAGCACCGCGCTGCTTTTCCGGGACCACCTCGTTCCGGTCTGCGGGAAAGGCTTTCTGAAGCAGCAGCCGTCGACGTCGATCGCGGCCCTGGCCAGGGCGCCGCTGCTGAACCTGCACCAGGTCGACCCGGGCTGGACGACGTGGGAAGAATGGTTCCGCCTGGTCGGCCATTCGGTCGACCATCTGCGGACGCGGAACTTCAACAACTACATCAGCATCCTGAACGCCGCGGCCGACAATCAGGGCGTGGCGATAGGCTGGTCGGGCCTGGTGGCGCCCTTGATCAAGGACGGAAGCCTCGTCCGGTTCGGAAAAGGCAAGGTCCTCTCGCCGGGCGCCTTCTACGTCACCTGGAACGAGCACCGCAAGCTCGACAGCGCGGCCGGGCAGCTCAAGGCCTGGCTGATCGACGCGGCCACCGCCACGTCGCCGCAGACGGTCCGCGGGACGTCCGAAGTTGAGTCCAGATCAAGACAGACCTGAGATTTGCTGGCATTGCGCGGCTCCGGACGCCCGGCTCTAATGGCCCGAGCTTCAACGAGCAGCAGGCTGGCAAGGTCATGAACGCGATCGGCTCGATGATAAACCTCGACGACGTGATGCAGCCCGTGGCGACCGCGCTCGGCCTGCCGAGCCCGTTCTATACCGATCCCGCCATGCACGCCCTGGAGCGGCGGAAGGTCTTCGAACGCAACTGGCCCTGCGTGGGATTCGGCAAGGACGTCCCCAGGCCGGGCGATCTCAAGCCGATCACCTTCCTGGGCCAGCCGCTCCTGATCGCGCGCGGGCGCGACGGCAAAGTGCGGGTGTTCGAGAATGTGTGCCGGCATCGCGGCGCGATCCTCGTCTCCGAGCCGGCGAGCGGCAAGCCGGTCATCCGCTGCCCGTATCACTCATGGTGCTATGGTCTCGACGGCGCCCTGGTGACCACCCCCCATGTCGGCGGGCCGGGCCGCAATACCCATCCCGACATCAAGCGCGGCGAGCTCGGACTTTTCGAGGTTCGCTCCCATGTCTGGTTCGACATGATCTTCGTCAACGTCTCCCGCTCGGCCCCGGATTTCACCGATTACGCAGCCGACCTCATCGAGCGGTTCAAGGAGTTCGACGAGGGCTCGCTGGTCCACGGCGGCGAGGACTCGACGTTCAGGATCGAGCTCGGCGCCAACTGGAAGCTCGCGGTCGAGAACTATGCCGAAAGCTATCACCTCCCCTGGATCCATCCCGGCCTGAACAGCTACTCACGTCTCGAGGATCACTACAACATGGTCGGGCGATCCTTCTGCGGGCAGGGCTCGCATGCCTATACGCCGAGCTTCGGGCCGAACGGGGAGCGCTTCATGGAATTCGGCGGCCTGTCCGAGAAGTGGACGAAGGGTGCGGAGTATCCGTGCTTCTTTCCCAATATCCTGCTCGGATTCCAGAACGATCATCTGTTCGTGATCCGCCTCGAGCCCGTCACCCATGACGCGACGGTCGAGCATGTCGAGATCTATTACGCCGACAAGGCGATGACGGCGCCCGGCTTTGCCGGGATGCGCCGGAAGAACGCGCAGATGTGGAAGGACATCTTCGTCGAGGATGTCGATGTCGTGGAGCGCATGCAGAAGGGCCGCCACGCGCCGAGCTTCGACGGCGGGAAGTTCTCGCCGGTCATGGACGGGCCGACCCACAGGTTCCACGAGTGGATCGCCGAACAGATCAAGGCCTGAGGCCGGGCTCGACGGATGTCACGGCCGGCGGATCCGGAAGGAACGCTCGAGGATCTCGACCGGGACATCCTCGATGCGCATTCCCGTGCCGACGGACGACGGCTCGCCCGGTTGTACAGCCGGGCCGCGGAGAGGTTCACGGCGAGCAAGGACCACGACCGCTCGGCGTTCCTGTATGTGAACGCCTATGTGTGGGCGCTCGAGGCCGGAGAGACGGACCTGGCGTCGAATGCGCATCGGATCCTCGTTCAGATGGACCGCGAAGAGTGACTGCATGGCGATCTCCCCGGCCGACAGCGATCCGCCGATGCGGAAAAGCCGCATGCGGGCAGGCCGCTCGTCATTTCAGAAGCGCGCGAATGTCCGTCGCACCGTCGGCGACCGCCGCCGGGTCCGGGGACCTGCCCATCTCGATCAGCCGCCTGCCGATCATGTAGGCGCGGGCGTCGTTGAGCGCATCGACGGCCAGAAGCGTGTCGCCGGCGTAATACCAGAAGCTGGTCCCGCCGCCCCGGCTGCGGGTGACGACCCGGTCATAGCCGCTATTGAGCCCGGCGATCTGCAGCTTGACGTGGTATTGATCCGACCAGAACCAGGGCTTCGCCTCGTACGCCACGCCCGAGCCCAGCATATTGCGGGCCACGGCCTCGGCCTGGTCGATCGCATTGCCGACGCTCTCGAGGCGGACCCGCCCGCCTCTGTACGGAAATGAAGCGCAATCGCCCGCCGCCCAGATGCGGGCGTCGGACGTCCGGCCAAGCGCGTCGGTACGAACCCCGTCCTCGATATCCAGCCCGGCCTCCCCGGCGAGCCGCGTCGCGGGCGTGACGCCGATGCCGACGATCACGAAATCGACGGGGATCCCGGCACCGTCGGATAGGATCGCGGCGCGGACGCGGCCGTCGCCGACCAGCCGGCAAAGACCGGTGCTCTCGAGGATCCTCGTCCCGTGATCGGCGTGAAGCCTGCGAAAAAAGTCGGAAGTCTCGGCCGCGGCCACCCGCTGCAGGATGCGCGGGGCCATCTCGACCAGCGTGACCTGAAGCCCGAGCTTCGCGCCCACGGCCGCCGCTTCAAGCCCGATATAGCCGCCGCCGACAATGAGAAGCCGGCGGCCCTGGCGGAACTCGGGCGCCATCGAATCGACGTCCGCGAGCGTGCGCACGGTGTAGACGCCGGCAAGCCCGCCGCCGATCCGCGCAGGCAGGCGGCGAGGACAGGAACCGGTGGTCAGCGCCAGCTGGTCGTAGGACATGCTCTCGTCGCCGACGCGCACGGATCTCGCGACGCGATCGATCGCGGTGACCGGAGCGCCGAGGCGCAGCGTGATCCTCTGCTCGTCCCAGAACGCGGCCGCCCGGAGGTAGAGCCGTTCGAGCGCCGTCTCGCCCAGAAGATACCCTTTCGAAAGCGGCGGACGCTGGTAGGGCGGCACCGGCTCTTCGCCGATCATCGTGATGGGCCCGTCATATCCGAGCGCGCGCAGCCTGGCTGCCAGCGCCGCCCCGGCCTGGCCCGCGCCAACGACAACGATCCCGCTCACCGGTGAATTCCCCATCCGCCTTGTCGACACGCCGCCGTGTTCGTCTGCGCGCCGCGCTCTCGATGTCACTTTTGCCTTTCGACGGCTTCGACGAAGCGATGGAGCTCCGCTTCGTCCATCGCGACGAGGTGGCGGGCTTCGGGGAACGCGCCGCTCCGGATGTCCGCGATATATTCACGATAGGCGGCGACGCGCTCGGTCTGCATCCTGTCGCGCAGGCCGGCGAAATCCCGATAGGCCTTGGCGTGCCGCGGCACGTGGCCGCGGTTCTCCCCCAGGAGATCGGCCGAAAACAGATACTGCGCGTCGCATTCCGCGCCCGAGCCGAGCGAGATCGTGAGCAGGCTGGTGCGCCGGGTGATCTCGGCGGCAAGAGCCGCGGGTATCACCTCCATCTCGACGGCAAAGGCCCCGGCGTTCTCGAAATCGCGAACCTCCCGCCACAGCTTCAGGGCCTGGTCCGCCGTCTTCCCGACCGCGCGGAACCCTCCCGTCCACGTGGCCTTGGGCGGAACCAGTCCCACATGGGCGATGACCGGCACTCCTTCGCGCGCCAGCACTTCGATCACGCTCGGGCTCATCGCGCAGTAGATCGACTGGGCGCCGCACAGCATGGCGTCCATCGCTTCCCGCAGCGCTTCGGCGGCGCAGGCATGCCGGCCCCATTGCAGGCCGAACTGGAAGTGCGTCTGCGGGACCGATCGCGGAAAGTGGCGGGTCTCGGCACGGAAGGCCGTCCCGATCATGTCCATCCCGGCCTCGGCCGCGGCGACGGCTTCCTCCTCGCGCGTCACCTGGACGAAGGCGATGCGGCGAACGCCTTTCAGGCCCTTGAGATCGCGTATGGTCAGGCCGCCCACCTCACGACCCCATGATCCGCTTGCGGCGTTCCTTCATGCGCTCGTTGGCCTCCGGCGTGCCGTCGTGGAACGATCCGAACACGAGGTCCCAGGGCACCTCCAGGCCGCCGTAATTGCACTCGAAATAGCGGTGGTGCATCTGGTGATGGAACGTGCCGAGCTTCAGCCGGTTGCGGTCCCTCACCAGGAGGCCTTCGAAGCCGGCATGCGTCGTCGCGGCGGTCAGCAGGTAGTATTGCAGGTGATAGAGGATGTGGACGGGATTGGCGGGCACGATGAAGTGCACGAGGACCGAGCCGTAATAGATGATGTGCTCCACCGGATGCATCGAATTGCCCGACCAGGGCCCGACATTGACGTTGCGATGGTGGACGGCATGCACCCGCCTGTAGAGCGGCGGCCAATGCAGCAGGCGGTGGATCCAGTAGAAGTAGAAGCTCTCCCACATCGGCACGAGGAAGAACAGCAGGACGAACCAGACCGGGCTCTGCTGCCATGTCAGGACGGGGGCCCAGCCATTGCCCATCGCCCAGAACATGACGACCTCATAGAAGGTCCAGACCGTCACGCCGCTGGCCAGCGACCAGAACATGTTGTCGCGGATCTGGCCTCCCAGGGCGAACTGCTTGCCGTTCACCATCAGGGGGCGCGCATCGTATTTCAGCTTCCTGCCCTGCGCGTTCCAGCGGTAGAAATAGACATGCAGGCCACCGGCGACGACCGTCAACAGCACGATGTTGCGCAGCCAGATCTGCGCGATCCAGCCGGGCTCGAGATGCTTCGTGACCTCCAATGACGGCTGGGTCCACGTGAAGGTCGCAAAAGCGATGCCGACGATGATCAGGCGTTCGGAGATGAGAAACCAGCTGTCCCAGATCCAGCGCAGGATCGCCAGCGGCCGCAGCGGCCACCGAAACAGCGGAGAGACGGCCAGGGGCACCTTCGGGGTGTAGTTCCAGCCGGGCAAGGCAGGCCGGCCGTCGTCGGAAACAGTCATCGCGTCCTCCTGGATATCCGCCCGAACTTGGCACGGGACTTACTCCTCGAAAAATAGTATTATGAGGAGAAAAACCTCTGAAAATACGAGGAATTGGGATATGGATCTGTCCTTGCGGGCGATGCGCTATGTCCGCTCGGCGATGCGCGCGGGCAGCATCGCGGCCGCGGCGGAAGAGATGAACGTCGCCGCTTCCGCGGTGTCGGCCGCCCTCGACCAGGCCGAGACCGCCTTCGGCGTGGCGCTGGTGACGAGAACCCGCGCCAAGGGGATCTCGACCACGTCGAACGGGCATATCGTGCTGCGGCGGATCGAGGATCTCCTGGAGCGCTACGAGTCGATGCTCGCGGACGGCCTCGACCTGCGGGCGAGCCTCTCGGGCATGCTGAAGATCGGCTATTACGCGCCGATCGCCCCCGCCTTCCTGCCGCGGATCGTGGCGCCGCTGATGACGGCAAATCCCGGCCTGACCCTGTCCTTCGCGGAGTGCGACAATACCCAGGTGCAGCTCGGCCTCCTGGACGGCAGCTTCGACGTCATCGTGTTCGTTGCCGACGTGCCGGCGCCGCAGATCGTCGTCGAGCCCCTGATCCACGCGCCCAGCTTCTGCCTGTGCCCGGACCGGCACCGCTTCGCGGCGCAGCGAACCGTCGCGCTCGAGGATCTCGCCGCCGAACCCTTGATCATCCTCGACCGTCCGGTCGCGAAGACGCACTATCTGGAATTGCTGGAGAAGAGCGGAAGGCGGTTCAACATCGTCGCGACGGCGAACTCCACGGAAATGGTGAGGTCCCTGGTGGGCGAGGGGCTCGGATGCGCGCTTCTGAACATGCGCCCGGCCGGCAGCCTCAGCTATGCCGGCAGCAGTCTGGCCTGCATTCCCATCACCGGGAGCACGAGCGGCCTGACCTTGTCGCTCGGACATGTGTCCGGCCCCCGCCGGCGGGCCGTGCAAGCCTTCTCCGATGCCTGCCAGGCCTTCTTCTCCTCATCCGAGGGCGGCGAGCATATCGTCACGGTCGCCGGCTGAACGCGCCATCCCCGTCCCCGCACGACATCATCGGTCGGCCCGCTCAGGACGGACGTCGGCGGCATTCAGATCGAAGACCTCGTGCGGGAAGTACTTGGCGAGCCGGATATCGGCCGACCTGGCATGGCCTTCCATTCCCTCGAGGCGGGATATCCGCGCCGTCGCCTCGGCGATCGAGCGGGTGCCCGCCCGCGTCGCCCGCTGCCATGTCACCGTCTTCATGAACTTGTGCACCGAAAGGCCGCCGGTGTAGCGCGCGGCACCCGAGGTCGGCAGCACATGGTTGGGGCCGGAGGTCTTGTCGCCGAAGGCGACCGTGGTTTCCTCGCCCAGGAACAGCGAGCCGTAGGCGCGCAGGCGCTGCAGCCACCAGTCTGGATCCCCGGCCTGCACGTGCAGATGCTCGGGCGCGGTCCGGTCCGCGACCTGCGCCATCTCCTCCGCGTCCCGGCACAGGATGACCTCGGCGAAATCGGCCCAGGCGGCGCGCGCGCTGTCGCGGTTGAGAGCCGGCAGCGCGTCGATCAGCCCCGGCACCCGCGCCGTCACCCGCTCGGCCAGCCCTCTATCCGTGGTCACCAGCCAGACCGGCGAATCACGGCCGTGCTCGGCCTGACCGACCAGATCGGCGGCGACCAGATCGGCATCGGCGGTTCCGTCGGCGACGACCATGCTGTCGGTCGGGCCGGCGAACATGTCGATGCCGAACTGGCCGTAAAGTATCCGCTTGGCCTCGGCGATATACTGATTGCCCGGCCCGACCAGGATATCGGCCCTGGGCGCGCCGAACAGGCCGTTGGCGATCGAGGCGACGCCCTGGACGCCGCCCATGTTGAGGATCATGTCGGCGCCGCACAGATCCATCGTGTAGAGGATGGCCGGGGGAATGCCCGTCCCCGGACGCGGCGGGGAGCACGCCGTGATGTGCTGAACGCCGGCGACCTTGGCGGTGGTGATGGTCATGATCGCGCTGGCCACGTGGCTGTAGCGCCCGCCGGGCACATAGCAGCCGGCGGCCGAAACGGGGATCTGCCTTTGTCCGGCCGTGAGGCCGGGCAGCATCTCGACGGCAAAGTCGCCGACCGCCGCGCGCTGCGCCTCGGCAAAGCGGCGCACATTGTCATGGGCGAAACGGATGTCGCTCTTCAGCCGCTCCGGCACCTGGGCCGCGGCTCTTCTGCGCTCCTCGGCCGAAACGACGATCTCGCCCTCCCACCCGTCGAGATCGCGGGCGAATTTCCGCGCAGCACTTTCGCCGCCCGCGGCAATCTCCGCCAGCATCCTCTCGACGACGGCGCGTATGTCCTCGCGATCCGCTTCTACGCTCCGTTCCGCTTTCTTCAGATAGATCATGCTTCTTGGCTTTCAGACTACATTCTGCCCTTCCAGGGCACCAGGCGACGCTCGACGAAGCGCATGAGGAGGTCGAAGGCGAAGGCGATGACGGCGATCACCAAGATCCCCATGATCACGACGGGCGTCTGCAGAAACTGGCTGGCCGAAAGAACCATGTAGCCAAGGCCCTTGGTGGCGGCGACCATCTCCGCGGCGACGAGGGTGGTCCAGCCGAAGCCGATGCCGATCCGCATGGCCGTCAGGATCTCGGGCAGGGCCGAAGGCATGATGACGTGACGCATCACCTGCCAGCGCGTCGCGCCGAACGAATAGGCCGCATGGATCTGCTCGATGGCCGCCGATTTGACGCCGGAGCGCGCGCCGAGAACCACGGGGGCAAACACCGAGAGGAAGATCAGGAGGATCTTGGAGGTCTCGCCGATGCCGAACCAGATGATCATGAGCGGCAGATAGGCCAGCGGCGGGATCGGGCGATAGAACTCGATCGGCGGATCAAAAATGCCGCGGAACACCGGGCTCATCCCCATGGCGAGCCCCAGCGGCAGGCCGATGGCACAGGCGAGGAGGAACGCGCCGAACACGCGCACCGTCGAGATCATCACATGATCGAGGAACGGCGTGCCGGTAAAGCCCTCGTTCCAGATCGAGACGAACTTCGCGACGATCGCCAGCGGGGAAGGCAGGAACAGCGGTTTGATCCAGCCCATGGCCGTGACCAGCCACCATGCGAAGAGCAGCAGCGCGATCGAACATATCGAAAGCCACAGCGTGTTGCCTTGCCCCGGGACGCCGTACAGCTCGCCCGGCCGGGTCGGCCGGGCGCGGGAAGCGCGCTCGATCAGATCCGCGGTCTTCGGCGGCGGCGCGGAAGCCTTGTCTGTCATTCCGCTTGCTCCTCGTCGGCGAAAATGATCTTCAGGACCTCCTCCCTGAGGCCGATGAAATCAGGCGACGCCTTGACCTGGCGCGCCGGCGTCCCGTCCAGGAACTCCCTGGAGAACGGCAGGTCGAAAGTATGTGCGATCCGGCCCGGCCGCGGCGACATCACGATCAGCCTGGTCCCCATGAACAGCGCCTCCTCGACGCTGTGAGTGATGAAGAACACGGATTTCCGGGTGTCGTTCCAGATATTGAGGATCAGCTCCTGGGCCTTTTCGCGCGTCAGCGCGTCCAGCGCGCCGAGCGGCTCGTCCATCAGCAGGATCTTGGGGTCGCAGGTCAGGGCGCGCGCGATGCCGACCCGCTGCTGCATCCCGCCGGACAGCTTGTAGACCGGCGATTTCTGAAATCCGTCCAGCCCGAGAAGCCCGACGAACCGGTTGGCGGTCTCGTAGCGCGCGGCCGCGCCGACGCCTTGCATCCTGAGGCCGAAAGCCACGTTGTCCAGGACGTTGAGCCAGGGCAGGAGCGCATGCTTCTGAAAGACGACGGCGCGGTCGGCCCCGGGACCCGATACCGGCCTGTCGTCCAGCATCAGGCTTCCCGAAGTCGGCGCCAGGAAGCCGGCGATCAGGTTGAGCAGCGTGGATTTCCCGCAGCCCGAGGCGCCCAGAGCGACGACGAATTCGCAGTTCTCGATGGTCAGCTGGATCTGGCTCAGGGCCGCTACCGGCGGACGACCGTCCGCCGCCGGATAGACGACGGACACGTTGTCGATATTCAGGCGCATGAACTCCCCTCCGAACCATGACAAGGTATTGCCCGGCCCGGAGCCGGGCAATACCTTGCAGGTCACTTAAGGGCTTCTTCGGCGATGGAGGTGTTCACGAAGCGCGAGTAATCGTCCGCGACGTTGTCGATCCGGCCTGCCGACTTCAGGAACTGAGCCGTGGCTTTCATGACCGCGGCGGCGTTGCCCAGCCATTTGTCGCTCATCTGGTCCTTCAGAGCGATGAACAGGTAGCCTTTCAGCACTTCCGGGATCTGCTCGGCGGACGCGCCCGTCATGGCGGCAATGGCCTTGACGTTCTCATTGTCGGGGGTCCACGCCGCCGGATCCCTGGCATAGGCCTGGTTCGCCGCATCCATGGCCCTGGTGAAAGCCACCATCTCGCTTTTATGAGCCGCCGCGAATTCGGTGTTGGCAACCCAGGCGTTGAAGGTCGGATAGCCCCATTCAGCCGTCTTGTCCGAGCCGATGATCCGCACGCCGGTCTTCAGGATCTCGGTCTGAACCGGCGGCCAGACGAAGGCCGCATCGATCGTGCCCTGCTCCCAGGCCGCGGCGATCTGATCGGGCTTCATCGGCATGATGTTCACGTCGGCTTCGGTCAGCTTGACATGGGCGATCGCTCCCATCAGCGCGAAATGCGACGTCGAGCCGATCGGGACGGCGACGCGCTTGCCCTTCAGATCCTCGAGCGCCTTGATTCCCGAGCCGTTGCGCGCGATCAGACTCTCCGATTCGCCGATGGCGTAGGAAAGCATGAACATCTGCAGGTCGACGCCTTGACTCGCCGCGATCGCCAGCGGCGAAGAGCCGAGCTCGCCGACCTTGACGTCGCCCGAAGCCATCGCCGCGATCACGTCCGGACCCGAGGCGAACTTGCGCCATTCGATGGTCCAGCCGGTGGCCTTCTCGAATTCGTGCGTGGCGCGCGCGGCATTCATCGGCGTCGGATCGCCGAAGGTGGCGATCACCATGGTTTCGGCCTGAACCGAAGCCGCGGACAAAGCCATTGCGGCCGCCGCCATCAGCATGGTCTTCCTGAGCATCGAGATCATTTCCATTCCTCCTTTGTTGGTCGTGGTTGGCATTTCACTCACAATCGCAAATGGTCATCGGGATCCTCTTCACTTCCCGTCCGGGCGGCAAAAGGCGAGGATGGCGTGAACCAGCCGGTCGAGGGTATCGAAGGCCGCGGCGCCTTCGGCGACGCAGCGGGCGATGAGCGAGAACTCCGTGCACGCGATCATCTGGACCGTCGCGCCGCGCGCCAGCAACTCCTCGGAGGCGGCCTCCAAAGTCCGCCGCGCCGTGGTCTGCGGCCCCTCGGCCTTGATCTGGCGGATCGCGGCCAGCATTGCCGCCTCGTCGGCCGCATAAAGTCCGGCCAGTCCCAGCTTCGCCAGCGCGGCATCGAACAGGCCGACCTTCCTGACGGCGGGCGAGGCGAGAATTCCGACGATCCCGTTCGGACCGGCCAGGGTGGCGGCATGCGCGGCCGAGATCTCGATCATGTCGAGAAAGGGCACGTCCACCGCGGCCCGGATCGCCGGCGCATAGTGATGCGCCGTGTTGCAGGGCATGGCCAGCGCTTCGGCGCCGGCGGCCACTAGGCGGCGGGCCATGCCGGCGAGCACCGGCGCGGGATCCTCGCCGGTGCCTTCGATCAGATGCCGGATGCGCGAGGGCACCTGCGGATTCTGGTCGACGATCAGCGGGACATGATCGCCATCGTCGGCCGCCTTCACGCCGGCCAGGAGCTTCTGCATGATGAGGACGGTGGCCTCGGGCCCCATTCCGCCGAGTATGCCGACCCGCCGCTTCATGCGTCGCACTCTGGCGCGAGGGCGCTCACCGCGGCGATGATATGGTCGGCGAGCAGGGCGCAGTCGTCGAGGCTGAAGGTCAGCGGCAGGCGCATGTCGAACAGGCCGGACAGAACGGCATCCGTGCGCGGCAGGCTCTGCGGTCCGGCAAAGCGCCAGCTGTGGTGGTTGGAGGTGAAGGCGACCGGCTGGTCGTCTCCGAACCACTTCAATTCGACGCCGGCGGCGCTCAGGCGCTCCACGATTTCCCGGGCGCCGGCGGCAGCGATCCCGGGAACCAGGAACTGGATCGACGAACCGACGTATCTCTCGGCATCCGGGCGGGCCGGCATGCGGATCGCGGGGCAGGAGGCAAGCCTTCCGGCCAGATAGTCATGCCGCGCGTTCCACGCTTCGATGCTCCTGTCGATCGTCTTCAACTGCGGGCGCAGAAGGGCGGCGCGCAAATTGTCCATGCGCGCCGACATATTGGGAGTGTCGAGGCGGATATCGGCAAAGGTGCTTCGATCAGGCCCGGCCCCATGCCTTTCATACAGCATGTAGGATCCCGAAAGGATGGTCGCGCGCGCCATGAACCCGGCGTCGTCCGAGGTCAGAAGCCCGCCTTCGCCCGAGTTCATGTGCTTGTAGGTCTGCGTGCTGAAGCATCCCGCCAGCCCGAAAGACCCCGAGCGGCGGCCGTTCCATGCCGCGCCCATCGTGTGGGCGCAATCCTCGATCACCGTCAGGTCCAGCTCGGACGCAAGCCGCATCAGGGCGTCCATGTCGCAGAGATGCCCGCGCATGTTCGACAGCAGAAGAAGCCGCGAGCCGCTCCGGCGGGCCTTGGCGGCAAGATCCTCCATATCGATCACCAGGTCCGGGGTGATCTCCACGAGAACCGGCCTCGCCCCGACCGCCGCGATCGCGCCCGGAACCGGGGCCAGGGTGAAGCCGTTGGTCAGCACCGCATCGCCCGGCAGAATGCGCTGGGCGCGCAGAGCGATCTGGATCGCCTGCCCGCCCGAAGCGACCGCGATGCAGAAGCGCGCGCCCTGCCAGGCCGCATATTCGCGCTCCAGCGCCATCGTTTCGCTTTCCTCGCCGGCGGCAAGATTGTAGCGGTGCAGGCGGCCCGAGCGCATCACCGCGACGGCAGCGGCGATGCCGTCCTCGGGTATCGGAGGCTGTTGCGTGAAGCTGCCGGTGAAGCGCCGCCGTGGCATGTCTTACCCGGTGCCCGAGGCTTTGCCGCCGTCCGCGAATGCGGCGTCATAGCCGAACAGCGCAGCCGATCCGCCCGTATGCAGGAAGACCACACGCTCATCCTTCTTGAATTTGCGCTTCCGGCAATAATCGATCAGGCCGGCCGCGCCTTTGCCGGAATAGACCGGATCGAGAAGAATGCCTTCCAGCTGCGCGAACATGCGGATGGCCTCCAGCGTATCCGCGCGCGGAATGCCGTATCCCTGTCCGACATAGCCGCTGTCCGCGACGACATCGTCGCGCGAGACGACATCCGGGCAGCCGAGCTTCCCGGCCGTCTGCAGCGCGAGATTGTAGACGTTCTCTTCCTGCTTCTCCTTCGGCGCGCGCACGCCGATGCCGGTCAGCGGGATGCCGGCGTTGATCGCCTTCAATCCGGTGATCAGTCCCGCCTGCGTGCCGGCGCTGCCGGTCGCGGTGACGAGGTGATCGATCACCAGGCGGCGGTCGTTCGCCTGCGCGACCAGCTCGAGGGCGCAGTTGACATAGCCGAGCGCGCCGGTGGGGTTAGAGCCGCCACCCGGGATGACATAGACCTTGCGGCCTTGCGCGCGCAGGCCTTCGGCGACCGCCTCCATCTCGGCCTGCATGTCCATGCCGCCCGCACGCTTGGAGGTGGTGGCCCCGTGCAGGTGGTCCAGCAGCACATTGCCGTTGCCATTGTAGTTCGCGTCGTTCGACCCGGTGCGGTCCTCGAGCAGGATATGGCAGTCCATTCCGAGCTTGGCCGCAAAGGCGGCCGTCTGGCGGGCGTGGTTGGACTGGGTGGCGCCCTGGGTCATGACGGTGTCGGCGCCCATGGCCTGGGCCTCCGCCATCAGGAACTCGAGCTTGCGCGTCTTGTTGCCCCCGGTGGACAGGCCGGTGCAATCGTCGCGCTTGATCCATATCTGCGGTCCGCCGAGCTCCTTGCTCAGCCGGTCGAGCCTCTCCAGCGGGGTAGGCAGATGGGCCAGGAAAACACGGGGGAACCGGGCGAGATGCATCAAGGAATTCCTTCTGGAACTTGCGTGAGACAACAATCGCGCGGCCTAATGTCCCGTGCAAATTCGAAATTCTCCATTTATCATGCAATATTTGCATCTTAGGGAGACCCGCATGCGTCTCGAATGGCTGGAAGACCTGCTCGCCGTGGCGGAGACCGGATCCTTTCAGGACGCGGCCGACCGGCGGCGGCTCACCCAATCCGCCTTCTCGCGGCGGATTCAGAATATCGAGGGGTATGTCGGGATCGAACTGTTCGACCGCACGCGCAAGCCCGTGCAGCTGCGCCCGACCATGGCGGAGCAGCGCGACCAGATCGCAAAGCTTGTGGTCGAGCTGCGCCAGCTTGTCGTGGATCTCAAACGGGGCGAGCGTGTGACCTCGAACCGCGTCGTCATCGCCAGCCAGCACGCATTGACCACGGCCCTCACTCCCCTGCTCGTCGAGGGCATTCACCGGCGCTACGAATACATCTATGTCCGATTGCGGTCGGCAAACCTTGACGAATGTTTCGGACTCCTGCTGTCGCGGCGAGCCGATATCGCAATCGTCTACCGTTTGCCGGGAGAAGAGCACCCGATCGGTGCCGCCTATATCGAGACCAAGACGATCGGCACCGACCGGTTGATCCCGGTTTTCGGAGCCGCGGCGATGGCCATCCTCAACGCCCGGCTTGCCCATGGGGAGATTCCCTATGTCGCCTATCCGCGAGAAGTGTTTCTCGGCCAGGCGATGGAGCGGCTGGTCCTGCCCCGGATGCCGAGCGTGAGCCGCCCGATCCCGATTGCGGAAACGGCGCTGACGCTGGCCGCACTGGAAATGGCGGCGGTCGGCGTCGCCGTGGCCTGGGTGCCCGAGTCGCTGGCCCGGCAACGGGTCGCGAACGGGACCATCGTGGATCTTTCGGCGACACTGCCGACGCATTTGCTCGACGTCACGGCGGTAAGGCTCTTCGGCAATCCCGGGCCCGCCGCCACGTCGGTCTGGTCGGAACTCTCGACTCCGGGGGCGTGACGGACATGCTTCCTCCATGACACCGCCCGTTCTTCAAATGCGGCGTGCATTCCCTGAAAATGAGCCTCAGGCCTCACCTCCATAGCTCATAAGAAAAAGGACACCTGAGGCCGCAAAACTATTTCTTGAGCGCCGGCTCGGCGGACGAAATAATTCCATCGGGGCAAACACAAAAAACATAAGCACACCAGACAGGTCGTCTGGTCGGGAGGCATGATAATGGGCACCGGCTCGAATCTCACCCATGGCGCATCGCAGAAGAATATCGCAGCCGGCGGCGGAAGGCTTTCCCGTCGCGCCTTCATTGCGAGGTCGGCAGGCATTGGGGCCATGGCTTTCGGAATGGCGCCGGCGCCCGGCTGGGGAGCGGAGGCGCCCAAACGGGGCGGGCGGCTCGCAATCGCAGCGGATGGGGGAAGCGCGTCAGACGGCCTCGACCCGCTCCTGATCTCGGGAAACTATCTTCCTCTGGTCGGGCTGCAGCTGCACAATACCCTTCTCGATATCGCACCAAACGGCGAACTGACGCCGCAGCTCGCGATGGAGTGGACGCCGGGACAGGACGGCAAGCGCTGGGTATTCAAGATCCGGACCGGGGTCACCTTCCACAACGGCAAGGAATTGACCGCGGCCGACGTGGTCTATTCGCTGAACCGACATCGCGGCAAGGACTCCAAATCGCCGGTCCGGGTCTACTTCGACTCCGTGTCCGACATACAGGCCTCCGGAAAGCACGAAGTCACGATGAGCCTCGAGGCTCCGGACGCCGACGTGCCCTACATGATGACCGACTATCGGCTTGCCATCGTCGCGGATGGCGTGGATCCGAATGCCGGCGTCGGCACGGGCGCCTTTGTCCTCGACAGTTTCCAGCCGGGCGTACGCACCATCACCCGGCGCAACGACAACTATTGGCGAAGCGACCGGGGCTTCGTCGATTCCGTCGAAACTCTGAGCATCAACGATCCGGTGGCCCGGCTGGGCGCTCTGCTCAGCGGACGTGTGCATCTGATCAACAAGGTGGAGACCAGCCTGGCGGTCTCCGTCGAGCAGAATCCCAAGTTCAAGCTCTACAACGTTCCCTCCGGCTCCCACTGCATTTTCCCGATGCGTTGCGACAGCCCCCCGTTCGACAATCCCGACCTGCGCCTCGCATTGAAATATGCGGTCGATCGCGAGCGGCTGCTGAAGGTGGTGCTGAAGGGCTACGGCCAGATCGGCAACGACCAGCCGATACCCACATATGACCCGTTTTATTCCGAGCTGCCCCAGACCGCCTATGATATCGACAAGGCCCGGCATCATCTCAAGAAATCAGGCTTTACCGGAACGATACCGATGAGCGTGGCCGACACGGCGTTCGCGGGAGCGGTCGCCGCCGCGCAAGTCATACAGGCAAGCGCGAGCAAGGCTGGTCTCAATATCGACGTGGTCCGCGAGCCCGCGGACGGCTACTGGGACAATGTCTGGATGAAGAAGCCCCTGTGCGCGTCGAACTGGAGCGGCAGGCCGACCGCCAACCTGATGCTGTCGGTCGCCTATAAGTCCGATGCCGCGTGGAACGAGACCGCCTGGAAGCGTCCCGAATTCGACAAGATACTCGTCGAGGCCCGCGGGGAACTGGATATCGGCAGGCGCCGGGAGATGTACCACACCCTTCAGATGATGATCCATGACGACGGCGGCGCTCTCATACCTCTGTTCAACAACTATCTGGATGGAGCATCGCACAGCCTCAAGGGCTTTGTCTCCATGGGAACTTTCGAGCTGAGCGGATATCGTGCTCCGGAGCAGGTCTGGCTGGAGGATTAGAACGGCTTCCGGCGACCCTCCAAAGCGTAGAACGCCACATGGCTTCACTTACAGTATCTCCCAAAGGCCCGCCGGCAACCTTCCTGGATGTGCCTCTGGCGCTGGATCTCGAGCGGCTGGATGCGGAGATTGCCGTCATCGGCGTTCCTTACGGCAATCCTTACAATATCGATGAAGTCGCGAACGATCAGTCGAGAGCCCCGACCGCCATCCGGCGGGCTTCGGAATTGATAAGCACCGGCTGGGACCGATGGGACTTCGACGTCGACGGCCTGCCGCTCCGCGGAAAGGCCATACGCGTGGTGGATTGCGGCGACGTGCCCGGGGATGCCCGGGATCTGGACCTGCACTACAGGAATGCCGAAAGCGCGGTTCGGAAAATTCTGGGGCGAGGCGCTCTGCCGATCGTCATGGGCGGCGACCACGGCATCACCATCCCGGTTCTGCGGGGCTACCAGGATCATGGGCCGATCACCGTGGTGCAGATCGATGCGCATATCGACTGGCGCGACGACAAGTTCGGCGTGCCCACGGGTTATTCCAGCCCCATGCGGCGCGCGTCCGAAATGGCGCATGTCAGTTCGATCTTCCAGGTCGGTCTGCGCGGGCAGGGCAGCGCAAGGGCCGAGGAGGTGGCGGCGGCACGCTCTTATGGCGCGGCGCTGATCAGCGCGTCCGACGTGCACGAGAAAGGAATAAAGCCCGTCCTGGATGCGATTCCCGAAGGCGGAAGATACTATATCACCGTCGACGGCGATGCGTTCGATCCCAGCGTGATGCCGGGCGTGGCCGGTCCGGTGCCCGGGGGACTGACCTTCCACCAGGTTCAAGGCTTGATCACCGGATGCATCCGAAAGGGGCGCATGGTCGGACTCGATATCGTCGAGCTTGCTCCCGCGCGCGACCTGAACGGCATATCGGCGATCACGATGGGCCGTCTCATGCTGGTCGCGATCGGGGCCGCGGCGGCGGCCGGATACTTCGAGCCACCCTAGACGCCGACGCCTGCCCGGCAGGAAGTGCCCATTCAAGCGCCGCATCAACGCGTGGAACAGTCATGCAAGAACCGAACAGTCAGCGCCTCGACAAAGCCTATACCGGCATAGCGTCCTTCCTGAGATCGAGGATCTGCGCGAACCTCGACCGCCTGGACGCAGCGATCGCCGTGATGGGCATTCCATTCGACGAGGGGTCGCCCTTCCTGCCGGGAACGAGAATGGGCCCACGGGCGATCCGCGAACATTCGCTTCGCTTCACCAGCGGCAGCGGCGGCATCTACGACCCGGAAAGAAAGCGGACTTATCTGGAGCACGAGATCGTCAACGGCCTGATCGCCGACGTCGGCGACGCCGACATCTGGCCCACCGACGTATCGACGACCTTCGACAATATAACGAAGATGGTGCGCGCCATACGATCGAAGAAAGCTCTCGCGGTCGTACTGGGCGGCGACCATTCGATAAGCTATCCGGTGGTGCGGGGCTTCGATGAAGACATCTTCGTCGTTCAATTCGATGCCCACACCGATTTCGTTCCCTTCAACGGCAACCTGCGCTTCACCAACGGACATGCGTTCCGGCACATCACCGCGCTCGAGAACGTTCAGAGGGTTCATCAGGTCGGCGTGCGGAGCATACGGCATTCGCCCGCGGAAATCCTGGATTCGATAGATGCCGGAAATCGGGTCATGAACATGGCCGAGTTCCGAGCCGCCGGTCCTTCCGGAATAGCGGCCGAGATTCCGGCCGGCGCATCGGTCTATGTCAGCATCGACATCGATGCGCTGGACATATCGCTGATTCCAGGCTGCGTATCCGGAGAGCCCAATGGCATGAGCTACCAGGAATTGCGCGACAGTCTGGCGGCGCTTGCCGAGCGATGCGTGATCGTCGGCTTCGATCTCGTCGAGGTCAATCCACCGCTCGACGCCGGAACAGGCGCCACCGCCTATCTCGGGGCCCATATCGTCATCGAGTTCCTGGCTCGAATTTGCGAGCAGAAATGGTGGATGGAAGCGTGCAGAGGCCGGTCGTCCCGGACGTCCGGCCAGATCTCGAGCGCTTCGGCGGGCGTATAGACCGGATGACGCCGGCGCACAGGCATCCATGCTGAGTCTGGTCGCGCGACGGATAGCGTTGGGAGTGGCGACCGTCTGGATCGTCTCGGTCCTGATATTCGCCGCGACGGAGATTCTGCCCGGCGACATAGCCACTGCGATCCTGGGCCAGAACCAGACGCCGGAGGCGGTGGAAGCGATCCGCGTTGCATTGGGACTCGATCGCCCGGCAGCCGTGAGATACATGGAGTGGCTTACCCGCTTTATCCAGGGCGATCTGGGCAGATCGCTGGCCAGCCAGCGGGCAATCGGCCCCGATCTTCGAGAGCGGCTGGCAAACACGATCTTTCTGGCCGCCTCTTCCGCCCTGTGCGCCATTCCACCGGCCATACTGCTGGGCCTGCTGGCCGCGACCTTCCGGAACACGAAGTTCGATCGCGTCATCAGCGCGCTGACCCTGATCACGATCTCGGTGCCCGAGTTCTTCGTGGGCTACGTGCTCATCGCGATCTTCGCCGTCAAGCTCGACTGGTTCCCGAGCGTCGCGATTGCAAGCCCCGGGGCAGGTCTCGGATCGAGACTCGAGACCATCGCTCTCCCCATGACAACTCTTGTCCTGGTCGTCTTCGCGCATGTGATGAGGCTTACCCGAGCTTCGGTCATCACCACCTTAGGGGATTCCTATATCGAGACCGCCGTGCTCAAGGGATGCTCCCGTTGGCGGGTGGTGTTCCATCACGCGCTGCCAAATGCGCTCGGACCGATCACGAACATCATAGCCGTCAATCTCGCCTATCTTTTCGTCGGCGTGGTCGTGGTCGAGGTGGTGTTCGTCTATCCCGGAATGGGCCAGCTCATGGTGGATGCGATCGCGAAGCGGGACGTGCCCGTCATTCAAAGTTCCAGCCTGATATTCGCCTTCGTTTACATTGGCATCAACGTTCTGGCCGATGTTCTGGGCATCGTGAGCAACCCGAAACTGCGGCGGACGAGGCAATCCTGAAAAGATGCGCATTCCCAAACTCCCCTCTTCGCTGAGCGGCGCCATCGGATCCATGATCGTGCTTCTGAACTTTTCCCTTGCCGCCCTGGCGCCGCTGCTGGCGCCGTTCGGGGAGGCGGATCAGATAGGGGACGTCTGGGCGGCGCCGAGCGCCGAATTCATTCTCGGACTGGACAATCTGGGACGGGACATGCTGTCGAGGCTGCTGTTTGGCGGCAGGACTTCGATTTCGATTTCCCTGTGCGTGGCCCTGCTGTCCTTCTCCATCGGAATCAGCCTGGGCCTGCTCGCGGCGCTGGCCCGTGGCTGGATCGACGAAGCGCTCAACCGGCTGGTCGATCTGATAATGTCGATCCCGACCCTGATCTTTTCACTGATCATTCTCTCGATGGTCGGAACTTCGATTCCCGTCTTGATAGGCACGATCGCCCTTTTCGACTTTACCAGGGTCTTCCGGCTGAGCCGCGCGCTGGGCTTAAACATCGCCGCGATGGAATTCGTCGAGGCCGCCCGTCTGCGCGGCGAAGGATGGGCCTGGGTGATCGGCAGGGAAATGCTCCGGCCCGCCCTGCCGCCACTGGTCGCCGAGTTCGGGTTGAGATTCTGCTTTGCCTTTCTCTTCATAGCCTCGTTGAGCTTTCTTGGCCTGGGCGTCCAGCCTCCGCACGCCGATTGGGGAGGAATGGTCAGGGACAATGCCGCGGCGATCAATCTCGGCATATTCGCGCCCCTTATCCCGGCGGCCGCCATCGCGCAGCTGACCATCGGCGTCAATCTGTTGATCGATTGGTACTCCTCGTCCCACAATTCCAGGCTCAAACACACAATCTGAGTACGCCGGCGCGGCGCCGCCGTCCGTTGTGGAGAGATATCTGATGGGAAAGACGGTGTTGTCGGTACGAGGCCTGACGGTAGACGTCCCGGGCGAGCGGGAGCAGGCGCGCGGCCAGACCATCGTCGAAGACGTGTCGTTCGATCTCGAGGAGGGGAATGTCCTGGGGCTCATCGGCGAATCCGGCGCGGGAAAATCGACGATCGGCCTTGCAATGCTGGCCTATGGCCGGGGCGAGGCGAGAATTGCATCGGGGCGAGTCGAACTGGACGGGATCGATCTCCTGAGCCTGGGGCCGAAAGCGATCAAGCAGGTCCGCGGCTCGAAGGTCAGCTATGTGGCGCAATCGGCGGCGGCAGCCTTCAATCCGTTTTTCCGGCTGGACAGTCAGATCATCGAGGCGACTGTCCAGCACGGCATACTCTCCCGGAAGCTCGCAAGGCTCAGGATGCTGGACCTGCTTGCGATCCTCGGACTGCCCGATCCGGAAGAATTCGGCAGCCGATATCCCCACGAGGTATCCGGCGGCCAGCTTCAGCGCGCCATGACCGCGATGGCACTGTGCCCCCGGCCACGACTGATCGTGTTCGACGAACCCACCACGGCGCTCGACGTGACGACCCAGGTCGGGGTGCTGGCGGCGATCAAGCGAGCGATAAAGGATACCCGAACCGGAGCGCTCTATATCACGCATGATCTTCCGGTCGTCGCACAGGTCGCCGACCACGTGATGGTGCTGCGAAACGGCCGAACGGTCGAGCATGGCCAAACCCGGTCGATCATCGAGACGCCCGCCGAGCCTTATACGCGCGCGCTGGTCGGCGTTCGCCGTCGAACGCCGCCGCGGGAGCAAGCCGCGACTTCTCCCATATTGGAAATCTCCAGGCTGAGCGCCCGGTATCCGAGGGGTAAGCCCGTGCTTGTCGACGTTTCGCTGGAAATTTCAAGAGCCCGGACATTGGCGGTCGTAGGCGAGTCGGGTTCGGGCAAATCGACGCTCGCGAGGGTTGTCGCCGGCCTGCTTCCGCAGGAAACCGGCACGGTCAGGTTCAAGGGAGAAACGCTGGGCGAGAGTGTGGCCTCGCGTTCCAGAGACAGCCTTCGCCGCCTGCAGCTGATCTATCAGTCTCCGGATACCAGCCTCAACCCATACCAGACGGTTGGCGAAATACTCGGCAGGCCGCTGGAACTGTATCATCGGCTGAGCGGCGCTGCCAGGAACAATCGGATCGCGGAGCTTTTGCGGCAAACGGACTTGCCGACGAGCTTCGCGGCTCGCTATCCAAGTCAGCTGTCCGGCGGACAAAAGCAGAGGGTCGCCATCGCCCGAGCCTTGGCGGCCGAGCCCGACCTCATATTGTGTGACGAGCCGACCTCGGCCCTCGACCCGCTGGTGGCCCAGGAAATCCTGCAGCTCCTCAAGAAGCTCCAGGAAGAGAAGCAGATCTCCTACCTGTTCATTACTCACGACATAGAGATCGTCAGGACCATAGCCCACTCTGTGGCGGTGATGCGCAAGGGCGCGGTCGTGGCCTTTGGAAAGCGGGAGGACGTCCTGCGCCCGCCTCTCGATCCCTACACGGAACAGCTGCTCGACTCGGTTCCCGAATTGGAGATCGGCTGGCTTGAAAGGCACATGACGGCGCAAGGCCTTTGACGGCTATCGGCTTATTTCCGCGGCCTGCTCGATCAGGAAGGCTTTAAAAAGCTCGGCTGACCGGCTGAGCTGCCGGCCTACCGGCGAAAAAAGCACGTGGCTGAGCTCGAGGTCGATGGCACCGTCGAACGGAGCGACCAGATCGCCGCTTCTCAGATAGGAGAGCGCATAGCTGTGAGGCGAGATCGCCACGCCGTGACCGTTGCGAGCTATTTCCAGGGCGGTGACAGTGGCGTCCACCTCGATTTTCCTTCCATTTCCGATGCGGCTGGCTCCGACCTTGCGCCGCCATAGCTCCCAATAATCATATTTGGCAATGAGAGTGATCAGAGGCTGATCTTCGAAGAAAACATCCGACCGACCTCCCTTGAGCTTCTGCGCGACGGCCGGCGCACATACGACATAGGCCCTGTCCCTGGTCAGGCAGCAGGATTCGCTCGGAGAGTGGTTGCTTTCGAACACTTCGATGTAGAAGTCCGTTGCATCGGAGTGGATGGCGTCCCAGATCGTGCAATTCAGCCTCACGTCGATCTCCGGGTGCCTGGCGGTGAAGCGGCCAAGACGCGGGGCCAGCCAGAGAGTGGCCAGACTGACAGGCAGGGAGACCGAGACCGCCGTCTGCTCCTTGATGCCGGCCAGCCCACGTGTGATGGAAGACAGCTGATCCAGCGCCTCTGCGATTCCCTTAAGGTAGATCTCGGCCGATGCCGTCGGCAGGACACAATTGGGCAAGCGCTGGAAGAGCGGGCGGCCGAAAATAGCTTCCAGGCCTCTTATTCGCTGACTG
This sequence comes from Parvibaculaceae bacterium, assembly GCA_050246735.1. GTDB lineage: Bacteria > Pseudomonadota > Alphaproteobacteria > Rhizobiales > Aestuariivirgaceae > Taklimakanibacter. Next base: position 108,213 of record JBFWVM010000011.1, on the reverse strand, counting down.
ATGGAAGACTGGGTGCAGTTGAGCTCGCGCGCCGCCTCGGTAAAGCTCTTATGCCGGGCGGCGGCCTCAAAAGCCTGGAGGTAGTGCAGCGGGGGAGTCTTTCTCATGTCATGTCTCTTACCGCGAACCGACGTCGCCCGTAACTTCCCACACTCGGCCGTGCCCCGCGAGCGGCGTGGCTCCGTAATAGCGAAGCCGCTTGCTCGTACGCCCTTGGAGAGCGCCGCAGCGGTTCCTTCTTCGGCCGCGTTGCCCACCGATCTCCGGATGGGAGAGGATAGTGACTCGTCGCGCACATTGTACTACGAGACACCGGTCACTGCCGGGGGCACCAGCGGCCTCGACCGTCGCAGGATGTCTCGCCCCGTCGATGCCGCAAGCCATGAAGACCTATGTCAGCTACCTCGGGGCTCTCGGCTCAGGCCTCTTCGCCCTGATCATCTACGGCTTCTGGACGGAGGGGATATTCCCGACCGCGCCCGCCGTCTTCCTGATCCTCGTGGGCGTCGTCGTGGCGGTCGTGAACGCCTGCAACGTCGTGACCGGCGTGGTGCGATGGCTGCGGGAGCGGGGGATATTGCGGTGAAAGGAGATGGAGATGCTTGAACTACGACCCAATTGCGAGTGCTGCGACAGGGATCTGGCGCCAGACGCGGCCGGCGCCTTCATCTGCAGTTTCGAATGCACCTTCTGCGCCGACTGCGCCAAGACCGTCCTCGCCGGCATATGCCCCAATTGCGGCGGCGGCCTCGTCGCGCGGCCGGCCCGTCCCGCGGCCATGCTGGCGCGCCATCCCGCATCCACGGAGCGCATCGTCAAGGCCGAGGGCTGCGGCGGCCGCGACGCGGCCTGAGGGTCGTCCTGAAACAATAATGTATTACTCACAACGATACGCTTGATACGATTATCCCGATAGTGTAATTTATGTCAGTGACACTGACCTACCAGGTCCACTGGACGAAAGGACACATCGTGAAGCCCGATCGGAGGAACCCCGTCTTCGCGCGCCGCGCCGGCGGCCTGCGCGCTTCGGAAATACGCGAGCTGCTGAAGCTGCTCGACCGCCCGGGGATGCTGTCCTTCGCCGGCGGCATTCCCGACCCGTCGCTGTTCCCGCTTGACGCCTTCCGCCATGCCTTTGCGCAGGCGCTGGCGGAGAACGGCGGGGCCCTGCAATATTCGACCAGCGAAGGCCATCCCCCTCTGCGGGACTGGATCGCGCGGCGCATGTCCACCCTCGGCATCGGCTGCAGCGAGGACAATATCCTCATCACCCACGGCTCGCAGCAGGCCCTCGACCTGATCGGGAAGCTTTTCGTCGACCCGGCAAGCCCGCTCGTCACCGAAGCGCCGACCTATCTCGGAGCGCTGCAATCCTTCTCGGCCTTCGAGCCCGATTTCGCGACGGTGCGCTTCCGCGACGGCCGGGCGGAAACGAATGCGAGCGCGGCAAGGCTGATCTATCTGATTCCCGATTTCGCCAATCCGACCGGGGCGACCTTGCCGCTCGGCGCGCGCAAGTCGGCGCTCGACCTGGCGCGCCGGACCGGCGCCGTCGTCGTCGAGGATGCCGCCTATAGCGACCTGCGCTATGACGGCGACGGGCTTCCGGCGATCGCCGCGCTCGATATCGCGCAGAGCGGCTCGCTCGACGCCGCGCGGACGCTTTATTGCGGGACCTTCTCGAAGACGCTGTCGCCCGGGCTGCGGGTGGGCTGGATCTGCGGGCCCGCGCGCCTCGTCCGCCGCCTGACGCTGGTGAAGCAGGCCGCCGACCTTCATACCGCGACCGTCAACCAAGAAGCCGTCCACCGCGTCGCCGCCGATCATTTCGACCGCGCCGTCCGGCAGGCGCGCGCCGTCTATGCCGGGCGCCGCGACGCGATGATCGCGGCGCTCGAGCGCCACGCGCCCCAAGGCGTCGGCTGGACGACGCCGGCCGGCGGTCTGTTCGTGTGGCTCACCCTGCCGCCTCCGCTCGACAGCGGGGCTCTCCTCGACAAGGCCATCGCGAGGAACATCGCTTTCGTGCCCGGAAGCGCCTTCTTCGCCGACGGCGGCGGCGCCGGCCATCTGCGCCTGAGCTTTTCCCTGCTCGGCGAGGAGGCCATCGCGCGGGGCGTCGAAGCGCTCTGCCGGCTCATCGCCGACGAACTTCGCCAGGGCGGCGAGCCGAAAGCCGCACACCGGGCATGAGCGCCTTCCTCGTCCTGCTGACGGCCAGCCGCTTCGCGGCCAGCGTCGCCATGATGATCTATGCGGGAAGCCTTCCGTTCCTGCTGGACGAATGGCGGATGACGGGCGCCGAGGCCGGGGCGATCCAGTCGGCCTTCAACCTGACCTATGCGGCCTCGCTTCTCGTGACGTCGTGGCTTTCCGATCACATCGGGGCCAAACGCGTGTTCCTGGCCTCGAATGCCTGCGCGCTCGCCGCCTTCCTGCTCTTTGCAGCGGCGGCCCGGTCCTATGAGAGCGCGCTCGTCCTCTACGGCATCGTCGGCCTGACGCTCGGCGGCTCGTACACGCCGGCATTGATGCTGGTCGCTGCGAAGGTTCCCTCCCGGTCGCGGGGTGCCGCGATGGGCGTCGTCCTGGCCGGCTCCTCTCTCGGCTATTGCGCGGCGATCGCCCTCGCCGCCGCCGTCATCCCGGCGCTCGGATACCGGTCTGCCTGGAGGATCGTCGCTCTCGTCCTGTGCATCGGCCTCGCCGCTTCCATCGCCGCGCTGACCAGGGAGCCCGATCGCGCCTGCCGCGGCGAGGAAGGAAGCGACGGCGAGGCATCCTTCGGCGCCACCCTGGCCTCCAGGCGATCGATCCTCCTGACGGCGGGCTATACGGCCCATTGCTGGGAGTTGCTGGGAATGTGGGCCTGGGCGCCGGCGTTCCTGACCATCACCCTCGCCGGGCGGATCGAATGGCCGGCCGTCACGATCGGAATCGTCATCGCCGGCATCCTTCATTTTTCCGGCGCGCTGTCGACGCTGGTCAGCGGCAGCCTTTCCGACCGTCTCGGCCGGCGGTTCATCCTGGTGTCCATGGCCTTCGCCGGCGCGCTGCTCTCCTTCGTCTTCGGATGGAGCGCGGGATGGGGGACGGCGGCCGTGCTCGTCCTGGCGGCCTTCTACGGCTTCGCGACCATCGCGGATTCAGGCGTCCTGTCGACGGCCATGACCGAATCCGTGCCCCGGCGCTATCTGGGCAGCATGCTTGCCCTTCGCTCCATCCTGGGCTTCGGCGCCGGGGCGATATCGCCCCTGCTCTTCGGATGGATCCTCGACCTGACGAATCCCGACCCGGGAGAGCCGCGCAACTGGGGCTGGGCCTTTGCGATGCTGGGCCTCGGCGGGGCGCTCGCCACGGTCTTCGCGGTCCTGCTTCCGCAGGATCGGGAAAGGCGGCCGGCGCCCTAAAGCCCGCCGGACACCCTCAGCACGGTCGCGGTGACATAGGACGCTTCGTCCGAAAGCAGCCACATGACCGCTTCGGCGATCTCCGCCGGCTCGCCGATGCGCCCCATCGGCACGCGCCCGGCCACCCGGGCCGGACGGCCGGGCTCGCCGGCCGCGGCATGGATGCCGGTGAAGGCCGTTCCGGGCGCAACGGCGTTGACCCTTATCCCCTGGGACGCGACCTCCTTGCCGAGCCCGACCGTCATGGCCTCGACCGCGGCCTTGGTCGCCGCATAGTGGACATATTCGCCGGGGGCGCCCAGGGTGGAGGCGATCGACGAGATATTGACCATGCGCCCGGCGATCCCCGCCGCCTGCCATCGCCGCACGGCTTCACGCGCGAGCATCATCGGCCCCAGCAGGTTGGTGTCGATGGTCCGCCGGAAGGTCTCGACGGCCGTGTCCCGGAACGGCCCGATCGGACCGGTGACGCCGGCATTGTTGACCAGCATCGCCGCCGCCCCGAAGGCGCCCTCGGCAAAGTCGAAGAAGCGGGGGGCAAAGCCCGCATCGGCGACGTCGCCGCGAAGGAAGCGGACCTCGCCGCCGGCGCCGGCGAGCTCCGCCGCCAGCCTCGCGGCGGCTTCCTCCTCGCGCAGATAGCTGAAACAGACGTTCAGGCCGCGCTTCGCCGCGAGCGCGACGATCGCGGCGCCGATGCCGCGGCTGCCGCCGGTCACGAGCAGGCAGGGCTTCGCGTGGGTGCTCATCGCCATCGTTCCTTTGCCGGCGGAGTTGCGTATCGATACGGAAGATACAATAGATACGATCATGGGCGACTTGTCCATGCAGGACGGATCTGCGCCGGCCGCATTCGCGCTGCCCGGCACGCCGCGGAAGCGCGATCGTCAGACGATTTCGGTGGCGGGGCTCAGGCTCAGCTCGGCCAGGATCCGCAGGGCCCGTTCGAGGCTAGCCCTCTGCGGCGGCGCCATGAGGCAGAGACGGATCCCGCCCGATTTCTCGCCGCCGACCGCGGTCGCGTCGGGCGGCGTCACGCGCACGCCTCTTTCCAGGGCCCGCCGGGCCAGCTTCTCGGCCGCCGCATTGGTCATGGCGAGCCAGACATGCGGCGCCCCCTTCGGCATGGGAACCTCATCGAGGCCCAGAACGCGGGCGGCGAGCGCGACCCGGTGTCCCGCCTCCGCAAGGAGGATGTCCCTGGCCTCGAGGTGGACGCCCGCCTCGAAGAGGGCGCGGGCGACCTCGACGTCGAAGGGCGAGGCTCCCCAGGCTTCCGCCCGGATGCGAGCGGCAATGGCCGACCTGCGGTCGCGGGGCGGCACGAGGACGCCCACGCGGACGAGCGGGGTGAGCGATTTCGACAGTCCGTTGAGGTAGTAGACCCGCTCGGGCGCCAGCTCGCGAAAGGGCCTCGCCCTCGACTGCGCATAGATGCCGTAGATGTCGTCCTCGATGATATAGGCGTCGTTGCGGCGGCAGATGTCCAGGATCTCCCGGCGCCGTTCCTCGCCCATCTCGAATCCGAAAGGATTCTGGCAGACGGGCGTCAGATAGAGCGCCCTGGCGCCGGTCTTGCGCAGCACGCGCTGGAGATCCCGGGGGACCATTCCCTGGCCGTCGTGGTCGACAGCCTGCAGCCGGACGCCCAAATTCCGGGCCGCCGCGATGGCGCCGGAAAAGGTCGCCGCTTCGGTCGCCACGACATTGGACCCGGCGGCCAGATCGGCCATCGCCAGATGGATCGCATGCTGCCCGCCTATGGAGATCAAGAGGTCGTCGGGATCCACGGCCAGCCGCGTGGCCGCCAGCCAGGCGGCGACCGCCGCCCGCTGGTCCTGCCCGCCGCCCGGTTCCGGATAGCCGCCATTGGCGACAGCGCCCAGCCGGCTCGCGGCGAGGCTCGCCGCCGACCGGAACTGCGCCTCGTCCACCACCGGCAGGGGCACATTGAAGTTGAGATCGATCGGATCGCCGTCGGCTTCGACCGGAAGATTGACGAAAGTGCCGCGGCCGGTCTCGCCGCGGACCACGCCGCGTTTCTCGAGGAGATCGATGGCCCTGGTGACGGTGCCGATCGCGACATTGGCGCCGCGCGATATCTCGCGATGGGTCGGCAGACGGTCGCCGCGGCCATAGTTGCCCGCCGCGATCAGGTGCTCGACCGCATCCGCCAGCCGCTCATGCAGCGGCCCCTTTCCGTCGGGCACCGACAGTCGAAGTGAGTTCGATACGGCCACGCCGTCCTCCGCTGAACACTGTCCGGACCGTATCATTCGGCCGCGGCCGTGGCTACCCGCGGGCGGCGGCCGTCCCGGTCAGTAGGGTGTCCCGTCCTTGTGCCGGAAGCGCCATCGGCCGTCTTCCCGGACGGCGACGAGATCGTCGGTGGGATAGGCGACCTCGTCGCCTTCGGCGCGATCGCCGATCTCGAGATAGCGCACAGGGGCGCCGGAGCGGTTCTCGAGGTGATGGGACGTCCCGCCCGCCCTGAACCCCGCGCACATGCCGGCCCGCAGCACCGCCACCGCAGCGCCGGCGACCAGCGTCGCTTCGCCTTCGAGGATGTAGACGAACTCGTCCTGGCGACTGTGCCTGTGCTGGAGGGCCGACACCGCGCCGGGCTCGAGCGTCGTCAGATTGACGCCGAAGGCGGCGAGCCCGAAAGCATCGCCGAGCTGCCGCTTGACGCGGCCGGCCATCCTCGCCGCGAAGCGGGGCGGGTAGTTCGACGGGCTCGTCCGCGGCGGGACATCCGCGGCGAGCACTGCAATTGGTTGCGCCATCCAGATCCTCCCAGGTGAAGCCCGCGACATCTCTATGATACGATCTCGTTCCTGTCAATTCAGCGTATCTATATAGTGCGATATTGTACCACAATGAATGCAGTGGATCATAGGCGGCACAATGCGCCCTGTCGCCGGCGCTCAAGTTCTTTCCGGCCTTCCAAGAATATTTCTTGACTCAGTATATGAAAGATACAAACAATATTATTGTTATCATTATGCGATACAATATCCGATGAACGAGCAGCTTGCAACGTTCCTGATCTTCGTCGCCGCGGCCACCGCGAGTCCCGGCGGCGCCACGACGCTCGCGACCGCGTCCGGCATGCGCTACGGCCTGCGGAAATCGGTGCCCTATATCGCCGGCATGGCGGTCGGGCTGGGCGCGATGGCGGTCGTGTCGGTGCTCGGCCTGACCGCGCTGCTGACGGCCGCGCCCGCTCTGGACCTGATCGTCAGGGCGGCGGGAACCGCCTATCTGCTTCATCTCGCGTGGCGCGTGGCGACCGGCGGCCCGCCATCCGGGGACGGGGAGGCGCCGCGTCCGATCGGCCTTATCGGAGCGGCCGTGCTTGCCTGGTGCAATCCGAAAGCCTGGGCCGTCACGATGGGCGCTTCTTCCTCATTTGCCCATCTCGCTTACGACCCGGCGCATCAGGCCTTGCTGATGGGCACAACGTTCCTGGCCTTTGCCGCCGCTTCCATGACCTTGTGGTGCACGACCGGCCAGGCGCTCGGCCGCCTCCTGCGGACCGAGAGCCAGTGGCAGGTTCTCAACATCGTCATGGGATTGCTCCTCGCCGCCTCCGTCGTTCCCCTGTGGGCGGGTGACGGATGAGCGGGCGCGCGCCGGAGCGGATGCAGCAACACCTGTGAGGAGACGAGAATGACACCTGCGATCATCGTTCCGGGGATCGGCGGATCGGGCCCCGATCACTGGCAATCGGTGTGGGAGAAGAACGATCCCGCACTGACGAGGTTCCAGCCCGCGAGCTGGGACCATCCCGGGCTCGAGGATTGGATTGCGTCCCTCGACGCCGCGATCGGCGCGGCGCCCGGGCGGCCGTTCCTCATCGTCCACAGCCTCTCCTGCCTGCTCGTGGCGCACTGGTCGGTCCGCAGCACGAAGCAGATCAGGGGAGCGTTTCTGGTGTCCGTGCCGGACCCAGAGAGCCCGCCCTTTCCTCCCGCGGCGCGCTCTTTCGGCGGGGCTCCGAGGACCCGTTTCTCCTTTCCCGCGCTCGTCGTCGCGAGCTCGAACGATCCTTTCGGAACCACGGACTATTCCAGGTCGAGGGCCGGGGAGTGGGGGGCGGGCTACGTCGTCGCCGGCGCGCATGGTCACATCAACGGCGCCAGCGGCCTCGGCGAGTGGAAACAGGGCGCGGCGCTGTTCGAGGCGTTCAAGGCCGGAACAGGAGCGGGATGACCGGGCAGCCACCCTCCCCAAGAGGGGAAGGATGGGCCACCGCGATCAAAAGATGTCTTGAATCTTCCCCTCCAGGCCATGGCCAATCGGCAAATTTGGGTGTTTCATTCGCCATGACCACGCTTCGCCGCCTTCTGCCGTCGTCCGGCGCCCTTTTCGTCTTCGAGGCGGCGGCGCGCTATCTGAGCTTCACCCGCGCCGCCGCCGAGCTCAACGTCACGCAGTCGGCCGTGAGCCGGATGATCGCGCGGCTCGAAGCGCATCTCGACGCCAAGCTGTTCACCCGTACGACGAACGGCCTCGAGCTCAGCGAGGACGGGCGCCACCTCTACAACGCGGTCACCGGCAGCTTCCGGCACATGGAAATCGCCATCGAGGACATCCGCGCCAAGCACGGCGACGCCGGCACCGTGACGCTCTCGGTCTCCTCGGCTTTCGCGATGCATTGGGTCATGCCGCGTCTCGACCGGTTCCAGGCCGGCTTTCCCAATGTCGACCTGCGCTTCCAGCTGGTGCGCGGCGAGCCGGTCGGCCCCATCGACGACGTCGACCTCGCCATCCGGTACAATCTGGCGGCCGACAGCGACCAGCGGCGCTGGCCGCTGATGGAGGAGCTGGTCATCCCGGTCTGCAGCCCGGCCTATCTCGCCGCCCATGGCGGCCTCGACGGTTGCGCCGACCTGAACGGGCACGTGCTGGCGCATCTGTCGGGCTCGATCAGGGTCCCGTGGTCGCGCTATCTGTCGGAATTCGACTATCCGACCTCCGCCGGCAGCCGCAGCCTCACCTTTTCGGACTATACGCTGGTCATCCAGGCGGCGGTCAGCGGGCGGGGCATCGCGCTCGGCTGGTGGCACGTGGTGGCGCATGCGCTCCTGCAGAAGGAGCTGGTGCCGGCCTGCCGCAACATCCTGCGCACCGGCCAGTCCTACTATCTCGTGGCGACGTCCCGGCGGCCTTTGCGAAAGCCCGCCGTGCTGGTGCGCGACTGGCTCCTCTCCGAGATGGAGCACCTGCGCGCGGAAGTGCCGACGGAATAGACCCTCGCGGCCGAAATAGACAGAAGACTCTATAGAAATCAAAGAACTGCATGAAATCCAGGGAACCGGCCGCAATCCTAAGGTCATTCCCGCAGGTCATGCCCCCCTGACCATTGTGTTCGTGATCCGAAGGTCCCGAGCCTCTAGTCTTAGTCTCGCATCCGGCACGGAAAATCCGGCCGCCCCGGGAGGACAGTTGGACAACCACGACACGATGCTCTTGCGCGCCGGCGAGCTTGCGGCCGGCCATCGTCTCGATCCCTTGCTGAAACCCCGCTCGATCGCCTTCGTCGGGGCCTCGACCCGCCCCGACACGCCCGGCAACGTCATGATCCGCGCGATCCTGCGCGAAGGCTATCGGGGCGACGTCTTCGCCATCAACCGGAAATACCGGACGGTCGAAGGCCTCCTTTGCCATCCCGGTCTCGCCGCGCTGCCTGTGAAGGTCGACCATGTCGTCCTCGGCGTCGCCAACGAGCATCTCGCGGCGGGCCTGAAAGAGGCCATCGATCACGGCGCCCGGGCGGTCACCATCTTCGCGAGCTGCACGACGCCCGGCGACCATGGCGACGCGCTCGGCCGCCGCCTCGCGGCCATGGCGCGCGAGGCCGGCATCGTCATCTGCGGCGGCAACAGCATGGGCTTCGCCAACCCGCCGCTCGGCCTCGTCGTCTCGGGCTACATGGCGAGGCGGCCGATGCCGGCGGGCGGCATCGCGCTCATCACCCAGTCGGGCTCGGCGTTCAGCGCGCTCGCCTACAATGACAGGCGCCTCAAATTCTCGGCCGCCATATCGAGCGGCCGCGAGCTCACGGCGACCATGGCCGATTATATCGACTGGGCGCTCGATCAGCCGGAAACCCGCGTCATCGGGCTGTTCCTCGAGACCGCCCGCGACCCTCAGGAATTCACGGCGAGCCTCGCCAAGGCGGAGCGCCGCAGGATCCCCGTCGTCGCGCTGAAGGTCGGACGCACCGAGGCGAGTGCCGCCTTCGCGGCGAGCCACAGCGGTGCCATTGCCGGCGACGATGCCGCCTATGAGGCGCTGTTCGCCAGATACGGCGTGCTCGCCACCGACACGCTCGACGGGCTCGCCGCCAGCCTGCTCCTGTTCTCGACGGTGAAGCCGGCGGCGGAAGGCGGGCTTGCCAGCATTCACGATTCGGGCGGCGAGCGCGAGATGGTCACCGATCTCGCCGCGCGGATCGGCGTTCCCTTCGCCAGGATCGGCGCCCGGACACGCGCCCGCATCGCCGCCCATCTCGACGACGGCCTCGAGCCCGACAACCCGCTCGACGTGTGGGGCTCGGGCAGAGATTTCGAGACCCATGTCGAGGCCTGCCTCGAAGCCCTCATGGACGACCCGGACTGCGCCGTCGGCGCGATGTTCCAGGACATCCGCGACGGCTCCTATGTCGCCGAAGGCTTCACCAATGCCGCGATCCGCGTGGCCCGGCGCAGCCCGAAGCCGGTCGCGGTCGTCGCCAACTATGCCGGCCTCGACCATCACGACCTGGCCCTCGAGGTGACGGAAGCGGGCGTGCCGGTCATCGACGGCACCGAGGAAGGGCTTGCGGCGATCCGCAACCTCCTCGCCTTTCGCGACCACCGTCCGCAGACCGCGCCGCCGGCGGGGAGAGAAGCAGGCCCGGCCTGCGCCTTCTGGCGAAACCGGCTCATGACCGGCACGCCGCTCGACGAAAGCGAAGGCCTCGCCCTCATCGCCGACTACGGCATCGCCGTTCCCCGGTTCCGCATGGCGGAGAGCGCCGCGGAAGCGCTCGCCGCCGCGCAGGCCATCGGCTTTCCGGTGGCGCTCAAGACGGCGGCGCCAGGCATCCGGCACAAGTCGGACCGGCACGGCGTCGTGCTCGGCCTTGCCGATGAAGCCGCCCTCGGCGAGGCCTACCGGTCGATGTCGGAACGCCTGGGGCCTCGGGTGCTGGTCGCCGAAATGGCGGGCAGGGGGGTCGAGATCGCCCTCGGCATCGTCAACGACGCGCAATTCGGCCCCTATCTGGTGATCGCTTCGGGCGGCATCTGGATCGAGGTCCTCAGGGACCGCGCCGTCGCCCTGCCGCCCGTCGATCGGGACCGCGCCGCGGCCCTCATCGATGCCTTGCGCGTCCGTCCCCTGCTCGACGGCAGGCGCGGCGCCGAGCCTGCCGATCTCGCGGCGCTCGGGCGGGCGGTCGCGAGCCTGTCGGCCATCGCCGAAGATCTCGGCGACCTCATCGCCGAGATGGACGTCAATCCGCTGATCGTCTCGGCGGCCGGCGCCACCGCCGTCGATGCCCTCATCCTTCCCGCACAGAGGCCCTCATGAACTTCGAACCGACATCCCGGCAAAAGGAGCTCGCGGCACTGGCGCGGAAATTCTGCGACGAGGTCCTCATACCCCTGGAGCAGATCACCGACGAGCACGGCGAACTGCCGATGGACCGGCGCGACGCGGTCAAGGACGCGGTGCGCGGCTGGGGCCTGGCCGGGATCAATCACAGCAAGGAGCATGGCGGCCTCGGTCTCACGATGCTGGAGCAGACCGTCGTCGAGGAGCAGCTCGGGCGCGTCACCAACGGCCTGTGGAGCTGCGTGTGGCGTCCGCCGGTCAGCCTGAAATTCGGCACGGCCCGGCAGGTCGAGGACTATCTCGTGCCGTCCAACGCCGGCCGCCGCCGCGGCTGCGTCGCCATCACCGAAGCCGGCGCCGGATCGGATCCGCGCCAGGTGAAGACCCGCGCGTCGCTGAACAACGGCGAATGGCGCCTGAGCGGCGAGAAGTGGTTCGTCACCTCCTACAACGCGTCGGATTTCATCATCGTGCATGCCCATGTCGACGACGATCCCGACAAGCCGACACTCTTCCTGGTCGACAAGCCGGCCGCCAATCTCGTTCATCTGCGCTCGCCGAAATTCATGCACAATTTCGCCTTCGACCATGCCGAGCTGCGTTTCGAGGAGGTGAGCGTTCCCGAGGACCGGATGCTGGGCGGGATCGGCCAGGGCTTCGAGCTCACCAAGGACTGGTTCGTCGAGGCCCGCTTGCAGATCGCCTCGCATGCCCTGGGAGCGGCCATCCGGGCCGCCGAGCTCGCCAACGACCATGCCGCGACGCGCCACCAGTTCAATCGCCCGATCCGCGACTTCCAGGGCGTCGAGTTCATGCTCGCCGACATGGCGGTCGAGATCTTCGCCGTCAAATCCATGCTCTACCGCGTCGCCTGGGAGATCGACAACGGCCTCGACCGCAAGCGGATCCATGCCCGCGCCAGCGCCCTCAAGCTCCATTCGTCGGAGATGGCGGGCCGGGTCATCGACAGGGCGCTGCAGATCCTGGGCGGACGCGGCTACATGCGCGAGAACCCGGTCGAGCGCCTCTATCGCGACATCCGCGTCGACCGGATCTGGGAAGGCACGTCCGAGATACAGCGCGCCATCGTCGCGGGGCAGATCCGCAAGCGCGGCCTCGGCGTGTTCAGCGACTGGGGCTGACGCATGGCGCGCCGGCATATCGGAACCGTCCTGCTCCTGGCGCCCGCCGTCGCCTTCCTGTTCCTCTGCTTCATCGTGCCGCTGGCGCGCCTGTTCTCGCTGGCCTTCACCGACGAGGCCGGCATGTTCGCGACCTTCATCACGCTCGCCGACAGCGAGGTCTACCGCCGCGTGATGATCAACACCTTCCTGGTGGCCTTCGCCGTCGACTTCATCACCGTGGTGCTCGCCTGGCCGGTCGCCTATGTGCTGACGAGGCTCACGGGCTTCTGGTTCGCCTTCGCCCTCTATGGCGTGCTGTTTCCCTTCTGGATCTCGGTCCTGGTCCGCACCTTCTCCTGGATGATCCTGCTCGAGCGCAACGGTCCGCTCAACCGCCTTTTGCGCGATCTCGGGCTGACCGACCAGCCCCTGGCGCTGCTCTTCAACGATACCGGCGTGATGATCGGCATGGTGCACGTGCTCCTGCCCTATGCCATCCTGCCGCTCTATGGCGCCATGAGCCGGATCGACCCGCGGCTGCTGATGGCGAGCGACGGCCTGGGCGCCGGCCTCTTCGACACGTTCCGCCGGGTCTATTTCCCGCTCTGCTTTCCGGGCCTCGCCGGCGGCGCCATTTTCGTCTTCCTGCTGTCGCTCGGCTTCTTCATCACGCCGGCGCTGCTCGGCGGGTCGAACGCCATCACGCTCTCGATGCTCATCGCGAGCTTCATCAACGACCGGCTGGCCTGGTCGCTGGCGGCGGCGGCATCGATCTTCCTGCTCGTCATCGTGCTTGCGCTCCTCGCCGCGACGGCGCGCCTCGTGCCTTTCGACAAGGGGATCCCCGCGCGATGAGCAAATCCCCCCTCTGGCTCAGGATCCTCGCCCATGGCTCGGCCGGCCTGGTCCTCGCCTTCCTGTGCCTGCCGATCCTCGCGGTCGTTCCCGCCTCCTTCAACAGGACGAGCTTCATCACCCTGCCGCCGCTCTCCTATTCCGGCCGCTGGTACGAGGCGTTCGTCGCCGACGGCGAATGGCGCGCGGCCTTCCTCAACAGCCTTAACGTCGCCGTCATCGCCACCGTCGTCGCCGTCGTCCTGGGAACCGCGGCGGCCATGGGCCTGCGCCGCGCCGGCGGCCGTCCGCGCACCCTCCTGACCGGTCTGTTCCTGGCGCCGATGATCGTTCCCGTCATCGTCACCGCGGTCGCCGTCTATCGCAGCGCCCTCGACGTCGGCATGAGCGGCACGGCGCTCGGCCTCGGCCTCGCCCATGCCCTGCTGGCGCTTCCCTTCGTCGTCATCAATGTCGGCATCGCGCTCAACGCCGTGGACGAGACCTGGCTCAGGGCCGCGGCCGGGCTCGGCGCCGACGGCTGGACGATCTTCCGCACCGTGACGCTGCCCAATATCACGCCCGGCATCGTCGCCGGGGCGATCTTCTCCTTCATCACCTCCTTCGACGAAGTGGTCGTCGCGGTGTTCCTCGCCGGCTATGCCAACAAGACCCTGCCGGTGAAGATCTGGGAATCGATCCGCCTCGAATTCACGCCGGTCGTCGCGGTCGCCGCGACCCTCATGATCGTGCTGGCGATCGTCCTCTTCGCCGTGGCGCAAGGCCTCGCCAGATCGGCGGGGAGGCCCACGCCATGAAGAGCGGCCTCCCGCTGCGCCTCGCCGGCGCGGCCAAGAGCTACGGCGCCGTCACCGCCCTCGAGCCCACCGACCTCGACGTCCATGCCGGCGAGTTCCTCACCCTTCTGGGACCGTCCGGCTCCGGCAAGACGACGCTCCTCAACCTCGTCGCCGGCTATCTGGAGCCGAGCCGGGGGCGCATCCTCATCGGCGAGCGCGACGTGACCGCCCTTGCCGCCCGTCACCGCAATATCGGCATGGTGTTCCAGAGCTATGCGCTCTTTCCGCATATGACGGTGGCCGGCAATGTCGCCTACGGGCTCGAAGTCCGGCGCCTGCCGCGCCCGGAGATCGAGCGCCGCGCCGCCGCCGCACTGGCTCTCGTGCGGCTCGAGAACTATGGCGACCGCCGGATCCAGGAACTCTCGGGCGGGCAGCAGCAGCGGGTGGCGCTGGCGCGCGCCATCGTCATCGAACCCGACGTCCTGCTGATGGACGAGCCCCTGGGCGCTCTCGACAAACAGCTGCGCCGCCAGGTCCAGCTCGAGCTTCGCCGCCTGCACGAAGAGCATCGCCGCACCACCATCTACGTCACCCACGATCAGGAAGAAGCGCTGGTCCTGTCCGATCGCATCGCCGTCATGCGCGATGGGCGCATCGAGCAGCTGGGCAGCGCCGGCGATCTCTACAGCCGGCCGGTCAATGCCTTCGTCGCCGGCTTCATCGGGGAATCGAACCTTCTCCCCGCCAGGCTCGTCTCGCGCGACGGCGAGGAGGTCTTGGTCGACATTCCCGCCTTCGGGCAGACCGCCATCGTGCCCGCCGCTGACGGGCTTGGGCCGGGCGACGACGTCCGGCTGCTCATCCGGCCCGAGCATGTCGGGATCGACGCCGGCGGCGAGGGCGCCGAGGCCGAGATCGCCGAGGTCGTCTATCTGGGCGAGCTCACCGCCTTCCAGCTGCGTCTTGCCGGCGGCGAGACCTTGTGGTGCCGCCAGATCACCGACCGCCAATTGCATCGCGGGCTCAAGGTCAGGGCTTCGTGGAAACGGGCGCAGGCCCGCATCGTGCCGAAGGACTGAAACAAAGGAGGAAGAAATGCGTAGACGTGAGTTTCTCAGAAGTGCCACGGCCGCCGGCCTGGCTGCCGGCCTCGCGAACCTGCCGCACGCCGCGCGCGCCCAGGACCGGCCGTTCACCTTCACATCCTGGGGCGGCGCGCTGTCCAACGCGGAAAAGGCGGCCTTCATCGATCCTTTCGGCAAGACGAAGGGCATCCCGGTCGTCAACACCTCGCCCACCGAGACCGCCAAGATCAAGGCCATGGTCGAGGCCCAGAAGGTCGAATGGGATCTCGTCGACGTCGGCGGGCGCACCGTCTGGCAGGGCGGCAACGAAGGCTTCCTCGAAAGCCTCGACCTCGCGAAGATCCCCAATGCCTCGGCGCTCGAGAAGGGCTGGGTGTCGCCTTACGGCGTCGCCACATCGACGGGCGCCAGCATCATCGCCTGGTCGAAGCCGGCCTTCCCGGAAGCGGGCCCCGAGAGCTGGGCCGACTTCTGGGACGTCAAGCGCTTTCCCGGCGCCCGCGGCCTCTACAAATACTTCTACTACAATTACGAGGCCGCTCTGCTCGCGGCGGGCGTCAAGCGCGACGAGGTCTTCCCCTATACGGCCGAGAAGGCCGACATGGCGCTGGGCAAGATCAAGGAGCTGAAGCCAAGCGTCTCGGTCTGGTGGGGTGCTGGCGCGCAGCCGCCGCAGCTGCTCTCGACCGGCGAGCTGGCGCTCTCCTCGGCCTGGAGCGGACGCATGCTCGCCGCCGAAGCCGAAGGCGCGCCGGTGGGCCACACCTATAATGACGGGATCGCCTGGGCCAACTGGTGGGTCGTCCCCAAGGGCACGCCCTATCGCGACCTCGCCCATGAAGCGATCGACTTCGCCCTCGCCAAGGAGCAGCAGGCGAAGCTCCTGAGCCTGAAGACCTATGGCCCGGTGCTGAGCGCCGCGACCGAGGGGGCCGACGCCGAGACGGCGAAGATCCTGGTGATGAGCCCGGACAACGTGAAGAACATGCTGATCCTCAACGAGGAGGAGGCGAACAAGTACTCCCGGGAATACGAGGAGAAATGGAACCAGCTCATGCTCGGCTGACAAGCGGGAGATGAGATCGTCTCTCCCGGCCAGTCTGTGGGCGGCGACGGCGTCGCCGGCCCCGGACTACCAGCGTGTCGCCGGCGCCGAGAGATGCGACGTGGCGGTCGTCGGCGCGGGCTTCACCGGCCTGAGCGCCGCGCTTCATCTGGCGCGCCGCGGCCGCAGCGTGGTCGTGCTCGACGCAGCCGAACCCGGCTGGGGCGCCTCGGGGCGCAATGGCGGCCAGGTCATCGCCGGATTGAAGCTCAATCCGGACGATCTCGCAGAGGCGTTCGGGCCGCAGATGGGCGGGCGCGTCACCCAGGCCATGGGAAGCGCCGCCGATCTCGTCTTCTCGCTCATTGATCATCATCGCATCGATTGCGCCGCCCGGCGCAGCGGCTGGATCCAGGCGGCGCATGGCCGCAAGCCCTATGAGGATCTCGTCGTGCCGCGCTGCCGGCAATGGCAGGCGGCGGGCGTCGCCGCCCGTCTGCTCGACCGCGCAGGCCTGGCGGAGCTGATCGGCAGCGCGCCCGCCGCCTATCATGGCGGCTGGCTCGATCCGCGCGGCGGGACGCTGCAGCCCCTGAGCTATGCGCGCGGCCTGGCCAGGGCGGCGATCGCGGAAGGCGCCAGGGTCTGCGCCGGCAGCGCGGCCGAGTCTCTCCGGCGCGCCGGCGACCGCTGGACCGTAAGGCTGGCGCATGGCGAGATCAGCGCGGCGCGGGTCGTGCTCGCGACCAATGCCCATACCGGCCGGCTCTGGGATCGTCTCGACCGCACGGTGATCCCGGTATCGAGCTTCCAGATCGCCACCGAGCCGCTCGCCGAGGCGGCGCGGCGCGGGATCCTGCCGGGCGGCCAGGGGGTCGCCGACACGCGCCGGCTGCTGCTCTATTTCCGCCTCGATCCGCAGGGGCGCCTGGTGATGGGCGGCCGCTCGCCCGTCGACGATAATCCGGCGAAATCGGACGCCCGCCCGCTCGAGGCCGCGATCCGGCGCCTCTTTCCCGGCCTGGGCCCGGTCGGCATCGACTATGTGTGGAGCGGCAAGGTCGCCGTCACCAGGGATACGCTGCCGCATCTTCATATGCCGGAGCCGGGCCTCGTCGTGGCGCTCGGCTGCAACGGCCGCGGCGTCGCCATGTGCACCATGATGGGCAGGATCATCGCCGATCTCGTCTCGGGGACAGCACCCGGCGATCTCGATTTTCCGGTGACGGCGCCCGACCGCTTCGCGCTGCATGCCTTCCGCAAGATCGGAATCTTCGCGATGAGCCGATATTACCGACTCCTCGACATGCTGGAGGCGCGCGCGGCGTGAACGGCTGACCCGGATATCAGCGATCCTTCGGCGACCCCGGCGAAGCGGCGGCCCGGTGGAGGGTCGAACGCGGCGGCACATCGGTCCTGCCTTCGGCACGGGCGCGGTAGAGCGCCGCGCGGGCGAGCAGCATGAGCGTGACCGGGGTGGTGACGGTGATGAAAATCCAGATCAGGAGCTCGTGCGCGACCGGGCGCGAGCCCAGGACCGAAAAGCAGACGATCGAGGCGAGGACGATCGCTCCCGTCCCCCAGCTCGTGCCGAGAGTCGGCGCGTGCACGCGCTCGAAGAAGCTGGCGAAGCTGAGCGTTCCGATGGCTCCGATGAGCGTCAGCGCCGCGCCGAGGAGCACCAGGACGGAGGTCAGGAGAGCGGCCCAGGCGGGCAGATCGGCGGCGGGCGTCATTCGATCACCTCGCCGCGCATGAGGAACTTGGCGAAGGCGACGCTCGACGCGAAGCCCAGAACGGCGATGATCAGGGCGGCTTCGAAATAGATCGCGCTGCCGGTGCGCAGGCCGACGGTCAGCACCAGCAGCATGGCGCACACATAGACGGCATCCAGGCACAGCACGCGGTCCTGGGCGCGCGGCCCGCGCACGATCCGCCATGTGTGGCAGGCGATGGCGGCCACCAGCATGGACTGGGCCATGGCTATGGACCAGACGAGGATATGGGCGGTCATTCGAAAATCTCCATTAACAACGCCTCGTAGCGGCTCTTGATGAGATTGATCCATTCTCTCTCGTCGGCGAGATCGAGAACGTGGATCAGCAGGACGCCCGAATCGGGGGCGTAGTCGACCCAGGCGGTCCCCGGCGTGCTGGTGACGATGCAGGCCAGAACGGCGAGGCCCGTCCTGTCGCGCAGTTCGAGCGGTATGGCGACGAAGCCCGACACCCGGGCGCGGCGGCGGCCCTTGAGGACGATCCCGGCGACCGCCGCGTTCGAGCGCAGGATGTCGAGCGTCACCACCGCGGCGAGCCTCGGTATGGCCCGCCAGCCGCGCAGCCTCGGCTTGGAAGGCTGCAGCGCCGCCATTACCCGCGACGCCAGGACGGCGACCGCCGTGCCGAGAAGCAGGTGTCCGAGGGAGAACGAGTTCAGCAGCAGCCATGTCAGGACGAGGCCGGCGGTCAGCAGCGGATAGGGCAGCACGCGGCTCATTCGACCGCGCCTCCGGCGCTGTCCGCGCCCAGCACGCCTCGGACGTAGCCGGCCGGATCGTGCAGCGAGCGGGCGGTGGCCCCGGTGTAGTCGATCACCGCGCCGCCGCCTATCGTCAGGGCGAGGCAGAGCGCCAGCAGCATGACGACCGGCGCCACCTCGACCACCAGGGCGCGCGGAACTATGGTTTCGAGCGGCGCCCAGAAGGTGTGGATGCCGGCGCGCATCATGGCGACGAGTGCCGCCAGGCCGGACAGGATGACGAGCGCCGTCAGCAGCCACACGCGGGCGGGGATCGGCGCCGCGGCGCCGAGCCCGTCAGGGCTCATCATGGCCGTCAGCATGGCGAACTTGGCGATGAAGCCGGACAATGGCGGCAGCCCGGCGAGCAGGAGGGCGACGCCGCCGAAGCAGACGCCGAGGACGGCGACGGCGCCCGGCATGACCATGCCGACCTCCTCTTCCTTCTCCTCCACGTCGCCGTCGACGCCATAGGCCTCCATCGTCACGGTCAGCAGGTCGGCTCCGGGCTCGCGGGCGCGCTCCACGAGCTCGATCAGCATGAACAGCGCGGCGGTGCCGAGCGTCGAGCTGACCAGATAGAAGAGCGCGCCCGACACGACCGGCGGGCTGCCCAGCCCGACGGCGGCGAGAAGGGTTCCCGACGAGACGAGCACGCTGTAGCCGGCGAGCCTGCCGAGGGCCTGGGCGGAGAGCATGCCGCAGGTCGCGAAGGCGACCGTCGCCATCCCGCCCCACAGCAGGACCGTGCCGCCGAAGCCCGCGAGGTCGCCCGGCCCGCCGCCGAAGAGGAGGAGCGTGAGGCGCAGCAGCACATATACCCCGACCTTGGTCAGCAGCACGAAGATCGCCGAGACCGGAGCGGCGGCGGCCATGTAGGCGGAGGGCAGCCAGAAGCACAGGGGCCACATGCCCGCCTTGACGAGGAAGGCGACGCCGAGGATGGCCGCCCCCACCTGCAGCAAGGTCCGGTTTTCGGCGGCGAGACCCGGCAGACGGACGGCGAGGTCGGCCATGTTGAGCGTGCCGGCGGCGCCATAGATCAGGCTGACGCCGATGAGGAAGAGGAGCGAGGCGGCGAGGTTGACCGCGACATAGTGCAGCCCGGAGCGGACCCGGAAGTTGCCGGAGCCATGCAGCAGGAGCCCGTAGGACGCCGCCAGGGTGACCTCGAAGAAGACGAAGAGGTTGAACAGGTCGCCGGTCAGGAAGGCGCCCGCGAGCCCCATCAGCAGGAACTGGAAGAGCGAGTGGAAATGCGGCCCGGCGCGGTGCCAGCGGGCGAGCGAGAAGACCAGCGCGGCGACGGCCAGGACCGCGACGAGGGCGAGCATCAGGGCCGACAGCCGGTCGAGCACGAGGACGATCGCGAAGGGCGCCGGCCAGCTTCCCACCGCGTAGGCCGAGGACTGCGCGCCGCCGGCGTCGGCCATGCGCATGAGCGCCACGGCGATGCCGACGAGCGCCAGCGCCGATACGAGGCTGACGGCCGCCTTCAGCGCATGGCGCAGCTCGTTGACGAGGAGGAGGACCGCGCCCGTCGCCAGCGGCAGGAGGATCGGCAGGATGATCAGATGCCTCTCCCAGCCCATCAGCGCGACTCCTGCCCGTCCACGTGGTCGCTGCCGGTCAGGCCCCGGGCGGCGAGCAGCACCACCAGGAAGAGCGCCGTCGTCGCGAAGCCGATCACGATCGCCGTGAGGACGAGCGCCTGCGGAAGCGGGTCGGCGTAATCCGCCGGACTGGCGGCGCCGTCGGCGCCGAGCACCGGGGCCGCGGCGTCGCGCAGGCGGCCGGTGGCGACGATGAAGAGGTTGACCGCATAGGACAGAAGCGAGAGCCCGATCACCAGCTGATAGGTGCGCGGACGCAGGATGAGCCAGACGCCCGACCCGGTGAGCACGCCGATCGCCGCCGCGAGGATCAGTTCCATCACCGGCGCTCCTCGATGCGGGCCGCCCGCAGCCGGCGGACCGACTGGTGGGCGAGCGCGATCAGCATCAGCACCGTGGCGCCGACCACCAGGCTGAACACGCCGAGGTCGAAGACGGCGGCGCTCGCCAGCGGCACGTCGCCCACCAGCGGCAGCCGGGCGTAGCGGAAATACGAGGTGAGGAAGGCGTCGCCGAAGAGCAGCGAGGCCGCCCCGGTCGCCGCCGCCAGCATGAGGCCGCCGCCGATCCAGACGACCGGAAGGACGCGCAGCCGGTCCTCCACCCAGACCGTGCCCGCGGCCATGTACTGGATGATCATGCCGGCCGCCATCGCGACGCCGGCCACGAAGCCGCCGCCCGGCGCATCGTGGCCGCGCAGAAGAAGATAGGCGGCGAGCACGATGACCACCGGATACATCCACTGCATGATCACCGATGCCACGTACAGGTATTCGACCGCCGTCGCGTTGGTCTTCGTGTCGGGCTCGGCCTCCTCGTAGGATCTCTGGATGCGCTGCTGCTCGGGCCGGTCGATGCTGTCCGGCGCGGGGCGGAACCGGCGCAGAAGCGCGAACACCGTCAGGGCGACGATGCCGAGAACCGTGATCTCTCCCAGCGTGTCGAAGCCGCGGAAGTCGACCAGGATCACGTTGACGATATTGCGCCCGCCGCCTTCGCTATATGCCTTCTCGACGAAGAAATCGGCGATGGTGGCGGGCGGCGCCAGCGTCATGACGGCGAGCGAGATCGCCGCCATGCCGAGACCCGCGGCGACCGCGGTCGCCAGGTCGCGGGCGCGGCGCAGGCGCTGGGCCCAGCCGAGCGGTTCGGCCGCGGCCGGCGAGCGCTTGGGCAGCCACCGCAAGCCGAGCAGGATCAGCACGCTCGTGACGATCTCGACGGCGAGCTGCGTCGCGGCGAGATCGGGCGCCGCGAGCCACACGAAGGTCACGCAGGTCACGAGGCCCGTCCCGCCCATCAAGGCGAGCGCCGCGAGCCTATGGAACTTGGCCTGATACGCCGCCGCGACCGCGCAGACCATGCCGACGCCCCAAAGTCCGGCGAAGGCGAGATCCCCCGTCCGGTGCCCGGCGGCGCCGAGGCTGAAGCCCGCGGCATAGAGGACGGCGGCGGCGGCCGCCATTGCCGCCACCACGAGCAGGCGCATCTGCGGCTGCAGGCGCTTCGTGCCGAATATCTGCTCGACGAGGAGGGCGCCGCGCCAGGAGACCGCGACCACGACCGATCCGAAGATGCGCTGGCTCTCGATCCGGCCGAGGAGCGGAGCCCTGTCGGTCCGTTCAAGATAGGACGCCGTCCCGAGATAGAGCGCGGCGCCGCCCGTGAGCGCAAGAAGGCTCAGGGCGAGCGGGAGGTTGAAACCGTGCCACGGCACCAGGCTGTAGCGCGGCGTGGCGGCGCCAAGCACCGAGGAAACCGCCACGTCCAGGAAAGGGCCGATGGTGCGGCCGGGGACGAGGCCCACCACGAGACAGGCCATCACGAGGAGCATGACCGGGAAGCGCATCCAGAAGGGCGGCTCGTGCGGCTGGCGCGGGAAGCTCGCGGGCGGGGGCCCGAGGAAAATCGAATGGATGAGCCTCATGGAATAGGTGACGGCCAGCGCGCTGCCCAATACCGCGGCATAGGGCGCCGCCGTGTCCAGCCAGGAATCGGCATGCGTCTCGATCGCTTCCGCGAAGAACATCTCCTTCGAAAGGAAGCCGTTCAGCAGCGGCACGCCCGCCATGGCCGCGCTCGCCACCATGGCCAGCGTGCCGGTGATCGGCATGTACCGGAACAGCCCGCTCAGGCGCCGGAGATCGCGGGTGCCCGTCTCGTGATCGATGATGCCGGCCGCCATGAAAAGCGAGGCCTTGAAGGTGGCGTGGTTGAGCATGTGGAATATCGCGGCGACCGCACCGAGCGGGCTGCCGAGGCTGAGCAGCAGGGTGATCAGCCCGATATGGCTGATCGTCGAATAGGCCAGCATCCCCTTGATGTCCTGCTGGAAGATGGCGAAGTAGGCGCCGAGGACGAAGGAGGACATCCCGGCGAGTCCGACGAGCGTGAACCACTCGGGTGTGCCGGAGAGCACCGGCCACAGGCGCGCCATCAGGAACACGCCGGCTTTCACCAGCGTCGCCGAATGCAGGAACGCCGATACCGGCGTCGGCGCCGCCATGGCGTTCGGCAGCCAGAAGTGGAAAGGGAACTGGGCGCTCTTGCTGAGGGTGCCGGCCAGGACCAGCACGAGCGCCGGGACATAGAGGGCGTGGGAGCGTATCGCCTCGCCCGAGCTCAGCACGGCATCGAGATCGTAGCTGCCGACGATGTGGCCGATGACGAGAACGCCGGCCAGGAGCGCCAGGCCGCCCATGGACGTTATCGTCAGGGCCATGCGCGCTCCGTCCCGGGCCGTCTGGTTCTGATGCCAGTAGCCGATCAGCAGGAAGGAGAAGATGCTGGTGAGCTCCCAGAAGAAAACCAGGAGGATGAGGTTGCCGGAGAGGACGATGCCCAGCATCGAGCCCATGAACGACAGGAAGAACAGACAGAAGCGACGTACCGGATCGTCGGGCGAGATGTAGTATCTGGTGTAGATGACCACCAGCAGTCCGATGGCGCAGACCAGCAGCGCGAAGACCCAGGCGAATCCGTCCATCCGCAGGGTGAAGCCGAGGCCGAGCGCGGGAATCCACTCGACGGCGTAGCGGACGCTCTCCCCGCCGCCGACGGAGGGATAGAGCGAGAGGGTCAAGGCCAGGCAGGCCAGCGCCGTGAGGCCCGCCAGCCAGGTCGCGGGGGCGCGCGAATCCGAGGGCAGCAGGACCGTGGCGAGGGCTGCCGCGAAAGGCAGAGCGACGATCAGAAGCAGCGGAGAAAAACCCATCACTCTCCTTTTGACGGCGAGGGATTGCGGAGTCCTTTAGTATATCGGCGACTGGCCGCCAACCGCGGAGACTCCCCGCCCGCGCGCCAAGCCATTGATTCCCCGTCCTGGAAACCCCATATGCAAGCCATGTTCATCGAGCGTCTCATGATCCTCACACGGATGTGCCCCATCGCGGGCCACTGACCCCCGGCCGGTCGCGTCGCGCCCTGGCCGCGGGGTTGCGGCAGCGGCTTCCCGTTTTCCGGCGAAGCAGGCTCCCGAGGGCGACAAAATCACACACAGGAAAGAGCATTCGTCGCGCGCGAGCCCCGGCGGGCCGGCGCGGCATATCAAGGAGATGCCACGACATGGCTCCCGACATCAGAAAGCCTCGCAGGCCACCCATCACGGTGGCCCGTTCCGATCATGCGCGCCTGTCGCGGCTGGCGGAATCCTATGCGCGCAATCCCGCGGTCGCGGACCAGCTGCTGGCCGAGCTCGAGCGGGCCAGGGTCGTGGAGGACGAGCGGATGGACGGCGACGTCGTGCGCATGGGATCCACGCTGCGCTTCACGACCGACGGCGGCGAGGACCGGCGCGTCACGCTGGTGTTTCCCGGCGAGGCCGACATCGGCGAAGGCAAGGTCTCCATCCTCACGCCGGTCGGCGCCGCCCTGATCGGCGTCTCGGCCGGCCAGTCGATCGACTGGACGGCCCGCGACGGGCGAACCCACCGGCTCACCGTCGAAAGCGTCGAAAGCATCGGATCGCCGGGCGGCGGGGCGCAGGCCCACCCGCCCGGCGAACACCGGGCGGCATAGGACGAGCGCAAGGCAGGAGATGAGACATGCCGAAGACGACAGCGCCAGGTTCCGATGAGAGGGCCCGCATCGAAGAGCTCCTCGACGACGCCCTGAGGGCCACCTTTCCGGCCAGCGATCCGATCGCCGTCACCGCGCCCAGGACGGGTGAACCTGCCGCCATGCGCCGTTCCGGCGAGGTGATTCCACTTCGCCGGAACGCGCGCTAAGCTCGCGGGCAGCGCGCCGAGAGAGGGACCGAGATGCACATCCTTGCCGCAACCGATTTTTCCACGCGTTCCAACCGCGCCTTGCGACAGGCGGGCCTCCTGGCGCAGGCGAGCGGCGCGAAGCTGCATCTGGTCCATGTCGTGGACGACGACCAGCCGGAGAAAATGGTCCGGGTGGAAGAACGCGAGGCCGAGCGGATCCTGGCCGAGCAGATCGGCTCGATGCCCGAGCTGCGGAATGTCGAGACGGCTCCGGTCGTCGCCACCGGCGATCCGTTCGACGGAATCCTGCGGACCGCCGGCGAAATCAGGCCGGACCTCATCGTCATGGGTTCCCATCGCGGGGACCTGCTCGACATCTTCACCGGCACGACGATCGAGCGCGTGATCCGCAAGGGGCGTTTTCCGGTGCTCATGGTGAAGCATCAGGCGCAGCGGAAATACGAGAAGGTGGTGGCGCCGACCGACATGTCGGAGGCTTCCGCCCATGCCCTCAAGGTCGCTCTCTCCCGGGGGCTGATCGGCGAGAAGGGGGGAACGCTTCTCCACGCCTTCTCGACGCTGATGAAGGGCAAGATGTCCGTCGCCGGCCTGGATCGGGCCAGCATCGACGATTATGTCGCGGACGAGCGGCGGCGCGTGCTCGGCGACCTGGCGGCGTTCATGGCCGTGAACGACCTGCAGAAGACGCGATGGTCGCTGCGCGCCGAGGAGGGCGGGCCGATGCAGATCATTTCCCGCGCCGTGTCCGAGATGCGCCCCGACCTCCTGGTGATGGGCACGCATGGCCGCTCGGGGCTGCTCAAGATGCTGATCGGCAGCGTCACGGAAGAGGCGCTGCGCTCGCTCGACGTGGACGTCCTCGCCGTGCCGCCGGCCGCAGGATGACGACCCGGAACGGCAGTGCCCGCCTCGCCGGTATTGACGGAGCGGGCGAAACGGCGAATGTATCCGTCCTGCCACATACATCTTCCCCCTCCGAGCCCCACCCATGAAAGTCTTCATCGCCGGTTTCGACACCGAGACCAACTCCTTCGCTCCCATACCGACCGGCCGGCGCGGCTTCGAGGAAGGCTTCATGGCGCATGGCGACGCGACAAGGCTGCCGGTCAACTACTGCTCGGCGCAGCTTTACGTCTGGCGCAGGCGCGCCGAGGAGCGCGGCTTCACGGTGGTCGAGAGCCTGTGCACCTTCGCCGAGCCCGGCGGCACCATCGTGCGGCCGGTCTATGAAGAGCTGCGCGACGAGATCCTGAGCGACCTCGCGCGCGCCCTGCCGGTCGACATCGTCCTCGTCGCGCTGCATGGCGCCATGGCGGCCGAAGGCCATGACGATTGCGAGGGCGACATACTGAAGCGCATCCGCGAGACCGCCGGCCCGGACACGGTCGTCGGCGCCGAGCTCGACCTTCACTGCCACCTGACCGGCACGATGATCGACAACGCCGATCTCCTCGTCATCTACAAGGAATATCCGCATGTCGACATTCCCGACCGCGCCGAAGAGCTGTTCACGCTCGCGGCCGACGCGGCGGCGGGCAAGATCCGCCCGGTGATGGCCGCCTTCGACTGCCGGATGATCAACACGTTCCGCACGACGGAGCAGCCCCTGCGCGGCTTCGTCGACAGGATGATCGCGCTCGAAGGCCATGACGGCATTCTCTCCGTCTCGCTCGGCCACGGCTTTCCCTGGGGCGACGTCGCCGACGTCGGCGCCAAGACGCTGGTCGTCGCCGACGGCGACAGGCGCAAGGCCGAAGAGCTCGCCCGTGCTCTCGGCCGCGAGTTCTTCGCGATGCGCCACGACATCGCCCCCCGCTTCCTCGGCCTCGACGAGGCGCTCGACCGGGCACTCGCTTTCGACGGCGGACCGGTGGTCGTGGCCGACGTCTCCGACAATGCCGGCGGCGGCGCTCCGGGGGATTCGACGTTCTTCCTGAAGCGCCTGCTGGAGCGCCGGATCCGCAATGCCGCGAGCGGCTTCTATTTCGATCCGGTCGCGGTGGGCTTCTGCAGGGAAGCCGGCGTCGGCACCACGTTCGACCTCAGGATCGGCGGCAAATGCGGCAGGAGCTCGGGCGATCCGGTCGACCTGCGCGTGACGGTGAAGGGCCTCGCGGACGAGGTCACCCAGCGCTTCGGAAAGGCCCCGGACAGCATGGGCGCCTGCGCCTGGGTTTCGGCCGAAGGCATCGATCTCGTGCTGACGACGCTGCGCACCCAGGTCTTCCATCCGGAGGGCTTCACCAAGCTCGGCCTCGATCTCTCGGCGCGCAAGCTCGTGATCGTGAAATCGACCCAGCATTTCCATGCCGGCTTCGCGCCCATCGCCGGCCACATCCTCTATGCCAAGGCGCCCGGCGCGCTGGGGCCGGATTTCTCCGCCATTCCCTATACCAAGCTCGACCGTCCCTATTGGCCCAAGGTGGCCGATCCCTTCGCCGAGGCGACGACGCCGGCGCGGTGACAGCGGATGAGGCGATCCTGAAACTGCGCCAGGTGCTGTGGGCGCTCGCAGCCTTCGGCGCGATAGACGCAGCGGTCGCGGAAGAAGCAGCCTTGCGGCAGGCTGGTGTTGCTCGGCAGCTCGCGCGCCTGCGGGTCGGGCGCGATCCCTCGGCCCGAGAGCTTCGGCACCGCGGCGATGAGCGTCTTCGTGTAAGGGTGAACGGGGGTCTCGAGAATGTCGCGGGCCGCGCCCAGCTCGACCACCTGCCCCAGATACATGACCGCCACCCGGTCGGCTATGTGACGGACGACCGAGACGTTGTGCGAGATGAAGAGATAGGTAAGCGCGAGCCGTTGCTGGAGATCCATCAGCAGGTTGAGGATCTGGGCCTGGACGGAGACGTCGAGCGCCGAGGTCGGCTCGTCCAGCACGACGAGGTCGGGGGACAAAGCGAGGGCGCGCGCGATCGCGATCCGCTGGCGCTGGCCGCCCGAGAATTCGTGCGGATAGCGGTCGAGCTGCTCGGCGCGCAAGCCTACCTGTCCGGCGAGCTCGGCGGCGCGCGCCTTCAACACCCGGCTCGAGCGCTCGCCGGCGACGGCGAGAGGCTCGGTGATCAGCCGCCAGGCGCGCATGCGCGGATCGAGCGACGATTGCGGGTCCTGGAACACGACCTGGAAGCGCCGGCGGATCCTGCGCAACTGCGCCTCGTCGGCCGCCGCCAGATCGACGCCGTCGAAAAGCACATGGCCTTCGCTCGGCCGCTGCAGCGCCATGATCACCTGCGCGAGAGTCGATTTCCCGCAGCCCGATTCGCCCACGATGCCGAGCGTCTCGCCCTTGAACACCGTGAGGTCGACGCCGTTCAGGGCGTGCACATGGGCGCGCGGACGGCCGAGCCAGGTGGCGCCCACCGGGAAGCGCATGACGACCTTCTCGAGGACGAGCAAGGGCGGGCCCGAGCTCCGGGGCACGGCCTCGGGCCTCGCTTCGCCGCGCGCATCGCCGCCGGCGATCCGGTTGGCATACCAGCACGCGGCCCGGTGCGCGGGGTTGCGCTCCTCGGCGATGAAGGGCGGATCCTCGCGGCACTTGTCCGTGGCATGGGGGCAGCGGCCGCGGAACATGCAGCCGGGGGGCGGATGCAGCAGGCTCGGAACGGTGCCGCGGATGGCGGCGAGCGGCGTTCGGGGTATCGCGAATTCCGGGAGCGAGCGCAGCAGCGCCTGGGTATAGGGATGGAGCGGGCGCTTCAGGACGTCCGCCGTCGCGCCGTCCTCGACGATCCTGCCGCCATACATGACATAGACGCGATCGCAGAGCGCCCCCACGACGGCCAGATCATGGGTGATGAAGAGCACCGAGGTTCCGCGCGCCTGGGCCCGTTCGCGCAGCAGCGAGAGGACCTGCGCCTGGACCGTGACGTCGAGCGCGGTCGTGGGCTCGTCGGCGATCAGGACCTTGGGATTGCAGGCGAACGCCATGGCGATGAGGACGCGCTGGCGCATGCCGCCGGACAGCTCGAAGGGATAGTTGCGCATGACGCGCTCGGCATCGGGAACCTGCATCTCGGTCAGGAGCCGCTCGGCGCGCCGCGCGGCCTCCGCCTCGCCCGCCCGCTCGTGCCGGCGGATGACCTCGGTCACCTGGCGGCCGATGCGGATGGTGGGATTGAGCGCCGTCATCGGCTCCTGGAACACCATGGAGGCGACCTTGCCGCGCACATCCTCGAGGCTATGCTCGGACGCTGCGACCACGTCGCGGCCCAGAAGCGCGATCGATCCCCCGCTGATCCGCGCCGTCTCCGGTGGCAGCAGGCGGATCACCGACATGGCGGTCACCGATTTGCCGGAGCCCGATTCGCCCACCAGGCCGACGATCTCGCCCGGTCCGACGTCGAGCGTCACGCCCGAAAGCGCGTGCACGGCGCCCTGATAGACCGGAAATTCGAGCGAGAGATCGCGGATCGAAACGACGGCGTCGCCGGTCTTCGCCATCAGCGGCCCCTCTGGCGCGGGTCGAACATGTCGCGCAGGCCGTCGCCCAGGAGATTGAAGCCGACGGCGGTCACCAGGATGGCGAGCCCCGGAAAGGTCGGATACCACCACTGATCGAGCAGATAGTCGCGGCCGTTGCTCACCATGGCGCCCCATTCCGCGGTGGGCTGCTGCGCGCCGAGGCCGATGAAGCTCAGGGCCGAGGCCGTGAGGATGGCGAGCCCGATGTCGAGCGTCGCCTGCACGATGATCGGCGCCAGCGCGTTGGGCAGGATGTGGCGCCACACGATGGCGAGCCGCGAGGCGCCGAAGCTGACCGCCGCCTTCACATAGGGGCGCTCGCGCAGGGAGAGCGCCTGGCCGCGCGCCAGGCGCACATAGAAGGGAATGCGCACGACCGCAATCGCCAGCATCGCGTTGATGAGATCGGGCCCCAGGGCGGCGGCGAGCGCCATCGCCATCACGAAGGACGGAAAGGACAGGACCACGTCCATGAAGCGCATGATCGCCGTGTCGATCCGCCCGCCGGCAAGCCCCGAGAACGCGCCGATGAGGGTGCCGGCGCCCATCGAGATGCCGACGATCGCGAAGCCGACGAGAACCGACGTCCGGGCGCCCCAGATGACGCGGGAGAGGAGATCGCGGCCGACCTCGTCGGTGCCGAACCAGTGCTCGGCACCCGGCGCGGCCAGCCGATGCCGGAGGTCGAGCGCATTGGGGTCGTAGGGGGCGATCCAGGGCGCCGCCGCCATGACGAAGAGGACGACGAGGATGATCACCAGGCCCGCCATGGTCAGCGGGCTTTCCTTGAGCTGATGCCACAGATAGCGCAGATCGAGGCCGCGCATCGCGACCGTGGCGTCGGCGCCGTCCTCCGCCGCCTGGCCGGTGCCCATCAGTTCACCTCCCTGATCTGCGGATCGAGGAACATGTAGGTGAGATCGACTGCGAGATTGATGAGCACATAGGCGGCGGAGGCGACGACGGTGAAGCCCATGATCGCCGGGAAATCGAGAGCGCCGATCGACTGGACCACGTAGTTGCCCATGCCCGGCCAGGCATAGACGGTCTCGGTCAGGACCGCGCCGTACAGGAGATCGCCGAAGGCGAGGCCGATCATGGTGACGGAGGGGATGAGGGCGTTGCGCAGCGCATGGCCGACCAGGATGCGCCTTCGGGTCAGGCCGTTGGCGCGCGCGGTGCGGATATAGTCCTCCTTGAGCACGTCGAGCATGGCCGAGCGGATCTGCCGGGTGACGATGCCGAGATGGACGAAGCCGAGCGTCAGGGCCGGCAGCGCCAGATGCAGGAGCGCGCTGCGCAAGGCGGGCCAGTCGAAGGTGACGAGGGCGTCGATCGTGTAGAGCCCGGTGACGTAAGCGGGCGGAGGAACGCCGGCGGCGATCCGGCCGGAGCCGGGCAGCCAGCCGAGCCGGCCGTAGAAGAGATAGATCAGGAGCAGGCCCAGCCAGAAGGCCGGCGTCGAGATGCCGGTCACCGAGACCGTGCGGGCGATCTGGTCGATCCAGCGATCCTTGGCGACGGCGGATATGACGCCGAGCGGGACGCCGGCGGCGACGGCGAACAGAAGGGCGGCGATGGCGAGCTCGATGGTGGCCGGAAAGAAGCGGACGAGGTCCTCGATCACCGGGCGGCTCGTCCTGATCGAGATGCCGAAATCGCCGCGCGCGAGCTGGCCCACATAGGTGACATACTGCTCCGGCAGCGGGCGGTCGAGGCCGAGCTGGCGGCGCATGTTCTCGACGATCTCGTTGGTGGCGCGGTCGCCCGCCATCATCCGCGCCGGGTCGCCCGGGATCATGTGGGAAATGACGAAGGTCACCACCGAGACGCCGAAGACCACGAAGACGAGAAGGATCAGGCGGCGCCTTACGATGCTCGCGAAGGACATGACTTCATCCACCAGTGCTGCGGGTTGCGCGGGCCGAAGTTCGAGGCGATCCGCCGCCGCCGAGCCGATCCCGGCATGCGTCTTGCGGCCGCGGGCCGGAGCGCATGCCGGGATCGGGATGCCTTATTGCTTGGACATCGTCTCGAAGTTCCAGATCTGCAGCAGCATCGGGTTGTAGATATAGCCCTTCACGTTGCTGCGCATGGCGAACTGGTAGTTGCGCTGGAAGAGCAGGACATAGGGCGCCTCCTCGACCGTGATGCGCTGGGCCTCCTGGTAGAGCTCGGTCCGCTTGGCGTCGTCGGTCGCCGTCGCCGCCTTGCGGATCAGGTCGTCGACCTTCGCGTTCTCATAGAAGGCGCGGTTTCCCGACAGGCCCTTCAGCGAGGAGTCGAACCAGAAGTTCATGAACATCGAGGGATCGCCGTAGTCGGGCGTCCAGTTGCCGACGGCGATATCGAAGTCGCCCTTGTTGAGCTTCTCGCGCATCGTCGGATAGGCATATTGCTGGAGCTCGAGGGTGATGCCGGCGGCGGCGAGATTCTGCTGCAGAACGAGGCCGATCTGCTCCCAGCTCGGATCGGTCTTGGCATAGAGATAGCCGAGCTTCGCACCGCTGACGCCCGCCTCGCTCAGAAGCTGCTTCGCCTTCGCGGGATCGTAGCTGTACTGGGTGACCTTTTCGTCATGCCCCCACATGCCGACGGGGATCGGACCGCGCATCTGCACCGCCTGGCCGAGCATGATCCCGTCGATGATGCCCTTGTAGTCGACGGCATAGGAGATGGCCTGGCGCACCTTGGCATTGTCGAGCGGCTTGCGGCTGTTGTTCAGGTAGAGATAGGTCACGAAGAAGCTCGGCTCGTCGACGACCGTGACGCCTTCGCTCTTGCGCAGCGCCTCGAGCTGATCGACGGGTATGTCCTGGGCGATATCGAGGTCGCCCTTCTCGAGCTGCAGGCGGCGCGCCGAGGCCTCCTTGACGATCTTGATGACGACCTGCCGGAAGGCGGGCTTCGGGCCGGCCCAGTGCGGGTTGGGCTCGAGCGTGATCTGCTGGCCCTTCTCCCAGCCGGTGACCTGGAAGGCGCCGGAGCCCATGGTGCGCTCGGCGAGATAGGCCTGGGCCTGGTCGCTATTCTGCTCCTTCTCCATGACCGCCGGATCGACGATCGAGCCGCCGGAGGTCGCGAGCGTCGAGAGGAAGGGACCGAACGGCTCCTTGAGGAAGAACTTCACGGTGTGGCCGTCGGGCGCCTCGACCCGGTCGATCTGGGAGAAGGACGCGACCGGACCCTTGCCGATCTTGATGAGGCGGTCGAAGGTGAACTTCACCGCCGCCGCGTCGACCGGCTTGCCGGAAGCGAAATTGTGGCCGTCGGCGAGAGTGAAGGTCCATTCCTTGCCGTCGGCGCTCGTCGTCCACGACTTGGCGACGTCGCCTTCGACTTCGGTCGAGCCCTTGCCGTCCTTGACCTTGAACTTGACCAGCCTTTCATAGGCCGGATACATCGCCGTCCAGCTGTTGTTGGTCACCGTCACGGCCGGGTCGAGATTGTCAGGATCGCCGGACTGCCCGATCACGAGAACGTCCTTCTCGGCTGCCCTGACGGCACCGTCCCCCGCCAGCGGCAGCGCCATGGCCATGCCGAACAGGCCCACGGCCACGGCCAAAGCCAGTTTTCTGTTCATTTATTCCTCCCGTCCGTTTCATCGGCAAAGGACCATTGTGCTCGCATAGGGCATGGGTGTGTCAAGGCATGAGTGCGGATGCGCGGCGCCCGCGCGGACATGCGACAGCGGCTCCATCGTCAAGCTTTTCCGGGGCGAGTTGCCGCGGTATCTCCGGTCCATGTCGAAGCTCGCGCGGGCGGAAGAGCGACATTCTTCCTCAGAGTAAGATATAACCACAAAGAATATGCTGGTTTCCTATTATGAATTACTCATGAGCAGCCCGGTCCCTACAGTAACCTCCAGATCATAAGAACGACGCGGTGCGGGGATTGTTGGGTATGGCTCTACCCCAGGCAGGTTTGCCGACAATCGAATTCAAGAAGGTGATGGGCGCTCTCCCCGCGGGAGTGTCCGTCGTGACCGCGACGGCCCGGGATGGAGCCCCCGTCGGCATGACGGTGAGCGCGGTCTCCTCCGTCTCGCTCGATCCGCCATTGCTGCTGGTGTGCATCGAGAAGGGAAAGTTCACGCTCGAGACGATCAAGAGCTCCGGATCGTTCTGCCTGAACATAATGTCGCGCGCCGGCATCGAGCTGGCGCAGAAATTCTCGACGAAGATCGAGGACAAGTTCTCGGAAGTCGACTACCGGCATGAAGGCTCGCTCGGCCCGATCCTGTGCGAGACGTCGGCCTATGCCGAATGCCATGTTCATCAGATCGTCCCCGCCGGCGATCATGAAATCGTCATCGGCCGTGTGCTGCGCGCAAGGATAAACAACGCGGATCCGATCATCTACTGCCACGGGAAGCTGCGTGGCGACATCTCCCTGTCATCCTGAGATAAGCGGAAGGAATGTCTGAATGAACTTTGATATCCCAAAGGCCCAGAAGAAATGGGTGGACCTGGCCGCTTCGCTCGTGCCCGAGTTCCGCGCGCGGGCGCGTCAGTACGACGACGCCGCCGCCTATCCGGCCGAGAACATGAACCGGCTGAAGGAGCTCGGATTCCTGGGTATCGGCATTCCCGTCGAATATGGCGGCCACGACCTGGGAGAGAACTCGTCGGGCATCGTCCAGCATCTGGTGGTGGAAAAACTGTCGGAAGCCTGCTCGTCGACCGGCTGGAACATGATGATCCACTGGGTCAACTGCCAGGTCATCGTCCAGAATGCCCATGACCCGATCCGCTCGAAGGTCCTCGGCGACATCGCCCGGCGGGGGGCGCTCGTCGGATCGCTCGGAAGCGAGGTCAACACCAATGCCCTGAAGACCGCGCGCACGGAAGCCGAGAAGCTCAAGATCGGCTCGGTGCTGCGCCCGACCAAGGGCGGCTTCCTGGTCAGCGGGACCAAGCATTTCTGCACGCTGGCGCCGGAAGCCGACTATGTCCTGATCTGGGCGCTGGCGCCGGGAATGACCCGCAACGACGACGGCCTGGTCATATCGGTCGTCCCCAAGAACAGCCAGGGCATCAAGTTCAATCCGCAATCCTGGAGCGAATGCACCGGACTGCGGGCGTCGGCAAGCTGGAGCGTCGAGCTCGACGACGTGCTCATCCCGGAGGAGAACACCCTGGGACAACCCGGCGATTTCGTGCAGAACGATCCCTATACGTTCGATCTCGGCCACATCGCCCATCTGATCGGAACGGCCCAGGGCGTGTTCGATTTCACGGTCAATTTCGTGAAGCAGCAGGACTATCTGCAGAGCGACCAGGTCTACATGTACTGGCTGACGGAAATGCATGGCGGCCTGCAGGCGGCGCGATCCTCCTTCTGGTACGCCAACTGGCTGTGGGAGCAGAAGGACTTCGAGCGCTGCCTGTCGCCCACCTACAGCGCGCTGCACACGGCGCGCCAGGTGGCGGCGATGGTCGTCGAGCGCGCCGCGGAAATCTGCGGCAGCCGGTCGCTGTTCAAGTTCTTTCCCATCGACCGCGCCGCCAGGGACGTCAGGGCCGGGGCCCTCCACACCAGGGACACGCAGCTCGCGCGCCTCCAGGCGAACGCCATCCTTGCCGGCGACCGGGTCTTCTCCAAGCGCAAATACGGCGAGCGCCTGACGCAGAGAAAGACCTGGGAGGATCTCGGGATTCAAGACCGGCTGCGGACAGCCTGAGATATGCGGGCCGACATCTTCAGGCGCCAGCATGCCCGGCAGCGGTCCAGTCTCGAGCTCGCCGGCATTTCCAAGTCGTATGGCTCGATGATCGCGGTGCGCGATCTGTCCCTCATGGTCGAGGGCGGCGAATTCGTGACGCTCCTCGGTCCGAGCGGCTCCGGAAAGACGACCACGCTGTCCATGATCGCGGGCTTCATCACGCCGGATGCCGGACGCATCATGATCGCGGGGAACCGGATCGACCACCTGCCGCCGGAACGGCGCGACGTCGGCGTGGTGTTCCAGCACTATGCGCTGTTCCCGCATATGACGGTCGCCGAAAACATCGCCTTTCCGCTGCGCATGCGCTCGCTGCCCGCCGCCGAGATCGACGACAAGGTCCGCCTGTCGATCGGCGCGGTCCAGCTCGAGCGCTTCGCGGACCGCTTCCCGGCGCAGCTCAGCGGCGGACAGCAGCAGCGCGTCGCCCTGGCGCGCGCCCTCGTCTTCGATCCGCCGGTCATCCTCCTGGACGAGCCGCTCGGCGCCCTCGACAAGAACCTGCGCGAGGACATGCAGTTCGAGATCAAGCGCATCCACCGCGACAGCGGCATGACGATGATCTACGTGACCCACGACCAGGACGAGGCGCTGTCGCTGTCCGATCGCATCGCCGTCATGAACGACGGCCGGATCGTCCAGTTCGGAAGCCCGGGCGAGCTCTACTGGGATCCGGAAAGCGAGTTCGTCGCCCGCTTCATAGGCGAGTCCAACTTCATCGAGGCCACGGTCGAGCGCGCGGATGCGCGCTCCTGCAAGCTCGGCCTGCTGGGCCGCTCGGTCGCGTTCACGGCGCGGGCGCGCAGCCTGGCGGCGGGGCAGAGGATCAATCTGATGATGCGCCCCGAGCACATAAAATTGTGCGACGAGGCGCACGGCGTCGTGTCGGGCGTGGTGGAAGAGGCGCTCTTCTTCGGCAACCGGCGCAAGCTCCGGATCGCGACGACGTCGGGAGCGCAGCTTCTGGTTTCTGTGGCCTGCCGGCAGTCCGACCTGGAGACGACCGTGGGCAGCACGGTCCATCTGAACTGGGACGACGGCGACGTGCGTCTCTTCGATCCGTCATAGATCAACAGGAGGAATGAAATGAAAAGACAATGTCGATGGATGATCGCAGGAATGATCGCGGCCGCCGGGTTCGGCCTGTCCAGCCTGACCGCGGCCGCCGATGGATCGGTCGTCGTCTCGTCCTGGGGCGGCAGCTTCCAGGCCGCCGAGCGCAAGGCGATCTTCGATCACTTCGAGAAGGCGACGGGCATCGACGTCGTCGACGATTCCGGGCCCTCGCTGGTCAAGATCAAGACCATGGTCGAGAGCGGCAATGTCCAATGGGACGTCGCAGAGGTGAACCAGGGCGACTATCTGGCGCTCGCCGAGCAGGGCCTGCTGGAAGAGATCGACTATTCGGTGCTCGACGAAGAGACGCGCAAGCAGATGCCGCAGACGGCGCTGCTGAAATACGGCGCCGAGGGTGTCTCCTATTCGCGGGTCATCGGCTGGAACACCAAGACCTTCGGCGAGAACGGCCCGCAGAGCTGGGCCGACGTCTGGGATACGAAGAAATTCCCGGGCGCGCGCGTGATCGACGCCGGCGACTATCCCAACGCGCCGTTCGAATACGCCTTGCTGGCCGAGGGCGTCACCATGGACAAGATGTACCCCCTCGATCTCGACCGGTCGTTCGCCAGCCTGCGCAAGATCCGGCCCGACGTGGTGAAATGGTCCACCACCTCGGCCATGGGGCCGGAGGCGCTGGCGAGCGGCGAAGCCGACATCGCGATCGTGTCCAGCAGCCGCATCGAGGCCCTCAAGCAGAACGGCGCCCCGGTCGACTACACCTTCAACCAGGGAGCCCTCATCAAGGACTATCTCGTCGTGCCCAAGGGGGCCAAGAACAAGGAGAACGCGATGAAGTTCATCGCCTTCTATCTCAAGGCGGACGGGCAGGCGAGACTGTCGGCGCTGCAGCCGCTCGGCCCTTCGAACCCGGCCGCGTTCGAGCAGATTTCCGAGGACGTCGCGCATTCGATCCCGACCTATCCCAAGAATGCGGAGAAGCAGATCCTGATCGACTATGGATGGTGGGCGCAGATCGACCCGAAGGAGAAGAAGACCTGGCGCGAAGTGGCGGTGGCGCGCTGGCAGCAGTTCCTGCTCGAGAATTGAGGCCGGCAAGCCGCCCGACAGCCGATCATGAGATGGGATGCCCGGCCTCAGGCCGGGTATCCCGAAAGGATGAGAGACCGAAAATTGCGCCAGCCGTCATATCAGGGTGAAACGGACGCGGCCGTGGGCCGGAGATCGTCGGGCGGGATGTCGCCGGCTCGCCTCCTCGCCCATCCGGCTCTCAGGACCACCGCGCTCCTGGCGCCGCTCGTCCTCCTCTTCTCGCTCATCTATGTCGGCTCCCTGGTCCGCATGCTGCTCACCAGCATCGACTACGCCAGCCTGAACTTCCAGCCCTATGTCGACCTGCTGAGCGACCGGAACATCCTCCATTCGATCCGCTCGACGATCACCATGGCCGCCCTGGTGACCGTCATATGCGTCGTGATCAGCTATCCCGTCGCCATCACGATGGCGCGCAGCTCCGCCCTCACGGCGAAAATCATCACCTGGCTCATCGTGCTGCCGATGTGGATCAGCACATTGGTGCGAAGCTATGCCTGGATCGTGCTTCTCGGCCGCCAGGGGGTGACGAACAACCTGCTGGTGGGCGCCGGCATCGTCGACAGGCCGGTCTCGCTTCTCTACACGCCGTTCTCCGTCTATGTCGGGCTGATCTACGTGCTGCTGCCGTTCTCCGTCTTTCCCATCTACAACTCGATAAAGCTGATCGACCAGCGCCTCCTCGGAGCGGCCCGCAGCCTCGGCGCGAGCCGCTTCATCGCGATGGCCGCGATATTCTTCCCCCTGACGCTGCCGGGCGCCGCTGTCGGGTCGGTCCTGGTGTTCGTGATGGCCCTGTCCTACTGGGTGACGCCGACCCTGCTCGGCGGCCCGGGCGACACGACATTCGTCATGATCATCGAGAAGCAGATCAACCTCATCGGCAACATGCAGCTGGGCAGCGCCATGGCGGTCGTCCTGCTCGTGGTCACCGTCGCCATACTGCTCGTGTTCCAGAAGGTCCTGGGTTTCGGCTCGGTCATCGGCGCCAGCGGAACATACAGCAACAGCGGGCAGAAGCTGGTGCGCATGGCGACGCGAGCGCTGGTCCTCGTCACGATGCTCGGCCGGCGCGGCCCCTCCGCGGCGGCGGCGAGCGAGAGCGCCGCGAGCTACGCCGAAGGCGGGCGGCTTCCCGATTTTTCCCGGTGCATCACGTTCCTGACGATCGTCTTCTTCCTCGTGCCGATCCTCATCCTCATCCCGCTGTCCTTCGGCTCGTCGGCCTACCTGAAATTCCCGCCGACCGACTTTTCCTGGCGCTGGTACGAGGCCTATTTCGGCGACCGCGACTGGATCACGGCGACCTTCGTCAGCCTGCGCGTGGCCGCGGCGACCGCGGTGATCGGGGTCGTGATCGGCGCGATGGCGGCGCTGGCGCTGGCCAAGGCCAGCTTTCCGTTCCGCGGCGCTCTTCTCGCGGTCATCCTGTCGCCGCTTCTCGTCCCCAACATCATCACGGCGGTGTCGCTCTATTTCCAGCTGTCTCCCCTCGGCCTCATCGACACCCAGACCGGCCTGATCCTGGGGCATCTCGTTCTCGCAACCCCGTTCGTCGTCATGGTGATCATGGGCGCGCTGCAGAACTTCGACTTCAACCTGGAGAAGGCGGCGCGCAGCCTGGGCGCCGGCCCGCTCACCGCGTTCAGGACCGTCATGCTTCCCCTGATCGCCTCGGCGGTCGTCACGGCGGCGTTCTTCGCCTTCATCATATCCTTCGACGAGGTGGTGGTCGCCGTCTTCGTCAGCGGACCGTCGGCGCCGACATTGCCCAAGCAGCTGCTCAACGCGACCCGCTTCGAGCTCAGCCCGACCATCGCCGCGATATCCGTCATCCTCGTCGCCGGAACCACGCTGCTGGTGCTGGGCTCGGAGCTGGCCGGACGGCTGCTGCGGCGCCACGAAGCAAAGCGGGCCGGATGAGCCTCGGATCCTGAAGCGCCCATGGACAAAGCCAGCCACCAGAGATTGCTCGCCATCGGTTCCCGCGCGCTCCACTATTTCGTGGTCGTCGCCGACGTCAAAAGCTTCTCGAAGGCCGCCCAGACGCTGGGCATCTCCCAGCCGGCGCTCAGCAAGCAGATCAGGCATCTCGAGAGCCACCTGAACACCGAGATCCTCCGGCGTCACTGGCGCGGCGTCGATCTCACCGAGGACGGCAAGCGGCTGTATGACCAGGTCGTCGTCCTGGAGAAGGGCTTTCTCGACCTCTCCAACGACCTGGGCGCCAGGGCCCACACGCTGACCGGCTCGGTCGCGCTGAGCGTGACGCCGTCCAGCATCCGTACCATCCTCGAGGTGCTGAGCCGGTTCAAGCGCGACAATCCCGAGGTGTCGTTCGTCGTCCGCGAAGGGTACAGCGACGCCGCGCGCAGCCTGCTCGAGATGGGGCATGTCGATATCGCGATCTTCCCGACCTACAACGTGACCGAGATCGCGCGCACCGACCTCAAGATCGTTCCCATACTCACCGAGCCGGCCTGCATCGTCGGCGCGAAATTCGACATCGCGAAGACGGCGCTGACCTTCGAGGAAGTCGTCAGGATGCCGCTCATCCTGCCCTGCCGGGGCAACGGCCTGCGGACGGTCATCGACAGCATCGCCGCCGGAAAGGGCCTCGCGGTGCGCTGCGTCATCGAGACGGACGGGGTGGATCTGCTCAAGGCGTTCGCGCTCAGCGGCATGGGATATTCGTTCCTGCCGGCAAACGCCGCGGCCGAGGAGATAAGGCGGGGCGAGCTCAAGGCCCTGCCGATCATCGCGCCCGAGGTGCGCCGGACATTCGTGGCGGCGGTCCATGCCCGGCGCGGCCTTTCGAAGGCGGCGCGGACACTGTTCTCGCAGATCGTCCAGGAAATGGGGAACGCCGCGATCGCCGGCAGATGGACCAACGCCAGGAGCGCAATGGTCGGCGACAGCGGCATGGCCGGCAGCGACAAGCCGAACAGCAGAGGAAGAAAGACATGAGCGAACCATTTGCGGGACGGTTGCGGAACGTCGCCCGGGCGCTGGCGGAGAGCCAGATCGACGCGTTCATCGCCGGCCCGTCGGCCAACCAGTTCTACCTGTCCGGGACGCGGCTGCCGCAGACCGAGCGCTTCAACGCGCTCATCGTGCGGGCGTCGGGCGACGCCTTGGCCGTCCTGCCGGCGTTGCAGGTGCCGCTTTCCGAGCGCCTGCCCAAGGGCCTGTTCGAGGTGAGGGGCTGGGCGGAGACGGACAACCCCATGGAGCTGGTCCGCGACGTCCTGGGCGCGCCCAAGAGGATCGCCATCGACGCGAAGCTGTGGGGCGGGTTCGTGCTGGGGCTTCAGAAGGCTCTCCCGAACGCCCGGTTCGTCGACGGCGACCCGGTCCTGTCGAAGCTGAGGGAGATCAAGAGCGCGGAAGAGATCTCGCTGCTCGAGGAATCGGCGAAGCTCTTCGACGATTTCTGGGACGATTTCCATGAGCATGAGCGGCTCATCGGACGCAGCGAGAACCAGGTCCGCCAGCGCATCATGGACATGATCCGCGAGAGAGGGTTCGAGGCGATCGAGTGGTGCGATGTCGGGGCCGGACCAAACGGCGCCTCGCCTTTGCATCACGGATCGGACCGGATCATCGAGGCCGGCGATCCGGTGGTGATCGATTTCGGCGCCGTGCGGAAGGGCTATGTGATGGACACTTGCCGCACGCCGGTCGCCGGCAAGGCGAAAGACGAGTTCGTCCGGATCTACGACATCGTCAACGCCGCCCATGAGGCGGCGGCCCTGGCGGCCAGGCCGGGAATCTCCGCCGAGGACGTCGATCGCGCCGGCAGGCAAGTCATCGCGGAAGCGGGCTTCGGCGACTTCTTCATTCATCGGATCGGGCATGGTCTCGGCATCGACGCGCATGAGGAGCCCTATCTGGTGTCCGGGAGCCGGCTGCGGCTGGCGCCGGGGATGGTCTTCTCGAACGAGCCCGGAATCTACATTCCCGGGAAATGGGGCGTGCGGATCGAGAACATCATGGTCATGGAACCGGCCGGGGCGCGCTCGCTCAACCACAGCACCCGGGACCTGCAGGCCATGGGCTGACGCCCGCGCGAGGCCAGGCGGCTGAAGAAAAAAATCGTTCAAAGAAGGTGTGTGATGACGAAGATGTTTGCGACGGAAGAACATGAAGCCAGGATCGCGGCGGTCAGGAAGCTCATGGCGCAAGCCGGGGCCGACGCGCTGCTCGTCGATTCGCTCGAGCATATGGTCTATCTCTTCGGCTATGCCCCGCCGGCGGCCATATACCAATGCGCGGTGCTGCCGCAGAGCCGCGCTCCCTTCGCGATCGTCCGCCGTCTCGACGAGCCGACCTTCCGCGAGCAGTCGTGGCTCGCGGACTATACGACCTTCAGCGACGTCGAAGATCCCATCGACGCCTTGCAGCGCGCCATATCCGACAAGGGATTGTCGCGCGCGGCGATAGCGGTGGAGCTCGATTCGCATTTCCTGCCGGTCGGCCGTTTCAGGTCCATCGAGAAGGCGTTGCCGGATGCGCGGTTCATCGACTTTTCCGGCCGCATCAGGGAGCTGCGGCTGATCAAGTCGGAGCGCGAGCTCGCCTATATAAGGCAGGCCGCGGTCATCGCCGACCGCGCCATGCACGCGGCCGTCGAGGCCGCCGGAGCGGGCGTGTCCGAGCGCGAATGCGCCGCAGCACTCTATGCCGAGGCCCTGCGGGCGGGAGCCGACAACGGCCGCAACGCCCTGATCGCCTCGGGCAAGCGGTCCGATTCGCTTCACGGCCGCCTGGGCAGCCACACGCTTGAGGAGGGCGACGTCCTCCATGTCGAATCGCTTCCGCTGGTCGGCGGCTATGGCGCCCGGCTGATGCGCTCGACCTCGATCGGGACGCCCAGCAGCCAGATGAAGGACGATGCGAAGCGGCTGATCGAATATCAGGACCGCCAGTTCGAGGAGATGAAGCCCGGCGCGTCGGCGAGCGCTGTCGATGCAAGGCTGCGCGATGCGGTGCTGAAATCCGGCCTCAGGGACCGGTACGACAACGTCACCGGCTATACGCTCGGCTTCATCGGCCTGCCGGTGACCAGCGACTTCACCAGGGCGTTCAAGCCCGAATCGTCCTGGTCGCTCGAGCCGGGAATGGTCTTCCATATGTATACCTACGCGAAAGGCCTGGCCTTCAGCGACACGGTGGCGATCACCCGCGACGGCGCCGAGATCATGACCAAGACGCCGCGCCGGCTGTTCGTCCGATAACATAGGCAGGGACTCCGAGATGGCGACAGGACCGAATGACGAGGAGAGGCGCGTCGTCCAAGCGCTCGATCAAGGGCACGACAGGATGCTCAGGCTCCTGGAGGCCATCGTCAATATGGATTCGCCCTCACGCCATGCGAGAGGGATCGAGGCGGTCCGGTCGGCATTGGCGGCATATGCGGCGGCGGAGGGGCTCGAGGCCCGGCCGGTTCCCCTGGGCGAGAACGGCGACGGGCTGCTCGTCACCTCCGGCCCCGGCGGCCTGGGCGACCATATCCTGCTGCTGGGGCACATGGATACCGTCTTTCCGATCGGCGAGGCCGGGAAACGGCCCTTTCGCACCGCCGCGGGACGCGCCTACGGCCCCGGCGTGGCCGACATGAAGAGCGGCCTCGTGATGAATCTGGGCGTCCTCGCCGCCATCGCCCGGCACGCCCATGCCGGAAGGCGGCCGATGGCGTGCCTCTTCACCCCCGATGAGGAGATCGCATCGCCGACCTCGCGGGAGACCATAGCCCGGCACGCGCAGAAGGCGCGCGCGGTATTCAACGCCGAGCCCGGCCGTCCGTCCGGCAATGTGGTGACCGGGCGCAAGGGCGCCCTGTTCATGAGATTCGAGGTGCAGGGCAAAGCCGCGCATTCAGGCTCGGCCTTCATGGATGGCGTGAACGCGATCGAGGAGGCGGCCCACAAGATCATCAGGCTGCAGTCGTTGACCGATCTCGAGCGCGGCATCACGGTGAATGTCGGCATGGTGAAAGGCGGCAGGACCATCAACACGGTGCCGCCGCTCTGCACCGGCGAAGCCGAGGTCAGGTACCTCGCCGCCGCCGACAGGGGCCCTGCGCTCAGATCAATCGAGGATGTCTTCGGCACGCCGGACGTCGCGCGCAGCGCGGCGACGTTCGAGGTCTATGGCGAGTTCCTGCCCTTCGAGCCGTCGGAGCGCAGCGATGCGCTCTTCAGGCTCTACCGGCAGGCAGCGTCCGAGATCGGGACAACGGTCGGAGGGGAAGTCAGCGGCGGCTGCGCCGATTCGGGCGTGGCCTCGGCGCAGGGCGCGCCGACCCTCTGCGGGACCGGCCCGGTGGGCGGCCATTCCCATACGGCCGATGAATACATCCTGCTCGACAGCATCCTGCCGCGCGCCAAGACCCTGGCGCTCAGCATGCTGCGTCTCTGACGCGGACGGGGAACGCGTCAAGCCCGGCCCCGTCGAGCCTTGACGGTGATCGCGCGGCGATTCAATCTCGGCGCGCGGATACAGGAAAGGCGGCACGATGCTGGCGCGAATGATCTGGGCCATGCTGGCAGTGGTGAGCCTCCTCTCGACCACCGCTTTCGCCGCCGACGCGACCTTGCGCCTGTCGATCCACGGCAAGCCGGTCGCGCAGCTGAGCGGAGCCGAGATCGCGCGGAAGGTCCCCGCCACCCGGATCACCGTCTGGGAGCCGCATGAGGACAAGAATGTCACCTATGAAGGCTTCGATGCCGGCAAGCTCTTTACCGCGATCTATGGCGAGCGCTGGAAGGAAAGCGACGAGGTGCTGTTCACCTGCGTGGACGGCTACCAGCCTGTCCTCGCCATGGAGCGCTTCGCGCGGCATCGGGCCTATCTCGTCTATCGCCGGCTCGACCAGGAGACGTTCACCGTCCAGAACCGCTTCGAGAACCGGAAGGACGTGCCGCTCGCTCCCTTCTATCTCGTCTGGGACAACCTCCGCTCACAGGAGCTTCGCGCCGACGGCGCCAATGGCTGGCCCTATCAGGTCACCGGCGTCGATCTCGTGACCTTCGCCGACCGCTTTCCCGGCCTCAGTCCGCCCGCGACGGCCTCCGACCAGGCCAGGAAGGGCTTCGTCGCCTTCCGGGAGAACTGCATGGCCTGCCATACGATCAACGGCGAGGGCGGAAGCAAGGCGCCCGAGCTCAACTATCCGGTGAGCGTCACCGAATATCTGTCACCCGACTGGATCCGCAGATGGGTGATGGACCCGCGCGCGGTGCGCTACAATGCTACCATGCCCGGCTTCGCGGCGCATCCCGATGCGGAGAGGCTGATCGACGACGTGCTCGCCTATCTGAAGACGATGGCGCGGCACAAGCGGAAGCCGGAATAGAGACGGACACCGAGATGAGGAGGATGGCGCATCGTGGAACCGGCAAAGGCTAGAGAGGCATCCGACCTGCTGATCGGGCACTGGCGAGACGGCACCACGCTGGACGCCCTGCCTTCCGCGCTGCGGCCGGTGACACGGGCCGATGCCTATCTGGTCCAGTCGCATCTCGCGCGGCTGAGCACCGGAGCGCTGTTCGGCTGGAAGATCGCCGCCACGAGCCTCGCCGGCCAGCGCCATATCGCCGTCGACGGCCCGCTCGCCGGGCGCCTCCTCGCGGAGATGGTCCATCCGGACGGTGCCACGCTGGTCTTCGGCGAGAATCACATGCGCGTCGCGGAAGCCGAGTTCGCCTTCCGGATGGCGCGAGACCTGCCGCCGCGCGAGGAGCCCTATGGCGAGAGCGAGGTGCTCGCGGCCGTGGCGGCGCTGCATCTCGCGATCGAGATACCCGATTCCCGCTATACGGACTTCACCCTCGTGGGCGCGGCGCAGCTGATCGCCGACAATGCCTGCGGGCACCAGTTCGTGCTCGGGCCGGAAGCGCCGGCGTCATGGCGCAGCCTCGATCTGGCGGCCCATCGGGTCGTCGGCCGGGTCGGGGCGCGCCTTGAGCGCGAAGGCATCGGCGCCAATGTGCTCGGCGACCCGCGCACCG
Organism: Parvibaculaceae bacterium; assembly: GCA_050246735.1. Lineage (GTDB taxonomy): Bacteria > Pseudomonadota > Alphaproteobacteria > Rhizobiales > Aestuariivirgaceae > Taklimakanibacter. Next base: position 63,575 of record JBFWVM010000011.1, on the reverse strand, counting down.
CCCTGGCCTGGCTCGCCAACGAGCTGTCGCGGCACGGCCTGATGCTCGCCAGGGGCCAGGTGGTGACCACCGGCACCTGCCTCGTGCCACTCGAGATCGGCCCCGGCGATCATGTCTCGGCGGACTATGGTCCGCTCGGGCGCATGTCCATGCGGTTCGCTCCGGCCGGCGCGTCCTCATCGTGAAGTCACGGCATGTCCCTCAGGACGGCCATGACGACCGCGGCCGAATTGCGTGACGCCAGCGCCATGAAGGTCGTCATCTCGTTGGCTTCTCCATTGCCGCCGGCCAGGTCGGACAGGCTGCGCACCGCCAGGAACGGCACGCCATTGGCATAGGCGACATGGGCGACCGCGGCGCTTTCCATGTCGAGAAGCCGGGCCTTGAAGGTCCTCCACACATAGTCGCGAAACTCGGCATTGTCGACGAAGGCCTGGCCGGACACGCCGTTGCCGCCGACGATGATCTTCGGACCATGATGCAAGCATGTGCCGGCGCCGGCGCACCGCACGAGGCCGACCTCGGAGGCGACCTTGCGCGCCGCAGCGAGCAGGCCGGGATCGCTCGGGAACCAGAAGCGGCGCTCCGGGCCCTTGTCCTGCCTCGTCACCTCGACCGCGCGCGGGATCATCATGCCGTGGCCGGCGAAGCCGTCCTTCTCCATCCAGTCCGGGATGGCGAAGCCGTCCGGCGTCTCGCGGGCGAAGACCGCCTCCAGATACTGGCCCCAGCGATCGGCGATCACCACATCGCCGATATGCAGATCCGGATCGACGCCGCCGGCGATGCCCGAAACCATCACCGCGGTGACCGGGAAGCGGTCGAGCGCGATCTGCGTGTTCATCGCCGCATTGACCATGCTGACGCCGCTCAGGAGCAGGACGACGTCCTTGCCGGCCAGCTTGCCGGCGATGAAGCTGCGTCCGTTGATCCGGTATTCTGCCGGCTCCCGGATCTCGCTTTTGAGCACCGTCCATTCCTCCTCGAAGGCCGATATGACGGCTATGCGCGGCGTCGGATCGAGAAAGCCTTCAGCCGAGGCGCGAAGCGGGAGCACGGCCAGAAGCAACAGCGCCGCCAGGCCAGCGCGCAGGAGAGGGTGGACGAAGAAGCCGTCATTCATGGAATATCCTTGCTCATGCCGCGATATTGCGGGCCGGGGAGGGTGCGAGGTCGTCCAGTCCGGGCGTCGAGACGGGCGCGCCATGCAACGCCCAGTCGGCCGCGACCTGGCCGATCACCGGGGCCAGCTGGATGCCATAGCCGCCGGCACCCGCGGCCGTGACGAGGCGCGGCTCGGCGGCATCGATCGGGCCGGCGAAGGGACGATGGTCGGCGGTCACCGGATAGAGACCGGCCCAGCCGCGCCCGAGCCTGGCACCGGAGAGCAAAGGCAGGCGCTCCAGCAACAGCTCGGCCAGATGGATCTTGGCGGACTCCTCGCACTGCTCGTTGTAGTCGTCGGGATCCTCGGCGGGCGTCGAATCGGCCTTGTGGATCTCGGCAATGAGCTCGCCGGCTTTCTCATGGCGGAAGTTCAGGCCCGTTCCCTCGCCATTCACCAGGTCCATGACCATGGGCATCACATAGTCGAGAGGGCGGTCGAGCAGGACCATGACCGCCTCGTGACGCTCGGGACGCACATGCAATGTCTGGCCGAACATGGCGGCAAGGCGCGGCGCCCAGGCGCCGGCGGCGTTCACCACCACATCGCCGTCGAACACGCCCCTGGTCGTCTGCAGGCGGAAGGTGCCGCCGGTCCGCCTGGCGCCGGTGACGGCGCAATATTGCCGGAGACTCGCGCCGGAAGCCTTCAGCCTCCCGGCAAGGAACGTGCACAGCTCATGCGGGTCCAGAAAGCCGTTGTCGGGTCCGAAGATGCCGCCGGCGAGACCGGCCGCATCCATATGCGGAACCAGCAGGCGCAGCTCGTCGGCCGGATAGAGCCTCGCGCGAAATCCGGCTTCGGCCTGCATGCGCACCGACTCGCGAAACAGAGTCATTTGCGCCTGCGTCCGGGCGAGGCGCAGATAGCCGATGTGGTTGAAGCGCAACCCGGCGTCTTCCCAGCGGGCGAAATGCTTCATCGCGTGACGGCGCAGCAGGATCTCCTGCGGATCGGTGAACTGCGTGCCGACCACGCCGACGGACCGGCCGGTCGATCCGGAAGCGATCGACTTCGCTTCGAGGACGGTCACCCTGGCGCCCCGCTCGGCGAGGCTCAGCGCCGTGCACAGGCCGAGCGATCCGGCGCCGACGACGATCACGTGAGGAGGATGGGGCATCTGCAATGGCTATTTGCCGGCCGCGTCCATCATCAGGCGGGCGAGGAGATAGATGCGCGGTCCGATGCGGTCGATGTCGATATATTCGCCGCGCGTGTGGGCGCCGCCGCCGACGGGCCCCAGGGCATCGAGCGTCACGGTACCGACGGAGGCGGAGTAGTTGCCGTCGGTGCCGGGATTCGGCGGGAAGGGCGGTCGGCCCGGCTCGACGACGGCCTCGACCTTCGTGCAGCCGAGCAGCTTGTCACGGGCCAGCCGCGCGACGTCGGCTTCGAGCCTGGCGAGCTCTTCCGGATGGAGGATGCGGACATCCGCCTGGGCTGAGGCCCTGTCGGGAACGATGTTGGGACGGTCGCCCGCCTTCATGACCGTGAAGTTGACCGCCGGCATGGCGGTGCAGAGGCAGGAGACGGCAAGCACGCCGAGCAGGGGCAGGAGATCGCGCAGGGACATCTCCCACTCTTCACCCTGTCGCGGAAAATTGTCAAACTGCCACAGGCTGGACTCGCCGTCGTGAAGCTGGCACGATTCTCGCGCATTCCGAGCGGCAGCCGAAACAGAGGATGGATGACGTGGCCAAGAACGCATCCCGGATGGGACCGAAGGATCCGCAAGTGCTCGTCCTGGTGGGCGCGACCGGGGATCTCTCGCGGCGGAAGCTCCTGCCGGGACTCTTCTATCTGTGCACCGCGGGCTTCATCTGCGGCTGCCGCATCGTCGGCGTGGCGCTCGAGGACATCGACACCGAAGGCTTCCGCAAGCTGGCCCGCGAGGCGCTCGACAAGTTTTCCACTCGCGAGGTCAAGGAGGCCGATTGGGCGGCCTTCGCCGAGACCCTGACCTATGTGCCGCTTTCCGCCGGGGCCCCGGCGCTCAAGGCGGCGGTCGGCAAGGCCGGGAAGTCGCTCGGCGGAGACGCCCGCCGCACGCATTATCTGAGCGTGCCGCCCGCCGCCGCGCTCGCCGCCGTGCATCTCCTCGCCGAGGCGGGTCTCGTCGCCGGCAGCCGCATCATCATGGAAAAGCCCTTCGGCACCGACCTCGCCAGCGCCAGGTCTCTGAATGCGCAGCTGCATGAGGTCTTCACGGAGGAGCAGATCTTCCGCATCGATCACTTCCTCGGCAAGGAGGCGGCGCAGAACATCCTCGCCTTCCGCTTCGGCAACGGGCTGTTCGAGCCGATCTGGAACCGCAATTTCATCGATCATGTGCAGATCGATGTGCCCGAGACGCTCGATCTCGGCAAGCGCGCCTCCTTCTACGAGAATGTCGGGGCGTTCCGCGACATGGTGGTGACGCATCTGTTCCAGATCCTCGCCTTCATGGCGATGGAGCCGCCGACGGCGCTCGAGCCCGAGCCGATCAGCGAGGAAAAGAACAAGGTCTTCCGCTCGATGCTGCCGCTCGATCCGCGCCATGTGGTGCGCGGGCAGTTCGTCGGCTACCGGTCGGAGGAGGGAGTCGATCCCGAATCCGACACCGAGACCTTCATCGCGCTCAAATGCGACATCGACAACTGGCGCTGGGCCGGCGTGCCGTTCTTCCTGCGCACCGGCAAGCGCATGGCGGAAGGCCAGAGGATCATCTCCATCGCCTTCCGCGAGCCGCCCAAGAGCATGTTCCCGGCGGGCTCCGGCGTCGGCGCGCAGGGGCCCGACCACCTGACCTTCGATCTCGCCGACGCCTCCAAGGTGTCGCTCTCCTTCTACGGCAAAAGGCCCGGTCCCGGCATGCGGCTCGACAAGCTCAGCATGCAGTTCGCCATGAACGAGACGGGCTGGATCGGCGACGTGCTCGAGGCCTATGAGCGCCTCATCCTCGATGTCATGCGCGGCGACCACACGCTGTTCACCATCGCCGAGGGCATCGAGCGCCTGTGGGAGGTCTCCGCACCGCTGCTCGAGGCGCCGCCGCCGGTCAGCCTCTATCCGCCGGGCTCCTGGGGACCGAAATCGATCCACCAGCTCATCGCGCCGCATGCCTGGCGATTGCCGTTCGAAAGAGCGTGGCGGAATCCGGCGACGCCCGGCTAAGCGCGATGGCTTGAGAGTCGCTCGGCTCGTTACCCTCCTATTTCGGTGACAGTGCAACCTATTTCGGTGACAGTGCATTTAACTCTTTTCATAATTAAGTTCACTGTCACCGAAATCCCGTGATGACTTGAGAGTCGCTCCGCTCGTTACTCTCCATCCATATTTCGGTGACAGTGCATTTAACTCTTTACGTAAATTAAATGCACTGTCACCGAAATTGGTCGGCAGATCGAGCGTTCGCTGCGACGGAGCGTTGCCGACAAGATCTGCGACGGGCCCCGTGACCATTTTCCGCTAGGTAATGACCCGGGAAGGCTGGTACGAATGCGGATCGCCGCTCCAGGGAGAACCGTCATGACCGCATCCGCGAAGCCTCTCCGTTTCGAGCCGCCGGGGCCCGGCTCATGGGAGCAGGATCCGGTGCACTTCCCGCGGCCCCTGACCCGCTATTTCCAGGAGATGCATCCGCCCGCCTTCAGAAAGGGCACGGGCGACTTCGCCCGCTTCTACGGCATGCTGATCGACGGCATCCAGGTCGCCTATGTGAACGGCTTCGCCTACAACAGCAAGCTTCCGGCGCCCGAGGCGGAAATCCCCGAGCGCCTGAAGCGCGCCGAAGAGGTCTTCGCGCGGAAGATCTGGCGCGAGCAGCTGACGCAATGGGACGAGACGCACAAGCCCGGCTCGATCGCCAGGCACCGCGAGATCCAGGCCGTCGATCCGGACAAGCTCACCGATGCGGAGCTGGCGCAGTATCTGAAGCGCTGCTTCGACCACCATCGCGACATGGTCGCCCAGCATATGCGCTTCACCGCGAGCGCCGTGATCCCGACCGGCGACTTCCTCGCCCATGCCGAGGACTGGACCGGGCTCGCGCATGCCGAGCTCCTCGGCCTCATGCGCGGCGCGGCGGAGGTGTCGGCCGGCGGCTCGGACGAGATGCAGCGCCTGAGACGCGCTTTCGCGCAGGACGAAGCGGCGCGCCGGCTGCTCGAGACCGCGCGCGATCCCGGCAAGGTGCTGGCCCGCCTGCGCGAGCTCGGCGGCGAGGCCGGCGCGGCGATCGCCGGCTATCTCGACCTGGTCGGCAACCGGCTCGTCGACGGCTTCGACATCGCCGAGCCGTCGGCGATGGAGCTGCCGGATGCGCTCCTGCGCGCCCTCCGCGTCGCCATATCCAAGGAGGCCGATCACGCGGACGTCGACGACCGCACCGCCGATATCCGCGCCCGGGTTCCGGCGGCGCATCGCGACGAATTCGACGCTCTCCTCGGCGAGGCGCGGCTCACCTACCGCCTGCGCGACGAGCGCGGCGTCTACAGCGACATCTGGGCGTCGGGCCTCATGCGGCGCGCGGCGCTCGCCGCCGGCCGGCGGGCGGTGAAGCAGGGCCGGCTCGCCGCACCCGAGCAGATGCTCGATGCGGGAATCGGGGAGATGCAGGCGCTGGTCACCGGCGGGGACGGTCCGCCGGCGGAAGAGCTGAAGCAGCGCGCTCTCTACCGCGCGACCCATACGGCGAAGGACGCGCCGCCCGCTCTCGGGCCGCCGGCGCCGCCGCCGCCCGACCTCGCAGGCCTGCCGCCCGCGGCCCGGCGCCTCATGCGCGCCACCTTCATCGCGCTCGGCCATATCTTCGGGAGCGCCAAGGCCGAGAACCAGGCGACGGTCCTCTACGGCCTCGCGGCCAGCAAGGGCGTCTATGAAGGGCCGGCGCGCCGGGTCTCGGGCCCGCCGGAATTCGGGCGGATCGCCAAGGGTGACGTGCTCGTCACCGAGTCGACGACGGAAGCCTTCAACATCCTGCTGCCGCTCCTCGGCGGCGTCGTCACCGACAATGGCGGGCTCCTGTCGCATGCGGCGATCGTGTCGCGCGAATACGGCATACCGGGCGTCGTCGGCACGCGCGAGGCGACGGAGCGCATCGCCGACGGCGTCCTGGTGCGCGTCGACGGCGACGCCGGCGAAGTCACGGTGCTCGGGTGAGGCCGGGGTGAAGAAGGTCGTCCCCTTCGCGAAAGCGCGCGAGACCTCGCTCTACGGCTCGAAGGCCGTGGGGCTCGGCGACGCGACGCGCCAGGGCATCACGGTGCCGCCGGGCGTCGCGCTTTCGGGCGACCTCGTCGATGCCGTCGCCTCGGGCGACGAGGAGGCGATCGCGAAAGTGGACGAAGCCGTCGCGGACCTCGCTCCGCCCTTCGCCGTGCGCTCCTCCGCCGTCGACGAGGATGGCGCCGCGGCGAGCTTCGCCGGCCAGCATCTGACGGTGCTCAACGTCCATTCGCCAGCCGACGTGCCCGAGGCCGTCCGCGAGGTGTGGTGGTCGGCCAATTCGGATTCGGCCATCACCTATCGCCAGAAGGTCGGCCTGTTCGCCAGGCCGAGCGTCGGCGTCGTCATCCAGACGCTGCTCAATCCGACCGCTGCCGGCGTGATGTTCACCGAGCACCCGGTCACCGGCCGCGACGAGCGCCTGATCGAGGCGAGCTGGGGCCTGGGCGAGGCGGTCGTCGCCGGGCTGGTCGTGCCCGATCATTTCCGCCTCGACCGGTCGGGCCAGGTGCTGGAGCGCAAGGCCGGGCGCAAGCGCATCGCCATCCGCTCGCTGCCGTCCGGCGGCACGTTCGAGGAGCCGGTCCCGCCCGATAAGGCGAGCCAGCTCTGCATCGGCGATGCGGAGCTCGCCGCCCTGGGCGAGCTGGCCCTCCAATGCGAGAAGGTCTACGGCCCCAGGCGCGACATCGAATGGGCGTTCCAGGACGGCGTGCTCTACCTCCTCCAATGTCGCGCCGTCACCACCGGCAAGGCCGCGGGCGCAAAGCCCCAGCCCGGGCCGCCGCCGCGCGATCCCGTCGCGGCCTTGATGCGCGTCGAGCTCTTCGCCGACATGGACCGGCGGCAGGCCGAGCAGATCGCCAGGTTGCTCAAGGAGCGCCGTTTCGCCAAAGACGAGACCGTCATCATGGAGGGCTCGGGCGGGGCGGCCTTCTTCTTCATCGAATCGGGCGAGGCGAAGGTTTCCGCCAAGGCCGTCGAGGTCGCGACGCTGGGGCCTGGCGACTATTTCGGCGAGATCGCGCTCATCGACGGCGGCCCGCGCTCGGCCACGGTCACGGCCAAGACCGACCTCGTCTGCTATGGCGTCACCTTCTGGGAGTTCCGGCCGCTGGTCGAGAAGAACGGGACGATCGGCTGGAAGCTTCTGCAGGCCCTGGCGAAGAGGCTCAGGGCGGCGGATCAAAGCAAGGCTTGACATCGCGTCAGTTGGTGCGTATATGCGCATCAGGAGAGGCGATATGCCCCATTCGGCAGCGATCGATCAGGCCCAGCCGGCCTATTCCGGCGTGCAGACATTTTCCAGCGAGGCCGACCGCCGGCGGCTGACCGGCGCCGCGGTGAAAGCGGTGCTGCGGCTGGTCGAGGCGTGGGGCGGCAGCAACGCTGAAGGCGCTGCCCTTCTCGGTGTTTCGGAAAGCACCTGGGACCGGATGAAGGGCGGCAAATGGGACGGCGTGCTGAGCCAGGACCAGCTGACCCGCGCTTCGGCGCTCATCGGCGTGTTCAAGGGACTGCGTCTGCTGTTCGCCGACGGCATGGCCGACCGCTGGCCGAGACTCGTCAATCGCGGGCCGATCTTCGATCGCATGACCCCCATCCAGGCGATGATCGAAGGCGGCATCCCGCGCATGCTCGAAACCCGGCAATATATCGACGCGCTGCGTGGCGGACTCTGACGGCGCAAAGCCATTTTCCGTGGCGCGGGAGGCCTTCCCGCGCACCGTGCGGCTCGTGTCCAGCGCCCGCTTGCGCGAAGCCGTGCTGACGCCGCTCGCCGACACGGGCGACGAACTGAGCCGTCTCGCGGAGATCGAAGGGGCGACAAGCGGGCGGCTGATCGCGCAGGAGCGGGGGATCGGCGGGCTCGCCGCCAACGAGCTCGTGCATGGCGTTGCGCATGCGCGTTTCATCAATGCGAGCTTCGCCTATGCCAAGCCGCGCCAGCGAACGCGCTTCAGCCCCGCCAATCGCGGCGCCTGGTACGCCGCGCTCGCGGTCGAGACCTGCATCGCCGAAGTCGGATACCACATGACCAGGGCTCTTGCCGATGCGGGCGATTTCAATGCGGCCGTCGACTATGGCGAGATGCTCGCGAGCATGTCGGGCCTGTTCGTCGATCTGCGCCCGGTCGCGGACCATCCGAGCCTCGATCCGGACCCGGCCGTCGGCTATCCGGCCGGCAACGCGGTCGCGGCCATGGCGCGCGTGGAAGGCCACAACGGGATCATCTATCCTTCCGTCCGCCATCCTTCCGGCACCTGCATCGTGGCCCTCTGGCCCAATGTCGTCCAGTCGGTCGTCCAGGGCGCCATGCATCGCCTGACCTGGTCGGGCGCGCCCGGCTATGCGTGGGAGAGGCTTTGAAGCGAAGCGCTTTTTCGGACAGACTGCGCGGCAGATTCGGAAAGCCCGGTGATCCCGCCATGACCAGCCATCCTGCGAACAGAGCCCCCGGCAGCCTGCCGAAACGGGCGATCGTCATCGGCGTGCTCCTGCTCCTGGCCGGCCTGCCGCTCGCGGCCTGGCTCGACCTGCGCAACCTGGCGGAACAGTCGCTGCGGCTCCAGGCGAGCGACCTCAATTCCGTCATCACCAGCGTGCGCGGCTATTACGGCAAGAACGTCGTCGGGCGCGTGCTCGCCCATCCCGGAGCGACCCAGGTCATCCACAACTATGCCGAGGTGCCGGGCGCCATCCCCATTCCGGCGACGCTGTCGCTCGAGCTCGGGAAGGTGATCGGCGAGCAGCAGGGCAACATCGCCTATCGCTTCGTCTCCGACTATCCGTTCAGGGGACGCGCGCCGCACGCGCTCGACCGGTTCGAGCAGGCGGCGCTCGAGAAGCTCAGAAGCGATCCGAAGCAGGTCGTCAACGACGTGTCGTGGAGCAATTTCGACGGCCGCGTGCGGCTGGTGGCGCCGGTGATGATGGGGGAGGCCTGCGTGTCGTGCCACAACACCCATCCCGACAGTCCCAAGAGGGACTGGAAGGTGGGCGACGTGCGCGGCATACAGGAAGTGATCGTCGACCAGCCGATCGCCCGCAACCTGTTCTCCTTCAAATGGCTGCTCGGCTATTTCGGCGCGATGGCGGCCTTCGGCCTGGGCGTGGTCGGCTGGCAGAACCGGCAATCCAACCTCATCGCCGGCATGAACAAGGAGCTCGAGACCAGCAACGCCTTCCTCGCCGCGGTGTCGATGAAGATCTCGCGCTATCTCTCGCCGCAGCTCTACAAGAGCATCTTCGCCGGAGAGAAGGACGTCGCCATCCAGACGGAGCGCAAGAAGCTCACCATCTTCTTCTCCGACATCAAGGATTTCACCGCGACCACCGAGCAGCTGCAGCCCGAGGAGATCACCGCCCTTCTCAACGAGTATTTCACCGAGATGTCGGCCATCGCGCTCAAGCATGGCGGCACCGTCGACAAGTTCATCGGCGATGCGATCCTGATCTTCTTCGGCGATCCCGAGACCAGGGGCGTGACCGAGGACGCGCTCGCCTGCCTCGCGATGGCCTTCGAGATGCAGGCGCGCACGGCCGAGCTCAACGCCAAATGGCGCGGCATGGGCGTGGAGGAGCGCTTCCATGTGCGCATGGGCGTCAATACCGGCTTCTGCAATGTCGGCAATTTCGGCAGCTCCGACCGCATGGACTATACGATCATCGGTGCGGAGGCCAACCTCGCCGCGCGCCTCCAATCGATCGCCGAGCCCGGCCAGATCGTGCTCTCCTACGAAACCTATGCGCTGGTGCGCGAGATGTTCACCGCTCACTCGCTGCCACCGATCCGCATGAAGGGCATCGGCCGGCCGGTCGTGCCCTATGTGATCGATGGGATGCTGGCGCAGGGCGGCCAGGTGTCGAGTCTGATCAGCGAGCACATGCCTGGGCTCGATCTCTATCTCGACCCCTCGCGCCTCGACGAGGCGGCCGCGGCGCGCACGCGGGCGCTCCTCGAGCGCGCGCTCGCCACGCTGGAGTCGCGGCCGAGGCCGGCCGCGACGTGATGGAGCATCACGGCAGCGAGACGTGTCCCACCTCGTAAAGCCGGGCGCCGCCCGCGACGGCGGCGGCGGGCCGGTCACGCCACAAGCGGAAACGGACGAAGGTCCATCCTTGCGGATCGAAGCCCGCGACATGGGCCAGCGCAGCGCCGTCCGCGGACGTTCGGGCTTCCTCGACTGCCGACCTCCGAAGCGCGGCCAGATCGGCATAGGGCGCGATCGGCGCAAGCTCGCGACCGGCGAAGCGGGCCTGCGACAGGTCCTGTGCCAGCTCCGCATGCCAGACGATCCACGTCCTGACGGCGGGCCAGCCGAAATCGCCGGCGAGTGCCGCGAAGCCGGGCCCGGAGAGAAAGTTGCCGGCGCCCTCGGGATGATCCCAGAGATAGAAGGGCGCGTAGAGGTTCTCGGCGCTGCCGTCGCGCTTCCTCGCCGACAGATAGGCCTTGAAGCGCAAGAGCGGGAAATGGTCGAGCAGCGGGCCCTTGCCGCGGATGCGCCGGCCGATGATGTCCATGTCGTAGTCGGCCGGCAGCGTGAAGCTGTATTGCATCGCGAGCATCAGGCGGCCGCTCCGGACGGCGTCGCGGCGCAGAGGCCGGACGAGAAGGACCAGTCCTCGAAGGTGGAATTGGCGACGACCACCATCACGTCCTCGGGGCGGATGCCGGGCGCCGCCGCGAGACGCCCGGCGAGATCGCGATAGAAACGCTGCTTGGCCGCGAGCGGGCGCGGCTTTCCGGTGGTGATGTGGATGAGGATGAAATCATCAGAGCGTGGGCCGCCGAGATAGTCCCGGTCGAAGACGATCTCGCCCGGCCGGTGCTGGTGAAAGACCTGGAAACGGTCCTTTTCGGGCACCTCGAAGCTCTCCACCAGGGCCTGGTGCAGGCTGTCCGATATGGCCCGGAGATAGTCCGGCGGCTTGCCGGCGAGGAGGGAAATGCGGGCGAAGGGCATGGCGCTCTCCTTTGCGGGTTGACAAGACAAAGAATGGGACATCATGATCGTCCTGAAAATCAAATTATTCTGTATTATCAATCCTGATTTTTGGGATGATTGACGTGCGGTTCACCAATCTCGACATGGACGCGCTCAGAAGCTTCGTCACCGGCATGGAGCTCGGCTCCTTCGCGCGCGCCGCGGAGCGCCTCGGCCGCTCCACCTCGGCGGTGAGCGCGCAACTGAAGAAGCTCGAGGAGCAGGCCGGACACGCGCTGGTCCGCAAGGCCGGACGCGGCGTGGCGCTCACCGATGGCGGAGAAGCTCTTCTCTCCTATGCCCGCCGCCTGCTCGAGCTCAATGACGAGGCGGTGGGTGCCGTCCGCGGCGTCGAGCTCGAAGGCTGGGTCAGGCTCGGCCTGCAGGAGGATTTCGGCGAAACCCTCCTGCCCGACGTCCTCGGCCGCTTCGCGCGCTCGCATCCCAAGGTCCGGATCGAGGGGCATATGGCGCGCAACGCGGCCCTCATGGAGAAGATCGCCGCCGGCCGCCTCGATCTGGCGCTCGCCTGGGACGGCGGCGAGACGCCGGCCCATGCCGAGCGCATCGCCGCCGTGCCGCTATGCTGGCTCGGCCCGGCGGGCGCCGCGGCGATCTGGACGCCGGGCGGCGGCGAGCCTCTGCCGCTCGCCGCACTGGAAGCGCCCTGCATGCTGCGCAACATCGCCTGTGACGCGCTCGACGGGCAGGGGATCTCCTGGCGCCTCGCCTTCGTGAGTCCGAGCCTCGGCGGCCTGTGGGCCGCGACGGCGGCAGGGCTCGGCATCGCGCTGCGCACGCCGGTCGGCCTGCCGCGCGGCGTGCGCATGCTCGATCCGGCCGCGCATGGACTCCCGGCACCGCCGTCGCTCGGCCTCGTGCTGCACCGCGCCGACAAGAAAGCGGAGCCGACGGCGGAGCATCTGGCCCAGATCATGATACAGGCGCTGCGCGAGATCCTGGCCGAAGACTGGCTGGTGACGTGAAGACGGCGTCAGTCCAGCGGATGATGGCAGGCGATCTCGTGGTCCGCTTCGATCAGGCGCGCCGGCGGGTCGACCTCGCGGCAGAGGTCGGTCGCCCTTGGGCAGCGCGTGCGGAAGCTGCAGCCGCTCGGCTTGTCGGCCGGGTTGGGCGTCTCGCCCTTGAGGATGATGCGCGCGCGCTTGCGCTCGCGCTCCGGATCGGGGATCGGGATCGCCGACAGCAGGGCCGCGGTATAGGGATGGCGCGGCGACCTGAACAAGGTGGCGCGCGGGGCGCGCTCGACGATGCGGCCGAGATGCATGACCGCCACGTCGCGGCACATATGCGCCACCACGCTCAGGTCGTGGCTGATGAACAGCATGGTCAGGCCGCGCTCCATCTGGAGCTTGCGCAGGAGGTTCATGATCTGGGCGCGCGTCGACACGTCGAGCGCCGAGACCGGCTCGTCCGCCACGATGAAGGGCGGATCGGTGCTGATGGCGCGCGCGATCACCGCGCGCTGGCGCTGGCCGCCCGAGATCTCATGCGGATAGCGCGACAGGAACGACGTCGACAGCCCCGCCTGCTCGATCGACTGCGCCGCCCGGCGCTGCGCCTCGGCGCGCGACCAGCCCTGGACGCTCAGATGCTCCACCACCGTGGCGCCGACCGTCATGCGCGGATTGAGCGCGCCGGAAGGATCCTGGAAGATGATCTGGCGCTCGCTTCTCAGCCGCGCAAGGAAGGCGGGATCCGGCGCCGCAGTGTCCCTGCCTTCGAACAGGACCTTGCCCAGCGTCGGCTTCTGCAAGCCGACCAGCGTGCGCCCGAGCGTGCTCTTGCCGCTGCCCGATTCGCCGACGAGGCCCAGGGTCGCGCCGCGGTCGACGGTGAGGTCGACGCCGTCGAGCGCGTGCAGGATGCGGTGGCGGCCGATGCGGTAATGGCGCGCGAGCGCCCTCGCCTCGACCATGGGACCGGTCATGGCGCGTTCCAGCAGGCGACGAGATGGCCGCCGCCGATATCTCTCAGCGCCGGCGGAACACGGCATGCATCGCTGGCCCTGGCGCAGCGCGGCGCGAAGCGGCATCCGGTCTGCAGCTCGGCTCCCTGCACGCTGCCGGGGATGGTCGGGACGGGCTCGTCCCAGCCGCTGTCGAGCTGCGGAATGGAGCGCAGAAGGCCCAATGTGTAGGGATGAACCGGACGCGCATAGAGCGCGTCGGTCGGCGCCATCTCGACGATCCTTCCCGCATACATCACGGCGACCCGGTCGGTCATGCCGGCCACGACGCCCAGATCATGGGTGATGAGGACGACGCCCATGCCGGCCTCGCGCGCCAGGCCGCGCAGCAGGTCGAGGATCTGCGCCTGGACGGTGACGTCGAGAGCGGTCGTCGGCTCGTCGGCGAGAAGGAGCCGGGGCGAGCAGGCCATCGCCATGGCGATCACCACGCGCTGGCACATGCCGCCCGACATCTCGTGCGGATAGACGGAGAAGCGCTCCTCGGGCGCCGCGATGCCGACCTTGCGCAGGAGATCGACGGCGCGCCGGCGCGCCTCCTGGCGCGACAGGTCGAGATGGGTCGTCAGCGCCTCGACGATCTGGTCGCCGACCCGGATCATGGGATGGAGCGCCGTCACCGGATCCTGGAAGATCATGGCGACTGCGGCGCCGCGCCGCCCGCGCATCGCCGCTTCGTCGAGGCGCAGGAGGTCGTCGCCGTCGAGCCGGGCCGCTCCGCCGAGATCGGCGTCGCGCAGGAGCCGCATCAGGGCGAGCGCCGTCGTCGACTTGCCGCAGCCCGATTCGCCCACGAGGCCCAGAGTCTCGCCCGGCGCCACCGCGAAGGAGACGCCGTCGACCGCCCGCGTGCTTCCGAAAGCGACGGTCAGGTCTTCGACCTCGAGCAGGGAGGCGGACGGCGGTCCCGTCATCGGTCGCGGATCCGGGGATCGAGGGCGTCGCGCAGGCCGTCGCCGAGGAAGTTGAAGCTGGTCACGGCCAGCGTGATGGCAAGACCCGGGAACACGGCCAGCCAGGGATCGACCTGGAAGTCGCTCTGGGCGTTGGTCAGCATGTTGCCCCAGCTCGCCGCGGGCGGCTGGATGCCGTAGCCGAGGAAGCTGATATAGCTTTCGAGCAGGATGGCGTTGGCGGTGTTGAGCGTGGCCGCGACCAGCACCGGGGCCAGCGTGTTGGGCAGGATCTGGCGCAGCACGATGCGCCAGGACGGCGTGCCTATCATCCGCGCCGCGGCGATGAAATCGGCCGATTTCAGCACCAGGATCTGCGAATAGACGATGCGCGCGATCTCCATCCAGCAGGTGAGGCCGATCATGAGGGCCATGGAGGCGAGGCTCGGCGTGACGAAGGCGGCCACGAACAGCAGCAGGAACACGCTCGGGAAGCACAGCATGATGTCGGTGAGCCGCATCAGCAGCATCCCGGTCCAGCCGCCGTAATAGGCGGCGAAGGCGCCGACGGAAAAGCCGACGATCACCGTGACCAGCATCGCCGCGATGCCGACCGAGAGCGAGATCTGGCCGGCATACATGAGGCGGGTCAGGACGTCGCGGCCGAGATCGTCGCTGCCGAGGAAGTGGCCCTCGGTCAAGGGCGGGGCGTAGCGGTTGGAGATGTCGAGCTCTTCGGGGTCATGCGGCGCGAGCCAGGGTGCCCCTGCCGATCCGATCACCAGCACCGCCAGCACGATCAGGGCGAGGAGGGCCAAGCGGTGGCGCAGCAGGCGGCGGAAAGCGCCGACCCGGCGCGGCGGCGCCGGCGCCCGGGCATCGAGGGCGACGTCACTCATCATGGAGCTTCACCCTGGGATCGACGAAGGCGACGACGATGTCGGCGAGGAGGTTGCCCAGCACCACGACGACGGCGCCGACCATCAATATGGCCATGAGCACCGGATAGTCGCGGGTGCCCAGCGCCGAGATGAAGAGGAGACCCATCCCGGGCCAGCTGAACACCGTTTCGGTGACCAGAGCGCCGCCCACCAGCAGCGGCAACTGCAGTCCGGCCAGCGCCACGAGCGGCACCAGCGCCGCGCGCAGCCCGTGATTGACCAGGACGCGCGAGGAGGCGAGCCCCTTGGCGCGCGCCGTGCGCACGAAATCCTGGTCGAGGATGTCGAGCATAGAGGAGCGCGTGTAGCGGCTCCATTGGGCGACGAGTACCAGCGCCAGGACGACGACCGGCAGCACGAGATGGTGCAGCCGGTCGATGAGCCCGCCGCCGCCGGTCGACGCCATGCCGCCCGCCGGAAACCAGCCGAGCGTCTGGGCGAAGAAGAAAATGGCGAGCAGGCCGAACCAGAAGGTCGGCAGCGACAGCGCGACCATGGCGCCGATGGCGGTGGCATAATCGAACACCGAGTTGCGGCGCACCGCCGCCAGCGTGCCGATGGCGACGCCGATCACCAGCGCCAGGGCGAGGCTCGTGCCCATGAGGAGGAAGGTCGCCGGCAGGCGGTCGAGGACGATCTCGCGCACCTGCTGGCCGCCGAAGAAGCTGTAGCCCCAGTTGCCGGTGACGAGCCCGCCCGCCCATTTGAGATACTGGACATAGACCGGCTGGTCGAGGCCGAACAGCACCTTGATCCGCTCGATGTCCTGGGCGGTGACCGTCGGATTGAGGGTATAGACCGCGAGCGGCCCGCCCGGCGCCAGGTGCATCAGCGCGAAGCCGACGACCGAGACGCCGAGCAGGAGGACCGCCGACTGCAGGAGCCGGTTGACCAGGAAGCGAGTCATCCAGTGATTGTCGGGCCTCGCCCGGCGGAGGTCAACTCGCCGTCCAGTCCGCCGGGTTCCAGGTATTGATCGGCGTGTAGGGGTTGAGCACGAAGCCGCCGACGCGGTCCTTCACGCCGATGATCGTCTGATAGGCGAAGATCGGCGCGAAGGGCATGTCGTCCAGGAGAATCTCCTGGATGCGGTCATAGATGGCCTTGCGGTCCTCCTGCTTGACCGTCGCGACGCCCTTGGCGCACAGCTCGTCGATCTCGGGATTCTGGTACTGGACGTAGTTCGAACCGCTGCCGCCCTTGGCCGGTATCGAGTTGCCGAGGATGCGGTCGCCGTAATCGGGGTCGGGATAGAGGAGCGTATCCCAGCCGACCATGAGCGTGTCGAACTCGCTCTTCACCGTATAGTCGCCCCAGACGACCGACGCCGGCATGTTCTTGATGGTCATCTCGACATTGACCTTCTTGAGATTCTGCTGGACGAGCTGCTCGGCCTGCTCGCGCGCCTTGTTGCCGGCCGTCGTCGACATGGTGAAGGCGAGACGGACGCCGTCCTTGGCGCGCACGCCGTCGGAGCCGACCTTCCAGCCCGCCTCGTCGAGGAGGGCGGCGGCCTTCTCGGGATCGAAGCCCGGATCGACGAGCTTGTCGTTGTAGGCCCAGTGGCTGGGCGGCAGATAGCTCAAGGTCGGGATCGGCACGCCGTAATAGACGGCATCGATCCAGCCCTTCTTGTCGACCGCCATGTAGATCGCCTTGCGCACCCGCTTGTCCTGGAACTGCGGCTTGCCGCAGTTGAAATAGATGAACTCGACGAAGGGCGAGGCGCTCGGCTCGACCTTGCAGTTCGGCAGGGTCTTGGCCTTGGCGTAGAGCAGGGGCGGGATGCCCTGAAGCTCGTAGATGTCGACCTCGCCGGTCTGGAACTGGGCATAGAGCGTCTGCTGGTCTGGCACATATTTCTGGATCAGCGAGGTGAGCTTCGGCGCGCCGCCGTGATAGTCGGGATTGGGCTCGAACTCGATGTGGCTGCCGGCCACGCGGTTCTTGAACTTGAAGGGCCCGGTGCCGATGGGCGAGGTGTTGAACGGCGCCGTGTTGATGTCGACGCCGCTCAATATGTGCTTCGGGATGATGCTGGTCTTCTGCCAGGACACAACATAGGGCGCGAAACTGTTCTTGAGCTTGATGCGCACGGTGTGATCGTCGACCGCCTCGTAGCTTTCGACATGCTCGTGACCGTTGCGGCTCCTGACCACAACCTTGGGATCGCGGATGACGTCGAGGGTGAAGATCACGTCGGCGGAGGTGAAGGGTTTGCCGTCGTGCCATTTGACGCCGGGACGGAGCTTGATCGTCCAGGTGAGCCCGTCGGCGGACACGCCGCCGTTCTCCTCGGTCGGGATCTCGGCGGCGAGATTGGCGATGAGCTTGCCGGCCGGATCGAACTTCCACAGCGCGTCGAACACGATGTACTCGACCGAGGTCTCGACGCCGGTGTTCACATAGAGCAGCGGGTTGAAGTTCACCGCCTCCTGGGTGACGCCGATCACCAGCTGGCCGGCCGCGGCCATGGCCGGCGTCGCGGCGAGATTCGACAGGGCCGCGGCGCCGAGACCGCCGGCGAAGGGCAGCGCCACGCCGAGCAGGCTGCCGGAGCGCAAGAGCTCCCGGCGGTTGACCGAAGCTCTGGTGAATTCATCGGCGACGTCACTCATCATCTCACTCCCTGGTTTTGCGGTCCTGCCGACCGGAGTCCTCAAGGCTAGCTCATCGCCCAGTACTAGACAAGCATGTACATTAAGCGTTTCCGGCGCCGCGACGCCTGTTGCAGGTGCTCAGTATAGCACTGGACATATGTGTCCATTACACTTAGCCTGTCGCCGAACAGGGAGAACAGGGTATGAAATCGCATTATCGG
This sequence comes from Parvibaculaceae bacterium, assembly GCA_050246735.1. Lineage (GTDB taxonomy): Bacteria > Pseudomonadota > Alphaproteobacteria > Rhizobiales > Aestuariivirgaceae > Taklimakanibacter. The sequence continues at coordinate 45,569 of JBFWVM010000011.1, read as the reverse complement.
GCGGTGGTGATCGGCGGCGGCGTGGTCGGCGCATCGGTTCTCTACCACCTGGCGAAGTTCGGCTGGAGCGACGTGCTGCTGATCGAACGCGAGATCCTGACGGCGGGCTCGAGCTGGCATGCCGCCGGCGGATTCCACGCCCTCAATGCCGATCCCAATATCGCGGCGCTGCAGGCCTATACGATAGACCTGCTCTCGGAGGTCGAGAAGGAATCGGGCCAGAGCATCGGCATGCACATGACGGGCGGCGTCTCGATCGCCGCGGCCGCCGAACGCTGGGAATGGCTCAAGGCGTCCTATCGCATCTTCCAGACCATGGGGATCGAGGACGTCCATCTGGTGGGCGTGGACGAGATCCGCAGGCGCTGCCCCATCCTCAATACGGACGGCGTGCTGGGCGGCCTCTATGCGGAGCGCGAAGGCTATATCGACCCGGCCGGCACCGTGCATGCCTATGCCAAGGCGGCCAGGAAGCGCGGCGCCGAAGTGATCGAGCACAACCGGGTGCTGGAGCTCCGACGTCGCGCCGACGGGCACTGGGACGTGGTGACGGAGAAGGGCACGATCGTCGCCGAGCATGTCGTCAACGCCGCCGGCCTGTGGGCCAAGCAGGTCGGGCGCATGGCCGGCATCGAGCTCCCGGTGTCGCCGATGGAGCATCACTATCTCGTCACCGAGGCCATCCCGGAGATCGCGGCGCTCGACAGGGAGCTGCCGCTGGTCGTCGATCTCGAAGGCTTCACCTATATGCGCCAGGAGCAGAAAGGCATGCTGCTCGGCATCTACGAGGTCAACCACAAGCACTGGAACATGGACGGGGCGCCGTGGGATTACGGTTTCGAGCTCATCCAGGAGGACAAGGAGCGCATCGCCGACGAGCTGGCGCTCGGCTTCGGCCGCTATCCGTGCCTGGACACGGCCGGCATCAAGCGCTGGGTGAACGGCGCCTTCACCTTCTCGCCCGACGGCAATCCGCTCGTCGGCCCGGTGCGCGGCGTGCCCAACTACTGGGTCGCCTGCGGCGTCATGGCGGGCTTCCTGCAAGGCGGAGGCGTCGGCAGGTCGCTGGCCGAATGGATGATCCATGGCGAGCCCGAGGCCGACGTCTTCGGCATGGACATCGCGCGCTACGGCGATTTCGCATCGAACCGCGAATATATCCGCCAGACGACCGGCCAGTTCTATTCGCGCCGCTTCGTGATGAGCTATCCCAACGAGCAATTGCCGGCGGGCCGGCCGCTCAGGACGGCGGGGGCCCACGACGCCATGAGCCGGGCCGGCGCGCGCTGGGGCAGTTCCTGGGGCATGGAGGTGCCGCTCTATTTCGCGCCCCAGGGGTTCGAGGAGCCGCCGACGCTCAGGCGATCCGCCGCCTTCGACCTCGTCGGCGAGGAATGCCGCAAGGTGCGCGACGGCGTCGGCCTCCTCGATATCAGCGCCTTCTCTCGCTACGAGGTCTCGGGGCCGGGTGCCGCGCGCTGGCTCGACCGGCTCGTCGCCGCGGCGCTGCCGAAGCCCGGCCGCGCCAGGCTCGCGCCGATGCTGGGCGAGAACGGCAGGCTCAAGGGCGACCTCACGCTGTTCAACTGGGGCGACGGCAGCTTCTGGATCATGGGGTCCTATTATCTCAGGCAGTGGCATATGCGCTGGTTCGAGCGGCGCCTCCCCGATGATGTGAGCGTGCGCGACATCTCCGACGACGTGGTCGGCTTCTCGCTCGCCGGGCCCCGGTCGCGCGAGCTCCTCGCCCGCGTCACCCACCAGGACGTTTCCAGCAAGGCCTTCGGCTTCCTCGCCTGCCGTCCGCTCGACGTCGGGCTGGTCCGCGCCAAAGTCGGCCGCCTCTCGGTCGTGGGCGAGCTCGGCTTCGAGATCAACTGCCGCGCCAACGAGCATGCGACGCTGAGAAGCACGCTGCTCGCGGCGGGCGAGGATCTCGGCGTCGCGGAATATGGCTTCACGGCCGTCAATTCCCTGCGGCTCGAGAAGAGCTTCGGCATCTGGTCGCGCGAATTCACGCAAGGCTATATGCCGGCGGAGACCGGCATGGACCGCTGGATCGCCTGGGACAAGGGCGATTTCACCGGCCGCGCCGCGGCGCTGAAGGAAAGGGAAAACGGGACTGCCCGCCGCCGGCTGGTCACGCTCGAGATCGACGCCGCGGACGCCGATGCGGGCGGCTACGAGCCGGTGTGGCGGAACGGACGCCGCGTCGGCTTCGTCACGTCGGGCGGCTATGGCCATACGGTCGGCAAGAGCCTGGCCATGGCGCTGGTCGAGCCCGAGGCGGCGGAGTCCGGGACGGCGCTCTCGACCCATATCGTCGGGATCGAGCGCGGGGCGCGCGTCATCGACGCCTCGCCCCATGATCCGTCCGGCGCCAGGATGCGTGCGTGACCGCATGACGCGCCGCTATTCCGCTTTCGCGCTCATCAAGGAAGGGCTCGCCGGCCAGAAGGGCTGGGCGCCCGCCTGGCGGTCGCCCGAGCCGAAAAAGGCCTATGACGTGATCGTCATCGGCGGCGGCGGCCACGGCCTCGCCACCGCCTATTATCTCGCCAGGACGCACGGGATCGGCAATGTCGCCGTGCTGGAGAAAGGCTGGATCGGCGGCGGCAATACCGGGCGCAACACCACCGTGGTGCGCTCCAACTACTACTATCCGGAAAGCGTCGCGCTCTACGGGCTCGCGCATCGCCTCTATGAAGGGCTGGCGCGGGAGCTCAACTACAACATCATGCTCTCGCAGCGCGGCATGATCTCGCTGTGCCACAGCCAGGTCGAGATGGAGATCGCGGCGCGCACCGTCAACGCCATGCAGATCAACGGCACTGACGCCGAGCTGTGGTCCGTCGAGAAAGTGCGCGCGGCGGCGCCGCTCCTCGATGTCTCGGCAGAGGCGCGCTTCCCGGTCTTCGGCGGCGTCTGGCAGGGCCGGGCCGGGACCGCGCGCCACGATGCGGTGGCCTGGGGCTATGCGCGCGCCGCGAGCGGGCTCGGCGTCGACATCATCCAGAACTGCGAGGTCGAGAGCTTCATCGTCGAAGGCGGACGCTGCCGCGGCGTGGTGACGAGCCGCGGCGCGATCGGCGCCGAGCGCGTCGGCATGGCGGTCGCCGGCCATTCCTCGGTGCTCGCCGGCAAGGCGGGCTTCCGGCTGCCGATCAATTCCTATGCGCTGCAGGCCTGCGTGTCGGAGCCGGTTAAGCCGATCCTCGACACGGTCGTCCTGTCGCCCGGCACCGGCGTCTATGTCAGCCAGTCGGACAAGGGCGAGATGGTCGTCGGCGGTGGGCTCGACCGCATCCCCTCCTATGGCCAGCGCGGCAACCTGCCGGTGCTCGAAGGCGTCGTCGCGGGCCTCCTCGAGATGTTCCCGGCCTTCGGCCAGCTCAAGCTGATGCGGCAATGGGCCGGCATCGTCGACGTGGTGCCGGATTCGTCGCCGATCATCGGGCCCTCGCCATTGCCCGGACTGTTCCTCAATTGCGGCTGGGGCACCGGCGGCTTCAAGGCCATTCCGGCGGGCGGCACGCTGCTCGCGCATCTTCTGGCCACCGGCGAGCATCACGACATCAGCCGCCCCTTCGATCTCGACCGCTTCGCGGCCGGGCGCCTCATCGACGAGGCGGCCGGCTCCGGCATCGCCCATTAGGACGGAGGCGTCATATGCAGATCTTCACCTGTCCTTTCTGCGGCCCGCGGGCGGAGAGCGAATTCCACTATGGCGGCGAAGCCGGCAATCGGCGCCCCGACGGCACCGACGTGCAGGCCAAGCGCTGGGCCGACTATCTCTATATGCGGACCAACCCGAAAGGCCGGACGCGCGAGGTCTGGCTGCACATGGCGTGCGGCGAGTTCTTCGTGATGGAGCGCGACAGCCTCAGCCACGAGGTCTTCGCCGCGACGGCCCTCGCCGAACCGGACGCAGCCGGATGAGCGCCATGCGTCTCGCCGCGGGTGGCAGCGCCATCGACCGCTCCCGTCCGCTCTCCTTCAGCTTCGACGGCCGCGAGATCCAGGCTTACGCGGGCGACACGATCGCCTCGGCGCTGCTCGCCAACGACGTCGCGGTCGTCGGGCGCAGCTTCAAATATCACCGGCCGCGCGGCATCTGGGGCGCCGGCGTCGAGGAGCCGAACGCTCTGGTCGACATCGCCGGGATGGGTCCGAATATTCGTGCGACGACCGAACTCGCGCAACAAGGACTGATCGCGCGGAGCGTCAATTCGGCGCCGGACGCCGCGCATGACCGCCACGCCTTCCTTGATCGCCTGGCGCGCTTCATTCCCGCGGCCTTCTACTACAAGACCTTCATGTGGCCGGACTGGCGCCGATACGAAGCCCGGATCCGCGCCATGGCCGGCCTGGGCAAGGTCGACCCGGCCTGGACGGCAAAGGCTCCCGCGGCGCAGATCAATCATCACTGCGATATGCTCGTCGTCGGGGCGGGGTTCGCCGGTCTCACAGCGGCAAAGCGCGCCGCCGGCGCGGGCAAGTCGGTGATGCTGGTCGACGAGCAATTCGCCCCGGGCGGCTCCCTGCTTCACCGCGACAGCGAGATCGACGGCATTCCGGGCCATGTGTGGGCGGAAGGGACGGTTTCCGCGCTCACGCAGGCAGGGCATGCGATCCTCGTCTCGACGACAGCCTTCGGCATCTATGATCATCATCTGGTTGCGCTCAATCAGCGCCACCATGACGGCCGTCCCGATACGCTGTGGCGCGTCCGGCCACGCGAGATCGTCCTGGCAACGGGCGCCATCGAGAGGCCCTTGCCCTTTATCGACAATGATCTGCCCGGCGTCATGTCGGCGGAGGCCGCCCTTGTCTATTTGCGGCGCCATGGCGTCGGTGTCGGCCGGCGCATCGTCGTCGCCACCAATAACGACAGCGCCTATGTCGTCGCCGGCGCGCTGGCCGAGGCCGCTGCCGACGTGGTGCTCGTCGACGCCCGCGCATCATCGCTGCCAGCCGTGCCGCAAGGCGTTCGACGGCTCGAAGGCAGAAGGATCGCTTCGGCGCGAGGGACGATGCGCGTCGACGGCGTGATGCTCGATGACGGCATCTCGCTTGCGGCGGATGCCGTGCTCGTCTCGGGCGGCAAGACGCCGACCCTCCATCTCTATGCCCAGGCACGCGGCAAGCCGCGCTGGGACGAGAGACGAGCCGCCTTTGTGCCGGGCGATCCGATCGACGGACTGTCCGTCGTCGGCGCGGCGGCCGGCGCCGAAGCCACGGATGGGGTTATGGCGGTCTGGCCCAAGGCCGGAGCGAAGGGCCGCATATGGATCGACTATCAGAGCGACGTGACGGCGAAGGACGTTGAGCTCGCGGCGCGCGAGAACTTCGTCTCGGTCGAGCATCTCAAGCGCTACACGACGCTCGGCATGGCGACGGACCAGGGCAAGACGTCGAACCTCGCCGGTCTCGCTTTGCTGTCCGGCCTTGCCGGGCGCCCGATCTCGGAAACCGGCACGACGACCTATCGGCCGCCTTACACGCCGGTGCCGTTCACGAGCTTCGCCGGCATTGCCGGTGGCGAGCTGTTGGCGCCGGTGCGCCGGCTGCCGCTCGAAACCATGCACCGGGCGAGCGGCGCCGTCTTCCAGGAATATGGCGGCTGGCTGCGTCCCGCCCATTACGGCCGCGGCGATGCCGAGAGCGCGATCCGGGCGGAGGCGCGGCAAGCGCGCCGGTCGGTCGCGCTGTTCGACGGCTCGACCCTCGGCAAGATCGAGGTGATGGGCCCGCGCGCCGCCGAGTTCGTCGACTTCATCTACTACAACACCATGTCGACGCTCAGGCCGGGCCGCTGCCGCTATGGCTTCATGCTGGCGGAATCGGGCGTCGTCTTCGATGACGGTGTCCTGGTCCGGCTCGACGAGCATCGCTTCGTCGTCTCCTGCTCGTCGTCGCATGTGGCGGCCGTCCACGCGCGGCTCGAGGAATGGCGGCAGGACCGTTTCGGCCGCGACGCGGTCCATATCCACGACGTCACCGCCGGCATGGCGACGCTGACGCTCTCCGGCCCCCGGTCCCGGCATCTCCTGGCGGCACTCGATCCCGGCGTTTCGCTGGACGACCACGACCTGCCGCATATGGCGGTGGCGGAAGGCCGGTTCGGCCCGGACAGGCTGCGCATCGCACGCGTCAGCTTCACCGGCGACCGCAGCTACGAGCTGTCGGTGCGCGCCGACCGGGCCGAGGCGCTCTGGGCCCGCCTCGAGGAGGAAGGCCGGCAGCTCGATGCGGTGACGATCGGCGTCGAGGCGCTGATGATCCTCAGGGCCGAGAAGGGCTATATCGTCATCGGCAAGGACACGGACGGCACCACGATGCCGCACGACCTCGGAGTCGCGGGACCGCGCGCCAGGCGCCGCGACGACTATGTCGGGCGGCGGTCGCTGTTCACCGAGGTCGCCCTGAAAGAGGATCGCCTGCAGCTCGTCGGCCTCGCGGTCGCGCAAGGCGAGCCGCCGCTGGCGCCCGGCGCCCACGGCGTCACCCGCGCCGGCGGCAGGGTCAGGAGCCAGGGCTTCGTGACGACGAGCCATATGAGCCCGACGCTCGAGCGGCCGATCGCCCTCGGCCTCATCGAGCGCGGCCACTCGCGCCATGGCGAGACGATCGACATCCGGCACCTGGGGGCGGTCCGGCGTGCGACGATCACGCCGCCCTGCGCCTTCGACCCCAAGGGAGAACGGCTCAATGCGTGACCTTGCCGAGAAATGGTCGGCCGTGCCCGATTGGGAAAGAGCCGTCATCGTCGCGCCGGGCCTCGTGGTCCGCTCGCTTTCGGGCTTCAGCCAGCAGCTGGTAAGCGGCGATATCGCGGCCTGGGCGAGGCGCTCCGGCACCGAGGCGGGGGCGGCGGGGGCGCTTTCGATCGCTTCCGGCGGACGCTATGCGTTGCACGCCGCGCGCGACCGCGTGCTGGCGGTCTCGGAAACGCCTTTCGTGATCGAGCCGGGCTGGCACGGCCAGGGCTTCGCGGTCAGCTCCTGCGACGCCGGCTTCCACATGATCGAGATCGAGGGCGAAAGGCTGGGCGTGCTCTGGGCGCGCGCGACCTCGCTCGACGGCCGGGGGGCCACGCCCGGCGCCGCCATCCTCTTCGCCGGGGTGAGCGTGCTGTGCTGCCGCCATGGCCATGCCGATCGTCTGCGCATCCATGTGGATCGCGGCCTCGCGCCCTATCTGTGGACCTGGCTCGAACGGATACCGGACTTGTACGGCGCATGACGAGGATCATCCGCGTGGCAAAACCCGAAGCCCAAAGGCTCTCCCCGGCCGGCAATGTAAAGGCGACACGGGAAGACTGGCTCAATCTGGCGCTCGACACGCTCATCTCGGAAGGAGTCGAGGGCGTGCGCATCCTGCCCCTCGGCCACAAGCTCGGCGTGTCGCGGTCGAGCTTCTACTGGTATTTCAGGAGCCGCCAGGACCTGCTCGACCAGCTTCTGGAGCATTGGCGCAACAAGAACACGCGCTTCATCATCGAACGGGCCAAACGCCCGGCACCCTCGGTGACGCAGGCGGTGCTCAATGTCTTCGAATGCTGGGTGGACGAGAACCTGTTCCAGCCGCGGCTCGATTTCGCCATCCGCGCCTGGGCGCGCAGCTCGCCGCAGGTGCACGGGATCATCGACGCCGCCGACACCGAACGGATCGCTGCCATTCGCGACATGTTCGCGCGCTACGGCTATGGCGAGGTCGACGCCTTCGTCCGGGCCCGCGTCCTCTATTTCATGCAGATCGGCTATTACTCGCTGGAGATCGTCGAGCCGACGGCCGAACGCATGGCGCTGGTGCCGGCCTATCTGCGCAGCTTCACCGGCCGCGAGCCGCTCGCCGGCGAGGTCGAGGCCTTCCACCGCTATGTCGAGGCGATCGGCGCGTGACATCGCGTCAGCTACGCTCGCCGCAGGCGGGCGTGAGCGAGTTCCATTCATCCGGCAATTGACAAGCAGGCGCTCCTGCGCTCCTTGTCCGGCCGGGCTGGCATGAACCGAGAGAGGCCGCATGACATCCGACGCACCCGCCAGCTTCACGACGCCGCGCGAAGACGATCTCCATTGTCTCGAGGTCAGGAACGATACCGGCCTCTCGGTCCGCGTGCTGCCCAACGGCGCGCTCTTCGCCTTCGAGCACCAGAGCGAGCGCGGCCGCATCATGCTCAACCAGGTGCCGGGCTCGCCTCTTCACGGCGGCATCGGACGGCTCTATCTGCGCATCGGCGGGAAGACGCAGCGACTCATCGAGATCGTCGGGCCCGAGGCGCGTTCCCGGTTCGGCGCCGGGGCCGACCGTTTCGTCTGGGAGGGCGAGACGGACGGGATCCGGCATCGCGCCACGCTGTGGCTCGCGGCCGCCAGCAATGTCTGGCTGTGGCATGTCGAGGCCGTCCATCAGGGAGAGGCCGAGATCACCTGCGATTCCCTCCTCGTCCAGGATCTGGGTCTCGGCGACCGCGGCTTCCTCGCCAACAACGAGGCCTATGTCTCGCAATATATCGATCACCATGTCGCCCGCGACGAGCGTCTGGGGCCGGTCATCATGAGCCGGCAGAACCTGGCGCAGGGCGGACGCTGGCCATGGGTCATGCAGGGCTGTCTCGATGGCGCCACGGGCTTCGCGACCGACGCGCGGCAGGTTTTCGGTCCGCATTACCGCGACCGGGAAACGATCGATCTCGCCAATGGCGGCGCCCTGCCGAGCGAGAGGCTCCAGCATGAGGCCGCCTGCGCCGCGCTGCAGTCGCGCACCATGATCCTCAAGCCCGGCGCGTCCGCCGGCTGGACCTTCTTCGGTCTTCATGAACCCGATCACGCTGACGCTTCGGGCGACGCCGATCTGGCGAAGCTCGATCAGGTCAGAGCCGCCTCGGCCGGCTTCGCGCCGGAAGCCATTGCCGTCACGACGCCGGCGCGCAGCCTGCTCCAGGATGCGCCGCCGCTCGAATGCGATCCGCTGGACGATGCCGAGGTGAAGCGCCGCTATCGCGACCGGCTGCACGAGGAGCGTCGCGACGGAGAGCTCCTGTCCTTCTTCGTGCCCGAGGGAGCGCATAACCGCCATGTGGTGCTCGCCGCCAAGGAGCGGCTCGTCACCCGCCGCCATGGCACGCTCGTGCGCAGCGGGCAGGGCATGCTGCTCGACGGGACGACGCTCTGCGCCACCCTGTGGATGCACGGCATCTTCGGCGCGCAGCTCACCATCGGCAACACCTCCTTCCACAAGCTCTTCTCGATATCGCGCGACCCATACAACATCACGCGCGCCAGCGGCCTGCGCATCCTTGCCGATCTGGGGCAGGGCTGGCGGCTGCTCACCGTGCCCGCGGCCTTCGAAATGGCCTTGAGCGACAGCCGCTGGATCTATCGGGCGGACGGCCGCACCATCACCGTCGAGGCGATCGCCGCCGGCGACGATCCGGCGATACAGTGGCGCATCGCGGTCGAGGGCGAGGCCTGCCGCTTCCTCGTCTTCGGACACCTGGTCCTCGGCGAGCACGAGCTCGCCCATCGCGGCCGGATCGAGATCGACCGGGACGGGAAGCGCATCCGCTTCCGGCCCGACCCGCAGTTCCTGTGGGGCCAGCGCTATCCGCGATCGCTCTATCATCTGGTGACCGGCACGCCGGAGGCGGTCGAGGCGGTCGGCGGCGACGAGCTGCTTTACGCCGACGGCGTGTTTCGCGGCGGCGCCTATGTGGCCCTGCGCTCGCGCCCGACGCGGGAGCTCAGCTTTGCGGTCACCGGCTCGCTCACCGACGAGAAGGAAGCGGAGCGGCTCGCGGCGAAATATGCCGCGGGCGTCGACGGCGAAGCGATGCTGGAGCCGGCCGAGCGCTACTGGACCCATGTGACGCGGGGGCTGCGCATCGAGGGCGACGATGCCGGCGCGCAGGCGCTCGACACCGCGTTCCCGTGGCTCGCGCATAATGCGATGATCCATCTCACGGTGCCGCACGGCCTCGAGCAGTATACGGGCGCGGCCTGGGGAACGCGCGACGTCTGCCAGGGACCGGTCGAGTTCCTGCTGTCGCTCGAGCACGACGCTCCGGTGAAGGAGATCCTGCGGATCGTCTTCGCCCAGCAATACGAGACGCGCGGCGACTGGCCGCAATGGTTCATGCTCGAGCCCTATTCCAACATCCAGGACAAGCATGCCCATGGCGACGTCGTGGTCTGGCCGCTCAAGGCGCTGTGCGACTACGTCGAATGGACGAACGACCTCGCCTTCCTCGACGAAGAGGTCGCCTGGCGCGACGAGGAGACCCTGGCGCGCACGGAGCGCCGCGACACGGTCGCCCGGCATGTCGAGAAGCTCATCGCCACGGCGCAGGCGCGCTTCATCCCAGGCACCAGGCTCATCCGCTATGGCGAGGGCGACTGGAACGACTCGCTCCAGCCCGCCGATCCCGCCTTGCGCGATCACATGGTGAGCAGCTGGACGGTGGCGCTGCTCTATCATCAACTGATGCGCTATGCCGACGTGCTGAGACGGGCGCGGCGCGGCGATGAAGCGGAACGGCACGCCCGGCTTGCCGACGAGATGCGGCGCGACTTCAACCGGCACCTGATCGCCGACGGCACCGTCGCGGGCTATGCCGTCTTCCGGGACGGACAGGACCGGCCGGAGCTCCTGCTGCATCCGAGCGACCGGCGCACCGGCCTCAGATATTCCCTGCTGCCCATGCAGCGCGGCATCCTCTCGGGGCTGTTCACGCCAGAGCAGGCAGCGCATCACCTCGGGATCATCCGCGAGCACCTGCTGTTCCCCGACGGCGCCCGCCTCATGGACCGGCCGGTGACCTATCGCGGCGGACCCGAGCACATCTTCCGCCGCGCCGAGTCGGCCGCCAATTTCGGGCGCGAGATCGGCCTCATGTATACGCATGCCCATCTGCGCTATGCCGAGGCGATGGCGACATTGGGCGATGCGGAAGCCCTGTGGGACGCGCTGCTCAAGGTCAATCCGATCGCGGTGACCGATGTGCTCGGCCAGGCCTCGCTGCGCCAGCGCAACGCCTATTTCTCGAGCAGCGACGCCGCATTCCCAGACCGCTACCGGGCGAGCGCCGAATGGGCGCGCGTCATGAAGGGCGACATCGCCGTCGACGGCGGCTGGCGCATCTATTCCTCAGGCCCCGGCCTCTATACCAACGTGCTGCTGCGGCTCGCCTTCGGCCGGCGGCGGCATTTCGGCGAGCGCGTCACGGCGCCCATGCTGCCGCCGCGGCTTGCGGGCACGAAAGTGACGATCGCCTGATCAGGCGATGTCGAGCACGACATTGCCGGGGACGCGGCCCTTCTCGACGGCCTCGTGAGCGGCGGCGATATCGGCGAGCGGAAAGCGCGCGCCGACCGTGTGGGCGAGCGCGCCGCGCTCGAGCATGACTCGCAGATTCGTCAGCGCCGCCTCGCGTTCGGCCGGCAGCAGCTCATAGACGAGGAAGAACTGGAGGGTGAGGCTCTTGAACAGGACGTCCCCGAAAGGCATGGAATTCTGGCCGCGGATATTGGAGCCATAGCCCACGAGCTTGCCGTGCGGGGCCAATATGCCGCCCGAAAGCAAAGGCGCCGTGGTGGAGAAGTCCATGTCGATGACGCCATCGGCGCCCTTGCCGTCGGTCAGGTCGAGGACGCGGCGCGCGACGTTCTCGTTCCTGTAGTCGATGACGGCGGCGGCGCCGGCGCTCAGAGCGTGATCGGTCCGCGCCTGCGAGGCGGTGGCGATGACGCGGGCGCCCCGCGCCGCCGCGATCTGGGTGATGTAATGGCCGACGGCCGAGGCCGCGCCCGTCACCAGCAAGGTCCTGCCGGCGATCTCGCCGTGCAGATTGACGGCATGCATGGCGGTCACGCCCGGTATGCCGAGACAGGCTCCGGCCGCGAAGTCGATCCCCGGCGGGAGAGGCACGGCCTGCGCCTCGGGCAGCGAAATGAGCTCGGCGGCGGTGCCGAAGGCGCGCTGCCATTGTCCGTTCCACAGCCAGACGCGCTCGCCGATGCGCGACGCGGAAACGCCCGCGCCGACCGCCGCGACCGTGCCGGCGCCGTCGCTGTGCGGCACGATCCTGGGCGCCGCGAGGGGCCGGCCCATGCGGCTCTTCACGTCGGAGGGGTTGACGCCGGAGACGCCGAGCTTCACCAGCACCTCGCCCGGCGCGGGGTCGGGATCGGGCAGGTCGCCGAGGATCAGCACGTCGCGCGCCGGTCCGTTCCTCTCATACCAGGCCGCTTTCATGGCCGCGCTCCGCCGCCGCGCTTCAGCACGTCGTCGAAGAGCCGGATCATCGTCCGCCAATGGCGTTCGGCGGCGGCGGCGTCATGGACCGGCGTGTCGCGGAAGACCCAGCCGTGCCTGGCCGGATAGGTCTCGATCGCATGATCGACCCGGGCTTGCGCGAGCGCCGCCGCCAGCCGTTCTTTCATGTCGTCCGGGAACGACGAATCCTCGATCGCGCCCGCTATATAAAGCCGCGCCTTGATCCCGGGCGCGAGGAGATGCGGGCTGTCGGGCGCATCGCTCGCCAGCCTGCCGCCGTGATAGGACGCCGCGGCGACGATCTCGTCGGGATAGGTGCCGGCGGCGGTGAGCGACATGAGCCCGCCCATGCAATAGCCGGTCGTGCCGATGCCGCCCGGCCGGACATCGGGCTCGCTCTTCAGACGATCGAGAAACGCCCGCGTGTCGGACATGACATTGGCGGGCGTCGCCAGAGCGAAATATTTCTCCATGAGGATCTTGCGCTTCTGCGGATCGCTGAACACCGTATGCGGGTCCATGGGCGCATAGGGGCCCGAGCGATAGAACAGGTCGGGCAAAAGGACGACATAGCCATAGGTCGCCAGCCGCTCGCCGAGCTCCAGCATCGCGGGCCTGATGCCGATGCCGTCCATGAAGACGAGGATGGCGGGCCAGGGGCCCGAACCCTCGGGTCGATAGAGGCGGGCCGGGCATGATCCGTCGCGCGTCCTGATGTCGATCTTTTGCATGACGGCGAGTCTAGCGCGCCGGCCCGGCAAGGGGAATCATGAACCGGAATGGCTCAACCCCGCCTGCCGCAGGGCGAGAGCGCCTCGATCATGTCCTTCCTCCAGGGTGATTCGGCGAAGAGCGACATGCGCGTGATCCGGTCGCCGGCCTTCTCCAGGCGGACATGGTAGGTCTCCGCGGTGACGGCCTTGCGCCGGGCCGGCCGGATCTCATAGGCCTCGCCGCGCTCCGTCACCCGCTTGCCGTGGGTCACGGGCGGCGTGAGGCGGGAGCCCCGCTCATCGAGGACCCTGATGACGCAGGCGGCGGTGGCGTCCAGGCTTCTCGGCGCCGCCCAGACCCTGTCCGGCCGCTCGAGCAGCCCGGGCTGATGCGCGCAGGCGGCGAGCAGGATCGGTAGAACCGTTGCGAGCCAGCGCATGTTCATCGCCTTGCAACCGCCATGCCTGCATCCGAGCCGCCCGGCCACAGGCTAGCGCCTCCCAGGCGGCGTTGCCAGAGAATTGGAAGCATCGCCCATCGTAAACGATTGCCGCGGCAACGCCCAACCGCTAGCCTGCCCGGATGGACACGTCTTCCTTCGCCAATGGCGCCGCCTATGTGCGCGGCCGCTATGTTCCCATCGCCGAGGCCAGCATCCCGGTCACCGATTGGGGCGTGACCCGCTCGGACGCGGTCTACGACGTCGTGCATGTGTTCAGGCACGGCTTCTTCCGGCTCGACGATCATCTCGACCGCTTCGCCCGTTCCATGGCGGCGCGCCGGCTCTCTCCGCCGGAAGGCCGCGAGGAGATCGAATCCGCGCTGCATCGCTGCGTGGCGCTCGCGGGCCTCGCCGATGCCTATGTCGCGATGGTGGCGCTCAGGGGCCGGCCGCGCATAGCCGGGTCGCGGCGCCCGGCCGATTGCGACAATCATTTCATCGCCTATGCGCTGCCCTGGATCGACGTCATCCCCAGGGACGTGCAGGAGCGCGGCGCCCATCTGTGGATCGCGAGCACGCCCAGGGTGCCCGACGCTTCGGTCGATCCGACGGTGAAGAACTACCAGTGGAGCGACCTGACATCGGGGCTCTTCGAGGCGCATGACCACGGCTTCGACACCGCGCTGTTATGCGACGCGCAGGGCTTCGTCACCGAAGGGCCGGGCTTCAACATCTTCATGGTGAAGGACGGACGAGTCCTCACTCCCGATCGCGGCAGCCTGCAGGGCATCACGCGCAGATCGGTGCTCGAACTGTGCGAGGCGATGGGCATCGAGGCGAAGGTGACGCAGATCCCGCGCGCGCTGATCGAAGAGGCCGACGAGGTCTTCGCCGCCACCACGGCGGGGGGCGTCATGCCGGTCTCGCGCATCGGAACGCGCATCCTCGGCAATGACCGGCCGGGGCCATTGTCGCTCGCCCTCAAGCAGGCCTACTGGCGGCGCCACGAGGAAGGCTGGCACCGAACGCCGGTGCGCCCGCTCGACCGGATCGCGGCGGAGTAACGGCTCAACCGCGTGCAGCGGCTGCAATCCAAATGCCGACGAACACCGCAGCGATCCCGGCGGCGAGATGCCAGCTCAGCGGCTCGTGGAGCAGCCAGGCTCCCGCGAGTGATGCGCTGATCGGATTGACGGTGACCGAGACGGCGACCCGTGTCGGCGTCGTGCGCTCGAGCGCGAATGCCCACAGGCAGAAGGTCAGAGCGCTCCCGATCGCTCCCAGGTAGATCGCGGCGAGCCAGTTGGCGAGCCCGAACTCGCGGACCGGCGCGAAGCTTCCCTGCCACCACGAGGCCGCGACGAGAACGGCCGCGCCGACCCCCATGGCCATGGTCGTGAACGGAACCGGCCCGGAACGGCGCATGACGGTCTTCGACCAGATGCTGTAGAAGGCCATGCACAAGGCAGCCGCGATCATCAGGAGATCGCCTCGCCAGGCTCCCGCCGGAGCCGAAGCCAGACCGGAAAGCAGGGCAAGCGCGACGCCGAGCATCGCGATCAGCACGCCGGTCGTCTTCCGGGCGGTCAGCGGCTCGCTGCCCAGGGCCGCTCCGACAATCATCGTCAGGAGAGGCAGCGCCGAGAGAGCGAGCGCGCCGCGCGCCGCGGTCGTAAAAATGAGAGACGCATTGAGAAGTATCGGAAACACGGCAAAGAAAAGGACGCCGAGACCCGCGACCACGGGCCAGTCCTTCCGCGCGGGCCATTCACATCTCCGCAGGAGTGCCACGGGCAGCAGCAGCGCAAATCCGATGCCGAACCTGAAAGAACCGATGGCAAGCGGGTCGATCGCCCCCGCGAGATGGCGGGTGGCCGCAATGGAGGCGCCGCCGAGGCCGCTCGAAAATACCGCCGCCAGCACCCCCCACAATTCGCTCATCAGCCCGATCCTGAACCCGGTTGGACAGGCTGTAGCAACGCGCTCCTTATCAAGGAATGGAATTTACATGATACATGTAATAACGTTTCGTTATGAGAGCGCCCGTCCTTGATCCTGAATTACTGGCGGCCTTCGTGGCGGTGGCCGATCATCGATCGTTCACGCGCGCGGCTGCGGCGCTCAATCGAACGCAATCCGCGGTCAGCATGCAGGTCAAGCGCCTGGAGGAACGGCTCGACGTCGAGCTCCTTCATCGCACCAAGGTCAGCGTCGATCTGAGCACGGCCGGCGAAGGCTTCCTCGGCTACGCGCGGCGCATATTGGTGCTGAACGACGAGGCGATCGGCAGAGTGCGAGATCATAGGGTGGAAGGCCGCGTGCGCCTTGGCGTGATGGAAGACTACGGCACCCTGGTCGTGCCGGCGCTGCTGGCGGGCTTCATCGCCGGATATCCGCTCATCAACGTGGAGATGGAAACGGGCCTCACCTGCTCGATGCCGGGCAGGCTGGGCGACGCCTTCGATCTCGTGATCGCGATGCATCCCGCAGGCCGGGGCGAAGGGCAGTTCCTCCGCCGCGAACAGGCGGTCTGGGCGGGAAGCGCCGACCGCCGGATCGATGACTTCAATCCGCTGCCGCTTGCTCTCTACCCGCAAGGATGCCTCTTCCGGAAATGGGCCATGGCGGCGCTCGATGCGGCCAAGCGCCCATGGCGGCTCGCTTTCGTAAGCCACAGCCAGGGAGCGGTCGAGGCGATCGTCGCCCAGGGGCTGGCCGTGACGGTCGTGAAGGCCGGCACGTTTCCTCGACGGCTTCGGCTGCTCTCGGTCGAGGACGGCATGCCCCGCCTTCCAGCGGCCGACATCTGCCTGCACAGAGCGCCAAATCCATCGCCGGCAGCCGCCTTGCTCGCGAACCATCTGGCCGAGTTCATGCGCAAGCCCGGCTGAGCCGGTCCTCCGTCGTCGCGAGCGGGCGGCGTCTTTGGCATCTGCCGGTGGATAATCGTGGGTTGATTCCATACCTACTAGTCGGTATGGTCATTTCATGAGCACGACCGTCCTGTCCGAAAATCAATCCAAGTCGAAGCTGCTCGCCGCGGCTCTCGATGTCGTGCGGACCAAGGGCTACAATGCCGCGCGGGTCGACGACATCTGTGCGGCGGCCGGCGTGACCAAGGGCAGCTTCTTCCATCATTTCGACAGCAAGGACGATCTCGCCCTGGCGGCGGCCGATCTGTGGCGCATGCGGGCGAAGAGCTGCCTGGCGCAATCGGACGCCGATCGCGACGCGGATCCCCTGGAGCGGCTCTTCGCCTATCTCTCCTTGAGAAAATCGATGATGGCGGGGGCGCTCGCCGACTGGACGTGCTTCGCCGGCACGATGATCCAGGAAGTCTATGCCACTCATCCTCCCCTCCGCGACGCCTGCCAGAAGAGCATCTGCGAAAACGCCGGCATGCTGACCGGGATGATCGAAGCGGCACGGCTTCGCCACGGCATCGATGCGGCCTGGACGGCGGAAAGCCTGGCGCGGCACATCCAGACGGTCATCCAGGGCGCCTTCATCATGGCCAAGGGCGAGGGCCGGGCGCAGGTCGCGCATGAGAGCATGGATCACCTGCGCCGCTATGTGGAGCTGCTGTTCCAGAACCGCGCGTAGCCTGGCCAACTCGTCGAAGAAACCGGCCGGCGGCCGGCCGGCGCCGAACAGATCCGGAGGTTTTGCCATGGACCCGTCCTATCGCTGGGTGATCGTCGCCCTGGGCGCGCTCATGACCTGTGTCGCCGTCGGCGCCATGTTCTCGCTCGCCGTGTTCCTCGACCCATTGACACACGACACGCAGTGGTCGCGCGCCGGCATATCGAGCGCCATGACGCTGAACTTCATCGTCATGGGCCTCGGCGCCTTCATGTGGGGCGCGATCAGCGACCGCCACGGTCCGCGCATCGTGGTGCTGACCGGGGCGCTGCTGCTCGGGCTCGCCCTGGTGCTGGCCAGCCGGGCGCAGTCGCTCCTCGTCTTCCAGCTCACCTACGGCATCATCGTCGGCCTCGCCGCCAGCGCCTTCTTCGCGCCGATGATCGCCGCGGTCACCGGCTGGTTCGAGACCAACCGCAGCCTCGCGGTGTCGCTCGTCTCGGCCGGCATGGGGGTCGCGCCGCTCACCATCTCGCCCTTCGCGCGCTGGCTGATCACCGCCTATGACTGGCGCATCGCGATGCTCGTCATCGGTGTCGGAGCCTGGGCGCTCCTCGTCCCGGCTGCGTTCTTCGTGCGCGGCGCGCCCCGCGGCGCCCGGGCGGCGGCTTCGCCGCAAGCGGTGCCGGGACCGTCCAGGGGCGCCGTGGCGCGGGCGCTGCGCACCCCGCAATTCGCGGTGCTCGGCCTCACCTTCTTCGCCTGCTGTGCCGCTCATTCGGGGCCGATCTTCCACATGGTGAGCTATGCCATCATCTGCGGCGTCGCGCCGATGGCGGCGGTCAGCATCTACAGCGTCGAAGGCCTCGCCGGGCTCGGCGGACGCGTGCTGCTCGGCGTGCTGGCCGACCGGCTCGGCGTCAAGCCGGTGCTGGTCGCGGGCCTCCTCATCCAGGCGGTCGCCATCGGCTCATATCTCGCGGTGAGCCAGCTCGGCCAGTTCTACATGCTGGCGGTCGTCTTCGGCGCCGCCTATGGCGGGGTCATGCCGCTCTATGCGACCCTGGCGCGCGAGTATTTCGGCCAGGAGATCATGGGCTCGGTGTTCGGCGCGGCGACGATGCTGTCGAGCCTCGGCATGGCCATCGGGCCGCTCGCCGGCGGCTGGATCTTCGACACCTATGGCGGCTATGGCTGGATGTTCATCGGCTCGCTCGCCGTCGGCATCGGGGCGGCGGCCATAGCGCTCGCCTTCCCGCCGCTGCCGGCCCGGCGATTGTCCCCGGTGTGATCCGTCACGGAGCTTTTTCCTTCCAGCGCCTCAGAAAATCCATGACCGAGACGATGGCCCGTGTCCCCATGTACTTCCTGCCATTCCCGGTGGGGTTGATGTCTGCCTCCGCCGTCTGCTCATAGACCGGCACGAGTGCGTCGATCCTGTCGATCAGCCTGTCCAAGCGGTCGGCGATCTCCGGCAATGATGCCTCGAGCTTCCCGCCGTCGTGGTCGATCACTGCCGCGAGATCGAAGACATCGCGGATCTTGAATGTCGAGGGCCGGTGGAACATCTTCTTTGTCGCGGTTTCCCATGGCGTGTCGATCAGGATCGTTCTGTCTTCGAACTGCCATGGCTGCGTGGGCACGGACGTGCGCTTGCTGCCGACGATGAAGTCGATCTCGCCGTCTTCCATCTGGAGCTTCAGGTAGTTCCCGGGAAACTCGTAGCTTCGTCCCGCCACGAGAGCCCTGGTTGCGGAATTCCGATTTGGCGCCAGGCTGGAGACAGTCTCCGAACTGGAAACGAAGATATCGATATCGTGGCTGATCCGATGATCGTAGTGCACGGCAAGCGAGGTGCCGCCTCCGAAAGTCCATTGCGGCTTCTCCTCCAGCGTGTCGAGAAGCGAAAGCGCGCTACTGAGAAGGCCGCGCCAGCCGGAGGTCGGCCATTTCCCTGATCCAGGCGACATTCGCGCCATTCCGCACCTCCCAGTTCCGGGCTGCTCTATACAAGTCTTCGAAGGTGACCACCTTAGCCAGCACGAGATCGTGAACGGCCTCCGGCGACACCTCGTCGAACAAGGCCTCCATATGCGGGCGCCACCGGGCTTCGGGCTCGAAGGTCGTCAGGCAGTGGACGAGACTTCGAGCATCGATCGGATGGCGGCGCGGCGCGTTGATCGTGCCGAGAATGAGCCTGATCTGCCGGTCGGCGGCCATGGCGCGCTTGAACGTCCCTCGAAGCTTGCGGCCCAAGGCCCTCACGTCGCCCGTGGCGATGTCCGGAACCTGGATTTCGATGCGCGCGATCCTGCGATCCGCTTTCTGGCGGATTCGGTAGCTCCTGACCCGGCGCGCGGCTGTGTGGTCCATGCCAGCGATCATGCCGTAATCCGGTTACGGATTCAACTCCTCGCCGGGGAACCTATGCTCCGCCCGACCGCCCTCATGCCGAGGGTTGCAGGGCGGCTCAATGCTCATTTCATTCCGGCAGGCTCCTCTTCAGTCTCGTAGTAGCCGGCGCCGATCTTCTCCAGATGGAAGAGGTCGCGGGTGCGCGCATACCAGCCGGCGGCGTGCATGCGCCCGACGAGGTCGAGCCGTGGCGTGTCGACATAATGGCGCCCGGCGTCGAGCAGGCAGTCGTCGGCGATATGCATGGCGAGGACGCGGCCGAGCACGACGGCGCTCTCCGCCGACAGCGGCACGATCTCGAAGGTGCGGCATTCGAGCGCGACCGGGCTCTCGGCGATGCGCGGCGGCGCCACCTTGCTGCTCGGCACCGGCGTGAGCCTCGCCTTCTTCAGCTCGTCGACCGCCGGCGCGTAGTCGCCTTCGGCGATATTGGCCCGGGCCGCGATGCCGGCGCTCACCAGATTGATCACGAACTCGCCGGTGGCGCGGATATTGGCGAGCGTGTCCTTCTCCGCGGCGCCGCCGTGCTTGCGGGCGTCGGGCAGGCGCGCGGCGATGCCCAGCACCACCACCGGCGGCTCGCTCGAGACGACGTTGAACCAGGAGAAGGGCGCCGCGTTGAGCCGTCCCATTTTATCCTGCGACACCACGAGCGCGATCGGCCGCGGCACCACGCTCGCCACCAGGAGCTTGTAGCGGCTCTTTTCCGAAAGGAGGTCCAGGTCGAAATACAAGGTCGGGCCTCGCCGGCGTCAGATCTTCAGGTGCTCGAGGATGCGCGCGCGGGCGCCCGCGGCCACCTCGCCGGTGTCGTCGATCCGGCCGAGCTTCAGCACCGCCCAGCGGTCGGCGACGCCCAGGGCGAAATCGAGATTCTGCTCGACCATCAGGATCGTCGTGTTGTTGAGGCGGCGCTCGTCCCTGAGAGCCGCGGCGATCCGGTCGACGACCGTCGGCTGCAGTCCTTCGGAAATCTCGTCGATGAGAAGAAGGCGCGGCTTCAGCATGAGCGCGCGGCCGAGGATCAGCATCTTCTGCTCGCCGCCCGACAGGGTGCCGGCCTTCTGGCCGAGCCGCTCCTCGAGGAACGGGAAATGCCGGCAGACGCCGGCGAAGGCCTCCGCGAGGCCGAGATCGGAGCGCAGAGCGAGCCTCAGATTGTCGCGCACCGTCAGGTCCTGGAACAGGGCATGCTCCTGCGGCGCATAGGCGACGCCCGAAGCGATGAGGGAAGCGGGCGAGGTGCCGACGATCGAGACGCCGTCGAGGCGGATGTCGCCCGAACGCAAGGGGACGAAGCCCAGGATCGTCCTGAGCAGCGTCGTCTTGCCCATGCCGTTCTTGCCCATGAGCGCGAAGATCTCGCCCGTCGCCACCGAGAGCGACAGGGCGCTGACGATGTCGACCGCGCCGTAGCCCGCCGAGATGCCGGCGAGCGCGAGCTTGGGCCCGGCGGGGATCTGAGCGTCATACATGGGCGCCTCCCGAATAGACCGTCTTCACCACCTCGGAGTTGATGACGTCCTCGACGGTGCCGTCGAGCACCAGCCGGCCCTGATGGAGCACGACGATGCGGCTCGAGATCTGGCGCACGAAATCGAGATCGTGCTCGACCAGGATGATGGCGAGGCCGAGCTCGCCGGCGAGCTTGCGCAGGATGTCGCCGATGGTCGTGCGCTCGGTCTTGGTGAGGCCGGCGGTCGGCTCGTCGAGCAGGACGAGGCGCGGCTCCAGGGTGACGACCATGGCGAGCTCGAGGCTCTGCTTCATGCCGTGGGAGAGGAGCGAGACGGGCCGGTCGAGCAGGCGGTCGAGACCGGTCAGCCTCAGGATGTCGGCGGCGGCCGGCGGCAGGTCGAGGCCGCCCGAGCGGCGCAAGGGGCTGGGCTTCAGGCGCCCGGCGCGCGCCAGGCGCAGGCAGTCGGCGACGCTCAGGCTGTCGAAGACGCTCGCCACCTGGAATTTGCGGCCGACGCCCAGGGCCACGATCTGGTTCGGCGTCAGGCCGGCGATGTCGCGGCCGGCCATGACGATCGTCCCGCCGGTCGCCTCGGTGCCGTCGCTCAGGCAGCGCATGACCGTCGTCTTGCCCGCGCCATTGGGACCGACGAGACTCACGAGCTCGCCCGGCCGCACCTCGAGGTCGAGCCCCTTCAGCACCTGGAGGCTGCCATAGGACTTGCTCAGGTCCTCGATCCGAAGCAGCGGCTTCTCGGTGAAGCGCCCTTCGGGAGAGCCGCCGGCATGGCCGAAGACCGCCGCCGCATCCATGGTCCGGGCGCGGTCGCCGCGCGGCAGGAACCGTTCGACCAGGGCGGCGAGGCCGTTCGGCAGGAGGATGATCATCACCACGAACAGGGCGCCGACGACCAGGTTCCACAGGAAAGGCAGCTCGCCCGAGAGGCTGGCGCTCAGATAGTCGATGCCGATGGCGCCGAAGATCGGACCGATGATGGTGCCGCGCCCGCCGAGCGCGGTCCAGATGACGAGCTCGGTGCCGAAGACGAAGCCGGCATTCTCCGGCGCCACGACGCCGCTCGCATTGGCGTAGAGGAAGCCGGCGATGCCGGCGACGCCGGCCAGCACGGTGGTGAGCAGGATCTTGATGCGCTCCGGATTGAGGCCGAGATAGGCGCAGCGCGCCTCGTTGTCGCGGATCGCGACGAGCACCTTGCCGGCATCCGAACGGACGAAGACGAAGGCCGCGGCGGCGAGGACGAGCAGGCAGATGCCGGACAGCCGGAAGAAGCCGGCAAGGCCGAAGGGCAGCGTGGCGTAGCCGACGAGGCCGCTGCTCGAGCCCGTCCACCGGCCGCCGGAGAAGGCGAGCTGGGTGACGAGGATCGGCACGACGAGCGAGACCACCGTGGCATAGAGCGGCGTCGCCTTGTAGCCGAAGGAGAGCCAGCCGACGATGAGGCCGAAGCACAGCGGCACCAGGACGGCCAGAAGGAGCGCGAGCGCCATCAGCGCCGGCGAGGCGCCGACATGGGTGAGCACCATGGCCGCCGCATAGGCGCCGAGGCCGAAGAAGGCGGCCTGGCCGAAGGTCAGCACGCCGGTGAAGCCCCACAGCAGGTCGACGGTCACCGCCAGCATGGCGTAGATCATCGAGCGGGTCAGCACGTTGAGGGTGAAGCGGTCGAAGACCATCGGCCCGAAGATCACCGCGAGGAGCGCGGCGGCGGCCAGGGCCGCCAGCAGCACGGCGCGCAGGTCGGGACGGCGGCCGGCCATGGCGCTACTCACGGGCAAATCCTTTCGGGCTGACGCGCAGGACCAGCGCGCACAGCAGCGCCACGGTGATGCTGCCGAAGATCGGATTGACATAGGTGCTGACCACGACCTGGGCGCCGCCGAAGACCAGGCAGGCGAGAGCGAGCGCGCCGAAGGACGAGCCCGCCACCATGACCAGCATGAAGGCGCCGATCAGCCAGCCGACGCCCATGTTCGGGTCGACGCTGGTGAGCGGCGTGAGCAGGACGCCGGCGAGCCCGGCGAGGCCGGTGCCGATCATGAAGGTCACGAGCCTGACCCTGGCGGTGTCGATGCCGAGCGCCCGCGCCAGGGCCTCGTTCATGATCACTGCCCGGGCCGAGAGGCCGAGGCGCGTGCCGTCGAGCAGGAAGGCGAAGGCGAGACCGATGGCGAGGGCGGCGATGAGGGTGAACAGGCGATAGAGCGAATAGCTGATGCCGAGCACCTCGACGGTGCCGGAGAGGAGGTTGGGGATCATCTGCATGTCGCGGCCGAACCACAATGTGATGAGCTGGCCGATGACGATGCCGAGGCCCCAGGTGGCCAGTATCGCGTCGAGAGGACGGCGATAGAGCGGGCGCACGACGAAGAGCTCGGTCAGGGCGCCGAGCGCCGCGCCCACGACGAAGGCGAGCGGCAAGGCGAGCCATGGGCTGACGCCCAGGCCGGTGGTGACGACGACGCAATAGCCGCCCACCGTCAGCCAGGCGCCATGGGCGAAGTTGATGATCTTCAGCACGCCGAAGATCGCAAGCAGCCCCGCCGCGACGATGAACAGGATGGCGGCGGTGGTGACGATGTCGAGCAGGAGGATCAATGCAGGCCTCGCATTCGAAACGTGATCGTTTCAACAGTCGTCGCCCTGAGGCGCCCGCCTGCCCTGCTCCGCCGAAGCGGAGCCTCGGCTTCGCGAAGGCGAGAGGCGGGTCTCGAAGGGCATATTGCAGCAGGCTCGATCTATCCTGAAGGGCGCTTCGAGGCTCCCCCGGCGCAAGGCCGGGGGGCATCTCGGCGTGAGGAATGGACGAAGGGGCGGCGGGCTGCCGCCGCCCCATTCCCGCTACAGATCAGGGCACTGCTCGCCCGGATCGACGTCCTTGAAGGTGGCGACCACCTTGACCGAACCGTCGGCCTGCACCTGGCCCAGATACATGGTGAGCGGCGCATGGTGCTGCTTGTTCATGATATTGAGCCCGCGCGGACCGGTGAAGGAGACCTCGGGCAGCGCTGCAAGCACCGCCGCCGTGTCGGTCGAGCCCGCCTTCTCGACCGCGGCCTTGTAGAGGTAGATGCCCTCATATTGCGGCACCGACAGGTCGTTCGGGGTCCGAAGCTCGGCGCCGAACTTCTTCTCCATCGCGGCCAGGAACGCCTTGTTCTCCGGGCTGTCGATCGAGGTCACGTAGGAGGCCGAGATGAAGATCCCCTCGGCGTCGGCGCCCATGCTCTTGGCGGTGCCTTCGTCGACCGCCAGGTTGCCATAAGGGATGGTGACGCCGGCGCCGCGCAACTGCTTGGTCAAGGTCACGTTGGGAGCGCCGCCCGCGGTCGAGGTGACGAGCGCGTCGGCGCCGGAGCTCTTCAGCTTGGAAATGATCGCCGTCCAGTCGGTGCCCTCCATCGGCAGATATTCCTCGCCGACCACCTGGCCGCCGGTCTTCTCGATATAGGCGCGCGCAAATTCCAGCATGCCGCGCCCGAAGGCGTAGTCGCTGCCGATCAGGAAGAACTTCTTGGCGCCGAGCTTCTGGACGAAATGGTCGACGACCGGCGGGACCTGCTGCTCCGGAACCCAGGCATTGACGAAGAGGTTCGGATTGCACGACCGGCCTTCGTAGAAGGACGTGTAGATGAAGGGCACGTCGCCCTTGCTCACGATCGGCAGGCCGGCATTGCGCGCGGCGCTGGTTTCCATCGTGATGATGGCGTTGACTTCCTTCTGGAAGATCAGCGAGTCGAAGGCCTTCTGCGCGCCGGCGGCGCCCGAGGCGTCGTCGGCGATCTCGAGCGTGAGCTTGCGGCCGAGAACGCCGCCCGCGGCGTTGATCTCCTCGACGGCGAGCTCGGCCGACTGCACGACGGAGGGCGCCACGACGCTGTTGGCGCCCGACAGGCCGACCGGTATGCCGATCTTGACGGGCGCATCCTCGGCGAGCGCCGAGGCGGCGAGCATCGTGCTGAAGAGTATGGAAAATAGCTTGAGCTTCATGGTCGTTTCCCCTTGTTGATGACGTCGTAAGTTCTCGATTGCGGACGACCGTCAGCCGTAGACGTCGGGCCTGCGGTCGCCGATCACGTCGTTTCGCTCGCTCAGCGTCCGGCTCGCCTTCACGTCGCCGAGCGAAATGTCAGCGGTCAGGATCTCTTCGGTATCGTAGCCGGCCGGGCCGGCGAGCGGCCGTCCGGTCGGCCCGACGATCAGGCTCGAGCCGATGAAAGGCTGGCCGCGCTCGATGCCGATGCGGTCGGCGCAGGCGATATAGAGCGCGTTGGAATGCGCCGCCGCCTTGTGCAGGACGTTGGCCATGGGCTCCATCGAGCGGTCCTGCCCGGGCATCGGCACCCAGTTCGTCGGTATGCAGACGAGCTCGGCGCCATTCATGGCCATTTGCCGGAAGATCTCGGGGAACCAGCCGTCATAGCAGATGGCGAGGCCGATCCTGCCGAGGCCGGTATCGAAGACCGGAAGGCCGAGATCGCCCGGCGCGAAGAACAGCTTCTCGCGGTTCCACAGATGGAGCTTGCGGAACTTCCCGATATAGCCGTCGGGACCGCAGAGAATGGCCGAATTGAAGAATCTGGCGCCGTCGCGCTCGGCGAGGCCGCTCACGATATGGATGGCGAGCTCGCGGGCGAGGGCGGCGAGGGCCTGCGCGCTCCGTCCTTCCGGAATGGGCGCGGCGAGCCGCTCCACCTCCGCCATGTCGTCGAAGACGTAGCCCGAGTCGGCGAGCTCCGGCAGCACGACGACGGCCGCACCCGCGGCATGGGCGGCGCGGATGCGCTCCTCCATCCGGGCCAGATTGCCGGCGACGTCGCCGATCACCGGCTCGAACTGCACGCATGCCACCTTGAATGCCGACCGTGCTTGCGCTTCACCCGTCAATGCTTCCTCCAGACGCAAAAAACCCCTGGCGCGGAAGTCATCCGCAAGCCAAGGGGCTACCCAGCCAGAATGTAATGCGGCAAACCTGCCGCCGAGCAACCTGCTCGCCGCCGACGTTACACGCTCATGAGACGGAGTCAAGCCGCATGTCAGCTCTTGCCGGGTTTCGCGATCTTCATGCCGAAGGCGCGCATCGCGTCGTCGGCGGCGATGATGCTTTCGGCGACCGAGACGATGGCGATGCGCTTCGCCGTCGCCTGATCGCGAATCTGGCGATAGGCGACCTCTTCCTCGACGCCGTTCATCCCGGTCAGGATCCTGACCGCCTTCTCGATGGTGCGCCGGCCCTTGAGCGTGTCCTCGAGCTTGCGCACCTTGTTGGCCAGGCGCGCCTCATAGCCGTAGCGGTAGCGGGCGAGGGCGAACTGGGTCAGCACGCCGAGCTGCCGCAACGGCTTGGTGATCACACCATGGGCATTGAGATCGGCGATCGCCTTGAGCGAGACCGGACTTTCATACGTCACGATGGCGATGATCGCCGCCGCGACGTTCTCGACCAGGGGCGCGAGCGGCTCGTTGGAGGAATCGCCCACCTGGATGAAGACCGCATCGACGTCGGAAGGGATCGCCGCGGGCACCGGCCACACCGCCTTCACGTCGCAGCCGAGACGCTTCAGATGGTCGACGAGCGCCGCGCCGTCCTCGTCGCGCGGATGAATGACCAGCACCCTGGCCTGCTGCAGGTCGTCGAGGATGTATCTGAGCGAGGTCACCGGCGCGCCTCAGTTCTGCAGCCACGGCTCTTCGAGCCGGATCGAGGCGAGATAGGGATCGGGACGGATCTGCACCTTCGACTGCCAGGCGATCTCGAACTGGCCGTCGGCGCGCGCCACGCCGATGCGCGGCGTCGACCAGACATGGCGGTTCTCGGGATCGAAGCACATGCGGCCCTCGGGCGAAAGATAGTCGACGCCGAGCGCCGCCTGGCTGAGCTTCTGGGTGTCGAGCGTCCCGGTCTGCTCGAGCGCGCGGGCGAAGAGATGAATCTGCGAATAGGCGGTCTGCGACCACATGGTGGCCATGGCCTCCTCGCCGAACCGCGCCTTCAGGGCGCGGACGAAACGCCGGTTCTCGTCGCTCTCGACCGCCGCCAGATAGGGCGCCGCCAGCACGTGGCCGGTGCAGCGGTCGGGGCCGATGACCCTGATCTCGCCCTCCGCCAGGGTGAGGCTGGCGATCGGGTGCCTGCCGCGGTCGATGCCGGCATCGGCATAGAGGCCATAGAGCGTGCGGGCGCCGCGGCCGATCACGGTGGAGAAGACCGCGTCGGCATCGGCCTTCTCGATCTCCCGCATCAGCTTGCGCAATGTCGCGTCGTCGGCGTCGAGCGGCACATAGTGCTCTCCGGCGACCTCGCCGCCCTTGCATTCGATGAGGTCGCGCATGACCCGGTTGGATTCGCGCGGGTAGATGTAGTCGGAGCCGGCGAAGAAGATCCGCTTCCCGTAGCGCTGGAGGATGAAATCGGCGAGGGCGAAGGTGATCTGGTTGAGGGTCGAGCCGGTATAGAGGACGTTCTCCGAGAACTCGAAGCCTTCATAGATCGAGGGATACCAGAGCAGCCCGTTGTAGCGCTCGATGAAAGGCAGCACCGCCTTGCGGCTGCCCGACATCGAGCAGCCGAAGATGACGTTGATCTCGTCCTCGCGCAGGAGCTTGCGGGCATAGGAGCTGTAGAGCTCGGGCCGGCCGCCCGGATCATAGGCGACGGGCTCGATCTGGCGCCCGAGAACGCCGCCCTTGGCGTTGATCTCCTCGATGGCGAGCGCGGTGCCGAAGAAATGCTCGGTCCCCGTCACCGAGGCGACGCCGCTGCGCGAGAACAAAATCCCGATGCGCCATGTGGAATTCCTGTCCGGCACGTCCCCAAACCTCCTATGGTCCTCCCTGGATCGGCCCGCGCCGGCTTCGGCCGCGGGGCAAGACCAGGGGAATGTTTTTCAGAACAGGGAATAACAGGGAATAACAGGAAAAAAATCAGGGAATTTGGCGGGCGCTCCGGCCACGGGAAATCAATGGGTTGGACGCACCTGGAAAAAGAGAGCAGGGAATTGCCTGATCGTGGCCGCCACCGGCGCATGAAACGGGTGGCCCCGACCGGTCCGGCCGCCTAGTTTTCGCTCATCAGCAACAGGAGGCAGCCATGGCGTTCCGCATTTCCGGGCTTTCACCAGAGCCGTTCCGCCATCTCTTCGGGCTGAGCGATGCCGAGCTGGCGCGGCACGGCGTCCGGCGATACAGGGTGGACACGCCGACCGGCTATCCCGACCGCATCGAGATGCGCGACGCCGAGCCCGGCGAGACGGTGCTCCTGCTCAATCATGTTTCCCAGCCGGCCGATACGCCCTATCGCGCGAGCCATGCCATCTTCGTGCGCGAGGGTGCCGAGGAAGCTTACGACCGGGTGGACGAAGTGCCGCAAGTCATGCGCTCGCGACTGCTGTCGCTGCGGGCGTTCGACGTCGACGGAATGATGCTCGATGCCGACGTCGTCGACGGCCGGGAAATCGAGACCCTCATCGGGCGGTTCTTCGCCAATCCGGATGTCGCCTATATCCACGCGCATAATGCGCGGCGCGGCTGCTATTCGGGGCGGATCGACCGGGCCTGATCATATCGAAATATTTGATATGGGACGCCGTCCCCGGCGAGTATGCTGGCGGCTCGCGCGACGGGGAAGGATGGCATGCGCTTCTCGCCTAGCGATCTGAGATCGCTCACCGTGTTCAGGGCGCTCGTCGAGCATGGCGGGTTCCTCGGCACGCAACTCGCCCTCGGCATGAGCCAGTCGACGGTGAGCTTCCACCTGCGCGCGCTCGAGGAGCGGCTCGGCTTCGATCTCTGCCAGCGCGGCCGCAAGGGCTTCGTGCTCACCGAGCGCGGCCAGGCGGTCTATGACGGGTCGAAGGCGCTCGTCGCCTCGATCTCGGCCTTCGAGGGCGTGCTGGGCGAGCTCCATCACAAGGTGGTGGGCACGCTCAGGGTCGGCATGGTCGACAATACCATCACCGATCCGCGCTTCGACTTTCCGCGGGTCATCCGCCAGTGCGTGAAGGACGCGTCCGACGTCGACATCAAGCTCACCGTCACGTCGCCCGACGTGCTGATGGCGCAGGTGGCGACCGGCGGGCTCGATCTCGCGGTGGTGCCCCGCCTCGACATCCCCGACGGCTTCGACCAGATCCTCTTCCACGAGGAGATGAATTCGCTCTATTGCGGACGCCTGCATCCCCTGTTCAAGGGCAGGCCGTCGCGCGCCGGGGTCGAGGCGAGCGCCTTCGTCGTCAGGCCCTACGCCAACAACCGCGAGCTCCATTTTTTCGCAAAGGCCCGGGTGCGCGCCCATGCCGCCAACATGGAAGCCCAGGCCGCCTTCATCCTGAGCGGCGAGTTCATCGGCTATCTGCCCGAGCACTATGCCGACCACTGGGTGAGGCGCGGCCGCATGCGGGCGCTCATGTCGCCCGAGACGCGCATCGTCAGGCCGTTCGTCGTCGTCACCAAGAGCGACACGCCGAGCTCGCCGCTCCAGCGGCTGTTCATCCGCGGGCTGGTGGCGGAAGGGGTGCATGCCCAGGAGAAGCGCCTGACGGCAGCGGCGCGGGCGGTCCTCGACGCGGTGCCCGGCCGCCGGGCCCGCGGGCGCGTCAAATCGAAAAAATCGATATGACCATGACTGGTTTCGGCTTTTTCGCCGGCGGGCGCCGTGGCGAAATGGCGCCCGGAAACAGAGGGAAACAGCATGGCTCACGGATATGAGGGCGGCAGGCTCGACCTGCCTTTCGTCGGGCATTGCACGTTCGGCAAGCGGCCGACCGTGACCGACTGGGACAGGATCGAGGCGGACGTCGCGGTGCTCGGCATACCCTATGACATGGGCACGCAATACCGCTCGGGCGCCCGCTTCGGACCGCGCGCCATCCGCGAGGCCTCGACGCTGTTCTCCTTCGGCCATGGCGGCGCCTATGACCACGAGGACGACGTCACCTACCTGCCGCTCGACCAGGTGCGCATCGTCGACGTCGGCGACGCCGACATCGTCCATACCGACACGCCGAGGAGCCATGCCAATGCCGAGGCGGCGGTGCGCAAGCTCATCGAGCGCGGCGCGCTGCCGGTGATGCTGGGCGGGGACCACGCGGTCAACATCCCCTGCATCCGCGCCTTCAGCGAGCACGGCCCCATCCATGTCGTGCAGATCGACGCCCATCTCGATTTCGTCGACGTGCGCCACGGCGTGCGCGAGGGCCACGGCAACCCGATGCGCCGCGCGGCCGAGCAGTCGCATGTCTCGGGGCTCAGCCAGATCGGCATCCGCAATGTGTCCTCGACGGCGCGCGAGGGCTATGAGGATGCGCGGAGCCGCGGCTCGACCATCCTCTCGGTCCGCCAGGCGCGCCGGCTCGGCAGCGAGGGCGTGCTCGCCACGATCCCCCAGGGCGCGCGCTACTACGTGACCATCGACATCGACGGCTTCGATCCCTCGATCGCGCCCGGCACCGGCACGCCGAGCCATGGCGGCTTCCTCTATTACGAAGTGATGGAGATCCTCCAGGGGCTGGTGAAGCGCGGCACGGTGGTCGGCGTCGATCTGGTCGAGGTGGCGCCGGCCTACGATCCTTCCGGGATAACGGGCTTCCTCGCGGCGCAGGTGCTTCTCAATTTCATCGGCTACATCTTCGAGGCGCGCAAGAGCGCCGGCCGGTGAGGCGAACGGGCTACGGCCCGCAACACGGCTGTTGCATGTGGTGTTTGCGCGATGGCGGTAGTTGGCACGGCAAAGGCTCAGGAGTGGTCTGCTTTGGTAGGCCGAAGATATTCGGTATCGATCAGAGCAGCCAATTCTACGTTATGTCAGGCTGACGGGTGAATCTCCATGCCGGTGGGTGGACAACGTGTTTGTCGAGCGGCTGCGGCGCTCGCCAAAGCGCAAGACCATCATGCCCTATGAGTTGGTGTTAGGCCCAATGGAACTTATCGTCAATGCAGGTTTTGGATAGAATTCGTCCACAAGCGTTTCCCAGAATTGGAAGACTTGCGTGGCGATCGGTTCGAGTGAAACCTCCCTGCTACCCTCATCCATTTTTACTTCAGTTGCACCCTTGCCGTAGGGACCTCGACCAAAACCACCGGTACCATAGCCGGCGATGGAAATAAACGTATTGGCTGCGTGGTGCATTCCGGTGGATGGATCACCCTTCTTAGGTTTCAATGGATCGAATCTGAGTTTGGCGTGCTTTGCCGCATTGTTGAGATCTCTGATAAACCCAGCATCAACAATCCTTTTCTCGACCACTTGACGCCAGAGCGTGGGAGCCGTGTCTATCTGTGCACCAAACTTCGCCTGCACTCTGGACAAATCGTGGAGGCAAATCCACTCGGCGATGTGATATAGGCCGTTTGCCATTGAGTAGACGACGAGAAATGTGACCTCTCCATCCATGAATTGGCGATATGCTTTCTTCGTAATCTCATCGAAGTAGTCTCGCGTATTTTCAAGCCTCATCAGCATAAAAATAGTCACGGCTTTTGGCGACAGGAGATGAAGATGGTGAACTTCTTCGCTTTTTCGGCAATGGTTGGTAGGTCAAGTGGGGTTGTATCGGTGCTCAATTCATAGGGAATGGAATGGGCGTCGAGAAAGTTCATCCCCACATTGGCTTTTATGGAGAAATTGACGTTTTGCGGTAGGCTGCCGATTGTCTCGATGGCGGCGAGATCATTCAGCTTGCCATTTACGATGCCAACTACAGCACCCGTATAATCCATCAGTGGCCCGCCACTATTGCCAGGTTGTATGGGTGCAGAGATTTGCAAAAGCCGCACGTCATCGGCAAGGCCCGCAAGAGAGCTTACATTCCCGCTTACGATATTTCCGGACGCGCTTAGTGTTCCAGCAAGGGGAAAGCCAAAGATTGCCACACTCTCTCCCGCGCGCACTGAACGTGAGCGAAAGCGAGCTATCTCATCCGATAGCAGGTCGATGTCTGTCTTCAGTACGGCGAGGTCGTTAATAGCATCACTGCGGATAACTACCGCCGGTCGGGCGATATCACCTGTACGTGACACGGTTATCGACGAGCATTCTTTGACTAAATGATTGTTGGTTAAGATGTACCCCTTGCGGGACACGAGGAAACCCGATCCTGAACTGTCACGAGGAGTCGTACGAGGCTTGCTAGCGGCCGTAGTTGAGTTCGTCGGCGGCGATGCCTGCTCGTTCTTGGCGACAACTGTATCCTCAGCTCCAATGCTGGTTTTAACACAACCGGCAAGCGCAGCAATCAACCTTGAGGTTCCGTCGAGCCGGAAGGCGTACCGTCCCTCTGAAAACTTTACTTCCATTCGCCTACTACGACGAAACAAACTGACGAGCGTTGATTCGCTTGGCATGTTCAGTACAAAGAAATCTGGATCCATATAGGTACCAATACCACTCAGCCATGGGCCATTGTCGAATCTGTAGGCTAAGGGAATTGGTCCAGAGGGTATGTGCCAGTCCGATCTACTAAAGCCGAGAGCCCATCCATAGTCGCGATAAACGACGACATGGAGGTAGATATTGCTCTTGTAGCTTCCTCCCGCTGTGCAGTACTCAAGCTTTTTTGTAGTGCTATCGCCATAAGCGCCGGCACTTTCCCATTCTGGGATATAAAAATCCCGCAGCTTCACGGTTTTCGCGTCAACCGTCTGACAGTTAAAGAAAATTACCAATAAGATGATAAACGGGCGCGCCATCCCCAGCCCTCCCATAGCAGAGACTATTTGAGAAGCCCCGCGAATGCAAATGCCTGCTGATATTGTTCAGTCTTGCAAAGTACGTTGGTCTGGTTTGGAGGACGTCATGAAGCTGCAACTCTTCCGCAATGCGACGATCAAGCTGGATTATGCCGGCAGGACCGTCCTCGTCGATCCTTACCTCGCCGCCCGGCACAGCCTTCCGTCCTTCACCGGCCGGTCGCCCAATCCAATGACCGAGCTTCCGGCAAGCATCGATGACATATTGAAAGACGTCGAGCTGGTGATGGTGTCGCATCTCCACACCGATCATTTCGACGCCGTGGCCAGGGAAAGGGTGGCGAAGCATCTGCCGCTCGTCTGCCGGCCGGGCGACGAGAGCACGATCGCCGAAGCGGGCTTCACCGATGTCCGGCCCTTGCTCGACGTCCTCGACTGGAACGGCCTGGTCTTCACCCGCCGCGAGGCCAGCCATGGCCTCGGCCCGGTGGTCGGGAAGATGGGTCCGGTGATGGGCTTCACGCTCGAGGCGCAAGGCGAGCCCCGCGTCTACTGGGCGGGCGACACGGTGCTCTATCCGCCGGTGGCGGAGACGATCGCCGCGGCCGCGCCCGACATCGTCGTCACCCATTCCTGCGGCGCCAGATGGGACGGCGACCTCATCGTCATGGATGCCGAGCAGACGATCGCCACCTGCGAGCTGGCCAATGATGCGCGCGTGGTCGCCGTCCATATGGAAGCGCTCGATCATGCGACGGTGACCCGCGCCGACCTGCGCCGGGCCGCCGAGGCGCGCAACATCGAGGCAATGCGGCTGGTCATTCCGGAGGATGGGGGCATCCTGACGTTCTTGCGCTGAAGTTATTTTCACCCCCATTTATCTGACATTTATCAGCGCTTTAAGTGACAGTTTCCGTCTGACAACGTATGATAATCGTATGTTTTCGCCCCGATTCCAGATCACAGCCCAAATTGCCTCAGCCCTCATGCAGATCGAGGCCGTCCGGCGGGAGCTTGAAGGCTTGGTGATACAGCCGAAGCTCTTGGCGTCTCTGCGCGAGACGGCATCCTTGGCGAGTACCCACTTCTCGACCCAGATCGAAGGCAACCGGCTCACCCTGCCTGAGGTGGAGAAAGCGCGGCGTGGCGCGAAGTTCCCGGGAAGAGAGCGGGACGAGCGGGAGGTGAAGCACCATTTCACGGCGCTCGCTTACATGGAGCAGATTGCGGAAAAGCCACTGCTCCTCTCGGAGCGTGAAATCCAAACCCTTCATGCACTCGTGATGACCGGAAAGCCCAGTGCCTCTGCGTATCGCACCCAGCAAAACGTCATACGTGAGAGCGGGAGTGGTCGCATTGTCTACCTGCCGCCTGAGGCAGCCGACGTGCCCCAGTTGATGGCTGATCTTGTCACTTGGGTGAACACCTCGCTTGAGGACAGTGCCTACCCAGTGCCGATCATCGCGGCTCTCGCTCACTACCAGTTCGCCACCATCCATCCCTACCTGGATGGCAACGGTCGCACCGCTCGCCTCCTCACGACGCTCATCCTGCGGCGCGCCGGCTATGGACTCGGCGGCATCTATTCGCTCGATGAACACTATGCCACCAATCTCTCCGCGTACTACAACGCCCTCTCCATCGGCCATCACAACTACTACGAAGGCCGTGCCGACGCCGATGTGACATCCTTCGTCTCGTATTTCTGCGACGGCATGGACGCAGCCTTCGCGAAGATTCGTGCCGTCACGCAAAAGACCGCTGCCGAAACCACCTCCTCTTCAGACATGTTCCGGGAACTTGATCCACGCCAGCGGAAGCTTCTGGCCCTCTTCGCCAAACAGGGTTCAGCAACGAGTGAGGATATCGCCAAGTACCTGAAGCTCAGCCAGCGAACTGTGGTGGCGCTGTGCCGGGATTGGGTCCGGTCCGGCTTTCTTGAACTCCAGAACCCCTCCCGAAAGGCCCGCTCCTATCGCCTGGGCGCACGGTATTTGTAACCCGTCTCGCCAGCGGACCGCCTTCCTGATAACTTCGCCGCGTCCATGGGCGTCAACCCACGGAGCATCGCCATGCTTCCTCAAACAAAGGAAGTCAGCGCGATGAGGATCGTATCGAAACGGCAATTGAAAGAGCTGGTCTTGTACAGTCCACAACACATTCAGCGACGTACCCATCCGTTAGCGACCGCCTTGCGGGTCGTGTGAGATTGTGAGTCATGTGAGTATTCATAGGAGTACTCACACGACGAGCCAGCGGGTTGAGATCATCACATCGGTCGAGCGTCGGCGGCGGTGGAGCGCTGAGGAGAAGGATCATCTGGTGGCGGCATGGCTGGAGCCTGGCGCCAGTGTGTCGGCGGTTGCACGGGAAGCGGGGATACATGCGAGCCAGCTTTATAGCTGGAGACGCCAGCTGCGAGGGCGGGTGCGAATGGGCTTTGCGTCGGTGCGGATCGCAGCGGAGGCAGCGGCAGGTGGTTTGGCCTCGCTTGGTACGATCGAGATCGAGCTGGCGAGCGGGGCCCGGATGCGGGTGATGGGCGCGGCGGACACGGCGACGCTTTCGGCGGCCATCGCTGCATCGGCTGGCAGGAGACGGCGATATCCGTCGCTCCACCGGGGGTCAGGGTGTGGATAGCGACGGGCCATGCCGACATGCGCCGGGGCATGATCGTCACTGCGCGATTTTGCTGCAACTCCGGTCGGGCTACGCCCTCCCGACGTCGCAGCAAAATCGCAAACCCCGCGTTCAGCGTAACCCGGCAGGAAGCCACTTAAATCCCGCGGGGACCTGTCCAAACAACCGGGACCAGCTCTGTCGATCAGCTAATTCTTCAGGTCCGGCACCGGGATGGCCTCGCTGATCGTCCATTCGTCGACGACCTTCGGCTTGCCCTTGTCGGTCTCGATGATGAGATAGCGGCCCTTGTTCTGGTGATGGATCTCGCTGGTGAAGGTGCGCGGGCCGAAGAGCGTCGGCTCGTCCTTCATCTTCTCGAGCTCGGCCACGACGGCGTCGGCGTCGGTGGTCTTGGCGCGCTCCACCGCCTTGGCCCACACGTCGATGAGCACATAGCCCGGATAGACATACTGGCTCGACGGGTCGCCGCCCGTCGCTTCCTTGTACTTCTTGTTGAACTCGTTGACCTTGGGGTTCGGATCGTCGCCATAGATCGAGCCCTGGGCCGGCACGAAGAAATTGGAGAGATCGGGCACCGCCGAGAGCCAGTAGCTGCCGTCCATGCCCGAGCCGTTGAGGATCGGGGCAGTGATGCCGGCGGCGCGGATCTGCTTCACCGCGCTGACGCCGCCCGGCATCATGGTGCACAGCATGATCGCGTCGGGCTCCTGCGGCAGCGCCTTGATGCGGCTGATCTGCGAGGCGATCGAGGCGTCCTCGTTCTTGAAGGTGTCGCTGCCGACGAGCTCGGCGTCCTTCAGGCGCGGCAGCTGCCAGTCGAAGCCGTCGCAGATGCCCTTGTTGTAGACCGTCCAGGTGTCGAGCAGACGGTAGAACCTGCGGGCGTTCTTCTTCTCATAGGCCCATTGCGCCATGGTGGCGCCCTGCACCGCGGCCAGCACCGAGCTCGAGAAGGAATGCGGCCCGACGCCCGGTATGCCGGCCTTGATCGACTCGGCGCACAGGAAGAAGGAGATCTTGCCCGCCGCCTCGGCCGCCAGCGCCGCCGGCGCGCCGAAATCATAGTCGCAGGACACGATCACCAGCTCGGCGCCCTTGTCGAGCACCTCGAGGCCGGCCTTGGCGCCCTCGGCGCGGTCGGTCTTGGTGTCGGCGGTCACCACCTTGATCTGCTTGCCGAGCAGCCCGCCCGCCTTGTTGATCTCATCGATGCGGATCAGGGCCGCGTCCTGGGCCGGCTTGTCATAGGCCTGCATGAAGCCCGATTCGGCGGTGGCGAAGCCGACGACGATCTCGTCGGCGGCACAGGCGGTCCCGGCCATCAGCGTGCCGAAGACGGCCGCCAATGCCAGTCGTTTCAGTCTCTTCATCGTTTCCTCCTTGTCATGTCTCAACGCACGTTCACTATCTTTTCGCCGGACGGCCGGGCGGAGCCCGGCCATGGACGCCGCCAGACGAGCTCGCGGTTGCGGGTCAGACCCGAGGGCCGGAACATCAGGATGACGATCATCACCAGGCCGATGGCGATCTCCTGCAGGCCGTTGGGGATCGACAGCGTCGTTCCGCCGAGGTCGACGCCCTTCTCGAGCCAGCGCAGCAGCTGGATGATCGCCGAGATCACGATGACGCCAAGAACCGCTCCCGACAAGCTGTTCATGCCGCCCACCACCAGCATCGAGAGGGTGATGAAGGTGATGCCGAGATAGAAGGCGTCCGGGTTCACCACGCCGAGGAAATGACCGTAGAGGGCGCCGGCGACGCCGATGACGAAGGCCGAGATCACGAAGGCGACGAGCCTTTCGCGCACGATGTCGATGCCGGAGGCGGCCGCGGCGACCGCCTCGTCGCGCCCCGCCCGGAGAGCCAGGCCCGAACGCGAGATCTGATAGGCATAGGCGACGACGACCACGAATATGGCGCCGCCGAGCGCCGTCCAGATGCCGGTATGGAAGGGGATGCCGACGATCGAGCCGGTGCCGCCGGTCACCGAATCCCAGTTGGAATAGACGGTGTTGATCACAGCCAGCATGGCGAAGGTGGCGATCGAAGCGGCGATGCCGGAAAGGCGCATCATGATGCGTCCGACGACGAGGGCGAAAAGGGCGGCGAGAAGTCCGGCCAGGGCGGCCGAGACGAAGATGGGCAGCTGCGCGTCGATCAGGAACGCGGGCAGGCCCGGCAGCGTCACCTGCTTCATCACCGGCGGGATGGTGAACCAGGCCGCGGCATAGGCGCCGAGGCACATGAAGCCCATATGGCCGAAGCTGATGACGCCGGAATTGCCGACGAAGATATAGAGGCCCGCCACCAGCATCACGCGGATGAACATCTCGACCACGGTGCGCTCGAACGGGCGCGAGCCGGCAAGCTTCGTCGCGACCGCGATGGCGAGGAGGATGAGGACCAGGATGATCAGGGTCGAAACGGTGCGGGCGATGAGAGAGCTGCGCTGGGCCATCGTCACACTCTCTGCTTCGCCGATTTGGGCGCGAACAGGCCCTGCGGCCGCCAGATGAGGCAGGCGATCACCGCGCCATAGACGAAAGCGTCGCGGAAGGGCCGAGCGTCGAGCGGCAGGACGACCTGCATGAGGACGCTGGCGCCGCCGATGAGGAAGCCCGCGATCACCGCGCCCGGCAGGCTGCCGAGCCCGCCGATGACGGTGGCGATGAAGGCGACGAGCATGACCGAGACGCCCATCTGGATGTCGGCGGTGCCGGTCTGGGTCACGAGAATGAGGCCGATGGCGGCGGCGAGCATGCCGGAAATGGCGAAGGCCAGCATGATGACCCGGTTGGCCCTGACGCCCAGCATGCGCGCCATGGTGAAGTTCTCGGCCGCGGCGCGCATCTCGAGGCCGAAGCGGGTACGTTTCAGGAAGGCGTTGAGGCCGATGAGGACGAGGATGGTGACGGCGATGGTGATCACCTGCAGGAGCGGGATGCGGGCGCCCGCGATCTCCACCTGCTGGCTGAGCGCCGGCCACAGGTCGATGGATTTCGGCCGGCTGGAGAACAGCATCAGCAGGAAATGCTTGATGACGAAGCCGAGCGCGAAGGAGGCGATCATCATCGTCGCCGGATTGGCGTCCCGGAAGCGGCGGAAGACCAGGATCTCGGAAAGGACCGACAGGCCGGCGCCGGCGGCGAGGATGAGCGGAAGCAGTATGACCGTCGGCAGGTTGCCGGCGAAGACGATGGCCGCCGCGTCGATCGACGGCCACAGCAGGGCGAAGACGCAGAAGGCGATATAGTCGCCATGGGCGAAATTGACGAGCCGCATCACGCCGAAGATGAGAGCGATGCCGAGCGCGCCCAGGGCATAGAGGCTGCCGAGGCTCAGGGCGTCGAAGACGATCTGGAGGATGGCGGTCATGCAAGGATCTCCTTCCCCCCCGAGGGGAAGGTGGCGGCGGGTGCTGCCGCAGATGCGGCAAGGCTCAGATCCCGAGAGACCACCCGACCCCCATCCGGCTCCCCCGGCTCGCCGCCGGGCGAGCCACCTTCCCCACAAGGGGGAAGGAAAATTCCGAGTCGCATCCGGCGCGGACATTTACCCTCCCCCTTGCGGGGAGGGTCGGTCCGCAGGACCGGGGTGGGGGTCGGGTGGTGCATGAAGGTTACGTTCTTCGCATATCTGCGTGAGCACCCGAGGTCGCCGGAGCCCGTCCTCATCAATGCTCTCCATAGCCGAAATAGGCCTTGCGCAGCGTGTCGCCACGGGCGAGCCGGCGGGCGTCGCCTTCGAGCACGATCTCGCCCGAACGCAGCAGCACCATGCGCCCGCCCGTCATCATCGCGCGGGTCGAGCTCTGCTCGACGATCACCAGGGTGAGGCCGCTTCTGTCGCGCAGGCGCAGCAGGGTCTCGTAGACCTGGTCGATCACCTTGGGTGCGAGCCCCAGCGAGGGCTCGTCGATGGCGATGAGCCGGGGCGCCGTCATCAGGGCGCGGCCGATCACCAGCATCTGCTGCTGGCCGCCCGACAGCACGCCGGCGGGCTTGTCCCGGCGCTCCTTCAGCATCGGGAAGACGTCGTAGACGGCGCCGAGATCGGCGAGCGCGCGGGCGCGGTCCCGGCGCATGCCGGCACCCAGCATCAGGTTCTCCTCGATGGTGAGCGAGCCGAAGACATGGCGGCCCTCCGGCACCATGGAGAAGCCGAGGCGGGCGGTGTCTTCGGGACTGCCGCCCGAGATCACCCTGCCGTCGAGCGCGATCGAGCCTTCCGCCACCGGCACCACGCCGGCGATCGCCTTGAGGAGGGTGGACTTGCCGGCGCCGTTGGGTCCGGTGACGAACAAGGTCTCGCCCTCGGCGACGGTGAGCGAGGCGCCGCGCAGGGCGGTGAGCCTGCCATAGCGCACGGTGACGTTGCCGACCTCGAGCAGGCTCATAGGAGGGGGCCTCCGGCCTCGGCCTGGGTGCCCATATAGGCGTGGCGCACCTTCTCGCTCGCCTTGATGCGGGCAGGGTCCCCGTCCTCGATGATCTCGCCCGAATCGAGCACATGGATATGGTCGCAGATATTGAGCACCAGGCCGATATTGTGCTCGATCAGGAGCACGCCGCATTTCATCTCGGCGACGATGCGCCGGATGAGGCGGATCAGATCGTCGGCCTCCTCGGCCGACATGCCGGCCGCCGGCTCGTCGAGCAGGAGGTAGCGGGGCTCCATCATCAAGGCGCGGCCGATGGCGACGCGGCGCTCGTCCGTATAGGGCAGGCCCCCCGCGATGCGGTCGGCGAGCGGCGCCATGCCGATCCAGTCGAGCATGGCCCAGGCCCTGGCCGCGGCGTCGCGGCGCGAGAGCCCCAGGCCGATGCCGGTCACTTCCAGATTGTCGATGACCGGCAATTCGCCGAACAGGCGCCCCGACTGGAAGGTGCGGGCGACGCCGAGCCGCCTGATGCCGAAAGTGGTCCTGCCGCCGATATCGGTGCCGTCGAGCAGCACCTCGCCGCGGTCGGGCGCCTGGAAGCCGGTGAGCACGTTGACCAGGGTCGTCTTGCCGGCGCCGTTGGGTCCGATGAGGCCGGTGACGCGCTCGGGAAGGATGTCGAGCACGACGTCCGACAGCGCCTTCAGACCGTCGAAGGATACCGACACGTTGCGGGCGCTGAGGGCGGTGCTCATCGGCCTCCCGACTTTCGCTTCGACGTGATGACATAGGAGCCGGAGGGATCGAGCTTCGCCGTCCAGCCCGGCTCGATGACGATGGTGGTCGTCACCTCCTCGACGATGGCAGGTCCCCCGATCACGGCGCCGGCGCCGAGCACGGAACCGTCATAGACCGGCGTGCGCAGGCCCCGGCCTTTCGCATCGAAGATCGCCTTGCGATGGCTCTTGAGCGCCCTGGGCAAGGCCACGCCCTTGCCCAGCTTCGGCAGGCGCGGCTTCTCGATATGGCCGTAGAGGGTCGATTCGATGTTGACGACCTCGACCGCATTGTGGCGCTCGGAATAGGTGTAGAGTTCCTCATGCCGCCGGTGGAAGGCGTCCTTCACCTTGCCGATCGTCCTGGCGTTGATCTCGAAGGTGCCGATGTCGACGGTGCATTCATGCACCTGGCCGACATAGCGCATGTCGAGGCTGCGCTTCACGCTGATGGTCTTCCCGGTGAAGCCGTCCTTCTCCAGGTGCCTGACGCCCTTGCGTTCGATCTCCCTGAACAGCGAATCGACGCGCCGGCAGGCCGCATCGTTGTCGAGGCGCAGCGGCGCCGTCGCCATGTAGTTGTACTTCACGTCGGAGATCGTCTGGCCGAAGGCGCACAGGCCGGATGCGAGCTTGGGCAGCACGATGGTGTCGATGCCCATCTCGCGCGCCAGCGCCGTGATATGGGCGGCAGTGGCGCCGCCGGCGCCGACCAGCACGAAATCGCGCGGATCATAGCCGCGCTCGACCGAGACGCGGCGGATGCCGTTCACCATGTTGTTGTTGACGATGGTGAACATGCCGTAGGCGGCCTGCTCGGGCGTCAGTCCCAGGGGATCGGCGATGCGCCGGAGCGCCGCTCTGGCCTTGTCGACGGCGAGCGGCAGCTTGCCGCCGAGAAGCCCGTCGGGATTGAGATAGCCGAGCACCAGGTTGGCGTCGGACGTCGTCGGCTCGACGCCGCCCTGGCCATAGCAGGCGGGACCCGGGTCGGCGCCGGCCGATTGCGGGCCGACCTGCAGGAGGCCGAGCGAGTCGATCCAGCCGATCGAGCCGCCGCCGGCGCCCAGGGTCTCGACCTGGATCATCGGCACGCCGATGCGGTAGCGCAGGAAGTCGATGTTCTTGTTGAGATTGGTCTGGCCGTCCCTGGTCAGCGTGATGTCGAAGGACGTGCCGCCCATGTCGACGGTGATGACGTTCTTCTTCCTGAAGGGAGCGCAGACATAGAGGCCGGCCTGCGGCGCGGAAGCGGGGCCCGAATTGATCGCATAGACGGAGCGGTCGGTCATGACCTGGCCTATGGCGAGGCCGCCATTCGACTGGAAGTAGCGCACCGGCTGGCGGGCGCCGAGACGGCGGAAATAGCGGTCCACCGCCTGCACATATCCGCGCATCACCGGCGCCAGATAGGCATTGGTCACGGCGGTCGAGGTGCGGGTATATTCGCGCACCTGCGGGTAGAGCTCAGAGCCGACGGTGAGGATCGCCTGCGGCATCATCTCGCGCACGATCCGGGCGGCACGCTTCTCGTGCGCCGTGTTGAGCACCGACCAGACGAAGGAGATGGCGACCGTCTCGACGCCCTCCTTCAGGAACAGGCGGCAGGCGTCGCGCACGTCCTCCTCGACGAGCGGGGTGCGGACCGAGCCGTCGGCGAGCACGCGCTCGCGCACGCCTTTGCGCAGGTAGCGCGGCACCAGCATGGTGGCGGCGGGATATTCGGGATCGTAGCGATAGCCGTCTTCCTTGTGGCCGTTGCGGATCTCGATCGAATCCTCGTGCCCCGCCGTGCAGATGAGGCCGGTCCTGCCGCCCTTGTGGGTGATGATGGCATTGAGCCCGACGGTGGTGCCGTTGATGCAGAGGTCGCAATCGGCGACGATCGCTTCCGCCGGGCGGCCGAGGTGCTCGGCGATGAGCGCCAGGCCGTTCTCGATGGCCTTGGTCGGATTGGCCGGGGTCGAGAGCGCCTTGAACAGGCTGATGGCGCCCGATTTGCGGTCGGCGATGACGAAATCGGTGAAGGTGCCGCCGGCGTCGATGCCGAGACGATATTGCGCGCTCATCGGGCACCTCCGCGCAAGGCGCGGGTGGCGTCATGATCGATGGCGAGGGTCTGGGCGTCGGCGATGACGACGCCATAATCCTCGCGCGCCCCCTCGATCGAGACGAGGCCGTTCTTCACGTCCCACAGCACCTTGTCGACCGGCCGCTCGCGCGGGTCGCCATAGCCGCCGCCGCCCGGATTCATGTTGGTGATGGTCTCGCCGGGCTGGATGGTTTCGAGGATGTTCTTGCGCTCGACGTCGGTGCGGCCGGCGCGCTTGAGCTCGACGCGGCCGACCTTGGTCGGGACGAGCTTCGAGGCGGCGCCCGCCGCGCCCATGGCCGGGATGCGCCGGCCTTCGCCGAAGCCGATGCACAGCATGTCCTTGTAGAGAGGCTCGACCTCCCAGGCGGTGCCGGAGCCGCCGCGATATTTCCCGGCGCCGCCCGAATCCGTCATCAGCGAATAGCGGTGGATGACGATCGGATAGGAGTATTCGAGAAGCTCGACGTCGCCCGAGGTGAGGGCGCCGAAGCAGCATTCGGGGCCGACCGCATGCCAGCCGTCCTGCTTGGGCGTCGCGCCGCCGCCCGAGATGATGGTGGCGAGCACCATGGTGACGAACTCCTCGCCGCTCCGCTCGTCGCGCCCGGCGATATTGAGGCCGTTGGCATGGCCCCAGGAGGCGGCGACCTTGGAGGGCATCGCCTTCTCGAAGGCGAGGCGCACAGCATCGGTCAGCGTCTCCATCGGCGTCGTGGTGCAGTTCATGTGGGGCGCCGGCTCGACCGCGTTGCACAGCGTGCCCTTCGGCCCGAAATCGACGGTCACGCAGCGATAGAGCCCCTCATTGTAGGGCGGCGGCAGGGCCGCGAACATCATGAGGCCGAGATAGACGCCCGAATGCGAGTTGCCCTCGTAGGAATTGATGAAATAGGGCACCTGCGGCGGGCTCTTGATGGCGATGCGGCAGGTGTCGGCCTTGATCGTCACGGTGGCGGTGATCTCGAAATCGCCGAGACCGTGGCCGGCATCCTCGAGGATGGCGGTGCCGCTGTAGGTGCCGTCCGGCACCGAGCTGATCAGCGAGCGCATATGGCGGTCGGCCATGTCGAGGAGCTCGCCGATGCAGTCGTCGACCGTGCGGAAGCCGTATTTGCCGATCATCGCCAGGAGATTGCGCTCGCCCACCTGGCAGGCGCCGATCAGCGCGTTGAAATCGCCTTCCTGGTCGCGCCGTGCGCGCATGTTGGTGAGGATCATGTTGATCACGTCGCGGCGCGGCCTGCCCCTGTCCCAGATCTTCACCGGCGGGATGCGCAGGCATTCGGCGTAGATCTCCTTGGCATTGGGATTGTAGCCCGCCGGCACCGGACCGCCGATGTCGGTGAGGTGGCCCTTGCAGACCGTCCAGTAGACGAGCCTGCCCTTGTGAAACACCGGCTTGTACATGCAGGTGTCGATGGCATGGCTGCCGCCGAAAGCCGGGTCGTTGTGCAGGATGAGGTCGCCCTCATGGATGTCGTCGCCGAAATATCCGGCCACCGCCTTCATGGCGGGGATGAGGGAGCCGAGATGGATGGGGATGTCCTGGCCCTGCAGGATCATCTCAGGGCGCGCGTTGAACAGCGCAGTCGAATAGTCGTGCGCCAGGTTGAACACCGACGAGCGGGCGGTCTTCTCGAGCGTCAGCGTCATCTCGCGCTGGGTCGTCTCGAGCACGCCGCGCACCACGGAGAGCGTTATCGGGTCGACTTTGGGCTTGCGCTTCGGCTTCATCGGGTCCTCGCTTCTCGCTGAACCATGCCGAAAGCCAGGATGGCGGCGCTCACCGCCGGGCGCCCGTTCCTCACCCTCGGCATGGCGTCTGTCGCGCCATTGCGTCGGGCGAGGCTTAGGCCGCGAGGGGCGCCAAGTCTTTGCGAGGGGTGAACACGGATTTGATTTCCCGCGCACTTGTCGCGGTTTTCGTTGCGCGGGCGCCGCCTTCGCCCTACCATTTTCCGCATGCGGAGCGAGGCATGAAGACGCGCATCTCGACCGGCGCCGTCCAGGCGGGCGACCGCAGCCGCCATTGGCACGAGACCATCGCTCGGGCCTATTTTCCGCTCGACCTCAGCTTCCGCGAGCCCGACCGCTTCGCCGGGGAGATCACCGACTGGCATCTGGGCGGCGTCTCGCTCTCCCGCCTCACCTCCGAGGCCCTGCGCTACCGGCGCATGCCGCATCATTTCCGCGCCGAGCGCGACGA
The DNA here is from genome assembly GCA_050246735.1 of Parvibaculaceae bacterium. Lineage (GTDB taxonomy): Bacteria > Pseudomonadota > Alphaproteobacteria > Rhizobiales > Aestuariivirgaceae > Taklimakanibacter. The sequence continues at coordinate 877 of JBFWVM010000011.1, read as the reverse complement.
GCATTTCCTGGTCACGGTGCCGGCGCGCACCGAGATCTTCTTCTCGCAATGCGGCAAGGACGTGCATTGCGCGCCCGGCTCCTTCATCATCGAGCGCAGCCACGAGCCCTACGAGTTCAGCCACGACGAGGCGGCGGACCTGTGGGTCATGAAGGTCGAGGCGAAGGCGCTCGGCGGGCGCATCCGCGGGCCCGACCGCTTCTGCTCGCTGCAATTCGACGCCGCGAACGGCGCCGGCGGCTTCTTCGCCGACATGCTGCACCTCATTCCCGACCGGTTCGACGAGATGAACGGCGAGACGCGCCGGCTGATCGGCCGGCAGCTCGTCGACCTCCTGGTGCTGGCGCTCGAGGCGGACGCGCGCACGCTGACCTCGGGCAGCTCGACCATGCGGGCGGCGCATCTGACGCGCATCGAGAGCTTCGTGCGCCGGAACCTGCGCGATCCGGCCCTCGATCCCGACATGATCGCGCGCCATTGCGGCATATCGATCCGCTATCTGCACGAGCTCTTCCGCGACACCAACCAGACCGTCGGCGCCTGGATCCGCGACCAGCGGCTCGACGCCTGCCGCGCCGCGCTCGCCGACCGCAGCATCACCCGGAGCGTCGGCGAGATCGCCTATCATTGGGGCTTCGGCGACCAGGCCCAGTTCTCGCGCGCCTTCAAGGCGCATTTCGGTACCTCGCCCAGGGACTATCGCGAAAAGGCGCGCCGGACGGGGAGGCTGGACGGCTAGTATTTCCCCTCCCCCTTGCGGGGAGGGGCTGGGGTGGGGGTCTGGCGGTGCCTCGGATTTCCATCGTTCGCAAGCTTGCCTCAGCACCCGACCCCCGCCCGGCTCACTTCGCTCGCCACCCTCCCCGCAAGGGGGAGG
>JBFWVM010000010.1:0-176906 GCA_050246735.1 Parvibaculaceae bacterium | reverse complement strand
AGAGGCACGCCGAAGCGAGCCATCGCCCGTTCGACGAAGAGCCTCGCTTCCGCCGGGGAGCCGAGGAGCGTGCGCACCTTCTCCCATTCCGGGGCGACTTCCTGCGGCTTCATCGCATTCTGGGCGAAACGCGCGCGCGACCGCTTCTCGTTTTCGGAAGCGTCGCGCCACCGCGCTTCCATGACCTTGGCGCCGTCGTCGAGGCGAAGATCGAGCGTGAGCTGCCGGGACACACCACTACGCAGCATCATCGACGCCATCAGCGCATCCGTCACCGGCCCTCGCTCTTCCGGTAGCGGCACCGTCACGCCCGTTGCTTTCCTGATTTCCTCAGCCTTACGAAGAATGACTTCGAGCACCGCGCCGTCGATGGCGCTGTCCGGCGAGAACATCATGATCGACCGCACGAGTTCCGCCGGCTGCCCGAAGCGGTCCACCCGGCCTTCGCGTTGCTGGTGGCGGGTCGGGTTCCATGACAGGTCGTAGTGGACAACCGTGTCGAAGAGCTGCTGAAGGTTGATGCCTTCAGAAAGGCAGTCGGTCGCAACAAGGATGCGCTGGACCGGCTTTTCGTCGTCTGCCGTCGCCATGTCGGCAACGCGATCGCGGCGCTCGTCCGGCGTGAGTACGCCTGTCACGGCCTCGATGGTCAGCTTCGGGAAGGCTTTGCGCAGGCCGTCGCGTACATGCTCGGCCGTCGCCAGATAGCGGCAGAAGACGACGGGATTGGCGCCCTTCTTGATGAGAGGCGTCAGTGCATCGACCAAGGCAGCCATCTTCGGATCGGCCTTCCCGACCAATTCCTCGGCACGGCTGACCAGGGCAAGAAGCTCCGGGTCGGCATCGAAGGCCGTGCCCGGTTCGAGATCGACCGCGTCCTCGTCATCGCCGTCGTCATCATAAATCTGCGGCTCGAGCCGATCGCTCTCACTCGACATGCGGTTCCGCAAGGCGCTGAGCGCTGCTGCCGGAGACGAGCCTACACAGCGCATCAGCGCCAGCGTGCCCCAGAAGGCCAGGCGACGTTCCCGCTGCCCGGATCCTGCCCGCGACACGATGCCGAAACAGTAGTCGAGCACGGCTTCCTGGAATGCGCGGTGAGTGTCGGACAGACGATAGGCGAATTCCGTCGTCTCATGCTTCGGGAAGGCGCGATCTTCGTCCCACTCGCCCGAGACGAGATCGATCCGGCGTCGCTGCACGAAGTGTCGGGCCAGACGCTCGCGATACCGCGTGTCGTCGAAGTCCATCGAGGCGAATGACGGATCGACGAGAGAAAGAAGCCGCGCGAAAGCCTGTTCGTCCCCGGAATGCGGCGTCGCGGTCAGAAGGATCATCCGCCGCTCGGGATTCCGGGCCAACCCCGACAGAAGCTCGAAGCGCTGCTGCCGACCCTGGTGTGTGCCCACGCAGGCATGGGCTTCATCGACGATGACGAAATCCGGGCAGGCGCGCGCGAAGCCTTCGCGGCGTTTCTCGGCCTTGATGTAGTCGAGGCTGACGACGGTGAAGGGATAGGCGTCGAATAGCGTCTGGGCGAGCGGCAGCCCGCGTTCCAGCCGGCTCGCGGTGCCTGACGTGACCGGAACGGCGTCGATCCCGAAGCGCGCCTTCAGCTCTCCGACCCATTGCTCGACAAGATGCGGCGGGCAGAGCACCGAGAAAGCATCCACCTCGCCCCGGTCCATCAATTCGCGCAGAATGAGGCCGGCCTCGATCGTCTTGCCGATGCCAACGTCATCTGCGATGAGCAGCCGCGGCGCAGCCAGGCGAAGCGCCATTAGCAAGGGTACGAGCTGGTAGATCCGCGGTTCGAAGGCTAGTTGCGCGGCAGATCGGAAGGGCCCTGCGCCACGGCGCAGCGTCAGGCGCATTGCGTCCGCGAGCAACGCCGCTTTCGCCTGAACCGTCACCGCAGCGTCGGCAGGGAGATCGAAGCGGGCGGGCTCAACGGGCAAGAGTTCAAGCACGGGGTCGAGCACAACCGCGTCGTTTTCTCCGCCTGACAGCGGACGTAGCGCCAGCACGCCCTCCCGAGGGGACGGCAGCGCGACCCATTCACGTCCGCGTGCGCGAACCAGGTCCCCCGGAGCAAAGTTCACTGTCATCGGATCAATCCCCGAACATCGAGAGCATCGCGTCGGGAACACCCGCAGTGACGACTTCCGGCAATTCAAACAGCGTCCAGCCTTTGGCTTCCCCCTCCTGGCGCGTTGCCTCGGTCAGCGGTGAGACACAGGCGGCGACGAAGTGACTGCGCCAGGAGAAGCTCATCTCCTGACCCGAAAAGGCGACGGAGGAACCATCCGGAGGCGGCAGCCCCGCATCCTTGAAAGCGCTCGCCCATCCTCCGTCCTCTGCCGATCGGCCCGGCGCTGCGGCAAGCACCACCTGCCCGCGTGCCAGATCGACCAACATCTGCTTCGCTTCATCACTCGCCCGGTTGATCAACTCGTGATCGGGCTGGTTGAAGTAGGAGAGCAGGCAGCGATAACAGCCGCGAACACAGGCCTCACCATCGCGGCTGACGAGCAGCGTAGCGTCACCCGCTGCGATCGCTTCATCGACCTTGTCGAAGTGCATTAGCATCAGCGCTTCGCGCGCGACCTTACCAAGCGCTTGCGGATCCTCGATCAGTCGGTTCAATACGCCAGCGCCGCCCTCCGTGGCTTCATAGGCCAGGATGGAGCGACGGTTGTCGCGCGCAGGCAGCGGCTCGCCGAGAACCTCGCCCTCTTCCAGTTGAAAGACGACCTCGATGCCCCTCATGAGGGCATGCTGAACCGTCGCAATTGTCTCGGGCGCATGGGCCGCAGGTTCGCTGAAACGGAAAAGCAGCGCATTCTTGTGATCGCGGACAATGGGGACAATCCGAACCGGTCCCACCACATCCGGCGGAACATCGACATCGGGATCTTCGTCGTCCGACTTCGTCCAGTAGCCGCTGCGCGGATCGATATAGAAGCCGAAGACGGTCTGATTTGCGCGCCGCTTCAACCCTTTGTTGATGCGACTGATCTCGGCGCTGTTGGCATACTGCAGATTGAAAATCGAAGCACCGTCGCAGCGATAGTCGGCCTCGGTGATCTGCATGCGGCCATCCCGCCTCGGCCAGGAAAAGACGGTCTGAATGTCGAAGCCCTGTCGGACGCGCTCTTCGTCATTGGCCGTGATCCGCTCGGCCGGCGCGGCCTCGACATTGTCGATCCTGAGCGTTCGCTGCACCGGGACTTCGCTTGCCATCGGATTGTTGCATGCGTGGCAGCGCTCGACCTCACTGTCATGACAGGCGCCGCAGTTCGAGCAGATATAGATGTCTCGGGCAGCGAGTTCCGAGCCGTCTCCGGTTCGGACTTCAGGCGGCAACTTTGCCTTAACGACCCGGTAGGCGCGGCCCTCGTGATAAATTAGGCTGCGCGGCCCGAATTCCGAAATGGCGAGGAAACGAGCGCGCTGGAGGAAGGAACCTGTTTTTCCGTCGCCGGGAATGAAGGCGTAGAGCGGCAATCGAGGGAAATTGTAGCCCGGCAAAAAGCTTTCCGTCGCAAGATAGCGATAGGAATAGAAGTCTGAGCCGTTTGAGGCTTTGCCCTGTTCGAGAATGGTGATTTGATCGCTTGCCTGCATCTGCGCAGCCTTGATTCTTCGACGGTCCGCGCCCGAGAGACCGGTGATTTCAGAACGGGCATTAGCTTCCAACAGCTGCGTTCGAGCCGAGTTATAGAGCTCCCGCCAACGATCAAAGGCATGATCGAACTCCAGTGGCGCGCGCTGGGCGACCTGGAGAACAAAGTCATCCGGATCGGTCATCCAGACCGGCTTCCGGCCTTCCACGGACGCGAGTATCTGATCGAGGATCCGCTTCATTGGAGCATGCGCTGCTGCCGCCAGCTCGGGCCGGTCGATAACGTCTCGGATTTGTGGCTTCAGCGGGTAGCCCGTCTCCGTCAGGTCGAGGATTTCTGGAATATCGGGTGACAGGGCGAGCTTCGTCTCCGCGAGCCATACAGCATGCAGGTGCGAGCGGACGAGCTCTTCATTGGTAATGTCGAGCGCTGGCGGCCGGACGACGCCGGACACCATCTCGTTGCGCCGCTCGAAGAAATATTGATCGTGCGGCGATTGAGCGGCGCAATAGGTCACGATGACTGCGGCCTGTCCTGAGCGACCGGCGCGGCCAGCGCGTTGTGCGTAGTTCGCCGGTGTCGGCGGCACGTTTCGTAGATAGACAGCATTGAGCGCGGAGATGTCGACGCCAAGCTCCATAGTTGGCGAACAAAACAGAGCGGGAAGGAACTGCTCCGACTCTCCTGCCGTCTTCAAATCAGCAGCATTCTCGGTGAGGTTCTCCCGGTCTTCCTCTTCGAAGCGGAAGCGCCACTCGCGCCATTCGCGCTGTCTCTGGGACACCTGAGCCGTGTGCTCACGGCCTTCGAGGCCCCAAAAGCTGCTCGTCCCGGCCTTCAGATCGGCAGCGATCTCGTTGTAGAGATCGTGAAAGTAGTGGTTTCCCTGCACCCTGCCTGATCTGATGGCTTCGCCCGGAACGATACGAACGGCTGACGGCGACAAACGCCACCCTTGCAGATCCGCCTCGATGCCCACACGCGACACGAGACCCTCACGGGCGAGGAGTTCCATTAGACCCGTCATGACCGTCAGATAGTCCGCTCTGCCCAGCTTGGTGCCTATAACGCTGATGCGATTGATGAGGCGTGCGATGCGGGAATTGTGCCCAGCCCGAACGATTGTCTGTTCTTCCCGCAGCCCCACGCGATCCCTGCCCGGCGCTTGCAGAAACAGGGTCGTGCGGCTTCTCGGCGTCTCCTTTGCGTCGATTGCCCAAGGCGCACGCAGGAGATTCCGTGACTTCTGCGCGACGGTATCGAGGACGGTCAGATCGAGCGCTTCCGTGCCAACCGCCAGACCATCGAGCATGGCAACCAGGAGCTTCTTAAACATCTCCTTGCGCTTGGGCACTTCGAGCGCCCCCAAGTCTGGCAGGATAGCCGTGAGGCGCTCTGCATCTTCAGCGATGTCATCGAGCCCGATGAACGCAACGTCGATAAGCTTGAGGACGGATAGGCTTGGATTGGTGTAGCGCCAACCCCGGCGCAGGTCTGTCCAGAGCCGATGGGCAAGAACCTTCGCGAGAGAACGCTGAGCGTCTTCGCGGATCACGGCGCCGGCCTCGGGGTCCAACATCCAGTGGATGCGCGCATCCTTGTTGGCCGCGGTGAATCCGAGCGCCTTCACGACCCGCAGCCCGAATTCGTCCTCGGCGATGCCATCGTCACCGGCATCCAGAACAGCCCGCAGGATCGCGCCGCGCAGAAGGCTGACGAACAGAAAGTCGTTGAAGTGGCCAGCCTGGAGAGCAGCGTCCTGCCGGTTGTCTGTGAAACCAAGAAGCTTGCGCTTGTCTATGGGAACGCCGCTGTCGCGTCCGTTCATCCACTCCAGCGCAGTCGAGACGAGCAGCGTCGTGGCAGAGCTCCGCCCCTCGCCTGATAGACCAGCGAGCTTGGTACGTTCCCGCATGCTGGGATGCGGCTGGTCTAGACAGCACGGGCAGAATCCGAACTTGCCAGGCACGAACCAGAAGCTCTTCCCCGATGAACTGCGGCGCCCGTCCGCAGCCACTCTGACCATCTCGGGCGCCCTGCGTTTCCTGTTGGCGCGAAGCCGCTCAATGCCATTACGATCATCGCGCCAATCCTCAGGATAAGTTTCGATCTCACCTGTAAAGGCATAATCAGGATCGCCATCACCGGTTGGAGTCAGATAGCCTGTGGAATCACCTTCTTGATCGTCGATCGGTGCATCGTCGATGTTCCTGGCAAGAAATAGAACACCTTCGGCATCTTCGGTCTTCATGACGACGTGGACTTCGTGTCCGCATTGCCGACAGAAGCGGGTTGGATAGAGGCGATGGCCGGGTGCGCTGGGATCTTCGAGTTGACCTTCGAACAGTACACTCCTGGGCTGCTCAGTAAGCGTGGTAAAAATCTCGCCCGCGCCGGAGAAGAACTGATGAAGCTTAAATGCCAGAAATGCTCCGGTTCCCGAACCACCCCGCTCCGTTTCGGGGAGGCTGATGCGAGTCAGGAACGTCTCAAGACTGCTCCTGCAGATTTCGCGGTCAACGCCGCTATCTTTTGACAGCAGCACTACTCCCTCTTCGAAAGGGATCGGCTTCTTGCGTTTGAGTTCCTGAGCGTCTTGCAGGCCGATCGCCAATTCGGTCCAAACCGCCAGCGGGTGCCTCTTCAGAACGTCGTCCGCCAACGCTTCTGGAAGCGGGGACGTCAGGACCGACGCGAGCTGCGGGCGCACGCCGTCGAGTTTCAGCAGATCATCCGTCGCCCTCTGAAGTGACTCGTCGATGACCGATTCCGGCCCGATGTAGACCCCGAAAAGGCGCGAGGCAACGTCCGCTACGACCTGCGCGCGGTTGGAATCGGATCCTTCGCTTGCCATTGTGGCTGAGGTCCCAATGCAGATGGGTGCCTTGTCCGGAGTGCAGCGGTCGCGAAGGCGCCGAACGAGGATAGCAACATCGGCACCTTGCCGGCCGCGATAGGTGTGCAGTTCATCGAGAACGATAAAATCCAGACCACTCGCGTTCTCTATAACCTTGGTGTCGAGGCTGTCCTGCCGCGTCAGGAGCAATTCGGCCATCATGAAGTTGGTCAGCAGAATGTCTGGTGGATTATCCGCGATCTGCTGCCGCTTTTCCTGACTTTCCTGGCCGGTATAGCGCCGCACAACCGGCTTGATCTCGGTGGGCAGGTCGGATTGGGAGATGAACTTTTCGATCTCTTTGATCTGACTGTTAGCCAGTGCGTTCATCGGATAAACGATGACGGTGCTTGTTCTGCGCGGTTTCCCGGCTTTCCGCGCACGAACGATTGAATCGACGACCGGGACGAAGAAGCAAAGCGACTTGCCCGAGCCGGTTCCTGTCGTGACCACATAACTCTGGCCTGCCCGAGCCTTGGCGATGGACTGTGCCTGGTGGCGGTAGAACCGCAGGGGCGCTGATCCGAACCGGAATATTCGGCCAGTGGCTTCGTCGAGATCGCCCGAGCTGACCAATTCGTCAATTGTGGGACCCTGGAGGTATCGAGGGTTGAGAGACAGAAGGGCATCCGGCCAGAAGCGCCCGGCATCGTATTGACGATCAATCTCGGATTTCAAGTCGTTGGATCGAATGGTGCTGAACGACCGCGAGAAACGCGCATAAGAATCGATAAGACGATGATCGAACTCAAACGCCTTCATTGTTGCCCCCGCCCTCCCGTCAGCACTGCCTTTCACGGCAGATCGGCCGTTTTCCTACGAATTTTTTCCTTTATGGCTCTTCCTTTTTCGCCACCTATCTCAGCTTAGGCGCCGCAAAGAAGAGACAGTGATCATTTTGACTCGGCTTTAAGATATTAGCAAATTGCCAGGACCTTAGATGTTGTCCTCGCCTAAAACAGCCCGTCCTCGCGCACCAGCGACAGCACTTCCTCCAACACCTCGATCATCCGGTCGACCACCGCGGCCGTATGGGCGGCGGAGAGGTAATAGCGGTTGCCGCCCGAGATCAGGACGCCGAGACTGAGGGCGTGCATCAGGAAGGCCTGGCGCGCCTCATCCAGCGGCGCCTCGTCGATGTCGAGGTTCGAGCGCACCGGACGGCTCTGGAAGTAGATGTGGAACATCGAGCCGACGGCTTCCCACACCGACGGAAGACCCGAAGCGTGCTCCGGGAACCCTTCCGGCGCTTGAAAATATTGCAAAAATGATATATGTGCGGATCAATGGGATGGTCGGTCGAATTCCTGGATGAGGACGTTCGGGCGGAACTTTCCGCTCTGCCGGCCGACATCCGGGCGAGTTTCGAACGGATCGTAGGGCTGATCCGGTCTCACGGGCTCGAAAGGATGCGTGAGCCATATGTCCGCCATCTGGAAGGGCGGCTTTGGGAAATGCGCATGAAGGGCAGAGACGGCATCGCCCGCGCCGTCTATGTCACGGCGGCGGGACGCCGGGTGGTTGTCGTCAGGGTCTTCCCGAAGAAGACGCAGAAGACGCCCCGGCGTGAAATCGAGTTGGCCCTGAAACGGGCGAAGGAGGTATCATGAACCGCAAGCGCAAGTTCATTCCGGTCGGGGAAGCCTTCGCCGAATGGCGGAAGGACCCTGAATATGTCGCTGCGTATGACGCGCTCGAGGAGGAGTTCGCGCTGGCCTCCGCTTTGATCCGCGCGCGCGGCGACGCCGACATGACCCAGGAGGAGGTGGCGAAGGCCATGGGAACGACCCAGGCCGTCGTCGCGCGGCTCGAAAGCGGGCGCGTCATGCCGTCGACCCGGACGCTGCAGCGTTTCGCCAAGGCGACGAAGTCACGGCTGCGGATCAGCTTCGAGTCCGCGAAATCCGGCAGGACCGCCGCAGGCCGGTAGGAGATCGCAGGGCCGCGATCGCTATCCGGGTTCGCAGGTTCGAGGCCGGGGCGCCCTAAAACAGCCCATCCTCCCGCACCAGCGTCAGCGACTCCTCGAACACCTCGATCATCCGGTCGACCACCGGGCCCGTATGCGCGGCGGAGAGATAGTAGCGGTTGCCGCCCGAGATCAGCACCCCGAGATCGAGGGCGTGCATCAGGAAGGCCTGGCGCGCCTCGTCCAGCGGCGCCTCGTCGATGTCGAAGCTCGAGCGCACCGGGCCCGCCTGGAAGTAGATGTGGAACATCGATCCGACATTGCCCATGCGCACCGCCATGTTGTGGCGCGTGGCGAAGTCGTTGAAGCGCCGGGTCAGGCGGTCGCCTTGCGCCGCCATCTGCGCATAGATCTCGGGATGCTCCTTGTAATATCCGACCGCCGCTGCGCCGGCCGCCATGGTCAGCGGGTTGCCGGTGAAGGTGCCGCCGGTGAACACGCCCTGCTCGCCGGGCTTGGGCAGGAACATGCGCATTAAGTCCTCGCGGCCGGCGATGACGCCGATCGGCAGGCCGCCGCCGCAGGCCTTGCCGAGCGTCGCCAGGTCCGGCGTGACGCCGAAATATTCCTGGCCGCCGCCATAGGCCAGGCGGAAGCCCGTCACCATCTCGTCGAGCGCGAACAGCACGCCGCAGTCGCAGCAGACCTGCCGGAGCTCGAGGAGCCAGTCGCGCACCTCTCTCTGCGGGTTCGAATGCTGCACCGGCTCGACGATGACCATCGCCAGCTCGTCCCTCATGGCGCGGATGACATCGAAGGCGGCCGGGTTGCGATAGGGCAGCGGAACGATCAGGTCGCGGATCGCCGCAGGCACCCCGGTGCTGATCTCGACGCCGGCCGGCCGGTCGCGCGAGGCGACGTTGGTGGGCGCCACCATGCAGTAGTCGTGCATGCCGTGCCAGTAGCCGTCGAAAATGCCGATCTTCTCCTTCCCCGTGAAGGCGCGCGCGGCGCGCATCGCATATTGCGTCGCCTCCGAGCCCGAATTGCAGAACAGGATGCGCTCGGCGCAGGGGACGGCGTCCTGGAGAAGCTGCGCCAAAGGGAGCTGCTCGGCGGAATGGATGCCGAAGTGCCAGCCGCTCGCTGAAATCCGCGCCATCGCCGCGGCGATGTCGGGATGCCGGTGGCCCAGCACGCAGACGCCGAAGCCCATGCAGGTGTCGATATAGCTGTTGCCGTCGATATCGGTCACCGTCGCCCCTTCGCCCGATGCGATATAGATGGGATGCGGCAGATAGAGGTTGGCGCGCATGCCGGAGAACAGGATGCTCTCGCGCTCACCGGTCATGGCCTGGCATTTCCGCGTCCTGGCCAGCATCCGGGCGGTGGCCTCCTCGAAGCGTGATGGTCCGGTCATGGCGCGTCCCCCCCTTTGTGTCCCGGCGCCCGTGCGGGCGAAGCGGATCACTATGGCGAAGCAAACCCTCATCGCCAAGCCTCGAACCCGGCGGGAGCTGCTCTGATGCCCCGGGACACCCCATGGCACGGCCCACCCTGATTTGACGGGGTTTACCGATTTATATCGATTTCTTGTAAACTCCCTAAACTCGCTATAAATGGCCATGGACCCCGGAGGCGCTACGGCGGAGGCTGAAATCATGGCGGACCTGAATGAGCGCATCGCGATCGACCCATCGGTGCTGGTCGGGAAGCCGGTGATCCGCGGCACGCGGATCTCGGTCGAGTTCGTGCTCGGTCTCATGGCGGAACGGTGGAGCGAGGCGGATATACTCGAGGCCTATCCCGGTCTCGTCGTAGAGGACATTCAGGCCTGTCTCGCCTATGCGCGCGATGTGATGAGCTCCGAGCGCGTATTCCCGACGGCTGCATGAGCCTGCGAATCCTGGCCAACGAGAACATACCAGGGCAACTGGTCGAGGCGCTCGAACAGGCAGGCTGCGACATCGACTGGGTCAGGCGGTCGGCCCCCGGCATTTCCGATCAGGAGGTCCTCGCGCGTGCGGTACGCAACCGGCGTCTGCTACTGACCTTCGACAAGGATTTCGGCGAGCTTGCGAAAGCAGCGCCGTTGCCGCGGCAATGCGGCGTCATATTGCTTCGCCTGCCGATGCCGCCGCGGTCCATCGGCCCGGTGCTTTCCGGTCTCCTTCTGTCGCGTCACGATTGGGCCGGCCATTTCTCGGTCGTCGAGCCCGGGCGCATCCGATCCCGTCCGCTGAGAGAAACGTGACCCTGCCGGGGAGACCCTCATCGGGTCTCATCGTCATTGTCGGCATGCAGTCGGATAGGGCGAAATATGCAGTGACGTATCTGCTTTGAATGGCCGCAAGGTGCTCGGGACCGTCGAACGTGGAAATCGTGGACTCATTGAAAGGCATGCACATGGCACGGCCACCCATCCATCCCGGCGAGATACTCGCCGACGAATTGCAGGACATCGGCGTCACGCCGACCGAGCTGTCGCGTCAGATCGACGCGCCCGCCAACCGCATCACGCAGATCATTCACGGGCGGCGCGGGATCACCGGAGATACGGCGCTGCGCCTTGGGCACTGGTTCGGGACGTCGGCGCAGTTCTGGCTCAACCTTCAGAGCGCCTACGACATCCGGCTTGCGCAGGAGAAGGCCGGCCGGGAAATCGCGAAACTTCCGGTTCGCCGCCATGCCGGGGCAGGCGCGCCGAGGACTCCGTAACGCGGCGCGGCTGCCGGCGAAAGCCGGGACCCATGGGATCGATGAAGCGCGGGAGGCGCCACCCGGTTGAATCTGGTCAGGGGGTCCCGGCTTTCGCCGGGATGACGAGGTGGATGGATCGAGGGCTCACGCGAGCCTGCGGTCGTCCTCGCCGAGGAGCACGCAGTCGGACGGCGCGAAGCCGATGTCGACGGTCTCGCCCTCGCGGAAGACCTTGTCGTCGATGACCGCATTGGCCTGGAGCCTCAGGCCCTCGGCGTCGATGGCGTAGACGGCGCTGCCGCCGAGATAGGAGGTGGCGGCGATCCTGCCCTTGAGCCGGTTGCGGCCGGCCGGCGCCTTGCCGACCTCGAGGCGCTGGGCGCGCACCACCACGGTGACCTTCCCGCCGGCCCTGGCGGAGGAGGGCGCGTCCGCCTCGATGCCGGCGCCGTTCTCGAGCGTGATCCGGGCCCGGCCGCCGGCCGCCTCGGCGATGGTGCCGGGGATGAGGTTCGACTGGCCGAGGAAGCTCGCCACGAAGCGCGAGGCGGGGGCGCGGTAGACTTCCTCGGGCGTGCCGTTCTGCTCGATGAGGCCGTGATTCATGACCACGATGCGGTCCGACAGGCTCAGCGCCTCCTCCTGGTCGTGGGTCACGAAGATGGTGGTGATGCCGACCTCGCGCTGGATGATCTTGAGCTCGGTGCGCATCTCTTCCCGCAGGTTGGCGTCGAGCGCCGACAAAGGCTCGTCGAGGAGGAGCACGTCGGGCTCGATCACGATGGCGCGGGCGAGCGCGATGCGCTGCTGCTGGCCGCCCGAGAGCTGCGAGGGCAGTTTCGCCTCGACGCCGGGAAGCCGCACCATGTCGAGCGCGCGCTTCACCTTGCCCCGGATGTCGGCCTTGGGCACGCCCCGGTATTTGAGGCCGAAGGCGATGTTGTCGGCGACCGTCTTGTGCGGGAAGAGCGCGTAGTTCTGGAAGACGAGGCCGATATTGCGTTTATAGATCGGCACGTCGTTGATGCGCCGGCCGGCGACGACGATCTCGCCAGAGGTCGGCGTCACGAGCCCGGCGATCGAGCGCAGGATGGTGGTCTTGCCGCAGCCCGAGGGGCCGAGCAGGGTGACGAAGCTGCCTTTGGCGATGGCGAGGTCGACGTCCTTCACGGCGACGAAGGCGCCATAGGCCAGGGTGACGCCCTTGAGATCGACGGCGGTCTCGGTCATGGGTGGTCTGGCAATTGTGCAAAGACCCTTATTCCGGAATACCGCCCGACCCCCACCCCGGCCCCTCCCCGCAAGGGGGAGGGGAAAGATGCGTGGACAGGGGATATCACCGGCTCACGCGCCCTTGGAGATGCGGTCCCACTGCTTCTGCCATTCGGTGTCGTGCTCGGCCCAGTAGATCGGGTCGGCGAAGGTCAGCGCCTTCATGGTGCCGGTCGGGTCGAAGGCCGGCAGCTTGGCGATCTTGTCGGTGAGCTTGACCTTGGTGGGATCGAGGGCGGGCGGATAGTTCTGCCCCTCGGCCACCGCGATCGAGGTCGCCGTGTCGAGCATGAAGTTGAGAAGCTCCTCGCATTCGGCCATGGGCGAGCCCTTGAGCACCAGCATGTCCTCCATCCAGGCATAGCTGCCCTTGGGGTCGAGATAGCCGATCGGATGGCCCTGCTCCTGGAGGGCGGCGACCCGGCCAGACCAGGCGTCGGTGACGACGATCTCCTCCTTCGACAGGAGGTCCATGAGCTCGGCCCCCGAGCCCCAGTATTTCTTCGTCATGTCGCGGGCCTCGCGCACCTTGGCCCACACCGCCTCGATGTCCTTGATGTCGTTGGGGCTCTGGCCGGTCTGCAGCGCCGCATACCACACCCGCGTGTTCTTGTCGCCGAAGCCGCCGATCTTGCCGGCATATGTCTTGTCGGCGAGCAGGTTGGCGCCCTTCTCGGCGGCCTCCTCGGCCGAGATCACCTTGGTGTTGTAGGCGATGCCGGTGGTCCCGTAGTCGTAGGGCACCGCCGAGAGCTTCGGCGTCATCTTGCGGAACGGCTCGATCATCGCCGACATCACATTGGCGAGGTTCGGGATGTTGGCCTCGTTGAGCTCCGACACCCAGCCGCCGTCGACATATTTCTTGTAGTATTCGACGCCCGAGGAATGGACGACCTGGAAGTCGCCGGGATTGGCGGTCTTGATCTTGGTGATGATCTCGTTCTCGTCGCCGAAGGTGCCCTGCACCACCTTGAGGCCGGTCTTCTTGGTGTAGGGCTGGAAGGCGTATTTGTCGATCGCCTCCTGTACCGTGCCGCCCCAGCCGTCGAAGCGCACCTCGGTGACCGCCGCCAGCGCCGCCCCGCTCCAGCGGGTCATGACGCCGGCCGAGGCCGCCGCCGCAGCGGCGAGGCCTAGGAAGGTGCGCCGGTCCATGCCGCCCTCCAGATAGCGCGCCTTGAGCCGCTCCAGTCTTTTCGTCTGCGTGAGTTTCATGTCTGTTTCTCCCTGTTTGTCATTGACGGTTGCCGAACAGAATGCGCGCAATGAGGCCGCCTGCCAAGGGGAGGCCGACGGTGATGACGATCATGAGGGTGCCGAGCGCGTTGATCTCCGGCGAGATCGAGATCTTGAGCATCGCCAGGATCTGGGTCGGCATGGTCTCGACCCCGGGCGGGCGCCAGAACAGGCTGGCCGTGATGTTGTCGAAGGAGATGGTGAAGACGAGGAGCACGCTCGCCACGATGGCCGGCATCAGGAGCGGCAGCGTCACTTCCCGGAAGGTGCTGAACCGGTTGGCGCCGAGCGAAAGCGCCGCCTCCTCATAGACGCGCTTGATGCTGATGAGCCGCGCCTGGACGACGAGCACCACGAAGGGCAGCGCCAGCATGATATGGCCGAGCACGAGCAGCATGTAGGAGCGCGGCTGGTGCGCCCATTTCATGAGGAGCAGCAGGCCGACGCCGAGGATGGTCTCGGGCACCAGGGCGGGCAGGATGACGAGCGTGTTCATCCACTGCTTGCCGCGGAATTCGTAGCGGGTGAGGGCGATCGCCGCCATCACCCCGATGACGGTGCACACCGCGGCGGTGAGGAGCGCGATCCACACCGAGGTCTTGAACGCCCTGAGCACCGCCTCGTTCTGGAACAGCTTGCCGTACCATTGCAGCGACAGGCCGGTCATCGGGAAGCCGCCGAACATCGAGGCGTTGAAGGACAGGATGACGGTGACCAGGATCGGCGCGAACATGAAGACATAGACGAGGAGGGTGACGAGCTTCACCGCCCGCCAGCCCCAGACGCCGCTTGCATCCTCGGCCTGCCGGGCCGGGATCATCGGCTCAGCCCCTTGAAGATGGTGGAGAGCCCCATATAGCGGCTGTAGAGCGCCGACACGATGCCGAGCAGCACGAAGAGCACGATCGACAGCGTCGCGCCCATCGGCCAGTTGAGCTGCTCCATGATGGTGTCGTAGATGAGATTGCCGAACAGCGCGTCGCGGTTGCCGCCGAGGATCTGCGGCGTGACGTAGCTGCCGGCCGCCAGCACGAAGCACAGAAGGAGCCCGGCGCACAGGCCCGGCAGCGACAGCGGCAGCGTCACTTCGCGGAAGGCCTGGGCGCTGGTGCAGCCCAGCGTGCGCGCCGCCGAGATGAGGTCGCGGTCGATGCCCTCGAGGCTCACATAGACGTTGAGGATCATGTAGGGCAGGAGGAAATGGATCATGCCCATGATGACGGCGCCCTCGGTGTAGAGCATCTGGACCGGCTCGTCGATGACGCCGAGGCGCAGGAGGGCGACGTTGATGGCGCCCTGCTCGCCCAGGATATGGATCCACGAGAAGGTGCGGATGGTGAAGGAGATCCAGAAGGGCACGATGAGGAGGAGGAGCAGCAGCCATTTGTGCCGGAACGACGTCATCCAGATGAAATAGGCGGGGACATAGCCCATGACGGCGCAGGCGAAGGCGGTGATCGCGGCGACGCGCGCCGTCTTCCACAGGAAGTGGTGATAGTAGCTGTCGGTGAAGAACTCGTGCCAGTTGGCGAGGGTGTAGTTCGCCCGCTCGACGCCGGCGGTGACGAACTCGTAGAAGGTGTAGACGCCCATGATGAGGATGGGCAGCACCAGGAGCACGGCGAGCAAGAGGACCGCCGGCGCCAGCAGATACCAGGCGAACCGCGCCTCCCGCATCACCCGGATCCGGCCGGCCCGGCGTTCGGAGCCACGATGCAGCCTGCCGGTGTCACAGCTTCCCCACCCCTCATGGCGGGCGAGCTTAGCCCGATCGTCCGGCCCGCGTCACGCCGTTTTTCCCTTCTCCCGCAAGGGGGCCGTGAGAACTGGTCAGCCACTGCCCGACCCCCACCCCAGCCCCTCCCCGCAAGGGGGAGGGGTGTGGGACTGGTATTCCCCTCCCCCTTGCGGGGAGGGGTTAGGGGTGGGGGTCTTTCCGGCGGTCCCGGAGGGGTTTCAATAGGCGCGCGCCACGCAGAAATCGACGGCCTCGGCGAGGGCCGCCTTGTGGGGGCTGTCGGGGAAGATGGCGAGCGCGTCGCGGGCGATGGCGCCGTAGTGGCGGGCGCGCTCCACCGTGTCGGCGATCGCCGTGTGGCGCTCGATGAGCTTCTGCGCATAGACGAGGTCGTCGGCCGTCTGGCTGCCCTCCTCGAGCGTGCGCTTCCAGAAATTGCGCTCCTCTTTGGCGCCGCGGCGATAGGCGAGGACCACCGGCAGGGTGATCTTGCCTTCCCGGAAATCGTCGCCGACGCTCTTGCCCATGAGCGCCTGGCGGCCGGAATAATCGAGCGCGTCGTCGACGAGCTGGAAGGCGATGCCGAGATTGCGGCCGTAGGATTCGAGCGCCGCCTGCTCGTCCCGGGGCCTTTTGGCCACCACCGCGCCGACCTCTGCCGCGGCCGAGAACAGGGCTGCGGTCTTGGCGCCGATGACCTGCATGTAGGCGTCCTCGGTGGTCGACGTGTCATGCGCGGCGGAAAGCTGCATCACCTCGCCCTCGGCGATCACCGCGGCGGCGTTGGCGAGGATGCGCAGAGCCTCGAGCGACCCGGTCTCGACCATCATCTTGAAGGCCTGGCCTAAGAGATAGTCGCCGACCAGCACGCTCGCCTGGTTGCCCCAGATGAGCCGCGCCGTCTTCTTGCCGCGCCGGAGGTCGCTCTCGTCGACGACGTCGTCATGGAGGAGCGTCGCCGTGTGCATGAACTCGACCGCGGTGGCGAGCCTGACATGGGCGTCGCCTTTGGCGCCGCACATGCGCGCCGCGGCGACGGTCAGCATCGGGCGGATGCGCTTGCCGCCCGAATTGATCAGGTGGCCGGCGAGCTCCGGGATCATCTCGACATGCGATGCCGCCCGGGCCAGGATGGCCTCGTTGACCCTGGCCATGTCCGCGGCGGTCAGCGCGATCAGGGGATCGAGGCTCGGCTGCTCCTCGCCGCTGCCTTCGAAGGGGATGACGACACCCAAGGGATTGAACCTGCCTCGTTGTGAACCTCGGGCGACAATAGGGGGGCTTGCCGGCTCTGGGCAAGCGCGACCGGTTGACGCTAAAGACAGGTCCATGAAGGAAGTCCTGCGCACCAACGACCTCGTGCTCCTGTCCTATGCCACCCATGTGCTGGCCGAGGCCGGGATCGAGGCGGTCGTGTTCGACGCCCATACGAGCGCGGTCGAGGGCTCGATCGGCGCCATTCCCAGGCGCCTGATGGTGGCCGACGAGGATTTCGCGCGGGCGGCGCGCGAATTGGGTAACGCAACGATAACCGGGCCGGGCTAGGGTGCCGCGATGCAGACGTCTCCGCCCGCCGGCGCCATCCCCGCGAGCCTGACCGAGGACGGCTTCCTCGACGGGCGGCTGCGCATCCTGCAGCCGGAAAAGGGCTACCGTGCGGGGATCGACGCGGTCTTCCTGGCGGCGAGCGTCCCCTGCGGGCCGGGCGATGCCGTCTTCGAGGCGGGCATGGGGGCAGGCGTCGCCGCCCTGTGCCTCGCTTACCGGGTCCCGGGCTTGCGCATCACCGGCATGGAGGCCGCCGCGCGCTATGCCATGCTGGCCGAGGAGAACGCCCGCCGCAACGGCTGCGGCTCGGGCGTGAGCGTCGTCCATGCCGACATCAGGGAAGCCCTGCGGCGGGGCTCGGCGCTCGCTCCCGCGGCCGGCTCCATGGCGCATGCCTTCGCCAACCCGCCCTTCTTCGAGGAGGACAAGGCGACGGCCTCGCCCGTGGCGCTGAAGGCCCAGGCCCACAGCTTCGCCGCCGGCGACCTCGATCTGTGGATCAGGGCGATGCACGGCCTCCTCCAGCCGCGCGGCACCATGACCGTGATCTATCGCGCCGAGGCTCTGGCGCGGCTCCTCGCTTTGTTCGAGGGCCGCTTCGGCGACATCGCCGTGGCGCCGCTCTTCCCGCGTGCCGGGCTCGCCGCCACGCGCATCATCGTCCAAGGCGTCAAGGGCTCGCGCGCGCCGCTGCGGCTCCTGCCGGGCCTCGTCCTCCATGGCGAGGACGGGACGTTCACCCCGGCCGCCGAGGCCGTCCTGCGCGACGGCGCCGCCTGGCCGCTGCGCTGACGCCGCCCCCGCCGCCTCCGGGAGAGGAGGCCGGCCACCGCCACCTCGTCATGACCGGGCCTGACCCGGTCATCCAGTCGTGACGTCGCACAGCCGTTGCATGGATGGGCTGGATGGCCGCCTCAGGGGCGGCCATGACGAGTTGGGGAAGGGGCGGCCATGACGAGTTGAGGCGAGAGGAGGCCGGTCACCGTCACCTCCCACCTCGTCATGACCGGGCCTGACCCGGTCATCCAGCCGTGACGCCGCACAGCCGTTGCATGGATGGGCTGGATGGCCGCCTCAGGGGCGGCCATGACGAGTTGGGGAAGGGGCGGCCATGACGAGGGGGAGAGCGGGTGGCCATGACGAGGTGCGCGAGGGCCGTCAGTCGTCGAGCGAGCCGATCAGGCGGCGCAGCTTCGCGAGGTCGGGCACCTTCAGGGCGCGGCCTTCCTTCTCGATGAGGCCCTGGCTCTCGAGCCAGGCGAATTCGCGCGTGACGGCTTCGCGATGCGTGCTGATGCGGCTCGCGATCTCGGCATGGGTGGGAGCGGGCGAGAGCAGCGCATGGCTCTGGCCGCGCGCCGCTGCTTCCGCCAGGCGCAGCACTTCCGCCCACAGCCTCTGGCGCACCGCCATGGTGCTGAACTCGAAGACGCGCCGGGTGAGGACGCGGACCTGCCGGGTCAGGTGGCGCGCCACCGCCATGGTGAATTCCGGATGATGCGCGATGGCGGCGAGGAACTGCGGCCGGCGCATCACCGCGGTGACGCAGGTCGCGACCGCCTCGACGCTGGCCGAGCGGCGCTCGCCGTCGATGGCCGAGAGCTCGCCGAAGATCGTGCCGGCGGCGATGTCGCGGAAGCCGACGCGCTGCCCGTCGGCCGAATAGAGGCTGACCCGGGCCAGCCCCTCGAGCAGGAACAGGACGTCGAAGGTCTCGTCGTTGTGGCCGAGGATCAGCTCCTGCGCCGCATATTCGCGGATCGCGCATTGCTGCGCGAGGAGCGCGAAAGCGGCATCGTCGAGCGGCTTGAAATAGGCGATCTCCCGCAGGGCGTCCTTCGCCTGTCTGGCCATGTGGCGGTTCCCCCTTCCGGGAATAATGGAAGCCCGGCGGACGTCGGTCAATGACGGGAAGATGCGAGGGCCGCCCGTTGTCAGGGCCCGCCGCGGTCCTTCGGCGCCCTGGCGCCGAGCGCGCCTATGGCGATCACATGCGGATGGGCGGCGGCGACCGCCCGTGGCCGGCGGCCGGCGCGCCGGATGGTGACGCCGATATCGTCGAGCATCTCGGGCCCGAGCGCCTCGAGCGCCGCGATCTCGGCGCGCTCGCGCCGCTCGTCGCGCCAGGCCCTGACCGCGGCCCTGATCGCCGCGGCCAGATGGCCGATGAGAAGAAAGCCGGCCGGACGGATCGTGACCTGCTCGCCATGCGTGCCCATGCACTCCTCCTGTGGCTCATGGCGGGGATTCTATGAGGAGCGCGGCAGGCGGTCTGTGGGGAAACTCACAAGCGCCGCGTCAGGCGGCGAAGAGCGGCTTCAGCTCCGCGACCGGGACGTTGCCGCCGGAGAGCAGCAGCACCGCCTTGCGCCCGGCAAGGCCCGGCGCCAGCGCCGGCAGGGCGGCGAAGGCGGCCGCACCCGCCCCTTCCGCGAGCTGCCCGGTCGCCTCGAGGGTGGCGAGCATCGCGCGGCGCAGCTCCGCCTCCGTGACCAGCACCATGTCGTCGACCAGCCCGGCGAGGACCTGGAAGGCGAGGCGTCCGGGCCGCGCGGTGGCGAGGCCGCCGGCGAATGTCGCGCAAGGGCCTTCGACGGCCCGGCCGCGGCGCCAGGACTCGAAGACGGCGGGTGCCGCTTCCGACTGGACGCCGATGATCCTGATGCCGGGGCTGAGCAGCCTGGCGACCAGCCCCATGCCGGCGATGAGGTTGCCCCCGCCGACCGGCACGACGAGCGCATCGGCGCCGGGCAGCTTTTCCAGGATCTCCCAGGCGATGGTTCCGGCGCCCGCCATCAGGCCGGCATCGTCGCCGTCCTCGACGAAGACCCTGCCGGTGGCGGCGGCGAGCGCCTTCGCCTCGGCCTCGGCTTCGGCGAGGTCGCGGCCGGCGACGCGCAGCTCGGCGCCGAGCCTGGCGATATTGTCGCTCTTGAGGCGCGGCGTTCCCTCCGGGACGACGACGACGGCCGGGATCGCCAGGCGGCGGCCGGCGAGCGCCACACCCTGGCCGTGATTGCCGGTCGAGGCGGTGACGACGCCCCGCGCGCGCTCGTCGCCCTCGAGGCGTGACAGCCGGTAGAGCGCGCCCCGCGCCTTGAAGGAGCGGATGGGCCCCAGGTTCTCGAGCTTGACATGGACGTCGAGGCCATGGTCGCGCGACAGCGCCCAGTTGTGCTCGAGCGGTGTCGGCGGATAGTGCCGCGCCATGAAGGCGCGCGCCGCGAGGAGGTCGGTCGTCGTGGGACGGCCGTCCGTCGGCGAGGCGGCGTCGGCCGCGCCGGGCGTCATCGCGCCCCCCGGTGATAGTTGCGGACGAGGCTCTCGAACAGGTCGATGGCGGTCGCGACGTCGCCGGCGGGAAGCGACTCGTTCGGCTGGTGCGCGACGCCGAGCGAGCCCGGCCCGAAGGCCGGCAGCGCCGGGATGCCGGCGGCGTTCGCATGCGTCGAATCGGTGCCGCCCGGAATGACGGCGAGGACCGGCTCCGCTCCGATCACCTTGCGCCAGGCGGCCCTGGCGGCGCCGAGGAGGCGCTCGTCGCGGGCCTCCTCGCCGGGCGAGATCCAGTCGGTGGGCGGCTCGCCCGGCTCGATCGCGACGCGCTCGGCGAGGCCCGCCGCGGCGACGACGGCCCCGAGGCGCTCGAGGACCAGGTCCTTCGTCATGCCCTCGATCACCCGCACCTCGATGCAGGCCTTGAGCGTCTCGGGATGCGCGAAGGGGATCATGCCGCCCGCCACCATGGTCGCCACGTTGAGGGTCGGCCTCGTCCCGTCGACCGGATGCACGAAGTCGGCGAAGGGATCGGATTCGATGAGGGCGTCGAGCGCCTTGACGAAGGCGTAGGAGGCGCGTTTCTCGCGCGCCACGGGCGCTCCGGAATGGCCGGGCTCGCCGCGGGCCACCAGCCACGAGACGCAGTGGCCGCGCTGGGCGACATAGAGCCGCTGCCAGGACTGCCGGCCGATGCCGGAGGGCTCGGTCATGACCGCGGCGTCGGCGACGAGCAGCCCCTCCCGGGCGAGCCACTCCATCCCATAGGCCGACCCGTTCTCCTCGTCGGCCGAGAACACCAGCGTCAGCGTGCCCGCGGGCTCGGGATCGCGCATGATGCGCGCCGCCGCATGGAGCATGGCGGCGATCGACGCCTTCATGTCGGCCGAGCCCAGTCCGGCGAGGCGGCCGCCCGTCTCCTCCAGCCTGAACGGATCGGTGGTCCACGAGGCCATGTCGCCCGTCGGCACCGTGTCCATATGGGCGGCGAGCATCAGGTTGGGGGCACCCTGTCCGATCGTGAAGATGAGATTGGGCCGCCGCTCGTCGCGGGCGTGGCGGCTGGGCGCCGGAAGCCCGAGCCCGGCGGCCTTGTCCTCGATGAGCCGGGCGACGGCGCGCTCGTCGCCCGGCGGGTTGGGCGAGCGCGTGGCGACGAGCTCCGCCAGGAGGGCGATGGCGTCGGCGGTTTCGGCGGGATTGCTGGTCATGGTCTTTTCGTCTCTGTGGGGGTCGGGGGGAAGGGCCCGTGCCGGCGGGCGACGTCGGAGGGCGCGATGACGCATCGGTAGCGCCGCCCGTCCGGCGTCTCCTGCCAGGGCGGCGGCGCCTCGCAGACCGGCCCGACCTTGCGCGGGCAGCGCGGATGGAAGGGGCAGCCTTTCGGGCGCTCGAGGAGCGACGGCGGCGGGCCGCGCAACGGGATGCGCGCCCCCGCTTCGGGGCGCTCGAGGCTGGCGACCGCCGAGAGCAGCGTCTCGGTATAGGGATGATGGGGTGCCGCGAACACCCGTTCCGCCGGCCCGGACTCGACCACCTCGCCCAGATACATGACCGCGATGTGGTCGGCGATGTAGCCGACCACCGCGAGGTCGTGGGAGATGAAGACGTAGGACGTCCCCGCGCCG
The DNA here is from genome assembly GCA_050246735.1 of Parvibaculaceae bacterium. GTDB lineage: Bacteria > Pseudomonadota > Alphaproteobacteria > Rhizobiales > Aestuariivirgaceae > Taklimakanibacter. The sequence goes on along the minus strand of JBFWVM010000010.1, from coordinate 155,077 downwards.
AGCTGCAGGTCGATCAGGAGGCCGAGGATCGCCGCCTGGACGGAGACGTCGAGCGCCGAGGTCGGCTCGTCGCACAGGACGAGGCGCGGCGAGCCGATGAAGGCGCGCGCGATGGCGACGCGCTGGCGCTGGCCGCCGGAGAGCTCGCCCGGATAGGCGTCGGCATGCCGGGGCTCGAGCCTGACCGCGGCGATCATCTGGGCGACGAGCGCTTCGGCCTCGGCGCGCCCGGCGCCGCTGAGCTTGCGGGCCGAGCGCCGCAATATGCGTCCCACCCGATGCTTCGGATTGAGGGTCGAGTCGGGGTTCTGGAACACCATCTGGAGCGCGCTCAAGGTCGCCGCGTCGCGCCGGCCGACCGGGCCCTCGATGTCGCGGCCTTCGAAGACGATGCGGCCCGAATCGGCGGCGGCGAGACCGGCGATGATGCGCGCCGTCGTCGTCTTGCCGGAGCCCGATTCGCCGACGATGCCGAGCACGCGGCCTTTCGCGAGGGCGAGGCTCACGCCCGCGACGGCGCGGACGGCGCGGCCGTTGGCGTGATAGGTCTTGGCGATGTCGCGCGTCTCGAGAAGCGGCGCGTCCGCCGCGCCGCCGTTGCGCGGGCGGACGTCCTTGCGCGCGCCGAAGGGGATGCGCGCGGCGAGGAGGTCGCGCGTATAGGGATGCGCCGGGGCGCCCAGGACCTCGCCGACCGGGCCCGTCTCCACCAGCTCTCCCTGCTGCAGGACGCCGACGCGGTCGCACATCCGCGCGATGACGGCGATATTGTGGCTGATGAACAGGATCGCGGCGTTGAGCCTGTGGCGCAGGTCGCCGAACAGATCGAGGATCTCCGCCTCGACGCTGACGTCGAGCCCGGTCGTCGGCTCGTCGAGGATGAGGAGGTCGGGCTTCATGGCGAGCGCCATGGCGATCACGATGCGCTGCTGCTGGCCGCCGCTGAATTCGTGCGGATAGCGCTCGCAGGCATAGGCGGCGTCGGGGATGTCGACCTGGCGCAGGTTCTCGAGGACCTGCTCGCGGATCGACCGGCGGTCGCTCTCGCCGCGGCAGCGATAGACCTCGGCGATCTGCCGGCCGATGCGCAGCGACGGATTGAGAGCGCCGGCCGGGTCCTGGTAGACCATGGCGATGCGCTGGCCGCGCGCCCGGCGCAGCGCCGGCCCGGCGAGCGGCACGAGATCGGTGCCGTCGAAGCGGATCGTCCCGCCGGTGATGCGTCCGTTTTCGGCGAGGTGGCGGATGACCGCGAGGCCGACCGTGGTCTTGCCGGAGCCGGATTCCCCGACCAGCCCCAGCGCCTCGCCGCGGCCGAGGGTGAAGCCGACGTCGCGCACCACCGGGACGGCCCCGGTCTCGCCGTCATAGACGACGTTCAGCCCGGCGACGTCGAGGATCGGCGGCTCAGCCATCACGGCCCAGCCCCTCGGCGACGAGATTGATGGCGACCACCAGCGAGGCGATGGCGAGCGCCGGCGCCAGCACGATCCACGGCGCGATGCGGTAGTATTGCCGGCCCTCGGAGATCATCAGCCCCCAGTCGGGCGTCGGCGGCTGGATGCCGAGGCCGAGGAACGACAGGGTGGCCACGGTGAAGATCGTCAGCGCCAGCCTGACGGTCAGCTCGACCACGATCGTGCCTGAGATGTTGGGCAGGATCTCCATCACCATGATGTAGGCCGCACCGTCGCCGCGCAGCTGCGCCGCCGCGACGAAGTCCTTGCCGCGCTGCTCGAGCGCCGCGGCGCGGATGACCCTGGCGTTGTAGGGCGCGAAGGTGAGCGCCACGACGAGGACGACGTTGGGCTCGGAGGGGCCGAGCACGGCGATGACGAGGAGCGCTATGACGATCAGCGGGAAGGCCATCAATATGTCCATGAGGCGCATGAGCAGCTCCTCGACCCAGCCGCCGTGGAAGGCGGCGACGAGGCCGAGCGCGGTGCCGATGAGGACGCCGAGGACCGTGGCTGAGGTCGAGACCAGGAGTACGGTGCGGCTGCCGGCCAGCACGCGGCTCAGGACGTCGCGGCCGAAATTGTCGGCGCCCAGCCAGTAGTCGGGCGAGGGGGGTGCGAATTTGGCGAGGAGATGGAAGTCGGTCGGGCCATAGGGGACCATGACCGGCCATGCGAGCGCGGTCGCCACCCAGAACAGGAGGATGGCGAGCCCGGCGACCGCCGACGGCCGGCGGGCGAAGCGCCGCCAGGCTGCGGCGCCGCGCGGCCGGGGCGTCGCGCCGCCGGCCCCTGCTTCATCGCGCGCCTCCGCCGTCATGCGGCGGTCCCCGGCCGCGGCACCCGGGTGCGCGGATTGAGCACGCCATAGAGGATGTCGGCGGCGAGGTTGGCGCCGATCAGGATGGCCGCCAGGATGAGCACGGTGATCTCGAGCATCGGCAGGTCCTGGCTGAGGGCGGCCTGCAGCAGGAGCTGGCCGAGGCCCGGATAGTTGAAGACGTTCTCGACCACGACGAGGCCGCCCACCAGCCACGACACCTGGTTGGCGATGACGGTGATGGTGGGCAAGAGCGCGTTGCGCAGCACGTGGCGGACGAGGACGGTGCCGGGCGGCACGCCCTTGAGCAGCGCGGTGCGCACATAGCCGCGCCCGAGCTCGGCGATCATGCTGGCCCGCACCATCCGCGACACATAGCCGAACAGCACCAGGGCCAGCGCGATGACCGGCATGATGAGGGCGTCGAGATGCGAGAAGACCGACGTGTCGCCCGGAATGCGCGCCGCCGACGGCAGCCAGCGCAGCCACAGGCTGAACACCAGGATCAGGAACATGCTGCTGACGAATTCCGGCACCGCCATGACGCACATGCCGCCGAGCGAGATCAGCCGGTCGGCGAGCCGGCCGCGCCGTGCGGCGGCGACGATGCCGGCGAGGATGGCGACGGGCACGATGGTCGCGATGGCGAGCCCCGCCAGCACCGCCGAATTGAACAGCCGGGCGGCGACGAGCGGGGCGATCGCCGTCCTGAGCCGCCAGGATTCGCCCCAGTCGCCGGTGACGAACTGTCCCGCCCATTCGAGATAGCGCAGCGCCAGCGGCCGGTCGAGGCCGAGCTCGACGCGCACCAGCGCCACGTCCTGCGGGCTGGCATAGGGACCGAGCATCAGCCGGGCGATGTCGCCCGGCAGGATCTCGACGACGACGAAGATCGCCACCGACACGACGACGAGCGTGCCGATGGCCATCACGAGCCGGCGCGCGATGAGCCTGCCGATCATCGGCACCGGGACCCTTTCCGGTTCAAGGCTTCAGATGCACACATCTTCTTATCCTCACCTTCGCGGGCGCCGTTGGAGCGAGATGAGCATACGTCGACCCACAACCCTCACCCTGAGGTGCCCGCCGCAGGCGGGCCTCGAAGGGTGGCAGGCGGCAAGCTCCTTGTGCCTGGACCATGCTTCGAGGCTCGCTCTCGCCTTCGCGAAGCCGAGGCTTCGCTTCGGCGGAGCAAGGTCGCGAGCGCCTCAGCACGAGGGCAACAAGATGGAGCGACTCTTTCTCAAGTCGTCTCGCTCTAGGCGGCCAGCCAGACCTTGCGCAGGTCGAGGAAGTCGGTGGGATCGCCAGCCAGTCCCTTGACCCGATGGCTCACCGGCCGCAGGTTCTTGTAGAAGAAGGCGACGATCGCCGGCGTGTCGTCCTGCATGACTTCCGCGATCTTGCCCGCGATCTCGTCGCGCTTGCCCTGCTCGACGGTGGCGTCGAGCTCGGTCACCAGGTCGTCGAAGGCCTTGTTGCACCAGTGCGGCACGTTCCAGTCGGCGCCGCAGCGATAGCCGATATTGAGGAGCTGGCCGGGCGAGGGACGGTGGATCCACGCCTCCAGCGCGAAGGGCGTGGTGTTCCAGTGCTGGTAGTAGAGATCGTCCTGCTCGACCTTGAGCTCGATGCGGATGTTCGCCGGCTTGGCCATCTCCTGGACGGCCTGCGCATATTGCGGCAGGCCGAAGATCGGATGGGTGCGCAGTTCGACGTCGATCCCGTCCGGATAGCCGGCTTCCGCCAGGAGCGCCTTGGCCTTGTCGTAGTCCTGCTTGCGCTGCTCGAGCTTGACGCCCTTGGAGAGCGGATAGATCGGCGCGATCAGGTGGTCGTTGCCGAGATCGGCATAGCCGCTCCACAGGCTCTTCACCATGAGCTCGCGGTCGAGCGTGTAGGCCAGCGCCTGCCTGACGCGCTTGTCGTCGAACGGCTTCTGGTCGACCCGCATCGCGAGCTGCGCATAGGTGGCGCTCGACGCCGCGAGCACGTCGATATTGTGGTCGGCGGCGCCCAGCGCCTCGATCGAATCGAGCGGGATCGACTGCATCATGTCGACCGCACCGCTCTGCAAGGCGGCGATCTGGGCGCCGGTGTCCTCGAAGAAGGCGAGGCGGACGCGGTCGAGATAGGGTTGGCCGTCCTCCCAGTAGCCCTCGAAGCGCTCATATTCGGCGGTCTCCTTCGGCACGTAGCGGGTGAGCTTGAAGGGACCGGTGCCGATCGGGTTCTTGGCGAAGTCGCCGGGCCAGTCGGCCGGCAGGATGCCCGCCTGATAGGTGAACAGGCTGTAGGGGAAATCGCCGAGCGCGCGGTTGAGCTCGAAGCGGACTGTGTGGCTGTCGACCTTGGTGGTCTTGCCGGGATCGAGGAAGGAGAAGGCCGAGCGCGCCGCCGAGGCGACCTTGGGATCGACCAGGCGCTCGAATGTCGCGACCACGTCGTCGGCGGTGAAGTCGCGGCCGTTGTGGAACTTGACGCCCTGGCGGAGCGTCACCGTCCACACCTTGGCGTCCTGGCTCTCCCAGGCGGTGGCGAGCTCCGGGACGACCTGGAGGTCGGGCGTGACGCGCACCAGGTAGTTGACGATCGGCTGGACGAAGGCGCGCCCGCCCGGGTCCTGCAGCTGGTGGGGATCGACGGCCGTCGGCGCGGTCGTGGCGATGGTCAGCGTGCCGCCGCGCCTGACTTCCTCGGCGGCGCTCGCCGCTCCGGCGATGAATTGCGCGAGCGGCGGCAAGGCGAGGCCGGCGAGCAGCGATGATTTCAGGAAGCGGCGGCGGTCGGTCGTGAACGGCGTCTGGTCTCTGGTCATGCGAGTCTTCTCCCTAATCGTTGTTGTCTGGCAGGCTTCGGTCGGCGTCGAGCGGCTTGACCGTGAGGGCCCTGGCGATCAGCGCCCCGTCGACATTGGCGCCCGTGGCGATGAGCGCCACGCGCTTGCCGGCGAGCTCGCGCCGGTCTTCATGGGCGCGCGCCAGGACCGCGGCCGAGCCCGGCTCGACCAGGAGATGGCCCCACAGGAGCATCGCATGCATGGCGCTCAGTATGGCTTCGTCGCTCACCAGCCGGCAGTCGTCGACCCGCTCCACCACGCCCTTGAGGGCGCGCAAAGCGGGGACGCGGCAGACGATGCCGTCGGCGAAAGTCGCGATCGGCCGCTCGACCGGCCGGCGGGCGCGGAAGCTCTCGACCATGGCGGGGGCGCCTTGCGACTGGACGGCGATCACCTCGGCGCCGGGGATCATTTCCTTCACCGCGGTCGCGACACCCGTCGCCAGGACGCCGCTGCCCATCGGCACATAGACGCGCTCGATGTCGGGGGCCTGGGCGGCGATCTCGAGGCCGACCGTTCCCGCGCCGTCCATCATCGCCAGGGATTCGCCGTCGTCGACGAAGACGGCCTTGCGGTCTTGCGCGAACCGCCGGGCATGGTCCTTGGCGGCGTCGATGTCCTCGCCGGCTTCGTGGAGGGTGCCGCCGAGCAGCTCGATCATGCGCTTCTTCACGCTGACGCTGCCGCGCGGCAGGAAGATGTCGGCCTTGCAGCCGAGAAGCGCTGCGGCGCGCGCCACGCCCTGGCCGTGATTGCCGGTCGAGGAGGTGACCGCGGTCTCGAAGGTGCCTTCGGCCCTGGCCTGCAGCAGGTGGTTGAGGGCGCCGCGCGCCTTGAAGCTCGCCACCGGCGAGACCGTCTCGACCTTGATCCGCACATCGGCGCCGAGGATGCTGGAGAGCGCCGCCGAGGGAACGAGCGGAGTGACGGGAAGATAGGGCTCGAGCCGGCTGGCGGCCGCGCGGATGCTGGCGAGCGTCGGCAGGCTCAGGCTTTCGTCCGACACTCCTGCTTCATGCTGCATCTTTCGTCCCGACCGTGAGATGCGCAAGAGCCGTCTCGTTGAGCATCCGGACCCAACTTTATTCCCCTTCTGCTGGTCTGCGCGTCAAAAACGGATATCTTGTGTTCGGCTCACGCCAAAAATGCCGGTTTCATGATTTTGGAGGAAGATGCGATGGCCATTGAGCTGGACGAGCTGGATCGGCGCATTCTCGACCAGCTGCAGAAGGACAACCGCCTGTCGGCCCAGGAGCTGGCGGAGCAGGTCAACAGCTCGGCGCCGACCTGCCTGCGCCGCGTGAAGCGGCTGCGCGACGAGGGCGTCATCATCGGCGACGTCTGCGTGGTCGACCCGTCCGCGATCGGGCGCCGGATGACCATGATCGTCGAGGTCACGCTCGAGCGCGAGCGTCCCGAGATCGTCGAGCTGTTCAAGCAGGCGGTGCAGAGCTGCGAGCAGATCTCGCTCTGCTATTACGTCACCGGCGACGTCGATTTCGTCCTCATCGTCCATGTCGCCGACATGGAGGAATATGAGGGGATCATCGACCGCATCTTCCACCAGAACAGGAACATCAAGTGGTTCAAGACGCTGATCTCCATTCGCCGGATCAAGCATGCGAGCCACCTTCCCGTGCTCTGAAGGGCGCCGCCGCCCGCGGCTTGCCGAACCGCGCCGCGATCCTGTCGAAAGCAGTGGGTGCATGTCGGTGAAGAAGGTCGGATTGGCGAGTTTCTGGAACATGCGCCGCTGCGCCGCGGCCCTCGAAATCGTAATCTCCGCCTTTTCGAGATAGGGGCGGAGTCATCTCCGAGAATCCGCTTTCAGGGCGGATTTTCCAATATGATGCTGCGGCAGCTCCGGCCCAGCCGCCACTGCTCGCCCCAGAATGGACAGCTACCGCTATCTTCCCTGATTTTCCCTGATCTTCTATACACTTCCCAAACCACGAGTCACGGCGGGCGCATGGCCGACGAAATCCTGACGATCCGGGAGGTGGCGGAACTTCTCAAGCTCAATGAGAAGACCGCCTACAAGCTTGCCTCGGCAGGCAAGATTCCTGGCTTCAAGGTCGGCGGGTCGTGGCGCTTCGAGCGACAGGCAATCGCAAGCTGGATCAAGCGCAAGGTCGAGGAGCAACAGAAAGAACGACCGGCATGAAGGCCGGTGCAGGGGACGTATGAACGCCGTCGAGATCGAGGAAGCCATATCGGCGCTTGCCGAGCTGCCGTTCGACGGCGGCGAGTTCCCGTTCGCCTTCCTGCAAGCCTTCGGGAACAAGGACACCACGATCAAGCGGCTGCGCACCGGATCGACCAACGCATCCGATCTGCCTGGCGGCGTTCTCCAACGGAACGACATCCACATCGCCGTCGCCGCGCCCGGCTCGGTGACGCAGACCCTTGCCGCGCTGCGAGCCAGCCCCGCCACGGTGAAGGCCAAGGCGAGGTTCATCCTCGCCACTGATGGCGACGGCTTCGAGGTCGAGGAATTGGAGTCCGGCGAGACGGTCGCCTGCGCTTATGCCGACTTCCCCAATCATTTCGGCTTCTTCCTGCACCTTGTTTGGATCGCCACAGTTTGCGGCAAGCTTAAAACCGATTACCGCTATTCCAACACACTCGGCTGGAACACTTTTCCCGTTCCAACGCTGACCGAAAAGAACAAGGCTGACTTGACCCGCTGCGCTGAGGACATCCTGTTGGCGCGCGAGGCGCATTTCCCAGCCACCATCGCCGACCTTTACGATCCCAATGACATGCCCGATGACCTGCGCGAAGCCCATGAGCGCAACGACGAAGTGTTGGAGCGCATCTATATCGGCCGCCGTTTCCGCAACGACACGGAGCGGCTGGAAAGGCTGTTCGAGCTTTATACCAAAATGGCCGCCTCGCCCGCGACGAAGCCAGCGCGAAAGGCGAACGCATGACCGCCGGAGCGCCGGACAAGAAAATCATCGTCATTGCTGGCCCCAACGGGGCGGGGAAAACGACGTTTGCCCGCTCGTTCCTGCCAGCGGAGGCACAGCTTCCGCGCTTCATCAATGCCGACCTGATCGCCGCCGGGCTTGCGCCTTTCGCCCCGGAAACCGCCGCGCTCAAAGCCGGACGCCTGATGCTTGAGGAGATCGAACAGTGCGCGCGGCGCGGTGAGAGTTTTGCCTTCGAGACCACGTTGTCCGGCCTCGGATACCTGCGCCGTATCGCCGGGTGGCGGGCACAGGGCTATCGGGTCAGCCTGTTCTTTCTGACGCTGCCCAATGTGGAAATCGCCATCGCGCGCGTGGCGGCGCGCGTGCGCCAGGGCGGCCACGACATCCCGGAACCTGTCATCCGCCGCCGTTTTGCCGTGGGCTGGAACAACTTCCAGAGGCGCTACAAGCAGGCCGTGGACGACTGGGCTTTGTACGATAACGCCGGCGCCGAACCCGTGATGCTGGAATGGAGAGAAAACCAATGACGCAGCAGGAATTGTCCAAGGCGAAAAACCCCGACCTGCGCGCTTCGTTGGCCGCCATGCGCCGAGCAGCGAAAATGGCGCGCAGCACCGCCATCCAGACCAACACGGAAATCGTCATCGTGAAGGACGGCAAACCTGTGCGCATCACAGCGGAGGAATTGCGCAAGGAGCAGCGGGCATGAGCAACGAAAAGAAATCTGTCCCTCCGTCTCTGTTTCCTACGCCCATAATGGTGCCTCGACCAAGGCCAATGCGCTTGGGATGCGCCCGATGCAGGAGCGTGTCTATGAGAAACGGGGCGAGCAATACCTTCTCATCAAGTCGCCGCCGGCTTCCGGCAAGAGCCGCGCGCTATTCTCACTCCCGATGTGGGCAACGCGATTATCCGCGCCGCGCTCGGCACCCTTCAACCAAGCAACATACCCGCAAGAATGGCGCGACCTTCGGGCCGTATCCGCATACTTGGGATCGCCACGACAACGAAGAAGCGGATGCCTTACTGGCTGATGTCGCATTGCCGGATACCGCGTCGTGCGCCGATTTTCGCGCGCTTCTAACGCCGCTGATCGGACACGCGCCCATCGTACAGGCAATCAACCGAATGGACCGTTTGCGCCGTGCGCACGGGCAAGCGTCCTTCACCTCGGCGCAAGTCAAAGAGTTCGTGCGGGAGGCCGTGCGTAACCGTTCGCGTCTTGGTTTCCGGCAGCAGCACGGCCATCTGGCCATGACGGTCCAGCGCGCCAAAAACCGTGAGTTTCGGAACGTCATCGTGTTGTGGCCGCACACGGCGGCAGGCAGCGCCGAGCATCTGCGCAGGCTGCTGTACAACGGCATCACACGAGCTCAGAACCATTGCACCGTCATCGTGCTTGGACAGAACAGACTGAACGTCGCACCATTCGCGCCATAAGTGCGAAATATTCTCCCTTCTCCCGAAGCTCAGACCTCTTTTTTGGTCTGCATTCTCGCTAACCTCGTTTATGATGCGCGCACGTTTATGGCGGGAAGGACCGCCGCATAGAATCCGCGAATCCAGCCCCTTGGCTTGGTGGGTATCGCAGTTGGTATGGGCTTGGAGCGTGTGCGGAAAGCCCAATATTTACAATGCGAACTCAAGCCTTTTGACCAGCGAGTGGGGATCGTCGACCGCATCTTCCACCAGAACAGGAACATCAAGTGGTTCAAGACGCTGATCTCCATTCGCCGGATCAAGCATGCGAGCCACCTTCCCGTGCTCTGAAGGGCGCCGCCGCCGCCCGCGGCTTGCCGAACCGCGCCGCGATCCTTATTTGTGCCGGATGGCCAATATCCTCGCGCGCCTGATCCCGCGCCGCTGGCGCAAGAACGTCCCGCTCGTCCATGTCGTGCGCCTGCACGGCACCATCGGCGTCGGCACGCCCCTGAAGCCGCCCTTGACGCTCGAAGGCCTGGCCGAGACCCTGGAGCGCGCCTTCGCGAGGAAGGGCATCTCGGCCGTCGCCCTCATCGTCAATTCGCCGGGTGGTGCTGCGGTCCAGTCGGCCATGATCCATGCGCGCATCCGCGTTTTGGCGGAGGAGAAGAAGGTGCCGGTCTTCGCCTTCTGCGAGGACGTCGCGGCCTCGGGCGGCTACTGGCTGGCCTGCGCCGGCGATGAGATCTATGCCGATTCGAGCTCGATCGTCGGCTCGATCGGCGTGATCGCCGCCGGCTTCGGCTTCGTGGGCGCGATCGGCAAGCTCGGCATCGAGCGGCGCGTGCACACGGCGGGCGAGAGCAAATCGATCCTCGACCCGTTCCTGCCCGAGAAGCCCGAGGACGTCGAGCGCCTGAAGAGCCTGCAGCGCGACGTGCATGAAGACTTCAAGGCGCTGGTGCGCAGCCGGCGCAACGGCAGATTGCGGGGCGCCGAGGAGGAGCTTTTTTCCGGCGCCTTCTGGTCCGGCCGCCAGGCCCTGGCTCTGGGCCTCGTCGACGGGATCGGCCATCCGCGCGAGGTCATGCGCGCCCGTTTCGGCGACAGGACGGAATTCAAGGTGATCGCCAGGCCGCAGGGCTGGGGATTGCGGCGGCTGGGTTTCGGCACCGCCTCGGATCCGGCCTCAGGCCTCATTGATGCCATGGAAATACGTGCATTATGGGGGCGTTTCGGTCTATGATCCCGGCCGACTATCTCTGAGAGGACCATTTTCATGCTGAAAGCCCTGACGATCGCCGTAGCCGGCATATTGACGGCCGCCGCCATCAAGCAGCTCATGGATGGCCTCAATGCCGCCAAGGCGCGCGTCGCGGCGCGCCGCCCGGCCGATCCGCGCGTGGTCACGCGCCTGCGCAAGGACCCCAAGACGGGCATCTACTACCCGGAAGGCTGAAGGGAACACTTTTCCGCCCACAAAATAATGCCGTTGGGTCTAGTTTTCGTCATGCGAACATGGCTAGATTGTAACGTCGTTTGAATAACGCACTGCAATCACAACCCAAGGACGGCTCATGATTCGATCGTTGTCGATCACCTCCCTCGCCTTTGCGAGCTCCCTCATCGCCGCTGGCCTTCTGGCGGGCCCGGCTGCCGCCGAGAAGGCGGCGGTCAAGCGCGGCCAGTGGCCCTCCGTGGAAGCCGGCGAGGCCAAGTCCGGCGACAGCAAGGGCCCGGTGGCCAAGCCCGGCGCCGCCAGTCCCCGCAAGGCTCCGGAACAGCTCACCCCCGCCGGACGGCTCAACGCGCTGACCGGCCTGTCGATGAGCCGCGACGGCAAGAGCCGTTCGGTCAAGGTGCCGAGGCGCGTGCGCGGCATGATCCTGAAGGGCCAGGGTGCGGCCGCGATCCAGGCGGCGCCGAAGCCCGGCACGCTCGTGGCGATCAAGGACACGACGCAATATCCCTATACGGCGGTCGGCCTTCTCTCCAACGGCTGCTCCGGCACGCTGATCGGCAAGCGCTTCGTGCTCACCGCCGCCTATTGCATCTTCAACCCGCAGAGCAAGCAGTGGGACCAGAATCTCGATTTCTATCCGGGCATCAACGGCAAGAGCCGGCCTTTCCCAGGGGTGCAGTGGAAGAACGCCTGGGTGACCAAGGGATTTGCCGAGCAGGGCAACTGGGACCTGGCCTTCGGCCTGGTCGAGCTGCAGAGCGACATCGGCGACCAGAACGGCTGGTTCGGCTATGGCCACCTGCCGCAGATTCCGAAGGGCCCGGCCATGACCGGCTATCCGGCGGGCGTCCCTGATTTCACCATGTGGGAGACGACCTGCCCGGTGAAGGCGGCCGACAAGTCGTTCATCGCCTATGCCTGCCCGCTCAAGAAGCCGCTCGAGGGCATGGCGGGAGCCGCGATCTGGATCGTCGACAAGCAGTCCGGCGGCCCGATGCTGATCGCCCTTCACGGCGGCCCGCTCAAGGGCGCCGACATGTGGGGCCAGCGCATCAACGAGGAAGCCTTCTACACGCTGCAGGCCTGGATGAAGGCGGCCGAGGACGATAGCGGCGGCGGCGAGGTCACCGGCGGCGACACGACCGGCGGGGGCGGCACGACCGGCGGCGACGAGGTCGACCCGGACGATACGCAAGACGACGAGTATAACTGATCCCAGGATAGTTCGCGCCCGCAATCGGCTTTGCGGGCGCGAATGTCCTTGAAGAAGGGCTGCGCCTGCTAACGGCTCAGCCAGTCGCGGACGGCGGATTTCACGAAGGCGCGGTCTTCCGGGATTGTGACCGGGTTGCCCGCACGATGGCCCCAGAGGCTGGGAATCGGGCGTAGCTCCGCCTGTTTCAGGCAGGGCAGCTCCGCCGCATTGTCGGCGACCCGGAAATAGAGGTCGGTCTGGCCCGGCATCAGCAGCACCCTGGCCGATATCGCGCCGAGGGCGCGCGCAAGATCGCCTCCATAGTGCCGGTTGTCGCTGATATCGCTGTGAAACCAGGTGGTGAGCTGCGCGTGCATGTTGGTGGCGTCGCGCGAGCGGTACCGTTCTTCCCAATATGTCTTGAGAAAGCCGTCGAGGTCCGGCGTCGGAAAGGCGGACAGGTGCAGGTTTGCGCGGTAGAAGTCCTGGCTCAGCGCCCAGCTCGCATAGATGTGGGCAAAGGCGCGCAAGGCCAGATGCGGCGGGCCTGAAAATCTTCCATGGCCGAGATGCTCGGGCGCGGCTTCCAGAGTGCGCAGGAGGCTGGACAGGAACACCTTGTTGTGAGTGGCCGTACGGGCGCTCCCGCACACTATGATCGCCCGCGCGACCGCGTCCGGAAACAGCGCCGCCCAGTGATAGGCTTGCTGGGCTCCCATGGAGAAGCCGTAGACCGCGGCGAGCCTCTCGATGCCGAACCGCTCCGACAGCAGGCGTGCCTGGGCCCGCACATTGTCGGCGGCGGTGACGATCGCCGGATAGTCCGGGGTGCTCGCGGCGCTCGACGAAAGTCCGTTGGAAAACATGTTGGGGATGATGACGAACCACCGTGTCGGATCGAGGATGCCGTCCGGACCGACCAGCCAGGCCATGTCCTTGTGCTGGTCGAGAAAGCCGCAAGGATACAGGATGGCGTTGCTGCGCTCGGCGTTCAGCGTTCCGTGCGTCTGCCACACGATCCTGGCCGATCGTATCGTTCCCCCCTTCTCGACGGGAAGATCGCCCAACGAGAATTCTCCGCTTTCCCGGGCCCATGTCATAGGCGGGACCTCCATGATCGCAACATCGTCGTTTCTCCCATGAGCCGTTATGCGAAAGCCGTCGGATGATCCGAGCTCAGGATGGCGTGCAGGATGAGATCGGCCGCGCTCCTTGCGTCCCCCGGAGCCACGCTCTCGTTCATGTGGTGGCTGATGCCGCCGGCGCAGGGCACGAAAATCATGCCTGTCGGCACGCGGCATGCCAGATTGCAGGCATCATGGCCAGCCCCGGAATAAAGGTCCATGTGCGGCAGGTTCAATGCGCGCGCCGCGGCCTGAAACAGGTGTATGACCGCGTCGTCGAACTTCACCGATTCGCGGCGCGCCAGCGGGACGATCTCGAGCCCGACCTGATGATCGGCGGCGATCTCCGAAAAGCGTGCTTCCATCCTCTTCACGATCATCGTGAGGCTATGGGGAAGAGGGTGCCGCGCATCGATCGAGAATCTCACGTTTCCGGGGATCGTCGAGCGCGCGTTCGGGGCGACCGAGATTGATCCGACGGTCGCCACGCCGGGATCGCCGAGGCCGTTTCGGACGATTTCGGGCACGGCGCAGATCATGTGAGCCGCAGCGACGAGAGCGTCCCGTCTGTCGGCCATGGGGACGGTGCCGGCGTGACCTCTTCTGCCGTCGACGTGGATCTCGAGAAACTGCTGCCCCTGCGCGCCCTTGACGATCCCGATCGTCTTCGCCGCCCGCTCCAGCACGGGCCCTTGCTCGATGTGCACTTCGAAATAGGCGGCGACCGATTCGCACGCCAGCTCATAGTCGCCGGCATAGCCGATGCGCCGCAGCTCGTCTCCGATCGAGATGCCGGCGCCGTCGCGGAACCTCAATGCCTCGTCTTTGCGGTAATGTCCGGAAAAAGCCGCCGATCCGACCTTGTTGCAGGGAAACCGGACGCTTTCCTCGTCCGTCCACACCACGATATCGATCGGCCTTTCAGTGCTGACCGATGCATCGTTCAGGGAGCGGATCGCTTCCAGGCCCACCATGACCCCGAGCGTGCCGTCGAAGCGGCCGCCATTGGGAACGGTATCGAGATGGCTGCCGATGAGAATGGGCCTGGCCCCGGCTTGCCTGCCGTGCCGGCGCGCGAAGATGTTGCCGATCGCGTCTATGTTGACCTCGCATCCGGCCTCCTTGCACCACCTCACGAACAGATCGCGGCCGTTCTTGTCCGCGTCGGTCAATGCTATGCGTTCGAACCCCCCGTCCGCCGTCAGGCCGAGCCGCGACATTTCCATGATGCTGTTCCAAAGCCGTTCCCCGTTAGCCTGCATAGAAGTGAGCTTCCCCGATTGTCGCGATGGTTGTGGAGTGGATCGCACGCCGGCGAACGATCAGAGATCGAGCCTTGGCGCGTGGACGCCCAGCCGGCGTTCGAGCTTGCGGCTGTATTTCGACATCGCGAAGCACATGACCCAGAACAGGGCCGCGATGAAGACATAGCCTTCCGCCGAAAAGCCGAGCCAGGCCGGATCGCTGACGGCGCTTTGCGCCACGCCCAGGAGATCGAACAGGCCGATGACGACGAGAAGCGACGTGTCCTTCAGCAGCGAGATGAACGTTCCGACGAGGCCGGGAATGGAGATCGTGAGCGCCTGCGGCAGGATGACGAGCAGCATCTGCAGATGAAGGCGATGGCCCAATGCCGCCGCGGCCTCGTACTGTCCGCGCGGGACCGCTTGCAGTCCGCCGCGGACGACTTCCGCCACGTGGCCGGCGTTGAAGATCGCGATGCCGATCAGCGCGCGAACCAGCTTGTCGACGGTCATGTCGCCCGGCATGAACAACGGCAGCATCAGCGACGCCATGAACAGCACCGTGATCATCGGAACCGAGCGGCTGACTTCGATATAGATGACGGAGAGCAGGCGGACGACCGGCTTGCGCGAGCGCCGTCCGAGAGCCAAAAGGACGCCGAGGGGAAAGGCCATCGAGATCCCGGAAACCGCGACCAGGAGAGTGAGCGTCAGGCCTCCCCATCTGTCGGTGCCGACGACCGGCAATCCGGACAGGCCGCCGCCGTAAAGAAGGTAGTAGGCCGCGACGGGAACGAGGACCATCGAACCGAGCGCCAGGACGGCCTTGTATCTCCAGCCGCTGATCGCGACCGCGGCCAGTCCGGATATGAACAGGCCGAGAACCGCGAGGACGCGCCACTGCTCTTCCGGCGGATAGTATCCGAAGAGAAACTGGTTCAAGTGAACGGCGACGAAGGTCCAGCACGCGCCGTCCGAAGTGCAGGCCGCGCGAGAGCTTCCGGAGAAAGTCGCGTCGAGAAGGGCCCAGCCGACGATCGGAGAGGCGATCGCATAGAGCAGTGCCGCGGACAGGAGCGTCAGGATGGTGTTGAACGCCGAAGAGAACAGGTTGACTTTCGCCCAGCGGACCGCGCGCGAGAAAGGACGGCGCCGGGAGCGCGCCCATTCGCCGCTGTCTTCGAAATGCCGGTAGAGCGCATTGGTGGACATGCTGGATCATCTCTCCTTCAAGCGCATTCTGGCGTTGTACCAGTTCATGAACGTCGTGACGGCCATGGTCGAGACGAAGTAGAACGTCATGGTGATGGCCATCACTTCCACGGCTTGCCCCGTCTGGTTGAGAACCGTGCCGGCGAAGACCGACACGAGATCCGGAAAAGCGATCGCGGAGGCGAGGGAGGTGTTCTTGACGAGATTCATATACTGGCTGGAGAGCGGCGGGATGATGACGCGCAATGCCTGCGGCAGGATCACATGGCGCAGGACGAGAATCCGGGTCAGGCCGAGCGCGCGCCCGGCATCGATCTGGCGCGGCCGGACCGATTGGAAGCCGGCCCGGACGATCTCCGCGATATAGGCCGACGTATAGATGATCAGGCTGAACTCGACCGCCAGGAATTCGGGAATGAGATTGAATCCGCCTTCGAACCTGAAGCCGTGCAGGCTCGGCACGCTCCATTCCAGCACGCCGGGAACGGCCGCCGGAAAGAGGAGGGCGGCGAGGAGAATCGCGCCGAGCAGCATCCGCGACAGGGATTTCGCCCGACCGCCTCCGTATGTGCGGGCGAGCAGGAAGCGGCCGGCCGCATAGAGCAGGGCGAGGGCGGCGAGGATGCAGACATATGCGCTGAAATTTTCCCCGGCCGCCGGAAACGGAGCGGCCAGGCCCCGATTGTTGATGAAGAAAAGATCGCCGAGGGAAAAGCTGTTCTTGACCGTGGGCAATGACCGGAGAACGGAAAAGTACCAGAAGAAAATCTGCAGCAGGGGAGGAATGTTCCGGAACACCTCCACATAGAAGGCGGCCATGACGCGGACAAGCCAGTTGGGCGACAGCCGCGCAATTCCCAGGAGGAATCCGGTGACGGTCGCGACCGCGATCGCGACCGCCGACAGCAATAAGGTATTCAGTATGCCCACGAGCAGGGCGGCGCCGTAAGTGGACCGCTCGTCATAGGCGATGAGATGAAAAATGATCTTGAAGCCGGCGGGCTGGTCGAGAAATCCGAAGCCGGACCCGATCCCGCGCTGTTCGAGCCGTCCATGGGCTGCCTGGAACGCAACGAAGAAGAAGCCTGCGACCAGAGCGAGCAGCGCCGCCTGCAGAGCGGCTGACCGGACCTTCCTGAAGACGAACATCCGGGATCGCGAAACGGGCGTCCCTGCAGCCGAATTCCGGAGCCCGGTTTCACCGGGTAGGTGCAGTCCAAGCATAGGCGGGGTCCGATCTGGTTATGTCCTGAACAGAGTTATACTATGTCTTTATGGCATTGAAAGTGAATTTTTCGAGAAAAACTCACCATCTGGATCTAGCGTAGCACGATTTTACACAAAATTCGGCTGAAGATATATGATGACACAGAAATAGACATATGCTATCTAGCCGGAAACAAGCCAGGGAGAAAACCAATGAGAGAAATCATTCCTATGAACGAACCGGCCCGGCGGTCTTCCATGACCATCGCCCTTACGGGCTTGATATGCGCGGCCGCGATGTCCGGGACGGCCGGAGCGGCGCAGTCGGGAACGCTGGAGACGGTGCAGCAGCGCGGCGAGGTGCTTTGCGGCGTCCAGCCGACTGTTCCAGGCTTCTCCTACATCGACGAAAACGGCACCACCAAAGGCTTCGACGTCGACATTTGCCGTGCCGTCAGCGCCGCCGTGTTCGGCACCGATCAGAAGGTCAAATACGTGCCGCTGTCGCCGCAGGAACGGTTCACGGCGCTGCAGACCGGCGCCATAGACATCCTCACCATGACGACGACCTGGACTTTCGTCCGGGACGCCAATATGGGGCTGGATTTCGCGGGGATCAGTTTTTACGACGGCCAGGGATTCATGGTCCGCAAGGACAGCGGCGTGAACTCCGTCAACGATCTGGACGGTGCCGTCATCTGCGCCGACAAGGGGACCACGAACGAGCTCAATCTCGGCGACTATTTCAGATCGCATCAGCTGAAATATCAGCCGCTCGTGTTCGACAAGGGTGACGAAACCGAGAAGGCGTATCTCGCGAAGAGATGCGATGCCTACACGCACGGCATCGTCGGGCTGTCGGCGACGCTGGTCAAGATCGGCCCCGCCGCGGCCGAGCACAAGATCCTGCCGGAGGCCATTTCCAAGGACCCGTTGGGGCCGGCCGTCCGCCAGAACGATTCCAGGTGGCGCGACATCGTCGGCTGGTCGCTCATCGCCATGCAGGCCGCGGAAGAATACGGGATCACATCGCAGAATGTCGCCGAGATGCGGAAGACCTCGACGAACCCGGAGATCCGCCGGTTTCTGGGCGCCGACGGCGAGCTCGGCAGCTATCTCGGCATTTCCAACGACTGGGCCTATGACATCATACGGATCGTCGGAAACTACGCCGAGAGCTTTGAACGAAACATCGGGCCGAAAACGCCTCTGGCCGTGCCGCGCGGGCAGAACGCTCTTTGGAAGGACGGCGGGCTCATCTACCCGCCGCCGTTCCGGTGAGGCGAACGGCATTGCGGACCGACGGTCCGCGCGCCGGAGCAGGCAGGCCCGCGAACGGGCCGGCCTGCTCCGGAGACCAGCCGGCACACAGATAACAGGTCGTCAGCGAATGTCCGCGAAAAACATCAGGAAAGCAGACCTCTACGAGATCGGCGACAGGAATGCCGGGGAGCGGCCGTCGAGGCTCTATGAACGTGTCGCCAAGACCCTGATCGGCTGGGTTCTCGATGGGACATATTCGCCCGGGCAGGCATTGCCGAACGATTACGAGCTCTGCGATCGGCTGGATGTCAGCCGGACCGTCATTCGGGAAGCGATCCAGGCCCTCGCTCTGCGCGGCGTGCTGGAAGTGCAGCACGGCGCGGGAACATACTTCAAGCCGCGGGAGAACTGGGACCTTCTGGATGCGCTCATCCTGGAGGTGATGGAGGAGACGGGCGCCATTGCCGCGGTCGTCTGCGATATCCTCGATGTGCGCAGGGCGATGGAGGCGGAGGCGGTCGCGCTGGCCAGCATGAGGGCGACGCACGAGGACATCGCCGGATTGCAGGACCTCCTCCAGAGGATGGAGAAGCCGGCGATCGAGGACGACGAATACCTGGATCTCGATGTCGCGTTTCATTCCGCCATCGTGTTTGCTTCGCGGAACCTGATCGCCCGGCACTTCATCAGGCAAATCTCCGGCCTCGTCAGGCTCATGATGGCCGCGCACAACACCCAGCGCAAAGCAGTAATCGCGCAGAGCCGGCTCGTTTCCAATGCCGGCCACCGGACGATCCTCAGGGCGATCGAGGAAAGGAACCCGGAGCGCGCCCGCGCCGCCATGCTCGTCCATGTCCAGACGCTCGAGCGCGCCGCCGCCGAGATCGTGCGGACGAAGGGATTGAAAGGCGCCGTGTGAACGGCGTCCGGTTTGATTTCAGGTAATAGTGTGTGAATTCGAATGAACAGCCCGATCGACTATCTTTGTCCCAAGTGCCGCAAGACCTATCCGCTTTCCACTCCCCTCTGGCAATGTCCGCATGACGGCGCCCCGCTGAATCTCACCCGCGGACGGGCTTTCGAGCCCGCCCGTCTTTCGGCAAGGGCATCCGGCATGTGGCGCTATGGGCATATCCTCGCCGTGGAGGATCCCGTCTTCACGCTCGGCGAAGGCGCGACGCCGTTGACGAAGGGACAATGGGAGGGAGCGGAAGTCCTCTACAAGCTCGAATTCGTCTCCCCGACGGGCTCCTTCAAGGACCGCGGCATCTCGGTGATGATCAACTACCTGACCCGATGCGGAATAAGCGCCTTCTCGAACGACTCTTCGGGCAATGCCGGAGCCTCCATGTCGGCCTATGCCGCCGCCGCCGGCGCTCATTGCGAGATCTTCGTGCCGGCGACGGCATCATCGGGAAAGATCATCCAGATGAAGGCTGCCGGCGCCGGGATCGTCCAGGTGCCCGGGTCGCGGCAGGACGTCACCACGGCCGCGATGCAGACCAGGAACTGCTTCTACGCGAGCCACAACTGGCACCCGCTCTTCCTGGAGGGCACCAAGACCATCGCCTATGAGATCTGGGAGAGCCTGGGCAGCCGGCTCGTCGACAACATCGTCGTTCCGGTGGGCGGCGGAAGCGTGCTGCTCGGGCTGTGGATGGGTTTCAGCGACCTGCTGTCGAGCGGCTCCATCCATCGCATGCCGCGGCTCTTCGGCGTTCAGGCCGCCCTTTGCGACCCCATCCATGCCGAGTTTTGCGGCTTGCCCGGGAAGCAGGACGGGCGGACGAAGCGGGCGACCGTCGCCGAGGGGATCGCGACGGAGAAGCCGGTTCGTCTGGCGGAAGTCCTGAATGCCGTCCGCTCGAGCAGCGGACGGATGGTTGCCGTCGGGGAGGCGGAGATTGTCGCCGCCTTCAGAGGCCTGGCCAGGCAGGGATTGTATGTCGAGCCGACGTCGGCGGCCGCCGGCGCAGGGCTGTCGCTCCTTCGCCGGGAAAAGATCATAAGTCCCGACGAGCGCACCCTGATGGTCCTCACCGGATCGGGCCTCAAGGCGTCCGACACAATCGGGAACATCATGGGCTAGGCGCAGCCGCGCCGGGATTCCGTTTTCGCAACGCATGCCGTGGATTGGAGGATTGACCGATGATTGTCCTGACCAACGAGGAGGGCGGCGCCGGCATCGCGACGGCGGCCAGGTGCCTGTCGGGAGGAAGATCGGCGATGGAGGCCGTCGAACTCGGCGTCCGCGACGTCGAGAGCGATCCGGCGGTCCGTTCGGTGGGTTTTGGAAGCTGGCCGAATGCGGCCGGCGTGGTCGAGCTCGATGCCCTGATCATGGACGGCACGAGCCGGAAGACCGGGGCGGTCGGGGCATTGGCGGGATTCCGTCATCCGATCAGCGTGGCGCGGAAAGTCATGGAGCTGCTGCCTTTCGAGATCCTGGTCGGCGCCGGCGCGGCCCGCTTCGCCAGGGAGGTCGATGCGGAGGTCTCCGACAATCTGACGCGGGAAGCCTCGGAAGCGCGGGCGCGGTTCCTGACGGCGAATGGCATTGCCCTGTCCGGCATCGACGATCCCGCCCTGCCGCTGATCGAAGCGAGCCACCGGGCGGTGAAGCTGACCAGGATCGTCCCCGGCGAGGCCGCGAGCGGCAGGCCATCCGGAGGGACGACGACGTTCCTGGTCCAGGACGGGCGGAGGAATATCGGCGTCGGAACGAGCACGTCCGGCTGGCCTTTCAAGTATCCCGGCCGCCTCGGAGACAGCCCCGTGGTCGGCGCCGGGGCCTATGCCGACAGCAGCTTCGGCGCGGCGGCGTGCACCCACACCGGAGAGATGACCCTGAGGGCCGGAACGGCGCGCTCGATACTCCTCCATCTCCAGGCGGGTCTCGATCTCGAAGCCGCCGTCGGCCGCGCCGTCGACGACCTGTTGTCGCTGCGGGAAGGGCTGCTGGGAGAGGTGACCATCTTCGCGATCGACAATCGCGGGAACCACAAGGTCGTGGCCGTGAATCCGGCCGGCCGGCCGATCTACTGGCGCTGGTCGGCGGATATGGACGAGCCGCGCGCCGAGGAAGCCGAGGTGGTCGCAATGCCGGCCATGCGGCCCGTGCCGGGCGTTCCTTCGGCGGATGCGGTGACCGAGGCGGATGAAGAGGAGAGCGCCGGAGACGGGTCCGAGATCATCGTCATGCAGGGCGTCAACAAGCGATATGGGCATTTCCATGCGCTGAAGGACATAAACCTTCGCGTGCTGAAGGGAGAGCGCATCGTCATCTGCGGTCCGTCGGGATCGGGAAAGTCGACGCTGATCCGGTGCATCAACCGCTTGGAGGAGCACGATACCGGCCGGATCTGCGTCGACGGCGTCGAGCTGTGCGACGACACGAAGCGGATCGAGAACACACGCCGGGACGTCGGCATGGTCTTCCAGTCCTTCGAGCTGTTTCCGCATCTCACCGTCATGCAGAATCTCACGCTGTCTCCCACCTGGATAAGGAAGAAGTCGCGGAGAGAGGCCGAGGAGACCGCCCGTTACTATCTGAACAGGGTGAAGATCCCCGAGCAGGCCGACAAATATCCCGGCCAGCTGTCCGGCGGGCAGCAGCAGCGGGTCGCGATCGCCAGGAGCCTGTGCATGAACCCGAAGGTCATGCTTTTCGACGAGCCTACATCCGCTCTCGATCCGGAGATGATCAAGGAGGTCCTGGACGTCATGATCGATCTCGCCCGGGATGGAATGACCATGCTGGTCGTGACCCACGAGATGGGCTTCGCCCGCACGGTCGCCGACCGGGTCATCTTCATGGACGCCGGCGAAATAGTGGAGAACGCGTCTGCGCGAAGGTTCTTCGACTCTCCCGAAAACCCGAGAACGAGGACGTTTCTCGACAATATCCTCAGGCACTAGGCGCTGCCGAAACCTCCCGTCGCCATCTCAGAGGAGCGATCACTTGCAGTTCATTTCCACGACCGGCTCGCCGCGCCCGCTCGGACATTACAGTCAGGGCATCGCTCATGCCGGGCTGATATTCGTTTCCGGACAGCTTCCGCTCGAGGCCGACGGCACGCACCGATTTGACGCGCCTTTCGACGAGCAGGTTCGGCAGGCGGTGAAGAACCTCCTGGCGGTCGTGTCCGGAGGAGGCGGATCGCCGGCGGCGGTCATCAAGGTCACCGCCTATATCGTCGGAGCCGAAAACTGGCCGGTCTTCGACACGGTCTATGCGGCCGCCTTCGGAAGCCACAGGCCCGCGCGGTCCGTCGTCCCCGTGCCTGCGCTGCATCATGGCTACCTCGTCGAGCTCGATGCGGTCGCCGCCGGAAGTCCCGGTCGCGAGTGACGTCCTGAAGGCGCGGCCCGTGGCCGCACACTTGTCCTTGACCCATGGGGTCCGGCCTCATAGTTTGCGCCCGCAAAGCTGATTGCGGGCGCGAATGTCTTTGAATCCGAAGCGATCCTTCCAGGACCTGATCCTGACGCTGCACCAGTACTGGGGCAGCCGCGGCTGCGTCATCCTGCAGCCCTACGACATGGAGGTGGGGGCCGGCACGTTCCATCCGGCGACGACCTTGCGCTCGGTCGGGCCCAGGCCCTGGGCCGCCGCCTATGTGCAGCCCTCGCGGCGGCCCAAGGATGGCCGCTATGGCGAGAACCCCAACCGCCTGCAGCACTATTACCAGTATCAGGTGATCATCAAGCCGTCGCCGCCCGACCTGCAGGACCTCTATCTGGGCTCGCTCGAGGCGATCGGCATCGAGCCCGGCCTGCACGACGTCCGCTTCGTCGAGGACGACTGGGAGAGCCCGACGCTGGGCGCCTGGGGCCTCGGCTGGGAGGTGTGGTGCGACGGCATGGAGGTCTCGCAATACACCTACTTCCAGCAGGTGGGCGGCCTCGATTGCGCGCCGGTGTCGGGCGAGCTCACCTACGGGCTCGAGCGCCTCGCCATGTATGTGCAGGGCGTCGACAACGTCTATGATCTCAACTTCAACGGCGAGGACGGGCCCAGGCGCATCACCTATGGCGACGTCTTCCTGCAGGCCGAGCAGGAGTTCTCGCGCTACAATTTCGAATATGCCGACACCGATATCCTCCTCCAGCATTTCAAGGATGCCGAGAAGGAGTGCCTGGCCCTGCTCGAGGCGGGCGACAGGGGCGCGCGCCACGAGATGGCGCTGCCGGCCTATGACCAGTGCATCAAGGCGAGCCACGTCTTCAACCTTCTCGATGCGCGCGGCGTGATCTCGGTCACCGAGCGCCAGGCCTATATCCTGCGCGTGCGCGAGCTGGCCAAGGGCTGCTGCGAGGCCTGGGCCAAGACGGCGGGCGGAGGTGCCCGATGACAGCCGCATTCACAATGAGGGAGGACACGCAATGTCGGTACCCACTATCGCCGCGAAAGCGCCGATCCCGGTCGTGGTCGAGGCCGGAAAGGACTATTGGTGGTGCGCCTGCGGGCGTTCCCGCAACCAGCCATTCTGCGACGGCAGCCACAAGGGCAGCGAGTTCTCGCCGCTCAGATGGACGGCCGACGCCTCCGGGCGCAAGTTCTTCTGCGCCTGCAAGCACACCGGCGGCCAGCCCTTCTGCGACGGCTCGCACAAGAGCTTGTGAAGGTTTCTCCTATTCAGGGTTGCGCCCTCTCCCGCTTGCCGGAGAAGGGGGCCGGCATGAGGGTGTCGGCTCGTCCGGCGGCAGCCTGATCGCAAAGGTGGGCGTCTCCCATGCCTGAGCTCCTTCTCGAGCTGTTCTCCGAGGAGATCCCGGCGCGCATGCAGGCCAGGGCGGCGGAGGACCTGAAAGCCCTCGTCACCGATGCGCTGGTCGATCTGGGCCTCGTCTATGAGGGCGCCCAGGCGCATGCGACGCCGCGCCGGCTGGTGCTCTCGGTCGAGGGCCTCGCGGCGCGCACCAAGGACGTGACGGAAGAGCGCAAGGGACCGCGCGTCGACGCGCCGGAGCAGGCGATCCAGGGCTTCCTCAAATCGACGGGCCTCGCGCTCGACCAGCTCGTCCAGCAGGACGACAGGAAGGGCAGGTTCTATGTCGCCCGGATCGCCAGGCCCGGACGGCCGACGCCCGACGTCGTCGCCGAAATCGTGCCCGACGTGATCCGCAAGTTCCCCTGGCCCAGATCCATGCGCTGGGGCTCGGGCGACCTGCGCTGGATCCGGCCCCTGCAGTCGATCCTCTGCTGCTTCGACGGCGAGGTGGTCGATTTCGAGGTGGCGGGACTGAGGAGCGGCGGCACGACCAGGGGCCATCGCTTTCTCGACCCCCGGGAGATCGCGGCCCGCCGCTTCGAGGATTACGCCCGCAAGCTCCATGACGCCAAGGTGGTGGTCGATGCGGGCCGCCGCGCCGAGATCATCCGCGCCGACGCGAAAACCCTCGCTTTCGCGCAGGGCCTCGAGCTCATCGAGGACGAGGCGCTTCTCAGGGAGACCGCGGGGCTCGTCGAATGGCCGGTGGTGCTGATGGGCTCGTTCGGCGAGAGCTTCCTCGAGGTGCCGCCGGAAGCGATCGTCACCTCGCTCAGGCAGCACCAGAAGTGCTTCGCGCTGAAAGACGCAAGGACGGGCAGCCTCGCCGCCCGCTATCTCCTGGTGTCCAACATGATCGCGACGGACGGCGGCCGGCAGATCGTCCAGGGCAACGACAAGGTCATCGCGGCGCGCCTGTCGGATGCGAAATTCTTCTGGGACGGGGACAAGAAGACGCCGCTCGAAAAGCTGCTGCCGAAGCTCGACCACGTCACCTTCCATGCGAGGCTCGGCACGCAGGGCGAGCGGGTGAGCCGCATCGAGGCGCTGGCCGGCGGGATCGCGCGGACGATCGGCGCCGACCCGGCCAGGGCGATGCTGGCCGCGCGCCTCGCCAAGGCCGATCTCGTCACCGGCATGGTCGGCGAGTTTCCCGAGCTGCAGGGGCTGATGGGGCGCTATTACGCGCTGGCGCAAGGGGTGGACGAGGAGGTCGCCGACGCGATCCGCGACCACTACAAGCCGCAGGGTCCTTCCGACGGCCTGCCGGTGTCCAAGGTCGGCCAGGCCGTGGCGATCGCCGACAAGCTCGACACGCTCGTCGGTTTCTGGTCCATCGACGAAAGGCCGACCGGCTCCAAGGATCCCTATGCGCTGCGCCGCGCCGCGCTCGGCATTGTGCGCTCCGTCCTGGAGCAGAAGATACGCCTCAACCTCGCCCAGGCGATCGCATCGGCGCGAGGCCCCTTTCGCCAGGGACGGCCGGTCGCGGTCGAGGGCGACGCGACGGCGGAGGCCGAGAACGAGCGCTTCACCGACGACCTTCTCTCCTTCTTCGCCGACCGCCTGAAGGTCTACTTGCGCGACAAGGGCCTGCGCCACGACCTCATCGACGCGGTCTTCGCGCTGGGCGGCCAGGACGATCTCCTGATGATCGTCAGGCGCGTCGAGGCCCTGTCGAAGCTTCTCGACGGCGACGACGGGAAGAACCTTCTGGCCGGCGTCAAGCGCGCCACCAACATCCTGAAGATCGAGGAGAAGAAGGACGGCCGCAGCTTCGACGGCAACGTCAACACCAATATCCTGATCCAGGGCGAGGAGCGCGAGCTCAACACCGCCATCAACGGCGCCAGCGCGCGCGCCAGGCAGGCGGTCGCCGCGGAGGATTTCGAGGGCGCGATGCGCGCCATCGCCAAGCTCAGGGCGCCGGTCGACGCCTTCTTCGACAAGGTCACCGTCAATGCCGACGATCCGTCCTTCCGCGAGAACCGCCTCAAGCTTCTGAACCGCATTCGCGCCGCCACCCGCGAGGTGGCCGACTTTTCCAGGATCGAGGGATAGGACGACGACGCCGGGTTTCTGACCAGACCGGAGATGATGCCGGTATCGAGCCTATGGCGCGTCACGTGACACGCTCCGCTGCACTCCTCCTGTCCGTCATGCCGGCGAAAGCCGGCACCCCCTGGATAAGAGCCGGCGGGCGGCGCTATGCATGGCATTCGTGCTTTGCCGGAAACAGCACCCGCCCTTGGCTTATTCAGGAGGCCCCTACTTTCGTCGGGGTGACGGAAGAGCTGGACAAGAGGCGACTACACCCATGCGGCTCCTCGATTTCGGGGAAGTCCTCATCAAGCGGCTTCATCGACTTGAGCAAAGCGACGAGGCCACGCTTGCGCACCGGCTCGATCACCAGGCGCTCGCCGTCCCGATGCATGATCGCCTCGTCCCCCGGCAGTTCGAATTCCACCGGGATACGGACCGTCTGGTCCTTTCCGTTGCGGAAAAGTCTCACATGGCGCGACTCGCTCATACGGCAACTCCCTGGCATATGCCTTAGACATAGACCTTGGGTCGGCGCCGACAAGAAAAAAGGATCTCCCGCGGCTCGCGACCGCACCAGCGAAGGGCTCTGCCGGAACCTCGCCATGATTGCCGAGTTAGAATGTTGCGGCGCTTTCTGCCGCAACTGCACAGTTGATTTCGCAATTGCAATATGGCTAGTGCTGCCGATGAGCGGCGCTCGCTACTGAACCGACCGGTCCTGTCCAGGGGAGCATTGAGGGTGAATCAGCCGGCGAATGGGAAACTCGTCTACCGTTTCGGCGAAGGCAAGGCCGACGGCGACGCGGGCATGCGAGACCTGCTCGGCGGCAAGGGCGCCAATCTCGCCGAGATGGCCAATCTCGGCCTGCCGGTGCCGCCCGGCTTCACCATCACCACCGAGGTCTGCACCGGCTACTACAAGAACGCCAACACCTATCCGCGAGAGCTCGCCGCCGACGTCGACGCCGCGATGGCCGAGGTCGGCCGCATCGTCGGCGCCGCCTTCGGCGATGCCAAGAACCCGCTCCTCGTCTCGGTGCGCTCCGGCGCCCGCGCCTCCATGCCGGGCATGATGGACACCGTTCTCAATCTCGGCCTCAACGACGCGACCGTCGAAGGCCTGGCGTCGCGCGCCAATGACCGCCGCTTCGCCTATGACAGCTACCGCCGCTTCATCCACATGTATTCCGACGTCGTGCTGGGCGTCGAGCACCACCGGTTCGAGGACATCCTCGGCGAATACAAGGACCAGAAGGGGCTCGGCCTCGACACCGACCTCACGGCCGAGGACTGGACGAAGGTCATCGCCGAATACAAGGCCTGCGTCGACAGGGCGACCGGCAAGCCTTTCCCGCAGGACGTCGGGGAGCAGCTGTGGGGCGCCATCGGCGCCGTCTTCCGGTCGTGGATGTCGGCGCGCGCCAAGACCTACCGCAGGCTGCACGGCATACCGCAGGATTGGGGCACCGCCGTCAACGTGCAGGCCATGGTGTTCGGCAATCTCGGCGACACGTCGGCGACCGGCGTCGCCTTCACGCGCAATCCCTCGACGGGGGCTCGCGAGCTCTATGGCGAATTCCTGATCAACGCCCAGGGCGAGGACGTGGTCGCCGGCATCCGCACGCCGCAGAACATCACCGAGGCCGCGCGCATCGAGGCGGGCTCCAGGGCGCCGTCGCTCGAGAAGCTGATGCCCGCGACCTTCGCCGAGCTGGCCGGGACCTTCGCGCGCCTGGAGAAGCACTATCGCGACATGCAGGACATGGAGTTCACCATCCAGGACGGCAAGCTCTGGATGCTGCAGACCCGCGCCGGCAAGCGCACCGCCAGGGCGGCGCTCAGGATCGCCGTCGATCTCGCCAACGAAGGCCTGATCGGCCGCGACGAGGCGGTGGCGCGCATCGATCCGGCCTCTCTCGACCAGCTCCTGCATCCGACCCTCGACCCCTCGGCGAAGCGCGAGGTCATCGGCCACGGCCTGCCGGCGTCGCCCGGCGCCGCATCGGGCGAGATCGTGTTCGATTCGGACGAGGCCGAAAGGCTCAAGGGCGAAGGCCGCGCCGTCATCCTGGTGCGGGTCGAGACGAGCCCCGAGGACATCCACGGCATGCATGCCGCGGAAGGCATCCTCACCACCCGCGGCGGCATGACCTCGCACGCCGCCGTCGTGGCGCGCGGCATGGGCAAGCCCTGCGTGTCTGGCGCCGGCAACATCCGCGTCGACTATCGCCAGGCGACGCTCAGCGCCATGGGCGTCGTCCTCGGCAAGGGCGACGTCGTCACCATCGACGGCACCACCGGGCAGGTGATGAAGGGTGCCGTCCCCACCATCAAGCCCGAGCTCTCCGGCGACTTCGCCACCATCATGGAATGGGCCGACGGGGCGCGCCGCATGAAGGTGCGCACCAATGCCGAGACCCCGCTCGATGCCCGCGCCGCGCGCGAGTTCGGCGCCGAGGGCATCGGCCTGTGCCGCACCGAGCACATGTTCTTCGAGGCCGACCGCATCGTGGCGATGCGCGAGATGATCCTGGCGTCGAGCGAGAAGGGCCGGCGCGCGGCGCTCGCCAGGATCCTGCCGATGCAGCGCGAGGACTTCATCGAGCTGTTCGAGATCATGGCCGGGCTGCCGGTGACCATCCGGCTTCTCGACCCGCCCCTGCATGAGTTCCTGCCGCAGGGCGAGGACGAGATCTCCGAGGTGGCGGCGGCCATCGGCGTCGGCGCCGATTCGCTGCGCGCCCGGGTGGCCGAGCTGCACGAATTCAACCCGATGCTCGGCCATCGCGGCGTGCGTCTTGCGGTTTCCTATCCCGAGATCGCCGAAATGCAGGCGCGCGCCATCTTCGAGGCGGCGGCCGAGGTGGCGCGCCGCACCGGCACGCCGCCGATCCCCGAGGTGATGGTGCCGCTGGTCGCCACGCGCTCCGAGCTCGACATCGTGCACGAGCGCATCGTCGCCGTGGCACGGGAGGTCCAGAAGGAGACCGGCGCCGCGCTCGACTATCTCGTCGGCACCATGATCGAATTGCCGCGCGCCGCCTTGCGCGCCGGCGACATTGCCGGAACGGCGGAGTTCTTCTCTTTCGGCACCAACGATCTCACCCAGACGACCTTCGGCATCAGCCGCGACGATTCGGCCCGGTTCCTCGGGGAATATACGGCCAAGGGCGTCATGAAGACCGATCCCTTCGTGTCGATCGACGTCGAAGGGGTGGGCGAGCTTGTGCAGATCGCGGCGGAACGCGGGCGCAAGGCGCGGCCCGGCATCAAGCTCGGAATATGCGGAGAGCATGGCGGGGATCCCGCCTCCATCCGGTTCTGCGAGAAAGTGGGCCTCGACTACGTGTCCTGCTCGCCCTTCAGGGTGCCGATCGCGCGTCTCGCGGCGGCCCAGGCGGCGCTCGCGAATCGTGGCTGAATTAAGGCAAGACGATCCTCTAAAGCGTTGTTAACCCTAGAGCATTTAGCGGCTGATTATGGGCCGCTTTGTGTTGCCGCCATGGTTAACCTATGCTAAACGCTCAGGGATCATACTACCGCCTGTTCGGGAAGCTTTAAGGGTTGAGACGGTAGCGCGAGGGGAAGTGAGACCAGCGAAGCGAGCGCATAGGCATTTCGAGCCGCATTACGACGAGCCGCTGCAGCCCGAGCGCAATGGTGTGCTGAGCTACGTGCCTTACGCCTTCGGCGGGGCCATGCTGGTCGCGAGCTTCGCCTTCGCCGGCCACTATATGGGCCGCAATGCCGACGCCCACAGCCTCATCGACGACGAGCCGCAGGCGGCGATCACCTCGCCGGTATCGACCCTGATCCAGAAGGGATCGCTGATGCCGAGCGATGTCACCCTCGATCTGGCCAATCTGCCGCTGGTGCGCGAGCAGGAAGTCGTCTCGCTCGGCAAGAGCGATTATATCGAGCCCGATATGCCGGAAGCCTCCGATGGGGACGTGGCGGCGAAGCACGAGCCGGAGAAGATCGGGAAGCGTCTCGCCATGACGCCGCCGGTCTGGAAGATGGAATCGACCTTCAAGCTCAAGCGCAGCGAGAAGCAGAAGGTCGCGGCCCAGCGCCGCATCCGCCTGGCCGAGGAGAACTGTCTCGCCAAGGCGGTCTATTTCGAGGCGCGCTCCGAATCGGAGCTGGGCCAGCTCGCGGTGGCCAAGGTCGTGCTCAACCGCGTCAAGGATCCCAACTATCCCAAGACCATCTGCGGCGTCGTCTACCAGGGCTCCGACCGGCGCAATTCCTGCCAGTTCTCCTTCGCCTGCGACGGCCTCGCCGACGAGGTGAAGAACAAGGCCGCCTGGGAGCACTCCAAGCGCATCGCCAAGAAAGCCATCGCCGGCGACCAGACGATTCGCGTCATCGGCGCTGCGACCAACTACCACGCCGACTATGTGCGTCCGCGCTGGGCCAAGGAGATGCGCAAGCTGATCAAGATCGGCCGCCACATCTTCTATTCCGACAGCTAGACCCGCTCGCCGCTTTCAGATGTTTCCTCCCGGCCTCCGGCTGCGCTAAGCTCGCCGCCATCGGAGACGAACATCATGGCGATCTCGCAGAACGACGCCGGCAAATGCTGGACCTATCTCGACGGCAAGTGGCATTGCGGCAATCCGCCGCTCATGGGGCCGTGGAGCGACGCATCCTGGCTGGGCTCGGCGATATTCGACGGCGCGCGCGCCTTCGAGGGCGTGACGCCCGATCTCGATCTCCACTGCCGGCGCTGCGAGCGCTCCGCCCTGGTCTTCGGCCTCGAGCCGCTGAAGGCGGGCGCCATCGAAGAGCTGCTGCGCGAGGGTATCGCCAAGTTCGCCAAAGGCACCGCGCTTTACCTGCGCCCGATGTTCTGGGCGGAAACGAATTTCCTCGACCCGGGTCCGGTCGAGACGCGCTATTGCATCTCGGTCTATGAATCGCCCATGCCGTCGGCCAAGGGCTTCTCCGCCGGGCTGTCGTCCTTCCGCCGTCCGTCCTACGAATATGCCCCGACCGACGCCAAGGCGGCCTGCCACTATGCCAATTCCGGCCGCGCGCTGCGCGAGGCGGCCAGGCGCGGCTTCGACAATGCGGTGCTGCTCGACGCGACCGGCAACGTGTCGGAGTTCACGACGTCCAATCTCTTCTATGCCAGGGACGGCGAGGTGCACACGCCCATACCCAACGGCACGCTGCTCGACGGCATCACCCGCCAGCGCGTCATCAGGCTCCTGCGCAAGGCCGGCGTCGCCGTGCATGAGCGCGCCGTTTCGTGGCCTGACGTGCTCGCGGCGGACGAGGTCTTCTCGACCGGCAATTACGGCAAGGTCATTCCCGTCACCCGCATCGAGACGCGCGACCTGCAGCCCGGACCGCTGTTCGAGAAGGCCCGCGAGCTCTATTGGGAGTTCGCCCACGCCGGCTGACGCGGTCGGACTATTTCGGTGACAGTGCATTTAATTCATGATTCTATTAAATGCACTGTCACCGAAATGAAACAATAGGCGATCAAGATAGCGGATGGTGAGGTATTTCGGTGACAGTGCATTTAATTAGAAACATTAATTAAATGCACTGTCACCGAAATAGGGAAATAGGGGACCATCGCGGGCACGCGGCGGCTATATCCTCCACTGGAAGATGACGCCCTCGGAGGCGTCGGCGCCGCGCCCGATGCCGTCGACGGCGTCCACCATGCGGCCCTGGCGGCCCAGGATGTCGTCGGCGATGGCGACGATGCGCCGGTTGGGCGTCGCCACGGGCGAGAGCGAGCGCAGCTGGCGGGCGAGCCGCCCTTCGTCGTCGCCGGGATTGTAGAGGCACATCGCCGTGAAGGCCGACGCCGTCGAGCGGCTGATGCCGGCCCAGCAGTGGATGAGCATGGGATCGTCGCCCCGGCGCGCCTCGAGGAAGCGGATCAGCGTCTCGACGTGCTCGCCGGCCGGCGCGGTGAAGCCCTCCGCCGGCTCGACGATGTCGTGGAAGGTGAGCCTCAGGTGGTTGCCGCCGGCGATGCCGGTGAAGGCGCGATGCGGCGTCTCCGGCCCGAGCAGGCTCACGACATGGCCGACCTTGTGCCTGTCGACGAGGAGCTGGACGGCGGCGAGCGGGCTGACGATGATTTCCATGGCGCCTAGAGAAGCTGCTTGAACTTGCGGACATATGCCGCTTCCGCCTCGACCGGCGCAAGGGGCTTCAGCGCATGGAAGCCCTTCGCGCCCGCGAGGCCCGACGGCCGGCCGAAGATCCGCGCCGCTTCCTCGATGCCGAAGCCCGCCAGCTGCGTCGCCTCGAGATAGGCCGCCACCCGGTCGGCCTTCTTGATCTTCCTGGCCAGGAGATCCGGCGTCCTCTGCGGCAGGCCGAAGCGCAGGTGGATGGCGGCGAGAAGCCTGAGCTCGAAGACCTTGTAGTCGACGCCGAGCGCCGCCTTGAACGGCGATATGATGTCACCGATGACATATTCGGGCGCGTCGTGGAGGAGGGCGGCGAGCCGCGCCTGCCGGTCGAGATTGTCTTGCGCCTGCGCGAGCAGGGCCTCGACCAGCAGGCAGTGCTGCGCCACCGAGAAGGGATGCAGCCCCTTCGTCTGTCCGTTCCAGCGCGCCACCCGCGCCAGCCCGTGGGCGATGTCCTCGATCTCGATGTCGAGCGGCGAGGGATTGAGGAGATCGAGCCTGCGGCCCGACAGCATGCGCTGCCAGGCGCGAGGCTCCTGTGCCGCGCCCCTGGCCATCAGCGCGATTGCGGCCGCCGGCTGCCGCGGAACGCGCCATGGCGGTGGCAGGCCGCCATATGGTCGTCGACCAGCCCGCAGGCCTGCATGACGGCATAGACGATGGTCGGGCCGCAGAAGCGGAAGCCGCGCTTCTTGAGGTCCTTCGATATCGTCTCGGCCAGCGGCGTCGCCGCCGGCACGTCCTTGCGGCTGCGGAAGCGGTTCTGCAGCGGCGCGTCGCCGACGAAACTCCACAGATAGCCCGCGAAGTCCTGCTGCCCGGAAAGCTCGAGATAGGCCCGCGCATTGGTGACGCTGGCCTCGATCTTGAGCCGGTTGCGCACAATGCCTTCGTTCTTCATCAGGCTGGCGAGCTTGCGCGAATTGTAGCGCGCCATGATCTCGGGATCGAATCCGTCGAAGGCCTCGCGGAAGGCCTGGCGCTTGCGCAGGATGGTGATCCAGGAGAGGCCGGCCTGGAAGCCGTCGAGCAGGAGCTTCTCGAAGAGGGCGCGCGAATCATACTCCGGCACGCCCCATTCGTCGTCGTGATAGGCCATGTAGACGGGGTCGGTCCCGCACCAGAAGCAGCGGCTCACGCCGTCCGGGTGCCTGATCACTGAATCGCCGGCTTTGGTCATTCGTCGTCTTTCGGCAGCGCCACGTCGAACCGCGCCCAGCCCGGCTTTCTAGCATGGACCGGTCCGGCTTCTGTCAGCAGCGTCTCGCCGGCCTCGACCGCATCCTTGAGCCGGTCCAGGCGGATCAGCGCCAGGGCGTCCTTGTCCGCTGCGGAGAGCAGGGTGCCTATGGTCTTGCCGCCGGCGGTGATGGAGCTGCCCTTGCCGGCGGCGCCTTGCGGCGCGTAGACCGGCAGGATGCGGTTGCGCGCCGTGCCGCGATGCTCCATGCGCGAGACCACCTCCTGCCCGATGAAGCAGCCCTTCCTGAAGCTCACACCTCCCAGCTGGTCGAGATTGGCCTCATGCGGGAACAGCTCGCCCGAGCCGATGTCCTCGTCGCTGTCGGCGATCCCCAGCCTGATGCGCCCGCCGTGATAGGCCTCGCCGTCGGCGTCTGTGAGGCTGCCCGCGGGGACGATGAGGCGCCGGCCGAGCTGGGCCACGCGCGGATCCGCGTAGGAAATGCCTGAGGGAGGCTTGGCCGCGGCGACGCCCACCTCCTCGTCGCTCTCCTCGAGGCTCACCCTGGCGCGCAGCCTGTAGAAGGAGAGCCGCTTCAGGAGATCCGCCTTCTGCGCCCTGGAGCAGTCGATGGCGAAGCGTCCGTCATCGGCCAGGATGAAGAAGTCGAACAGGATCTTGCCCTGCGGCTGGAGGAGGGCGGCATAGGCCGCCTGGCCGGGCTTCAGGTCCGCGATATCGGCGGTCACCAGGTTCTGCAGGAAATCCTTCGCGTCCTCGCCCCTCACCGAGAGGACGGCGCGGGACGGCAGCTTCTGCGTGGCAAAGGGCAGGCGTTGCATGGCTGTTGCACCTCCGGACCGACACATCTACGAATGCTTCCGGACCTATTCAAGGAGCCGTGATGCCTTCGACCTATGACCTTGTCCTCAAAGGCGGAACCGTCGTCAACCACGATGGCGTGGCGGTCCGGGACGTGGCCGTCGAAGCGGGGCGGGTCGCGGATCTGGGGGATTTCGGGCCGGACCGGGCGGGAGACGTCATCGATTGCCGCGGGCTCCATGTCCTGCCCGGCGTCATCGACAGCCAGGTGCATTTCCGCGAGCCGGGAGCCGAGCACAAGGAAGATCTGGCGACCGGCAGCCGCGCGGCCGTGGCGGGCGGCGTCACCGGCGTCTTCGAGATGCCGAACACGAGGCCCCTCACCACCTCGGCCGAAGCCTTCGCCGACAAGATCGCGCGGGCCACGGGCCGGATGTTCTGCGACTTCGCCTTCTACGTGGGCGGCACGCGCGAGAATGCGCGCGCCTTGCCCGATCTCGAGCGCCTCGCCGGCTGCGCCGGGACGAAGGTGTTCATGGGCTCCTCGACCGGCGACCTCCTGGTCGACGACGATGCCGGCATAGACCTCGTCCTGTCGCAGGTGCGCCGCCGGGCCGCCTTCCACAGCGAGGACGAGTTCCGCCTCGAGGCGCGCAAGCCCGAGCGGCGCGCCGGCGACGCCGCCAGCCATCCGGTCTGGCGCGACGCGGAAACGGCAAGGCTCTCCACCGAGCGCCTGCTCGCCATCGCGCGCCGGCACGGCAAGCGCATCCATGTGCTGCACGTCTCGACGGCCGACGAGATGCCGCTGCTCGCCGCCAACAAGGACCTGGCGAGCGTCGAGGTGACGCCCAGCCATCTCACCCTGGCGGCACCCGAGGCCTATGAGCGCCTGGGCACGAAAGCCCAGATGAACCCGCCGGTGCGCGAGCGCCATCACCGCGCCGCGATCTGGCGAGCGCTCGTGGCGGGCGTCGTCGACGTGCTGGGCTCCGATCACGCGCCGCATACTCTGGCGGAGAAGGCCAGGCCCTATCCCGACTCGCCTTCCGGAATGACCGGCGTGCAGACGCTCGTGCCGGTCATGCTCGACCATGTGAGCAAGGGCCGTCTCACGCTGGAGCGCTTCGTCGATCTCACCAGCCATGGTCCGGGGCGCATCTTCGGAATCGCCCGCAAGGGCCGCATCGCGCAAGGCTACGACGCCGATTTCACCATCGTCGACCTGAAGCGGCGGACGCGGATCACCGATGGATGGATGGAGAGCCGGGCCGGCTGGACGCCCTATGACGGGATGGAGGTCACGGGCTGGCCCAGGGGAACGATCATCCGTGGGCGGCGCGTCATGTGGGAGGGCGAGATACTGGGGCCGGCGCATGGCCAACCCATCGCTTTCATGGAGGCGCTCGCGTCTGTATAAGCTGTGGACGGGGGGAATTCATGAGTCGCCGGTTCCGCGCCATCCTGATCGACAAGACGGAGAAGGGCCAGTCCCTCGGCTTCGCGACGCTGGGCGAGGACGACCTGATGCCGGGCGACGTGACCGTCGCCGTCGAGCATTCGACCGTCAACTACAAGGACGGCCTCGCGGTCACCGGCAAGGCCCCGATCATCCGGCGTTTCCCGCTCATCCCCGGCATCGATTTCGCCGGCACCGTCGTTTCCTCCGGCCATCGCCTGGTCAAGGCGGGCGACAGGGTGATCCTCAACGGCTGGGGCGTCGGGGAAAGCCATCACGGCGGCTATGCCGGCCTTGCCCGCGTCGATGGCGACTGGCTGGTGCCGGTGCCCCGGACCATGACCACCGCCGACACGATGGCGATCGGCACGGCGGGCTACACCGCCATGCTCTGCGTCATCGCGCTCGAGCGCCAGGGCGTGCGGCCCGGGGACGGCGACATACTGGTGACCGGGGCCGCCGGCGGGGTGGGCTCCATCGCCGTCGCCCTCCTGGCGAAGCTCGGCTTCAGCGTCGTGGCCGCGACCGGCCGGCCGGGGGAGGAGGCCTTCCTGAAGGGCCTGGGCGCCGCCCGCGTCATCGACCGCGGCGAGCTCGCGGGGCCGGTGAAGCCCCTGGCGAAAGCGCGTTTCGCCGGCGCCGTCGACGTGGCGGGCTCGACGACGCTCGCCAACGTCCTCTCCCAGATCGCTCCCGAGGGCGCGGTGGCCGCCTGCGGCCTGGCCCAGGGCATGGACCTTCCCGCCTCGGTCGCGCCCTTCATCCTGCGCGGGGTCAGGCTGATCGGCATCAATTCGGTGACCGCCTCGCCGGAACGGCGGGCCGAGGCGTGGTCGCGCCTTGTGCGCGACCTCGATCCCGCCAGGCTCGGGACGCTCGCCAGCCATGCCCGTCTCGACGACGTGCCGGCGCTCGCCGCCGACATCGTCGCCGGCAGGATCCGCGGCCGCGTGGTGATCGATCTCTGATGGATCCCGAGCTCGTCGTCATCGGCATCGCCATCGGCATCGCGGTCACGGCACCCCTGGGGCCGGTCAATCTTACCGTCATCCGCGCGGCGCTGAGGGCCGGCATGGGCGGCGGCATGGCGGCGGCCTCTGGTTCGATGGCGGGCGACGCGCTCTTCGCCACCCTCGCCGCCTATGGCGTGCGCTGGGTGGAGGACTGGGTGCACGCCCATGCGACCGCGATCCAGATCGTCGGCGGCCTGCTGCTCATCTTCATCGGCATCCGCACCGCGATGCATCACGTGAAGGACGCCGAGCTGTCGCTGGCCGATCTCGGCCGCGGCGCCTATGTGCGCAAGTCGCTCACCTGCCTGTTCCTGACCATCACCAATCCCGGCGCGCTGCTCGGCTTCTTCGCGATCTTCAGCGGCCTGGGCGGCGTGCTCGATCTGGGCAGCGTGCCCTACCGGCCGCTGAACGCGGTGGCCGGCGTCGTCATCGGCACGCTCACCTGGTGGACCTTCGTCACCTATCTCGTCACCCATATAAAGGGCCGCGTCACCAGCTATACGCTGGTGCGCCTCAACATCTGGGCCGGCGTCGCGGTCGCCGTGTTCGGCGTGGTCATCCTCGGCAATCTGGTGCTGCGCCATTTCGGGTGACCATCCCGGTGACATTCAATATAAATTCTGATATGTAAATGAGATGAAACAGCCTAGAACGGTCGTCTTCATTGGTTCATCCAGGAGAGACATCAGGGATTTCCCCGAGGCCGTCAGAGACGAAATCGGTCAGCAGCTCTGGGCCGTTCAGAATGACCGGGAACCAAAAGACTGGAAATCTATGCCGTCGATAGGACCGGGTGTGCGGGAGCTGCGGGCGCAGGAGGCGAGCGGCGCATTCCGCGCAATCTACGTCGTCAAGATCGTCGGCAAGGTTCACGTTCTGCATGCCTTCCGGAAGAAGACGCAGCAGACATCACAGAAGGACATTGATCTGGCGAAGCGCCGCTTCCGCCAGGTGATATGACGGAGATCCATCATGAAGACAGAAAGCTTCAGGAGCATTTGGGACGCGCTGGAAGACGATCCGGTCGTTGCTCGCGCAAAGGAGCGCCGCGCCAACCTCATGCTTCTCATTCAGGACAAGATCGAGAAAGGCAAGTGGAGCCAGCCGGAGGTTGCCAGGATGCTGGGCATCAGCCAACCCCGAGTCTCGGATCTGGTGCGGGGAAAGCTCGGCAAGTTCTCGCTCGAGATGCTGCTCGGCTTCCTCGAGCGCATGGGCGAAGAGGTCAGGATCGAGATCGGCAAGCCCGGGAAGCGAAAGCTCGAAGACGCCTGAACGGCCCGTCCGGCCTACTTGTTCGCCGTGATGATCACCATGTCGTCGAGCGAGAGCGTGCAGCTCATGAGCATCCGGCGACGTCATTCGGCCGCGGTGGAGAAGGCCGCTTCCAGAACATGAT
The DNA here is from genome assembly GCA_050246735.1 of Parvibaculaceae bacterium. Classification (GTDB taxonomy): domain Bacteria; phylum Pseudomonadota; class Alphaproteobacteria; order Rhizobiales; family Aestuariivirgaceae; genus Taklimakanibacter. The sequence goes on along the minus strand of JBFWVM010000010.1, from coordinate 117,040 downwards.
GGCTGATCAGCCGGCGAAGCTTGGCCGGACGAACCGGCTTGCGCAATATCATGAAGCCCATTTGCTCGATCGCACGCACGACGTCCTGGTCGCTTTCGCCGGTGACGATGATCGCCGGTATCGATTCGCGCATCCCGGCCCGCAGCCGACGGATTGCTTCGACCCCGTCCAGCTTGCCGGGCAGCCGGTAATCGGCGACGATGATGTTCGGACGCTTTTTCGTCCGGCTGACGATGCCGAGGGCCTCCTCGGTGCTGCGCGCGCACCACACGACGCATTTCCATGAACGCAGCAGCAGGGCTGTGGCATCCAGCGCGGCCTTGTCATCCTCGATCAGGAGGATCCTCACGCCGGCGAGGTCTCCGGCCGCCTCCAGGAATTCGTCGCGCTTGTCGGGATCGAGCTTCTGTGTCCCGCGGCGGGCCACGATGCCGAAATATGATCCCCTGCCCAGCACCGAGCTGTGTTCGATCTCGTGCCCGAGACAGTCCGCCAGTCTTCGCACGATGGCGAGGCCGAGCCCAAGCCCCTTGCTGCGGTCGCGCTCCTCGTTGTGCAGTTGGTGAAAGTCCTCGAAGATCGCCTTCGCCCGGTCGGTCGGAATGCCGGGTCCGCTGTCCCATACCTGGATGGCGATGCTGTCGCCGCGCGAGCGGCAGCCCAGCACGACCTTGCCCTTGTTGGTGTAGCGGATGGCATTCGAGAGATAGTTTCCGACGATGCGCTCGAGCAGGGCGGGGTCGCTGCGCACCACCGCCTTCGTCGGCACGGTATGGAGCATCAGCCCCTTCTTGTAGGAAAGGGGCAGGAACGAGATCGTCACCCGGTTGAAGAGCTCCTGGACGCGGAAATCTTCATGCTGCGGCGTGACCGCGCCGGCCTCGAGTTGCGAAATATCGAGGAGCGAGTTCAGAAGCCGGCCGGTGGCGAGCGCCACCGCCTGGGTGTCGGAAAGAATGGCGAGGGTCTTGGCGTCGTGGATGCGCTGGCCGAGGGCCGCAAGATACATCTGCATGGCGTGCAGCGGCTGCCGCAGGTCATGGCTTGCGGCGGCGAGGAATCGCGACTTTGCCAGGTCGGCCCGCTCGGCGGCGTCCTTTGCCGCCTGCAGCGCCCGTCCCTGCATGCGCAGGGCGCGTTTGAGGTCATTCAGCGAACGTCCGACCATGCCGAGCTCGTCGCCGCGCGACATGAGGTCGGCGACTTCCTTGGAATCGGTCTTCTCATCCAGCGGGTCGAAGGTCTTGATGGCATCCGTCAGGGCATGCAGGGGCTTGGAGATGTTCCCTTTCACCACCAGGAAGAAGACCGCGATGACCACGCAGACGGTCAGGATCGAGGAGATGATCGTCATCATCGACGAGGTGCGCTCGACATTGACCGCATAGTCGGCGGACGCGGATTTCAGTTCCGTCAGGTCGCTTTCCAGGAGGTCGAGCTCGGACAGCAGTTGTCTCTCCGCCGCGGCGACGCCGTCCACCAGTTCCATGCCCATCAGGAACGAGCCGTCCTCGACATGCACGAAGATGCGCTTCATCTGATCGGTCGTCTTCCGGTGGGCCTTGCGAATGGCGCTCAAGCGCTCGAGCAGGCGCGGGGCAAAGCTTTGCACGACGACGCCCGCATGCTCGCCGCCCGCCGTCGACCGTTTGATCAGCTCTTCGGAAAAAGCGATCCGTTCGTTGATTGTCGCGCCCGCCTCCTGGTAGTGCGTGCGCGCGACGATATAGGTCTCCTCCGAATCCTTGTCGTAGACGACACGGTCGCCGTGAAACACCACGTCCTTGAAGTTCAGCCGCTCGTCCTGGATCTGGCGGCGGACCATCTCCATGTCGGAGAGCAGGGGGATGTAGAGATTGGCCATCTGCTTGATCTCGGTCCCCATCGAATGGATCTGGTAGAGCGCAATGGAGGTGATGACCGAATAGGAGAGGATCTCCACGGCAATGATCGTCATGACCTTCTGGCCGACCGACAGTCGGTTGAAAATACGCTTAACAAAGGAAAATATCCCTTGGCGATTCTCTGGCTCGGGAACCCTGGGATCGATCGGAGTCATGATGCGGCTTTTACGATAGTGCCATCAGGCAGATGGAGTCCATCCGGAAGGCATATACCCCTTTCAGGATAAAGTAGATATGGCATCGGAGGCATATTCTCCTCCCGCTGCCACAGGAGGTCGATCTGGCCGTGCCGGTTGAAGCGGCCGATCTTGGGCTTGAGCCAGCTGTTGAAGCTTGCCGGATCGAGCTGAACCTCGCCTTCCGGCGATTCTGCGTCGCTCAACAGGAGACCCCCGGAGTGTTTGCGCACGTTCATCGGGGTCAAGGCGGCGAAGCCTTCCTCCGCCACCAGGCGTTCGACGGCCTTCCTGAAATACTGGAAGGCGAGATAGGTCTCCTCCATGTTGTAGTGGGTCACGCCGCTCTGACCGAAGCGGCTGGCGAGGAAATTCTCGACGAACCGCTTGTTGGTCCCGCCCGGCAGGCTTTGGAAGTAGGGGGCGCACAGAATATGCCCTTCGCCATACGCGGCGCCGAGCGTCCGCACCTCGAGCTCGGAGGTCGTCAGCGAAGCCGTCGGCAGGCGGTCGGGAGTGAACCCGGCACGGACATATTCGCGCCGCAGGTAGATATCCGAATCGCCCACGATGGTGGAGAAGATCCAGTCCGGCGCCCGGCGCTTGATGTCGTCGAGGATATCATCGAACACGCCGCTGCCGAGCGGCACATAGCGTTCACTCACCAACTCGCCGCCGATATCGGCAAGCCAGCGGCTGGCATTGCGGTTCGATTCCTTCGCCCACACATAGTTGGAGCCTATGAAGTAGGCGCGATTGCCGTGATTGCGCACCATATAGGGAATGAGGTCGAAGGAGTGCTGGTTGGCGATCGGACCGGTGCATATGATATGCTGCCAGCATTCGCGGCCTTCATAGCAGGTGGGATAGTAGAACAGGCCGTCATGCATGGTGACCAGCGGCATGATGGCGCGCCGGCTTGCCGAGGTATAGCCGCCGAAGGTGGCGAGGACCTGCTCCTCGAGCATGAGCTTGAGGATCCCCGCCCGGTAGGCCTTCATGTCCGAATTGGTGTCGATGATGACGGGCTCGATCTCGGCGCCGGCGACGCCGCCATTGCGGTTCGCCTCGTCGATCCAGAACAGCGCGACGTCGCGCGACGGCTTTTCGATGACCGAGAGATGGCCGCTGAGCGACCAGAGCAGGCCGACCTTGATCCTGCGTCTGCGGAGGACGGCAGGCGAAGAGACGCCGTGGGAGATCCCGCCGCGGACGGCAGGGCAGGCCGGGGCGGTGAGGACTGCCGTCGCACTTCCAAGAAGCTTCAATAAACGCCGCCGGCTGACCATATGCATCCCTTCTCCGGTCTCGTCCGGACTTCGGTTGAGCACTGCTCAGACAACAGAAACATGCCCCATGCTTCTGTGGGTTGCTTGGCCTCTCTGGAACAAAAATTAACTCACATCCGCGCGCCCGCGCGCCGCCGCGCGGCTGACGATACGAAACTTTCGGCCTGTTGTGAACGCCCCGCGATCACGGTCTTGTTCTCTCGCTCTTCCTGAAGAGATAAACGCAATCCATATCCGCAGGTCCGGACAGTATCGGCTTCCCGTCGGTTTTCAGCATGTCGCAGAAATAGCGCTGCACGGTCCGGCAGGCGGTGAACGACAGTGCCTGCTTGTAGAGCCAGATGTCTCTCTCGAGATCGACGCCATGCTCCTCCCGCATCGCGCGCGTGGGCTCGCTCGCGATGCCGACGTACCAGGCGCCGAAGTCGGGATCGAATTCCTTGATATAGCCGAGGATCTCGAATTTGATCTGCTGTACGCTGTAAGCCATTCTTCCGGTCGCCCTCATGACGGCATCGGATAGAGCGCGGTAGGCCCGTCGAGCGACCTGGTCCGGCCGCGCCATTCCTCGAACAGCGCCACCGCTTCCGACTTTTCCTCCGCCGACATCTCCTTGACGACGCTTTCCAAGGCATTGAGCGCGCTGCCGATGCCGTGCTGGGCCGCGAGCGAAAGCCACAGATAGGCCTGGACGCGATCTTTGGAGGTTCCCTGCCCTTGAGCATAGAGGTAGCCCAATCGCGCCTGGGAGGGATAGTGCCCGCGCTCCGCCGCGCGCCGGTAAAGCGCCGCAGCCTTGCCCGGGTCGGCCGGCACGCCCTCGCCTTTGCCGTAGAGGACGGCCAGGTTGAACAGGCCGTTCAGGTCGCCGCCGTCGGCGGCGTCGGCGAGCCATTTTACGGCCTCCGCGGGATCTCTTGCCGCTCCCCGCCCCATGAACAGGAACGCGCCGGCATTGGCCTGCGCCATGTGATGGCCTTGCTTCGCCGCGGCCAGATACCAGCGCAGGGCCTCGGCATCGTCGACGTCGACGCCCTCGCCATTGGCGAAAAGCGAGCCGAGCCAGCATTGCGCTTCCGGATCTCCGTCCTCGGCGAGGACTTTCCAGATCCGGAACGCTTCGGCGAACGTGCCTTTCTGATAGGCCGCCCGTGCGCGGTCGCGTGGGTTGCCGATTTCCGCCGTCATGCTCATCTGTCACCTTCGCATCAGCATGGCCGCATCCATGATCGGAGCGTTCCAGTAGTAGTGGCGCTCGATCTGCGCCCGGTGCGCGAGGAACCGGTTCAGGGCATAGGCAAAGGGATTGTCCTCGCACGGCAAGTCATTCACGTTCGTGTCCGGTCGCGACGATGTGCCGAGCTGGACATGCCTGAGATGCATGTTCCCGGCCACGGCGCCCTGCACCTTGAGAAGGGAAATCCAGTTGCCGAACTCTCCGGAGGCCGCCGCAGGCTCCGCGGCCGTCAGCCAGAAGCAGCGGGCCAGCGTCCTGGCGACCCCTGTGGCCTGCAGCAGAACGATGGCCAGATGGCCGGAGCCCTGGGCGACCAGGAGATTCGGAAAGAGCCAGGCCATCCGGTCGTGAGGCGCGTGCTCGGCGCCGCAGGTTTCGGCCGTGATGAAATTCGCCGGACTCGTTGCGGCGTCCGGCCTGCACGTGGCGGTCGTGCCCCGTGTCAGAGCATTGCCGGCCATCTTCCAATTGCAGTTGAAGTCGAGCCATTGCTTGCCTGCCATCTTCAGCGGCGCGTCCTGATCGAGCCGCAGCTTGTCGGGAAGGTCGCCGCAATAGTCTTTCAGGGGCTCGCATTCCGGATCGAGATTGACGAGGATGAATGGTCCCCAGGTCTCGCATCTGACCGGGATCAGTCGCTCCGGGGTCAGGCCGATGAACTTGTACATGACGTCGGTGGGCTCGCCGTCTTCGCCTGCCGGCATCACGTCGGAGTCGCGCGTATAGTTGCAGGAGGTGATCGAGCATTTGGTCTGCCGGCCGCTGCGGCACTGCTCCGGCACGAAACGGCAGCCGCCGTGCTGGTGCCGGTTCATGCGCGCGGCGATGCTCCCATCCGCCTGGCGCTGCACATGGATGCCATGCATGCCGAGAGTGAGCGGCAGCAGGTCGCCCGGCCGGGGGATCTGCTGCAGAAGCCCGATGACCGCCCAGCTTCGCGTCCATATCTTCTCGTTCTCGAGCTCGAAAAACATCTTGGAGCGGTAGGCGACCGGCGGAAGCACGCTGGCGCGGCCGAAGGGCCGGCAAGCCGTCTCGTAGAGCGATCGGTCGCCGAGGTTGAGCCCCTCGTCGAAATAGCCGAGCTCGGGATTCCTCAAATCTGCTTGCAGCGACATGCGACGGCTCCGGGGTCGGACGCTGGCCGGCCGCCCGCCGGTCTGGCGGGCGGCCGGGTCGTGGACGTCATTTTGCGGCCTTGTTCGCCGGCGGATCGTAATCGGCCCGGCCGCGATGCTTGATGGCCGACGCCGGCGGCGGCGGGAGCGGCCCATCCTTCATGAAGCGGTTCAGAACGTTGCCGACCAGCTTGGAGATATTGTTCTGGCAATTGTTCCAGGGCAGGGAGCCGCAGAAGGCGATCGAGCTGAAGGCGAAGCACGCGCCGCCGTTCGGCGTCTCGTGATAGGCGATGTCGGATCGAACCCGCGGATGCTGCGTCCCGTCGATGCCCTGCTGGCTGAAGCCGTAGTCCTCCATGACCAGGAGATAGGCTTCGGTGTGACGTCCGGCGGAAGTCGCCACCACCAGCGTGTGCGGCGGCGAGCCCAGCATCGTGTCCACGATGTCGAGTTCGGTGCCGGCCGCTCCACCGCCGACGAAGCCGAAATTGCCGAGCTTCTCGTCGAAGCCGATGCCCTCGAAGGCCCAGGAGACGCGCGGATCGTTGCTCTCTTCGGTGCGTGAATAGTAGGACGAGATGTCGAAGCCTTCCGAGGACATGCCGGTGCCGGCGACGGAGTGCAGATAGCGGCCGCGGTAGCGCCACATGCCCCCCAGTTCGCCGGTGCCCTGGTGATAGTATTCGCCGGGATCGGCGCGCCAGGTGCGGATGCCGCTCTCGCAACGCCGCATTTCCGTCACGATGCCGCGTCCCAGATGGTCGTATGCCGGATGATAGGAGTGAATCCAATACCAGGCGTCGGCCCCCATATACATCAGCCTGCCGCCGCGCTGCGTGTAGTTGTGCAGCGCATCGAGCTGCGGACCGGTATTATGCTCGGGATGCGATCCGGTTATGACGACATTGTACTGTTCGAGCCGGGCCAGCCCGTCATAGGTCACGTCCTCGTCCGTGATGCAGTCGTACTTGTAGCCCATGGTCTCGAGCCAGCAGATCAGATGGAGATCGGCCGGATACTGCCACGGGGCCTGCATCAGGAAGTGATCGTATTTCGGCCTGATCGACAGGATCGGGCGCAGCCGGGACGACAGGCATATGCCGCTTCCGTCGGTATGGGTGTCGTAGATGGACCCGCCATATTCGCGATGCTCGCTCAGGAACATGTTCTGGTCCTGCATGATCGGCACGCGGTAGACGAGGAGCTCGGCGCCTCCCGCGTTGTTGGCGAGATGCTCGTTGGCATACGCCATGTAGCTGATGGTGGGGACCATCATGGCGATCTTCGCGGTGGCCTTGCCGGCCTCCGGCACGACCCAGAACGGGATGTAATCCTCATCGCCATCAGCAGTCGTGAGCTTTGCGGCATAATAGGCGCTCGGCTGGTCTGCCGGCACGTCCCACTCGAAGTCGACCTGCCAGCGCGCATCGTCGATGTCGTCGTCATGGAAGTGGATCGCGCCATATTCCTCGGGCGCGTGTTTCCAATCGAAATTGTGGCCGGAGAAATTGTGGCCCGTCATGGCCCGCGTCGGGCAGTTGACGAACTGGAGGTCGTACAGATAGGGCCCGTGGTCACGGCCGACGATGGTGTTGATGCCGTCGGAGAAGTCCCACGAGCCGACGATCACCCTGGCGAGATCGCCCGTCGGGCCGCAGTGCCGGCGCTCGGTAAGGCCGGGCTGGGCGCCGAGCTTCATGGTCTCGATGTCCTGGCGGCTCAGCGCCGCGCGGCAGAGGCGCGGACTGTCGATCTTGCCGTTGTAGTGGCCGGCCATCACGATGCCTGCGGGCTTCGAGGATCTTGCCAGGTCGCCCTTGTCGAGCTTGCCGGTGTAGCAGGCCACCGTGAAGGGCACATCCTTGGGATTATCGATCGCGGCGCCGAGCTTCTTCTTCACCGGCGGGATCGCCGGATCGAGAGCATAGACGATCTGGGGCTCGTGATAGAGAACGGCTTCGCCTGTCCTGCCGTCATAGCTCGCCGCGATGAAATGCCAGGCATGGTCGCGGACCGGCGCGCCGGCGGTGATCCTCTCGCCGTTGACGCGCAGTTCGATGCAGCCGTCCTCGTTGATGAACAGACCGTAGCCCTTGCCGTTGCACCACTTGCCCATCAGGCCTTGCGCGCCGTGACGCCAGTATTTGGGATGGGTCTTGGGGGTCGTCGGCCAGATCCAGCACTGCATGGTGAAGCTCTCGAGATGCAGATGCGGCTTGTCCTCGACATAGCCGTATGAGCCGCTGTGGATCACCTGCTTGCGTCCGCCATATTCGCCGTTGCAGGCCGCAGCGACCGGCTTCTCGATCAGCCCGGGTCCGCGCGGGTTGGTATCGCCGTTGACCATCTTCATGATCTCGGCCTTGTATTTCTTCGGCCCGTCGCAGTTGACGTGGAACCGAATTCTTTTCCCCGGGTTCACGCCGAACAGATCGGCGTAACCTGTCAGTCTCATCGCACCCATTGTTACCTCTCCTCGGTACAGCTTGCTTCTGCGAAACCTGGGTAAGGCCCGCCTTTTCTACAATTCAGGTGACCGTCCAGTTGTCGTCGCGCCGCTTCCAGCCTTCGTGGAAGTGCTCGGGCATTCCGTCGGTCTCCGACAGCTCGTCGAGACGCATCACGAAGATGTCGTGCTGCGGATCCTGCTCGTTGTCGTAGATTTTATCGTTGACGAATGTCGGTGGAACTCCGCGGACGCCGCTCAGGCGCCCGATGCGCCAGGACTTGTCGGGTTCGGTGCAGACGACGACGAGCTTGCCCTTGCCGTTCTTCGGCATCGCCGTGCGCATGCGGATGAGCACGCGGTTGAGCAGCAGGTCCTCGTGGATGCCGCCCGTCACCACCGTCGTATCCCCCGGCGTGGCGCAGCGCAAGATGCTGCAGCCGGCCACGCCCTTCATCGATTCGATGCACGCCTTGTGCTCCGCCACGAGACGCTCGCGCTCGGGCGTGCCTTTCTTCGGAATTGGTATCATGTTTTCCTCCTTCGCTTCCCAACAACGTTGTCCGGCGGGCCGGTCAGATCGACAGATGCTTGTCGATGATCTCCTTGGTCAGATCCTGCGACATGCCGGTGCTCACCACGCGTCCGATATCGAGGATGACGAACTTGTCCGACATCGCCTTCGCGATCTTGATGTGCTGCTCGGTAAGCACGAGCGTGATGCCGAGCTCGCGGTTGAGCCTTGTGAGGGCCGCCTGGATGTCCGCGACAATATTGGGCTGAATGCCTTCCGTCGGCTCGTCGAGCAGCAGTATCTTGGGGTCGGTGGCGAGCGCGCGGGCGATCGCCAGCTGCTGCTGCTGCCCTCCCGACAGATGCCCCGCCTTCTTGTCGAGATTCTGCGCGAGATAGGGGAACAGTTCGAGGCAGAGAGGCGGGATGATCGAGCGTCCGTCGCCGCGCGCGAAGGTGCCGAGAAGGATGTTCTCGCGCACGGTGAACTTGCCGAGGATGCGCCTGCCCTGCGGCACATAGCCGAGGCCGGCCAGGGCGCGGTCCGAGGTTCGCTTGCTGCCCAGATCGATGCCGTTCAGGCTGAGGCTTCCGGCCATGCGCGTCGTAAGCCCCATGATCGTCTGCAGGAGCGTCGTCTTGCCCACGCCGTTGCGGCCAAGCACGCACAGACACTGCCCCTTCTCCAGATCGAAGCTCACATTGTGCAGGATCGGCGTCTTGCCGTAGTAGGAGGTGATGTTGGCCAGTTTCAGCATGTCAGTGGAGGCCTTCCGATCCGAGGTAGACTTCCCTCACGCTGGCATTGCTCTCGATGTCGGCGATGCGGCCTTCGGCAAGCTGCCTGCCCATGTGCATGACCGTGATGATGTCGGCGATCTCGCGCACGAACGACATGTCGTGCTCGACCACGATGAGGGTATGGGCGCCTTTGAGCGCGTTGAAGATCTGCGAGGTCTTCAGCGTCTCCTTTTCCGTCATGCCCGCGGTAGGCTCGTCCATGAGAAGCAGGCTCGGATCCTGCATCAGGACCATCCCGATCTCGAGCCATTGTGTCTCGCCGTGCGACAGCACGCCCGCCACGACGTCCTGACGGTCGCCGAGGCCGATCAGGCCGATCACCTCGTCGAAACGCCTGACCCCGGACGAGCGCCCGAAGCGCGTCATGTTCCAGAACGGATCCTTGCTTTTGCCGAACGAGACCTCGAGATTGTCGCGAACCGTCAGTTCCTTGAAGACGGCCGGCACCTGGAATTTGCGGCCGATGCCGCGTCGTGCGATCTGGTGCTCGGAGAGGGACGAGATGTCGGCGCCGTTGAACAGCACCGCGCCGCGGGTCTTGCGCTGCCGGCCGGCGATGAGATCGAGGCATGTGGTTTTGCCGGCACCGTTCGGGCCGAGGAGGCAGCGCAGCTCCCCCTTGCCGACCGAGAGGTTGAAGCCGTCGACGACCACGGAGTCTCCATAGGATTTGCGCAGGTCCCTGACCTCGAGCAGCGCCGTCATGCCGTCTCCTCCACATCCTTGCCGACCTCGGGGAGCTTGCCCCCGACCCTCACGTTGCCGAGCAGCCATTCGAACAGCCCGACGAGGCCGCGTGGCAGGAAAAGGACGACTCCGATGAAGATGACGCCGAGCGCGATCATCCAGACCTGCTGCAGCTCGTCGCCGAGATAGCTCTGGATGCCGTTCACGAGGAAGGTGCCGATGATCGCGCCGAGCAGCGACATGCGTCCGCCCACCGCCGCCCACACCACTGCGGAAACGCTCAGGGAAAGCTCCAGCGAGGTAGGCGATACGTACTGCACCACCATGACCCAGCACAGGCCCGCGCAGGCGGCGATGAATCCGGAGATGGCGAAGACCAGGACCTGGTAGTAGGCGACATTGTAGCCGAGGAAGCGGACACGCTCGGCGTCGTCGCGTATGGCCTGGACGATGATGCCGAATTTGGAGTGCAGCAGGAGCTTCGCGGAAATGGTGAGGATCGCGAGGAACGCGATGCATGTCCAGTAGGCGGTCCGGCTGTAGGGGTCTACGGATATGCCCCAGAATTCGAAGGGCATGGGCGGCGATAAGCCGTTGAAGCCGGCGGTGAAGGGCTGCATGTCGTAGGCCATCGAATACCAGGCGGCGAGCATGGCGAGCGTCATGATGGCGACGAACACGCCGGCGACGCGGGCCTGGAACATCATGATGCCGAAAACGATGAAGAACAGCGTCGGCACGGCAAGGGTCATGAACAGGCCGGCCGGCGTCGACCAGAAAGGCTGCCAGAGCAGCGGCAGGGTATCGAGCTCGTTGGTCAGCATGAAGCTCGGGATGGGATCGCTCACGGGATCCTGGAACTGCATCTGCATCGTCATGGCCATGCCGTAGGCGGCGAGGCCGAAGGCGATGCCCTGACCCAGGCTCAGGATGCCGCCGTATCCCCAGACGAAGCTGACCGAGACCGCCAGCATGGCGAGCGCAGCGTAGCGGGCAAGCTGATTGAGCAGGAAAGGCTCGTTGTAGATGGCCGGAACGAAGGCGAGAACGGCGAACAGCAGGACGTACACGATCCACTGTGCCTTGCGGTTGTGGTAGAGATTGCCGGGCACTCTGATTTCTTCCCTGGTCATCAGCGCCGCCGTACGCCTTCCGCAATGAGGCCCTGAGGCCTGAATCTCAGGAAGATGACGACGAGCGTGAACAAAACGAAACGAGCGAAGGTGTCGTTGGTGAAATACGAGAAGATCGAGCCCAGTTCGCCGAGCAGCAGCGACGAGAGGACGCTTCCGACGAGATGGATGCCGCCGACGACGACGACCAGGAAGGCTTCCGCGATATATCCGGAGCCCATGTCGGGAAAGAGCGTCTTCAATGCTCCGAACATGGCGCCGGCGGCGCCGGCGAGGCCGGCGCCGTAGGCAAAAGTGAGTCCGTAGATCCTGTCGGTGTTGATTCCGAAGGAAGCGGCCATCTCCTTGTCTTGCATGACGGCGCGGACCCGGATGCCCCAACGGGTCCGGTACAGCAGATACCAGGTCAGCGCGAGGAGGCCCGTCGCGACGAAGATGATGAAGAGGCGCAGGCCGGCCAGATGTATGAAGCCGAGATCGATCTGGAAATTGATCCACTCAGGCACGGAAACGTATTGCGGCGCGGTGCCGAAGCTGAGGCGCACGAGCTGGATCAGTATCAGCGAGAGCCCCCAGGTGGCCAGCAGCGTATCGAGCGGCCGTTGATAGAGGCTGCGGATCAGGCTGCGCTCCACGCCCCACCCGAGCGCTCCGACGATGAGGAACGAGAGCGGAATGCAGATGATGAAGGGAATGCCGAGAAGCGACTGAAGCAGGTAGGTGGCATAGGCGCCGAGCATGATGAACTCGCCATGCGCCATGTTGATCACACCCATCGTGCCATAGATGATGGTGAGGCCGAGGGCAGCGACGAACCATATGCTGGCGACGCTCAGGCCGATGATGAGTGCGTTGAGGAAAGGATAGAGCTCGAAGGGTGTCCAGAAGTCATTGACGCTCATTTTATCGTCCACCGGTCGTGATTCCGGGCACCGCGCGTGGCGATGCGGGTCAGCAGCGAGTATCGATCGCGGCGTCGGCAGGAGGGCCCCGCCGACGGCGCAGATTTGCGATTTAGAGAACGTTCTTGTGGATCGTGCCGTCGGGAGCGTGCAGGCCATCGGCCTTGCATACGCCGCGCTCGGGATAGATCGACATCGGGTCCGGAGCCACATGCTCGGGCGCGGACTTGATGATCTTGAACTGTCCGTCCGCCTGGCATTGGCCGATCTTCGGTTTAAGCCAGATGTTGAAGTTGTCGGGGTCGATCCACACCTTGCCTTCCGGCGAGAGGTCGTCGTCGATGGTTATGCCGCCCGAGACGTCGCGGATCATGCGCGGCGTCACGTCCTCGATGTTGCCGGTCTGGGCCAATGCCTTCTCGAGCCCGGCCTTCCAGACATAGACCGACAAATAGGTCTCTTCCATATTGTAATGGGTGACGCCGCCGCCGCCGTATTTGCTCTTGAGGTAGTTCTCGACGAATTTGTGATTGGTCGGACTGTCGAGCGCCTGGAAGTAGGGGGCGGAGAGGAAGTGGCCGGCGCCGGCTTCCGCACCCATGGCGCGGGTCTCGATCTCGCCGGTGGTAAGCGAGGCGATCGGCAGCTTGTCGGACTTGAATCCCTCCGACAGGAACTGCTTGTGGAGCGCGACATCGGAGTCCCCGATCACAGTCGAGAAAATGAAATCCGGCGCCGCCTGGCGGATCTTGTTGAAGATGGGTGCGAACTCGGAGCCGCCGATGGGAACGTAGTCCTCGCCCACGACCTCGCCACTGACACGTTCGAGCCACACCTTGGCATTCTTGTTCGACTCCTTGGGCCAGATGTAGTTGGAGCCCACGAGATAGACCTTCTTGCCGAAGTTCTCGACCATGAAGGGAATGAGATCGAAGGAATGCTGGTTGGCGAGTGGCCCGGTGTTGATGATGTTCTGCGTGCACTCGCGGCCTTCGTAGCAGGTCGGGTAGTAGAAGAGATGATCGCGGGCCATGACGATGGGCGCCACCGCGCGCCGGCTCGCCGATGTGTAGCCGCCGAACGTGCTGATCACCCGGTCGCGCAGGATGAGCTGGCTGATCTTCTCGGAATAGACCTTGATATCGGATTTCGCGTCGATGACGACCGGCTCCACCTGCATGCCGGCGACGCCGCCGCTCGCATTGATCTCATCGATGGCGTAAAGCACCACCTGGGTCGAATCATTCTCGACCACGGCCAGCGGACCCGATTGCGAGAAGAGCACGCCGACCTTGATCTTGCCGCCCTTGGCGATCCATGGCTCGGCTTTGGCCGTCGATGCGATGACGTTCGGCGCCGCAAGTGCGACTCCGCCTGCGATCTTCAGAAACTTTCTGCGAGTCGGATTCATTCCTCGCTCTCCCTGTTGGGACCGCACGTCGTTTCCGGCGCGCTGGTCCATTGTGCATTCTTATATGCGTTGGCGTTTGCTCCCTCGGCCGCGCCTGCCTGACTGTGTTGAAATCAGTCGGCGCTTATACCGATAGGCAATATTAAACTCACAATATACCAAATGGGTCAAGTTAAATATAACCTTTGGCAGAAAACTTTCAGCCGAATGGCATAAGCAAGCGGATTTGACGGATGGCGAGGAAAAGAGGCACAGTCGCCATGATGCTCAGACGGGAGAACCATGAAGGTCATGGATAGCAAAGAGCCGCCTTTGCGGATTGTCGTGGCCGACGACCACGCCCTGGTGCGCGGCGGCATCGGCGTGCTTATCAAGACGCTGTATCCGGACAGCGAACTTGTCGAGTGCAACAACTATGAGAAGACCCTCAAGGCGCTCGATCAGCCTGAACCGGTCGATCTTCTTCTCCTCGACTTGTTGATGCCGGGCATGGACCTCATCAAGAGCGTCAGGCACATCTGCACGCGCTGGCCCGACGTGCCGGTGATCGTGATCTCGGTTCGCGAAGACATGCAGACGATACGCGAAGCGCTGCGCTCCGGAGCCATGGGCTACATTCCCAAGACATCCTCTCCCGATGTGACGATGAACGCGATACGCCTCGTGCTCTCGGGAGGCATCTACGTACCGCCCGATGCGCTCCAGCTCGGCAGCGGCCTGTCGTCATCGGACAGTCAGCTGAACGAGGAGTTCGGGCTGTCCGCCGAGATGGCGCCGCTCCGCGGCGTTCACGGCCTCACCCCCCGGCAGGAAGACGTCATGCGGCTCATGTCGGAGGGCCGTTCGAACAAGGAGATTGCCGCCGAGCTGGACCTCACCGCCGGCACGGTGAAGATCCATCTTTCGCGAATTTACAAGGTGCTGGGCGCAAAAAGCCGTACCGAGGCGATTGCCAAATACTCGAAGGCCCGGGCAGCCGATCCCCGCTGAGCGGGCGCCTACTTGTTCGCCGCGATCGCCATCTGCACGTCGCGCTCGCGCTTCTTCTCGGTCCGGTACATGATCCAGCCGGCCACCGCGACCCCGGTCCCGACCAGGACGACGATGATGGTGGCGAGCGCGTTCATGTCGGGCGTGACGCCGAGCCGCACCTTCGAGAAGATGTAGAGCGGCAGCGTCGTCGATCCCGGCCCGTTGGTGAAGGCGGTGATCACCACGTCGTCGAGCGAGAGCGTGAAGGCCAGGAGCCATCCGGCCACGATGGCGGGTGCTATGATCGGCAAGGTCACGTCGAACACCACGCGCAGCGGCTTGGATCCGAGGTCCATCGCCGCCTCCTCGACCGAGCGGTCCATCGAGGCGAGGCGCGACTGTACCACCACCGTCACATAGGAGAGCGAGAAGGTGATGTGGGCGAGCATGATGGTGGTGAAGCCGCGCCCGTTCGGCCAGCCGATCAGGTATTCGAGGCCGATGAAGAACAGAACCAGCGAGATGCCGGTGATGACTTCCGGCATGACCAAGGGCGCCGAGACCAGCCCCGAGAACAGAATTCGGCCGCGGAAGCGGGCGAAGCGGGCGAGCGCCATGCCGGCCATGGTGCCGAGGACGGTGGCGGCGGTGGCCGACAGGAAGGCGATGCGCAAGGAGAGCCAGGCGGCGTCGAGCACCTGCTGGTTCTCGATGAGCTTGCCGTACCATTCCGTCGAGAAGCCGCCCCACACGGTGACCAGCCGCGACCGGTTGAAGGAGTAGAAGATCATCGAGGCGATCGGCACATAGAAGAAGGCATAGCCGAAGACCAGGGCGCAGATCAGGAAATACGGCCGCCGCTTCATTTCGCCCCCGCCGCTTCGCTGCGCGCCTGGAAGAAATTGTAGATCATGATCGGCACGACGAGGATGGCGAGAAGCGCCACGGCGACGGCCGAGGCGACCGGCCAGTCGCGGTTCTGAAAGAACTCGTCGGCGAGCACCCGGCCGATCATCGGGCTGTCGCCGCGCCCCATGAGCGAGGGGATCACATATTCCCCGGTCGCCGGGATGAAGACCAGCATGGCGCCGGCGACGATGCCGGGCAGCGACAGGGGGAGCGTTATGTCCTTGAACACCTGCCAGGGCCTCGAGCCCAGGTCCATCGCCGCCTCGTCGAGGGTGCGGTCGAGCTTCTCCAGCGTCGCATAGAGCGGCAGGATCATGAACGGCAGGTAGGAATAGACGATGCCGAGCACGACGGCGAAATTCGTGTTCATCATCTGTATGTGGTCGCCCGAGACCCAGAACGGAAAGAACGTGGCGAGGATCGAGGTGAGGCCGTGATTGAACCAGCTGTTGTTGCCAAGGAGGCCGATCCAGGCATAGACGCGCAGCAGGAAGGACGTCCAGAAGGGCAGGATCACCAGGAGCAGGAGCACATTGCGCCAGGTGCCGGGGGTGCGGGCGATGCCGAGCGCCATCGGATAGCCGATGAGGAGAGTGAAGAAGGTCGCGATGACGGCGTTCTCGAGGGCGTTGAGATAGCCCTGCCAGTAGATGTCGTCCTGGGTGAGGAAGAGATAGTTGTCGAGGGTGCCGAAAGGCCAGCGGTCGCTCCATACGACCGGCGGGATGCCGACCTGCGCCGTGCCGACGCTGATGGCGAGCACGATCAGGAAGGGCGCGACGAAGAAGGCGAGCAGCCACAGATAGGGGACGGCGATGACCACCTTGCGCCAGGCCTCGCGGTCGAACCATTGCCGCCAGGTGGCGGCCTTGGGCAGGTGGCTTTCGTCGCCTGGCGTTGTGGGTGAGGCGGGAGCGAGCGCGGCCATCGGGCTACTCCGTCAGGATGATGACGGAGGAGGGCTGGAAAGTGAGCCAGACGTCGTCCTCCCAGACCGCGACGCGCTCGGCCTCTCCGGCGCGGCGGCTGTTGACGGCATTGACCCGCACCACCGCACCCGAGGCGAGCTTCACCCGGTAGAGCGAATCCTTGCCGAAATAGCCGAGATCGACGACCTTGCCGGCGGTGGCGTTGCCGGCCGCCCTGGCGCCGGGCTTCTTGCGCTCGATGCCGATCTTCTCGGGCCTCACCGCGATCGCGACCTTGGCGCCTTCGGCGAGGGGGCCAGCGTGATCGACCGTCACCTCGCCGCCGAGGTCGGGCGCCGCCACGCTGACCCTGGTCCCGGCCGCCGACCTGACCTCGCCGTCGAAGATATTGATCGAGCCGATGAAGTCGGCGACGAACCGGCTCTGCGGGAACTCGTAGACCTCGGTCGGCGTGCCGATCTGGCGGATCACGCCCCGGTCCATGACCGCGATCCGGGTGGCGAGCGTCATCGCCTCCTCCTGGTCGTGGGTCACGACGATGAAGGTGACGCCGAGCTTGTACTGGATGTTCATGAGCTCGAACTGCGTCTGTTCGCGCAGCTTCTTGTCGAGCGCGCCGAGCGGCTCGTCGAGCAGCAGCACCTTGGGCTGCTTGGCGAGCGCGCGGGCGAGCGCCACGCGCTGGCGCTGGCCGCCGGAGAGCTGATGCGGCTTGCGCCCGGCGAGCGGCGTGAGCTGCACGAGGTCGAGCAGCTCCTTCACCCGGTCCCGGCGCTGGGCCTCGCTCATCGCCACGTGCTTGAGGCCGTAGCCGACGTTTTTCTGCACCGTCATATGCGGGAACAGCGCATAGGACTGGAACATCATGTTGACCGGCCGCTCATAGGGCGGAATGTCGGTCATGTCCTGGCCGTCGAGATGGATGCGCCCCTGGCTCGGCGTCTCGAAGCCCGCCAGCATGCGCAGGAGCGTGGTCTTGCCGCAGCCGGAGCCGCCGAGAAGGGCGAAAAGCTCGCCCTTGAAGATGTCGAGGCTGACATTGTCCACGGCGGTGAAATCGCCGAATTTCTTCGTCACGCCGCCGATGCGGATGAAGGGCTTGGCCCCGGCGTCGAGCCATGGCCTGTCGCTGCCGCCCGACGGTTTCGTTTCCACGTCCATGGCTCTCTCCCCTGTCGCTTGACCTGAGCCCGGCGTCCGCGGACGCCGGGTTCGTTTGCCGGGGAGCTATGAGCCGGACTTTATCCTGTTCCAGGCGCGCGTGCGCAGCCGCTCGCCCTTCTGCGACAGCATCTTGGGCACGAACAGGGTCTTCATGATGTCGTCGGTCGGATAGACGGCCGGATCTTCCAGCACGCCCTTGTCCACGAACTTCCTGGCCGCCAGGTTGGCGTTGGCGTAGTTGGTGAAGTTCGTGCACTTGGCGATGACTTCGGCATCCATCATGAAGTCCATGAACTTGTAGGCGGCCTCCTTGTTCGGCGCATCCGCCGCGATGACGAAGACGTCGAACCAGGCGGGCGATCCCGAAGCGGGGACGTTGTATTCGAGATTGATCTCGACGCCGGCTTCCTCGGCCCGCGCGGCGGCCGTCGCATAGTCGCCCGACCAGGTGCCGGAGACGCACAGCTCCTTGTTGGGGAGCGCGTTCAGGTAGTTCGCGGAATCGAACGTCTTGATGTATTGCCGGATCGGCTTGAAGACCTCGACCACGGCGTCATAGTCTTCCTGCTTTTCGGAATCGGGATCGCGTCCGAGATATTTGAGGACCATCGGCACGATGTCGCCCGGGCTTTCCAGCATGTTGATGCCGCAGTCGGAGAGCTTGGAGATGTTCTCCGGCTTGAAGAGGACGTCGAGCGACTTGAGGTCGGCATCCGGCAGCCGCTCCTTCACCATGTCGACATTGTAGGTCGTGCCGACCGTGCCCCACATATAGGGGACGGCATATTGATTGCCGGCATCGCGGTCGGCGAGGACCTTCATGATCACCGGGTCCATATTGGCCAGGTTGGGCAGCTTGGACTTGTCGAGCTTCTCGAAGGCGCCGCCCTCGATGAAGCGCGGCAGGTTGACCGAGGCGATGTCGATGACGTCATAGCCGGTCGAGCCGGCCATGACCTTGGCCTCGACGGTTTCCGCCGAATCGTAGGTGTCGTAGACGACCTCGATGCCGGTGGCCTTCTTGAAGTCCTCGAGCGTCGTCTCGCCGATATAGTCCACCCAGTTGTAGACATGGACCTTGCCCTCCTCGGCTCTCGCCCTCCTGACGAAGGGCATGGCGAGCGCGGTGGCGCCGAAAAGCTGGATCGCTGAACGTCTGGTCGGCATGGCGGTGTCTTCTCCCTAAAATGCCGGCTCTTCCGGCCGGCCTCATTGAATGAGTATTCAATACTAGTTCGAGCCGATTGTGCCCTCAAGCCCTCGTTTCAGGAGCGAGCGTGCGATAATCAGCCGCTGGATCTCACTGGTCCCCTCCCAGATGCGGTCGACCCTGACCTCGCGCAGGAAGCGTTCGGCGACGTTCTCGCGCATGTAGCCGCGCCCCCCGAAGATCTGGACCGCCCGGTCGGCCACCCGGAAGGCGGCCTCCGAGGCGAAGAGCTTGGCGATGGAGCAGCGCGCATGCAGCGATTTGAGGTCCTCGCCGCGGTCGTGGGCCGAGGCCGCCTCATAGGTGAGGAGCCGGGCCGCCTTCAGGTCGAGCACGCTGTCGGCCAGCATGGCCTGGATCATCTGATAGTCGGCGACCGGCCGGCCGGACACCATGCGGGTCTTGGCGAACCCGGCCGCCTCCTCGACAAGCCGCGCCATGGCGCCGCAGCAGCGGGCCGCGATCAGGAGCCTCTCGCGCCGGAACCACGAATGGGTGAAGCCCATGCCGTCGCCTTCGGCGCCGATCCGGTCGCGGGCCGGGATGCGGACGTCGTCGAAGCGCAGGATCGGATGGTGGTGGTTGTAGGTGTGGGCATAGGCGGGCTGGCGCAGGACGGTCACGCCCGCCGCCCGGGCGGGGCAGACGAACAGGCAATGCTCGCCAGCATGGGGGCCGCCGGCGAGCCTGGCCTGGACCACCATGTGGCTCGCCAGGTTGTGGCTGGTGACGTGCCATTTCTCGCCGGTGACGAGATAGTCGTCGCCCTCGCGCCGCGCCGTGGCGGCGATGGCCTGCGGGTCCGATCCGGCATTCTCCTCGGTGATGGCGTAGCACAGATGGATCTCGCCGCGCGTCACCGGCATGACGATGCGCGCGATCTGGTCTTCCGAGCAGGCTTCGAACATCCACCCCTGCGCTTCGCCGTAGCACCAGCCGAGCGCATTGGTCACCCGCCCGAACTGCTCGACGATCGCGGTCTGGGTGAGGACGGGAAGAGCGAGGCCGCCGCACTCCTTCGGCACGTCCATGAGCGTCAGCCCCATGGCGATGCAGGCCTGCTCATGCGCCCGGCGCGCTGCCTCGGGAATGCGGCCCTCGTTCATCTCGGCCTCGAGCTCGAGGGGCTCGAGCTCGCTCTCGACGAAACGGCGCGCCTTGTCGCGCCAGTGAACCGCCTCGGGCGGCAGGCTGAAGGTCATGACGCCGCGGCGGCCGGATAATGCTTGGGGAAGAAGGCGTGCAGGCAGGCGGCGATCGTCTGCTTGGCGTCGTCGAGGGAATAGGGCTTCGACATCGTCATGAGGTCGAGCCACAGGCCCTCGAGCAGCGCATCGAGGGCGCGGGCGATGAGCTCCGGCGCCAGCCGATAGCGGCCCTTGGCGATGATCGCCCGGCACAGATCGAGGACGATCGCCGAATATTCCTCGTCGTTCGAGCCGCAATGCTCGAGATAGGTGGGACGGCTCTGCGCCTCGGCCCAGTAGGCGCACCATGCCGCGAGCTTGCGCGGGCTGCAGATCGAGGGGTTGAAATCGGAGAACAGGAGCGCGCCGAGCCTGTCCGCCGGGTCGCCGCCGGCGCCGTTCAGGGCCTTGTGCCAGTTGGCGCGGTATTCCTCGGCGAGGTATTTCAGCGTCTCGACCAGGAGCTTTTCCTTGGTCTCGAAATGGAAGTTGACGATGCCGCTCGACAGCCCCGCCGCCCTGGCGACGTCGAGCATGGTGGTGCCGGAATAGCCCTTGCGCGCCATGACGTCGATGGTGGCTTCGATCAGTTGCTGGCGGCGGATTTCCTTCGATGCCTTGCGGCCGATGACGGAGGTCTGTTCGAGTATGGCCATCACACGGGGCTGGTGTCCTCTAGCGCGCGGGCGCAGGCTAAGCTTTCTGTTTGAATAGTCAATCAGGCGGCGGACTATATTTCCATGGGTCCGTCGGCCACGGCTGCGAGGCCGGTTCCCTCCATCCGTCATGCCGGCGAAAGCCGGCACCCCCTGAATAGGAGCCGGCGGACGGCGCCGGAAATAGCACCCGCCGCGGTCTATTCAGGAGGCCCCGACTTTCGTCGGGGTGACGGAAGGAAGGTAAAGGGGTCTCAGGCGCTCTTGCGGGCCAGCGTATGGGCGGCGGATTCGAAGAACAGCGCCTGGCTGACCACCGCCTTGACCGTTTCCGGCTGGAACGGCTTGGTGATCAGGAAGGTCGGCTCCGGCCGCTCGCCGGTCAGCAGCCTTTCGGGATAGGCGGTGATGAAGATCACCGGCAGCTCGATCGTTTGCAGGATCTCGTTCACCGCATTGATGCCCGAGCTGCCGTCGGCGAGCTGGATGTCGGCCAGGACGAGGCCGATGCCGCCCTTGCGGGCGAGCGCCACCGCCTCGTCATGGGTGCGCGCGATGCCGGCCACGTCATGGCCGAGCGAGCGCACGATATGCTCCACATCCATGGCGATGATCGGCTCATCCTCGATGATGAGGACGTTGGTCGCGATCTGCTCGGCGATCTCGCGGCCGGCCTGGGTCAGAAGCTCGTCGAGCTCCCTTTCACCGACGTCGAGGACGGCGGCGGCCTCCGCATTGCTGAAGTCTTCGATGGTGAGGAGGAGGAAGGCCTGCCGGGCCGGCGGCGTGATGACCTCGAGCTTGTTGTCGATGTCGTGGTCGAGCGCGCGGCCTTCCGATTTCTGGCGGTTGATCCTGAGCGAGCGCCAGATCTTGGAGAAGACCTTATAAAGGGCGACCTTGGGACTCAAGCCCTGATCGAAGGAGGACGGATCGGCGAGCAGCGACTCGATGGCGGCGGCGACATAGGCGTCGCCGGATTTCTGGGTGCCCGTCAATGCCCGGGCGTATCGTCTAAGATACGGAATATACGGCGAAATCTTCTCTGCGATGGCCATGCCTACCCCTTTTTTCCTGTCGTGTTCGGCAGCTGACAACTTGAAGGCAACGTTTGCCGGGCCGTCCGGTTCCATGCCCCGGTTCCCCGGCCTGCAAAAAAGTTCCGCCCTCACGAAACCCTTGAGGGCAATGGGCGTTGTCGGCATGTGGTGACGACTACAATCAGAAGGGGTGCTGCCGAGGCAGGCCGAAGTCATAATGTCGAAAGATGAAGCCGAGGCGGCCGGCACAGGCCGGCCCCAGAAGACAGGAACGAAACCCGTGCTCGACCGTCAGATCCAAGCTCATATCGGCCGGAAGCTGAAGGCCGTGTACGACGAGGTCGCGGCCGAGCCGCTGCCCAAGGAAATCATGGATTTGCTCGCCCAGCTGGAAAGTCGGTCCAAGGAATGAAGCTCAATCCGCAAATAACCGACGAGATGCTGAAGTCGATCAGGTCGCTGCGCGCCTTCGCAGTGTCCTTGTGCGGCCGCACCGATCTCGCCGACGACCTGGTGCAGGAGACGATCGTCAAGGCCTGGTCCAACCTCGACAAGTTCGAGGAGGGCACCAACCTCCAGGCCTGGCTCTTCACGATCCTGCGCAACCATTATTATTCCGAGATCCGCAAGCGCCGGCGCGAGATCGAGGATGTCGAGGGCCGCTATTCGGCGACCCTCGCCACGCATCCCGCCCAGTACGGCCATCTCGATATGGCCGACTTCAAGGCGGCGATGCAGAAGCTGCCGGACGACCAGCGCGAGGCTCTCATCCTGGTGGGCGCCTCGGGCTTCTCCTATGAGGACGCGGCCAAGATCTGCGGCGTGGCGATCGGCACCATCAAGAGCCGCGTCAACCGCGCCCGCACCCATCTGGCCAAGCGCCTCAACATCGAGAACACCGCCGACATCGGACCCGACCCTACCTCCGAAGCGACCTTCTCGGCTTTGCGCCAGGGCGGCACGTCGGGCAAATCGGAGTGACCGCCGGCAGGCCGTTGCGGCAAGGAAAAATGCCCGCGGGGGGAGATCCTCGCGGGCATTCGCTTTGCCGTCCGGCGCCGGCGCCGGACGCTCAATAGCCCATGAAGTACATGAGCACCAGGAGGGGGATCGGCACGCCCAGGAAGAACAGCAGAAAATAGCGCATGGGTTACCTCGCTCTATCGATGGGCCGAAGCGGGCCCGGCCAGGGCCCTGAGCGCCTTGTGGATTTCCGGCAGCTGGTTGCGCTCGCGCCCGCGCTCGTCCGTCATGTTCTCGTCCGCCGACTCGAGCAGCCGCCTGGCGTCGAGCTCCCAGTTCTGCAGCA
Organism: Parvibaculaceae bacterium; assembly: GCA_050246735.1. Classification (GTDB taxonomy): domain Bacteria; phylum Pseudomonadota; class Alphaproteobacteria; order Rhizobiales; family Aestuariivirgaceae; genus Taklimakanibacter. The sequence continues at coordinate 94,044 of JBFWVM010000010.1, read as the reverse complement.
CCTTGATCTTTTCCTCGTGCGACAGCCCGTCCGCCTCGATCACCGCCATGGGATTGGGAAACATGCGTGACGGATCGGCGATCGCGGCGCCGACGACCGATTTTGTCATTGCTGTACCCTTTCGCATTGTTGTTTAATATCAACGCGGGGATCGAGGCAGGGTTCCCCATGGCGGAACGCCACGACAGAACATCGCCGGCCAGGGGTGTTCGCGGAAGAGCTTTGAAGGTCGCCCGCGGGACGTTTTGCGCTGAACTGAAAGCTTGCCGTTCCCGGCAGACCGGAAGGGCGTGAACAATGTCTTCAACCACCCGCATCAGGACCCTGATGACGAGGGGAGGCCTGTGGCGGCTGCGCGAGGAATTGAGCAGCGGGGCGCTGCTCCTCGGCCTCTCGCTCCTGCTGCTGGTGGCGGCGATCTCGACCTATCTGTCCTGGGACACCTCCTACCGCAACGACCTGGCGCGCGACGCCAACGAGATCCGCGTCGCCAGCCTGGAGCTGATCACCGCCGTGCAGAGCGAGGAGCTCGCCGCCCGGGAATTCCTGGTGGCCGGAGACGACGCGTCGCTCGCCGCCCACGACCGCAGCGAGGAGAGCGTGGGCGGCAAGCTCGCCAATCTTCTCGCCTTGACCCAGAGACGCGAAAGCCACGCCGGGACCATGAAGAGGATCGGCGACCTGATCGCTTCCCGGTCGTCGCGCTTCAAGGGCGCCGTGGACGACCGCCGCCGCAACGGGCTCGACGCGGCCTTCAACGAGGAGTTTCACAATGTCGGCGAAGCCTCCCTCGATGAGATCGCCGGTCTCTTGCGGCAGATCGCCAATGCCGAGCTGATCAAGCTCGTGCATAGCCGCAGCGACGGCGAGGCCGCCCGCCGGTGGCTGATGGCCGGGTCGGTCACCTCGTTCGTGCTGTCGGCCCTTCTGTGCGTGGGCGCGCTGCTGCTGATGCGCCGGCGCCTCAAGCTGCTGAAGGCCAGCGAACGGGTCCTGTCGGCTTTCAACGCCCAGCTCGAAATGAGCGTTCGCCAGAGGACCCAGGAGCTCGAGGCGGCCAAGGGCGAGATCCAGCGCGAGAAGGACCGCGCCGAGGCCCTGCTGGCGGACCTCAACCATCGGGTGGGCAACAGCCTGCAGATCGTGTCGTCGCTGCTGCGGATGCACGGCACCGGGATCAAGAGCGAGGAGGCCCGCGACGTCCTCGAATCGGTGCGCCGCGGCGTCTATGCCATCGCCTCGGCGCAGCGCCGCGTGCGCCTCTCCGGCGCCAACGATCTCGTCGAGGTGAAGCCGTTCCTGGAGGGCCTCATCCAGGACCTGCGCTCGGCCCTCGCCGGCGGCGGTCAGGTGGCGATCGGCCTGAAGGCCGACGAGGTGGTGGCGGCGAGCCACGATGCCGTGAGCATCGGCGTCATCGTCACCGAGGCGATCAACAACGCCATCAAATATGCCGGCGGCGACGGCGCGCCGCTCAATATCGCCGTCACCCTGGCGGGCGACCAGAGCAAGAAGCTTCTGCGCGTTACGGTGGAAGACGACGGTGCGGGCTATGACGAGGCCGCGAGCCCCGCCGGTTTCGGCAGCCAGATCACGGAAGCGCTCTCCACGAGCCTCAGGGCGCGGCTGACCCGCAGCCACGTGCTGCCGGCAGGTCCCCGCCGCGGCACCCGCATAGAGCTCGACTTCACCACGGACGCCCTGGCCGCCTGAGCGGGCTCAGATGAGCTCGCTCTGCGGCATCGTCAGGCGATAGCTGATGCCCCCCGGGGTGAATTCGAGCCTGGCCCTGCCCTGCACCGAGAGCGGCACCACCTCCTCGAGCAGGACCCGGCCGAAATGGCGCGCATTGGGCGGCGCCACCTCGGGGCCGGCGGCTTCCGTCCACAGGACCTCGAACAGGGGCTTTGGCTGCGCCGGATCGTCGATCATCGTCCACTTGATGTCGACCCGCCCGGCATCGCCCGACAGCGCCCCGAACTTCAGTGCGTTGGCGGTCAGCTCATAGAGCGCCAGCGCCACGTGCTGGGCCGCCGAGGGCCTGAGCGAGATGTGATCGCCCCGGTAGTGCACGCGCTCCGCGGCCTTGCCGGCGAACAGCAGCACCTGCGTGCGGATCAGCTCGCCCATCGCCGCCCCGCGCCAGTTCTCGTCGGTGAGGATGTCATGCGCGCGCGACAGCGACATCAGCCGGCCGGAGAACCGCTGATTGAACTCGTCGATGGTCGAGGAGGTCTGGCCGGTGCGGTTGGCGATGCCCTGGATGACGGCCAGCAGGTTCTTCGACCGGTGCGCCAGCTCCAGCAGGAGGACGCGCATGTGGTATTCGGTCTGCTTGCGCTCTGCGATGTCGATGGCCGCGCAGAGCAGGCCCTTCCGCCTGCCGTTCGTGCCGGCCGGCGCGATGCGCAGCTCGAACCATCTGGGCTTGCCGTCGACCAGCATCTGGAACTCGACGGTCTGCGGCTCGCCGCTCTCCAGCGCCTTGCGTTTCGCCGGCACGATGACGTTCACCGTTTCGGCGGAGAAGATGTCCTCGTCCGTGTGACCGACGAACTGCTGCGTCCGATAGCCGGAGGGCGGATTGTTGACCCACACATATCTGAGATCGTTGTTCTGATGATAGAGAGTGGCGCCCGACAGGCTCACCGCCGCCGAAACGTCGTCGAGCAGCGCGGCCTCCGCGCCCCGCTGCCTGGTTCTCTTCTTGTCGCCGTTGGCTGCCTGTCGCACGGTCTCGCTTGAGGTCTGTTACCGGTAAGCACGACAGAGTACTCAAACTGGGTAACTTGTCTCAACCCCTCTTGCGCGGAAGCCCGGGCAGGCTGGGCCTGCCCGGGCTCCGCATGGATCATCGGTCTTGCGTCACTGCGGCGTCGTCGTCGAACCGCCGGTCATCGGCTGGGTCGTCGAAGACCCGGAGTCCGGCGCCTTGACCAGGAACAGCGTCTTGTCGAAGGCCGGGGCGCGCTCGAGATCCTCGCGCGTCGCCTGCACGGTGAGCTTGACGGCGTTGTTCTCGTCCTTGGTGACGGTGATCTTGTCCAGCGGCAGGGCGACGTCCTTCTCGCCCATGCCGAGGAATCCGCCGACACCGATCACCACGGCCTGGATGTCGCCTTTGTCGTCGAAGATCATGTCGTTGATGTCACCGATGTTCTCATCGGTGCTCGTATAGACCGCGCTGCCGATGAAGCTGGTGGCGAGCACCGCCTTGCTGGCATCGACGTTGACGGTCAGGGAATCCGACGCAGGCGGCTGCTGCGCTGTCGTATCGGTCTTGGGCTGCTCGGAAGACTGCGAGGGATCAGGCGTAGCCGGAGCCTGGGTGGCCGGATCCTGCTTCTGCTGCATCTCCTGGGAAGGCTGGGGAGAGGGCTGCTGGTCCGGGGTCGTCTGGGCAAAGGCAATACCGCTCGCCATCAGAGCCGCGAGCGAGATTGCAGGGATGGCGAATCTCTTCATGGGGGAACTCCTTGAATCTTGGGCCGTCATCCTCCTAACGCGCTCTCTCCGGTCAGGTTCCTTTAACGGCCAGAGATAGCTTGCGTTTTCGCGATTTCCGGCTGCGCTTGACGGTGCGCTGCCCGGCGTCGAGAAGCTTTTCCTCGGCCTTCACCTCGGCGATGAGGGTCTCCACGTCGAAGCCCTTCCGGCGCGCGTGCTCGGCGAGCTTGCGATAATGGTCGCGGAACTCGTCGAGACTGCCTTGCGGCATGTTCTCGAGGTCGAGGAGCGCGTTCTCCGCGATCTGGTTGGCGCGGATGAGCTCGTCGATCTTGATCTGGAGCGCCTCGGTGTCCCGGTTCTGCGAATTCTGGATGACGAAGACCATCAGGAAGGTGATGATGGTCGTGGCCGTATTGACGGTGAGCTGCCACATGTCCGAATAGCCGAGAACGGGCCCGCACAGGGCCCAGACGACGATGAGCAGCGCCGCCATTCCGAAGGCGACCGGGCTTCCCGCCTGGCGGGCCACCCAGGACGTGACCTGCGCGAAATGCGTGTCGAGATCCCCGATCCCCGTCTTTCGGCCGCGCTCGCCCATGACCGCCCCCTTACCAGTAATAGGGGACGCCGTAATGATCGTGGACGCGGGTTTCCCAGTTGCGGTCCTGCCACGCATCGTCGGTGAATTCCGGCGCGTCGCGCAGCTGCTGCTCGCTCACCCGGGTGCGGTAGCCCTCGAGCCCGGTGTCGTAGGAAAGCGCCGACCACGGCAGCGGATAGTGATTGTGCGCGAGACCCATGAAGCCGCCGAAGCTCATCACCGCGTAGGTCACGCGCCCGGACCGCTTGTCGATCATGAGGTGGTCGATCCGGCCGACCTTTTCGCCCTTGTCGTCGTAGACGCTGGTGCCTTCGACCTGCTTGGAGGAGATGAGATCGTGATCGGGATGGGCGCGTTCCATGGGGGCCTCCGGGAAAAAGGGCGCCCGAAGGCGCCCTGAGATGTGGATGTCAGCGGCTCTGGTCCGGCATCTGGCGGACCGGGTCGGGATTGCCCTGCTGGCGGTCGCGGTTGGGGTCGAAGCCGCCCTGCTGCTGGTTGCGGTCGGGATTTTCCGACTGCTGCTGCTTCTGGCGCTGATCCTCGTCCTTCTGCTTCTGGCCTTGGACGTGCTTCTGGTCCTGCGGATTACGATTGGTCATGATCGTCTCCATTTAAGGTAAAGAGGGAGCTTGGCGCTCACGGAGGGGCGCCGGGCTCGTCCAGTCAACGCCGGCAGCACGGTTAAGTTCCATGAAACGCTGGACAATTGCTCGCCGGCGCCGGGCGCGGCCCGCACCTCTTCATCGCGCTTGCCGCCGCAGCAGCACGAGCCCGCCTGCGATGATGAGGCCGCCGCCGACGATCGTGAAGATGTCGGGTATCTCGCCGAAGGCACAATAGCCGATGAGGGCCGCGCCGATGAGCTCCAGATAGACCAGGGGCGCCAGGGTCGAGGCTTCCGCAAAGCGGAAGGCGGCGATCGACAGGAGGTGGCTGAAGGCCGACATCGCGCCGAGAGCGAGGAAGAAGACGAGGTCATGCCCCTCGGGCACGGCCCAGGTGGCGAGAGCCTGCGGCGTAAGCAGGAGCGTTTCCATCGCGCATTGAAACGCCAGCGTGCTCAGCGGATCGCTCTTCCGGGCCGCCAGCCGGGTGGCCACCACATAGACGCCGAAGCACAGGCCTGAGGCGAAGCGAGGAGGATGCCGGGACTGGCCTCGGCGCCGGGCCTCAGGATGACGAGGGCGCCGATGAGGCCGAGGCCGAGGCTTGAGATCTTGGGCCGGCTCATCCGCTCCTTCAGGACGAAGACCGACAGCACCACCGCCGCGACCGGTCCGATGAAGAAGGCGCTGATCGCGGTGGCCAGCGGTATGCGCGCCAGCGCCAGGAAATAGAGCGTCATCGCGATGACCAGGAAGAGCGTGCGCAGCACGTGCGAGGCGCGTCCTTCCGGCGGAAAGACCCGTCCGCCACGGCGCATGGCCGCGACCGGCAGCACGATGAGGGCGGCGACCGCGTAGCGCGCCCAGCCCAGGAAGAGCGGCGAATAGCCGGCGCTCAGATATTTCGCGAGCCCGTCCACCGTCGGGATGGACAGCATCGCGACGGTCATGAGGATGATCCCGGTGGTCGTGCCTGAAGAGGATGGCGCCGTCATGTCGGTGAGCGGTGGCGGATCCCGGGCCTCAGGCGCTTCGCCGCGGCAGTTTCTGCCTGAGCGAGAAGAAGCCGGCCCAGGGGTCGCGCCTGCGGTGGCCGAGACGCTGGCGAAGGTTGTCGATGGTGAAATGATCGGCCCTGATGCCGGTCCCGAGCTCGCTCCAGGTGAGCGGCACCGAGACGGCGGCGCCGGTCCTGGCGCGCGTCGAATAGGCGGCGACCGCGGTGGCGCCGCGTCCGTTGCGCAGATAGTCGACGAAGATCCTGCCCTTGCGCCGCGCCTTGGTCATCACCGCCAGGTATTTCGGCGAATCCGCCGCCATGGCTTCGGCGAAGGCCTTGGTGAACGCCTTGACCCTGTCCCACGGCGCCTCCGGCGCGATCGGGCTGACCACATGGAGCCCCTTGCCGCCGGTGGTCTTGACGAAGCTCGCGAGTCCCAGCGCCTTGAGCCGGTCCCTGACCTCGACCGCGGCGGCGATGACCTCTTCCCAGGCGACGTCCGGGCCCGGATCGAGATCGAAGACGATGCGGTCCGGGCGCTCGAGGTTCTCGACGCGCGATCCCCAGGGATGGATCTCCAGCACATTGGCCTGGACCAGGCCCAGGAGGCCGTCGAGATCCCTGATCGCCAGCATCGGCTCGGCCTCGCCGACATCGACCTGCTCGAAGGCCGGGCTCGCCCCTTCCCAGACATGCTTGGCATAGAAGCACGACCTGCCCACCCCTCCCGGGCAGCGCACCAGGCTGAGCACCCGGCCCGTGACATGCGGCAGGATCCAGTCGGCGATGTCGGCATAGAACTCGGCCAGGCCCTGCTTGGTTATGCCGTCCTCGGGCCAGAGGATGCGGTCGGGATGGGTGAGCCTGGCGTCGTCGGGGACGTCCTTCGCGCGCGTCACCATCCGTTTCCACGGCTCGTGGAGCACGACGTCCTCGGGAGCCTTGTCCTCGCGGATGCCCTTGAAGGCGGCCTGGCGCAGCAGCCGGTCCGGGCTCCAGCCCCTGAACTGTATGTCGGCGACGATGCGCGGCTCGACCCAGCGCACGCCTTCGAGCGACAGGCGCTCGGGTGTCCGCTTGAATTTGGGGCGCCCTGTCCGGATAGCGTCGAGGCCGCTGCGCAAGGCGAGCGCCGTCTCGTCGGTGAAGCCGGTACCGGCGCGCCCGGCATGGACGAGATCAGCCCCGTCATGGAAGCCCAGCACCAGCGAGCCGACCGCCTGGCGCGAGGTCGAGGACGGCACATAGCCGATGATGATGAAGTCCTCGCTCAGCGTGCATTTGGTCTTGATCCAGGTGGTGGTGCGGCCGCTGCGATAGGGCGCGTCGGCGCGTTTCGACACCAGGCCCTCGAGCCCCATCCGGCAGGCGTGCTCGAAGATGGTCCGGGCATCGCCCTCGTCCATGTGCTGGCTGTAGCGGATGGACGAGGAAGCCGGCAGCGACCGGCACAGTTCTTCCAGCGCTTCCTTGCGGTCCGCGAGCTTCACGCTGAGGAGGCTGACGCCTTCGCAATAAAGCAGGTCGAACAGGAAATAGGCCAGCCTGTCGCGCCGCCCTTCCCGCAGATCGCTCTGCAGAGCGGTGAAGGTCGAAATGCCGCTCGCTTCCTGCGCGACGATCTCGCCGTCGATCAGGGCCGAGCCGACGGGCAGCCGCTCGAGGGCCCTGGCGATGGTCGGAAAGCGCTTCGTCCAGTCCTGCTTCTTCCGCGTCAGGAGCTGGACCTTGCCGCCGTCGATCCGCGCCTGCATGCGATAGCCGTCCTGCTTGATCTCGTGCAGCCAGCCTTTGCCGGCGGGCGGCGCATCGCCGGTTTCGGCGAGCGCCGGCGCGACGAAGACCGGCAGGATGCCTTTCCGGGCGCCGGCGAGCCTGCCATAGCGCCTGGACGACAGGCCGCTGTCGCGCCGGATCGTCTCGCGCGCCTGGTGGTCGGGCCTGACCCGCTTGCGCTTCTCCAGATCCTCGTTGGTGAGGCCGGAGATGACGGAGGTGAGCTCGCTCGCCGCGGGTTCCGGATCGGAGGCGCCGATCGAATATTCGTCGTCGCCCTTGAACAGGAGCCAGTTGTCCCTGGTCTCGCCGGGCTTCCTTTTCATGCGCACGAAATGCCAGTGGCCTTTCAGCCGCTCGCCGTTCAGGGCGAAAATGAACTTGCCGTTCTCGATGCCCTCGCGCGGGTCGCCGTCGGCCATCCAGGTGCCGCGGTCCCAGACGATCATCGTGCCGCCGCCATACTCGCCCTTGGGGATGGTGCCTTCCCAGGTGAGATAGTCGAGGGGGTGGTCCTCGGTCTGCACCGCCAGGCGCTTGACGCCCGGCACCATGCTGATGCCTTTGGTCACCGCCCAGCTCTTGAGCACGCCGTCGAGCTCGAGCCTGAGGTCGAAATGGAGCCGGCGCGCGTCATGGCGCTGCACGGCGAAGCGCCAGGCCCGGGCGCGGCCGATCTTCGGCTTCGGCTCCGCCGTCCTGGTGAAATCGCGCTTCTCGCGATAGGCCTCGAGGCGGCCCTTCGCGCGCTTCGCCGGCTTCCCGGCCCTGGCGTCACGCGCCGGCATGCGCGGCCACTCGTCGGTTCGTCATGGGGCCGAACCTAGCCCAACTTGCGCATACTCGATAGGCCGTTCCAGGCAACTCAATAGTTTAGCCGGAAAGTCGGCACTGCATTTTGATCCACTCGCGCTAACCCAGACCATAGGCCGAGCGAAGAAGGGCGACGGCTTCATCGCGCGTGAGCGGCACCTCGAAGGCCTTGGGATCGAGGGTCGCGTCGACCGGAGCCAGCTCGAGGAATTCTCGGAGATCCTCGCGAATTGGATCGGCCAGCGCGATCGAGGCGTTCTTGGGCAGCAGCTGGACCAGGCGAAACACGTCGTTGCGATGTTTTTTGATGGTCTTGCCATCGATTTTTTCGCCTGCCTTCGCGCGAGCGGACAAATCGAGAAAGGCGCGGGCCTTGAAAGGAATGAGCAGCGTTTCGTCGATGACCGTGATGCCGTCCACCTGCCGTTTGGCCGCCTGGAGTGCGTCGTAATAGCCCTCGTCGAGGAGAATCGCCGAGAGGCTGACGATATTCTCTTCTACGGGGATAGGCGTCAGGCCCACATCTTCCGAAAGATCGAGGGTCCTCGGCTTGCGCGAAAAGAGCTCGATCATGAACGGAAAGCTTTGATCCTTCGGCTTATGAAAGCGATAGAATTCCTTCCTGCCGTCGCTTCGCTCGCGCCCCTGATATCCGCCTGCGTCGAGAAACGCTTTGAAGGCCGCGCCGAATGCGGTGCCGATCACCTCGACACAGAGCACCATGTCTATGTCCTTGGTCGCTCTGAATGGGAGACCGGCAGCATCGAACAGCAGGTCGCATGCCGCACCGCCAATGATCGCGTAGTGGCCCTCATGCCCGGAGAAATACTCCCGGAACTTTCCGATGCCGGTTACCATGGGATGTTCTCCAGGAGATGTTCTGCCGCCATGGAGACACGTTCGTCACTGTGATCCCTGAACTGCGCGTAAAGTGACAGAGGGTCCACGGTGTCGGTGTCAGACAATGCAGCGGGGTCGTAGGACCACGTTTCGATGACGAGATCGGCTTGATCGCGGCTGGTTTCAACCAAGCCGGAGGTCTGTGCTGTCGCCTTCCAATTGCCGGCGGCGACGGCGTAGGTGACGATCAACGGTGGGGACAAATCGGTCAGCACGGCAAGCGCCGATTCGCCAGCCTGCTTGAGGGGTGCCTGGAAGTGATCGCCTCGGATGAACTTCACAGCGCGCACCGGGCTGCGGAGGAGATCGCGCGCCGCTTCGAACAGCTGGCGTCCATCGGACTTGAAGCGGATATGTCTTTCCTTGCCATGCTTTTCGGTAACCGCGACCCCCGATTCGACCAGGTCGTCGAAAGCGCGACCGATCGACATTGCCGAGTAGCGCAGGCGCGCCGCGATGAGCGACGGGATCGTCGCATCCTCGTCGTGCCGCAAAAGATGATGGAACAGCACGGCCTGAGCCGCTGGCGACAGACCGTCCTCATGCCGTTGCCGGGGAGCGCGGAAATGTTCGCGCAGATCCATGGCGAGGTCAGGTATGTAAAGCTGGTTGTCCGGAACGACGAAGGGCACGCCTTGGCCGATGAGGCGTGAACGATTATGCGCGCTCAGCGAGCGAGCCGCGAAGACGACGATTGCGTCAACAGATTTGCGAACCAGATCGATGTGCTTCGCGATGTCGGAAGGGGTGGCGGCACTGTTCAAGGCGGCAAGAAAAACGCACCGCCTTCCGGCTATTCGGGCTTCGTAGAAGGTGTAGGCTCGCTCGAGAAATGACGGCAAGCTGCCTGCTTTCGTAAATTCCCCGACCAGAACGCGGTCATGAAGCGTATCGCCCAGATAGCGTTCAAGCGCCTCGGCGAATGTTCGCTCGGAGGTGATATGGTCTGTCCCTAACATTAAATTGCACGCTAACATTGCTAATGTTATTATGCAAGAACGATGTTAGTTAGCACATATCGTGGAGCACCTTTCGATCTTCGCTTCGACTCCGCCGTCCTGGTGAAATCGCACTTCTCGCGATAGGCCTCGAGGCGGCCCTTCACGCGCTTCGCCGGCTTCCCGGCCCTGGCGTCACGCGCCGGCATGCGCGGCCCTGGCGTCACGCGCCGGCATGCGCGGCCACTCGTCGGTTCGTCATGGGCCGAACCTAGCCCAACTTGCGCATACTCGATAGGCCGTTCCAGGCAACTCAATACCGCACCAAGTCTCCGGTAGCGAGGAAGGCAATTAGACAGGCATAATGGCGACATGGCTGATTCTAGCCTTCCCGGTCTGCGTGCTTGTAATAAAATTTAACTTGTCTTCAGTGGCGGTATCTACGATCTTTAGGATAACACTAGGAGGACCGTTCCATGGCCAGAGAAGGCTCTCGCATCATATAGGCTGCCATGGCTGACTGGTTAGCCGAGATATCCCAGAATTACGGCCCCGCGCTCTCCGCCGGGGCCGTTTTGGTATCTGCGACCGCAGCCTTGTTGGCTGCTCTTTATACCATCTCCACTAACCGCGCCTTGGCGCGCAAAAAAGCCACCCTCGAGCTCATAGTCAAATCTGAGACCGATGAGTATTTCCTCAAACTGACAAAAACGTTCACCGCAATTCGTGACGGAGCGAGTGGGGTAAGCGCGGCAATTGCGCCGTTAGAGAAGCTATTTGCAAGACATCGGAAGCAAGCCGGTGATGAACCTATCGTCGTGACAGACGATGAAGTGACAATGGTCAAAACGGTTCAGTCGTATCTGAATTACTACGAGTTGATCGCCATTGGCATCGACAATAAGATTCTTGATGAGAGATTTTATCAAGACTGGATGATGTCGGGCTTCGTGGATGCGTGGCTCAAGAGTGAGCCGATCATACGCAGATGGCGCGAACTGGGATCATACGATTTATATTTTATCAGAATGCAATACTACGCATGTAAATGGAATCTGCCACGGTACAAGCGGCTGATGGTTCACAGGCTAGCGCCGTCCGCTTTGGGCTTTCTTCCGGGCCGGCGGCTTGGCGGCGGCCTTCGCCGGCTTGTCGCGGCCGACGCTCTTGCGCAGGGCATCCATCAGGTCGACGACATTGGCGCCGGTCGGACGCTCTTCCCTGGCGGCGACGATCTTGTGGCCCTTGGCCTTCTCCTTCACGAGCTCATGGAGCGCGCTGGCATAGCGGTTCTTGTACTGCTCCGGCCGGAAGCTCGCGGATTTCCTGCCGATCAGCTCGCTCGCCAGCGACACCATCTCGGCCTCGAGCTTCTGGTCGGGCAGGTCGGCGAAATACCGGGCCGTCGACCTGATCTCGTCGGCATAGCGCATGATATGCATGGCGAGGCCGCGGTCGAGCGGACCGACGGCCACGAGATATTCGCGCCCCGACATGGTCACCTGGCCGACGCCGAGCTTGCCGCTCTTCTTCAGAGCGTCGCGGACGACGATATAGCCCTCGACCGCGTGCTCGTCGACCGGCACGACGTAGTAGGGGCGCTCGAAATAGCGCGGATCGATCTCCTCCGCGGCGACGAACTGGTGCAGGTCGAGGGTCTTCCGGCTTTGGAGCTTGATCGCGTCGAGCTCCTCGGGCTCGAGCGTCACATAGGTGTTCTCGTCGATCTCATAGGCCTTGACGATGTCGGCCGCATCGATCGGGCCGATGCCCTTGACGGTCTTGGTGTAGTTGATGCGCTTGCCGGTGGGCTTGTGGATCTGGTTGAACCTGATCTCCGCCGTCGTGTCCACGGCGTTGTAGACGGCGACCCCGACGGAGACGAGGGAAAGCCTGAGGAAGCCCTTCCAATAGGCGCGGCCTGGAGCTGCCATGATACTCACCACTGACCAGTCAAACTTCTATTCAAAGTGTATCCTGCCGGTCGTGGTTCCTCTACGGAAACAAATGGAAAACGCGCTATGCGGTTACCGAATTCTTCCCACAACATATGGATCCGGCCGCGCGCGCCGGCGTTGTAATCTGCGCCGCGAGGTGCGAATCTGAGGACCCATCGGACAGGAAGGGGGCGCAACTCATGACCCTCGAACGCCTTGCTCTTTGTTTCACGCTTCTCCTCGTATTCCCCGCGGTCGACGTCGGCGCGGCGAAGGCCGATTTCCTCAACGACGTGAAGAGAGGCGCCCGCAAGACCGGGCAGGCCATCGAGCGGGGAGCCAAGAAGGTCGGCCGCGCCGTCGGCGAGGGCGTCGAGGATGCGGGCGACGCCATCGGACGTGGCGCGCGCAAGCTCGGGCGGGACATGGAGAGAGGCTATTGCCGGGTGACCGAGGACAGGGATTGCCGCGTCAACGGCAGCGTCGGCCGCGACAGGAAGGGCACCTATGCCTATGACCCGAAGAACCCGAAGAAGAAGTATCGCGGCGACGAGACCGATCCCAGGGCGAGCGACCGCGACCGGCAGCTCAGCAGGTTCGCCGCCTATGTCAACACCAAGGAGATGACGCCGTCGGAATATGAGGATCGCGACGTCCACAAGTTCCGGCGTTTCCTCCTGCCCAACGCCAAGCTCGGTGAAGGCTACCCCGAGAAGGAGAAGCTCGTGCCGCCCACCAGGTCGGGCGAAATCCGCCCCTGCTGCCGCAAGGGCGGCGGCGGCGGCTTCCTGGCCGACCGGCTCGACAAGACCGAGTTGCGCTTCTATGGCGGCACCGACTATCTGACCATGCCCGGCGACCCCGTCTATGCGACGATCGACGGCTGGGTCGAGATGCGCAAGGACCCGCGCAAGGAGTTCCAGGGCCTCGTCCTGCGCGACAAGGACGGCTATCGCGTGAGCCTCTATTTCGTCGAGGTCGCGCCCGCGATCGACAAGGCGCTGAAGGACAGGAGCCGCTTCGAGGTCAAGGCCGGCGAGACCGTGCTCGGCAAGGCCCAGGACCTGCATGCGGTCTATCCGGCGGACGTGCCCAATCACATCCATGTCGTCATGTCGGATCCCAAGGGCAATCCCATCGATCCCTCCGGCCGCATCCTGCTCGAGCGCGCGCCGAAATCGGTCCCCGACAAGATGCCGGTGAAGAAGAAGGCGCCCGAGACGGCCGCCAAGCCCTGAGAGCGTCCGGCGCTGGCAAGCCGCCCGGGCGCGCATGCCCGGGAATCTTTGTTTCATCCCGAGGTGGACGGCCGGGCACCTGTCGGGCTAGACCGGTTCCGGATTTGAAGGAGAACGCCCAAGATGAAGAGCCGAGCCGCCGTCGCATTCGAGAAAGCCAAGCCCCTGGAGATCGTCGAGGTCGACCTCGAGGGTCCGCGCGAGGGCGAGGTGCTGGTCGAGATCAAGGCGACCGGCATCTGCCACACGGACGAGTTCACTATTTCCGGCGCCGATCCGGAAGGCCTGTTCCCGGCGATCATGGGCCATGAAGGGGCGGGCGTCGTGGTCGACGTCGGTGCCGGCGTGAAATCGCTCAGGAAGGGCGACCACGTCATTCCGCTCTACACGCCCGAATGCCGCGAATGCGAGTATTGCCTCAACCCCAAGACCAATCTGTGCCAGAAGATCCGCGTGACGCAGGGCAAGGGACTCATGCCCGACGGCACCAGCCGCTTCTCCTACAAGGGCAGGATGGTGCATCACTATATGGGCTGCTCGACCTTCTCGAACTTCACCGTCATGCCCGAGATCGCGCTCGCCAAGGTGCGCGCCGACGCGCCGTTCGACAAGATCTGCTATATCGGCTGCGGCGTCACCACCGGCATAGGTGCGGTGATCAACACCGCCAAGGTGGAGGAAGGCTCGAACTGCATCGTCTTCGGCCTCGGCGGCATCGGTCTCAATGTCATCCAGGGCTTGCGGCTCGCCGGCGCCGGCATGATCGTCGGCGTCGACCTCAACAACGACCGCAAGGCCTGGGGCGAGCGCTTCGGCATGACCCATTTCGTCAATCCCGGCGAGGTCGAGGGCGATCTCGTCGCCCATCTCGTGGAACTGACCGGCGGCGGCGCTGACTACACGTTCGAATGCATCGGCAATGTGAAGGTGATGCGCGTAGCACTCGAATCCTGCCACAAGGGCTGGGGCGAATCGGTCATCATCGGCGTCGCCGGCGCCGGCCAGGAGATCGCCACGCGGCCGTTCCAGCTGGTCACCGGCCGCGTCTGGCGCGGCACCGCCTTCGGCGGCGCGCGCGGCCGCACCGACGTGCCGAAGATCGTCGACTGGTACATGAAGGGCAGGATCGAGATCGACCCGATGATCACCCACACCCTGCCGCTCGACAAGATCAACGACGCCTTCGACCTCATGCACGAGGGCAAATCGATCCGCAGCGTCGTCGTCTATTGAATTTCGGCATCTATTTCCGGAAGGCGGCTTCGATCTCGCCGATCTGGTCCCCGCTCAGGAGGCGGCTGCGCCGGCCGGAGAGCGTGACGACGAGCTTCGCCGTCTCTTCGAGCTCCTCCGCCGCATGGATCGCCGACAGGAGGTCGGGACCGGCGACCACCGGCCCGTGATTGGCGAGGAGCACGGCGGTGTACTTCCCGCCGAGGTCGCGGATCATGTCGCCCATCCGCGGATCGCCGGGCCTTGCATAGGCGATGAGCTTCACTCTTCCCACCCGCATCACGACATAGGGCGTCAGCGGCGGCACCGCATTGTCGGGGTCGACGCCTTCGAGACAGGAGAGCGCGGTCGCATAGGTCGAATGCAGATGGACGACGGCGCCGGTCCCGGCGACCGTCTCGTAGAACGCCCGGTGCAGGAAGACCTCCTTGGACGGCGGATCGCCAGCCACATGGGTGAACCGGCGGTCGAGCTTGCTGATGCGGGCCGGATCGAGGAATCCCAGGCTCGAATTGGTCGGCGTGATGAGGAAGCCCTCGTCGGTCGCGGCGCTGATATTGCCGGCGGAGCCCACCGAGAAGCCGCGCTGGTAGAGCGAGGCCGAGCGCTCCACCAGGAGCGCGCGCAATCGCGCCTCGCTCATGTGCCGGCCTCCAGGCGCGCGAGCGCCTTCTCGAAGAAATCCTCCGCCCCGAAATTCCCCGACTTGAGGGCGAGCGCCACCTTCCCGGCGCCCGTCGTGGCCAGGGCCGGGACGCCCGGATCGATCTCGGGTCCGATGGTCACGGCCTCGAGCGCCAGGCCGCCGACCACGGCGCCCGAGGTCTCGCCACCGGCGACCACCAGCCGTCTGACGCCGCCCGCGACGAGCGCGCGCGCGGTGTCCGCGAAGAAGGTCTCGAGGGCCTGGGCCGATTTCTCCCGGCCGTGCCGCGCCTGGATGGCGGCCACCTCTTCCGGCGAGGCCGAGGAATAGGCGAGCGGCTGGCGTCCGGCATTCTCCCGCATGAAGGCGACGATGCTGTCGGGCGTGAGCTTGCCGGCGATGACGGCCTGCGCGTCGATGGCGAGAGCCGGATGGCGCGCCGCATGGTGCTCGACCTGCCGGCGGGTCTGCGCCGAGCAGCTGCCGGCGAGAACGGCCTCGGCCCCGCGAACGCCCTGCCAGGCGCGCACCGCCGGGCCGAGCTTGCCGGCCCTGGCGAAATTCCGGGAAAGGCCCATCGCGACGCCCGAGCCGCCGGTGATCAGCCGGGCTCCGGCGCAGGCCGCGCCGATCGCCAGGAGATCGTCGTCGCCGAGCGCATCGACGATGACGAGCTTCTCGCCGCGCCGGGCCGCTTCGGCCAGCGCCGCTTCGATGGCGGCGGCCCCTTTGCGCACGAGGGTCCACGGCACGAGCCCGACCGGGCTTTGCGACTGCCGCTTCAGCCAGCGCCTGAGATCGGCATCCGTCATCGGATTGAGCGGATGTCTTTCGAGGCCCGATTCGTTGAGAAGCCGGTCGTGGACGAAGAGATGGCCCTGATAGAGCGTGCGGCCGGTCGCCGGAAAGGCGGGGCAGGCGGCGACGCCCTTGACGCCGAGCGCATCGGCGAGCGCTTCGCCGACCGGCCCGATATTGCCTTGCGGGGTGGAATCGAAGGTCGAGCAGTATTTGAAGACGATCTGCTCGCAGCCCTGCCGCAGCAGCCAGTCCAGTGCGGCGAGCGAAAGCTCGACCGCCTCTCTCGCCGGGATGGAGCGCGATTTGAGCGAGACGACACCCGCCTCGCATCCGGCTTGCGCAGGCGCGGCGGGGATGCCGAAATATTGCGTCACCGCCATGCCGGGCGCGTCCGCCACGCCTTTGGCCAGGGTGTTGGCGATATCGCTGGCGCCGGTGAAATCATCGGCAATGACGCCGAGCAGCATGGGAAACCCGCTTCATGTCAGGAAAGGAGGACGGTGAAAGTAACATGTCTTGCGCGCCGGAGAAGGGGGAGCGGTGCCGGCGGCCGGTGGTCCGCCGCTGCCGGAGATTTCCAGGCGACGGCACGGCTTTTGATATAATCGCCAGAATATCCTATAGCTTCTGCTATGATCTTTGCTGAGGGATGTCGCTCATGACGAAGGCCGCCAAAGCCCACAGCCTTCCCGAGAGCTCGCTGGTCGATGCCGACACCCATGTCGAGAGCTTCCGCCAGACCCGCCACAATCGCCGCACCGAGCTGGTCGAAGACTATGTCGAGTTGATCGCCGACCTCATTGCCGACCGCGGCGAGGCGCGTCAGGTCGATATCGCCCAGAGGCTGGGCGTGGCGCAACCGACGGTGGCGAAGATGCTCAGGCGCCTCGCGGCCGAGGGGCTCATCCAGCAGCGCCCCTATCGCGGCGTCTTCCTCACCGAAGAGGGAGCGAGCCTCGCCGAGAGGAGCCGCGAGCGCCACCAGATCGTCGAGAACTTCCTCTGCGCCCTGGGGATAAGCCCCGAGACGGCGCGCGTCGATGCCGAAGGGATCGAGCACCATGTCAGCCTCGAGACGCTCGCCGCCTTCAAGGCCTTCCTGCAGAAGCGGTGAGGCGCGCGCGCCCGCGCGGGGCTACCACAGAGCGGGGATGAGCCGCCAGCGCACACGCCGCGCATAGTCCTCGTAGCCCGCGAGCTCGGCGGCGAGCGCGCGCTCCTCATGCACGGCGCGCCAGGCGATGCCGATGATGAACGGCACGGAAAGAAGCAGCCCGAGCCAGGAGCCGAGCAGCAGGGGGATGCCGATCAGGAGGAACAGGGCGCTCGCATACATCGGGTGGCGCACGAAGGCATAGGGGCCGGTGTCGATCACGCGCTGGTCCTTCTGGATCTTCACCACCGGCGCGGCATAGGCATTCTCGCGGAACGTCCACCATGTGCCCCATCCGTCGATCAGGATGGCGAGAAATCCCACCGCCTGCAGCCACCGGGGCACGGAAGTGAATCCGCTGCGCGCGGCGTCGAAGCCCATGAATGCGAGCCAGGCGAGGAAGCCCAGCATGAAGGCGGTGAGCCACAGGCGGTCCCACGGCTTCTGCTCGCGCTGCCAGGGCGATGCCATGCGCTCGCGCAGCAGGCGCGGCCTGTGCCTGGCGAGCCACAGGATCATGGCCAGCCCGCCCAGGCCGAACAAGGCGAGCAGGATCCAGGCGGCCGGATAGTCCGCCGTGCCCGCCGGCAGCAGGATCAGCAGCCCTATGAGAACGGTCCACAGTGCAAGCTGGAGCAGGAGCCTGGGCATCGGGGCTGGGTCGTCGCCGTGTTCTGAACGCGTCGGTTGCGATCAACGCGCATGGCCTGCAGAAGGTTTCCAGGAACAAGAGCGTATACCCGACAGTGCTCGCCGGGAACAGCCGGCTCCCGGGCGGAACCACGACTCCGGTCGGACGTTAGCTTTCGATTCTTCCCACAGGAGGCTGGAATGGCCCGTCATGGCGCCGCGCGCGGAAGCTCGACCAATCCCACCGCCGACAAGGGCCGCAGGATCCAGGCGCAGGTCGACGCCCGCGACCGCGAGGCGCCGGAATCGAAGTCCGCCGGGACGCCGGTGCAGGCCGGCCAGCGCGACTATCCCGGCAGGTTTCCGCCGCAGCATCTGGCGAAGCCCGGCCTCGAGGCCGATCTCGAGCAGCCGCCGCTGTTCGAGGCGCCCGCCTACAAGGGCTCGGAGAAGCTCAAGGACATGGTCGCCCTGATCACCGGCGGAGATTCGGGGATCGGCCGGGCAGTCGCGGTGCTCTATGCGCGCGAAGGCGCCGATGTGGCCATCGTCTATCTCGACGAGCATCAGGACGCCGAGGCCACCAGGGCGGCGGTGGAGGCGGAAGGCAGGCGCTGCCGCCTCATCCCGGGCGACGTCACCAGCGCCGCTTTCTGCGATGCCGCGGTGAAGCGGACGGTGGAGGAGTTCGGCAAGCTCGACATCCTGGTCAACAATGCCGCCTTCCAGGAGCACGAGCACAGGATCGAGGATCTGAGCGACGCGCATTTCGACCTCACGCTCAAGACCAATCTCTACGGCTATTTCTACATGGCCCGCGCCGCCGTCCCGCATCTGCGGGCGGGCTCCTCCATCGTCATGACCGGCTCCGTCACCGGCATCAGCGGCAGCGGCGGCCTGCTCGACTATTCGATGACCAAGGGCGGCATCCATGCTTTCGTGAAGTCGCTGGCGGCCCACCTGGTCGGGCGCGGGATCAGGGTGAACGCGGTGGCGCCCGGCCCGGTATGGACGCCGCTCAATCCGGCGGACAAGCCGGCCGAGGAGGTGAAGAGCTTCGGCAGCGACACGCCGATGAAGCGCGCCGCACAGCCCGAGGAGATCGCGCCCGCTTTCGTGTTCCTCGCCGCGCCCAGTTGCTCGAGCTACATCACCGGAGAGATCCTGCCGATCGTCGGCGGCTCCTGACGGGCCAGCAAGAAGGGCTCGCCGGGACGGCCGGCGAGCCCTTGGCGGTCGAGCAGGGACGATGACGAGGCAGAAAAGTTCCCATGAAAAAACCGCCGGCTTTGCGGCCGGCGGTTCATGACGAGAACTTTGCGTCACATGTCGCGCTTCTTGTCGTCGTCCATGTCCGAACGGCGGCCCGGCTCCTCCTGCTGCTGCTGCTGGCCCGGATTGCGGCCGCCGCCCTGCTGGTCCTGACCCGGACGCTGCGGCTGGTTGCCCTGCTGCTGCTGGCCGGGCTGGTTCTGTCCACCCTGCTGGGTGGTCTTCTCGTGCTCACGATTCATAAGGAAGCCTCCTCGTGCGCCTTGATTGGCGCCCTGGATCAACGCGGGCGCCGGTCATCGGTTCCTGTCTCGGGCATCGATCGTTCCGGGTCAGGCGGCTTCGGCGCGCTCTGCCGCCGGATTGACCGATTCCGCGATGCTGGTGAGCTTCTCGTCCGCCGCCTTTTCCTCGGCGAGATTTTCCTCGAGCAGCGCTGCGGCATCCGCCAGATCGAGCTGGTTTGCCCAGGCGATGAGCGTGCCGTAGCGGGCGATCTCATAATGCTCGACGGCCTGTGCGCTGGCGATGAGGCCGGCATCGAGCACGCCGTCCTCCTCGGCCTCCTCCATCACATGCGCGCCTTCCTTGGTGAGGCCCTCCATCGCCTCGCATTTCTTGGCGCGCGCGGTCTTGCCGAGGATCTCGAAGACCTTCTCGATGCGCTCGACATGGCCTTCGGTTTCGCTCTTGTGGGAATTGAACGCATCGGCGAGCTCGGCACTGCTGGCCTTCTTCGCCATCCTGGGCAAGGTCTTCACCAGCTTCTTCTCTGCGTAGTACATGTCGCGCAAAGTGTCTTCGAACAGGGCATCGAGTGTGTCGAGAGGCATGGCGGTTCTCCATTTGAAGGGGGATAGACCCTTCCCAACGGACATGAGCAGGCTTTGTTCCCGCCCCTTCCTCCTTCTCCAAGAGGTCTGGCCGAGGACGGGAACTTTGGGTTCCGATGGCCGTTGAAACCCTGCCGGCAACCGGAGGTGCGGTCATGGACTTGGTTTCGATCCTGGTTTTTCTGCTCATCGGCGCCATTGCCGGCTGGCTCGCCGGTCTCATCGTCAGGGGTGGCGGCTACGGGCTCGTCGGCGACGTCGTGGTGGGGATCATCGGCGCCTTCATTGCCGGCCTCATATTGCCGCGCATCGGCGTCAGCCTCGGCGGCGGCGTGATCGGCGCCATACTCGGCGCCACGATCGGCGCGGTGATCCTCCTCCTGATCGTCCGCCTGGTGAAGCGCGCCTGATCTCAGCTCGTCTGCGCTTTCGCGATCTCGAGAAGCCGCGCGTCGGCCTGATCGAGCACCGCGAGCATGGCGCGCTTCTCGGCCAGGTATTCCGGCGCGTAGCCCGGGTCGTGCAGGGCGATGGAAACGCTGTTGCTGATGATGTCCGCGACCTTGATCGTCTGGATCCACGGGGCGGCGGCATGAAGGCGCCGGCGCGAGGCGGCTTCGCGCGCCCGGCGGTTGCCGGTCTCGACGTCGGACAGGGCTTCGACGCCCTGCGCCACCTGCTCGCCGAAGCGCTGAGCGATCACTCTCAGATCGACATGCTGGTCCTCCACCGCGTCGTGCAGCCAGGCGGTGGCGAGCGCCTGCGGGCTTTCGACGACCGCGCCGACGATGCCGGCGACCTCGCCGAGATGGATGGCGTATGGCTCGTTCGTATATTTGCGCTTCTGGTCCTTGTGCACCTGGCGGGCGAACTGCATCGCCTCATAGACGAGAGCGGTCATGGCGCCGCGACCGAGGCATGCCGGTGGACCATGCGCCACGCTTCGTCCTTCCACAGGAACACCTCGCTGACGCGCAGGGTCATCGAGACGGGCTCGGCGCGGCCTTTCATGGCGACCGTGGCGCGTTGCAGCCCGGCCCAGAAGCCCATCTCGCCGCACGACCCGTAATCGTGGATCTCGAGCTCGGTGATGCTTTCCGGTCCGAACGTCCGGGCGCCTTCGTCATAGGCATCGAGCACCGCTTCGGCGCCTTCGACGATGCCGCCGCCCGGATCGAAGAAGGTGGCGGCGCCCGTCCGCGCTGAGAGATCAGCGACCGCCCTGGCATCGCCTCTGACATAGGCCAGCGCCGCGGCGCGCCGTTTTTCCAGGAACTCCTCGAATGTCTGGGGCATGGCATTCTCCGATCGCGTCTTCAGGCTGGCAACGCCGGCGGGAGCCGTTCGTTGCGCCGGAGAAGGGGTCGAATGCCGGGCCGCCCTCGAAAATCAGCCCGCGAGAAAGCGCGCCGGCATGGCGTCGCGATAGGGGAACATCGGGAAGAAGGGCCGCGCCTCGTCGATGACGCGCCTGACCGAGGCGCGCGCGAGCAGCCGGTCGAGATAGGCCTCGAGCCGCGGATGGGCTTCGCCGAAAGGGTGGACGATCGCGGCATAGAACAGCGCCGGAGCGGCGGCGCAGTCGGCGAGCGTGAAATCATCGCCGATGGCCCAGCGCCGCGACGCCATCTGGTCTTCGATCATCGCATAGGCGGTGGCGAGCGTCTGGCGCGCTTCCGCGACGCCGTGAGGATCCGAGCGGCCCTCCGGGTGGATGCGGTCGGTGACGATCTTGCCCATGGGCGTGTTGACGTAGAGATCGAAGAAGCGGTCCCACAGGCGGGCCGCGAGCCGCAAGTCCCTGTCATGGGGCAGGAGGGCGACCGGTCCCGGATAGGCCTCCTGCAGATATTCGACGATGATGCTGGTCTCGGGGATGGTGCGCCCAGTCCGCGAATCGAAGAGCACCGGTATCTTGCCGACCGGCCAGCGCTCGACATGCGCCGCGGCCGAGCCCGGGTCGCCGAGATCGACCGTCTCGGCGCGGAAGGGCGTGCCGTTCTCGTAAAGCGCGATCAGCACCTTGTGGCAGAACGAGGCGAGCGGATGGATATAGAGGGTCAGCGACATGGCGGCCTCGTGAAGGTCATGGACGGTCAGGCCGCCGCGATCCTGTCGCGCAGGCTCCCTATGCCGGCCTTGCCGGCCTCTATCATGAAAACCGAATCGACCCCGAAGGTCATGAAGGTGAAACCGATCTCGCGATAGGCCGGCGCGTAGTCCGGCGAGACGACATCGATGCCGGCGGCGATGCCGTTCTTGCGCGCGGCATCGACCACCTGCGCATAGGCCTTGCGCAACTCCGTCCGGGGCGCGCTGCTCGCAAGGCCAAGCGAGCGCGACAGGTCCGCGGGGCCTACGAACAGCGCATCGATCCCGGGCACGGCGGCGATCTCCTCGATGTCCCGGACCGCTTCCCCGGTCTCGATCTGGAGCACCATCAGCGTGTCCTCGTTCGCGCGCTCGACATAGGCGCCGTCGTCCATGAAGTAGTCCGACGCGCGCCAGGCTCCCATGCCGCGCTTGCCCATGGGCGGATACTTCGCGGCGGCGATGGCTTGCTCGGCCTCGGTCCTGGAATTGACCATCGGCACCATCAGCCCGCCGACGCCGCTGTCGAGCGCGGCCTTGATCAGGTCGATCCTGTTCCAGGCGACGCGATAGATCACGGGCATGTCCCGCCGCTCGGCGGCCGGCAGGAGGAGAGGAAGCGTCTGCGGCGCTATCGGCGCGTGCTCGCCGTCCACGAGAAGGAAATCCGCACCGGTTTGCGCGAGCATCTCCGCGACCATGGGGTGCGGGATGCTCATCCACGGCCCGATGACCGTCTGGCGCGATCTGACGCGACTGGGCAAACTCGACCGCTTGTTCATGCTCGACTCCGATGCTGGCGTGAGCCACACCGATAAAGCGAGTTGCAAGCGGCGACAATCATAAAGTCGTCGCGCCCGTCCGGCCGGCGGATGGGCGTCGTCTGCATCGGCGGCGGGCGGAATAGCCCGCCGCCGCGGGATCGCTTCAATCGACGACCGCGACGATCCGCCGGTCGGCATCGACAATGTAGAGGCGGTCGTTCACATAGACATAGCGATGCCCCTGGAGGGCCGGCTCCTCCACGATGACCTCGTCGGGCACGTCGTAATATTCGACGTCGTCGTCTTCGGGAATGACCACGCCAACGGCGAGATCGTCGCCGTCCCATGTGTGGGATTTGTATTTCTTCACCTTGACGTCGTCATGGATCCTGACGCCGATCTCGGGAGAGATGACGAGGTCGTCGGCAAGCGCCGCGGGAGCGCCGAAGGCCAGCATGGATGCAATGAGAAGCGAAGGCAGAATGCGCATAGTCGGTCCTTTCAATCCCTCGCCGTGAGACCTGAAGCCGCCACCCGTCGCCCGACCCGGGGGAGGGAAGCCGGGTCCGCTGTCCAACGCGGCTTTCGGGGCTTGGTTCCTCGTTCCGGCGCGCACCGGCGAAGGGCTCGGTGCCATGACCGCCGGCATCGTCAATGGCCCGCGGGCGATGTCAGCTCACGGTCTTTTCCGACTTTCCGGCATGAGCGTTCTTGGCGAGGCGCGCGGCCTTGGCGAGGCGCGCGGCCTTCTTCACCTGCCTGGCCTGCCGGCGCAGGCGCTGCGCCTGGGCCGGCGATATGCCGCCCCGAAAAGCCTTGCTCGTCACATCTCACTCCCTCGTCGCCTGGCGGGCGGGCCCTTGAGCGGAGATCAACAGCGGAACCCGTAAAAGGTTCCTTTCGGCTTGCCTTGTCCGAGAGATCATCCTGCGTCCTGCGAGAGAGGCGCGGAGTTCCCGCAACGGAAACCTCACCTGTTGCATAAAGGCGACATCCGGAAAACTTCGCGTGGGGCCCGCCTGAAAAGTCTTTGTGAAGCCCGGGCTTTGCCATATGAATCAAAGCCGGCAGCCGGCGACTGTGCTGCGCAATTCGGGCGCGAGGATTTGGGAAGGGACGGCGACGGACGGCGGTTCCTCAATTCTCGGGGACGGCTGAGCAAGGGACGGCGGCGACGTATCCTTGTGCTGCATGCGGGTCGCCGGCTGTCCTCCTTTATTATGAACGGGAGAATGCGTGGTCCGCGCGCGCACGAGCGATGCAAAATATTATCCCGCGATATTAACAAGGGTTAAGGCGGCCGCCATGCTTGGGCCATGAGATCGTGGTCAATCCATCCGACAACGGTCGGAAGCATCGATGCCCAAGACACATCTCGATCCCGAGCACATGGACGCGCTGGTGGATGTCTTCCAGGAGGCGAAGCGCCTGCTCTCGCGGCGCGGCGTGACCGATCCGCGCCAGCTCGACCTTGTCGCCCACATGATCCTCAAGCTCGCCTGTGACGGCATGCCGCCCTGGCTCATCCTGAACGAGATCATGCCGCCCTTGTCGCCCGAGGACGCCGGCCTGCCGCGCGACGGCGACAGGATCGATCTCGCGCCGGGCCATCGGCCCAACCTGCGCTAGGTCGCAGACGAGGCGGACGGCGATCGTCATCGTGAACAGCCGATGAATTCCCTTTTCAGGACGCATTCAACATCGCCCGCGCAGGATCCGCGCAGAGATTGGCGGATGTTGCAGCCGTGGGAGGTCGTGAATGCGATACCTAGGTTTGCTCTGTCTCGTGCTCACGGTCTTCGTCCCATCTGCGGTCAAGGCTCAAGATACCGCCGTCCTGACGCGCGGCGATGCCGTTGTGACCGGCTTCTCCGGAACGAAGCCCGCAGATCCGCCCGTCGCCGGCAATCCGACCGACGGCATCTTCATCGATCCCGACGGCGCGTCGGCGCGGATCCTGAGGCTTGACCGGGCATCGACTCCGGCAGGGCAGCTCATCGCCGCGCCGTCCGTTCTCGAGGTCAAGGCGGGCGATGTCGGCCAGGTTTTCGCGGTAGCGCTCGATGACGGTCTCCTTCCCGACGGGACGCGGAGCACGCCGAACATCTATCTCGGCGCGACCTCGGCCTTCGGGTTGCAGATCGTGATGCCCGGTTCCGGCGGCGACGGAGGGCCGAAACGCCTGAAGAAGGGCAAAGCGGGGGCCGAGTGGATGACGGGGCAGTTCGGCCGGAACGGCGGGCCTGGATCGATCTACAGGATCGACGGCGGGACCGGCGCCGTGTCGCTGTTCGCGACGATTCCCGGCAACCGCGGTCCGGGCCTCGGCGACATCGTCTTCGACAGCGCCACCAGGCAGTTCTTCGTCTCCGATCTCGACACCGGGCTGATCCACCGCCTCGATGCGGCCGGAACGCTCATCGACACATTCGACCATGGCCGGGCCGGGCGCGGGGCGATGGGCCTTCCCGTCATTGCGGATGACGGCGCCGTGATGGACATGAGGTCGCCTGCCTTCGACAGCGAGAATTCGGGCAGCTGGGGCTTCACCCAGCCGGAGCGGCGCGTCTGGGGTCTCGGCCTGCGCGCGGGACGTCTCTATTATGCCGCAGCAGGCCCCGAAATCTGGTCCGTGTCCATCAACCTCGACGGCGCCTTCGGCGCCGATCCGCGCCGCGAGATCGAGGTCTCGGGAACGCCGGGCGGTCATCCGGTCTCGGACATAGCCTTCGACGCCCGCGATCATATGTATGTCGCTCAGCGAGGCGGCATCGAAGGCAGCTACGACTATTCCATATTCGCGGATGCGAAGCGGTCCGTGGTGTTCCGCTTCATGCGGGAAATACCGGACGACCCGGTGACGCCCGGCATCTGGATACCGATACCCGATGAATATGCCATCGGCCTGCCGCCCGACCATCGCAACGCATCGGGCGGCCTGACGCTCGGGCTTGGCCACGACCGGGCCGGGGCGGTCCGGCCCGGCGCATGCGATATGACGATATGGACGACGGGCGACTCGCTGCTGTCCGATGCTTCGTCCATGCAGGAGGCCGCCGCGCAGGAGTGGCCGATCGTGCACGGGCTGCAAGGCACCGATCCCGCGCTGACACGGCCCGACAACGAGCCGCCGGCGGCATCCCGGTTCATCGACTACGATGGTCTCGGCGGCGATCCGCAGAAGCAGGGCCATGTGGGCGACGTCGAGATCTGGCAGCCCTGCGAGCCGGGCGATGACGCCGGCGCCTATGCGCCGGCCGCCGATCTGCAGCCGGACCATCTCCCGCCGGGTGAGGCGCCGGAGGATGGCGTTTCGCCGGGTGACGTGCCGCCGGACGGCACGCCGGAACGGACCTACAATCTGCGCCTCGAAAAGCGTCCGGTGCCCGGCGCATGCGCCGCGGGCGGACTCGGATTCCTGTGCGACTATGTGGTGCGGGTGACCAATACCGGTCCCGACGCCTATGTCGGCCCCATCGTCGTCAATGACCGCCTGCCGGCAGCGCCCGTGGGCGCGGTCATGACGCTCTCCAATGCTCCGCCCTGGCTCTGCTTCGCGGTCTCGCCGACCGAGCACCAGTGCACTTACGGCCCAGGAGCGCTTCTCTCCGGCGAGAGCGTCGATCTCCATGTGGCGGTCGATCTCCCCGTCGCCGCACCCGTCTGCCATCTCGACAACCAGGCCGGACTCGTATGGGCCTGGGGCGCCGGCGACGCGGATGCCGCGGACGACTTCGATCTCGCGACCGCCACGATACCGGCTCCTCACTGTCCGCCGCCCGCCGGCGAGAAGACCAATCTCAGGATCTCGAAACATCCGCTTGCGGATGTCTGCGCCGACAAGGGCGGGTTCTTCGAATGCCGCTACAACGTCGAGGTCCGCAATGCCGGGGCAGCCGTCTATGACGGGATCATCGAAGTCGACGACACCATCCCGGCCGGCGCGACGGCGGCTTTCGGACCGGCGGCATGGAGCTGTGCGGGTCCCGCGCCGACATATTCCTGCCAGAGAGGACCGGTGGCTCTGCTCCCCGGCCAGACCGTGAACATGAACGCCGTCGTGAAGGTTCCCAAGAACCTTGCCGGGCCTTTGCAATGCCAGGCGAAAAACGAGGCGAAGATCGTCGCGGCGGCCGGCGGCACCGACCAGAACACCGATCCGACCGACGATGGCGCCGACGCCACGGCGATTCTGCCGGGAGAGCTCGCGCAGTGCCCCGGACTGCCGGGCATGAGCAACCTCAAGCTCGGGAAAACCGGGCCGGACGCAAAGTGCCCGGTCTCCGGCGGCAGCTGGGAGTGCCGGTTCACGGTAACGGTTCAGAACTTCGGCAAGGCTTACACGGCTCCGGTCCAGTTCATCGACGCGCTGCCTTTCGGTTCGCCCGCCGGCGCCACGGTCACCTTCCAGCCGCCCGCCGGATGGAATTGCGGTGGGCCGGCGCTCTTCCCGAACCTTTATCAGTGCGGCAGCGACAATCCCAACCTTGCGCATCTGGACAAGGTCGAGATCCCGGTGACCGTCAGGATTCCCGTAGCGCCTCTGGCGAAGTGCGAGGTCACCAACAATGCCGAGATCGTCAAGGCTCCGGGCGGCACCTTGCTCAATGCCTTCGCCGGCGACGACAAGAGCTCGGCCAAGGCGCGGCTGATGCCGGCTTTCCCGCCGGATGGAAGCCCGCCCGTCTGCCTCTCGGCCAACCTCAGGCTCGAGAAGACGAGGGCGAACGGCATCGAATGCCCCGTCTCCGGCGGCAGGTGGGCATGCGATTTCGAGCTCACCGTGACGAATCTCGGCGACGACCCTTACACGAGCGAGATCCAGATCCTCGACGCTTTGCCTACCGGCACGCCGGCCGGCGCCACCATGACATTCGCCGAGCCGCCCGGCTGGGACTGCGGCGGGCCGCTGCTCAGTCCGAACCTCTACCAGTGCAGGAGCGAGAATCCCAAGCTGGCGAAGGGCGAGAGCACGGTCATTCCGGTCACCGTCAACATTCCCGTCGGGACGGTGCAGCAATGCTACGTCGCGAACAAGGCGCAGATCGTCAAGGCGCCGGGCGACTCTCCGGCCAACGCCGATGCGAGCGACGACAGCAGCTGGGCGGCGATGAAGTTCAAGAAGGACGTGCCTTTGCCCGGCGGAGGCGTGGCCTGCCCGTCGCCGAAGCAGAGCAACCTCAAGGTCGAGAAGACGAAGTGGGCGAGCAGCCTTTGCCAGGTGTCGGGCAACATATGGGTGTGTGAGTGGAAGGTCAGGATCACGAACACCGGCCCGGATGCGTTCGCGAGCCCGCTCGAATTCGTCGACGAGCTGGTCAGCCCTCCCATTCCGCCGGCCGGTGCCACTCTCATGCTCAGCCAGCCGGCCGGCTGGACCTGCCAGCACCCCGCACCGCCCCGGGCCGTGTGCCGGAGTGAAAATCCGGCGCTCGCGGCCGGCGAGTCCGTCGAATTCGCGGCGACCGTGAGGATCCCCCTGAATCCGGTCGGACCTGCCGCCGAATGCGCGGTCAAGAACAGTGCCCATATCACCGCTCCGAAAGGCCTGACGCCTCACAACTTCGTCTGGGCCGACGACATGAGCTCGTCCACGCTGCAACTGGCGCCCTATCTTCCGCCCGGCTTCCCCAACGTGCCCGCCGTCTGCCTCGGGGCGGCGACCGGCGAGCCCCAACTGCCGCTCGCCACGCCTGAAGGCAAGGAGAGCAATCTCACGATCGCCAAGACCGCTGCGGCGAGCCAGGTGACCGCGAGCGGCCAGAGCACGATGTTCACCATCACGGTGACGAACGAAGGGCCGGGCGTGTTCAATGGCCCGATCGAGATTCGCGATACGCTGTTCGACGGCGTGACCGTCGAGCCGTCCAACGGAAGCTGGTCGGCGCCCTGGGTCTGTGAAGGCCAGTCGGCGCTCGGCCATCCCGAGCAGGGCGTCTGCACCCATCCGGCGGTCGAGCTCGATCCGGGCGAGAGCGTCGTGCTCGACCTCGAGATCGAAGCGCCGAACAGCTTCGTGGCCCCTTCCGGTTCGGAAGTGAGATGCGGCTACACCAACAAGGTCGAGATTCTCGATCCTGCCGGCGGCAGCGCCGGGAACACGAATACGGGTGACGACGCGGCTTCCGCTGTGGCCGAATTCGCGCCGTTCGAGAAGCATGGAACGACGTTCTGCGGGCTCGGCCTGACAACCCCGCCGCCATCGGCCGTCTGCCCGCAGGGCTGGTCGCGCACCCCCGTGGCGGGCAAGTGCTGTCCGCCACGATCGAGCTGGGACGGCGAGCGCTGCAGGCGCGACGTGAAGCAGCCCGAGGAGAAGTGCCCGGCAAACTCAGTGGGCGACTATCCCCACTGTCGCTGCAAGGCGGGCTACACCGGCACCTCGCCCAATTGCCGCAAGATCGATGATCCGGAGCGCTGTGCGGGCGGCATGGAAAGGATCGGCGGCGAGTGCCGGTGCCCGCGCGGGATGCGCTTCCGGGATGGAAAGTGCCGCACGCCGCCGTCAGGGCCTGAGAAGACCTGCGGCGTGAACGAGGTCGGAGCCTATCCGGATTGCCGCTGCGCGAAGGGCTTCACCGGGAGCCCGCCGAACTGCAAGCCGGCCGCCTGCCCGCCCGGCACCAGGGGCAAATTCCCCGATTGCCGCAGGATCGACTGCCCGGCGAACCAGCGGTGGATCGACGGTGCCTGCCGCTGCCGCTCCGGGCTGAAGTGGACCGGCAGGCGTTGCGTGGCCGATACGCCGAGGGCGTGCCCGGCCGATTCCGTCGGCAGCTATCCGGACTGCCGCTGCAAGCGGGGCACGACCGGCAAGCCCGGTCACTGCAAGCGCATCGCCGACGAGCCGCGCCGGTGCCCGGAAGGCTTCCGCGGCAAGCCGCCCAAGTGCAAGCGCATCGTCGACGAGCCGCGCCGGTGCCCGGAAGGCTTCCGTGGCAAGCCGCCCAAGTGCAAGCGCATCGTCGACGAGCCGCGCCGGTGCCCGGAAGGCTTCCGCGGCAGGCCGCCCAAGTGCAAGCGGATCGGCAGCAATCCTCTCTGAGGGTTCAGCCCCGCGCCGGCCGGTGCCGGGCGAGCCAGGCATAGATCTCGCCGACGATGCCGCGGCGGAAAATGAGAACGCAGGCCATGAAGATGAGGCCGGTGGCGATCGTGACCGGGAAGCCGGATGTCGCCAGCGTGTTCTGCAGCGCGACCACGAGGCCCGCGCCGACGATGGGCCCGACCATCGTGCCGATGCCGCCCAGGAGCGTCATCAATATGACCTCGCCGGACATCTGCCAGGCGACGTCGGTCAGGGTGGCGAACTGGAAGACGATCGCCTTCAGCGAGCCCGCGAGCCCGGCCAGCGCCGCCGACATCACGAAGGCGGCGAGCTTGTAGTTGGCGACCGAATAGCCGAGCGAGACCGCGCGGTTCTCGTTCTCGCGGATCGAGCGCAGGATCATGCCGAAGGGCGAGTTGACGATGCGCCAGATCGCGAACACGCCGAGAAGGAAGGTCGCCAGCACGAAATAGTAGATGTGGAGCGGCGCGTGCAGGTCGAAGAGGCCGAAGAGCACGCCCCTGGGCACGCCCTGGATGCCGTCCTCGCCATTGGTGAAATCGGCCTGGAGGCAGAAGAAGAAGAACATCTGCGCCAGCGCCAGCGTGATCATGGCGAAGTAGATGCCCTGGCGGCGGATGGCGAAGAATCCGATCACGGCGCCGAGCAGGGTGGCGCCCACGACGCCCGCGAGGACGCCGGCTTCCGGCGGCCATCCCCAGGTCTTCATGGCATGCGCGGTGAAATAGGCCGCGCCGCCGAAGAAGGCGGCATGCCCGAAGGACAGAAGGCCGGTATAGCCGAGCAGCAGGTTGAAGGCGCAGGCGAAGAGCGCGAAGCACAGCATTTTCATCAGGAAGATCGGATAGATGAAGAACGGCGCCGCCACGAGACCGGCGACCGAGAGCGCGATCAGCGCCCATTCCATCCGGATCCGGTCCTTCGTGCGCACGCTTTCCTCGGTCACCACGGCCATGTCAGGCGTCCTTTCCGAAGAGGCCGGCCGGCCGGACCAGGAGCACGATGGCCATGATCACGAAGATCACGATGTTGGAGGCTTCGGGATAGAACACCTTGGTCAGGCCCTCGGCCAGGCCCAGCACATAGCCGGTGACGATGGCGCCGAGGATCGATCCCATGCCGCCGACCACGACGACGGCGAAGACGACGATGATCAGGTTCGACCCCATGAGCGGACTGACCTGGTAGACGGGCGCGGCAAGTATGCCGGCGAGCCCCGCCAGCGCCGAGCCCAGCCCGTAGGTGAGGGTGAGAAGCAGGGGCACGTTGACGCCGAAGGCCTGCACCAGGCTCGGATTCTCGGTCGCGGCGCGCAGATAGGCGCCGAACCTGGTCTTCTCGATGGCGAGCCACGTGCCGAGGCACACGATGAGCGAGGCGACCACCACCCAGGCGCGATAGTTGGGCAGGAACATGAAGCCCAGATTGGTGCCGCCGGCAAGGAGCGCCGGCACCGAATAGGGATTGCCGGAGACGCCGTAGTAGTAGCGGAAGACGCCTTCGAGCACCAAAGCGAGGCCGAAGGTGAAGAGGAGTCCGTAGAGCGGGTCGATGGTGTAGAGGCGCGACAGCGCCAGGCGCTCGACCAGTATGCCGCTCAGCCCCACGATCACCGGAACCAGGATCAGCGCCGGCCAGTAGCCGATGCCGGCGATGGACAGCAGCAGGTAGCCGGCGAAGGCGCCCAGCATGTATTGCGCGCCATGGGCGAAGTTGATGACGCGCAGCAGGCCGAAGATGATGGCGAGCCCGAGGCTCAGCATGGCGTAGAACGAGCCGTTGATCAGCCCGACCAGCAGCTGGCCGAGAAACGCCTGGATCGGGATGCCGAAGACCGTCGCCGCCATCATACCCCCAGGACGTCGTGGAGCTCGCCCATGCGCTGCTCGAGCTGCGAGACCGGAAAGCCGGCCGTCACCCTGCCGTGCTCCATCAGATAGAAGCGGTCGGCGATGCGGCTGGCGAAGCGGAAGTTCTGCTCGACCAGGAGAATGGTCATGCCGGCCTTCTTCAGCGTCGCGAGGAGCTCGCCGATGCGCTGCACGATGACGGGCGCGAGACCCTCGGTCGGCTCGTCGAGGAGGAGCGTCCTGACCCCCGTCCGCAGCATGCGCGCAATGGCCAGCATCTGCTGCTCGCCGCCGGAAAGCTTGCCGCCCGGGCTGTTGCGGCGTTCCTTGAGATTGGGAAACAGATGGAAGATGTCCTCGACGCTCATGCCGCCTTTGGCGACGACCGGCGGCAGGACCAGGTTCTCGTCCACGGTGAGGGTGGCGAAGATGCCGCGCTCCTCCGGCACGAAGCCGATGCCGGCGCGCGCGGTGCCGTGCAGCGGCAGGCGCATCAGGTCGCCGCCCCGGAAGGTGATCGCGCCCCGGCGCTTGCGGATGAGGCCCATGATGGCGCGCAGCGTCGTGGTCTTGCCGACGCCGTTGCGGCCGAGCAGCGTCACCGTCTCGCCTTCGCTGACGTCGAGGTCGACGCCGTGCAGCGCGTGGCTCTCGCCGTACCAGGCGTGGAGGCCGCGGACCGAGAGCAGGGGAGCCGGACCGGTCATGCCGTCCCCATATAGGCGACCTTGACCCTCTCGTCCTCGCTGACCGTGGCGTAATCGCCGGCGGCGAGCACCTCGCCCCTCTGCAGCACGGTGATCCAGTCGCAGAGATCGGCCACCACCGCGAGATTGTGCTCGACCATCAGCACGGCGCGGTCGCGCGCCACCGAGCGGATGATCTCCGAGATCCGGCTCACATCCTCGTGGCCCATGCCGGCCATCGGCTCGTCGAGCAGCAGCACCTTGGGATCGAGCGCCAGCGTGGTGGCGATCTCGAGCACGCGCTTTCGCCCATAGGAGAGGTCCGAGGCGAGCTGGTGGCGCGCCTCGTGGAGGCCGACCGAATGGAGCAGCTCCTCGGCCCGTGGCGTCAGGCGCTCGAGCGCCGCGAGCGACCGCCAGAACTGGACCGCCAGCCCGCCCGGCCGCTGCAAGGCGACGCGGACATTGTCGAGCACGCTGAGATGGGGAAAGATCGCCGAGATCTGGAACGAGCGCACCAGCCCGAGGCGCGCCACCTTAGCCGGGGGCAGGCTGGTGATGTCCTGGCCGTTGAGCTCGATCCGGCCGCCGGTCGGCGCCAGGAACTTGGTCAGGAGGTTGAAGACGGTCGTCTTGCCGGCGCCATTGGGGCCGATCAGCGCGTGGATCTGCCCGTGACGGACGTCGAGGTCGACGTCGTTGAGCGCGACGAAGCCGGCGAAGTCGCGCCTGAGGCCGCGGGCGGAAAGCACCACCCGCGGCCCGCTCGAGGCAGCTTCGGTCTCAGGGGCGGCCACCGCCGCCGCCGTCACTTGGCGACCAGCGGGCAGCCGCTGTCGGCCGGCTTGATGAAGGCCTCGTCGCCCGGGACCGTGGCCAGCACCTTGTAGTAGTCCCAGGGCTGCTTGCTTTCCGAGGGCTTCTTCACCTCCATCAGATACATGTCGTAGACCATGCGACCGTTGTCGGTGACCTTGCCGCCGCGGGCGAAGACGTCCTCGACCGGCATCGAGTGAAGCTCCCTGGAGACCGCTTCCGTTTCGTCGGTGCCGGCCTTGTCGATCGCCTTCAGATACTGGGTGACCGCCGAATAGGTGCCGGCCTGGATCATGTTGGGCATGCGGCCGGTCCGCTCCATGAAGCGCTTGGCGAAGGCGCGCGACTCGTCGTTGCGGTCCCAGTAGAAGCCCTCGGTGAGGGTCAGGCCCTGCGCCGCCTCGAGGCCGAGGCCATGCACTTCCGCGAGCGTGAACAGCAGCGCCGCCATGCGCTGGCCGCCGGCGACGATGCCGAACTCGGCCGCCTG
Organism: Parvibaculaceae bacterium; assembly: GCA_050246735.1. GTDB lineage: Bacteria > Pseudomonadota > Alphaproteobacteria > Rhizobiales > Aestuariivirgaceae > Taklimakanibacter. The sequence goes on along the minus strand of JBFWVM010000010.1, from coordinate 60,449 downwards.
CTTGATCGAGTTGGCGGTATCGAGGCCGGCATTGGCGAGGCCGACGACCTTGGCGCCCGAGGACTGCGCCTGGAGCAGGAAGGATGAATAGTCGGTGGTGCCGAGCGGATGGCGCACCGAGCCCAGCACCTTGCCGCCCTGCGACTTGACGAAGTTCGCGGTCTGCTCCTCGAGCGAGTAGCCGAAGGCATAGTCGGCGGTCAGGAAGTACCAGCTGTCGCCGCCCTGCTTGACGAGGGCGCCGCCGGTGCCGACCGCGAGCGCATGGGTGTCGTAGGCCCAGTGGAAGCCGTAGGGCGAGCAGGCCTTGCCCGTGAGGTCCGTCGTCGCAGCACCGGTGACGATGTCGATCTTCTTCTTCTCCGCCGATATGCCCTGGACGGCCAGCGCCACCGAGGAGGTCGTCAGCTCCATGATCGAATCGACCTGCTCGGTGTCATACCACTGGCGGGCGATGTTGGCGGCGATGTCGGGCTTGTTCTGGTGATCGGCGCTGATCACCTCGACGGGCGCCCCCTGGACCTTGCCGCCGAAATCCTCGACCGCCATCTTGGCCGCCTCGAACGACCATTTGCCGCCGAAATCGGCATAGACGCCCGACTGGTCGTTGAGGATGCCGATCTTGACCTTGCCGTCCGAGATCGAAGCGGCGGAGGCGGGGATGGCGGTGGCGGCCAGGAGCGCGGCCGAAACGAGATGCAGCATCTTCACGGGTGGTTCTCCCTGTTGGACGGCCGCCTGCGGAATGCCCGTATCGGGCCCGGCTCCGCATGAACGGCCGGCTGGTCGTTATGGTTCACGGATCCGCGGTCGGTGGACACGTGCAGGACTGAAGCGCGGGGATCACGCCGGGCCGGAACCCGACGTGAAACGCGCAACATCGGCGAACGGTAACATCGACCGCTCGGCACGTAAAACTAGACTTTTTGCGAAGGTTGCCGGGGACATGACCGAGGACCGCCGCTTCGCGCCCCTGGCCTAACGTCCGCCCTTTCGCCCATGCACATGGAACGCGGCGGCAAGGATGCCGGCGCACAGGGCCACGAGAAGGGCTATTCCGGTGACGAGGCCGAAATCCGCCCCGGCATTGAGGCCTCTGAAATCACCCAGAAGATATTCGATGATCACGCTCAGCACCACGAGCAGAAGGGCGCCGACGACGACCATCTGGACGGTGCCTGGGGCGAGGCGGGGTTCGCGGCGCTTACCTGCCGCCTTCTGTGGAGTATCGGGCATATGAGCTCAATCGGGCAGGGCGGCATTTCGTTCCACACGATCGCGTGATGTGGCAGGCCGGGCAAGGTAGCCTCGGTCGGCGACGCCGACATGGACTGTCGCGGCAAAGTGGGGCAACCTCGACGGGGTCGAAGCGGATTTGCGAGTCTTTATCCCGCTTCCGCAATGGCGGCTTCATCGAAGGGGTCGTGGAGGGATGATGAAGGCCGCGAAGCATGACCTGATCGTGATCGGTGGCGGGCCGCCGGCGAGAAAGGAGCGGCACAGGCCGCCTATTTCGGCAAGCGCGTGGCGCTGGTCGAGCGCGCGCCGTCGCTCGGCGGAGCGGTGGCGAATACGAGCATCCCCTTCAAGGCGCTGCGCGAGACCGCCTTGAGCCTGGCCGGCCTTCAGTCGCGCGGCCTGCAGGCCGTCGCCTTCCACACCAAGGAACGCGCCACGCTTCGCGATTTCCTCGCCAGGGAACAGGCGCTGGTGCGCGACTATCAGCAGAAGGTGCTGACGAACCTGGACAATCACCATGTCGACATCGTGCCGGGCCAGGCGTCCTTCATCGATCCGCATACCGTGCGGGTCGAGCATCCGCGCCGGCCGCCCGTTGTGCTGTCGGCGGAAGTCATCCTGATCGCCTGCGGCTCGCGCCCTCATCATCCTCCGCAATTCGATTTCGGCCGCACCGGGATCTACGATTCCAACAGCTTCATGCGCGCCGACGGCATGCCCGGGAATCTCGTCGTCGTCGGCGCGGGTCCGATCGGATGCGAATATGCCTGCGTCATGGCCCTGCTCGGCGCGTCGGTGACGCTGGTCGACTCGACCGCGACATACCTGTCCTTCCTCGATTCCGAGATCGCGGCGCTGCTGCAGGAGAGCCTGATGCAGAAGGGCGTCGATCTCATCGCGTCCAGCCGGGTGGAGCGGGTCGGCGAGGGCCCGCCTTTCACGCTGACGCTCGACAGCGGCCGCGAGCTCAAGGCCGATGCCGTCGTCGTGGCCGCCGGCCGCCGCGGCAACACCGACGGCCTGGCGCTGGAGAAGGCCGGACTGGCCGCCGACGCGCGGGGCTTTCTCGCGGTCGACGACACATTCCGGACGGCGCAGCCGCACATCCGCGCCGCCGGCGACGTGATCGGCTTCCCCGCCCTCGCCTCGACATCGATGGAGCAGGCCCGCCTCGCCATGGTGCATGCCTTCGACCTGAAGTACAAGCAGCAGGTGCCCGCCCTTCTGCCCTACGGCATCTACACCATCCCCGAATGCTCGATGGTGGGGACGAGCGAGGACGAGGCGCAGCGCCGGGGCATCGATCACGTCGTCGGCCGGGCGCGTTACCGCAACAATGCCCGGGGCGGCGTCATCGGCGATGATGCCGGCCTGCTGAAGCTGGTCTACGGTCTTCCCGACATGAAGCTGATCGGCGCCCACATGATCGGCGAGCAGGCGATCGAACTGATCAATGTGGGTCTCATGGCGATGCAGATGAACGCCCCGTCCCAGGCTTTCATCGACGCCTGCTTCAATTTTCCGAGCCTGGCCGAGCTCTACAAATATGCGACCTACGACGCCATGAAGCGCCGGCAGCAGGGCAGGGTCGGTCTTCGCCGGGAAGCGTGAAACGCCGGTCCGGCGGCCCGCCGCCCGCCGCCGTCATATCGGATTGGCGAATTCGAGCCCGAGCTCCCGCGCGATCCACCGCATGAAGATCTGCAATGTGTGCCGCCTGACCGCGATCCGCGGAAACACGAGGAAATGTCCGACATAGCGGATGTCCGCCGAGTTGCCGGAAAGGATGGGCAGGAGGCGTCCGTCGGCGATCTCGCGCTCGGCGAGCCGGGTCGATTCGAGGGCGATGCCGAGGCCGCTGGCGGCCGCCGATATGGCCAGAAAGCTCCGGTCGAAGCGCATTCCGTGCGGCGGCGGGGCCTGCAGCCCGTTGGCGGCGAACCAGTCCGGCCATCTCACCTGCTTGTTGTCGCTGTCGATCAGCGCATGGCGCAGCAGGTCCTTGGGCGTCCGGACCAGGCCGGCCAGCTTGGGCGTGCACAGCGGCGTCACGACCTCCTCGCCGAGGGGCAGGACGACGACGCCGTCCTGGTTCTGCCGCCCATAGACGATGTCGGCGTCGAACTCGTCGTTGGTGAAGCGCGTGTAGTCGGTCCCGGCCGACAGGCGGATCTCGATGTCCGGATTGGTGGCGAGGAACTGCGGCAGCCGCGGCGTGAGCCACTGGGCCGCGAAGCTGGGCGCGGAGTGAACGCGCAGCACCTTGGGGCCGCGGGTCGAAACCAGGCCCACCCCGCGGCGTATGTCGTCGAACGCCGGCCCGACATGGCGCATGAGCGCCCGGCCGTCGGCGCTGAGGCGTGTCTTGCGGCCGTCGCGCTCGAACAGCGCCGCGCCCAGATTCTGCTCGAGCTTCCTGATCGCATGGCTGACGGCGCTCGGCGACAGGTGAAGCTCGACGGCCGCCTCCTGGAACGAGCCCATGCGGGCAGCGGCCTCGAAAGCCCGGAGATAGGACAGCTGCATCAGATCAGTGAACCGGATTCATGTGTTCTTGTAAAGGTCGCGTTTGTCGGAAACCCGGCCTGCGCGCATTCTGGACGAAAGAAGAAACGCGAAACGGGAGGCTTTCTTGCTTCTGGCGGGAAAAACCGCGGTCATATCGGGCGCCGCCAGCAAGCGCGGCATCGGCTTGGCGACGGCGAGGGCCTTTGCCGGACAAGGGGCGAGGGTGGCGATCCTCGATATTGACCTGAACGCGGCTCACGAGGCCGCCGCGTCGCTGGGACCGGGGCATCTGGGGCTCCGATGCGACGTGACCGATCGCGACGCCTGCGCCAGCGCCGTGGCGAGCACCATCGAAAGGTTCGGCGCCATCGACGTCCTCGTCAACAATGCCGGCATCACCCAGCCGGTGAAGACGATGGAGATCGATCCACGGAGCTGGGAGCGGATCATGGACGTCAATCTTCGCGGCGTCCTCTATCTGAGCCAGGCGGTCATTCCCCATATGCGCGACCGCGGCAGCGGATCGATCGCCTGCATGTCGTCCGTTTCGGCCCAGCGCGGCGGCGGCATCTTCGGCGGGCCGCACTATTCAGCGGCGAAGGCCGGCGTCCTCGGACTGGCCAAGGCGATGGCGCGCGAACTGGGGCCGCACGGGATCAGGGTCAATTGCGTCACCCCCGGCCTCATCGAGACCGACATCACCGGCGACAAGCTGACTTCCGACATGCGGGCCGAGATCGTCAAGGGAATACCTCTCGGCAGGCTCGGTGCGGCAAGCGACGTCGCCAACATCTATCTGTTCCTGGCGTCGGACCTCTCGGCCTATGTCACGGGAGCCGTCATCGACGTGAATGGAGGAATGCTGATCCACTAGGTGAAGTGGGAATGCCGGATCTGCCGGCAAACAAAAGGGAGGACTACATGGTCGACAGGCGAGAACTCATGGTGGGCGCCTCATTCCTGGCGCTTTCATCGGGACTGGCTTTTGCCCAGGACAAGAATGCCGCCGACGTCGCCGTCGCGGCGGCCAAGAAATATGCCGGGACGGAGATCAGCATCGTCTGGGAGGCGGGGCTTCAGTCTCTCGACCCTCTCAACTATTCCGGACCCAAATGGGAGAAGCTGACCGGAATCAAGGTCAAGGTCGTGGAGGTCCCGACGGACCAGATGTTCACCAAGATCATGCAGGACTACCGCTCGGGGGCGGGCGCCTATGACGCGCTCAACGTCATTCCCTCCTGGATGCCCGACCTCGTGAAGGCCGGAGCCCTGGAGCCGCTCGACGCCTTCGTCGACCAGTACGAGTATCGCGACGAACTGCAGGACATCGCGCCCGCCTATCGCGACAACCAGATGAAGGTCGACGACAAGATCTACGGCTTCCCCGACGACGGGGACGTCATGCTGCTCTACTATCGCAAGGACATCTTCGAGGATCCGAAGATGAAGGAGGAGTTCAAGGCCAGGCACGGCTATGACCTGGCTCCGCCGACGGACTGGAAGCAGTTCGCGGATATCGGCCAGTTCATAACCGACAAGATGGCGCCGAAAACCTATGGCGCCGGCTTCTTCAGGACGCCGCCCTATCCCCACTACATGTATCAGGAGCGCTTCCGCATGGAGGGCGGCAAGTTCTTCGACGCCGAAACGATGAAGGCGACCGTCAACAGCGACGTCGGCGTAGAGGTGCTGCGGGCCATGCTGGCGGACAACAAGTTCATGCCGCCGGGGGTCGAGCAGTGGAACTTCGTCGACAATCTCGCGAACTTCCTGCAGGGCACGACGGCCATGACGATCTCGTGGCCGCCCTACGGGCGCTGGGCCGCCGGCTACGGCTCGGGCGAGGTGGCGCTGAACTGGGTGCCCAAGACGCAGGTCGCCGGCAAGGTCGGCTATGCGCTCAACCCGCTGGGCCGGCCCGAGCTCGGCGTCGGCTTCGCGCTGTCGATATCGTCCACGTCGAAGAACAAGGAAGCGGCCTATCTGTTCATCCAGTGGCTGAACAGCAAGCAGACGAGCCTCGAACGGGTGCAACTGCCCTATACCCTGCGCGATCCCTTCCGCACGTCCCATTACGAGAGCGCGGAATACCGCAAGCTGTGGCCCGACGCCGGCGCCTATCTCGACACGGTCAAGCTGTCCGGCGAGAAGGGCCTGCTCGATCTCTCGCTCCTGCAGCAGGACAAGTATGACGAGGCCATGACCAAGGCGCTCAGCAGCCTGTGGGCGGGCGAGGACCCCAAGGCGGTCGCCGACAACATGGCCGCCCAGTTCGACGCGATAACGCAGAAGGTGGGAGTGGACAAGCAGAAGGACGTCTACAAGGCCTGGGCGGCGAAGCCCGGCGCCTATCCCTGATCGCCGGAGGAGAGCGGGGACCGCCTTTGCGGTGCCCGCTCCTGCGCTATCCTGCCGCCATGACCACGGCAACGTCGCTCCAGCACCGCCTGTCGGTGTTCTCCGACAGATATTTCAAGTACCTGATGATCGCGCCGGGTATTCTCATCCTGCTTCTGGTCGGCGTGTTCCCGCTGATCTACTCGCTGATCGTCAGCTTTCAGAACATCACGATGACCGACGTGGACACGTCGTTCCAGGGGCTTCTGAACTACCGGCAGCTCTTCGGGGACGCCAGGCTCTGGCAGGCCCTGGGCCATACCGCGCTGATCACCGTCATCGCATTGCCGCTCGAGCTCGTCTTCGGCTTCCTCATGGCCCAGCTCTTTCTCGACCGGATGCCGGGGCGGCAGATCTTCGTGGCACTTCTGGTGCTGCCGACGGTCCTCTCGCCGATCGTCGCCGGGGCCACCTGGCGCCTCATGTTCGACGTCCGCTTCGGCCCGATCGGGCAGATCCTGAGCTTCTTCGCCGGTGAGCCGGTCAACATCCTGTGGACGGTCAATCCCTCCTATGTCTACCCGGCCATCATCGTCTGCGAAGTGTGGCAGTGGACGCCGTTCATGTTCCTTCTGCTGCTCGCCGCCCTGTCGAATGTCGACCAGTCGCAGCTCGAGGCCGCCGAGCTCGACGGCGCCTCCTATCTGCGGGTCCTGCGCCAGATCGTCCTGCCGGCGATCAAGCCGGTGGTGGCGATCGCGGTGCTGATCAGGGGGCTCGATCTCTTCAGGATCTTCGACATCATCTGGGCGCTGACCGAGGGCGGCCCGGGCTCGATGACCGAGACGATCTCGCTCTATACCTACGTGATCGGCTTTACCCAGTTCGATACGAGCTATACAGCGGCCGTGGCCTTTCTCGTCGTGGCGATCCTCACGGTGATCGTCACCTGGGCGCTCCGCCGCATGGAGCTGGTGAGATGACGGCGCTCACGCGCAGGCAGCGCCGCTCGGCGGTCCTGGCGCTGCGCTACCTCGTCGCGGCAGCCGTCACCCTCGTCTTCCTGTTCCCGGTCTACTGGCTGTTCATGATCTCGTTCAAAACGCCGGACGAGATCTTCCACGTTCCGCCGCTGTGGACGCCCGGCCGGATCCAGTTCAACAACTACTGGGTCCTGTTCAAGGACGGCGACGTGATGGCGATCGCCAACAGCCTCGTCGTGGCCGGGATCAGCTCCGCGATCGCCATGCTTCTGGGGACGTTCTGCGCCTACAGCCTCGCCCGCTTCAACACCGGCGGCGAGAATCTCGCCGTGTGGATCATGTCGCAGCGCATGATCCCCCCGATCGCCATCGTCTTCCCGATCTTTCTCATCTATGTCTATTTCGGGATGGTCGACACGTTCTCGGGCCTCATCCTTCTCTATACCGCGTTCAACCTGCCCTATGTCATCTGGATGATGCGCGGCTACATTGCCGACATCCCCCAGGAGCTGGAGGAGAGCGCCCTGGTCGACGGCTGCACCCGCTGGCAGACGCTGTGGAAGGTGGTCCTGCCGATGGCGAGGACCGGCCTCATGGCGACCGCCGTCTTCACCTTCGTCTTCGCCTGGAACGACTTCCTGTTCGCATTGATCCTGACGCGCACCGAAGTCATCACCTTCCCGGTGCAGCTCACGCACTATATGGGCGGACAGTCCAATTTCTGGTCGAAGATCGCCGCCATGTCCGTTCTCGGCACATTGCCGATCTTCATCGCCGTGACGCTCATGCAGCGCTATCTGGTGCGCGGCATCTCGCTCGGCGCGGTCAAGGGTTAGGGAGGCGCGAAAGGTGGCGGACGTCCGGATCACAGGCCTCCACAAGTTCTACGGCGCGATGCACGCCCTCAAGGGCATCGACCTCGCCATCGGCGACGGCGAGTTCGCCGTGTTCGTCGGCCCCTCTGGCTGCGGCAAGAGCACGCTGCTGCGCACCATCGCCGGCCTCGAGGACGTGGACCGGGGAGAGATCGCGATCGGCGGCGCCGTCGTCAACGACATGCGCCCGCGCGACCGCAACATCGCCATGGTGTTCCAGAACTACGCCCTCTATCCCTATCTGACGGTCTACGACAACATCGCCTTCGGGCTGAGGGCGCGCAGGCTTCCGGAAGCGGAGATCAAGAGCCGCGTCGACGATGCGGCGTCCATGCTCGGCATCGGCGGACTGCTGGAACGGCTGCCGCGCCAGCTGTCCGGCGGCCAGCGGCAGCGGGTCGCGATCGGCCGCGCCATCGTCCGCCAGGCGCAGCTCTTTCTCTTCGACGAGCCCCTGTCCAACCTCGACGCCAAGCTGCGCGACGAGATGCGCGGCGAGATCAAGCGGCTGCACAGGAACATCGCCACGACCATCATCTACGTCACCCACGACCAGGTCGAGGCCATGACGCTGGCCGACCGCATCGTCCTGCTGCGCGACGGCGCGGTCGAGCAGCAGGGCTTGCCGCTCGACCTGTTCGAGAGGCCGGCGACCGGGTTCGTCGCCGGGTTCCTCGGATCGCCGTCGATCAACCTCATTCCGGCCGAGCTGGCGAGGAGCGGCAAGGCTCTCGCGGTGAAGCTCGAGACGGGAGAGGTGCTGGCCCTGCCGCACGATCGGGCCGCCGCGATCGGCGCAGAGAGCGGCGCAAAGGTGCTCCTGGGGGTCAGGCCGCAGCACCTGACACAGGCCGGAAGCGGGACGCTCCCGGCGGGTCACGTGCGGATCAGGGCGACGGCGGACCTCATCCAGCCGACCGGGACGCGCACCTACGTGACCTCGCGCATCGGCGGCGTTCCCGTGACCGCGGAGCTCGGGGCGCATGACGTCCACGAGCAGGGAGCGGCCCTCGACTACGCCATCGACATGAACCGCTGTGTCCTCATCGACCCGCGGTCGGACAGGGTGATCTGAGATGAACGCGCGGGGATCGAACACCAGCCTGGAACAGCGTGCGCATAATATCCGCCGTCACGCCCTGAGGATGGCGGCGGTGCAGGGGCAGGGCTATATCGCCCAGGCGCTGGGCGTTGCCGACATCCTGGCCGTCTCCTATTTCGACGCCTTGTCCTACCGCGCGCAGGATCCCGGATGGGAAGGGCGCGACCGGTTCCTCCTGTCGGTCGGCCATTATGCGATCGCCCTCTACGCCGCCCTGATCGAAGCCGGAATCATTCCGGAAGACGAGATCGAAAGCTACGGGTCCGACGACAGCCGCCTGCCCATGTCGGGCATGGCGGCCTATACGCCGGGAATGGAGATCACCGGCGGATCGCTGGGCCAGGGCCTGCCCATCGCCATCGGCATGTGCCTGGCGCTGAAGCGGAAGCGCCAGGCGAGCTTCGTCTACAATCTGATGTCGGACGGCGAGCTCGACGAGGGCTCGACATGGGAAGCCGCCATGTCCGCCGCCGGCTTCCAGCTGGACAACCTGATCGCCATCGTCGATGTCAACAACATGCAGGCCGACGGCCCTTCCAGGGCCGTTCTCGACTTCGAGCCGATCGAGCAGAAGTTCGCCGCCTTCGGCTGGCACGTGCAGCGCGTCGACGGCAACAGCATTCCGGCGCTGGCCGGCGCCTTCCGGCAGGCGCGCGACTTGCGGGAGGACCGCCCGCGCATCGTCATCTGCGACACCAGGATGGGCAAGGGCGTCGGCTTCCTCGAGGCCCGCGAGCGCAACCATTTCCTGCGTGTCGAGCCGGAAGAGTGGAGCGCGGCGCTCGAAGCCCTCGACGCCGGGAGGCCGTCATGAAGCGCGACAAATACCGCCGCCCGCAGCCGCTCCCGCCGGGAGAGCGGTTGAAGACCTCGGCCATGATCGCCTCGATCGCGGGCGAGGACCAGCCGGCGAGGACGGCGCCCTTCGGCCACGCGCTGGTCGAGCTCGCCAGAACGCGGCCGGACGTCGTCGGCCTGACCGCCGATCTCGCCAAATACACCGACCTGCACGTTTTCGCGCAGGCGTTTCCGGACCGCTTCTATCAGATGGGCATGGCTGAGCAGCTGCTGATGGGGGCGGCGGCGGGCATGGCGCGCGAGGGCTTCATGCCCTTTGCGACGACCTATGCGGTGTTTGCCTCCCGCCGCGCCTATGACTTCGTCTGCATGGCGATCGCCGAGGAGAATCTGAACGTCAAGATCGCCTGCGCCCTGCCGGGCCTGACGACGGGCTATGGGCCGAGCCATCAGGCGACCGAAGATCTCGCCATCTTCCGCGGTCTTCCGAACATGACCATCATCGATCCCTGCGATGCTCTCGAGATCGAGCAGGCCGTTCCGGCAATCGCGGCGCATCGGGGGCCGGTCTATATGCGGCTGCTGCGCGGCAGGGTGCCCGTGGTCCTCGACAGATACGGCTACCGGTTCGAGATCGGCCGGGCGAAGCTCCTGGTGGAGGGGGGCGACGTCCTGTTCATCGCCAGCGGCCTGATGACGATGCGGGCTCTCGAGGCCGCGGCGGCGCTCGAAGGCACGGGGATCCGGGCCGGCGTCCTTCATGTCGCGACGATCAAGCCGCTCGACGGCGAGACGATCCTGAAAGAGGCGATGCGGCCCGGACGCCTCGTGGTCGTCGCCGAGAACCACAGCATCGTCGGCGGCCTGGGAGAGGCGGTGTCGCGGCTGCTGGTCCTCAACGGGTTCGCCGGGCGCTTCCGGCATATCGGCCTTCCGGACGAGTTTCTCGATGCCGGAGCCTTGCCGACGCTATACGAGCGCTACGGCCTGTCGACGCCGCGCATCGTCGAGACTGTCCGCAGCTGGTTGTGATCAACGGGGAGAAGGAAATGGCATCGCGCTTCTTTGCAACGGGCCTCGGCGCGCCGGAGGGTCCGGTCTCGCTCAACGACGGGTCCATGTACGTGACCGAAATGTCCAACAGCACGCTGAACGTCACCAGGCTCGGCCCCAGGGGCGAGCGCCGGGTCGTCAAGAAGACGGGCGGGCGGCCCAACGGCCTCGCGGTCGACGGCGAGGGCCTGATCTGGATCGCCGAGGCCGGCCAGCGGGCTCTCGTCTGCATCGCTCCGGACGGGCGCGAGATCAAGCGTCTCGAAGGCGACGGCCGCCATGGACGCTTCTTCTTTCCCAACGACCTCGCTTTCGGTCCCGACGGCCATCTCTACATGACCGATTCGGGAATGGCGCTGGCCGACTTCCTCGACGGGCAGAACTTCGTGGCCGGCTTCATGGACCTGAAATGGGACGGCCGCGTCTACCAGATCGACCCGCGCCGGATGAAGATCGAGCGCCTGATCGACAGCCGGATCCGCTTTACCAATGGCATCGCCTTCGGCCTCGACAACACGCTCTATGCCAACGCCTCGTTCACGGGCGAAGTGTACCGCTACGACGTCTTCGGCCCGAGGAAGCCGAAGCGCGAGGTGTTCGGCAACGTCCTCCGGAAGGACAGGCAGACGGGCTTCAAGGGACCCGACGGCATGAAGTTCGGCGTCGACGGCCGGCTCTACTGCACCGTCTATGCGCAGAGGAACGTCACCGTGCTCGGCAGGAACGGCAAGGTCGCGGAGCGCCTGGCGCTCGCCGGCGCATGCCCGACGAACCTGGCCTTCTCGCGCGACGGCAGGAAGATCCTGGTCACCGAGGTTTCCAGGGGCCGCGTCGAGCAGCTTGCCGCCCCCTGCGCCGGCCTGGAGTTGTTTTACCCGAAGACGACTTAGCCGCGCATCCCGGCGAAGTGGAATCGCTTCGCCGAACACCTGGTACCTTCATGCTGAGGCGCGACTCCGGCCTTGAGCCGGGGGAGCCTCGAAGCATGGTCCAGGTACAGAGAGCTTGCCGCTTGCCACCCTTCGAGGCCCGCTGCGCGGGCACCTCAGGGCGAGGATTGCGGGGCGAGTATATTCATCTTGCTCTACCAGCCAGCCTGCTGTCCCTGACGGTCATGGGGGAAATGGCAGGCCACGCCGTCCGGCGGCTTGCCGAGCACGGTGAAGAGCGGCTCGGTGCTGCGGCACAGATCGGCCGCTTTCGGGCAGCGTGAAGCGAAGGAGCAGCCTTTCGGCACGTTGATCGGGCTCGGGGGCTCGCCGTCGACCAGGCAGTCGGCCGGGTTGAACGGTCCCTTGTCGAGCACCGGCACCGCCGAGAGCAGGGCGCGCGTGTAGGGATTGGCCGGGTTCTCGAAGATCCGGGCGTTGTCGGCGTTTTCGACGATCTTGCCGAGATACATGACCGCCACCCGGCTGCAGACTTTGCGCACCAAAGCGAGGTCGTGCGAGATCACCAGATAGGTCAGGCCGTGCCTTGCCTGCAGCTTCTCGAAGAGGTCGATGAGCCGGCTCTGCTCTCCCGGGTCGAGCGAGGACAGCGTCTCGTCGAGGATGAGCAGGGTCGGCTCGAGGACCAGGGCGCGCGCGATGTTGACGCGCTGGCGCTGGCCGGCGCTCATGCCGATGGGCAGCCGGTCCGCGTCGTCCTCCTTGAGGCCGACTTCATGCATCACCGCGCGCGTCCGCTCCCGCGCTTCGGCGCGCGGCACGCCGTGGATATCGAGCGACGTGCGGATGGTCCTCGCCACCGACAGATGCGGCGGCAGGCAATTGTAAGGGTCCTGCAGCAGGAGCTGGAACTTGCGCCGCATGGCGAGGAGGCCTTTGCCTCTCAGGCGCGCCATGTCCTGGCCCTGGAACAATATGCGTCCCCGGTCGGGCGCCTCGATCCAGCTCAGGAGCCGCGACAGGGTGGATTTGCCGCAGCCCGACTCGCCGACCAGGCCGACATTCTCGCCCGCCCGGATGTCGAGCGTCACGCCGCGGACCGCCTGTATCTCCAGGGTGCCGGAAAAGCGGGTCCGGTCCGGCACGCGATACGTCTTCACCGCGTCCTGGACGGCGAGGAGCGCCTCCGCCGCGGCATCCGGCGCGGCCGGGCCGCGCGGCGGTTCGACGTTCCCGCCCCAGATGCGCGGCGAGCTGTCGATCAGCCGCCTGGTATGGCCCTCGGCGGGCCTGGTGATCACCTGGTCCTTCGGGCCGCGCTCTATGATGCGGCCCCTGTCGATGACGATGAGGTCTTCGATCAGCTCCTTGGCGACGGGGATGGAGGAGGTGAAGAACACGATCGCGGTGGCGAGGTCGCGCTCGAGACCGCGCAGAAGCCTGACGATCTGCGCGGCGATGGTGACGTCGAGCGGCTGGGTGATGTTGTCGCAGACGAGGATCTTGGGCTGCGCCACGAGCGCATCGACGATGGATGCGCGCTGCAGCATGCCGCCCGAGAACTGGTATGGGTATTCATCGAAGCGGCGGGCGGCAGAGGGGATGCGCACCTGATCGAGAAGCTCGAGCACGCGCCGCTTCGCCGCCGCCCGGCTGGTGCCGGGAAGGACCGCGCGCAGCTTCTGGGCGATCTGGACGCCGATCGGCAGGGTGGGATCGAACGATGTGCCGGGATCCGAGCCGATATAGCCGACGGTCCGGCCGCGCAGCCGGCGCAACTGCTCGGGCGCAAGCTCCTCGAGCTTCTGGCCGGCGACCGCGACCGAACCCGCGCTCCGGCGCAGCGGATCGGGGATCCATCCGGTGAGGGCGCGGCCGAGGACCGTCTTGCCGGAGCCCGACTCGCCGACGATGCCGAGGAGGCCGCGCTCCGGCACGCTGAAGCTGACATCCTCGAGGATGGGGCGGCGCTCGGCTCCGCGGACGATCTCGACCGCCAGGCCTTCGACCGCGAGGATCGCGGGCCCGTCAGATCTGGCCGGAGAACAGCTTGTTGCGGGCCCGTTCAAGCGATGCTCCCATGAGGTTGATGGACAGAAGCGCGAGGAGGAGGAAGACGCCCGGCATGGTGGCGATCCACCAGGCGTTGATGAGATACTTCCGGCCGTCGGCGATGATGTTTCCGAAGGTCGGCGTCGGCGGCTGCACGCCGATGCTCATGAAGCCGAGGATGGCCTCGAAGATCATCATCCGGGCGAGGTCCAGCACCGCGACGAACGCGATGGGCGGCAGGATGTTCGGGGCGATCATCGTCAGGATGATCCGCCAGTGGGAGGCGCCGAGGATCCGCGCGGCGCGCACATATTCCTTGTTGCGCTCGCTGAGCGTGACGCCGCGGGCGACGCGCGCATAGACGGGCCAGCCCGAGACCGCGAGGACGAAGATGATCAGCGGCACCGTCGGGCGCGACACGGTGAGCAGCGTGATGGCGAGGATGATGAGGGGAATGGAGAGCTGCGCGTCGGTCAGGCGCATGAGCAGCGCGTCGATGATCCTGCCGAAATAGCCCGATATCAATCCGATCGCCGATCCGAACAGGAACATCAGGACGACCACGGTGAAGGAGATGCCGAGCGCATATTGCAGCCCGATCAGCGAGCGCACGAAGAGGTCGCGGCCGAGATGGTCGGTCCCCAGCACATGGGCGAAGCTGCCGCCCGGCAGGAAGACCGGCGGCAGGTACTTGTCCTTTATGTGCATCTTGGTGGCGTCGATGCCGGTCAGCAGGGGCACCAGGACCGAGGCGGCGATGAGGGTCACGAGGAGAATGAGACCGAAGCGGAACTCGCGCTGGCGCCAGGTCTCGCGCCACAGCCGCGCCGCCGGGCTGCGGCCGCGCGCGGCGGCGCGCTCGGGCGCGAGGGTGCTGGCGGTCGTGTCGGTCACGGCTCAGAGCTCCACGCGCGGGTCGATCTTGGCGCTCACCAGATCGACGAGGATGTTGGCGACGACGAAGATCGCCGACGATATGATCGAGATGCCCTGGATCACCGGATAGTCGCGCTGGCTGACGGCCTGGACCGTCAGGAGGCCGAAGCCCGGATAGTTGAAGATATATTCGACGATGAGGACGCCGCCGAGCAGCGCGCCGATCTGCACGCCGAACAGGTTGAGATTGGGCACCGCGATATTGCGCACCACGTTGCGCAGGAAGATGGTGTGGGAAGGGATGCCGCGCACATGGGCGAGCGCGATGAAGTTCTGGCGGACGGCGGCCGCGATCGACACCGACAGCGAGCGGATGAACAGGGGCGACATCTCTATGGCGATGACCGTCGCCGGCAGGATGGTGTAGGCGAAGCCCTTGTAGCCGATCGACGGCAGCCAGCCCAGCTGCGCGGTGAGCAGGAAGGCGAGCACGATGCCGAGCCAGAAGTTCGGCAGCGAGACGAAGACGGAGGACAGGTAGACGGCGAGCCGGTCCGGCCAGTGTCCCTGGCGCAGTCCCGCCGCCACGCCGATGGGGACGGCGATCAACATGGCGATGACGAGCGCCACGCTCGCCAGCTGCAGCGTCATCGGAAGGGCGCGGAGCATCAGCCGCAGGACGCTGGCGCGCTGGGTCTGGATGTCGTCCTGGGTGGCGCCGAGCGACATGCCGCTTTCGGCGCGGATATAGGACGTGCCGAGATCGCCTTTGAAGACGTTCGCTATGTAGGCGAGATATTGCCTGGGGATGGGATCGTTGAAGCCGAGCTCATCGGTCTTCCGGTCGATGGCCTCCTGGGTCGCCATCGGTCCCAGGATCAGCCGCGCCGGCGTGTCCTTCTTGCTGTCGTCCCAGCGCAGGATGGTGAAGATGGCCATCGAGACGATGAGCATGATCACCGCGCCCTGCGCCAGGCGCCTCAGCAGAAAGCGGACAATGAAACCCAATCACCGATCTCCCAGCGGCCGGACGCCCGCCGGCGCGTCGACCGCTTCAGGCAGAGACCCCCTTGTCATGTGGCGCTGTACTGCGCCTTGGTCACGTCGAGAGGCCCGTTAGGATAGAAATAGACGCCGCCGAGGCTGGCCCTTGTCGCATGCAGGTTGACCGAGGTGAAGAGCGAGAAGGAGGGCAGCTTCTCCGCGATCTTCGGCGTCGTCACCGTCTGGATGATCTTCTTGCGCTCCTCCGGATCGGCGGTGCCGCGCTCGAGGTCGAGCGCTTCGTCGATCTCCTTGTCCCTGATGCCGTTGACCAGGCCGCCCTGCGGGCCGGCCGAGCCGTAGAACATCGAGCGCAGCACGAGGTCGGGCTCGGGCGAGCCGGTCGACCAGCCGACGTCGACCATGTTGTCGTGCGGCACGCCTTCCTTGGCCTGGTAGATCTTCTCGACCCAGGCGGCGACTTCGAGCACAGTGAGCTTCACCGGGATTCCCTGCTCCTGCAGCATGGCGGTGATGACCTCGCCATATTCCTTGGTCTTGGGATAGAAGCCGGTGCCGACCAGATATTCGAGCTCGGGCAGCCCCTGGCCCTTGGGATAGCCGGCCTCGTTGAGCAGCTCCTGGCACCTGGCCGGATCATAGGCCGGATAGTCGGGCAGGTCGATATAGCCGAACTTCAGGGGCGAGATGTAGTTCGACGAGGCATGGCCCGCCACCCCCATGACCGCCATGATCTGCTCGCGGTCGATGGCATGCGCCACGGCGCGGCGCATCACCGGGTTGTCGAATGGCGGCTTGTTGCAGCGGAAGTGGAGATATTTGTTCTCGGTCGAGATGGTGCGCGTGGTCTTGACGCGGTTGTCCGAGACGAGCGTCTCGTACTGCTCCGGCTCGAGCCGCTCGACGATGTCGATCTCGCCGCCGAGGAGGCCCAGGACACGGGTGGTCGCATCGCCGATATAGCTGAAGCGCAGCTCGTCCAGCAGCGGCCGCCCGTTCTGGAATCCGTCATAGGCCTTGAGCACCGTCGAGTTGCCGTCCTGCTTGACGAACTGGAAGGGGCCGGTCCCGTTGGGATGCCCCTGCAGGCGCTTGGGATCGGCCACGTCGGCCTTCGCCATGATCGGCAGGAAGCCCATCAGGAAGTAGAGGGCGCTCGCCGGATAGCCGCCGGCCTTGGTCGAGACCCGCGCGGTCAGCCGGTCGACGACCTGGACTTCGACCGGCCCGGGATACCAGGCGGCGGGCCGCGTGGCCTGCGAGGCATATTCGAGCGAGGCCTTCACGTCCTCGGCCGAGAAATCGGCGCCGTCATGGAACTTGATGCCGTCGCGCAGCGAATATTCGATCGTGTAGTTGTCGACGATCTTCTGCCCGGTCGCGAGCTCCCATATGATCTCGTCGGGCTTTTCCGGCCGCATGGGAGTGCGGAAAAGCTGGCCGAAGATGAAGCCTTCGAGATTGATCTGCGCGAGCGAGGTATGCGACGTCGGATCGAAGCTCGCCGTTACCGGCTCGCCCGATCCGAAGATGAGGGTCTTGCGCGTATCGGCGTAGGCGCGCCGGATGAAAGGCGCCGCGAGCGCCGGGGCCGCGAGGCCTGCGAGCCCGAGGCGGCCGAACGAGCGGCGGCTGAGATAGGTCCCTTTGCGAATGGTCATGCGCGTTCACTCCCCGTTGGCTTCAAACACACATTTTCCCACATGCGGCTGGGAGGCCATGCGGCCGCAGCCAGGAGGAGAATGCGTTTGTCTTTTAGTTGTTGGAATTTTTACAAGCCGGTTGCGCAAAAGGTCAAGAGGGATTATGCCTGTTTGCACCAAAACTCACATTATCGGGCATTTGTCTTGAACATTGCTGCGACCCTCGGCCCTCATTCGGCCTTCAACGCGCTGTTGCGCGATCTCTCCCGTTTCGGAGCGACTCCGGAAGGCGGCATCCATCGGCCGGAAGGAACCCCGGCCAATGGCGAGGCGCGCCGGCATCTCGCCGCATGGTTCAAGGAGCGTGGCCACCGCCTGGTCGTCGACAGGATCGGCAACATGTTCGGCATCGTCGAGCTTGCCGGGGCGGGCGCGCCCCTCGTCATGACGGGATCTCATATCGACAGCCAGCCGAATGGCGGCTGCCTCGACGGCACCTATGGCGTCGTCGCCGGCTGCATCGCCGCCGAGACCGTCGCCCGGGAGGCGGCGGCCGGAGGGCTCCGGCCCAAGGCCAATCTCTGTGTCGCGGCGTGGACGAACGAGGAGGGCGCGCGCTGGCAGCCCTCGACGCTCGGATCTGGCACCTATGTCGGCGACTTCGCGCTCGACTACGCCCTCGCCCGCAAGGACGGCGACGGCATAAGCGTTGCGGAGGCCCTGTCCGGCATCGGCTGGCTCGGCGGCGACGAGGCCCCGCCGATGCCGCACGCCTATGTGGAGCTGCATGTCGAATGCGGACCGGTCCTCGAGCGGCGCGGATCGCGCTTCGGCGTCTTCAGGCGCTGGTGGGGATGCCGCAAGATCGAGCTTCGCATCGACGGGGCACCCTCCCATACCGGCCCGACCCCGATGAGCGAGCGCCGCGACGCGCTCCTCGCGGCGGCGCGGATCATCGCCGCGGTCAGGCGGTTCGCCGACGAAGCGCCGCGCGACGTCATGCACAGCTCGGTCGGGCGGATCGAGGTGTGGCCGAATTCGCCCAATGTCGTGCCGGGCCGGGTGCGCCTCTTCATCGAGTTGCGCTCCGCCGACGAGCGGGTCATCGACGAGGCTTTCGCACGGCTCGAGGCGGATATCGCCAAGGTCGCCGGCGCGACCGCGACGGGCATGGAGATCGAGCGCGACGAATACCGGCGCCCGGGACGGTTCTCGGACAAGCTGGCGTCCCTGGCCGAACGGACGGCGGGCGCCCTTGCCGGCAGCGCGCTGTCGCTCGACACCATCCCCGCGCATGACGCGGTGCGCCTCGCCCCCTTTACGCCGTCGATCGTCATCGCCGTCCCGAGCATCGGCGGGCTCTGCCACACGCCTCTCGAGCGCACCGAGCCCGCCGATCTGGTTTTCGGGCTTGATGTCCTGACCGCGATGTTGAGAGAGTTGGTCGAAAGCGGCGGAGCATAGGAAGCGGACGCCGCGCGATGGGGTGAGGGATGTTCAGGTCGATCGCGCATGACAGGGACAGGATCGCCGGGCTCGCCGTCCGCCTGGCCGGCGGCTGCGGGACGCGGAACGCCTGGCGCGAGGGCTGCGCCGCGCATGCCTCGCCGAGCTGGCGGGGGATAGACGCCGCCGGCATCATCGTCACGGGCGAGCGGCCTCTTTTCGCCAAGGCCTATTATCCGGAGATCGCCCTCTACGCGCATCTGCCGTCCGTCATGGCGGCGGCGCGGCACGCCGGCGGCATCGGCGTCGGTCCGCGGGTGATGGCCGCGGACGCGGATCACGGGCTTGTCGTCATGGAGCCGCTTGTCGAGGGCTGGCGGTCGGCGACGCTTGCCGATATCGCGCCCTCCGGCGCCCACGGCCTCGAAGTGCTCGCCTTGCGCAAGTCGCTCCACGACGGGCCGAAGCTGCCGCGCGATCTCACCGTGTTCGAGCATATCGGCGAGCTCGACCAGGCCTTGCTGGCGGCGGCGGCCTACAGACCGGCCGATTACGACCTTTTGATCGCCGGCATTCGCCGGGCCGGGGCGGCGGTGAATGCCGCGGGCTTCGACCGCCGGCCTGCGCATGGTGACGGCAACGCCTCCAACATAATGATCCACGAGGATGGATCGGTCCGCCTGGTCGACTACGATCTCGCCGCCAACCGCGATCCCTATGAGGATTTCGCGTCGCATCTCGTCGAGGCCTTCTGGTTCCCATGCGAGGCGGCGCCGGCATTCGAGGCGTTTCACGGACATGTCGACGGAAAGCTCCTCGCCCGCATCCGCCTCTATGGCGTCGCCGACGACCTGCGCTGGGCGATGATCGGTCTCCTCACGTCCCATCATTCGCCGCGCCGGGCGGTCGAGTATCTGAAATTCGCCGAGTGGCGGCTGCTTCGCGCCCGCATGGCGATGCGCCATCCCGATTTCGAGACCCTGGCGGGGAGCCTGTGAGCAGGAGCCTCAAGCCCGGCCAGGCCGAAAGCCCCGCCGAATGCGAGGCGGAAGCGGCGATTGCCGCAATTCCGCTGTTTCAGGGCGCGGATGTCACCTATTCGCCGGTCGCCGGCGGGATATCCAATTCCAACTGGCGCATAGACGCGGGCGGTCACGAGCGCGCCTATTTTCTCAAGATTCCAGGCAAAGGCAGCGAGCTGTTCATCAATCGCGAGGCTTCGAACCAGGCCGCCCGTCTCGCTCACGAGCGCGGCGTGGGTGCGGAGGTCATATATTTCGATCCGCGCTCAGGGCTTGAAGTGACCGAGTTCATGGAGGGATATCGCGCCTCGACGAATATCGATTTCCTCGATCCGGACGTCTGGAGCCGCGTCACCGATCTCTATCGCGAGTTCCACGCCTGCCCGCCGCTGATGATCACCAAGACCATTTTCGAGATGGTCGAGGAGCACGTCGCGCAGGCGAGCCAGCTCCAGGCGACGCTGCCGCGGGACTTCACGCTCCTGCATGACAAATACCGATCGGCAAAGAGCGCCTTTACCGCTTCCGGACTCGACATCACGGCGTGCTTCAACGACCCCATGCCGGGCAACTTCCTGCTCTCGTCCGACAACCGGGTCAAGCTCGTCGACTTCGAATGGGCTTCCAACAACGAGCGCTACTACGATCTCGGCGTCTGGATCGGCGAGATGTTCTATTCCGACGACGTCGTCGATGAGATCGCCCGGCGGTATTTCCGGTCCGGCTCCCGGCAGCATCCCGCCCGGCTGACCGTCATGCGCGCGGTCGCCGACTTCAAATGGGCGCTGTGGGCGATGGTCCAGGAGCGCATCTCGTCGCTCGACTTCGACTACCACAAATATGGCGTCTGGAAGTTCATGCGCGCGCGCCTCTACATGAACGATGACCGATGGACGAACTGGCTTCATCTCGTATAATCGGTTCCCGGGGTAAGCTGGAGATGATGGACAAGCACCTGCCGGCGCTGAGCGTGGTTCGGCACGACTCCATCCTGCACGAGCTCGCGGAGACCGGACGCGTGCGGGTCCGGGCGCTGGCGCCGGCTTTCGGCGTCAGCGAGGAGACGATCCGCCGCGACCTGAGCGAGCTCGAGGCGCGGGGGCTCCTGCGCCGCGTCCACGGCGGGGCGGTGCGCCACGAGGTCGACCGCGAGCAGCCCATTCTCGAGCGCTCCCGCGTCAAGGCGCGCGAGAAGATCCATATCGGCCAGATCGCCGCGGCCCTCGTCCAGGACGGCATGTCGGTCTTCATGGACACCGGCTCGACGCCGGTCGCGGTGGCCCAGGCGCTCGCCAAGCGCAGCTTCGCCAAGGTCACGGTCACGACGAACTCGCTCGACATCGGGAAGATCCTCGCTCATGCCGCCGGCCTGCGGGTCCGCATGACGCCCGGCATGCTGCGCGAGAACGACAATGCCGTCGTGGGACACGAGACGTGCGACTACGTGCGGCGCTTCGTCTTCGATCTGTCGATCGTGGGGATCGCGGCGTGCGATCTCGAATTCGGCTGGATGGACTACAGCCAGGACGAGAGCGACCTCCGCCGCATCGTGGCGGCCAATACGCAGCCCGTCGTGATCGTCTGCGACGATTCCAAATTCGGCCGCCGCGCCTCGATCGTCACTTACCCTCTCGACCAGGCGCTCACGATCGTCACCAACAAGCCGCCGCCGGCCGACTTCCTGAAGCGGTTCGAGAAGGCGAATGTCAGGATCAGGACCTGACCTGACGAAGGAGAGCGCCGGGCTAGAGCGAGATGACTTGAGAAAGAGTCGCTCCACTTGCTTATCCTCATGTTGAGGCGCTCGCGACCTTGCTGCGCCAAAGCGAAGCCTCGGCTTCGCGAAGGCGAGAGCGAGCCTCGAAGCATGGTCCAGGCACGGAGAGCTTGCCGCTTACCACCCTTCGAGGCCCGCCTGCGGCGGGCACCTCAGGGTGAAGGCTGTGGGCCGACATATGCTCACCTCGCGCTATCCTTCGGCTATGCGGCTGGACAGCAGCTTGCCCTTCTCTTCGAGGATGGGGTAGGCGGCCGCGGCGACGAGATGCGCGTTGATCAGCTTGAGGTCGCGCACCAGGTCGAGATGCATGCTGGTCGTGGCCTGGGTCTCCTTCTTGCCCGCCCGCAGCCTTGCGAAATGCGCGTCCGTCGCCGAGCTCTCCATGCTCCTGAACCGCGCCTTCTCGTCGGCGAGCTTCCTCGCGGTCTCGGCGTCTTCCGTCATGAAGACCGTGCTTGCCGCCTGGAGGTTCCATGACAGCCGGTCGAGCATGCCGCGGATCTCCTCGAAGCCCTCCGGCGAGAATTTGACGCCGCGCTTGATCCGCTTGGTGGCCTGCTTGAGGACGCTGTGGTCGATGACGTCGCCGGCATGCTCGATATTGGTGATGAAGGTGAACACTTCGTTCAGCCGCTTGCGGTCGGCCTCGGTCAGCTGCCGCTGGTCGATCTCGGTGAGGTAGGTCTTGATCGCCGCATTCAGCCTGTCGAGCGCATCGTCGAGGCCTTTCACCTCGGTCGCCTTCTCCTTCGACTTGGCGCCGCCCTCGAGCACCGCGCGCGTCCCGGCAATCATGGCATTGAGCACGTCCACCATCCGCAGCGCCTCGCGCGACGCGTTGACCAGGGCCATCAGCGGCATGTCGCACGCCGCCTTGTCCAGGTAGCGCGGGGTCCCCGGGTCGTCCTTGTCGGGCTGGTCGGGCATCAGGCGCCGGAGCACCGCTTCGAACGGCGTCAGGAACGGCAGCACGACGATCGCGTTCGCGAGGTTGAAGGCGGTGTGGAAATTCGCGACCGCCCGGCCCTTGTCGTCGTCGATCATCAGCACCAGGGGCGCCAGCCAGGCGGTCAGGGGATAGGCGACCGCCACCGCGGCCATCCGGTTGATGAGGTTCCCGGCCGGCAGCCGGCGGGTGGCGGGATTGTCGCCATGCCGGGACTCGAGCCATGGATTGACGGCCGTCCCGAGATTGGCGCCGAGGACGAAAGCGAGCGCGGTCTCGAACTGCAGCACGCCCTGGCTCGCCAGCGACATGACGAGCAGCATCACCGCGACGCTGGAATGGGCGAGCCAGGTCAGGACGGCGGCGATGATGAGGCCGAGGGCCGGCTGGTCGCCGATCAGCCTGGCGATGCCGCGGAACGTCTCGGTGTTGTCGATCTTCTCAAGCTCGACGATCAGCCCGTGCAGCGCGATGAGCATGAGGCCGAGGCCGATGGCGACGCGCCCGAGATCGTGGCCGCGCGTCGTCGGGAACGACCGGAACAGCACGAGGCCGGTGAGGACGAGGGCAGGGGCGATCTGCGCGATGTCGAAGGACAGCACCTGCACGATGAGGGTCGTGCCGACATTCGCCCCGAGCATCACGGCGAGCGCCGACGTCAGGGGCACGATCCCATAGGCGACGAAGCTCGCGGCCATCAGGCCCACCGCGGTGCTGCTCTGGAGCAGCGTGGTGATGCCGATGCCCGCGGCGAAGGCCTGGAGCCGGTTCTTCAATGCCGAGCCGAGGACGGCCTTCAGGCTCGGTCCGAAAGCCCTTTGCAGGCCGGACTGAATCATATGGACGCCCCACAGCAGCAGGGCGATCAATCCGGCGAGATCGATCAGGGCGGCGAAAGGGGCCATGGGCGGACGTAAACTCGCGCTGAGTCGCTGATAACTAAATGAAACCTATCGGCAATCTGTGACGTGAAATTGTCATTCAACCGTCATACTCGCCCAAAACGGACGCCTTGCAACCCGATTCTTGGGGGTGGCCGCGCCGCGCGAAGGGCCGGATTTGCGGAAGCGGCGGATGTTGGCATAATCGTGGTCCGGCGCGGCAGGCGATCGAACGGGGGAGGGGTTGATGCAGGACCGGCGGGCGGGCCTCTGGGGCGGGGCCGAAGCCTATGAGCGCTATATGGGGCGGTGGAGCCGCAGGATCGCGCCGCTCTTCCTGGCCTGGCTCGCGCGCCCCGCGAAAGCGCGATGGATCGACATCGGCTGCGGAACGGGGGTGCTGACGTCGAGCCTGCTCGCCTCCGGGGATCCCTCGGGCGTCGTCGGCATGGACAGCCAGCCGGGCTTTCTCCAGTCGGCGCGCATCCAGGTCTCCGACCCGCGCGTCTCCTTCCGCGAGGGCCTGGCCCAGTCCCTGCCCGAAGCCGATGCCGGCTTCGATGTGGCGGTGTCGGGGCTGGTTCTCAATTTCGTGCCGGACAAGGAGGCCATGGTGCGGGAAATGGCCCGCGTCGTGCGGCCGGGAGGCATGGTTGCGCTCTATGTCTGGGACTATGCCGGCCACATGCAGGTCATGCGGAATTTTTTCGACGCCGCGACGGTTCTCGACCCTAAGGCGGCGGAGTTCGACGACGGCAGGAGGGCGCCCGAATGCCGGCCAGGCCCGCTGGCGGATCTGTTCGAACGCTGCGGGTTGCGCGACGTCGCGGTGACGGCGCTCGACGTGCCGGCGTCCTTCGACGGCTTCGAGGACTACTGGACGCCGTTCCTGGGCGGTACGGGGTCCGCGCCGAAATACTGCATGTCCCTGGACGAGCCGGCGCGCGCCCGGCTCAGGGACGCCGTCCGCGCGCGCCTGCCGACGGGCCCCGACGGCGAGATACTCCTCGCCGTCCGCGCCTGGGCCGTGAAAGGACGCGTCGCATGAGCGGCCCGGCGCCCACCCTCGTCGTCCCCAACAGCCCTCTCGTCCTCCGCGCCTTCGGCGTTTTCTGGCTGGCCGAAGCTCTCCTGGGCCTCGCCTTCGCGGCCTATGGCGTCCTCTCCGGCGGGGAGGGCTGGTTTGTCGTCGTGATGGTGGGGCTCGGCCTGTTTCTCGCCGTCGTCGGGATCCTGCTGGGCGTGCCGACCTTCGGCCGCGCCGGGATCGAGGGGCCGCTGCTGACCATCGGGCCGGAGGGCATGCGCGACGCCGGCGTCTGCGACAGGCTCATATCCTGGCCGGCGCTGTCCTGGCGCCATGTGGTGTATTTCCGCGGCGCGGCGATCATGTACGACATCGACGAGAAGATCACCGGTCCCCTGGAGCTGAGCCTGCCGATCCGCATCCTCGCCGCCGCAAACCGCGCGCTGGGCTATGGCCGCTTCAGCCTGATGACCATGGGAACGGGAAAGTCTCTGGGCGAGCTTGCGACGCTCCTTTCGGCCTACAAGCCCGAATCGCGCGGATGAGGCTGCGGCACCTTCGGTTCAGTTCAGCCGGAGCCTGTTCACGACGCGTGAGTTGCGCGCATCGACGGCGATCTGGAAATAGCGGTTCTTCCGCCACGCGCGATAGGTGTAGTAGCGCCCGCGGCAGTCGCGCATCGACACGTTGTAGTAGCCCCTGTCGCGCAGCAGCCGCGCGCCCTGGCGGCAGCTGATCTTGCCCTTGCCCCAGAGCGTGCCGCCGATGGTGATGTCGATCTGGACCTTGGCCTGCGCCGGCGCGGCGGGCTGGGCGATCAGGAGGGCTGCGAAAAGGGCGAGAATGCCCGACAGTCGTTTCATCCGAATGCTCCCGGTTGATCAATCGTCGCCGGATATTGGCTTGTCCCGTTGCATCCTTGTCAAGGCGGGCGGCCCGCCGCGGTTAATCGAAGAGACCGATCGTCTCTCCGCCCGGGGCGGGCAATTGCCATGGCGGTGCCGTTCGCTGTAACCATTCCGACGGCCTGATCTCGGAAGGAGGCGCAGCATGGATCGATTCACCGGCGGCTGCCTGTGCGGCAATGTCCGGATCGTGGCGTCGGGGCGCCCCTACCGGGTCGGCCTGTGCCACTGTCTCGACTGCCGCAAGCACCATGGGGCCCTTTTTCAGGCTTCCGCGATATTCCCGCAGGAGGCGGTGACGGTCGAGGGCGAGACGCGCCGCTATGCCGGGCGGTTTTTCTGTCCGCGCTGCGGCTCTCCCGTTTTCGGACGCACCGGGGACGAGATCGAAGTGAACCTGGGCTGCCTGGATGCGCCCGACCAGCTGACGCCGACCTATGAAAGCTGGATCATCCGCCGCGAGTCCTGGTTGCCGCCCTTTCCGCTCGCGCGGCGATACGAGCGCGACCGCGACCCCACCAGCCGCTTCGAGGAGTAGGCCGCAAGGTTCGTTCCGCTCGGGACGTTCTGGCAACATGCGCTAGCCAACCCTTTAAAATAATCCCGATCGGGTCTTTCGTTCGCTTTGAATCCCAGGTTGTGCTATGATCGTCCCGATAGGGATGATCATGCAGACGATCACAAACAGCGAAAATCTCGGCCTCCTGATCCGGAAGGAGCGCAAGGCGCAAGAATTGACCCAGGAACAGCTCGCCGGCCTCACTGGAGTCGGCATGCGTTTCGTGCGCGAGCTCGAAGCCGGAAAGGAGAGCTGTCAGCTCGGACGCGCTCTGCGGGTGGCGGCGGCTCTGGGCCTCAGCGTGTCCATCGGCAGCCGGTGGGAGAGTTCATCATGAGCCGCCTGCTGGATGTCTATTTCGGTGGAGCGAAGGCCGGCACTCTCAGTCGGGACGAGGCGGGCGCTCTCAGCTACACCTATGACTCCGACTATATCGCCAGGCGAGAGTCGCGCGCCATCTCCTTTTCCATGCCGTTGCAGGAAGCCGCGTGCGCTGATCGGGTGGTTCGGCCGTTCTTCTCCGGGCTTCTGCCGGATGGGGGCGCCCGGCAGCGTCTTGCCGGCGCCCTCGGCATTTCAGCCGGCAACGTCTTCGGCCTGCTCGAAGTGATCGGCGGTGAATGCGCCGGAGCCTTGTCGCTGTATCCGGCCGGCCGGACGCCGCCATCTTCCGGCGACGGAGTCGAAGTTCTGAGTCCGGCGCGGCTCGAAGAGCTCATCGGCAAGCTCAGGGAGCGCCCGTTGCTCGGCGGTGAGGAGGGCGTTCGCCTCTCGCTCGCGGGCGCTCAGGACAAGCTCGCTGTCTGCGTCGATGGCGAAACGATCGGGCTCGCCAAAGGCGGCCGCCCCACCACGCATATCCTCAAGCCGTTCATTCAGGCGCTCGATGGCACGGTCGAGAACGAACTGTTCTGCCTGCGCCTCGCGTCGCGGCTGAAGCTGCCGGTGCCCGCGGTCGAGATGCGCCATAGCGGCGCAGTTCCGTTCCTGCTGGTCGAGCGCTACGACCGCTCCCGGCACGAGGATGGAACGATCACGCGTCTGCACCAGGAGGACTTCTGCCAGGCGCTGAGCGTGCCGCCGGAGCTCAAGTATGAGGCAGAAGGCGGACCCGGAACGGCGCGTTCGCTGGGCCTGATCGACCACGCCGCGGCGCGGCCGGCGGCTGACAGGTTGAGCTTTATCCGCATGCTCATTTTTCACTATCTGGTCGGCAATGCGGATGCCCATGGGAAGAACTACGCCTTGCTTTATGGAAGCAGGACGCCTGATCTCGCTCCGCTTTACGATGTCGTCTGCACCGCGGCTTATCCGAGACTGGCGAAAAAGCTCGCCATGGCGATAGGTGGGCGCTCTGTCGCTGACACGATACAATTGAAACACTGGCTGACGCTCGTGCCGGACACGCGCGGCGCTCACCGTCTGCTGGTCAAGGGTATGACGGACCTTGCGGGACGCATCACTGGAGAAGCCGACAATCTTCTGGCCGAATTCGAGGAGGAGGGCATCAGACATGGAGTCCTCAAGTCCATTCGCGCCGTCATAGCGACGCGCGCCAGCCATCTGCTGCGGATCACGGAAAAGGCCTGAGCCGCCTTGCGGGCGGTGCCGGCATCACCGTTGCAGGGCTCTCCCTGGATGCGCCTGACTGGCTGACGCCGACCTACGAGGTCTGGATCGTCCGTCGCGAGTCCTGGCAGCCGCCCTTTCCTCTCACGCGGCGATACGAAACGCGGCCGCGACCTCACGAGCCGCTTCGAGGAGCAGGCCGCACGAAAGGTGCGAAGGTGTCGTTGGCTGCCTTCAGCCTTCATGTCCGCGAGCCGGTGCATGGAGATGAGATTGGCGGCAGGCGTCGGCCAGCCCGCCAGATAGCGGGTCACGTCTTGTCTGGTGATGGCAGATCCTATATATTGATAGCGTTGATATCATCTAGCCGGAGACGCCATCAACATGCCTGCGGTCACCATTCGCAACCTCTCGGATGAAGCCCACCGCGCCCTCAAGGTGCGCGCGGCCCATCATGGCCGCAGCGCCGAAGCGGAAATGCGCGACATTCTGGAAGCGGCGGTTCGTCCCGCACAGCGCCTGCGCATCGGCTCCGCCCTCGCGGCATTGAGCCGCAAGGCAGGATTGACCAATGCCGATTTCGAGGCGCTGGAGCAGGCCCGCGACAGGACGCCCGCAGCGCCGATGAGCTTTGAATGATCGTTCTGGATACCAATGTCGTTTCCGAGGCCATGAAGCCGGAGCCGGACCCCGCGGTGCGCGACTGGCTGGATGAGCAGGCCGCCGAAACCCTCTATCTGTCCAGCGTCACCGTCGCGGAATTGCTGTTCGGCATCGGCACGCTGCCGGACGGACGGCGCAAGCAGAAGCTCGCTACGATGCTGGACGGGAGTCTTGCCTTGTTCGAGGGTAGAATCCTGCCCTTCGATACCGACGCCGCTCGCCACTACGCCGATCTGGCCGTGGCGGCCCGCAGCGCCGGCAAGGGCTTTCCCACGCCGGACGGCTATATCGCCGCCGTCGCAACCGCGCATGGTTTCGCGGTCGCCACGCGCGATGCCAGCGCCTTCAACGCAGCCGGCGTTCCGGTGATTCATCCCTGGGCAGCACGGCGCTGAACGTCAGGACGCCGTTCATCCTTCCGGCGCATGCGCGCGAAGGCGAGAGCGGAAAGAGAGCGTCCCGGCCTGAACGATAAAGCGTGAAGCGTTCCGTGCATCGACGAGCGGCTCGACGCCTGGGGCGCCAGCCGGGAAAGCGCTTCGCCCATACTTCGATGATCTGGCCGGACCAATCGGAAAATACGATCGACAAGAGCGATAATATTCGTTTCTGCGCGGATTTTTTGTGACCTACCATCCGGCCGAACCCGAAGATCCAGTCAGCCCTCGACCAACCGGCTTCTTCACATGGACATACAAGGAGAATGCGCTGCCGGCTCGAGTGATGCCCTGTATTTCGACGTCTTCGATCCCGGTCTCCCGGCGAAGCCGCAGATCCGCTGGGCCATAGGCGAGCTGCGCAGCCGGCTCGGCGAACGGGGGACGGCGTTCCGTCCCATGAAATCATCGGCCGCCGGAGCCTGCAGCAAGTCGATCGTCCTCCTCGCGGGCACGGATGGCGATGCGATCGGACGAAGGGGCGCCGTCATTGGCCTCGATCTTCCCGCCGCTCCGGACTCCTTCGCCATCTTTCGCGGCGCCGAGGAGAATTCGAACTGCATCTTCGTCTATGGGGCGGATTTGCGCGGCCTGGTCTATGCGATCACCGAGCTGGCGGACCGCGTGCGCTTCGCCGGGTCTCTCCCGGACGCCTTGGACTTTGCCGAGCCGTTGGTGGGGACGCCGGCCGCGGCGATCCGCAGCATTTCCAAGTGTTTCCAGAGCGAGACCGAGGATCTTCCCTGGTTCCATGACCGCAATGGGTGGGAGGAGTACCTGACGCATCTCGCCACCCACAGGTTCAACCGTTTCTCGCTCACTTTCGGCAAGCAATACAACTATCCCTATGGGAACGAGTTCGTTTCGGACGTCTATTTCCACCTGGCCTATCCCTTCCTGGTTTCGGTCCCGGGCCATGATGTTTCGATCTCGAACATGACCGGGGAGGAGCGGACCCGGAACCTGGAAACCCTGAAATTCATCGCCGGCGAGGCGGACCGCCGCGGACTGGAGTTCCAGCTCGCCTTGTGGACCCAGAGCTATGACTTCGACAATTGTCCGAACGCGAAGCATCAGATCTCGGGCCTCGGTCCGCGCAACATCGCCGCATATTGCCGCGATGCCCTGTCCATGCTGCTCGCGGAGGTTCCCGCGATCAGCGGGCTCACATTGCGCGTTCACGTCGAGAGCGGGATCCCCGAGGGCGACTACGCTTTCTGGCAGACCTATTTCGCCGCGGTCAAGGGTGCGGGCCGGACCATCCGTCTCGATCTTCATGCGAAGGGCATCGACGAGAAGCTCATAGATACGGCGCTGGATACGGGGATGCCGGTATGCATCTCTCCAAAATACACCTCGGAGCATATGGGTCTTCCCTACCACCAGATGTCCATCCGGCCTCTGGAGCTGGCCGGCAGCCAGGCCTTGCCCGCCGGGCCCGGCCCGGAGCCCCGGGCCGCCACGCTTTACTCCGGGCATGACGCGGCCGAGCACGCCGGAAAGTGGAGGTTCAGCGAAGGCTCGCGCAAGTTCATGCGCTACAGCTACGGCGACCTGCTGCGCGAGGATCGCCCCTATGGCGTCCTCTTCCGGATATGGCCGGGCACGACCCGCATCCTGCTGTGGGGCGACCGGATGCTGGCGGGAGGCTACGGCAGGAGCTCGACCTTCTGCGGCTCACAGGGGGTGGAGCTTTGCGAGCCCCTTTCGTTCAAGGGCCGGATGGGGACCGGGATCCCCGGCAGCCGCACCGGCTATCAGGAGAAACACCTGAGCGGACGCCACGACTGGCAGAAGTTCGAATATACCTACAGGGTCTGGGGGCGGTCGCTCTACGATCCCGAAGCCGAGCCGGAGGCATTCTGCCGCTTTCTGACATCGCGCTTCGGCGCCGCAGGGGCGGCATGCGGAAATGCCGTCGCGAGCGCGAGCCGCATCCTGCCCCTCGTCTCGCTGGCCCATGCGCCGACGGCCTCGAACAATTCCTACTGGCCCGAAATGTACGAGAACATGTCCGTGCTGCATGAGGCCCCGCATCTGCCCTATGGCTACGAGCTTGCCAGGCCGGCACGTTTCGGGACCGTCGGCGCCTGCGATCCGCAATTCTTCCTTTCGCCGAGCGAGTTCGCGGCCTGCCTCCTTGACGGCTCGACCATCCGGAAGCTGTCGCCGCTTACATGGGCGAACTGGCTGGAGCGGCACGCGACCGCGGCCGGCGTCGAAATGGGCCGGGCGCTGGCCCTTGCCGGAAATCCGCAGCCGGAGCTGAACCTGGTCCGCGTGGACGTGACCATATTGGCAGCCATCGGCCGCTTCTTCGCGGAGAAGGTCAGGGCCGCCGTTCTCTGGGAATATCACCTTCTTACCGGCGATGGCCGTCCGGCAAGAGAAGCGCTCGTGCGCTACCGAAAGGCGCATGACGCATGGACGGAAGCGGCGAATGTCGGCAAGGACGTCTATCTCCCCGACATAACCTACGGTCCTCACTCCTGGCTGCGGGGACGCTGGGACGACCGGCTGCCGGCGATCGAAAAGGATATCGCCGACATGGAGGCCGCCGCCATGACCGCCGGGCTGCCGCATCGGTCAGATCCCCTGGTGGAGCGGCAGGTCGAAAGGATCCTCAACTGGTCGGCGTCGCAATCGCATCCCTCGCGCCATGTCCCGCAAGACCGGTTCGTCCGAGGTGAGGCGATGGAGATATCGATTGCGCCCTTCGGCGCCGGACGGCACAGCGTCGGACTGCACTATCGGCATGTGAACCAGTCCGAGCAATGGCAGAGCGCCGGGATGAAGTGGTGTGGCGGCGAGTATACGGCCTTCATACCCGGCGAATACACGAGCTCGCCCTATCCCATCATGTACTACTTCGAAATCTCGGGCGACGGCGTCTCGAACTTCTATCCGGGCATGGTGGAAAACCTGTCGAACACACCGTATTTCCTGGCATGCTCGAGCAACGACAACGAATGAACAGGTGGAAGTCCAAACAGGGGAAAGTCATGATGAGATACTTGATCAAAGGGTTGATGATAGGCGTCGCGTGGGTCTGCTGCGCGCTGCCGAGCCATGCGGAAACGCTCAGGCTGCTGACCTGGGGCGGGTATGCGCCCGACGCCGTCATCGCCCTGTTCGAGAAGAAGTATCCGGACATCGACGTCGAGGTCACGCTGTCCAACAACGAGGAAATGGTCGCCAAGCTCCGCGCGACCGGAGGCGCCGGGTTCGACCTGGCCCAGCCGAGCGTGTCCCGCGTGATCGCCGCGCAGACCGAATACGGCATCTACAAGCCGCTCGATCTTTCCAAGATCGACACTTCCGTGTTCCAGCCCAATATGATGAAGGCGATGGAGGAGAACGCCAGGATCGACGGCGAGATCTACTCGGTGCCGCATGTGTGGGGCACGCAGGGCCTTATCGTCGACATCTCGAAGGCCCCCGACGCCAAGGGCTGGAGCGATCTTTGCGATCCCAGGTACAAGGGCCGGGTTTCCATGCGGCTGAAGCGGGCGCTGTTGCTCGGCATGGCCTTCGACATGGGCAAGGATCCCTTCGCGGCCTATCACGACCCGGATGCCTATCAGAAGATCCTCGATGAGCTCGAGCCCAAGCTGATTGCCTGCAAGGCAAACGTGAAGACCTACTGGACCGGCGCCGACGACCTGTCGAGCCTGATGCTTTCGGGTGAGGTCGTCCTGTCCGACGCATGGGACTCGACGGCCTTCAAGCTCTACAACCAGAACCAGAACATCCGCTACGTCCCGACCCGGACAGGGGCTCTGGCATGGATCGACACGTTCTCGATCCCGGCGAAAGGCGAGGCGGACGACGCCGCCTATAAGTGGATCAACTTTGTGATGCAGCCCGAGATCGTCACCATGATCTCGGAATCGTCGGGAGCGATCGGGGCGGTGAAGAATTCGGTCCAGCTCATGCCGGAAGGGTCCAGGGCCGCGGTCGCTGCGGCCTTCGACGACGAAGCTCTGGCCAACCTGAAGTTCATGCCCAGCGTTCCCGCCGGGCTTGAAGATCTGGAAGGCAAGGTGCTTGATCGTATCCAGGCGGCGTCGAACTAGCCAGCGCCGGCCATACCTTGAGATCGACGTGCCGGGGAGGCCCGCCTCCCCGGCACTGTGCCTGCCGGAAGCCCTTCGCCCCAATGCCGGGACCATCGGATGTATGATCTTGAATGCATAGACGTGACGAAGCGCTTCGGCGAGTTCACCGCCGTCCGGGATGTCTCGTTCGGCGTCCCCAGCGGGTCGTTTTTCTCGATCCTCGGACCTTCGGGCTGCGGCAAGACGACGTTGATGCGCATGATCGCGGGATTCGCGGCACCCGATGCGGGCGACATCAGGATCAAGGACGAATCGGTCCTGAGCCGTCCGCCGAACCGGCGCAACGTGAAGATGGTCTTCCAGCAGCTTGCGCTTTTTCCGATGATGACCGTCGGCGAAAACATAGCCTACGGACTGCGCTGCCGGGGCGACGCCAGATCCGAAATCGCCGGCCGGGTGAAAGCGGTGCTGGAGCGTGTGGGCCTGCCCGGCACCCAGGACAAGCGCATCGATCAGCTCTCGGGCGGCCAGAAGCAGCGCATCGCGATCGCCCGGTGCATGGTGCTGGAGCCCGATGTGCTGCTTCTGGACGAGCCGCTCGGCGCGCTGGACCTGAAGCTTCGCGAGCACATGAAGATCGAGTTGAAGCAGCTCCAGCATCAGTTCCGGACCACCTTCCTCTACATCACCCACGACCAGTCCGAGGCGCTGGTGATGTCGGACACCGTCGCGGTGATGAATGCCGGCCGGTTCGAGCAGATCGGATCGCCGAGAGAGCTCTATGACGACCCGGCCTCGGGCTTCGTCGCCGGCTTTGTCGGCGACAGCAATCGCTGGACCGGGAAGGCGTTGCATGCGTCCGGCGGCATGGTGCGCATAGCGCTCGACGGAGGCGGCGTCGTCCTCGCCAGGGCCGGCGGGAAGGCTCCGGGCGGCTCCGCCGACGTCGAGGTGTTCGTCCGCCCCGAGGCGATCACCATCGGCAGGGGCGACGATGGCGCGACCATGAGCGGCACCGTCGACAGCCTGCTTTTCAACGGCGCCAACAGCCGGGTGCTCGTCAGGACGTCGTCCGGCAAGCTTGTCGAGGTCGCCGACCAGTCACGTGTCCACGGGCTGGCCGAAGGCGATGCTGTCGACATCGGCTGGCGGCGCGACCGCGCCTTGTGCTTCGCCATGAAGGCGGCGTGATGCGCTCCGACACGGGCAAGCTTTCGCTTATCCTGCTCATGGCGCCGTTCGTGCTGTGGACCGGCCTGCTGGTCGTGCTGCCGCAGATCGGGATCGGATATGTGTCGCTTCGCGAAAAGATCGGCCCGCGCAATTATGGCTTCGGCTTCGGCAACTATGTGGATTTCCTGAGCGAGCCGATCTACTGGCACACGCTGCTGCGGACCGCCTGGATGTCGATCCTGGTGACCGTCCTTGCGCTCGCGATCGGATTCCCCGTGGCATACTACATCGCCAAGATCGCGCGCCGGCGGGCGCGCGCCGGCCTCTTTCTGCTCTGCCTGATCCCGCTCTGGGTCAGCGATCTCGTCCGCGCCTTCGGCTGGATCATGCTGCTGCGCGAGACGGGCATCGTCTCCGGCGCGCTCCAGTGGGCGGGACTTGCCGAGGGTCCGGTCGAACTGCTCTACAACGACGCCACCGTCGTGATCGGCCTCGTCTACACGGTGATCCTGTTCATGATCGTGCCGCTGGTCTCGACGCTCGACGGCATGGACAATGCGCTGCTGGAAGCCGGCTACAACCTTGGCGGCAGCCGCTTCACCGTGTTCCGAAGGATCGTCGTGCCCTTTGCGATGCCGGGCATCGTCGCCGGCTGCATCATCACCTTCATGCTGACCGCCGGCAGCTATCTCACTCCCGTCCTGCTGGGCGGCAAGAACAGCAGCTGGTTCACCGAACAGATCTACAGCCAGTTCATCACCCGCTATAACTGGGAGAGCGGCGCGACCTTTGGCGTCCTGCTGCTCGCCTTCACGTCCTTCGTGATCTGGCTCGGCCTGAAGCTGACCGGCCAGAGCCTCGCCGACACGGTCGCGAGGTGACCGGCATGAGGGCGGGCACCGGCGGTTCCTTTCTTCTCTTCCTCTACCGCTCCTACATGGCGGTGTTCATATTGTACCTGGTGACGCCGCTCCTGGCGGCCGGCGTCTTCGCGTTCAACGATTCGCTGTTCCCGGCGCTGCCCTGGCAGGGCTTCACGCTGGACTGGTTCTTCAACGACACCGAGCCGAAGCTCGGCATGTTCCACGATGCGCGCCTGCTCAGGGGCCTGATGAACTCGCTCTATATCGGGCTTGCGGTATCGGCGCTGTCCGTCGCCGCGGGGACATGCAACGCCTTCCTGTTCGAGCGTCATGATTTCCCGCTGAAGAGGGTCTTCTACATGCTGATGGTCATCCCGCTGGTCATTCCCGGCGTGATCATCGGTATTTCCATCCTGCTCTTCGCCAGCATGATCGCCAATGGCGCCGGGTCCGCGTTCGGCGTCAGCCCCGGATGGCTGCGGCCGGGAATACCGCTCATCGTCATGGGCCAGTTCTCGTTTCTGACGACGATAACCTCGCTCGTGATCGCGGCGCGGCTGCGGAAGTTCGACGTCACGCTCGAGGAGGCCGCCCTCAATCTCGGAGCGACGCGACGCCGGGTGCTGGCGACGGTGACCCTGCCGTTCCTGTTTCCGGCCGTGTTCTCCGCCTTCATCGTCGCCTTTCTCGTGTCGTTCGAAAACTTCAATACGACTCTCATGCTGGTCGGATCGGACGCGCCGCTGTCCATCACCATGTATGATCGAATGGCAAAATCCGGATCCACTCCGGTTCTCAACGCGGTGGCGGTCTTTCTCATGCTGGTGTCGGGGCTGCTGGCCTTTCTCAGCGTGGCCGTCCAGTCCCGGCGCAGCTGATATAGGCTCCCCGAGGGGATGGCGCGGAAATCATGGGGTTGAAATCGTCCCGGGAGGCGGGCACCGCCCGCTCTTTCAAATGCGTGTGATCGCGATAGGATCACCGTCGGAGCTTCAAACTCGTCCGGCGGGGCATTTCGCATGCATATCGACCAGATCAGAACATTCCTCGAGGTCGCGGCCACCGGGAATTTCAACAAGGCGGCCGAAACTCTGCACGTCACCCAGTCGACGGTCAGCGCGCGCATCAAGACGCTCGAGCAGCGGATCGGCAGGGAGCTGTTCGTCCGCGATCATTCCGGCGCCCAGCTGACGCCGGCCGGCGAGCGCCTGCAGCGCTACGCGACGCGCCTGTTGCGGCTGTGGCGAAGGGCGGAAAGCGACGTGGCGCTGCCGAAGCAGCACCGGGCATCGATCAGCTTCGGCTCCGTCGTCAGCCTCTGGGACCAGCTTGTTCTCGAATGGGGAGGCTGGATGCGGCGCAAGGCGCCCGACGTCGCCCTGCATGTCGTGGCGGACTACTCGCCCGCATTGATGCGGCAGCTGGCCGACGGCGCCATGGATATCGGCGTCATGTACGAGCCCCGCGAGATGTCCGGCCTGGTTGTGGAGGAACTGCTGGTCGAGGACTTTTTCCTGCTCACCACCGCCGGGGACTGCTCGGTCGAGGATGCCGCCTGGCGCCAGGGCTATGTCTATGTCGACTGGGGCGACAGCTTCAGGCACAAGCACGACGACGCATTCGGCGATCTGGCGGCGGACGTCACGGTCGGGTTGGGCAGCATCGCGATGAGCTGCATCATGCGCTACGGCGGCAGCGCCTACCTGCCGCTCCGCATGGCCCACCCCATGGTTCGCGGCGGTCAGCTGGCCAGGGTCAGAGGGGCTCCCGTCTTTCAACGCACCGGCAGCGTCGTCTACAGCAGCTCGCCGGTCGATCCCGAGCTTCTCCAACTCGGGCTGCAGGGACTGCGCGAAGCGACGTCACAGATCGAGGCGAGTGTCCGCGACCTGATCGATGCTTCCGGCTGAGCGGTTCAGAGAGCTTCGCCGTCTCCGGCAAAGGACCTGGGGAATGTTCTCTCCAGGTTTCAGGTGTAACCGAATTCTCTCCGTCTGAAATCGTGGCGTAACCCTGTGCCGCCAGATTCGCCCCTCTCGGCAGGCGGCAGCCGCGGCTCGCTCCGAAAGAGAAAGAGAGGTGATCATGACCAGCCAGCTTTCACGGACGGCGCCTGCGGCCGGTCCTGCAGACGTCCGGCCGATGGCCGCCGCCGCACCGGAGCTTCCTTCCGCCATCCCGCTGATGGCACTTTCGACCGGCTTCTGGGCCTTCAAGACTCTGGCCGCCGCGCATGAGCTGGACCTCTTCAGCCGTCTCGCGGGCGGCGCCGGCACCACGGCCGGCGAGCTTGCCCAGGCGCTCGGCCTGCATCCGCGCCCGGCCGAGATGCTGTTGACCGGCTGCGCTTCGCTCGGCCTTCTGGAGAAGACGGACGGCCGCTATCGCAATACGCCGCTGAGCGAAGCCTATCTGGTGCGCGGCAAGCCCTATTACTTCGGCGGCTTCGTGCAGATGGCCGACGAGCGGCTCTATGCGGGCTGGGGAAGGCTCACGCAGGCGCTGCGCACGAACCGGCCGACCACATGGGACCCGGCGGTGCAGTCCTCGGCGTTCGACGGCGAGGATCCGACGATGCTGGCGCTCTTCTGGGAGGCGATGCATTCGCTTTCCACGATGACCGCGCGCAAGCTCGGCGAGGCGGTGGATTTCGGGCGCTTCCGCCGCCTCCTGGACATCGGCGGCGGATCGGGCGCGTATGACATCGAGCTTTGCAAGCAATATGGGGCGCTGCGCGCGACCGTGTTCGACCTGCCGCATGTGGCCGCGATCGCCGCGGGAAAGATCGCCGGGGCCGGCCTGACCGGCCGGATCGAGACCGCCGGCGGCAGCTTCTTCGAGCAGCTTCCGCCCGGTCACGACGTGCATCTCCTGTCGATGATCCTGCATGACTGGGACGAGGCGAAGAACCGCGCCCTGCTGCGCCGGTCCTTCGAGGCCTTGCCGGGCAACGGCGCCGTCGTCATCAGCGAGCTTCTCGTCGATGACGAAAAGACCGGGCCGGCGCCCGCCGCGCTGATGAGCCTCAACATGCTGATCGAGACGGAAGGACGCAACTACACGCCCGCCGAATATTCGGCGTGGCTCGAGGACGCCGGATTCCGGCAGGTCGAGACGGTCCGGTTCGACGCGCCCGCCGCCAACGGCGCCGTGATCGGCCGCAAGCCGTAGGACGCAAGACCTGCCGCTCCGGCCCGAAACCGCGCTCAGTCTTCCGCCGCATCCTTCCATGGATCGCCCGGCAAACGGCGGATGAGAGCGGCGTTGACCGCTTCTGCTGCTGTTTCGAGATTCCAGGAATAGCCGGGAGCCAGAAGCGGACCGATACCCGCCGTGAACAACGGATCGGACAGTTTCCGGTGCATGTTCTGCTCGAAAAGAGCGCGAGTCACGCCGTGCCCGCCGTGGTCCATATAGGTCGTGAAGGCGTCGATGATCCGGTCGGAGTCGATGCCGTCCTGCTCGAGAGCGACAGCGAGGTCGAACAGGTCCCGCCCTTTCTTGCGCTGATAAAGTGCCCGCAGCTTCGTGCCGAGAAGTTCATCGAGCCCGTAGGTCTGAATATCGCATGCACCTTCGTACCAGCGAGACGACACGCCGAACGGCTGACGCATGAAACCATGAACGGCGAAATGCTCGCGCGAGTTGATTTCGACCTTGAGCCGCATGCCGAGCGGCGGCGTATCCTCGGAGCCGAACCGATAAACGAAAGTGACGCGGCTCTCCGTCTGTTTCCAGCGGGGCGCGCCGAGCCAGGGATCGAGCGCCGACCGCAGAGCGTCCATCTCCGGAACAACTCGACTGGTGTCTCGATCAAAGCCAGGTTGGCCGAACTTGGGTGCTCCGTAAGCCATTCTCCTGTGCCGGAGCGGGCGAATTCTGTACTCGTAGCCAGCCGGAATAAGATCATCGCTTCCTATCCGCTCGACCCCGAGCCCGCAGATCAGCGGCATCTGTGGGTAGTCGACCTCGGTGGTTGAAACTGTGTGGGGTCTACATGCCGCTC
Organism: Parvibaculaceae bacterium; assembly: GCA_050246735.1. Lineage (GTDB taxonomy): Bacteria > Pseudomonadota > Alphaproteobacteria > Rhizobiales > Aestuariivirgaceae > Taklimakanibacter. Next base: position 21,753 of record JBFWVM010000010.1, on the reverse strand, counting down.
GATGTGGCTAAGCTCCCCTATTGGGAGGCATTGCATCTTGCGGCAGCCGACAAGAACAGGCCCGATCTCTTCATCGGCGATTTCAACACTGGGAACAACGCTATCGATCTTGCACCTGGCGCACCCCTTTCGTCGCCTCAGAGCGTTTTGACGATTTCGGAAAGGCAGACTTCTTGATGTTCAGCGAGCCATTAATCCCGAAGTCCCCGAGTACACATGGTACAGCGCACGGGCGAAAAACGGGTTCCGGCTCGACCATGTTTTCGCCAATGTCAGTGTCTTCGACCGCGTACCTCGATGCGAATATTTGCATGGCACCCGGGAACGAGAGCTTTCCGACCATTCGGCACTCCGGGTGGAAATCACCTTGGCTTCACCAGAAGGATGCGCTGCCGCGCCGCAGTCAGTCGCGGTCATCTACGCGATCAAGGACCCCATTCGCCCTGACCTCTTGAAGATCGGGAAAGACAATAAGTGGCCTCAACGACGACGCCAAGCTCAGTCCCATTCCCCACGCGAGCTCGCGGTCGCGGGCACTTGGACTGTTGATCGTGTTCAGGCAAAGCCATACATGAGGGAGGACCACTTTTCAGGGGGAAGGCCAGCCAGTCACCTTGTCTAAAACAACCATTGCGTATAAATTTTCTCAAAACGGAGGGGGCGCTGGTGAAACTACGCGGTATTGCAATCTGTACCCTTGTATTTTCTTCTTTTCTTCTCGCCCCAAACGACATACTCGCCGCTGGGTATACGAAAACAAAGGAGCAATGTCGTAAGCTTGGCGGTGAGCCAACGGGGAAAAACGAACGTGGGGAATATTTCTGCTTGACAATAAAGAAAGACCAGCAGTGCAAACAAAAAAATAAGAATGACCCGGATTATTATTGTTATCAGTATAACGTAAAAACCCGAAAATGTGAGCTTGATATACAGGGGCTAGCATTAGACGATTGCTACTGAACGGATTGCATCCCGGCATCTTGCGTAACCTACAGCCTAAGCCCAGGGACGGTTATGGACTTTGGATTCTGAAAGGGTTCAAAGGCTTGGATGGAACATGCTCGCAAGCCTTATCCGCCCGACACTTCCGATGAGGTATGGTCGCTGATCGTTCCATACCTGACGCTGCAGTCAGCAGTCATGTATGATTTACTTCCTTAGGCACTCGTATAGAAATAATTTATCCCCGACCGTCATTCCGCTCATGCCGGGGTCTTCTATATCGACTTGAACACCGAGTTCTTCGCCTTCGAAAGCTGTTTCAGCCGTGAAAGATATCTCGTGACTGTCCAAGCGACCTATGCCGCTCGCGTGGAACAGGACTTTGCGGCTTCCTGAGTCAAGCAATTGGATTTCAAACGGCGCTTCCGCGTCCCATATGGGCAGATCTCTTGACTCACTAGAGGGGCCGGTTTGGCGAAGTACGAGAATTTCGGGTCGAGAGCTGGGGTCGTTCGCGAAGTCAGGCGAGCAGGCGCACTCATAGTTCACAATATCCTGTGCGCTTGCCAATCCCCCGAACAAAATGACGGCGTACAGACCAGACAATGCTAGTCGGATCAAGTGTCCCATCTTCCCCTCCCATAAGCCCGCCGCATCCTCGCGCCGGGCGGTGAGGGTGTCAACGGTGGGGGTGGTGGGATGGTCGGTGACAACGACCACCCAGGTGTCCCCGCGCGCGCGGGCTAACCTCGTGCAAATTTGCACTATGTTCAGTGTCGGTTCTGATCCCCGCGCGCGTGAGAAAGTCTTGCAACCGCGGCTTCGTACAGATGGCCGACGAGCGGCTCTATGCGGGCTGGGGAAGGCTCACGCCGGCGCTGCGCACGAACCGGCCGACCACGTGGGATCCGGCGGTGCAGTCCTCGGCGTTCGACGGCGAGGATCTGGCGATGCTGGCGCTCTTCTGGGAGGCGATGCATTCGCTTTCCACGATGATCGCGCACAAGCAGGTCGAGACGGTCCGGTTCGATGCGCCCGCCGCCAACGGCGCCGTGATCGGCCGCAAGCCGTGGGGCGCAAGGCCAGCCGCTGCGGCCCCGAAACCGCCGTGGCTTCGAAATCAGTCGCTGGAAGACGCCGATTCCGCGTTCGTGCAGATGCATCCCCGTTTCAGCACGCGCTTCCAGTCGGCGCGCGTGCCGTTGAAGCTGTTGCGGTCGACCGGGCCCGAGATGCCGCGCACGCGGCCGGTGGTGGTGAACTGCCAGAACGCCCAGTCGCGCGCCTGATATGCCGCCTCCGGTTCCGCCGCCACCGAGCGCAGCCAGAAATCATGGTCGGCGAACTCGCCTTCCAGCATCTCGCGGTGAAACTTGGGATCGGTGTAGATGATCGGCCGCTTGCCGCTATGCGCTTCCATGGCCGCGAGCATGACCTTGATCTTGGCGAGGGCGAGGCTGCGCCTGATGCGGCCCGGACAGGTCTTGGAGTGGAAATTCCACTCCACATCGAGCACCGGCGGCAGCGCGTCGCCGTCTTTCGGCACCTTCGATTTGAACCACGAGGCCTGTCGGCTGGCGGGGCTGCACCAATACATGAAATGATAGGCGCCGCGGGCGAGGCCGGCCTTTTTCGCCGCGCGCCAATTGGCGAGAAAATTGGGGTCGGCGCGGTCGGCGCCTTCGGTCGCCTTGATGTAGGCGAATTGGACTCCGGCGCTGCGCACGCCTTTCCAGTCGATCTCGCCCTGGAAATAAGAGACGTCGATGCCCTGGACCGGCATCTTGTGGGCCGCGGCGACGCCTTCATGCGGCTCGCTGTCGGAGAGCTTGCGGGAAGATGCGGCTTCGGCGGCCGGGCTTGCGGCCAACATTCCCGCGGCAACGGCAAGCACCGCCAGGCGGCGTAGATCCATCACCATGCGTGTCGCCCCGACCCTCCCAGAAGTTACCACCGGCCGGACAGGACCTTATAACCTTTCTTGCGCCGGGAAAAGCGGGGCATCGGGCAGATCGTGACGAGCCGCCTGCCGCTCGGGGAGGCTTTCCGTGATGAGGTGCGCCATTGCGGGCGTTGTCCGGTTCATCGGCACATCCTTCACTCCCGCTCGGCCAGCGAATAGCTGGTGCTTCGGCCCCCGCCGGGATCGCGCGTGAGGATGCCGCGCCGCACCAGATCGGTGATGTCGCGCAGCGCTGTGTCCTGCGAGGACTTGGTGATTGTCGCCCATTTCGAAGAGGTGAGCTTGCCCTCGAACCCGTTGAGCAGGCGGTTGATCATGTCACGCTGGCGCTGGTTCAGCGTTTGATCCTTGATCGTCTCCCAGAACCGCGCCTTGCGAAGCACGCTCGCCAGCGTGCGCTCCGCGCCCGCGATGGCGCGGTCGAGACATGCCAGGAACCATTCCAGCCACGCCGTGATGTCGAGATCGCCTTTCTGGGTGGCTTCCAGGATGTCGTAATACGCTTTGCGCTCGATGCGGATTTGCGCCGACATGCTGTAGAAGCGCTGCGGGCTTCCCTCCGAGCGGGCCAGCGCCAGGTCGGCGACCGCGCGCGCGGTCCGCCCGTTGCCATCATCGAACGGGTGGATGGTGACGAGCCACAAATGCGCCAGCGCCGCCTTGAGCACCGGGTCGAGTGGGTCTTTTGCCTCGGTGCTGAAAGAAGGAAGGGCCGGTTTTCACCTGGGCTGCAACCGTGCGCCCGGTTGCGAATCCTTCGCCCGTGACAAATTCGAGCTGACCGTCGATCCCACGTCGCCGGTGCCGGTCTCGCGCCATATCTGTCCCGTCTTGGCTGCGTAGCCTTGCACAGCCGCAATTCCGCGCCGTTCCTGCGTGTAAGTGCTTCCTGCCTTTGGCAAATCCATTTTCTTTCCCTCCATCACTATTGATCTATTAAAGCATATCAAAGATCATCAATGATATGCAATTATATATCGAAGCTCTTGCAAACCTCCTACTTGATTGATATATTTTAGCATATCGCTTTACCCTCGAGATATGCAGAGGCATATCATGCCCTACGCAACCGACGACATTCTCCAGACCCTTCGCACGGCGCGCGAGCAGACGGGCTTGAGCCAGCGCGATCTCAGCGCGCGGATCGGCGTGCCGCAGAGCCATATCTCGAAAATCGAGAGCGGGGGGACCGATCTCCGGCTTTCGAGCCTGGTCGAGCTTGCGCGGGCGCTCGATTACGAGCTGGTGCTTGTGCCGCGCAACCTGCTGCCCGCCGTCGAGGCCATCGTCGGCGGGGCGTCAGGGACGCTTTCCGGGGAAACCCGCCAGCACGCGACAGCCCTCAACCGCGCCCAGGCCGCCCTCGCCAAGCTGATCCGCGCCTATCCCGATGCCGCCGAACTGAAGCGCCTCCAACAGACGCTGCGCGAGCTTGCGAATGTCCAGCTCGGCAAGGCCGATCTCGATACGCTGCGCGCCGTCACCGACAAGCTCCTGAAATTGCCCGCCGGCCCTGCTGCCCTCCCGGCTGCCGAGCGCGCCTCCCGTCAATTAAGGGAGCTTCGCAACAGGATCGCTCACGCGCTGCCGGAAGCGCCGCGTCCCGCCTATGAGCTCGATGAGGAGGACGACGATGCCTGACGTTTCCGTCCTCGATGTCCGCCTCTATGGCGACAAGATCGGCACGCTCACCCTCATTCCGGGCGACCGCACGCTGTTCGCCTTTGACAAGGCGTATATCGACAATCCCAAGCGGCCGACGCTGAGCCTGTCCTTCAAGGACCAGTTCGGGCAGCTTCTCACCGAATTCAAGCCGGTCAATGTCAGGGTGCCGCCCTTCTTCGCCAACCTTCTGCCCGAGGAACCGCTGCGCGCCTATCTCGCCGAACAGGCTGGCGTGAACGAGAAGCGCGAGTTCTTTCTCCTGTGGGTTCTCGGTCGCGATCTTCCCGGCGCGCTCACCATAGTTCCGGTGGACGGCGAAGCGTGGCCCGACCTCAAGGATAAGGGCGACGAGGAAGAGCGCCGCAAGCGCCGGACCAACGCCCTGCGGTTTTCGCTCGCGGGCGTGCAACTGAAATTCTCGGCGGTGAAGAACGCGGGAAAAGGCGGCGGGCTCACGATCCCGGCGGACGGCGTCGGCGGCTCGTGGATCGTGAAGCTGCCCTCGCAGCTCTATGGCGGCGTTCCCGAGAACGAATTCTCGATGATGAGCCTTGCGGCCCGGCTCGGCATGGACGTGCCCGAGCTCCAGCTCCTCGACAGTGACGCGATCGGCGGACTGCCCGAAGGGATCGGCAGGCTCAAAGGCCAGGCGCTTGCCATCCGGCGTTTCGACCGCGCGGAAGGCGGCCCGGTGCATATCGAGGATTTCGCGCAGGTGTTCGGCGTCTGGCCCGACGACAAATACAAGCGGGCGAGCGCACGCAATATCGCGGCCGTGATCGGCGTCGAAGCGGGCGACGAAGCCGCCGCCGAATTCATCCGCCGGCTTGTCTTCAACACGCTGATCGGCAACGCCGACATGCACCTCAAGAATTGGTCGCTGATCTATCCCGACCGGCGCACGGCGGCGCTTGCGCCCGCTTACGATTTCGTATCGACGATCCCGTATATCCCCGACGAGTTCGCCGCCATCAAATACGCCCGCACGAAGCGGATGCGCGAGCTTTCGCTCGATGAACTGCGCTATCTCGCGGCAAAGGCGCGCCTGCCGGAAAAGCTCGTCGTCGATACCGCAGAGGAAACCGTCTCGCGCTTCCGCGACGAATGGCCAGAAGCGAAGAAGGCGCTGCCAATCGCCCGGCAGGTCGCGGACGCCATCGACGCGCATTTGAAAGACTTCGTCCTGATCTCCGGAGCATAGCGGCGCAGTGCCCATGATCGACCTTACGACCATATCCATTCCGGCCCTGTTTGAGCTGCATGTGGACCTGCTCGCGGAGCTGCGCCGCCGCGACGTGGTGCGCAGCGCGAACAACCCGACCGGCGACTATGGCGAGCTACTATTCTCTCGCGCCTTCGGCTGGACGCTCAACATCAATTCCTCGGCGGACGCCGACGCGGTCGATGGTGAAGGGCTGCGCCACCAGATCAAATGTCGCCGCCTCGGCACACCGCGCGGCTCGCGCCAGCTCGGCTTTATCCGGCGTTTGCCCGAGCGCCCTTTCGACCGCCTCGCCGCCGTCCTGCTCGACGACCGCTTCCCGTGCTGCGCGGCGCGATCATTCCCTATGAGGTCGTCGAGCCCCGCACCTCCTATGCCGATAGCGTTAAGGCGTGGAAATTCATGCTCCGTGATTCCGTGTGGGAATTGCCGCGCGTCATCGATGCGACCGCCGCCCTGCAAGCGGCGGAACAATTAATTTAGTCCAAATCGCAAGCTTTTCCGGGGGCTGCCCCCGAATGACCAATCCATGGCCACCATCATAGCTTCACGGCACAGTAATCTCTGAGCGGGCCGCGGAGAACCGACAGCAAAGCCCTGCACGATTGCGGCGAGGTTGAATCCGGGGGCGCTAGCCATGTCTTTTCCTGTTACAGCCGAGACCGAGAGCGGCAAGCGCGCCGCGCTCTATCTGCGCGTTTCGACAGGCAGACAATCGGAATCTGACCTGTCTATTCCCGATCAGCGGCGGCAGGCGCGCGCGTTCTGCGCGGCGCGTGGGTGGGAGGTCGCTATTGAGTTTGTCGATGCCGGACTTTCCGGCACTGACGACAAGCGCCCCGAATTGCAGCGCCTGCTTGATATGGCAACTGAGGACGGCTCGCCGTTCGATGTCGTCGTCGTCCATTCATTCAGCCGTTTTGCGCGTGACCACTTCGCGCTCGAATATCACGTTCGCCGCCTTCGCAAGGCTGGCGTGAAGCTCGTCAGCATCACGCAGGATTTGGGCGACGATCCCATGAGCGTCATGGTGCGGCAGGTCTTTGCGCTCTTCGATGAATGCCAATCGAAGGAGAACGCGAAGCATGTCCTGCGGGCGATGCAGGAGAACGCGCGCCAGGGCTTCTGGAACGGATCGAAAGCACCCTACGGCTATGCGGTGGTCGCAGCAGAACAGCGTGGGGCGAAAACCAAGAAGCGGCTCGCGATCGACCCCGTTGAAGCCGAGGTCGTGCGGCTCATGTTCAAACCCTTTCGCGAAGGCGACGGCACCTCCGGCCCCATGGGCGTCAAGGCTGTGGCGACATGGCTGAACGATCACGGCTACCGGACCCGTGTTGGCGCAAGATGGGGCATTGGTCCCTTGCACCAGATCATCACCAGCGCGACTTACAAGGGCGAGTATCGCTTCAACCGCCGCGTCTGGAAGACGAAGGAAGCCAAGCCCGAGTCCGATCAGATCGTCGTTCCGGTCGATCGGATCATCGACGCCACAACCTTCGACGCCGTGCAGGCGATGCTCAAGGCGAAAAACCCGAAGGTGACGCCACCGCGCGTGGTCACCGGCCCGATCCTGCTTACCGGTATTGCCACATGCGCGAGCTGTGGCGGCGGCATGACGCTGCGAACCGGCAAGTCAGGGCGGTATCGCTATTACACCTGCGCCACTTGCGCGCAGAAGGGAAAGACAGCCTGCAAGGGCCGCTCCATTCCGATGGACAAGCTCGACCGGCTTGTGACGGAGCGTCTCGCCGATCAGCTTCTTACGCCGGAGCGAGTCGGCAAGCTTCTTATCGGACTCATGGAGCGGCAGTCGGCGCGAGATCAGGATCACGCAAGCCGCTTGACCGCGCTGCGGTCAAAAGTGACCGACGCGGAAGCGCGGCTCGGCAGGCTCTATGCCGCCATTGAGAACGGGATCGCCGATCCTTCCGATGCCACTCTGAAAGGGCGAATCGAAGCGGTGAAGACCGAACGCGACATTGCGCAGGTCGCCTTCGACCGCGCGGTGGCTGAGGTCAGTCCGCAGGCGCGGGTGACGCACGACAAGATCGACACGTTTGTCCAAGCGATGCGCTCGAACGTGCTGACGGGAGAGACGCCGTTCCGCCGCGCCTATATCCGTTCGCTCGTCGATCAGGTCGAAGTTGACGATGCGGAAATCCGCATACACGGACGCAGGACCGTTCTTGAGCGCCTTGTGATGGGCGATGGGGCAGCTCCGGCCGGAGTTGTGTAATGGCGCGCCCGAAAGGATTCGAACCTCTGACCCCCAGATTCGTAGTCTGGTGCTCTATCCAGCTGAGCTACGGGCGCGCATTGGGATAAGGGGGCGGCAGGCCGCCCGCGGGCGCAGTCTGTAATACGCCTTCCCCCTAAAGGCAACCCCGCGGTTTCCGCCCGTGTCCGGCCGTTTGCGACCGGGGTTCCGGCCGGCACGCGTCAGAGCCTGAAGGTCTCGCGATAGCCGAGGACCCCTCCGGCGCTCTCGGCCGTCCACAAGGCCCGGCCGATGGCGCGCGCCAGCGTGTCGGCGGCGACGCTGCCGAGCGCCGCCAGCGTCAGCGGCCGCTGCCCGGCGGGCAGCGGCTTCCCGGCGGTCGCCAGCGCGAAGATCGTGTCGCCGTCGAAGGGCGTGTGCGCCGGACGGATGGCGCGCGCCAGGCCGTCGCGCGCCATGATCGCCAGCCGCTTCGCCTCGATGCGCGACAGCGCCGCATCGGTCGCCACCACCGCGATCGTCGTGTTCTGCTGCGGCCCGGGATCGAACTTGCCGCCGGCGAGCGGCGGCGCGGCGGGCAGGGCGCCGTCGCGCGGCCGGGCCGGACCCATCTCGTCGCCCAGCGCGAAATCCTGCGCCCACAGCCGCGTGGTGCCGGGGATGACGCAGGAGCCGACCGAATTGACCGCGACGATGGCGCCCAGGGTGAAGCCCTGCCAGCGCGCCGAGGCGCTGCCGAGCCCGCCCTTGAGGCGCCCGGCGATTGCGCCGAGGCCCGCCCCGCGGTTGCCGATCTCGAAATCGTGCCGCGCCGCCTTGAGCGCCGCCGCGCCCAGATCGCGATAGGGCGGGGTGTCGTCCGGCCATTTGGCCCCACCGTTCATAATGTCGAACAGGATGGCCGAAGGCACCACCGGGCAGGGCACCGGCTGCGCGCCGAAGGTGAAGCCGACGCCGCGCCGCGCGAGGTCGATGACGACGCTCGACGCGGCGTCGAGGCCGAACACCGAGCCGCCCGACAGCACCACCGCATGCACATGCTCGACCAGGTTGGCGGGCTCCAGCACCGCCGTCTCGCGGCTGCCGGGCGCGCCGCCGCCGATCTCGACCGCCGCCACCGCCGGCCGCTCCGGCAGGACGACGGTGGCGCCGGTGAGCGCCAGCCAGTTCTCGGCATTGCCGACCGTGATGCCCTCGACGTCGCTGATGAGGTTGCGCGGGCCGGGTGCCACCGTGCCGGCATCAGCCATCGAGCGCCGATCTCCTCGCCCCGCGCCTGCCGGTGCGCAGCTCGCTGACCCGGTCGGGCAGCGTCATCATGAAGCAGGTGCCTTCGGACCCGGTGGCGGAGAGCCACAGCTGCCCGCCATGGGCGCGCACCAGGTCGGCCGCGATGGTCAGGCCGAGGCCGGTGCCGCCGGGCTTGGCGGCGCTCTGGAACGCCTCGAACAGCTTTCCGTGCAGGCGTTCGGGGATCCCCGGCCCGTTGTCGGTGACGCTCACCGTGACCACGGTGCCCTCGCGCCAGGCCTTCAGCGTGATGGCACCTTCCTTGAGCTCGAGGCCCTCGCTCTCGCGCTGCCCGATCGCCTCGGCGGCGTTGCGCACCAGGTTGGTCAGGATGCGGAAGAGCTGGTCGCGGTCGGCGTCGACCGAGAGATTCTGCGGCACGTTGTTGTAGAGCACGGTCCGGCTCGAGGCCTCGACCGCGATGCTCTCGATCACCTCGTCGACGAGGAGCGTCAGGATGAACTTGTCGCGCCGGGGCTGCGCCTCCTCGGCGCGGCCGTATTTGAGCGTCTGCACGCAGAGCGTGATGGCCCGGTCGAGCGAGGCGATGAGCTTGGGCGCGAATTTCTGCACCGTCGGGTCGTTCACCATCGACAGGCGGTCGGAGATGAGATGCGCCGAGGACAGCATGTTGCGCAGGTCGTGGCTCACCTTGCTGACCGCCAGTCCCAGCGCCGCGAGATGGCTCTTCTGGGCGAGGAGCGAGGAGAGCTCCATCTGCATGGCGCGCAATTCGCGTTCGGCGATGCCGATCTCGTCCTGACGCCCGGAGGGCGCGATGATGCGCTCGGGGTTCTCGGGCGCCGCCCCGAAGGCCTGCATGTTGCCGGACAGCCGGCGCATCGGCTTGACCAGCACCTGGTTGAGGGCGAGGAAGACGAGGCCGGCGACCAGCGCCGAGAGGAACAGCGACAGGAGGAAGATGTTGAGCGCGTAGCGCAGCATCGCCGCGCGCAGCGGCGCCTCCTCGAGCGCCACGTCGATGATCTCGCCCGAGCTGTTGGGCGGCACGTCGGTGACGCCGATGACCCGGCCGTTGCCGGCGACGAGCGCGGTGAAGGCGTCGAAGATGGCGGGAACGGTGCGGCTCTCGCGCAGGTCGAAGCTCTCGTCGATCATGTCGTAGCTGTCGCTGCGCAGGATGAGCTGGCGCGAATCGCCCTTCTTGAGCGAGACGACGAGTACGCCGGCACCGGCGAGCAGCTCTGTCTTGAGGTCTTCGGAAAGCATCTGGTCGGGGGCGGCCTCGACGGCGAGCGCGGCGATCTCGGCCTGGGCCACCCGGTTCTTCAGCCAGTTGAGGCGGAAATTGGCGATCGAGGGCAGGAAGATCATGATCTCGCCCAGCATCACGAAGAGGACCGTGAGCAGCAAAAGCTTGCCCGAAAGCCCCCGCAGGAGGCTTGCGCTGGTGGCCGGCTTGGTGGCTTTGTCCGTCATGCGGGCCGCACCCTAACACCGCGGCGGCCTTGCGACAAAGCGGAGCCGGCAAAGGGATGAATTGCTACATTTAGGAAAATGAGGATGTGACGGTCCGCGCAACCTGCCTGCAAAGTTGACTTCGCTCGCCTTTTCACCATATATGCCGCGCCATTCCTGAAGCGAGTGACATTGCTCTCTGGGGTGCTCTCCGGGCCGGCCGCCCGGCCGATGGATCGAGCGCCGGAAAAGGAGGGCTTACGACGGAGAACGACTGTGAAGCGCACTTTTCAACCCTCCAAGCTTGTCCGCAAGCGCCGTCATGGCTTTCGCGCCCGCATGGCGACCAAGGGGGGCCGCAAGGTGATTGCGCGCCGCCGGTCGCAGGGCCGCAAGCGGCTGTCCGCTTAAGCGGGCGGGGGCATTGAGCCCCGTTGCGACGATCGATCGCCTCCTGAAGCGGCGGGATTTCCTGGCCGCGGCGCAGGCGCGGTCCTTTGCCGCGAAGGGCGTCGTCGTGCAGATGCGCGACCGCAAGGACGGGAAGCCGGCGCGGCTGGGCTTCACGGTGACGAAGAAGCTGGGGGGCGCGGTGACGCGCAACCGCATCAAGCGGCGCCTGCGCGAGGCGGCGCGCCTGACTTTGCCCGGGCTTGCGGAGCCGGGCCGCGACTATGTGCTGATCGGCAGGGCCTCCGGGCTCGACCGGTCGTTTGCGAGCCTTCAAAATGACATTCGGACGGCCTTGAACAGGCTGCACGCGTCCGAGCGGTGAACGGAACTGCCCATGCAGCATGACAGCAAGAACTTCATTCTGGCGATCGTCCTCTCCATGGCGATCATCTTCGGCTGGCAGTATTTCTACGCCCGGCCGGCGCAGAAGAAGCTCGAGACACAGACGACCAGCCAGGGCGTGACCAAGAACCCGCAGGAGCAGCCGGGCGCCACCGTGCCGGGCACCGTCGAGACGCCCACCGTCCCGCGCGAGACGGCGATCGCTTCCGCCAAGCGCGTCAGGATCGAGACCCCCGTCATCGACGGCACGATCAATCTCACCGGCGCGCGCTTCGATGACATCCGTTTCAAGCATTACCGCGAGACGGTGGATCCCAAGAGCCCTGAAATAGCGCTCCTCAATCCGCTGGGGACGACCGGCGGTTTCTTCGCCGAGCAGGGTTTCGTTGCGGCGTCGGGCAGCACGGCGAAGGTGCCCGACCTCAATACCGAATGGCAGGCGCCCGCCGATGCCGTGCTGGCGCCGGGCAAGCCCTTGACCCTCACCTGGGACAACGGCGAGGGCCTCCTCTTCGCCCGCACCATCTCGGTCGACGACGACTACCTCTTCAGCGTGAGGCAGGACGTCACCAACAGGAGCGCCGAGCCGGTCAGGCTCTTTCCCTATGCCCGCCTGCTGCGCCAGGGCACCCCCAAGGTCGCCGGCATCTATGTCCTGTTCGAAGGCCTGATCGGCGTCCTCAACGGCGAGCTCGAGGAGATCCACTATTCCGACCTGAAGGAAGAGGCCAAGAAGAAGGTCACCAAGGACTCGACCGGCGGCTGGATGGGCTTCACCGACAAATACTGGGCCGCCGCCATCATCCCGGATCCGGCCGGCGACCTCACCGCGACCTTCCAGCACATCACGTCGAACGGAACCGACAGCTACCAGGCCGACTATCTCGGCAAGACCGCCATCACCGTTCCGGCCGGCGGCGTCGCTTCCTATCAGGGCCGGCTCTTCGCCGGCGCCAAGGTGGTCCAGAACATCAACGCCATCGGCGAGAAGTACAAGATCGACCGCTTCGACCTGATGATCGACTGGGGCTGGTTCTATTTCCTCACCAAGCCGCTGTTCTGGCTGCTCGAATTCATCAAGTCCTATGTCGGCAATTTCGGCGTCGCCATCCTCATCGTCACCGTCATCGTCAAGCTCCTGTTCTTCCCGCTGCAGAACAAGTCCTACGAGTCGATGAGCAAGATGAAGAAGCTGCAGCCCGAGATGGAGAAGATCAAGGCGGCCCATCCCGACGACCGCATGAAGCAGCAGCAGGAGATGATGGCGCTCTACAAGCGCGAGAAGGTCTCGCCGCTCTCCGGCTGCCTGCCGATCCTCATCGCCATCCCGGTGTTCTTCGCCCTCTACAAGGTGATCTATGTCACCATCGAGATGCGCCATGCGCCGTTCTTCGGCTGGATCCGGGATCTCTCGGCGCCGGATCCCACCACCGTCTTCAACCTGTTCGGGCTCATACCGTGGGATCCCTCGACGGTGCCGGTCTTCGGCCACTACATGATGCTCGGCGTCTGGCCGATCGTCATGGGTGTCACCATGTGGCTGCAGATGCGCCTCAACCCGACGCCGCCCGATCCGATCCAGGCGCAGCTCTTCAACTGGATGCCGATCATCTTCACCTTCATGCTGTCCTCCTTCCCCGCCGGGCTGGTGATCTACTGGGCGTGGAACAACTCCCTCTCCATCCTTCAGCAGCGCTACATCATGAAGCGCCAGGGCGTCGAGGTGAACTTCTTCGGCAACGTCCGCAACAGCCTGCCCTTCCTCAAGCGCAAGAGCAGCACGGGGACGGGGTGACGGCGGAGTGGACCGCTGACCAGCTCGAGCACGGCAGGCTTCTCTTCGCGGGGCCTGCCTCTTTCGTCATGGGCGTGGCCCGCATCGAGCAGTTGCCGGCCGTCGGGGGAACCGAGATCGCCTTTGCCGGGCGCTCCAACTCCGGCAAGTCCTCGCTCATCAACGCGCTCACCGGCCACAAGGACCTGGCGCGCGCCTCCAACACGCCGGGACGCACCCGCGAGCTCAATTTCTTCGACATCGGCCGGGGCCGGCTGACCCTCGTCGACATGCCGGGCTATGGCTATGCCAAGGCGCCCAGGACCGAGGTCAGGAAGTGGCAGGGGCTGCTCAGGACCTATCTCAGGGGCAGGCCGGGCCTCACCCGGGTCTTCGTCCTCATCGACAGCCGCCACGGCGTCACCAAGGCCGATGAGGAGATGCTGGCGCTGCTCGACGAGAGCGCCGTCACCTACCAGCTCGTGCTCACCAAGGCCGACAAGATCGCGGGCGGCGACGAGCCGGCGCTTCTCGAGAAGACCCGTCTCCTCGCCGGCAAGCGGCCGGCCGCCTATCCCGAGCTGCACCTGACCTCGAGCGTGTCGGGCAGGGGCTTCGCCGCGCTGCGCGCCGAGATCGCGGCCCTTGTGAGCGCCCGCAATTGAAGTATAAGCGCTTCGCATTTCACGCCGGGACTTTTGCCGCCATGTCCGAGATCTCCGTTTCCGAGACCGCCCGCATCCTTTCCGAAGCCTTGCCCTTCCTGCAGCGCTATGACGATCAGGTCGTGGTGGTGAAATATGGCGGCCACGCCATGGTCGATCCCGAGCTCGCGCGCAAGTTCGCCCGCGACATGGTGATGCTGAAGCTGTGCGGCATCCATCCGGTGGTGGTGCATGGCGGCGGCCCGCAGATCAACCGCCTGCTCGACAAGCTCCAGGTCAGGTCGGAATTCCGCGAGGGCCTGCGCGTCACCGACAAGGACACGATGGAAGTGGTCGAGATGGTGCTTGCCGGCTCGATCAACAAGTCGATCGTCGGCCTGATCCAGGCGGCGGGCGGCCGCGCCGTCGGCATTTCCGGCAAGGACGGCAATCTCCTGGTCGCCGAGCGCTTCACCAAGACCAAGGTCGATCCCGAGACGGGGAAATCCGAGAAGATCGATTTCGGCTATGTCGGCGAGCCGCATCGGGTCAATATCGAGATCCTGACCACCATCATCAGGAGCGACTCCATTCCGGTCATAGCGCCGGTCGGCGTCGGCCTGGACGGCGAGAGCTACAACGTGAATGCCGACACGGCGGCGGGCGCCATCGCCACAGCACTCCACGCCAAGCGCCTCCTGCTCCTGACCGACGTCGCGGGCGTGCTCGACAGGAACAGGGAGCTCATCCATGAATTGACCTTGCCCGGCATCCCCAAGCTCATCGCTGAAGGCACCATCACCGGCGGCATGATCCCCAAGATCGAAAGCTGCGTGTCGGTGGTCGAAGCGGGCGTCGAGGGCGTCATCATCCTCGACGGCCGCGTGCCGCACAGCGTGCTGCTCGAGCTGTTCACGCCGCATGGCGTGGGCACGCGCGTGTCGCGCTCGGGCGTGTAAGGCTTGCGATGAAGCAGGAGGAGCGTTTGAGCCGCGGCTTCGCCCATGTCGACACCTGGATCTTCGATCTGGACAACACGCTCTATCCGGCGAGCTGCCGGCTGTTCGACCAGATCGACGTGAAGATCGGCGCCTTCGTCTCGAACCTCCTGGGGATCGACGCGGCCGAGGCCCGGCGCATCCAGAAGGCCTATTTCCATGAATACGGCACGACGCTGCGCGGCCTGATGAGCGAGCATCAGGTGGTGCCGGACGAATTCCTCGACTACGTGCACGACATCGATCATTCGCCGGTGCCGGCCGACCGGGCGCTCGACGACGCGCTCCATGCGCTGCCCGGCCGCAAGCTCGTCTTCACCAACGGCACCGTCGCCCATGCCCGCAAGGTGCTGGCCCGCATCGGCGTCACCCACCATTTCGGCGACATCTTCGACATCGTGCATTCCGACTACGTGCCGAAGCCCGCCATCGGCCCCTACCGGAGTTTCATCGCCCGGCACGGCGTCGACCCCGCCCGCGCCGCCATGTTCGAGGACATCGCCCGCAACCTGGAGGCCCCGCACGAGCTCGGCATGACAACGGTGCTCGTGACCTCGCCCGACAACCCGGACGCCCGGCATCTGAACCGGCTTCACGGCGGGGCGGGCGAGAGGCACGTCCATCACGTGACCGACGACCTCGCCGCCTTCCTGGCGAAGATCGCCGCCGATCGCAATTGACTTCGGGTTGCGCCGCGAGCGCGCGTCCCGGCGAAGTGGAATCACTTCGCCGAAAAGGATTCGCGCCAAATCAATATCTTGGGAGCAAATCCTTATCGTCAAAGTCTTCAACTTTGGCGGGATTTGCTCTAGTGTCCGGCTCCGCCGGGATGACGATAGAGGGGATTGATTCACTCATGGCCGATCTTGAATCCATCATCGAAACCGCCTGGGAAGGCCGCGACAAGATCACGCCGAAGACCAGGGGCCCGGTGCGCAAGGCGGTCGACCAGGTCCTCATGATTCTCGACCAGGGCAAGGCGCGCGTCGCCGAGAAGACGGGCGGCGAATGGATCGTCAATCAATGGCTCAAGAAGGCGGTGCTCCTGTCCTTCCGCCTGAACGACATGGGTCTCATCGGCGGCGCTCCCGGCAAGGCCAAGTGGTGGGACAAGGTGCCTTCGAAATTCGACGGCTGGAGCGCCACCCAGTTCCGCAAGGCGGGCTTCCGCGCCGTGCCGGGCGCGGTGGTGCGGCGCTCCGCCTATATCGCCCCGGGCGTCGTGCTGATGCCGTCCTTCGTCAATCTCGGCGCCTATGTCGATCAGGGCACGATGGTCGACACCTGGGCCACGGTCGGTTCCTGCGCGCAGATCGGCAGGAACGTGCATCTCTCGGGCGGTGTCGGCATCGGCGGCGTGCTCGAGCCGATGCAGGCCGGTCCGACCATCATCGAGGACAACTGCTTCATCGGCGCCCGCTCGGAAGTGGTGGAGGGCTGCATCATCGGCGAAGGCTCGGTCCTCGGCATGGGCGTCTATATCGGCCGGTCGACCAAGATCGTCGACCGCGCCACCGGCGAGGTCTTCATGGGCCGCGTGCCGCCTTATTCCGTGATCGTCTCGGGAAGCCTGCCCGGCAAGCCTCTGCCCGGCGGCGAGCCCGGCCCCGGTCTCTATTGCGCGGTGATCGTCAAGCGGGTCGACGAGAAGACGCGCTCGAAGACGGCGATTAACGAATTGTTGCGCGATTGATCGCAATTCCGGCCATCGCCTTACGTCAGCTTTAAAGCCTGCTTGTTAAGCCTGCCGTCCTCGAACAGGACGGGGGATGGCGATGAATGTTCTCGCGGTGCTTTTCAGCTTCGGCGGCCGGATCGGCCGGGGGCAATACTGGCTGGGCTATTTCGTCCAGCTCGCCCTGGCGGCGCTGTCCTGGATGTGCCTCCTGACCGCACAGCGCAACGGGAACATCCCGCTCCTCATCGTTCCCGTCATCCTCTGCCCGCTCGTGCTGTGGATGGCGCTCGCCGTCATGGCCAAGCGCTATCACGACCGCGGCAAATCGGCGTGGTGGATCCTGATCGCCTTCGTCCCGATCGTCGGCGGGATCTGGCAGCTCATCGAGCTCGGCCTGCTGCGCGGCACCGAGGGTGCCAACGACTATGGACCCGATCCCGCTCACAGCTTCGATGTCGCCGACGACATCGAAGCCCTGCGCCGCCAATCCGGCTACAGATCCGCTCCGACGGCGCCGGCCGTGCAGTCCCGAGCCGTTGCCGCGGTCCTGCAGCCGCGCTCGCCCTATACCGACGGACGTCCGGTTTTCGGCAAACGCTTCTAACCCCCGGCCCGGGACCAATTCCGAGCCAAAGGCCGCATTACCGGCTTGTAATATTCTCTTTGACCGTGCGGCATTGTTTTCAGATAGTCGGTGGTCAGGGGCGTGAGTCGTCTGCGGCTCGAACAGGAGAGATAAATGAACATCATGTCGATCTTCACCGGCTTCGCCGGGCGGATCAACCGCGCCAAATGGTGGATCGGGACCGTCATTCTGATCATCGTCGCGACCATCGTCTACTTCATCCTTGCCGGGATTTTCGGCGCCACGCCGCCGACCGATCCGGCGCAGGTTTCGTCCTTCCTGCGGTCCATCGCGATCATGCAGCTCATCGTGCTCGCCATCATCGCCTATCCGGCGACCGCGATGTGGATCAAGCGGCTGAACGACCGCGACCGGCCGAGCTGGTTCGCCTACATCTTCTGGGCGCCCACGGTCCTGTCCGTGCTGGGCGGCCTCCTCGGCCTCACCATGACCACGACCGACATGGGCGGCATCTCCATGCCCACGCAGACGGGTCTGGGCTGGGTGCTGGCCCTCGCCAGCCTTGCCGTGGGAATCTGGGCCCTGGTCGAAATGGGAATCCTCAAGGGCACCGATGGTCCCAACCAGCACGGGCCCGACCCCCTGGCGAGATAGGCTGCGATATCTGGCGCGCATCCCGGATTCGCGCCAGATCAATATCTTGGGAGCAAATCCTAGTCGCCAAAGTCTTCAAATTTGGCGGGATCTGCTCTAAAATCCCGCTATGCCCGACATGCGCCCGGCCGTTCTGGCCGGGCGTTCTCTTGTGGCTGGATTGCCCGAATGGAAACCGATCCGCTTCCGCTTCTCGAAGACCTCATCCGCTGTCCCTCGGTCACACCCGCCGAAGCGGGCGCCCTCGATTGTCTTTCCGCCTATCTGGGCGCCGCCGGCTTCCACTGCGAGCGGCTCGTCTTTTCCGAAAGCGGAACACCCGACGTCGACAATCTGTTCGCCCGTTTCGGCAAGGGCTCGCCGCATCTGTGCTTCGCCGGCCATATCGATGTGGTGCCGCCGGGCAGGCTCGAGGACTGGGCGGCGCCGCCCTTCGCGGCGCACCAGGAGGACGGCGTCGTCTACGGCCGCGGCGCCGCCGACATGAAGGGCGCGGTCGCGGCCTTCGCCGCCGCCGCCGCCGATGCCGTGAGATCGGACGCCTTCACCGGCTCGCTCTCCTTGCTGATCACGGGCGACGAGGAGGGCCCAGCGATCAACGGCACGCGCAAGGTCCTCGCCTGGATGAAGGAGAACGGCCACGTTCCCGACCATTGCATCGTCGGCGAGCCGACCTCGGCCGCGAAGCTCGGCGACACGATCAAGATCGGCCGGCGCGGCTCGCTGACCGTCGGCGTTTCGGCCGCCGGCATCCAGGGCCATGTCGCCTATCCGCACAAGACCGACAATCCGATCCCCAGGCTCGCCCGGCTGGCCGACCGGCTCTCGGCCTACAGGTTCGACGACGGCAACGACCGCTTCGATCCGACGACGCTCGCCTTCACCACGTTCGATGTCGGCAATCCCGCCGACAATGTCGTTCCGGCGCGCGCCGCGGCGCGGTTCAACATCCGCTTCAACACCGAGCACACGCGTGAGACGCTGATCGCCGTCGTCGAGAGCATCTGCCGGGAGATCGAAGGCGAGATGGGAGGCAGCTTCGCTCTCGACTTCACCCGGGGCGCCGAGGCCTTCATCACCGAGCCCGGCGTCTTTGTCGGCGTGGTGATGGACGCGATCGCGGAGGAGACCGGGCTCATGGCCAGGCTCTCCACCTCGGGCGGCACGTCGGACGCCCGCTTCATCAAGGATTATTGCCCGGTTCTCGAATTCGGGCCGCTCAACGCCACCATTCACCAGGTCGACGAGTCGATCGCGATCGCCGATCTGCGCGATCTCGCCGCGATCTACCGCACCATCATCGAAGCCTATCTAGAACGGGCGGCCGCGTGACGCTGGTCGAGGAGGGCCTCTTCGCCATGCGCGGATGCTGGCGCCTCCCGTGGCACGATCCTGCCGCGTTCGAGGACTTCAACGTCAGCATCGACGGTTTCTGGCGCTCCTTAGTCATGATGGTGCTGGTCCTATCCGCTGTTCGTGTCGGACCACGGATTCGGCCTCGAGATGGCCGGGGCCGGAGACGATCCCGCCGATTGCGGCTCGGCACCGATTACTTCTGTCTGCTCTCGGCCATGGAGCCTCTCCGGGATTCGCCCTTGCCCGGCCCGGGGCCCGGCACGGCCAGGCCGGATCAGTAGTCCACCTGCATGAGATAGAGGCCGGCCGGCGGCGCCACCGGCCCGCAGCGGGTGCGGTCGCGCGCCAGGAGCGCGGCCTTCACTTCGCCGGCCGGCCATTTGCCTTCGCCCACGAGCTTGAGCGAGCCCACCATGGAGCGCACCTGATGGTGCAGGAACGAGCGGGCTTCGACCGTGACGTCGATCATGTCGCCGTCGCGGGTCACGCAGATGCGCTCGAGCGTCTTGACCGGAGACTGCGCCTGGCATTCGGCGGCGCGGAAGGTGGTGAAGTCGTGCCTGCCGGCGAGCGCCTGCGCGGCGTCGTGCATCGCCTGGTGATCGAGGGCGACGGGAATCCACCAGACCCTGCCGCGGTCGAGCGCCGGCGGCGCCGGGCGGTTGGCGATCCGGTAGAGATAATGGCGCCGGACGGCCTTGAAGCGGGCATGGAAGTCGTCCGCCGCCTTCTCGACGGCGAGCACGCTCACCGGATGGGGACGCAGATGGGCGTTGATCGCGTTGCGCAGCACGCGCGTGTCCCAATGGCGCTCGAGATCGACATGCGCCACCTGGCCCCTGGCATGGACGCCGGCATCGGTGCGTCCGGCCGCATGGACGGCGAGTCGCGTGCCGGTCAGGGCGAGGAGGGCGTCCTCCAGGGCGCCCTGGACGGTCGGCGCATTGGCCTGGAGCTGCCAGCCGGCAAAGGGTCCGCCGTCATATTCGATGGTCATCCGGTAGCGCGCCATGGCGCTATATGTGCCCGCGGCCGGCGGCGACCGGAAGGGCTTATTGCCGCGTCCTGTTCAGGGTGAATTCGCCCGCGCGGATGCGCTCGGGCAGCCTTTCCGCCATGCGCGCCACCGGCTCCTCGCCATAGGTGGTGATGAGGTCCGACAGGGCGGCGAAGATCGCCGCCGTCGCCACGCAATCGGGATCGATGCCGTCATAGACGGCCTCTTCCCAGGCCTCCATGATGTAGCGGAGCGCGGCATATTTGGGCTCGGCCTGAGGCTCGGCCGACGCCAGTTTCACAGTCTCTTTGTCCATCCCATCCATCCGGAAGGCCGACGCCCGTTCCACCGGCGTCGGCTGGCCCACCAACCGAATCACTCACAATTTGATGTTTATCAGAGCAATGTGGCCGGACTATTCCATCCTTAGGAAAGGGTTAACGCGCGCGTCCTTTTTTGATTCAATCCGTTAACAATTGCCACGCCTGGCGGATATAGGCCGGCGTCCGCGGCGTCATATCGAGCCGGTCGAGCGCCGCGAGCGTCGCCCACTGCACGGCGCTGACATCGTCGCGCGCCGCCGCCTCGCCGCGGCGCCAGCGGCCGGTGAAGCACACGATCGAGTAATGGAGGAGGGGCCTGCCTTCGGCGTCGCGCGTGATCGCGTCGTCGATGTCGACCAGCCTGTCGAGGTCGGCCTCGACGCCGGTCTCCTCGGCGAGCTCGCGCCGCGCCGCCTGGCGCACCGTCTCGCCGAATTCCAGGCTGCCGCCGGGCAGGCTCCATTTGCCTTTCCACGGCTCCTTGCCGCGCTCGACGAGAAGAACCTTGCCGTCGCGCCACACGCAGGCGCTGACGCCGATTCGCGGAAGGGATGTCTCATTGCTCATGCCGGCATCGTAGCGAGCCGGACGTGCGGCACAAGCGGCCCGTGCGATCGAACAGGTGACGCAGCGACGATGATGGATTAGCCTTCGAGAAGCGACTCAGTGCGCTAACCCTGAAGAGAGGCAACGAGGAGAAGACCATGGCGGACAACAAGAAGGCGCGGGGCAAGGCCGATCGCTCGAAGGTTTCGAAGAGCGAAGCCTATGAAGTGGCCTATTTCGCGAGGAAGCACGGCATCTCGGCCGCGCAGGCGCGCGCCCTCATCGACAAGGTGGGCAACAGCCGCACGAAGCTGGCCGCCGCCGCGAAGAAGCTCAAGGGAGCGGGAAGCAAGAAGGCCGCCAGGAAGACCAGCAAGAAGGCCGCCAGGAAGACCGGCAGGACAGCCGCCAGGAAGACCGGCAGGACAGCCGCCAAAAAGACCGGCAGGACAGCCGCCAAAAAGACCGGCAGGACAGCCGCCAGGAAGAAAGCCGGCAAGCGCTGACGGGATCCACGCCGGGAGCCCGCCAAGGGCTCGCCGGCGGACCCTGGCAGGGCTCCGAATCTGGGTTAACGGGTTGTGTCACCGAGCAGGGCTGAGAGATAGTCTGGGTTCCAGCTGGCGATTTTTCTGCGCATCTTGATGCTGGTGCGTCGAGGTTTTGTCGCCTTACGCTGC
>JBFWVM010000009.1:0-208071 GCA_050246735.1 Parvibaculaceae bacterium | reverse complement strand
GGGCTTGCTGTAGTTCGCCAGAAGCTGGTCCAGAAGCTCAGGCGTAATCGGCGAATCAGTCGTCATGTGAGTCTCCTCTAAAGGTTAACTCACAGAAACCTCCTTACACATCGTTTAGGACACCCTCCGACTCGGGACGGCCGGAGAGACCCCCACCCCTAACCCCTCCCCGCAAGGGGGAGGGGAATAAGAGCGCTGCGCGACGGATGCGACAAGACCAAACGTCTCTCATGCGTAACGCATGACACTCATTTCCCCTCCCCCTTGCGGGGAGGGGCTGGGGTGGGGGTCGGGCAGTGGCCAATCAGTTCGAGAAGCGGCTTTGGCAAGAGCTTTTCGCCGTCAGGTGCCGATTGCAGGCTTCATCGCCGACTTCGCCTGCCACGGCTGCCGACTCGTCATCGAGCTGGATGGCGGACAGCACAATACGCCGGACGGACTCGCGCGTGACCGGGAACGAACAAGAATTCTGGCGCAGTGGACGAAATCCGTCACGCGGCCGGACTTCCGACGACATGGTCCCACGACTCCGGGATGGCCGGAGAGACCCCCACCCCTAACCCCTCCCCACAAGGGGAGGGGAATAAAAGCGCTGCGCGACGGCTACAGGCCTGATGCATTGATCTCCCGCTATCCGGCGGCTGTCGCATATCGCCCGCAACCGGCCGCAAGCATCGGATTGCCAAAGCGGACCAAAGGTCTAGGCTCGCGCATCATGGATCACCCCGTGCTCAACGCGATCCGGCGCGAGAGCTTCGCGCCTCTCGGCTGGTTCGCGCCGGCCGAAGGCGACCGCGTGCCCGACGGCACGCAGTTCGTCATCCTCATCGGCAATGCCGGGCCGGACATGTTCCGCCGCTTCGGCCGCGAGCGCGATCCACGGCGGGATGTCATGGACGACTGGTGCCGCGAGATCATCGGGAGGCTGGCGCGCGATCTCGACGCCGGCGCGGCCTATCCGTTCGACAAGCCGGCCCTGCCCTTCCTCACCTGGGCGAGACGTGCCAGGGCCGGCCACGTCTCGCCGCTCGGCATGAACATCCATTCGGTCTACGGCCTGTGGCACGCCTTCCGGGCCGCGCTCCTGTTTCCGGTCGCCTTCGACCTGCCGCCAGCCTCTGCCGGCGCCCATCCCTGCGAGACCTGCGACGGTAAGCCCTGCCTCGACGCCTGCCCGGTCGCGGCGTTTTCCGGCACGAGCTACGACGTGCCGCGCTGCGTCGATCACATCGCCGCGCCGGCGGGCGCGCCATGCATGAACGGCGGCTGCCTGGCGAGGCGCGCCTGCCCCATCGGGAGGCCTTTCATCTACGGAGCCGAACAAATGCAATTCCATATGAGCGCCTTCCTCAGGGCCCATCGGCCGCACGGCATGTCCGCATGAGCTACGAGCGCATCGCCAGGAAGCTCGCCCGCGGCGAGACCGTCGTCATCGACGGCGGCACCGGCACCGATATCCAGAGCCGCGGCGTGCCGATGGCGGGCGAGACCTGGTGCGCCGAGGCCAATCTCACCCATCCCGCGGTCGTGCGCTGCGTCCACGAAGACTATATCGCGGCGGGTGCTGAGATCGTGACCGCCAACACCTATGCCACGAGCCCGCTGCTCTTTAACGCGCTCGGGCGCGACGACGACATGATCCGCATCGACCGCGAGGCGGTGAGGATCGCGAAGGATGCGGCGCAGGGACGCGCGGCGGTCGGGGGCTCCTTCTCGGTGATGCGGCCGATGGAGCCCGGCGTCGACCGGGTGAAGTCATACCGCGAATGGAGGGAGGACGAGGCCAGGGCCCTCATGCGGCGCAAGGCCCTGAGCATGGCCGATGCCGGCGTCGACTTCATCATGATGGAGATGATGCGCGACGCCGACTATTCGCTCTGGGCTACGGAAGCGGCGGTCGCGACCGGGCTCCCGGTGTGGGTCGGCATCGCGACGGAGCCCGGCGACGACGGCAGGCTGCGAGGGTTCGCCCGTCCCGACTGGCGGCTCGAGGACATCGTGACCGCACTGGCCGCGACCGGCGCCGACGTCGTGTCCATCATGCATACGCTGCCCAATCACGTGGGCGATGCGCTGAAGGTCACACGCGAGGCTTGGAAAGGGCCGCTCGGCGCCTATCCCGAAAGCGGCTTCTTCAAGATGCCGGACTGGCAGTTCGTCGACATCATCGAGCCTTCCGCCCTCGTCGCCTATGCCCGCGACTGGCAGAAGGCCGGCGCCAGCATCTTCGGCGGCTGCTGCGGCACCAACCCCCAGCATATCAAGGCGCTGAGCACGTCCTTCAGGAGAGCACCATGAGCGAGACGAAGACCGGATCCTGCCTGTGCGGCGCGGTAAGGTTCGAGGTGTCGGGTCCGTTGCGGGAGGTCATCGCCTGCCACTGCGGGCAATGCCGCAAGCAGACCGGCAACTACATGTCGGCGACCGGCGCCAAGGACGAATGCCTGAAGCTCACCGAGACGCGCGGCCTCAAATGGTACCGCTCGAGCGCCACGGCGAAACGCGGCTTCTGCGGCGAATGCGGCTCGACCCTGTTCTGGAAAGGCGACGGGCGCGACTATACCGCGATCGCCGCCGGGGCCATCGACGGCCCGACCGGCCTCAGGCTCGCCGGCCACATATTCTGCGACGACGCCGGCGACTACTATGAGATCGCCGGCGGCGACTATCAGCTTGGCCAATGGGCGGCCGATCCCAAGGCGCCATAGGCGGAAGAGCGCGGCAGGCATCGTTGTAGGAGGATGGCGCAGGACATATGATCGGGCATGGATCACCGTGAGATCGTCGCCTCTCTGTCGCAGGAGCAGCGCGACCGGCTGACCGCCAGGTCGGACCTGCCCGGCCTGCCGCTCCTCGTGCTGCATCTCGGCGGCATTCTCGTCCTCGGCCTCCTCATCGCCGTAAAAGTGCCGTTCTGGCCGCTGCTCATGATCCCGCAGGGCATAGCGATCGCCTTCCTGTTCACCCTGCTGCACGAAACGGTCCATCAGACGGCATTCCGCACGGCGTGGCTGAACGAGATCGTGGCGCGGATCGCGGGCTTCGCGCTGGCGCTGCCTGCCGACTGGTTCCGCTATTTCCATTTCGCCCATCACCGCTTCACCCAGGACCCCGGGAAGGACCCGGAGCTCGCTTCCGCCAAGCCCGCGACGCCCCGCCAATACGCGCTCCATGTGTCGGGCCTGCCGGTCTGGCGGGGCCATCTAAGGACGCTCGCCGTCAACGCCGCCGGGCTTTGCCGCGACGGCTTCGTGCCGCCCAGGGGCCGTGGCAAGGTCGCGCTGGAAGCCCGCCTGATGATCGCCGCCTATGCCGTCATCGCCGCCTCGTGCATCTATTTCCGTACGCCTGTCCTTCTGTTCGCCTGGATCCTGCCGGCGCTCATCGGGCAGCCTTTTCTCAGGCTCTATCTCCTCGCCGAGCATGGCCGCTGCCCCTATGTGGCGAACATGCTGGAGAACAGCCGCACCACCCTCACCAATATCGTGATCCGCAAGCTCGCCTGGAACATGCCCTATCACGCCGAGCATCACGCCTATCCGGGGGTGCCCTTCCACCGGCTGCCGGAATTCCACGAACTGGTCGAAGACCATCTCCGGCAGGTGGAGAAGGGCTATGTCCGGTTCAACTCGAAATATCTGAGCGGGCTGCGGCGATAGACGGGGCTTGCGCGGCGGCGCCCGCCCGACGACTGTTGAATAGCGCTGCGCAATGGGCATAGTACGGGAAACGGGAGGCCCCATGAAACTCGGCATATTGACGGCTCCTTTTCCGGAGACGCCGCTCGGCGACGTTGCGCAATGGGCGAGCACCGCCGGCTTCCAGGCTCTCGAAATCGCCTGCTGGCCGCCATCCTCCGGCGCCACCCGCCGCTATGCCGGCACCAGCCACATCGACGTCGCCGCGACCCCGGCCGCGCAAGCCAGGCGGATCGCCGCCGACCTCGCCGAGATGGGCCTCGCCGTCTCGGCGCTCGGCTATTATCCGAACCCGCTGCATCCCGACCTCGCGCATCGCCAGGCGGTCATCGATCACCTGAAGAAGGTCATCGTCACGGCCGGCCATATGGGCGTTTCCGTGGTCAACACCTTCTGCGGCGGCGACGCGTCGAAGCATGTCGACGACAACTGGAAGGAAGCCCTGAAGGTCTGGCCGGACATCATCGCCCATGCGCGCGACAACAATGTCAGGCTGGCCTTCGAGAACTGCCCGATGATCTTCAGCTACGACGAATGGCCGGGCGGCCACAACATCGCCTATTCGCCTTATATCTGGCGGCGCATCCTCGAGACCTGGGAGGGTGCGGTCGGGATGAACTACGATCCCTCGCATCTCGTGCTGCAGATGATCGACCAGGCCCGCTTCATCCGCGAATTCGGGCCGCATATGCTGCACGTCCATGCCAAGGACCTGATGATCGACCGGGACGGCCTCTATGAGCGCGGCATCCTCTCGGCCGGCATGGGCTGGCAGGTCCCGCGCATGCCGGGCCTGGGCGAGGTCGACTGGAGCGTCGTCTTCTCCGGGCTCTACCGGGCAGGCTATGACGGGCCGGTCGTCGTCGAGCACGAGGACCGCACGTTCGAAGGCGGCGACGAGGCGATCAAGCGCGGGTTCATGCTGGCGCGCGACGTGCTGCGGCCTTATGTGAAGTGACGATCATATGGGAGAAAGGAAATACCGATGCCAAGAGTCAGACATCTGAGAATGCTTCTCGCCGGCGCGGCCCTGATGGCCTCGGCCACGGCGGCCGGCGCCGAGGGCGATTTCACGATCGGCGTGTCCAACACCGTGCAGGGCAATGGCTGGCGCGAGGAGATGATCTGCGCCATCAAGGCCCAGGCGCTCGCCTCGGGCAAGGTCGCCAGGCTCAATATCGCCCACCGCAACACCGACGCCGCGGGCCAGCTCGAGGATATCCGCAACCTGATCAGCGCCAAGGTGAACGCCATCGTCGTCAATCCGGCTGATCCGGCCGGCATCAAGGACGCGCTCGCGGAAGCGACCAAGGCCGGCATCGTCGTCGTGGCCGTCGACCAGACGGTGACCGAGCCCACCGCCTACATCATCTCGAACAACCAGGAGGAATATGCCTATCTCGGCGCCAAATGGCTGTTCCAGACGCTCGGCGGCAAAGGCGACGTGGTCTACATGCGCGGCGCCGCCGGCGCCTCCGCCGACAGCGACCGCGACAAGGGCTTCAAGAAGGCGCTCGCCGAATTCCCCGACATCAAGGTGGTGCACGAGGTCTTCACCGGCTGGCAGCAGGACCAGGGCAAGCAGCAGATCCTCGACTTCATCGCGACGGGCACGCCGTTCAACGGCATCTGGACGTCAGGCATCGACAATGTGATCGTCGACGCGCTGGTCGAATCGCAGACGCCGCTGGTGCCGGTGGTCGGCGCCGACAATGCCGGCTTCGTGGGCCAGCTCAATTCGGTCAAGGGCTTGAAGGGCGCCGCGGTCACCAATCCGGGCTCGATCGGCGGGGCCGGCGTGACGCTCGCCCTACAGATCCTGGACGGCAAGAAGCCGGCACAGCAGACGGTGCTGGTCGAGCCGCAGCTCTGGGACAACACGACGGACGAAGGCAGGGCCAAGCTCAAGGAGGCGGCCGACCCCTCGCTCAGCCCCGAATGGCCGGTCAGCATCTCGATCCCGGAATGGACGACCTATACGAAGGAACAGATCGTCGCCTGCAAGGGTCCGGGCGAATAGGGCCGATACCGGCGTGAGCGAGGACGCGCTCCTGGAAGCCTCCGGCGTCGCCAAGGCCTATGGCGCCGTCGCGGCCCTGCGCAACGCCTCGCTCACGGTCCGGCCCGGCGAAGTGCATGCGCTGATGGGCGCCAACGGCGCCGGCAAATCCACCCTGGTCAAGATCCTGACCGGGGCGATCCGGCCCGATTCGGGGCGCATCCTCATCCGCGGCCGGGAGCATCACACGCGCTCGCCGGCGCAAGCGCGGCGCGCCGGTCTCGTCTCGGTCTATCAGGAGCCGGCGCTGATCCCCGATCTCGACATCGCCGCCAATCTCCGTCTCACCCGCACGCCGGCGGAGCCCTTCCGTCAATGGGTGAGCGAGCTCGGCGTCGACCGGCTCGATCTGCGCGACAACGCGCGCGACGTCCCGCTCGCCGTCCTGCGCATCCTCGATCTGGCGCGGGCGCTGGCGATCGTTCCGGATCTTCTCCTTCTCGACGAGATGACCGCCGCCCTGCCGGCCGATCTGGCCGAGAAGGTGCTCGACGCGGTGCGCCGGCAGAGCCGCGCCGGCCGCTCGGTCATCTTCATCTCCCACCGCTTCATCGAGATATCCGCTCTGTGCGACCGCGCCACGGTGCTGCGCGACGGCGAGACGGTCGGGGTCGTCGACATCGCTCCCGGCAGCGAGGAGCGGATCGTCGAGCTCATGCTCGGCGCCAGGATCGAAAGAACCCGCGCCGCGGCGCACCGCGCGAGCCCGGCGCCGGGGCCGGTCCAGGCACAACCGCGCCTCAGGGTCCGCGGCCTCAGCGTCGGCAACAAGCTGCGTGACGTCTCCTTCGATCTCGCCAATGGCGAGGTGGCGGGCGTCGTGGCGCTCGAGGGTCAGGGCCAGGACGAGCTGTTCGCGGCGCTCTCCGGCTCGATGCCGGCGTCGGGCGGCATCATCGAGGTGGATGGGCGATCCGTGCAGTTCCATCGTCCGGCCGACGCCATCGCCGAAGGCATCGCCTATGTGCCGGGCGACCGCGCCGAAGCGCTGCTGATGCAGCGCCCGGTGCGCGAGAACATCGCCTTGCCGTTCAGCGCCCATTGGCGCAACTGGGGGCCGATCGACCGCCGCCGCGAAGCCAGGCGGGTGACGGGCGCCATCGAGCGGCTGCAGATCGACACTCGCGCGCAGCGCGAGGTGCAGCGCCTGTCCGGCGGCAATCAGCAGAAGGTGACCATCGCGCGCTGGATCGCCGCCGATATGCGCACCATCCTGTGCTTCGACCCGACGCGCGGCATCGATGTGCGCACCAAGCAGGAGATCTACCGGCTGCTGCGCGAGCTCGCCGGCCAGGGAAAATCCATCCTCTTCTACACATCCGAGCTCGAGGAGATCCAGCTCGCCTGCGACCGCGCCATCGTCATATTCGGCGGACGCGTCGTCGACGTGCTGCCGGCCGGGATCGCCGACGAGGCCGCCCTGACCCGCGCCGCCTACGGCCTGCCACGCCATGCCGCAGGTGACGCCGGCACATTGTCCGAGCCTCCCGGCCCGCCGGGGAGCGCGCCATGACCCGCTTCGCCGCGCGCAACGGCTGGGTCCTGGGGCTCGCGGCCCTGCTCGCTCTGGTCTTCGTCTTCACCAGGCTGATCCAGCCCGGCTACGGCGCCGGCGATTTCGGCTCGCTGGCGCGCGCCGTCCTTCCCTTCGCCTTCGCCGTCGCGGCCCAGACCGTCGTCGTCATCGCCGGCGGCATCGACCTGTCGATCGCCTCGCTGATGGCGCTGACCAGCGTCACGGCCGCCGCGATGATGAACGGCGCCAGCGAGGAACATGCCCTGCTGGTCGTGCCCTTCGTGCTCGTCCTCGGCCTTCTGCTCGGCGCCCTGAACGGCGCGCTGATCGTCGTCACCCGCGTGCCCGACATCGTGGTCACCCTGGCCATGCTCTTCGTCTTCCAGGGCGCCGCACTGCTCGTCCTCGCGGCGCCGGGCGGCGGCGCGGCCGAATGGCTCAAGGCGCTGATCACCGGAACGGTCGAGGCGCCGGGACTGCCCGCGGCCGTCGGCGCCTGGATTCCGAAAGCCCTGGTGCTGCTCGTCGCCTGCATCGCCCTGGTCTGGCTTCCGCTCAGGCTCTCGGGGCGCGATCTATCGCTCTATGCGATCGGCAGCGATCCGCTCGCCGCCTTTCGCAGCGGCGTGCCGGTGGCCGGCACCAGGATCCTCGCCTATGCGCTGGGCGGGCTCTTCGGCGCCATGGGCGGCCTCAGCCTCACCATGAGCACCGGCATCGGCGCACCGATCCCCGGCCCCTATCTGCTGGCGAGCGTCGCCGCCGTGGTGCTGGGCGGCGTCGCGCTCGGCGGCGGCCGCGGCGGCATCACAGGCCCCATCGTCGCCGTCTTCATCCTGCGCCTGGTGCGCACCGATCTGACGCTTCTCGCGGTCGATCCCAACGTCACCGCGATCATCGAGGGTGCGATCATGGTCGTCGTCGTCATGTTCGGCGCCTATATCGCCCTGCGCGGCCGCGCATCATGAGCCAGCCCACCCGCCCCGCAGCGCAGCCTTCGCTCGCCCGGCGCATCGGTCGCTTCATGAGCGACCAGCCGCTGGTGCCGCTGATCGTCCTGCTCGCCGCGCTGGTGATCGTCCTGCAGATCCTCAGGCCCGGCATCGTCAACGAGCGCTGGCTCGCCAACACGGTCAGGTTCGCCATACCGCTGGCGATCCTGGCCGGCTGCCAGACCATGACCATGCTGACTGGCGGCATCGACCTCTCGGTCGGCACGGTGGCGACCATGAGCGCCTTCATCATGGTGACGCAGGCGGCGCTCACCGATCCGGCGCTCGCCATGCTGGTCGCGCTGGCGCCGGCGCTCCTCATCGGCGTCGCCAACGGCATAGGAGCGGGCGTCTTCCGCGTGCATCCCCTGATCATGACGCTGGGGACGAGCCTCATCGGCACGGGCTTCCTCCTGGTCTATCAGCGCACCGTCATCGCCTCGGGCGCCAGGGTGCCGGAGGCCCTGGCGTGGCTCGCCACCGGCATCACCCATGGCTTCCCCAATGCGCTCCTGCTGTTCGTGCCGGTCGCGGCTTTCATCATCTTCATGCTGAACGCGACCGGCTTCGGGCGCCTCCTCTATGCGGTCGGCGACAACGAGAAGGCGGCGCGGCTGTCGGGCGTCGTCTACTGGAAAGTCATCGTCGCACTCTATGCCGTCTCGGCGCTGCTCGCGGGCGTCACCGGTCTCCTCTATATCGGGCTCATCAAATCGCCGTCGCTGTCGCTCGCCGAGCCCCTGGTGCTGCCTTCGGTCGCGGCGGCGGTGATCGGCGGCACCTCGATCTTCGGCGG
Organism: Parvibaculaceae bacterium; assembly: GCA_050246735.1. Classification (GTDB taxonomy): domain Bacteria; phylum Pseudomonadota; class Alphaproteobacteria; order Rhizobiales; family Aestuariivirgaceae; genus Taklimakanibacter. The sequence goes on along the minus strand of JBFWVM010000009.1, from coordinate 199,010 downwards.
CCGCGGCGGCTATGCCGGCACCATCGTGGGAGCGCTCATCCTCACCATCCTGACGACGCTGCTCACCATCCTGCAGATGCCGGAAGGGGCGCGGCGCATCCTGTTCGGGCTGATCGTGCTCCTCGTCACCGCGATCTATCTCAGGATCATCGAGAGCCGGTAAAGAGTGGCTTCACTTTGCCCGAGCACCTCGGGGGGAGGTTCTTCAAAAATTGAAGTCGCCCAACCGCCCTCATGCTGAGGCGCGACCCCGGCCTTGAGCCGGGGGAGCCTCGAAGCATGGTCCAGGTACAAGGAGCTTGCCGCTTGCCACCCTTCGAGGCCCGCCTCTCGCCTTCGCGAAGCGAGGCTTCGCTTCGGCGAGCAAGGTCGGCGGGCACCTCAGGGCGAGGGTTGTGAATCGACATATGCTCACTCTCGCTCGCGCATGATCCGATCGGGCTCAGGCGCGCTCTTTCATCTCGCTCGCCAGATCGCCATAGCCGACGAAGCGGTACTCGTAGTCGAGGCCGAGCCGCCCGGCCGCCGCCATGGCGCGGCGCGCCAGCTCCTCGTCGCGCGTCTGGGCGATATAGACGATCTTCTGGTAGTTGCCGAAATAGAGGGGCAGCAGTTCGGGATGCTTGTCGAGGCCCAGCCCGGCCCAGATCAGCTTGTCGAAATGGCGCGCCAGGTAATCGGTCAGGAAGAAGGAGGTGATGTCGTCGTCCTCGGTCGCCTTGAAGGCGTCGTTGCCGGAGAAGAAGGCATAGCAATGGGGACCGGGAATGCGCTCGACGCCTTCCTCCTCGAGGAGCCGGTCGAGCTGGCCGCCGGTGCCGCAGTCGCCATAGAGGACGAAGATCGATTTGTACTTGCCCCTGGCCTCGCGGATCTTGTCGCGGATGGCGGGCACGATGAATTGCGGCGTGTTGTGCCATTTGGCCGGGAGGCAGGCGACGTCGAAGGCCGTCCAGCGGTTGGTCTCGATCAGATCGACGATCTCGCGCGCCAGGGCTCCGCAGGCGATCAGGAGCACATGGCCCTGGCCGTTCAGGAACTCGAATTCCTCGGAAGGTTTGACGTTGACGAAAGTCATGCCCCGATCCTTGCTCCGGGCACCTGCGGCGCCCGGGACGGGGTCACGCAGACGCCAACAGGTTGTGCTTGCGCTTCATGAAGTCCTTGGCCGTCTCGACCGCGACCGCGGCGTCGCGGCAATAGGCGTCGGCGCCGACGGCCTTGGCGAATTCCTCGTTGAGGGGTGCTCCGCCGACCAGCACTATATAGTCGTCGCGCATGCCCTTTTCCTTCAGCGTGTCGATGACCACCTTCATATAGGGCATGGTGGTGGTGAGCAGCGCCGACATGCCGAGGATATCGGGCTTGTGCTCGTCGATGGCGGCGAGATATTTCTCGACCGGGTTGTTGATGCCGATATTGACGACCTCGAAGCCGGCGCCTTCCATCATCATGGCGACGAGGTTCTTGCCGATGTCGTGGATGTCGCCCTTGACGGTGCCGATCACCATCTTGCCGAGGCGGGGGGCGCCGGTCTCGGCGAGAAGCGGGCGCAGGATGGCCATGCCGGCTTTCATCGCATTGGCGGCGAGCAGCACCTCCGGAACGAATAGGATGCCGTCCCGGAAATCTATGCCGACGATCCGCATGCCCTCGACGAGCCCCTCGGTCAGGGTCTTGTAGGGCGTCCAGCCGCGCTCCAGCAGGATATGCACACCTTCCTCGACCTCCTCCTTGAGGCCGTCATAGAGGTCGTCGTGAATCTGCTGGGTCAGCTCCTCGTCGTTCAAGGACCTGAGGTCAAGTTCGCCTTCGTCGCTCATCGTTCTCTCCCGGCATTCCAGCCGCTCTTCTGGAGACTAAATTAGCGCGGCGCAAGGGTTATTCCCGATCACCTGCGACGGTGGGCGGCCCGAAACCGACCACCGGCGAAAACCCTGTGAGAGCGTGTGCAGGCTGGTGAGCGAGGCTCATCACGCCATGATCGATCCGGCCCTGGGATCATGGCCCGGCGGGAGCGATCCTCAGGATCTCGCCGGCCTCCTCGTCGGTCACGACATAGAGCGCGCCGTCCGGTCCCTGTGCCACGTCGCGGATGCGCAGGCCCAGCCTGCGCAGCAGGCGCTCCTCATGCGTGACCCTGTCGCCGTCGAGTTCGAGGCGCACCAGCGCTTGCGCCGAGAGCCCGCCGACGAAGAGATCGCCCTTCCATCGCGGGAAGAGATCGGCGGTGTAGAAGGCCATGCCGGAGGGCGCGATCACCGGCGTCCATTGATAGATCGGCGCCTCCATGCCGGGCATCTCCTTCCTGCCGCTGCCGACCGGCGTGCCGGAATAATTCACGCCGTAGGAGACGATGGGCCAGCCATAGTTCTTGCCGGGCTCGGGCAGGTTGATCTCGTCGCCGCCCCGGGGACCGTGCTCGATCTCCCAGAGTACCCCGGTCGCGGGGTTGATCGCGGCCGCCTGCGGGTTGCGGTGGCCATAGGACCATATCTCCGGCAGGGCGCCGGGCCTGTTCACGAAGGGATTGTCGGGCGGCACGCCGCCGTCCTCCGTAAGGCGCACGACCTTGCCCAGATGCGAGTCCAGATCCTGCGCCTGGCCGCGAAACCGCTCGCGCGAGCGCTCGCCGAGCGTGACGAAGAGATGGCCCTTGCCGTCGAAGACGATGCGGCTGCCGAAATGCTGCCGGCTCGGGACCTTGGGCTTCTGCGAGAAGATGACCCCGACATCGACGAGAGAGGTGCCGTCCTCGCTCAGGCGGCCGCGCGCCACGGCGGTCGAGTTGCCGCCTTTGCCCTTTTCCGAATAGCTCCAATAGACGAGCCGGTTGCGCGCGAAATTCGGATGCAACGTCACGTCAAGCAGGCCGCCCTGCCCGCCGGCATCGACGTCGGGAAGCCCCTTGAGCGGCTCACCCAGCCCGCCGGCCCTGGTCACGATGCGCATCTTGCCGCCGCGCTCGGTGACGATCATATCGCCGTCGGGCAGGAAATCGACGGCCCAGGGATGCGACAGGCCGCCGGCGACCCGATCGACGGAGATCTCGCCCTGCTCGGTGTCGAGGGTCGCGGCGGCCGGCATGCGGTTCGCGCTCAAAAGCAGGAGCAGGGCGAGTACGATGCGCATTCGGTTCTCCGGAAAGGGGGCGTCTCGGGAAAAGATGGTGAGTTCGGCAAGGTTCCCAACTCACTCTAATGTGAGGCGCCCCGCGGCCGCGGCGACGGATTTCCGGAAGCATGGCCGTCTCCAGCGAAAGGGGGAAGGCGACATGGGCATTGCAAATCCGGTCGAGACGGTCATCGGCATACTGGCGGTGATCGATGAGGTCCGCGCCAAGATGGAGGGCACGCCGCTCGCCGCCTTTCCCTGGCGGCCCGCCTCGCCCACGGCGGCCGACGATCTCGCCGAGATCGCGCATGAGGCGATGACGCGTTGCGAGGACGTGACCGAAGCGGTGATCGTCGTCACCGTCGCCGCCATGCTCGTCGCCTCGCGGGAAGCAACGCAATTCAGCTGATCCGGGGCCGCCAGCCGTCGACGAAATGCTGGGTCCCGAGGAAAGCCAAGAGGCGCCGGCGAAAATTCCGGTCGACCGGCGCGCGGTAATCGCCGATCGGCTCGACATCGGGAAAATCGGGCCACGGCGACGCCGCGAACCAGTCGCGGAAGGCGCGCGCGAAGCGCGGATCGCCGACCCACCCGCGCTGCCAGGGCTTCGGGCGGTTCACGAAGTGATAGACATTGGGGCGGATCTCGTCCTCGAGATCGAGCTGCATGAAGTCGCCCATGAAATTGAAGCGCGGCGAAAGCTTCCTGTTGCCGCCTTTGAGCAGCGCATTGAGGGCGCTCTGCTCGAAGCGCAGGCAAGCCTGCGGGTTGGCCGCGATGAAGCGCAGCGTGCGCTCGCCCATCTCGTCCCTGGTCCATTGCGCCCGGTCGATGATGGTGAGCCCGTTGTTGAAATAGAGCGTCTCGGGCGCCAGGCCCAGTGCGGCACGATAGGCCTGGAATTCGCCCGCGAGGTGGCCGCCGAAGTCCATATAGGAGATCATGTCGGTCGCCGCGGCGATGAGCGCGCCTTCGAGATCGAGCGCCAACAGCGGCGCCAGCCCCTCGTTCACGATCATCATGTCGGAATCGACGGGGATGATGCGGTCATAGCGCGCCGGCAGGACGCGGTCGAGGAACAGCCGCCGCGCGATCGCATGCTGGCCGTCGCGGTCGGCGAGATTGCGCGTGACGCCGGCGAACGACGTGACGGCGAGCTCGAGCCGGCTCTTCACCGCCGTATCGATTTCGTCGAAGCGCGGCCACACGTCCTGCTCCTCGCAGACGAGGAACAGCCGGGCCTCGTCGGGCAGGCCGCATGCGATGACCTGCGCCGCGACGCAGAGGGCGGGACCGAAGAAGCGCCGGTCAGGCGTCAGGCATATGGCTGTGGGCACGAGGGAGCGCTTTGCGTTCGGGCATGCCCTACTCGCGGGCGCGGCGGCGCTCGCGGCGGGCGGCGCCGGCAGCCGCGGCGTCGAAGCCTCTGGCGAGCTCCGAAACGCCGCCGAGACGCGCCTCGATGACCGCGACCGTCGGGCGCTCGCCCCTGCTGTAGGCCTCGAGCGATTTGCGCATGGCGGCCAGATGCTCGGGGCTCGTGCCGCAGCAGCCGCCGATGATGCGGGCGCCGGCGTCGAGGGCTATGCGCGCATAGTCCGCCATCAGCTCGGGCGTGCCGGTATAGTGGATGTGGCCGTCGACATATTGCGGAATGCCGCAATTGCCCTTGGCGACGACGCAGGCATCGGGCCTCGCCGAGGTGATGCCGAGCACCGTCGCCACGAGCTCGGAGGCGCCGACGCCGCAATTGGCGCCGATCGCCACCGGCTTGGCGGTCAGCGTCGCGGTGAGCATGCCGAAGCTCTGCGGCGTGATGCCCATCATGGTGCGGCCATTGGTGTCGAAGCTCATGGTGGTCACGATCGGAAGCCCGGCCTCGGCCGCGCCTTCGACGGCGGCGCGCAGCTCCTCTTCCGAAGACATGGTCTCGATCCAGAGCACGTCGACGCCACCCTCCTTCAGCGCCCGGGCCTGCTCGGCGAAGGCTGCTACTCCGTCGGCATGCGAGAGCGAGCCGAGGGGCTCGAAGATCTCGCCGGTCGGTCCGATCGAGCCGCCGACATAGACGGGCCGCGCCACGGCGTCGGCCTCGACGCGCGCATTGCGCGCGGCGGCGACATTGATCTCGCGCACCTGGTCCTGCGCATTGTGCAGCTTGAGCCGGTGGCGGTTGCCGCCGAAGGTATTGGTCAGGATGATGTCGGCGCCGGCCTCGATGAAGCGGCGATGCAGCGAGCGCACGCGTTCGGGAAACTCGAAATTCCAGATCTCCGGCGCGTCGCCCGAGACGAGGCCCATCTGGAAGTAGTTGGTGCCGGTAGCGCCGTCGGCGAGGAGCCAGGGCCGCGAATTCAGGGCTTCAACGAAAGTCGGACGGGTCATGGACAGGTTTCCCAAGGATATATGATCATATAAACATATCTTTATATGAATTACAACCGCCGGCGCCAGGGACCGTAGGATGGGGGACCGGCCAGCAGCGACAGCCGGCCGTTGATCCGGTAGACGTCCGGATCCCGGCCAATGAGCGGCATGTTTCCATCGCGGATGGCCGCGAGTCCCGTGGCAAGATCGGCCAGATCCCCTGTGGACAGCCGTGGCGTCGCCTGGCTGCTGCCGGGCAAGGCTTCGCCATGAGCACCCAGGATCAGGACGTCGTCGGGCAGGCGTTGCCCCAGCGCCACGGCGCTCGCGAGATAGTCCGGCAGGAAGGCGCCCGGTATCTGGCCATAGAGTTGCCCCGGATAGAGGAAGTCCGCCGACAGGAGGATCTTGCGGTCGGCGTCGTAGAGCGAGATCGAGTCGGGAGAATGGCCCGGCGTCGCGACGATCTCGAGCGCGAGGCCGCCCAGATCGATGCGATGGCCGACCGGCCACCATTGCCCGATGCCCACCGGAATCCAGCGCATGTCCTCGCATGAGCCGAGAAACATCTCCTCGGGCGCCATGAACATCCCATCGCTCTCGCAGGCCCGCAGGACCGGCAGATCGGCGAGCGCCCTGTCGGCGAAACGATGGAAGTTGCCGGCATGGTCGAAATGGAGATGCGACAGGAGCGCCGTCGCCGGCCGGTCGGTCAGGCTCGCCACCACGGGCCTGATGTCGCGCAGGCCGGGACCGGTGTCGAACAGCAGAGCCCGCTCCCGCCCGACGGCCAGGTAGTTCCAGTTGAGCTGATGATAGTTCGGCTCGCCGATCCCGAAGAGTCCCGAAGCGATCTCCTCGACCACATACCAGTCGTCGAACCAGCGGAGCCCCGGTCCTGTCACATGAAGGGCGGCCGCATCGGCCTCACGCATAGACGCCGGAGCGCACCGCCTCCAGATAGGCCAGCACCTTGTCCGCCTTGCCTTCGCCCACGAGGTCATAGGCGGTCTTGCCGGCCCAGCCGGGGATCGGCTGGTGCTTGAACCAGATGACGGCACGGCTTTCATCGCCCGCCATCTCGGTCACCATGGCCAGGATGCGCGCCACCGGACTCAGCGCCTGATCGACCTTGCGGGCACCCGATTTCGCGGTCAGCGTATTCCTGGCCACCCCCACGAGCTTCGCCAGTTCGGATCGGGTCACCCCGAGTATCTCTGAAACGCGATGCGGCGACAGGAAGGGCGACTGGTCTTCGCTGAAATGACCGGCGGCAACCTGGAAATCGACAGCGCCCATGTTGATCTCATTTGACTTCTCTACGTTCAATCTATGAGAAGTTCCTGAAAAAACCAAGATCAATAAATGCGCAGATCACGCCTTCTCGCTACCGTAATAAAGCGAGACGACATGCTGGGCCTCGGCGAAGAAGAGCCAGCGCTCGACGACCGCGGCCATTGCCGACAGGACGACCGCGATCACGGACAGGAGACCCGCGAGACCGGGCATGGCGGCGGTCAGCGCCGTCACGACGATGGCGGCGGCCAGCGATGCCATGACGATCCGGCGCAGCTTTTCGGCATGCTTGCGGGCGACGGCGAAGCCCATCTCCGCCATGACGAAGTTCTCCGCCGTATGCGCCGCTTCCCATTGCCGGACCGTCTCGCCCGGCCGCGCCAGGCCCGTGGCGGCCGCGATGGTGCGGGTCCGGGGCTCGCCGTCGGCGCGGCGCCAATAGGCATATTTGAGCGCCAGGGTGAGGATGAGGGCGACGACGGCAAGACCCGCCTGGAAGACCTGATAGAGGCCGAAGAGCGAGGCGACCGCCATCAGCAGGACGGAGCCCGTGGCCAGGGCGAAGGCCATGTAGACCGGCACGGTCAGCGGCTGATGCCATTGCCGGATGGTGGTGAGCGTCGAATAGATCTTGGCGGTGCAATAGACGGTGACGGCGCACATCGCCGCCGTCGCCAGGCCGGAAAGCCCGATCCATTGCGGATCGTCGAGGACGCGCAGCCACAGGGCGCCGAAGACGAGGGCCGGCAGGAAGGTCGCGACCGAGGCGATGCCTTCGCGCGACAGCCAGGACGAGCGCCACTGCGAGAAGGCGCGCCAGGCGCGCTCGGGCCGGCCGAGATGGAAGGTCGACGACAACAGGCCAAGGGTGACGAGGCCGAGCGCGAGGACCAGAGCCACGACACCGAACCACGGGCTGGACGCCGGGCCGTGATTGAGGCCGACAAGGCCGAGGAGCGCCAGCAGGCCATAGCCGGCGCCCGAGGCGGTGGTGAACAGTATGACGGAATAAGCCGGATGCATGGACTATCGGCTCAGCAGGCGATCGGCCCAGCGGAAGAACTCGTCCATCACGGATTTGCCGCCGGTGTCGTCCGGCGTGCCCGATGCCGGCACCGCCCGCTGCGGGGTGCCGCGCCGGCGCGGCGGCAGATATTTGTTCACCGGCTTGTAGCCCATCTCGGGCAGGAGATCGTAGCCCTGGCGCTCGGCGACGAGGCGCGAGACTTCGCTCCCGGCATCGCCCAGATCGCCGAAATGACGCGCGCCTGTCGGGCAGGCCTTCACGCAAGCCGGGATGCGGTCCTCCACGGCGAAATTCTCGTTGTAGATGCGATCGACGCAGAGCGTGCATTTCTTCATCACGCCGTGATCGTAGTCGTATTCGCGCGCGCCATAGGGACAGGCCCAGGAACAGAGCTTGCAGCCGATGCAGGTCTCGGGGTTCACCAGTACGATGCCGTCCTCGGCGCGCTTGTAGGACGCACCGGTCGGGCAGACCGTGACGCAGGCCGGCTCCTCGCAATGGAGGCAGGAGCGCGGGAAATGCACGATGCGCGACTGATCCTCCCCGGGCGCCTTCACCTCATAGCCGTGGACGCGGTTGAGCCAGGTGCCTTCCGGCGACGCGCCATAGGGGTCGCGGTCGTTGAGCGGCGCCGAATAGCCTTGCGTGTTCCACTCCTTGCACGACGTGGCGCAAGCCTGGCAGCCGACGCAGGTGTCGAGGTCGATGACGAGGCCGAGCTTCTTCTGATGAGGCCGAGGTTCGGGAAGCGAGGTCATGCGCGCCTCCCTCCCGCTTCGCGGCGAGTGAACAAACGCTTCAACACCGGAAATTGCGGCGCGCTCACCGCCTCGCCGGCGGACGCCTTCTCGATCCTGACCCTCAGGTCATACCAGGCGGCCTGGCCGGTGATCGGATCGGAATTGGAATAGCGGTAGCCGCCGTCGCGCTCGGGCAGAAGCTCGGCGATCAGATGGTTGAGGAGAAAACCCTTGCGCGCCTCCGGCGCATCGGGCGAGAGTGCCCAGGCGCCCGATCGCTTGCCGATGGCGTTCCACGTCCACACCGTATGCGGATTGACGCCGTCCATGAGCTTCACCTGCACCTTGATGCGTCCCGCGGCCGAGGTCACATGCACCCAGTCGCCGTCGCTCAAGCCCCATTCCTCGCCGCGCGAGCGGGCGAGATAGAGCCAGTTGCGCCCGAGAATCTGGCGCAGCCAGGCGTTCTGCGAGCCCCAGGAGTGGTACATCGCCATCGGCCGCTGGGTGATGGCATGAAGCGGAAATTCTTTCGGATCGTGCAGGGTCTCCTCGAGCGGCGCGTACCAGCCGGGCAGCGGATCGAAATAGCGCAGGATGCGTTCGCGATGCCGGTCCGGCGGCTGGATCGCGCCATGGCCCTGGGCCGCCAGGCGGAATTTCTGCAGGGGCTCGAGATAGAGCTGGAAGATCACGGGCTCGGGCCTGCCGATGAAGCCGAAGGACGACGCCCATTCGAGATAGTCGCGATTGGCATGGCGGTAGTATTTCACATGGTCGGGCAGTTCGTAGAACCAGTGGCAGCCATTCTCGATATAGCGCTCGAGCTGCTTCGGATTGGGCTCGCCGCGCCCGTGGAAGACGCCTTCCCTGCCGCGCCAGCCGGCCAGCGGGCCGATGCCGGGACTGCGCTCGTGATTGACCATGTAGTCGGCATAGCCGCCCGGATAGCGCGCGGTGCCGTCCTCGTTGGTCATGCCGGTGAGGCCCAGGCGCGCGCCGAGGTCGAGCAGCACCGTCTGAAAGGGACGCACGTCGCGGTCGGGCTCGACGACCGGCTGGCGGATGGCGTCCGCCGGCCCGTCCGCTTCCGAGATCGGCCGGTCGAGTAGCGATATGCAGTCCCAGCGCTCGAGATAGGTGGTGTCGGGCAGAACGAGATCGGCGTAGTACACCATCTCGGACGCATAGGCGTCGGAATAGATGATGCGCGGGATGACATAGTCGCCGGTCTTTTCGTCCTTGCGCGTGAGATGCGCCGTCGTCTCGGCGACATTCATCGCCGAGTTCCAGCTCATATTGGCCATATAGAGGAAGAGCACGTCGATGCCGTATGGATCGCGCTTCGCCGCATTGGCGATCACCGTGTGCATGAGACCGTGGGCGGCAAAAGGCGCTTCCCAGGAATAGGCCTTGTCGATGCGCTGCGGCGTGCCCTGATCGTCGACCAGGAGATCGTCGGGGCTGGCGACGAAGCCCAGAGGCGGGCCAGGCAGTGCGGTATTGGGCCTGACCTGTCCCGGCTTGCCGGCCGGCCTGACGCCGGGCGGCGTGGGCTTCGGGAAGGGGGCCCGATAGCGGAAGCCGCCCGGAACGTCGATGGTGCCGAGCAGGATCTGCAGCAGATGCAGGATGCGGCAGGTCTGGAAGCCGTTCGAATGCGCCGAGATGCCGCGCATCGCATACATCGAGACCGGCCGGCCGATCATCTTGTCGTGGATGCGCCCGGCCCAGTCGCGCCAGCCGATATTGAGGCAGATCTCCTCCTCGAAGGCCGTCCTCGCCAGCTCGGCGGCGATGCGGCGGATCGTGTCCGCAGGGATGCCGCATGCCGCGGCCACCGCCTTGGGCGAATAGTCGTCGGCGAGGAAGCGTTCGGCCACGAGCGTGAAGGAGGGAACGGCGCGGCGGCCGTCGGCGAGCGTTACCTCGCCGACGAGCTTCGGCGACGTATCGGCGCGATAGGCCGAGAGCGTCCTGCCGATCACCGCGTCGAAGATCAGGGGCTCGCCATTGGCGTTGCGCGCGAAGGTGCCGTCATCGGCGTGGCCCGGATGACGGACGACCAGCCAGGGCGCGTTGGTGTAGCGGGCGATATAGTCGAGATCGACCTTGCGGTTGCGCAGCAATTCGTGAATGAGGGCGCCGGCGAAGAGGCCGTCGGTGCCGGGGCGAATGCCGATCCATTCGTCGGCGATCGCCGAATAGCCGGTGCGCACCGGATTGACCGATACGATTTTCGCGCCGCGCGATTTGAGCTTGCCGAGACCGATCTTGATCGGATTGGAGGCATGGTCCTCGGCCACGCCGAAGAGCAGGAAATATCTGGTGTGCTTCCAGTCGGGCTCGCCGAACTCCCAGAACGAGCCGCCGAACGTGTAGAGCCCGGCGGCCGCCATGTTCACCGAGCAGAAACCGCCATGGGCGGCATAGTTCGACGTGCCGAACTGCGTCGCCCACCAGCCGGTGAGGCCCTGCGACTGGTCGCGGCCGGTGAAGAAGGCGAGGCGCTTCGGATCCTCGCTCCGCACCTTCCTGAGCCAGGAGGCGGCAAGCCCGAGCGCCTCGTCCCATTCGATCTCGCGGAACTCGCCCGATCCGCGCTCGCCGACCCGCAGCATCGGTTTCGAGAGTCGCGCCGGCGAATAATGCTGCATGATCCCCGAGGCGCCCTTGCCGCAGATCACGCCCTTGTTGACCGGGTGGTCGCGATTGCCCTCGATATATTTGACGGTGCCGTCCTTGAGATAGACTTTGATCCCGCAGCGGCAGGCGCACATGTAGCAGGTGGTGGTCTTGATCTCGTCCCAGGTCTTGAGCGAGGTGGCGATCTTGGGCTGGGCCATGGAAATCCAGGGAGTCGGGCTTGAGGCAAACTACATGATGGGACCAGGACGAGCCATAGGGCCAATGAACGCGGATAGCAGGCTCCAGAGCCCGCGTTCCATTGAAAAGTTAAGATCTTGCCCGCTCCGGGCCGGTGTCGATGATGGACATTAATTCATCAGTTTCCCGGTTGTGGGGGAGATTTTTGGCTCTATGATGGGTCCAGAGGTACACCTTGCGCGACTGGCTGGTCCATATACGCCGCCACAACCATTCGAGCCTGCAGACGCAGATTCGCGAAGCCCTGGTGGCCGCCATCCTCGATGGCCAACTGGCGCGCGACGAGCCCATACCCTCGACCCGCAAGATGGCCAAGAGCCTCGGCGTCTCGCGCAACACCGTCGTCCTCGCCTATCAGGGCCTGCTCGATGACGGCTATCTCTTCGCGCGCGAGCGGTCCGGCTATTTCGTCGCCGACAAGGCGCTGGAGACCGCGGTCCGACCGGCCAGGACCGGCGCCGCCGCGGGAAAGCACACCGGCACCGACCCCGGCTGGAAGGCGCGGCTGCTGAAGCATCCCGCCGCGCAGGCCAATATCTTCAAGCCGCTCGACTGGCAGAGCTACAGCTTTCCCTTCATCTACGGACAGGTCGACCACAATCTCTTCCCGCTCGCCGAATGGCGCGACTGCGCCCGCCAGGCGCTGGGCAAGAAGTGGCTCGGCACCTGGACCAACGACACATGGGCTTTCGACGATCCCCTTCTCGTCGAGCAGATCCGCCGCCGTATCCTGCCGCGGCGCGGCATCATGGCGAGCGACGAGGAGATCCTGATCACGCTGGGCGCCCAGAACGCGCTCTATCTCATCACCAGCCTCCTCGTCGAGGACCGCAGCCGCGTCGTCATGGAGGAGCCGGGCTTTCCCGACATGCGCAACATCTTCCGGCTCAAGACCAAAAATGTCGCGCTGGTGCCGGTCGATGAAGGCGGTCTCACGCTGAGCGAAGACGTCGCGGCCTGCGATCTCGCCTTCGTGACGCCGAGCCATCAGTTTCCGACCACCGCGACCATGCCTCTGGCGCGCCGCCTCGATCTCCTCAAGCTCGCCTCCAAGCAGAATTTCGCGATCATCGAAGACGACTACGAGTTCGAGACGAACTACGTGAACGAGCCCTGCCCCGCGCTGAAGTCGCTCGACGACGAGGGCCGCGTCATCTACGTAGGCTCGCTGTCGAAGACCCTGTTCCCGGGCCTGCGTCTCGGCTTCCTCGTCGGGCCGAAGCCCTTCGTCGAGGAAGCGCGCGCGCTGCGCCGGCTCATGGTGCGCCATGCGCCCAACAACAACCAGCGCACCGCCGCCCTCTTCCTGTCGCTCGGCCATCACGACACGCTGATCCGCCGCCTGCACAAGGCCTACCGCACACGCTGGGAGATCATGGGAGCGGCGCTCCAGGCGCATTTGCCGGAATCGGCCCGCATCCCCTCCTTCGGAGGCACCAGCTTCTGGGTCGCGGGCCCGCGGACTCTCGACTGCGAAAGACTGGCCAAGCAGGCGGCGGCGCGCGGCATCGTGATCGAGCCCGGCCGCATCCATTTCGGCGCCGACGACGCGCCCAACAACTTCTTCCGGCTCGCCTTCTCCTCCATCGACGAAAAGAAGATCGAGCCTGGAATCCGCCTGCTCGCCGAAACGATCTCGGACGCGCTGCGTCCGGCCGCCGAATAGCTACTCGCAGATCCGGTAGTTGCCGCTCTTGCCGTGAAGGCCCAGATCGAAATGATAGTGCTGGGCGTGAGTGGCGTTGGCGCCCGGTCCGAGCACGGTGGTGAAATAGCCGCAGGCCGAGATGCGCAAGGCCGTCAGCCAGCGGCTTTCGACATTGCCGGTCCTGGCGACATTGGCGACCGGCATGCTTTCCTTGCTCGCGAGCTTGAAGGACACGATGTCGAGGGCATTGCCGAAGGCATGCTCGCTGATCTTGGCGGTGCCGTCGCCGTTGCGGCCACGGCATTGGTAGCCCGGTCCGGTCGAGATCGCCACCAGGGCCTCGCCGGCCTCGGCCTTGACCACAGGGCCGGCGATATCGGAGACCCATGAAGCGAGCCGCTTGGCGAAGATGCAATTGAGGACCGGCTCGCCCGGGAAGTCGATCCTGCCGGCCGGCGATGCGATCGCGGTGATCTGGACCGGATTCGCCACCTTGCACTTGCCGGCGGCCGCCGGCATGTCGGGCACCTTGAAGGTCGCGCCGAGCTCCGCCAATTCCTTTCGGCAGATGACGAAAGCCTCGCCCGGATCCGGCTTCTCCTCGCCATCGGCCGGCGCGGCATCGGGTTTCGGCCGGGGGACGGCGTCCGGCTCGCTCTTCTTGAGTTCGGCCGGCTTCTCACGGGGGATGACGACGGCCGACGGCCGCTCGCTCTCCGCCGGCCCGGTCGGGGCGCCCCCGGACGGCTCGGACGGCGGCGTCGCGATCCCGGCGGGCGGGCCGGAGCCGGGGCGCATGATTTCGGCAGGCTTGGGTTTGGGCAGCGGCGGACGCAGCTTGCGGGCCGCGTCCGCCGCCGTCAGCGCGGGCATGAAACAGAGAGCGAGGACCAGGCCGCGCAGTGCCATGCGTCTCATGCGTTGCCCTCTTCTGCGGCGTCCTGTTTCATTGCATATCGAAGTGAGATATGGGCCTGAGAATGGCTGCATCGACATCCGCCGACAACAAGCTTCTTGCCGTGCTTTATGCCTGCGGCGCGGTTGGCATCGCGTCCTCCGGGGACACGATCGTCAAGTGGTTGAGCGGCAGCTATCCGGTTCATCAGGTTCTCTTCATCCGCTGCCTGATCGGGATCCCCATACTGACCCTTATCGTCAACAGGAATGCGTCGCTGGCGAGCCTCTGGGGGCCCGGAACCGGCTTGAGCTTAACGCGCGGTTTCATCATGGGTTCCGCCTACCTGGCCTACATCCTTTCGATCGCGGCGATGCCCATGGCCGATTCGGTCGCCATCTATTTCGTGATGCCGCTCTGTGTGGCCGTCATCGCCGGTCCGATGCTCGGCGAGCGCGTGCGCCTGCATCGCTGGATCGCCATCGTCGTCGGCTTCGCCGGCGTCATGATCATGATCAATCCCGGACGCGGCGTGCTGGAGCCCGCCGCCCTGCTCGCCCTCTATTCCGCCATCGGCTATGCGATCAGCCAGACGCTCGCGCGTCGCGTCGTGCGCACCGTTCCGCCCGCGGCCATGGCCTTCCACTCCAACGTGGCCTATCTCGCCGTCGCCGTCAGCCTTGCCGTAATCTTCGCTCTCCTGGATCCCGGCCATGTCGAGCACAAGAGCCTCGCCTTCCTGGCGCGGCCCTGGCAATGGCCGCATCTGCCCGATCTCGCGGCGATGCTCCTCCTCGGCACGACCGTCGCCGTCGCCATGGTGCTGTTCGGCATGGCCTACAAGAACGCCGAGTCGAGCTTCGTCGCGCCGTTCGAATACAGCGCCATGTTCTGGGCGGTGGTGCTGGGCTTCCTCGCCTTCGGCGACGTGCCGGGCCTCAGGACCTTGTGGGGCGGCGCCATCGTTCTTGCCGCCGGGCTTTTCATGCTCTGGGCGGACCGGCGGGTCGACCGTCTCGCGGCGAAGCCCCCGGGGGTTGTCGGCGCGACGCCCCCGGGAGTATAAGCGCGCGCGCAGACGGGACCGGCAGAGAACTGGCCTGACGCGGCCAGGAGAACTGGTGCTACAGGGGCAACCGGCGACTGGCTAATTCCGACAACCATCAATCCGGACCGCGGGGCCCACAGCCCCGGCACGTCCTTTGGGAGTTCCTCCACCATGCTGATCGGCGTTCCTAAAGAGATCAAGAACCACGAATACCGGGTCGGCATGACGCCGCTCTCGGTTCGTGAGGCCGTGCGCCACGGCCACGAGGTCTGGGTCCAGACGGGCGCCGGACTGGGCATCGGTGCGTCGGACGAGGACTACCGGGCGGCCGGCGCGCAGAATATTCCGACGGCGGAGGAAATCTTCGCCAAGGCCGACATGATCGTGAAGGTGAAGGAGCCGCAGGCGGTCGAGCGCAAGATGCTGCGCGACGGCCAGATCCTCTACACCTATCTGCACCTCGCTCCCGATCCGGAGCAGACCAGGGACCTCGTCGAGTCGGGCGCCGTCTGCATCGCTTACGAGACCGTCACCAATTCGCGCGGCGGCCTGCCGCTGCTGGCGCCGATGTCTCAGGTGGCGGGACGGATGTCGATCCAGTCGGGCGCGCATTGCCTGGAAAAGGCGCAAGGCGGCCTCGGCGTGCTGCTCGGCGGCGTGCCCGGCGTGGCGCCGGCCAAGGTCGTGATCCTCGGCGGCGGCGTGGTCGGCACCAATGCCGCGGCGATGGCCATGGGGCTCGGCGCCGACGTCACCATCCTCGAAAAGAGCACCGAGCGCATGGAAGAGCTCGTCTCGCGCTTCGGCACGCAGCTCAAGACCCTCTATTCGACGCAAGGGACGGTCGAGGACGAATGCGCCACCGCCGATCTCGTGGTGGGCGGCGTTCTGATCCCGGGAGCGGCGGCGCCGAAGCTCGTCACCCGCCAGATGCTCAAGGACTGGAAGAACGGCTCGGTCCTCGTCGACGTCGCGATCGACCAGGGCGGCTGCGCGGAGACCTCCAAGGCAACGACCCATGCCGACCCGACCTATGTGGTCGACGGCGTCATCCATTACTGCGTCGCCAACATGCCAGGCGGTGTGGCGCGCACCTCGACCTATGCGCTCAACAACGTGACCTTGCCCTTCGGCCTCAGGATCGCCGACAAGGGCTACAAGCAGGCGCTGCTCGAGGATCATCACCTGCGCGCCGGCCTCAATGTCTGCAGGGGGAAGGTGACCTACAAGGCCGTCGCCGACGATCTCGGCTATGAGTATGTGCCGGCCGAAAAGGCGCTCGCCGCCTGATCTCGTTTGACAGCGCGATCCGGGCGTAGGAGCGTGCGTGGAACAAGCCCGTGCCTTGCGGGCTTATTCCGCACGGAGGCACGCCATGAGAAAAGCGAAAGTCCGCAAGGGGATGCCGAGCGTAGCCCTGAGCAAGGCGGAATTCACCGAACGATTCAAGGCACGCTTCTATGACCCGGTCTTCGCCGAAACCGCCGGCGAGATCGAGGCGCTGCTGCCGGCCGCCTGGACCTCCTATCACGACTACCACAAGGCGCCGCGCACGCGCAAAGCCGGCAGGGGATTTGCAGACCCCTCCTACGACCTTTCCGTCGAGTGGCTCGCCGCGCATGACGGCATAAAGGCGGCCGAGCGCGAGCACCGCGATCCCGCGGCGCCCTCGCGCGTTCTGATCGTCAACGGCTCGATGCGCAGCGACCAGACCTGCCCCGGCGAAATCTCGAAGAGCTGGCGCCTGGCGATGACCGCGCGCAAGACCATCGAAGCGAAACGCGGCTTCGAAGTGCAACTGCTCGATCTGAGCCGGCTCGCTTCCGAATATGGCCGCGTCATCTATCCCTGCAAGGCGTGCGTCTCGACCGCCATGCCGCTGTGCCACTGGCCCTGCTCATGCTATCCCAATCACGCCATCGGGCAAGTGAACGACTGGATGAACGAGATCTATCCCATGTGGGTCAAGGCGCATGGCGTCATGATCGTGACACCGGTCAACTGGTACCAGGTCCCCGCCGGTCTCAAGGCGATGATCGACCGGCTGGTCTGCGCCGACGGCGGCAATCCCGATCCGACCTCGACACACGGCAAGGATCCCGAGGCCGCCAAGGCGCTCGAGCTCAAAGGCTGGCCCTATCCGCGCCATCTCGCCGGCCGCCTGTTCTCCGTCATCACGCATGGCGATGCTTCGGGAACGGAAAACCTGCGCCGCATCCTGACCGACTGGCTCACCGACATGGGGCTGGTGCCCGCCGGCTCCAAGGCGCTGCTCGACCGCTATATCGGCTACTACCGCGATTATGCGACGAGCCATGACGATCTCGACGCCGACCTCGACCTTAAGGCCGAGGTCCGCAATGCCGCCGAGACGCTCGTCGCCGCGGTCAGGCTCAGGCGCGAAGGCAGGCTCGCCCAGCCCGATGCCGGTCTCAAGTCTCCGCGGCCAAAATAAGATTGACCCCATACGGCGCTCGGATAGCCTGCCCGGCATGATCGAGGCCTTCGCCATCCTGCTTCTCTGCCAGCTTGCCGGCGAGATCCTGTCGCATGGCTTCGGCCTGCCCATGCCCGGCCCGGTGATCGGGCTGCTCATCCTCTTCGCCGGCCTCCTCGTCGCGCAGAGCTTCGGAAAGGCCGATACGGCATCGGTCGACGGCACGGCGCTCGGGCGCGCGACCGGCGGATTGCTGCAGCATCTTTCCATCCTGTTCGTGCCGGCGGGCGTGGGGGTGATCGATCACCTGCATCTTCTGCGGACCTACGGGCCGGTCCTTCTCCTCGCGCTCTTCGTCTCCACCGCCCTGGCGCTCGCCGTCACCGCGCTCACCTTCACCGCGGTCAGACGCTGGCAATCGGCGCGGAGTACAGCGTGACGCCGGCCTTCGATCTCTGG
Source organism: Parvibaculaceae bacterium (assembly GCA_050246735.1). GTDB lineage: Bacteria > Pseudomonadota > Alphaproteobacteria > Rhizobiales > Aestuariivirgaceae > Taklimakanibacter. Next base: position 181,093 of record JBFWVM010000009.1, on the reverse strand, counting down.
GTCTATCTCGCCTCGACACCGCTCCTGTGGCTGACGGTCACCCTGCTCGCCTGGATCGCCGCCGACCGGATCGCGCTCGCCTGCGGCCGGCATCCGATGGTCAACCCGGTCCTTCTGGCGATCATGGCGCTCGACATCATCCTCCTCTCGACCGGCACGTCCTTCGCGACCTATTTCGAGGGCGCGCAGTTCGTGCATTTCCTGCTGGGGCCCGCCATCGTCGCGATCGCCATCCCGCTCTATCGCAATCTCGACAAGGTGAGGCAGAACCTGCTGCCGATGGCCGCCGCCCTCCTCGCGGGATCGGTGACCGCCGCCGTCTCGGCGCTCGCCGTCGCCGCCTATTTCGGACTGCCCGGTTCGGTGCTCGCCGCCCTGGCCCCGAAATCGGTGACGGCCGGCGTCGCCATGGGCATCGCCGAGCAGTTCGGCGGCGAGGCGGCGCTCACCGCGGTCCTCGTGGTCACCACCGGACTCATGGGCGCCATCATGGTGACGCCGCTGATGAACGCGCTCGGGCTCAAGGACTATGCCGCGCGCGGCTTTGCCGCGGGCCTCGCCGCCCACGGCATCGGCACCGCCAGGGCCTTCACCGTGGATGAGGTGGCGGGCACCTTCGCCGGCATTGCCATGGCGCTCAATGCCGTGCTCACCGCGCTCATCCTTCCCGTCATTTTCTACTGGTTCCTCACCTGACGACAGGAGACGCCGATGACCGGCACCGCTAAAGCCATCAAGCACATCGAGAACGAGAAGGTGATCGTCACCGAATACCGCTTCGCGCCCGGGGCCAATACCGGCTGGCACCGGCACGGCCACGACTATGTCGTGGTGCCGCTGATGGACGGCAGGGTGAAGCTCCTCACCAAAGAGGGCGAGACCTTCGCCGAGATGAAGAAGGGCGTGCCCTATTTCCGCAACGAAGGCGTCGAGCACGACGTCGTCAACGCCAATGACGGCGAATACGCCTTCATCGAGATCGAGCTGAAATAGCTTTCATCCCGGCATGGCAGCCCTCCGGAGCGGCTATCCAGGCTCTCCATTGCAATGGCTGCGTGGCGTCGAGGCTGGATGCCGGACGGCGGGAACACGCAATATACAAATGTCTTGGCAATGTCTGGCATATTGGCAGGATGTGTTCAGGAGGCAGCATCATGGCCACGCGCATCAATCGCACTGAAAAGCTCGATCTCCGCCTGACGGCGGAGGCCAAGCACACCCTGACGGCCGCAGCGCGGGCGCAACGCCGCTCACTGAGCGAATTCGTGCTTGAGAGCGCCCTCGGCCGGGCCGAGGAAGCCCTTGCCGACCGCCGCATTTTCCAGCTTCCCCCGGAGAAGTGGAAAGCCTTCATCGCCGCCCTGGATGCCCCGCCGCGCGATCTGCCGCGCCTGCGCAAGCTTCTAGAGGAACGAAGCGTGTTTTCGCGCGGCAAGCGGACATGACGGGCTTTCGGATCGAAAAGCTGCATCGTCCCGACGCCGCCCAACGCGATGATCGTCTTCGAAGGCGTCAGAGTGCGCCACAAGGCGACCCCCGTAGGAGACGGCGAAAAGCGGGTGATCTGGAGCACGACCTATTGCGCCGGCCCCCGGAACTCGGCCCTTCAAGGCGTAGCCCGCAGGGTCAAGGACACAGCCTTCTTCGGCCTCGGGGCGCTCTGGACCTGAGTGCTTCGGGGAACTGGCGCTTTCATGGGGCCAGATGCCAGAATAGGGAAAACGCCGACCTTATCCTGCCGCGAGGAGCCTGCCATGCCCAAGATGTCCGCCTCGGAAGCCTTCGTCGAAACGCTCGCCGCCTATGGCGTCAAGGACGTGTTCGGCATCGTAGGCTCGGCCTATATGGACGCGCTCGACCTGTTCCCGACCGCCGGCATCCGCTTCATCCCGACGGCGCATGAGCAAGGTGCGGGCCATATGGCGGACGGCTATTCGCGGGTCTCCGGACGCCATGGCGTGTGCATAGCCCAGAACGGTCCCGGCATCACCAATTTCGTGACCTCGACGGCGGCGGCCTACTGGGCGCATTCGCCCGTCGTCGTCATCACGCCCGAGACCGGCTCGGGGACGATCGGCCTCGGCGGCTTCCAGGAGACCGAGCAGCTGCCGATCTTCTCCAAGATCACCAGATACCAGGCGCATGTGTCGAAGCACCCGCGCATGGCCGAGCTCACCGCGCGCTGCTTCGACATGGCGATGTCGGAACGCGGCCCCACCCAGCTCAACATTCCGCGCGACAATTTCTACGGCGAGGCGGACTACGAAATCGCCAGGCCGCGGCGGATCGCGCGCGGGCCCGGCGCCGACGCCGATCTCGACGAGGCGGCCGACCTCCTGGCCAAGGCGAAGTTCCCCGTCATCGTGTCGGGCGGCGGCGTCATCTTCTCGGACGGCGTCAAGGAATGCGTGGCGCTCGCCGAGCAGCTGTCGGCGCCCGTCGTCAATTCCTACCTGCACAATGACAGCTTCCCGGCCAAGCATCCGCTGTGGTGCGGGCCGCTCGGCTATCAGGGCTCGAAGGCCGGCATGAAGCTCATCGCCGAAGCCGACGTCGTCCTGGCGCTCGGCACGAGGCTCGGGCCGTTCGGCACGCTGCCCCAGCATGGGCTGGACTACTGGCCGAAGAACGCCCGGATCATCCAGGTCGACAGCGATCACCGCATGCTGGGCCTCGTCAAGCAGATCTCGGTCGGGATCGTCGGCGATGCCAGGGAGGCGGCCAAGGCGCTCGCCTATCGTCTCGCCAACCGCAAGCTCGCCGCGTCGGCGACGGCGGACGAGCGCAGGAAGAAGATCAGGGCGGAGAAGGACGCCTGGGAGAAGGAGCTCGACGGCTGGACCCACGAGAAGGACGGCTGGTCCGTCGAGGTCGCCAAGGATTCGCCCTACATGCATCCGCGCCAGATGCTGCGCGAGCTCGAAAAGGCGATGCCCGAGAACGCCATGGTGTCGACCGATATCGGCAATATCTGCTCGGTCTCCAACTCCTATCTGCGCTTCAACCGGCCCAATTCGATGTTCGCCGCGATGAGCTTCGGCAATTGCGGCTATGCGCTGCCGGCCGTCATCGGCGCCAAGGTGGCCGCCCCCGACCGGCCGGCGGTCGCCTATGTCGGCGACGGCGCCTGGGGCATGAGCTTCCCCGAGATCCTCACCTGCGTGCGCGAAGCCATCCCGGTGACCGCGGTCGTCTTCCACAACAAGCAATGGGGTGCGGAGAAGAAGAACCAGGTCGATTTCTACGACACGCGCTTCCTCGGCGTTAACCTCAAGAATCCGAGCTGGGCGGAGGTTGCCCGCTCGCTCGGCGCCGAGGGCGTCACCATCGACAGGCTCGGCGACGTCGGCGAGGCCCTCGACAAGGCCTGCGCGGCGCAGAAGCAGGGCAAGACCACGGTCATCGAGGTCATGGTCACCCAGGAGCTGGGCGATCCCTTCCGCCGCGACGCCCTCAAATATCCGCAGCGCGTGCTCGACAAGTACAAGCATACGAATGTAAAGGCTCCGGCTTGAGAAAGAGGTTCTCGCGCCAGCCGGAATGCCCCCATCGGAAACGACCAGTCCCGCGCTAACCCCGCCTGAAGTCCGCTCGATCATCATCGGCGTGCTGCTGGCGATGTTCCTGGCGTCGCTCGACCAGACCATCGTCGCCACGGCCATGCCGACGATCGGGCGGCTGCTCGGCGATTTCGAGAACCTGCCCTGGGTCGTCACGGCCTATCTCCTGACCGCGACGGCGGTCACGCCGCTCTATGGCAAGATCTCCGACATCGCCGGGCGGCGAATGACGCTGCTGGTGGCCATCGGCGTATTCATGGTGGGCTCGATCCTGTGCGCGCTCGCGCCGACGATGCTGGCCCTGATCCTGGCGCGGGCCCTGCAAGGGCTGGGCGGCGGCGGCCTGATCTCGCTGGCGCAGACCATCATCGCGGACATCGTTCCGCCCAAGGAGCGGACGCGCTATCAGGTCTATATTTCGGGCGTCTATGCGATATCCAGCATCGCCGGACCGGCGCTCGGCGGGTTCATGGCCGAAAAGCTGCACTGGTCGGCGATCTTCTGGATCAACCTGCCGCTCGCCCTTCTGGCACTGGCGATGACCAACTCGCTCCTCAAGAAGCTGCCGCGCTACGAGAAGCCCCACAAGCTCGATTTTCTCGGATCCGGCCTCATGATCGTCGCCACCACCGCTTTGCTCCTGGCGCTGAGCCTCGGCGGCCCGCATTACGCCTGGACCTCGCCCACCATCCTCGCTCTGTTCGCAATCTTTCTCCTGTTCGCGGCGGCCTTCATCGTCCGGCTCAAGACCGCGCCCGAGCCGCTGATCCCCATCGCGATCCTCGCCAATCCGGTGGTGGCGCTGGGCATCACCGCCGCCTGCTCGGCCGTCGGCGTGTTCATCGGCCTCACCATCTATACGCCCATCCTCCTCGAAGGCATGTACGGGCTCACCGCCAGCCAATCCGGCTTCACGCTCATCCCGCTGATGATCGGCACAGTCGTCGGGGCGTCCGTCTCGGGCCGCCTCATGGCCCGCATCACGCACTACAAGCGGCCGACCACGATCGGCCTTGCCGCCGCCGCCGCCGGCCTCGGCGCGATCGCCATCCAGCCGCAAAGCCTGCCGCTCCCGGTGCTGGCGACGATCCTGACGGTCGTGTCCACGGGGCTCGGGACCGTGTTTCCCCTCACCCTGCTGTCGATCCAGAACGCCATCCAGCCGCATCAGATGGGCACCGCGACGGGGGCGCTGAACTTCTTCCGCTCGCTCGGCGGCGCCCTCATCGTGGCGGCCTTCGGCAGCATCGTGATCGGCAGTCTGCCGGTCGACATGGCGGCGCACGTCACCATCGAAAACCTGGCGGACACCTTCGCCGCCGCGGGCGTCGATATCGGCTCGGCGTTCCGCTGGGTATTCTTGGCCTCGATGCTCGGGCTTCTGATCGCGCTGGCGAGCCTCCTGATGCTGGAGGAGAAGCCGCTGCGCACCTATACCAGGCCCACCACGGCAGAGTGAGGCACCGCGCATGACCGTCCTCGTCCTCAATGCCGGATCGTCCACGCTCAAATTCGCTGTTTTCGAAGGGCGCGAGCCGGCCCTGCGGTTCAAGGACCAGGTGCAGGGCGCGGGCGCGGCGGCGCTCGACGCCCTCTTCGCCCGCCTCGCCGCCGAAAGGATAGATGTCGCGGGCCTTGCCGGAATAGGCCATCGCATCGTCCATGGCGGCATCGAATTCTCGACGCCGGTGATCGTCGACGACGAGATCGAGGCCAGGCTCAACGCGCTGAGGCCCCTGGCGCCGCTGCACCAGCCCTATGGGCTCGACGCCCTGCGCCGCATGCGGGAAGCGGCGCCCGAGGTCCGGCAGGTCGCCTGCTTCGACACCGCCTTCCACGCGACCCAGCCCGAGATCGTCCGGCGATTCGCGCTGCCGTCCGCCTATTTCGAGCGGGGCTACCGGCGCTACGGCTTTCACGGACTCAATTTTGAACATGTTGTCCACAGCCTTCCCGCCCAGACCGGCGCCCCCCTTCCGCACCGCCTGCTCATCGCCCATCTCGGCAATGGTGCCAGCCTCTGCGCCGTAAAGGACGGCCGCTCCGTCGCCACCACCATGGGCTATTCGACCCTCGACGGGCTGGTGATGGGGACACGTCCGGGCGCTCTCGATCCCGGCGTCATCCTCGCCATCATGAAGGACGACCGTCTTTCCCCCGAGCAGATGGAAGAGGTGCTCTACCGGAAAAGCGGGCTCCTGGCTCTCAGCGGCATCACCAGCGACATGCGGTTATTGCTGGAGAATCCGGCGCCCGCGGCCCGCAACGCGGTCGAGGCCTATTGCTACTGGACGGCGCGGCAGGCGGCCTCCGTCATCGCGGCCATGGGCGGGATCGACGCGATGGTCTTCACCGGCGGCATAGGCGAGAACGCCGAGCCCGTGCGCCGGCGGGTAATTCACCATCTCGCCTGGATAAATGCCTTTCCGGCGCATGTCGTGCTAGCCAATGAGGAACTGGTCATCGCAAGACATTCAACAGGATTCTTTGCCTAGGATAAAAGTTCAAATTAACAAAAAGTAAAGAATCCACATAAATGCCGGACCTGTGCCATAATCTGGGTCTTGACTGGATTTTCGGCAGGTGCGGGGGTCACCTTTGCACGAGATGGGACGGTATACAAGCTGGGAGACAAGGCATGAGTAACGCCTTGAAAGTGGTATGCGTACTCGCAGCGACCTTGCTGGCTACCGCCGGGTCGGCTCAGGGGGAGGACAAAAAGGACATCGCCCGCATGAATGCCGGCGCCGTCACGCTCATCACCGACGGCAGCGATCCCCATGCTTCGCACTACGCCGCCGATCTCGCCGTGCTGATGGAGGCCGAGCGCGACCTGCGCATCCTTCCCGTGCTGGGACGCGGTCCGGTCGAGGCGCTGCGTGATCTGCTGTTCCTGCGTGGAATCGATGCCGGCATCATTCCCTCCGACACCGTGGCCTATATGCGCAAGCAGGGCCTGGTCGAGGACGTCGAGAAGAAGGTCACCTATATCGCGCGGCTGGGCTCCGCCCAGCTCCATGTGATCGCCCGCAAGGACATCGCGACGCTCAAGGATCTCGCCGGCAGGAGAATCAATATCGGCGCGGCGAGCGAAGCACGCTTCGTGACGGCAAGCCTGGTTTTCGAGGCGCTCGGCATCGATTTCACCACCGTCGACGGCCGGGAAGCGGAAGCGGCGAAACTGCTCGAGGACGGAAAAGCCGACGCGGTCGTGCTGCTTGCGCCGCAGCCTTCGCCCGTGGCCGAAGAGCTGGCGCGGACCGGCCGCTTCAGGCTCCTCGGCGTCGCCGGCAATGACGAGCTCAACGCGATCTATTCGCCCGCGATGCTCACCGCCAAAAGCTATCAGGGCCTCGCCCAGGAGGGTGGCGTCACCGAGACTCTGGGCGTCAGCTACGCGGTCGCCGTTTTCAACTGGAAAAAGGGCACCGACCGCTATTACAAGCTGCGCAAATTCGCCAACGCCCTGTTCTCAGGGATCGGCGATCTGCAGACCGGCCACTGGCAGGCGACGTGGAACGACGTCAATCTTTCCGCCGACCTCCCCGGCTGGACGCGATATGTGACCGCCGACGAGTGGCTTTCCGATCACAAGCGGGATAGCGACGACCGCGACACGAAGGAAGAGACCGCCCTCAAGGCGGAGTTCCAGTCCTATCTCGAGCGCAGCAATGCCGGGATCGATCTGAGCGAAATGAGGTCGAGCGCGCTTCGATAAGTGCGCCCGATGTGAGGGAGTTGGCGATGAAGTCGAAGCAGCGGGCCAAGAAACCTGCGCCGGAAAGCGAGCAGGAAGGCGGCGAAGCGGACCGCCCGCTCTGGTTCCTGGGGCGGGAGCTCAAGGACAAGCCGGCGGCGGACAAAGCTGCGGCGCCGGCCGCGCAGGGCAAGCAGGCCAAGCCGTCCAGGACCGCCAAAGCGGCCAAGAAGGCGGGTGCGGCACCGGCCGCTCCGGCGGCCGAGGAGGAACCCGGCGAGCGCCGGCCCAGCCCGCTCGAGGCCTACATGCGCTATGCGAAGATGCGCGAGCCGCGCGACGACGATTCCCTGGCGCCGATCAGGGGCCGCCGGCTTCAGCCGGACTGGCAGGACGTCGCAAGCAACGAGAACGACATGGACTGGAACGGCGAGGCGCCCCGCCGCCGCCGTCATGCGTCGCGGCGCACCTCCCGCTTCACGCTGCGCGACGTGGTCCTGGCCGGCATCGCGTCCATCGCCGTCGGCGCGCTGGGCGGCGCCGTCATCTATGACCGCGCCAATGGCGGCGAGTTGAGCCAGACCGCCTTCGATTCGATCGGCCAGCTTCTCACCGGACTCCAGGACAACGCCATAGCCGCCGCCAATACGGGCGCGATGGTGCCGGAGAACCGCAGCACGCCGGCCTCGTTCAGGAAACCGGTCACGACCGCGCGGCTCGACGTCGACGACGCCAGGGGCAATGTGAACTCGCCGATCCCGCTGTCGATCAGCGCCGAGCCGGCGCTCCCGGACCAGGACATCGCCTTGCGCCTCACCGGCCTGCCGGCCGACGCCTATCTCACGGCCGGCACCAAGCTGGGCAATAACGGCTGGCTGCTCAAGCCGGGCGAGGCCACGGGCGTCAAGCTCATGGTGCCGCGCGCCGAAACCTCCTCCCTCCTCATCGCCGTCGAAGCGATCGAGCCGCGCACCGGCGATCTCGCGGCACCCACCGAAGAGATCAAGGTCGCTCTCGCGCCTGCGAAGACCTCGCAGGTATTGCCGGCCTCGGCGCCGCCTACGGACGTGAAGCGCAATTTCAACCTGCCGTCCGCGCGGCGGCACGAAACCGCCGCGGCCCAGCCCATCCCTACTCCCCTGGAGGCCAAGGGCAAGGCGGGAGCCGCCGACAGCGCGGCGCTTCTGAGCAATGGCGACAAGCTTCTCGATCTCGGCGACTTCACCGCGGCGCGCGCCTTCTTCAGCCGGGCCCGCGATCTCGGCAACCGCGAAGCGTCGCTCCGGCTCGGCAAGACCTACGACCCCGTCGTCTTCCGCGAGCGGAACGTGCAGGGCCTCAAGCCCGATCCCGCCAAGGCGCTCAAATATTATCTCGAGGCGCGCACCGCCGGGATCGAGGACGCCGACAGCGCCATCAACGGCCTCGAGACCTGGCTGAAGCAATAGCCGGTCATTGGCCGAAGAGCGCGAGAAGGCCTTCCAGCAGACGGCCAGGTGAGGGCGGGCATCCGGGGATGCGCAGATCGACGGGAATCACCGCCGGCGCGCCGCCCTCGCAAGCGTAGCTGCCGGCATAAAGACCGCCGCACACGGCGCAGTCGCCGACGGCGACCACCCATTTCGGTCCGGGCATGGCATCATAGGTGCGAAGCAATGCCTCGCGCATGTTCTTCGTCACCGGGCCGGTGACGAGCAGCACGTCCGCATGGCGGGGCGATGCGACGAAGCGCAGACCGAAGCGCTCGAGATCGTAATAGGGGTTGCCCAGGGCATTGAGCTCGAGCTCGCAGGCGTTGCACGAGCCCGCGTCGACGAGCCTGAGCGACAGGCTGCGGCCGAGCCGGCGGCGAGCCCTGCCGTCCAGTTCCGAAGCCATCCTCAGGATATCCGGATCGTCCGGGGGTGCCAGCGTCTCGGTGAAAGGACGGCGTGTGAGGCTTTCGAAGAGTGTCTTGCGCATCGGCGACTCTCAGAGATCGTGCCCGGAATAAGAGCAATTGAAGGATTTGTTGCAGATCGGGAAATCGGCGACGATGTTGCCTTCGATCGCAGCCTCCAGCAACGGCCACTGGAACCAGGACGGGTCGCGCAGATGGCAGCGTTCGACACGGCCGTCGGCGCCGATCCGCAGCCAGACGAGGATGTCGCCGCGGAATCCCTCGACGATCGCCATGCCCTCGCGCGCCGCGTTCCCGCCGCTGCCGTCGCGCTTCGCGTGGACCGGGCCGTCGGGCAGCCTGGCGAGGATCTGCTCGATGAGCCGCATGGATTGCTCGATTTCGTGAACGCGTATCCAGAGCCGGGCGTTCACATCGCCCTCCTCGATGACGGGAACCTCGAAATCGAGCTCATCATAGGGCGCGTAACCCGGCCACCGCCGCGCATCGCAGCGTCGGCCCGAAGCGCGGCCGACGAACCCGCCGGCTCCGAACCGCATGGCGAGTGCCGGACGCAGGACGCCCGTTCCCACGGTGCGGTCCTGCAACGACGCGGTCGTGTCGTAGAGCTCGACGAGACGCTGAAAGCGGCGGCGGAGCTCGATCATCAAGCCGACGATGCGTCTCGCGCCGGCAACGTCGATATCGGCGGTCACGCCGCCCGGCACGACCCGGTCCATCATCAGCCTGTGTCCGAAGCAGGCGGCAGCCTCCCGAAGCACTTTTTCCCTGAGCGCCGAGCAATGGGCCAGCATGATGGCGAACCCGCCGTCGTTGCAGATCGCGCCGACATCGCCGAAATGATTGGCAAGGCGCTCCAGCTCGGCCATCAGGGCCCTCAGCCAGACGGCGCGGGCCGGCGGCACCCAGCCAAGCGCCGATTCCGCCGCCTGCGCGAATGCCAGGCCGTAGGCGACGGTCGAATCGCCCGAGCAGCGGCATGCCAGCCGCGCCGCCCGTTCCAGATCGGCGCCGTGGAGGAGGCTCTCGATTCCCTTATGCGTGTAACCGAGCCGTTCCTCGAGACGCACCACGGTATCGCCATCGGCGCTGATGCGGAAATGACCCGGCTCGATGACGCCGGCATGGACCGGGCCCACGGGAAGCTGATGCACGTTGTCGCCTTGGACGGCAAGGAACTGGTATTCATCGGCATGCCGGACGGACGGAGAACGGCCGCCCCATTTCCCATGATCGAGCCACGGACGGATATCCGGCAGGCCGACCGGAACAAGCTGGAAGAGATCGGCGGCCGCACGTTCGAGGCGCAGCGCGGGAGGATGAAGCCGGCCGACGGAGGAATAGCGGCCGTCTGGACATGACATGCTCAGCACCAGGATGCGGCCGAGGTCGCGAGCGTCCGCGACCGCCATATGAACGGCCTGCGGCTCACCCCAGAGCCCGATCAGCGTCAGCGCGCCGCGGTCCAACCGGTCTGCCGCTTCGGCCCAGACATCGCCCGCCACTTCCGTTCTGGTCCACGGGCGGTGCCCGGCGGCAGTTCGACCGTTCAACCGCTCGAGCGGATCGGAGAGGGGCGGATCGGATGCAGTCATTTGAGCAGTTCCGCGACGTTCTGGAACCAGGCGGCCATGGCGCCCGGCATGTAGAGCCCGCCGATCAGCACAAGACCGAGATGCGCGAAGATCGGCACGTAGGAGGCGCGCACCGGCGTCCTCGGCCCGGTGGGCTCGCCGAAGGCGATGGAGCCGAGGCGCAGCAGCAGCGCGCCGAGGGCGATCAACAGGCCGAAGGCGGCAAGCACAGCGAGCGCCGGGGCGCGCTCGAACGCCGAGCTGAGAACCAGAAACTCGCTCATGAAGACGCCGAATGGCGGCAGTCCCGCGATCGCGACGACGCCGGCGACCAGCGTCCAGCCGAGAAGAGGATGGCTGCTCGTCAGGCCGCGGATCTCGGCGATCTTCTGCGTGCCCTTCACCTGGGCGATATGGCCGACCGAGAAGAAGATGGCCGACTTGGTCAGGCTGTGCATGGTCATCTGCAGCAGGCCCGCGAAATTCCCGAGCGGCCCGCCCATCCCGAAAGCGAAGACGATGATCCCCATGTGCTCGATCGACGAATAGGCGAACATGCGCTTGATGTCGCGGCGCCGGTAGAGCATGAACGCGGCGAAGTTCAGCGAGCCGAGACCGAGCGTGATCATCAGCGGTCCGACGGCGATCGTCTCCGGATTGGCCGCGACGATCATCTTGAATCGCAGCAATGCGTACAGCGCCACATTCAGCAGCAGCCCCGAGAGGACGGCGGAAACCGGCGTCGGCCCTTCCGCATGCGCATCCGGCAGCCAGGCATGCATCGGCGCCAGGCCGACCTTGGTGCCGTATCCGAGAAGCAGGAAGACGAATGCGATGTTGAGGAGCGAAGGATCGAGCGCCGCCGCATGCTGCAGCAGGCTGGTCCAGGCCATGGCGCCCATGCCCTCGCCTATGGCCGATACCGCCGCCAGATAGACCAGGATCGTTCCGAACAGAGCCAGCGCAATCCCGACGCTGCCGAGGATGAAGTACTTCCACGCGGCTTCCAGCGCCTCGTGCGTGCGGTAGATGCCGACCATGACGACCGTCGAAAGGGTCGCGAGCTCGATGGCGACCCATATCAGGCCGATATTGTTGGCCGTCAGCGCCAGGTCCATGCCGAACATCATCAGCTGGAACATCGTATGATAGAAACGAAGGTAGCCCGGCGTAAGGCGGCCGGTCTCCAGTTCGTGCCCGATGTAGCTTGCGCTGAAGATGCTGGTCGTCAGGCCCACGAAGGCGTTCAGGACGATGAAGACCACATTGAGGTCGTCGGCGAGCAGGTATTCGTTGGTGGGCGGCCGGTCCTGGAACAACTGCACCGCAAAGACGAGGACGATCGCGCTGGCAAGAATGTTCAGCCGGGCCGACCAGCGGTAATCCGGCACGAGGGCGAGGATCGCGGCGGCCACCAGCGACGTCGCGAGCAGCGCGGTGATGGGGTTGAGCGCAATTCCGGTCATCGACGCTCCCCGCGGAAACGGTCGAGCGCCTGGAGATCGACGGTGTCGAACCGTTCCCGGATGCGGAACAGAAAGATCCCGATGACGATGAAGGCGATCAGGATGGAGAAGGCAATGCTGATCTCGACGACGAGCGGCATGCCGAGCGCGCCGGTGCCGGCGAGGATCAATCCGTTCTCGATCGACATGAACCCGATCACCTGGCTGACGGCATTGCGCCGGGTGACCATCATGAGCAAGCCGAGAAGCACGACGGAGAGCGCAAGAGCGACATCCTCGCGGACGAGAAGGTTGGCGCCGGCCGTGGCCCGCAGCATGAGATCCATCGACAGAGCGACGAGCCCGATGCCGGCGAGCATCGTCAGGCCGGTGCCGACGGCGACCTCGATCTCGCGATGCAATCCCATGCGCACGATCATGCGCCGAAGGGCCATCGGGATGACGATGCACTTGAAGCCCAGCGCGATCAGCGCGGTCACATAGAGGTCCGGCTTGTCCTGGATGTGCGCCTGCCAGGCGACGGACAGCGCCAGGATGAGAGAATGCAGCGCCAGCACGTTGATGAGGGGCAGCAGCCTGTCCTGGTAGAGCATCAGGAAGCTGACGAGGACGAGACCGCCTGCGAACATATGCGCGACGTCGAAGGCCAGCGACGACATCAGACCCCACTCCCCGAAATGAACAGGAGCAGCGCCCCCAGGAGACCGAGCATCAGGGCGATCCCGAGCAGGTTGGGAACGCGAAACACGCGCATCTTCGCGATGGCGGTCTCAAGGACCGCCAGCAGGAGGCATGCGACGATCAGCTTCAGGAGGTAGCCGAGGAGAGAAGCCGCATATGCCAGCGCCCCGGCGCCGTCGGTGATCAGCCCGAACGGGAAGAAAATGCAGGCGATGACCGAAATATGGAAGAGCAGCTTCAGCGACGCCGCCCATTCGATCATCGCGAGATGGCGGCCCGAATATTCGAGAACCATCGCCTCGTGGACCATCGTCACTTCGAGGTGCGTGGCCGGATTGTCGACGGGGATGCGCGCGTTTTCCGCGAGAGCGATGATGATGAGGGCGACCAGCGCCATGGCGAGCGACACGCGCAGACCGCCGGCGTCCGCCATGAACTCGGCAATGCTCGACAACTGCGTCGAGCCGGCGACGAGGGCGACCGTGAACACGACCATGATCATCGCCGGCTCGGCCAGCGAGGCGATCATGATCTCGCGGCTGACGCCGATGCCGCCAAAGCTGGTTCCGGTATCGAGGGCCGCGACGGCTTGAAGGAAGCGCGCGGCGCCCAGAAGCGCCACGATGGCGATCAGGTCGCCCGTCCAGCTGAAGAGCAGCCCGGTCCGGAACGTCGGGACGAGCGCCGCCGCGACCCAGGTGGCTGCAAAGACCAGATAGGGCGCAACGCGGAAGAGCCAGGAACTGCCGTCCGCAAGAACGACCTCCTTGCCGAACAGGCGTCTCAGGTCGCGATAGGGCTGGAACACGGACGGCCCGATCCGACGCTGCAGCCGCGCCTTCATCTTGCGCGTGACACCGGTCAGCGCCGGAGCAAGCGCCAGGACCAGCAGCATCTGCCCGAGCTGGGCTGCGAAGGCGGCCGTCATCCCCATAGCGCGAGAACCACCAGAAGGACGATGAGCGCGATGAACACGAAGCCGAGGTAGCGCCGGATCGTCAGGAACTGGACCTGATTGAGCAGCGTTGCCGCGGCGTCCACGGCATTCGCCGCCGGCGCATAGATGAACGCCCAGACCGGGTCGAGCAGGAACCTCCGCAGGATCGCCGGCCGCAGGTCGCCGGGGGGCGGCATCTCGACCCGTTCGTGCGCGGCGAATACGACATCCGCGAACACCCGCCTTATGGGCTGTGCCAGGCTGGTGGCGGAGTATTGCGCGGCGACGCCGAGGCCCGGATAGCCGCAATCCCAGAACGGCGCCCGGCGTACGGATCGGGAGGCGAAGCGGTGGACCGTCACGGCGGCGAGGCAGGCCGCGATCGTGACGAAGCCGAACAGCAGCAGGCCGTTATACGAGCTGCGGCTTGCCGACACCGGCACGATCGACAGCCATGGATCGTCGGCCTGCACCGGCATCGGCTCTGAAACAAGCGCGGCCGTGACCGGCCGCAGCCAGTCGATCACAAGTCCCGGAAACAGCCCGGCCAGCAGACAGAAGCCGGCGCAGACGAGCATGGCGGCGAGCGACCAGCGATCGGCTTCCACGGCCCCGGCGGCGGCTTGCGTTCGCGCGCGGCCGAGATAGGTCGCACCGAAAGCGCGGACGAAACAGGCGGCGGCAAAGGCGGCGGCGAGAGCAAGCAGCACGCCAATGGCGGGCACCAGCAGCTTCAATCCCATCTGCGGCAATTGCGGGCTGACCAGGATGCTCTGGAAGATCAGCCATTCCGACGCGAAGCCATTGAACGGCGGCAGGGCGGAGATGGCCATGCTGGCCACGAGGAACGCGGCGGAGGAGACCGGCATGCGATGGATCAGGCCGCCCAGCCGTTCCATGTCCTGCTCGCCGGTCGCCACGATCACCGTTCCCGCGCCGAAGAACAGGGTGCTTTTGAACAGCATGTGATTGAGGCTGTGGAACAGACCCGCGGTCAATGCCAGCGCGGCGGCGGCGTCGAGGCCGTCGGCCCTGAAGGCCTGGGCGAGGCCGATCGCGATGAAGATTATGCCGACATTCTCGATGGTGCTGTAGGCGAGCACGCGCTTCAGATCGGTTTCCATCAGCGCGTAAAGCACCCCGACCGCGGCCGTCGCGCCGCCGAGGACGAGCGCCGGCAGGCTCCACCACCAGTTCGGCTCCCCCATCAGGTCGAAGGCGATGCGGATGAAGGCATAGATGGCGACCTTCGTCATCACGCCGCTCATCAATGCCGAAACATGGCTCGGCGCGGCCGGATGGGCGAGCGGCAGCCAGACATGCAGCGGAACCAGACCTGCCTTGGACCCGGCACCGACAACCGCCAGAGCGAGCGCCAGCGCGGCCAGCCCGGGCGAGAGCTGGTATGCGCGGATCGCATCGAAGGCATAGTCGCCGTGCACGCCCGCCAGCAGCCCGAAAGCGAACAGCAGCGCAAACGTGCCGAAGCTCGCCATGATCAGGTAGACGAGCCCGGCATAGGCCGTCTTTTCCGAGCGATGCCGCACCATCACGAGCGCCCAGGAGGTGAGCGACATCAACTCCCACGAGAACAGAAAGCTGTAGGCATCGTCGGCGACGACCACAAGGTTCATGGCCGCGAGAAAGGCCGGATAGAAGGCAAGGACCCGGGCGGGCTCGGCTTCGTGCCGCCCGTAGCCCAAAGCGTAGAAGGATGCGCCCGCGGAGCCGAAATTGATGATGGCCAGAAAGGCGCAGGCGAGCGGATCGAGGCGGAAATACGCGCCAAGCCAGGGAAGCGCCAACGGAAACGAGGCGACCGACGGCGCGTGCCCGATGGACAGAACGGCGAGCGCGCAGATCAAAGCCGAGACCGCCAGGCAGGCGCCGTAAATGACCGGCGTGGCGGCCCGGCGGCCGGCCAGAATGAGCGCCAGGCCGGAAAGGCCCAGCAATCCTGCAATGCACGCCAAGACGACCGGCATTGCTTCCCCTATGGCCGACGCGTTTGCGGAGCTCTGTTCACGGGCGGCATCCTCAATACTTCAGCCGGACCCCCCGGCCCCCGCCTGAACTGGCCGCCCCCTCGCCGATGAGCTCGATGCCGGCGGCCTCGAGCCCGGCGATCAGCTTCATGAGTGAATCGACGTTGCCGCGAATGACGCCTCCGCTGGCTTCCATCCTCTGGATCGTCGGAAGTGAAAGCCCTGTCCGTTCGGCCAGATTGCGTTGATCCAGAGCAAGGAGCGCGCGTGCGGCGCGCATCTGTCCCGCAGTGATCATGCTTCACCCCCCATAAATTCGGTGTTGAGCAGTTAAATAGACGTTTAGAACATCTTTGTAAAGGTACAGAACGTTAATCGCTTGCCCGAGCGATCAGGGGGATCCGGTTCGTGGATAGGGAAAGGGGGCCTAAGAGGCGCTCCGAGAATGTCGGCGACGCCGGCGGCTACAGGGCGGTCTTGAGCACCGGACTCATGACGTCGGGCGGCCGAAGAGCGCGTTGTAGAGCTTGCGGTCGCGGCCATAGACGTCGGGGCGGAATTCGATCATGCCGGCATCGCCCTTGAACGCCGTGCCATAGATGAGATGCACCGGTATGTGGTGGGTGAGCGATGCCCGCGTGGTCTTGCCGCCGGCCCAGACGGCATCCATCTTCGCCTTCGACCAGCCGGCGAGATCGGGGGCCAGCGCATAGGCCAGGGCGACCGGGCGCGACAGCCGGATGCAGCCATGGCTGAACGCCCTCGCCGTGTGGAGAAACTTGTCCTTGGCCGGCGAGTCGTGGAGATAGATATTGTGCCTGTTGGGCATCATGAACTTGACCTTGCCCAGGGCGTTCTTCGGTCCCGGTTTCTGGCGGAAGGTGAAGGGGAAGTTGCCAGGCCCATAGGCCGACCAGTCGATGGCGCCCCACGAGGCGAGCTTGCCGCCCACGAAAACCTCGAAGTCGGCCGCATAGGCGTAAGGGTTGCGGCGCAGCCGCGGCAGCATCTCCTTGGTGGCTATGCTGTAAGGCACCGTCCAGGTCGGATTGAACTCGACATATTCGAGCTCGTCGGAGAATTCCGGGGTCTGGGTCGCCGGCGCGCCCACCACCGTCGCTATGCGGTCGATGATGGTGTTGGCCTCTATGCGCTGCAGTTCGAAGGCGGCGATGTTGACCAGGAAATAATAGTCGCCGAGATCTTCAGGCAGCCAGCGCCAGCGCTCCATGTTGAGCATGATCTGGCGCACGCGCTCCGCGACCGGAATATTCATGGCGATGATCGTCTGCTTGCCGATGAGCCCCTTGGCCTCGAGCCCGTGCCTGGCCTGGAAGCGCTTCACGCCGATGGCGAGCTGCTCGTCGTAGAAGTCGGGATCGCCGGGGCTGCGCCATTCATAGTCGCCGGTGGCGGCGAGCAGCCGGCGCACCTCGGCCACCCGCGGGCTGGTCATTCCGGGCTTGAGGTTCTCGCCCGGCGGGATAGTGCCCCAGCCACCCTTCTCCTCGAGGCCGCGATATCCCCGCAGGAGCTTCTTCAGCGCCTGATATTGCGGGTTCTTCGGCTCGAATACGTTCAGGTACTGCGTCGGCGCGCGATACCTGTTCATATCGGCAAGGATGCGCAGGGGATCGACCGTCTTGCGGCTGCGGAAGAGCCGGGGATCGACCTTCTGGGGAATGACGCGTCCGGTCTTGAGATCGGACGCATAGGCGACGAAGAAGGCGGAGAAATAGAGCTCGGCTCTCGCGGCGCTCACCGGGTCGTGGTCGGCGAGCCCATCGCGCAGGTCGATCAGCGTGTCGATCGGATAGTCCGCCGGGTTCAGCCCGTCGTCCTCGGCATCGAGCAGCCGCTGGATGAAGGGCGTCATCCGCCCGGTGCCGACCCAATAGATGGTGCCGCGATTGTCGACATAATGCGCCTTCAGCGCCGGCCGGATGCGCTCGAGCGGCAATTCGAGGCGCCCGGGAGTGTCGAGCACGAGCGCGATCGACGACGTCATGTCGCCATAGGAGGGACCTGGAGAGCGATCGCCCTTGCCGGCGAGCGCCGGCATGGCGAAAACCAGCGCCACGATGAACGCCAGCGCGGCGAGCGCGCGCCGTGATGTCATGATCCGGCCTCCGAAACGGTTCCCGGCGCCATCATCGGCAATCTCGTCGATTCAGGCAATGGCGTCACACGTTGAGCAGGAGATATTCGCGCTCCCACGAGCTGATGACGCGGCGGTAATGCTGCATCTCCTCGTGCTTGACGTCCTGGAAGGCCTCGACGAATTTCTCGCCCAGAACGTGCTTGAACGACTTGGTGTAGTTGAGCTTGTCGAGCGCCTCATCGAGGCTGATCGGCAAGGTGTGGGCATAGCGGTAGGCCGAGCCTTCGACAGGGTCGGAAGGCTTCAGCCGCTCGACCATGCCGAGATAGCCGCAAGCGAGCGAGGCCGCGAAAGCGAGATAGGGATTGGCATCGGCTCCCGGCACGCGGTTCTCGACCCGCAGGTTCGACGGATCGGACGACGGCACCCTGAGCGACACCGTGCGGTTGTCGATGGCCCAGTGGACATTGGTCGGCGCGTCGGATTCGGGGACCAGCCTGCGATAGGAATTGACATTGGGCGCGGCGAACGGCAGGCCGGCGGCGAGATAGCGCTGCAGGCCGGCGATATGGGCGAGGAACAGCTTGGACGGCTTGCCGTCCCGGCCTGCGAAGACGTTCCTGCCCGTCCTCGCGTCCATGACCGACTGGTGGATATGCATCGACGAGCCGGGCTCGTTCTCGTGCGGCTTGGCCATGAAGGTCGCGTACATGTCGTGCTTCAGCGCCGCCTGGCGCACGGTGCGCTTGAACAGGAACACCTGGTCGGCGAGCTCGAGCGGATCGCCGTGATTGAAATTGATCTCGAGCTGGGCCGGGCCGCTCTCGTGGCTCAGCGTGTCGACGTCGAGCTCCTGCGCTTCGCAGAAGTCGTAGATGTCCTCGACGATCGGATCGAAGTCGTTGGCGGCGTCGATGCCGTAGGCCTGCCCGCCCGCCTCCTTGCGCCCGGAGCGGCCGACCGCCGCCTCGAGCGGGTAGTCGGGGTCGATGTTGCGCTTGACCAGGTAGAATTCGAGCTCGGGGGCGACGACCGGACGCCAGCCCTTCTCCTTGTACAGGTCGAGCACGCGCTTGAGCACATGACGCGGCGAGATCACGACCGGCTCGTCGTTGAGATGGAAGGCGTCGCAGATCACCTCGGCGGTCGGCTCCTTGTACCAGGGCACCAGCCTCATGGTGTTGAAATCCGGCTGCAGGTAGATGTCGATGGCGGCATCGCTGACGGCCGACGTCTCCCACACATAGCGGCCGTTGATGGTCAGGGTGAAGACCTCTTCCGGAATGCGCAGGCCGCGCGACTTGTTTCCCTTCAAAAACTTCGAAGGAGGAAGGATCTTCCCCCGGGCCGTTCCGGACATGTCGGCCACCAGGCATTCCACCTCGCTGATCCGGCGCTCAGCGATCCATTCCTCGAATTTCGATTGCGACATGATACCCTGTGAAAATCGTTGCAACGCCCTACCTTAGCCGGGCTTCTTGACGGAGGAAACAGGGCTTGGCATTGGTCGAGGGATCATGCCGGCTTCCATCGATGCGAAATCCTATTACCAGGCCTCCGCCCATCCCTTCCCTCCGCAACCCAGCCTGACGGGCGAGGTTACCGCCGACATCTGCGTCATCGGCGCCGGGTTCACCGGCCTTTCCGCGGCCCTGGAGCTTGCCGAAGCGGGCTACAAGGTCGTCGTCCTGGAGGCCCGCCAGGTCGGCCATGGCGCGTCGGGACGCAATGGCGGACAGATCTGCACCGGCTTCTCGCCGGGCCAGCAGCGCATCGAGGCGCAGCTCGGCAAGGAAGACGCGCTCAAATGCTTCCGGATCGCCGAAGAGGCCAAGACGCTCATCGTCGAGCGCATCGGCAAATACGCGATCGAGTGCGACCTCAAATGGGGCTACCTGCATGCGATCCCCAAGCCCGGGCAGTTCGACGACCTGCGGGCATGGAAGGACGAATGGGACGCGCTCGGCTATGGCGACACGGAGATCCTGAGCAAGGCCGAGCTCGAGGCGCGCCTCGGTACCACCGTCTATCACGGCGCCTTGCGCGAAGGGGGCGCCGGTCATTTCCATCCGCTCAACTATTGCCTGGGCCTGGCCGGGGCGGCCGTCGCCGCGGGCGCCCGGATCTTCGAGAATTCGGCCGTCCTCGACATCGATCAGGGGCCCACCGCCACGGCGCGCACAAGCCGGGGGAAAGTCCGCGCCCGGTTCGTGATCGTCGGCTGCAATGCCTATGTCGGGCGGATGATCCCCGAGCTCTATGGGCGCATCATGCCGGTCACGAGCTATATCGTCGCGACCGAACCCCTGGGCGAGAACCGGGCGAAATCGCTCATCCGCGACGACGATGCGGTCGCCAACACGAATTTCATCGTCGACTATTTCCGCCTGACCGGGGACAGGCGCCTCCTCTTCGGCGGACGCGCCAGCTATTCGACGCTCGAGCCGCCCAATCTCGGCGGCTACATGCGGCCGCGCATGCTGTCGGTCTTTCCGCAGCTCAA
The DNA here is from genome assembly GCA_050246735.1 of Parvibaculaceae bacterium. Classification (GTDB taxonomy): domain Bacteria; phylum Pseudomonadota; class Alphaproteobacteria; order Rhizobiales; family Aestuariivirgaceae; genus Taklimakanibacter. The sequence goes on along the minus strand of JBFWVM010000009.1, from coordinate 160,689 downwards.
GGACGTCAGGATCGATCACGCCTGGGGCGGCTATATCGCCATCACCTCCAACCGCATCCCCGACTGCGGCAGGCTCGCCTCCAACATCTATTACGCGCATGGCTATTCGGGCCAGGGCGTGGCGCTTGCCGGCATGTATGGGAAGCTGATGGCCGAATGCGTCAAGGGCCAGTCGGAGCGCTTCGACCTCCTGGCCCGGGTCAAGCACCTGCCGTTCCCGGGCGGGCCGGTCCGCACCCCCCTCCTCGTCGCCGCGATGCTGTTCTACCGGCTGCGCGATGCGCTGAGCTAGCAGGCTTCCGCGGCAGGAATAGACCCGGTTCCCCTAATCCTTGTGCTCGGGCAGGCCCTTGCGCCTGGTCTCGGCGAATTCCTCGAGCTGCTTCTCGCTCATCGACTTGTACATCTCGCGCGAGGCGCCTTTGAGCTCGCTCACCTTCTGCTCGCCGCGCTTGGCCGCAAGCGCTGCGCCCGCGGCTTTCTGCTGGGCCTTGGATTTTGCCGGCATGACGGGTCTCCTCGCGATCGTCCACGATCGCCTCCGTCAACGATCCCGACTGCGGCGGGTTCCCGCTATTCGGGCAATGGCCGGCCGCGGGCGCCCTTCTGCCAGGCCTTGAGGCAGAGATAGTCGAGGACGATGGTCGCCCCGGCAAGGGCGGTGATCTCGGCATGGTCGTAAGGCGGCGACACCTCGACCAGGTCCATGCCGACGAAATCGACGTCGGTGAGCTTGCGGATGATCGACAGCGCCTGATGCGAGGAGAGCCCGCCCGGCACCGGCGTGCCGGTGCCCGGCGCGAAGGCCGGATCGAGGCAATCGATATCGAAAGTGAGATAGGCCTTTCCGCCGCCGACGGTGGCGGCGATCTCCCTTGCCGCTTCCGCCGGGCTCATCTCATGCACCTGGTCGGAATAGAGTATCCTGAAGCCCAAGGTGCGCTCGCCGTGGAAGGTGGTGCGGATGCCGATCTGGATCGAGCGCCCGGGATCGATGAGCCCGTCCCGCACCGCATAGTTGAACATCGTGCCGTGATCGATGCGGTCGCCGTCGTCCGGCTCGACATCGCGATGGGCGTCGAAATGGACGAGAGCCAGCGTCCCGTGCGCCCGGGCATGCGCCTTGAGCAACGGATAGGTGACGAAATGATCGCCGCCCAGGGACACGAGCCCGGTCCCCGTCTCGATCACCGACAGCGCATGCCGGGTGATCGCTTCGGGCGCCAGGTCCTTGCGGCCCCAGTCGAAGAAGCAGTCGCCATAGTCGACGACCGCCAGCGTGTCGAAGGGATCGAACATCCACGGCCAGTACGGACCCCAGGCATGCTCGACCGACGCCTTGCGAATGGCTTCCGGCCCGAAGCGGGTGCCCGGCCGGTTGCTGACCGCCTGATCGAAGGGAATGCCGGTGACGGCGATGTCGACGCCCGCGAGGTCGCGGCTGTATTTGCGCCGCATGTAGGAGAGCGCGCCGGCATAGGTGGCCTCGAGCTCGGTGCCCTTGAGGCCCTTGCGGCGAAAGGCGCTGTCCCCCGGGGCCGAGGTCAGCTTCGAGATTTCCAGCGTCAAGGCCTACTCCGTCAGTACCAGAGTGTCTTCCGGCGCCCAGTGAATCCACACTTTCTGGCCGCGTTCAACACCCGATCCGCCGGCGCGGGTGTCGTTCTGCACATTGACGGAGAGCTCGAGTTCGTCGTTGCAATGCACGACCACATGGCTCGTGTCGCCGTAATAGGCGACGTCGCGGACCTTGCCTTCGGTCTTGATCGCCCTGGCGGCCTTGGGCTGGGCTTCCGAAAGCTTGAGCTTCTCGGGGCGCACCGCGATGGCGATGCTGCCCGCGGTCTTGCCTTCATGCGGCAATTCGACCTTGCCCAGGCCCCTGGCGTCGCAGACGAGCTTCTTCGCGGTCGCGGAGACCACCTGCGCGTTGATCAGGTTGACCTTGCCGATGAAGTCGGCGACGAACCGGCTCGCCGGCTGCTCATAGAGCTCCGCGGGCGTCGCGATCTGCTGGACCGCCCCCTTGTCCATGACCGCGATGCGGCTCGCCATCGACAGCGCTTCGTCCTGGTCATGGGTCACGATGATGAAGGTGATGCCGACATTCTCCTGCAGCCTGGTGAGCTCGAGGCGCATCTCGTCGCGCAATTTGGCGTCGAGGGCCGACAGCGGCTCGTCGAGCAGCAGGACCTTCGGCCGCTTGACCAGCGCGCGCGCCAGCGCCACGCGCTGGCGCTGGCCGCCCGACATCTGATCGGGCTTGCGGGCGGCGAGATGGGTGAGCTTGACCATCTCGAGCGCCTCGCCGACCCGCCTCCTGGTCTCTTCGGCGGGAACACCGGTGACCTTGAGGCCGTAGGCGACATTGTCGGCGACCGTCATGTGCGGGAACACGGCATAGGACTGGAACACCATGTTGGTCGGCCGCTTGTTGGGCGGCGTCAGCGCCATGTCCTCGCCGCCGATGACGATCTGGCCCGAGGTCGGCGTCTCGAGACCGGAGATCATGCGCAGCAGCGTCGTCTTGCCGCAGCCGGACGGCCCCAGCAGGGCGAAGAACTCGTTCTGGGCGATGTCGAAGGAGACATCGTCGACGGCGGTGACGGCGCCCGAGAAAGTCTTGGTGACGTTGCGCAGGGATACGATTGCTTCGGCCATTGTCCTAACCTTCGCCCGCTTTCTGGGGCGCCTGAAGTTTCATTGCGACTACGGTGGCGATCACCGTGATGACGATCAGCACCGTCGATGCGGCGTTGATCTCGGGCGAGACGCCGCGGCGGACCAGCGAATAGACCTTGACCGGGAAGGTCACCGTCTCCGGCCCCGAGGTGAAGAAGGTGATCACGAAATCGTCGAGAGACAGGGTGAAGGCGAGCAGCGCCCCGGCGACCAGGCCCGGCATCATGAAGGGCACGATGACGTTCCAGAAGGTCTGCCATTCGCTGGCCCCCAGATCCTTCGAGGCCTCCTCGAACTGGCGGTTGAAGCCGACAAGCCTGGAGCGCACCACCACCGCCACGAAGGGGAAGCAGAAGGCCACATGGGCGATGATGATGTTGACCAGGTTCAGCGGCCAGGGCAGCCCCACCGACCACTCCATCATGCCGGTGTTGATGAAGAACAGCAGCAGCGACACGCCCATGCAGATCTCCGGGATGACGATCGGCAGCGCCATCGCCCCTTCATAGGCCGACTTCAAGGGGAAGCGGAAGCGCCACAGGAACAGGGCCGCCATGGCGCCGATGACGGTGGCGAAGACCGTCGCGATGACCGCGATGGTGAGCGAGTTGAGCAGCGCCTCCTGGAGATCGGAGTTGTTCCAGGCCTTCACGTAGTTGTTCAGGGTGAAGCCGCGCCAGACGACGCCGCGCCGGTCGGTGTTGAAGGAAAAGGCGATCAGCGTCACGATCGGCGTGTAGAGCGCGACGAAGATCGCCACGAAGAGGATCCTGAGCCACCAGCGGCTGCCATAGTCGAGCGGCCCCGAGCCGGGTTTCAGGGTCTCTGCCATCAGACGTCGACCCCCTTGCTGCGGGCGGCGAGAAAGGCGCGCAGCGCCAGCGCGGCGAAGGTCACATACATCAGCAGGAACGACAGGGCCGAGCCGAAAGGCCAGTCATTGGCGGCCTTGAACTGACGCTCGATGACGTTGCCGATCATGATCGCATTGGCGCCGCCCAGCATGTCGGGCGTCAGGAACGAGCCGAGGCAGGGAATGAAGACCAGGATGATGCCGGTGACGACGCCGGGCATCGTCAGGGGCAATGTGACTTTCAGGAAGGTCTGGGTCTGCGAGCCGCCGAGATCGAGGCTCGCTTCCAGATAGGAGCGGTCGAGCCGCTCGATCGTGGCATAGAGCGGCAGCACCATGAAGGGCATGTAGACATAGACCAGCCCCATGATCACCGAGCCGTCGTTGTAGAGCATCTCGAAGGGCCCCAGCCCGATCCAGCCCAGCACCAGGTTGAGATAGCCCTGGCTGCGGAAGACGGCGATCAGCGCATAGGTGCGGATCAGGAGGTTGATCCAGAAGGGCAGGATGACGAGGAGCAGAAGCAAGGGCTTCCACCTGGCCGGCGCGAAACAGATGCCGAAGGCGATCGGATAGGCGAGCAGCAGGCAGAAGGCCGTCGCCAGCAGGCTGATCCACACCGACTTCCAGATGATCTGCAGGTAGACCGGATCGTAGGCCCGGATGTAGTTGGCGAACGTCCCGGTGAAGGCGTTCTCGGTGATCGAGATCTTCTCGCTGAACGAGATCCCGAACATATAGGCGAGCGGGATGAGGAAGAAGACCAGGAGCCAGAAGGTGCCGGGCGATCCGAGAGTCCAGAAAGCCCGGAGATTATCCCTCCAACTGTCCACGCCGCCGCTCCACCCCGTTTGCCGTCATGGCGATGCTAGAACAGAATGACCGGAGACGGCAACATGCCTTCTCCGGTCCCGCAAGCCGACAAAGGCTCACGCCGCCTGGATACGGGTCCAGATCTCGTCGCGGATCCTGGTCGCCTCCTCGCCCAGATAGAGGGCGGGCTCGCATTTGGCGACCACCTCGGCGGGCGGGAAGATCGCCGGGTTTTCGACATAGTCCTTGTCCATCAGCTTGCGCGCCGCGGCATTGGGGGTCGCATACTGGACCGTCTTGGCGATCCCGGCCTCGGTCTCCGGGTCGAGGATGAAGTTGATGAAGGCATGGGCGTTCTCGGGGCGCGGCGCGCCGGTCGGAATGGCGAGGCAGTCCTGCCACATCTCGGCGCCCTCGGTCGGCACGACATAGGAAATGTCGTCGTCCTCGGCCATGACCTGGAGGATGTCGCCATTGTACTCCATGGTGAGATCGACGTCGCCCGAGGCCAGGAGATCCTGGCCGTTGTCGTCGGCATAGACCTTGACGTTCTTCTTGCCGGCGATGAGGAGGTCCTCCACCTTCTTGAGCATGCCGGCATCGGTGGAATTGAGCGACTGGCCGAGATATTTGAGCGCCGAGCCGATCACGACCTTGGCGTCGCCGAGCAGCGCAATGCGGCCGGCGAATTTCGGATCCTCGAAAAGGATCTTCCAGCTGTCGACGGTGCTGCCCTCGACCTTGCTCTTGCGGTAGCCGATGCCGACCGTGCCCCACAGATAGGGTACGGAATGCTTGCGGCCGGGATCGAAGGTGGCTTCCTGGAAGACCGGATCGAGATTGGAGAAATTAGGCAGCTTCGCCCGGTCGAGCGGCATCACCATATCGGCCTTGATCATGCGCTCGAGATTGTCGTTGGTCGGGCAGATCACGTCATAGCCGGGATTGCCGGCCTTGAGCTTGGCGAACAACTCGTCATTGTCGGCGAAGAGATCCATCTTCACCTCGATGCCGGTGGCCTTCTCGAAATCGGCCAGCGTCGTCTCGCCGATATAGGTGTCCCAGTTGTAGAAGTTGAGCTTCTTCTCCTCTTCCGACAACGAATGGCGCGGCAGGAACGTAAGGCCGACACCGATCGCTCCCAGACCCTTCAGCAGCGCGCGGCGCCGGGCGGAAAATCCTGGACAATAGACTGGCATGTTGACTCCCTTGATTGCCGGCGCCCTGCCTCAAGGCGCCCGCCTGTTTGGCTGGTCCAAGCCTATGCCTCGGACCAGCATGGTTCAACTTATTTGTCAGGCGACTTCCGCCTTGACGTCCGCATAGGTCTTGTCCAGGGCAACCCTGGCCAGCCGCATCATCTCGTCGATCTCCTTTCTCGAGATCACCAGCGGCGGCGAGAGCACCATCGTGTCCCAGCAGGCCCGCATGATGAGCCCGTTGTCGAAGCTGTGGTCGCGGCAGATGGTGCCCACCCGGCCGGGCCTCGCGAAGCGTTCGCGGGCCGCCTTGTCGCGGGCGATCTCGATGGCGCCGATGAGGCCGACCGAGCGGGTCTCGCCGACGATCGGGTGATCGCGCAGGCTTTCCAGCCCCTCGGCGAAATACGCGCCGAGCTCGCGCGAGCGCTCGACCAGCTTCTCGTTCTCGATGATCTCGATATTCCTGAGCGCGACCGCGCAAGCCGCCGGATGACCGGCATAGGTCATGCCGTGATAGAATTCCTCGCCCTTCTCGAAGAAGTCCTTGATCAGCCGGTCCGAGAAGGCGACGGCGCCGATCGGCAGGTAGCCCGACGACAGCCCCTTGGCCATGGGCACGATATCGGGCTCTATCCCCAGGGTCTCGAAGCCCCACCAGCTGCCGGTGCGCCCGAAGCCGCAGATGACCTCGTCGGCGACGAGGAGCACGCCGTATTTGCGGCAGATCCTCTGCACTTCCGGCCAGTAGGTCGCGGGCGGGATGATCACGCCGGCCGCGCCCTGGATGGGCTCGCCGATGAAGGCCGCGACATTGTCTGGACCAAGCTCGAGGATCTTCTTCTCGACCTCGGCGGCGGCCTCGCGGCCGAACTCCTCGGGCGTCAGATCGCCGCCGAAATCGAACCAATGCGGCTGCTGGACGTGATGGAAGCCCGGCAGCGGCAGGCCGCCCTGGCCATGCATGCCTTCCATGCCGCCGAGGCTCGCGGCAACCATCGTCGAGCCGTGATAGCCGCGCCGCCGGCCGACGAACTGGGTGCGATAGGGCTTTCCCATCAGCTTCCAGTAGTGGCGCACGAAGCGCACGATCGTGTCGTTGGCCTCGGAGCCCGAATTGACGAAGAAGATGTGCTTGAAGCGCTCGGGCATGTGCGAGGAGATCTTCGCCGAGAGCTCCGTCGTCGGCACCGTCGTCGTCTTGAAGAAGGTGTTGTAGTAAGGCAGGTCGAGCATCTGGCGGTAGGCGGCTTCCGCCAGCTCCTTGCGGCCATAGCCGACATTCACGCACCACAGTCCCGCCATCCCGTCGAGAAGCTTGTTGCCGCCGGCATCCCAGATCCACACGCCGTCGGCCTGGGTCATGACCCGGGCGCCGCCCTCGGCGTGAAAGGCCTTGTGATCCGTGAACGGATGGAAGTGATGGGCGGTGTCGCGCTCTACGAGCTCGGCGATATTCAGGTTCTTGGCACGGACGGTCATCGGTCATCTCCAGATTGCGGGAAGGCGGCCACGGGGCCAAAGCAAGGCGATGGCGGGCGGAAATGACGTGTGCTTACGGCTTGTAGCCGATGCGGGCGCAATGAAGCAGGACGTCCTGCTTGAGGGTGCGCGACCCCGCCCTGAGGCAGCCGCCGGACGCTGTGATGCGGAAACACATGGTTCCCTTATGCCACAACCCCCGCAGCGGGAGCAATTCCGACATAATCTGTTGCACGCAGCGGACTTTCGTCCCAATATCGCAATGCAGCATGAAGGAGCGGCATGGGGACTTTCTTCAACGAGATGCTGAATCCCGACGGCTCGGTCAGGGGCCCCTATTCGCAAATCCACGGCTGGATCGGCTCCCTCGGCAAGACCGATGTCGAGCACGCGCTGAAGGAAGCCGAAGCCATCTTCCGCCGCCTCGGCATCACCTTCGCCGTCTATGGCACCGAGGAGGCGGCCGAGCGGCTCATCCCCTTCGACATCATCCCGCGCGTCTTCGCCGCCTCCGAGTGGCGCCGGCTCACCGTCGGCATCGAGCAGCGCGTGCGCGCCCTCAACGCCTTCCTGCACGACCTCTATCACCGCCAGGAGATCCTGCGCGCCGGGCGGATTCCGAAGAATCTCGTCCTGCAGAACTCGGCCTTCGTGCCGCAGATGGTGGGGCTATCGCCGCCGCGCGGCGTCTATGCCCACATCATCGGCGTCGACATCGTGCGCGTGAGCGAGAGCGAGTTCTATGTCCTCGAGGACAATTGCCGCACGCCCTCCGGCGTCTCCTACATGCTCGAGGACCGGGAAGCGATGATGTTCCTGTTTCCCGACCTGTTCAAGCGCCACCGCGTGGCGCCGGTCGAGAACTACCCCGCGATGCTGCGCCGGACCCTGGAAAGCGTAGCGCCCGCCGGCGCCGGCAGCGAGCCGACGATCGTGCTCCTCACCCCCGGCATCCACAACTCGGCGTTCTTCGAGCATGCGTTCCTCGCCGACGAGATGGGGGTCGAGCTGTGCGAGGGATCGGATCTCTTCGTCGACGGCGGCCATCTCCATATGCGCACCACCCAGGCGCCGAAGCGCGTCGACGTGGTCTATCGCCGGATCGACGACACGTTTCTCGACCCTCTCACCTTCCGCCCCGATTCGGCGCTCGGCGTGCCGGGCCTGTTCGATCTCTATCGCGCCGGACGCGTCACGCTGGTCAATGCGCCGGGCACCGGCATCGCCGACGACAAGGCGATCTACACCTACATTCCCGACGTCATCGAATTCTACACGGGCGAGAAGCCGCTCCTGAAGAACGTGCCGACCTGGCGCTGCGGCGCGCCCGAGGATCTCGCCTATGTGCTCGACCATCTGGCGGAGCTCGTGATCAAGGAGGTCCACGGCTCGGGCGGCTATGGCATGCTGGTCGGACCGACGTCGTCGGTCGCGGAGATCGACGATTTCCGCGCCCGCCTCAAGGCCGACCCGTCGAACTACATCGCCCAGCCGACGCTGGCGCTCTCGGCCTCGCCCACCTGCACGGAGGCGGGCGTGGCCCCGCGCCACATCGATCTCAGGCCCTTCGTGCTCACCGGCGAGCGCATCCGCATCACGCCCGGCGGCCTGACCCGGGTCGCCCTCAAGGACGGCTCGCTCGTCGTCAATTCGAGCCAGGGCGGGGGCACGAAGGACACCTGGGTGCTGGAGGACTGACGCGCATGCTGGGCCGTACCGCCGCGTCGCTGTTCTGGATGTCGCGCTATGTGGAGCGGGCCGAGAACATGGCGCGGCTTCTCGAAGTGGGCTACCGCATATCGCTGATGCCGCGGGCCATCGAGGGCCACCGCGACGAATGGCGCTCGACGCTCACCACCGCCGCCTGCGAGGCGAGCTATTTCGCCAAGCACGAGGAGCTCACGACTCCCGACATCATCCATCATCTCCTGTTCGACGAAGACAACCCCTCGAGCGTGCGCTCGTGCATCGAGACGGCGCGCAACAACGGGCGCGCGGTCAGGACCGCGCTCACCCGCGATGTGTGGGAAAGCCTCAACGGCACGTGGAACGAGTTCGACCAGGTGACGCCCGCATCGATCACCACCGACCGGCTGCCCGGCTTTCTCGACTGGATCGAGCAGCGCGCCATGCTGTTCCGCGGCGCCCTGCTCGGCACCATGCTCAGGCACGACACCTACTACTTCAGCCAGCTCGGCACCTTCGTCGAGCGCGCCGACAACACCGCGCGCATCCTCGACGTGAAATACTACGTCCTGCTGCCCAAGCCCAGCGACGTCGGCTCCGACGTCGACATCCAGCAATGGGCGACGGTGCTGCGCTCGGTCTCGGCGCATCGCGCCTATCGCTGGTTCTACCGCGACAGCACCTACAGGCCGTGGCTGGTGGCCGAGTTCCTGATCCTGCGCGAGGAGATGCCGCGCTCGCTCACCTTCTGCTATCAATGGATCACGCGCTCGCTCGACGGCCTGGCCGAGCTCTACCGGCAGCGCTACGACTGCCAGGAGGAGGCAAAGGAGATCTATGCGCGGCTGCGGGCCGGGAAAATGGACGACATCTTCCAGAGCGGCCTGCACGAATTCCTGCAGGACTTCATGCAAGCCAACAACCGGCTCGCCGCCGACGTCGCCCAGACCTATCACTTCCCATGAAGCTCTCGGTCCATCATCAGACGCGCTACGACTATGCGACGGGCGTGCGCTCCTCGATCCAGCGCCTCCATCTGACGCCGTCCACCTTCGCGACGCAGAAGATCGTCTCGTGGACCATCGAGGCGCCGGGCATCGACAAGGCTCTCGCCTATGTCGACGGCTTCGGCAACCAGGTGCATGTCGTCACCTCGCATGGGCCGCATGACCATGTGACCGTCCTCGCCAGGGGCGTGATCGACACGCAGGACGCATCGGGGGTCGTGCGCGGCTTCAAATGCCAGGCGCCCGACAGCGTGTTCCTGCGCCAGACGGCCGCCACGACGCCAAGCGCCGAGCTCGGCGAGATCGCGCGCCGGCTTTCGGCGAAATATCCCGGCGAGCTCGAGCGGCTGCATGCGATCATGGGCGAGGTCCAAAGCCGCATCGCCTACCAGATCGGAGCGACGCATGCCCATACGACGGCCGCCGAGGCGCTGGCCGACGGCAAGGGTGTCTGCCAGGACCATGCCCATGCGATGCTGTCCATCGTGCGCTCGATCGGCATCCCGGGACGTTACGTCACCGGCTATCTCGTGACCGAGGGCTCGCGTCCCGCGACCGCCAGCCATGCCTGGGCGGAAGCGCTGGTGCCCGGTCTCGGCTGGGTCGGGTTCGACGCGGCGAACGGCAAATGCCCGACTGCCGACTATGTGCGGGTGGCCACGGGCCTTGACGCGCCAGGCGTCGTGCCTGTACGCGGCAGCCGGCGCGGCGGCGAGACGGAGAGCATGACGGTCGCCGTCACCGTGCAACCCGCCGAGCAGTGAAGAGCCTGGAGCCTTGAATGACCTATTGCGTGGGATTGCTGATGAAGGACGGCTTCGTCCTGGCGGCCGACACGCGCACCAATGCCGGCCTCGACAACATCGCCACCTTCAAGAAGCTGCATAGCTGGTCGCAGCCGGGCAAGCGCGTCTTCGCGCTGGCGACCTCGGGCAATCTCGCCACCACCCAGGCCGTCGTCAGCCTCATCGGCGAGGGCACCCTGTCGCTGCGCAAGCGCGGGGCGGTCGACAATTTGTTCACCGCCAAGACGATGTTCCAGGCCGCGCAGATCGTGGGCCGCGCGGTGCGCGACGTGCAGCGGACGGATGAAGGCCAGCTCTTCCAGTCGGAAGACACCTTCTCGGCGAGCTTCCTGTTCGCCGGCCAGATCGGCACCGAGCGGCCGCGGCTGTTCCAGGTCTATTCCGCCGGCAACTTCATCGAGGCGACGGCCGACACGCCCTTCCTGCAGATCGGCGAGCACAAATACGGCAAGCCGATACTCGACCGCGTCAGCGATCCCGCCATGCGGCTCGGCGCGGCGACGAAGCTGGTGCTGCTCTCCTTCGATGCGACCATCCGCTCCAATCTCAGCGTCGGCCTGCCGATCGATCTCGTGGCCTATGGCCGCGGCACGCTGAAGCTCGACCGCGTGCGCCGCATCGAGCGCGACGATCCCTATTTCCAGAAGCTCTCCGACGACTGGGGCAAGGCGCTCCGGCGGGCTTTTGCCGATATCGACGAATTCGATATATAGGAGGCGTCACGGGCGGCGAATGAACCTTTGGTAAGTTGCGTGACCGCTCGAAACGGCTAGTTTGCGGGCGGCGCGGCGCAAGAGGGGATTTTCCTGCATGATGAACCGTCGCGATCTCCTGGGCACCGGCGCCGCGGCCGCGGCCTGCGCGGGCTTCGGCATCCCGGCACGCGCCCTGGAAGCGGACCGGCTGCTGCTCGGCCCGCGAAAAAGCTTCTCCTTCGACACGCTCGTCGAAACGGCACGGCTCATGGCGCAGACCGCCTATGCCGCGCCGAAGGGACCGCCGCGCGACGTGCTTGAGCGCATCGACTATCAGGCGCACGGGAAGGTCACCTTCGATACCGACCGCGCGCTCTTTGCCGAGGGGCCGGGGCCCTACCCCGTGACCTTCTTCCCCCTCGGCAAATACTTCCAGGTCCCGGTCCGCCTGCATGTGGTCTCCGGCGGCGCAGGCAACGAGGCGGCGCGCGAGATCCTCTACGATCCCTCCTATTTCGACATGCCGGCGGACAGTCCGGCGCGCCGGCTCCCGAAAGACTGCGGCTTCGCCGGCTTCCGCCTCCAGGAGAGCCGTTTCGGCGACCAGGCCAGGCTCGGCTGGCGCAAGAACGACTGGGCCGCCTTCCTGGGCGCCTCCTATTTCCGCGCCATCGGCGAGCTTCACCAATACGGCCTCTCGGCGCGCGGCATCGCCGTCGACACCGCCTTGTCCGACCGGCCGGAGGAGTTTCCGTGCTTCACCCATTTCTATTTCGAAACGCCCAGGGACGACAGCGGTGAGGTCGTGCTCTACGCGCTCCTCGACGGGCCGAGCGTCGCCGGCGCCTATCGCTTCCGCATGACGCGCGGAAGAGGCGTGGTGATGGAGATCGACGCGGCGCTTTTCCTGCGCCGCGACATCGCCCGCTTCGGCATTGCGCCGATGACGTCGATGTACTGGTATTCCGAGACGCGCAAGCCCGAGGCGGTGGACTGGCGGCCGGAAGTGCACGATTCGGACGGGCTGGCGCTGTGGGCCGGAACCGGCGAGCGCATCTGGCGGCCGCTCAACAATCCCCGGCGCATCGTCGATTCCTCGTTCAAGGACCTGGACCCGCGCGGCTTCGGGCTCTTGCAGCGCGACCGCGACTTCGACCACTACCAGGACGGCGTCATGTATGACCGGCGTCCGAGCCTGTGGGTCGAGCCGCTCGAGCGCTGGGGTGCCGGCGCGGTCCAGCTCATGGAGCTTCCCACCGACGACGAGATCCATGACAACATCGTCGCCGCCTGGGTGCCGGCCGAGCCGGCCAGGGCCGGGTCGAGCCGCCGGCTGCGCTACCGTCTGCACTGGGCGGCCGATGAGCCCTATCCGACGCCGCTGGCGCGCTGCGTCGCCACCCGGCTCGGCAATGGCGGCGAGCCCGGCAAGCCGCGTCCGAAAGGCGTGCGCAAGTTCCTGGTGGAGTTCATGGGCGGGCCGCTCGCCACCCTGCCCTTCGGCGTCAAGCCGGAAGCCGTCATCACGGCCACGCGCGGCACGCTGTCCTACATCTTCACCGAGGCCGTGCCGGACGGCATGCCGGGCCACTGGCGCGCCCAGTTCGACCTCAAGGTCGACGGCGCCGAGCCCGTCGAGATGCGTCTCTTCCTCAGGACCGGCGGGCAGGTCCTGAGCGAGACCTGGCTCTATCAGTATCACCCGTTCACGACCATGCAGAGCTGAGGCTGGATTCGCCGCAGCGCAGGCTGGACCGACACCCTCATCCGGCGCTCCGCGCCACCTTCTCCCGCAAGCGGGAGAAGGGGAAACGCGTGCAGGATCTTCCTTTCTTCCGCAAGCGAGAGAAGAGAGGAAACGCGTGCAGAATCTTCCCTTCTCCCGCCCTGCGGGAGAAGGTGGCCGACAGGCCGGATGAGGGTGTGGCTCCGAACGCGCATGTATTCGTTTCATATTCGCCACAGAGCAAGCCGGACCAACGTCCTCATCCGGCGCTCCGCGCCACCTACGCGTCCGCCTCGGCGTGGTCGGCGAAGGCGGCCGCCATCAGGCGCCTCGTATAGTCCTCACGCGGATGATCGAAGATGTCCTCCGGCGAGCCCTGCTCGACCATGCGGCCGTCCTTCATCACCATGATGTGGTCGGCCATGGCGCGCACCACGGCGAGATCGTGGCTGATGAACAGGTAGGAGAGATCGTGCGCCGTCTGCAGGTCGCGCAGCAGCTCGACGATCTGCTTCTGCACCTGGCGGTCGAGCGCCGAGGTCGGCTCGTCGAGCACCACCACCTTGGGCTTCAGGATGATGGCGCGGGCGATGGCGATGCGCTGGCGCTGGCCGCCGGAGAATTCGTGCGGATAGCGGTTGCGGTAGGCGGGATCGAGGCCTACTTCCGAGAACGCCAGCGCCGCGCGGCGGTCGCGCTCCCTGGACGAGATCGAGGGCTCGTGCACCAGGAGGCCTTCGGTCACGATCTGCCCGGCGGTCAGGCGCGGACTCAGCGACCCGAAAGGGTCCTGGAACACGATCTGCAATTGGCGCCGCAGCGGCCGCATCTGCTTTGGATCGAACCTCTCGATATTGCGCCCGTCGAAATGGATGGCCCCCTCGCTCGGCAGGAGCTTGAGAAGGGCGCGCGCCAGGGTCGACTTGCCGGATCCCGATTCCCCGACGATGCCGATCGTCTGGCCGCGCCGCAAGGTGACCGACACGCGGTCGACCGCCTTCAGATAGACGGGCTCGCCGCCCAGGACTCCGCCGCCGATCTTGAAGGTGACCCGCATGTCGGTGCCGTCGAGCACCTTCGGCGCCGTCTTCGGCACGGGGTCCTTGGTCCCCGAGGGCTCGGCCGCGAGCAGAGCCCTGGTGTAGGGATGCCCGGGACTGGCGAAGATGGCGCCCGTCTCGCCCTCCTCCACCACCTCGCCCAGCTTCATCACATAGACCCGGTCGGCGATGCGGCGCACGATGTTGAGGTCGTGGGTGATGAAGATCATGCTCATGCCGAGCCGCCTGCGCAGGTCGGCCATGAGGTTGAGGATCTCGGCCTGTATGGTGACGTCGAGCGCCGTCGTCGGCTCGTCGGCAATGAGGAGATCGGGATCGTTGGCGATCGCCATGGCGATCATCACGCGCTGGCGCTGGCCGCCCGACATCTCGTAAGGATAGGATCTCATCCGCCGCTCGGGCTCGGGGATGCGCACCAGCTTCAGCATCTTCACGGCTTGCCGATGCGCCTCGTCGCCGGCGAGCCCGCGATGCCGCATGATCGGCTCGATGAGCTGGCTGCCGATCGTGTAGAGCGGATCGAGCGACGTCATCGGCTCCTGGAAGATCATGGTGACCTTGCGGCCGCGCACCTCGTTGAGCTCGCGCTTGGACAGGGCCAGCAGATTGGCGCCGCGATAGGCGATGGTGCCTGTCGCCTCGCCGTTGCCGGCGAGGAGGCGCATCGCCGCCATCATGGTCTGGCTCTTGCCCGAGCCCGATTCGCCCACCACCGCCACGGTCTCGCCCGCCTTGACGTGCATGTCGATCCCCTTGACCGCCTCGACCACACCGTCGAGCGTGCGGAAGCGGACATGCAGGTTCTCCACCGAGAGGATCGTTTCGCGCGCCGTCATCGCCCTACCGATCCTTGGGGTCGAGCGCGTCGCGCAGGCCGTCGCCGATGAAGTTGAGGGCGAAGAGCGTCGACACGAGGAAGAACGCCGGGAACAGCAGCAGCCAGTTGGCCGAGCCGATGTTCTTGGCGCCTTGCGAGATGAGGACGCCCCAGCTGGTCATCGGCTCCTGGACGCCGAGCCCCAGGAAGGAGAGGAAGCTCTCGAGGATGATGACCTGCGGCACCAGCAGCGTCATGTAGATCACGACCGGGCCCAGGAGATTGGGGACGACGTGGCGGAGCAGGATGCCGGCGGCGCCGACGCCCAGGGCCTCGGCCGCCTGGACATATTCCTGCCGCCTGATCGACAGCGCCTGGCCGCGCACGATGCGCGCCATGTCGAGCCAGAGGACGGCGCCTACCGCCAGGAACATGAGCACGAAATTGCGCCCGAAGAACACCACCAGCATGATGACGAAGAAGATGAAGGGCAGCGAATAGAGAATGTCGACGATGCGCATCATGATCTCGTCGGTCTTGCCGCCGACGAAGCCGGCGGTGGCGCCGTAAAAGACGCCGATCACCACCGCGACGCAGCCGGCGAGCAGCCCGATGGCGAGCGATACGCGCCCGCCCATCAACACCCGCGCCAGGAGATCGCGGCCGGTATTGTCGGTGCCGAAGAAGAAGTATTCCTTCTCGACGGCGGCGCTCATGGTGAGCTTGAGCCCGTCGGGAGACCTGCTTTCGACGCGCGCGTCGTCGAAGGTGTCGGAGCGGTCGAGATAGCGGGTGACCCTCTCGTCGATGGCCCTGGCCGAGGAGACCGTCACGAAGATGCGACCGTCCTGCTCGTGCCATTCCTCGAGATCGGCGCGCATGCGGCGCACCGCGTCCTGCAAGGCCGTCTCGATCATATCGGGTCTCGGATAGGCCGACAGGCTCGGCGGCGTGCGCACATAGTCCGGATAGATCGTCGTATAGGGATGCGGCAGGAAGCCGGGGCCGAGGATGCAGACGATCGCCATGAGCGCCAGATAGACCAGGCTCACCATCGCGGCGCGGTTGGCCTTGAGCCGCGCCGCGGCATCCGCCCACAGCGAGCGGCCGGCGACCGACACCCGCGCGGCGGCGTCAGTCATAGCGCACCCGCGGATCGACCACGGCGTAGAGGATGTCGACGATGAGATTGAAGACGATGGTGAAGATCGCGATCACCACGACGGTTCCCATCACCAGAGTATAGTCGCGGTTGAGCGCCGCCTCGACGAAATAGCGTCCGACGCCCGGAATGGCGAAGATCGTCTCGACGATGATCGAGCCGGTGAGCAAGGCGGCGGCCGCCGGACCCGAATAGGACACGATCGGGAGCAGCGCGCCGCGCAAGGCATGCCTGACGATGATACTCCAGTCGGAAAGGCCCAGGGCGCGCGCCGTGCGGATGTGGTGCGACCGCAGCGCCTCGATCATCGAGCCGCGCATGAGACGGGCGACGATCGCGATCTGGGGAAGCGCCAGCGTGATGATCGGCCCGATCTTGTTGGCGAAGGCGCCGCCCCCCCAGCCCGCCACCGGCACGAGGGCCAGCGTCGTCGCGAACAGCAGCTGATAGAGGGGAGCGATCACGAAGGTCGGAATGGTGCTGCCGGCGGTCGCAGTGGCGATGACGGCGTAATCGGCGCCCTTGTTCTGCTTGAGGGCGGCGATGATGCCCAGCGTTCCTCCGAGGAGGAGGGCGAGGATCAGCGCCGAAGCGCCGATCTGGATCGACACCGGCAGGCCGACCTTGAACAGTTCGGTGACGGTGAAATCCGGCAGGTTGTAGCTCGGTCCGAAGTCGCCGCGCAGCAGATTGCCGAGATAGCGCAGATACTGCATCCCCAGGGGCTGGTCGAGGCCGAACTGGCGGTCGAGATTGGCCTTGATGACGGGATTCAATCCGCGCTCCTGGTTGAACGGACCGCCGGGCGCCACACGGATGAGAAAAAAGGCGATCGTGACGATCACGAAGAGCGTCGGGATGGCGGTCAGCAACCGCCGAAAGACATAGCGCAGCATGCGCGCCCCCCTATCCTGGCAAGGCGCAGCCGCCGCTCCTTACGGGAACGGCGGCTGCTTCAGCCCGATTATTCCTTGCTGATAAAGCGCGTCGGATGCACGTCCATCACGTTGTCCTCGAAGCCCTTGAGCTTCGGCGAGACGAGATTGTGATAGCTGTAGTACAGCAGCGGCATGTTGCCGAGGTCGTCGACCAGCACGCGCTCCGCCTGGGACAGCAGCTTGGACCGCTCGGCGGGGTTGCCGCCCGCCGCCGCGGCCTTGTCCATCAGCTCTTCGAATTTCGGGCTGTCGTAGTTGGAATAGTTGTTGCCGCTCGCCTTGCGCGAGATGCCGAGGAAGGTCTCGGGATCCTTGTAGTCGGCGATCCAGCCGGCGCGGGCATAGTCGAAATCGCCCTTCTGCTCGAGATGGCCGTAGTGGGTCTTGGTGTCGGTATTGACCATCGTCACCTCGACGCCGAGCGGCTTCAGCTGCTCCTGGATGGCCACTGCAGTGTTCTTGTGGTTTTCCGAAGTGTTGTAGCGGATCTCGAGCTTGAGCGGCTTGTCCGGACCGTAGCCGAGCTCGGTCAGGATCTTCTTGGCCTCGTCCTCGCGGTCGATCTGCGACATCTCCGCATAGTCGGCGATCGCCGGCTCATAGCCGGCAATGCCGGGAGGAACCATGGAATAGCCCGGGATCATGCTGTTGCCCCAGACCTTCTCGGCCAGGAAGTCGCGGTCGATCGCCATCGAGATGGCCCGGCGCAGCTTGGGGTTGGACCACGGCTCCTTGTCGAGCTTCACGGCGTAATAGTAGGTGCCGAGATAGGGGCCGATATGCACCTGGTCGCCGAATTTCTGCTTCAGTTCGGCGAGCTGCTCGAGGGGCATGTCGTCGTTCGAGTCGAGCTCGCCCGCCTCGTAGCGCTTGATCGCGGTCGAGCGGTCCTCGGTCGGGATATAGTTGACCACGTCGACCTTGACCTGGTCGGCGTCATAGAATTTCGGATTCTTGACCAGCTTGATGTGGTCGTTGGGAACGAACTCGGCCAGCGTATAGGCGCCGTTCGAGACGAGATTGCCGGGCTTGATCCAGTCGGCGCCGAGCTTGTCGATCGATGCCTTGTGCACCGGATAGTTGGCCTGATGCGTCAGCATCTCGAGGAAATAGGGCGTGGGCGCATTGAGCGTGACCTCGAAGGTGCCGGCGTCGATGGCCTTCACCCCGAGCTCCTCGGGCTTCACCTTGCCTTCGTTGATCTCCTTCGCGTTCTTCACGACATAGAGCATCGAGGCATATTCAGCGGCGGTTGCCGGATCCTCGAGGCGCCGGAAGGAATAGACGAAATCGTCCGCGGTGACGGGATCGCCGTTCGACCAGGTCGCGCCCTTGCGCAGGGTGAAGGTATAGACCTTGCCGTCATCGGAGATCTTCCAGCTCTCGGCGGCGCCCGGAATGATCTCCGCCTTGGCGTCCTGCATGACGAGGCCCGAGAACAGGTCGCGCAGGATATGCGCTTCGTAGACGGTCGAGGTCTTGTGCGGATCGAGCGTCTCGGGATCGGCCGAATTGCCCCGGTTGTAGATCATCTCGGCGAAAGCCGCCGAGTAGCTTATCGTCACGAGCGCCGTGGCGAGAAGCAGCGAGCGAAGGCCTTTCTTCATTGAGTTCCTCCCTGATGGGCGGCTCCGTTAAGGGCGGGATCGCCAGAAAGCCGCCGGCTTGACGGGCGCACTATACCATCGCGGCACGCTTTGTCCCACGCCATGTGATCATGACCGAAAGCGCAATATCCCCGCGTCAAACAATGGAATTGCCCGGTTCCCTCCGTCTCTTTAAGTAGTCGGCGATGATCCCGACTCCCCTGCTCGACAGCGTCAACGATCCGGCCGACCTGCGCCGGCTGGGCCTGCCGGAACTGCGCCGGCTCGCCACCGAGCTGCGCGCCGAGACCATCGACGCCGCCGCCGCGACCGGCGGCCATTTCGGCGCGGGCCTCGGCGTCGTCGAGCTCACCGTGGCCCTCCATTATGTGTTCGACACGCCGCGCGACCGGCTCATCTGGGACGTCAGCCATCAGTCCTATCCGCACAAGATCCTGACCGGCCGGCGCCACGGCATTCGCCGGATCCGCCAGCAGGGCGGGCTCTACGGCTTCACCAGGCGCGCGGAAAGCGCCTACGACCCCTTCGGCGCGGCGCACAGCTCGACCTCCATCTCGGCCGGGCTCGGCATGGCGGTGGCGCGCGACCTCGAGCACCGCGGCGGCCACGTGATCTCGGTCATCGGCGACGGGGCGATGAGCGCCGGCATGGCCTATGAGGCGATGAACAATGCCGGGGCGCTCGACACCAGGCTCATCGTCATCCTCAACGACAACGGCATGTCGATCGCGCCGGCGGTGGGAGCCCTCACCAACTATCTCTCCCGGCTCGTCTCGTCACGGCCCTTCCTGTCGCTGCGCGACATCGCCAGGCAGCTCGCCATGAAGTTTCCGCGCGGCCTGCGCACCGCCGCCCGCCGCGCCGACGAATATGCCCGCGGCATGCTGACCGGCGGCACCCTGTTCGAGGAGCTCGGCTTCTATTATGTCGGTCCGATCGACGGCCACGACATCGACACCCTGGTCCCGGTCCTGCAGAACGTGCGCGACGCGCGCCAGCTCGGCCCCGTCCTCGTCCATGTGGTGACCGAGAAAGGCAAGGGCCATCCCTTCGCCAGGCCCGACCGGGAAAAATACCATGCCGTCTCCAGGTTCGATCCCGTCACGCTCGAAATGGCGGCGAGCGCGTCCAACGCGCCGAGCTATACGTCGGTCTTTTCCCGGGCGCTGATCGCCGAGGCCGAGAAGGACGAGAAGATCGTCGGCATCACCGCCGCGATGCCCTCCGGCACCGGCCTCGACAAGTTCGCCGGCCGCTTCCCGGGCCGCATGTTCGACGTCGGCATAGCCGAGCAGCACGCCGTCACCTTCGCCGCCGGCCTCGCGGTCGAGGGCTTCAAGCCCTTCTGCGCCATCTATTCGACCTTCCTGCAGCGCGCTTACGACCAGATCGTCCATGACGTCGCGCTGCAGCGGCTGCCGGTGCGCTTCGCCATCGACCGCGCCGGGCTCGTCGGCCAGGACGGCCCCACCCATGCCGGCAGCTTCGACATCACCTGTCTCGCCTGCCTGCCCGATTTCGTCGTCATGGCCGCCGCCGACGAGGCGGAGCTCGTCCATATGGTGGCGACGGCCGCCGCCATGGACGACCGGCCCTCGGCCTTCCGCTATCCGCGCGGCGAAGGTGTCGGCGTCGACCTTCCCGACCGCGGCGTGCCGCTCGCCATCGGCCGCGGCCGCGTCCTGCGCGAGGGAAACAAGGTGGCGCTGCTCGCCTTCGGCGCAAGGCTCCAGGACTGCCTGAAGGCGGCGGACCAGCTCCACAGCCTCGGGCTCTCGGCCACGGTCGCCGATGCGCGCTTCGCCAAGCCGCTGGACGAAGACCTCGTCCGCCGCCTCGTCCACGGCCACGAGGCCCTGGTGACGGTCGAGGACGGCGCCATCGGCGGCTTCGGCACGCAGATCCTGCACTATCTGGCGCGCGCCGACCTCCTCGCCGCCCGATGCCGCGTCAAGACCATGCACCTGCCGGACCGCTTCGTCCCGCATGCGGCGCCCAAGGAGCAGTATGCGGATGCCGGGCTTACGGACAAGGCGATCGTCGCCGAAGTGATGGCGGCGCTCGGCAACGGTCCCGCGCGCCTGTCGTCAGGCCGGCTGGCGTAGAGAGACCACATTCATTGTTACCCTCATGCCGAAGCGCTCCCCTGCCGTCACCTCACGGATAAGGGTTGTGGGTCGACGCATACTCATCTCGCCCTGGTTTTCATCCGCCCAGTTCTCATGTCCATGCCGAACACGGATGATGAGGATGTCACCGTCCTGCTCGATTCTGTAGACCACGAGATGAGCCTTGAACGGATGGATACGTACCGGCGGCGTTATCTCAAGGCGCTCCCGCGCCATGCGGGGACTGGCGACTATCAGATCAAAGACGGCAAAAAGCTCATCGTGATAGCGTCCGGCCTGCACCGGCCCGAATAGCCGCACACCTTGCTCGGCAATATCAATAACGTCCTCTTCCGCTTCGCGAGTGAGGCGAAAGCCCATTATCCACTGCGCCGCGGTTTCTTCGCCCGGGCTCGAGCCAATGCGAAAAGCTCATTCCTCTCGCGGCCGCCGATGCCGCTTTTCAGGCCGTCATCGACAAACCGCTGCATGGCGGCAATCTTGTCGTTGCGCTCCTGGTCCCTGCGGATCAAATCGCGGATGTAGTCGCTCGCATTAGCATAACGCCCTGTTTCAGCCTGCGCCTCGACCCACTCTTTCATAGAGCCCGGCAAGGATACATTCATCGTCGCCATATCGGCCTCCGTATTCTCGTATGACATAGATTGGCAAGCTTTGTCAAATCCATCGAACCATGGCCCAGCTCAACCTTCCTCTTCTTCCTGCCGCCGCCGGCGCCGGGGCGCGGTCCATACCCGCAATTGCGGCAGCAGGACGGAGAAGGCGAGGAGGCCGAGGCACATCGCGACGAGCAGGAGCTTGCCGAACTGCTCGACCGCCGGCAGGGGCGACAGGATGAGCGGCGCGAAAGCGGCAAGCACCACGCAGGCCGAGAGCAGCAAGGCGCGGGGGCGCGAGGAGAATGGCGACGGCGGGCCGGCGCTGTGGGCGTCGTACCAGCTTTCCGCCAGCAGCGCCGCGCCCAGGGGAAAGCCGACCAGCAGGACGAAGACGGCAAGACACTCGGGGTAGAGATCGATGCCGAGGGTGGCGGCCACCCCGAGCCCGAGCAGCGTGGTCGTGAAGACCGGCAGCCATATGCGCGCCGCCTTGCGCAGGTCGCGGAACAGGAGGAGCGGAAGGACCGCGACGACCACCAGGAAGGCGCCCAGGAACCGCGGCATGGCGGCGCGCATCACCGCGAGGCGGTCGGCCTCGATCAGGGCGGCGCCGGCGACCTGCGGCGTCACGCTGCGCAGCGCCGCCGCGAAGGCCTCGATATCGTGCGGCCGGCGCGGCTGCACCTCGATGCGCCAGAGGCCGTCGCGCGACACATATTGGCGGTAGATCGCGGGATCGAGGCGCTCGACCGTCAGGGGCTGAAGCCGGGAGAGCCGGTCGATGCGGTCGAGCAGCAATTGCAGCCTGACGAAGAAGGTGCGCTCGAGCTGGCGCAAGGCGGCGACGGGTGCGGTTCCGTTGTTGTCGAGCAGCAGCAGGGAGCGGCGCAGCTCGTTGGCGGCGCGGGCGAGATCGGGCGGCGCCTCAGGCTGGGCCGCGATACGGCGCAGGCCGTCCTGCAGCTTCGCGAATTCGGCCTTCACGAGGTCGTCCGGAAGGTCCTCGACGGCGTTGGTGTTGCGCGGGAAGACGCCCTGGAGCCTGGCCAATATGGCGCGCTTGTCGGCCTCTCCCGACGGCAGGAACGCCTCGACCCAGCGTACGCCCTCGACCTCCGGCAGCACCGCCAGGCGGCGCACCAGGCCGCGCGCGGTGTCGCCGGGCTCGGCCAGTATCTGCCCAGAGGCCAGGAGCGACGGCTCGCGCGCCGAGAGCTCGCGGAACAGGCGCTCGGCGGGGCTGGCGCCGTCCTGCGTCACGGCGGACGGGCTCTCGAAATGGAAGGCCGGCACCAGCATGGCGCACAGCACCGAGACCGCGATCAGGGTCGCCGCGAGGGCGCGGCGCAGCGACCACCAGCCATAGGAGGCGGGCTGCGACAGGAGACCATCGAGCCAATGGCCGCGATCGTCCTCCTCCTCGGCGTCGGCGGGATCCGAAGCGAGAGGACGAAGCAGCGACAGGAACGCCGGCAGCAGGGTCGTCACCGCGAGGAAGACGACGACGTTCATGACGGCGAGGACGATCATCAGCTTCTGCAACGCCACGAAGTGGCTGCCGATGAGCGAAACCCCGATCACCGACGTGCCCGCGAGCCAGGCGAGCAAAGGCGGGCCAAGCGCCTGGGCGGCCAGCATCTGCGCGGAGCGTTTCCCGAGCCCGGCATATTCCGCCTCTTCGGCGCGCAGGATGACCGAGATCGCGGCAAGCCCGATGAAGGCCGCGAACAGGACCGGGAAAGTCAGGCTGACGCGGTCGAAATAGCCGACCGCCGCAAGTGCGAGCGCGGTGACGATGACAAGGGCGATCGCCGCGGTGAGGAGGACGACCATCATCGCGCCGAAGCGCGACAGCCCGAAGCCCAGGATCACCAGGAGGACGACGCTCGACAGCAGGGCCGGCAGGAGGAGGACGCGGATATCGATCGGCGGCGACAGGGCCCGCAGCACCGGGCGGCCGGTCAGGGCCACCGAAACCCGGCCGTCGAATTCCGCCACCAGAAGGTCGGCGAGGCGGCGCGCCTCGTCGACCGCATGGCGCATCGGATCGGCGTCCGCCGTCGCCACCGGATAGCCGACCACATACCAGCGGTTGCTCTCGATGGTGACGCCATGCTCGATGAGCGACAGCCAGTCGAGGTCGCGCCGCTTGCCGGCGATCTGGGCCTGCACCGTCCTGGAGGCATCGGCGAAGAGCGCGGTCAGGCCTTCCGGCGAACGGCCTTCGGCGACGGCCTTGGCGATCTGGTCGGCGAGCACGGCGAGGCCCGTCAGGTTGGGCGAGATCGACAGGGCCTGGAACAGCGGCGCGGAGCGCTGGATCCGGTCCACCATGGCGGCGACCGCCTGGTCGCTCAGATAGAGGACGCCGTTGTCGTCGAAGAACCGGCCGGTCCCGGGGGCGAAGACGTTGCGGAACGCCTTCGTCTGCTCGGCCATCCTGGCGGCCATGCGCTCGGCCCCGGCCCTGGCCAGCGCCGGATCCTGGCTGTCGATGACCGCGACGATGCTTTCGCTGGGCTCGGGGAACTCGGCATTGAGCCGGCTCTGCTCGCGGGCGAGCGTCGGATCGACGGCCACCAGGAAGGTCTCCTGAAGCTCGATGCGCAAGGCCATGGCGGCGAAGACGAAGGCCGGAATGACCAGGGCCACCCACAGGCCGATGACGATCAGCGGGTGCAGGCAGGCGAAACGCGCCATCCTGGCGAAGACATTGGGCCGGATCCGCCGCGGCTGCTTCACGGCCGCAGGCGGATGGCGATCTTGCCAGCTCATGAGATCGGACGGCTTCGCGGCCAAGACAGGCGAATCTCCATAAAAGGTAGCATCCCCAGACCAGTCCTGTTACAGCTTGTCCAAATTGAGGGCAACTACATGAAAAAGAAGAAAAATCGCCGGCAAGGCCTGCGCACGACGGCAATTCACGCGGGCGAAGGCGTCGATCCGGTGAGCCGCGCGTCCTCGCCCAATCTGGTGATGTCGTCGACCTTCGCGCCGACCCAGGTCGCGGGCTTCTCCGCCCGCAACCGGCAGGGCTACGAGGGCTTCGTCTATGCGAGGCTCTCCAATCCGACCGTCAAGCAGCTCGAAACCAAGCTCGCGGCGCTCGAGGGCGCCGAATCCTGCCAGTGCTACGGCTCCGGCATGGCGGCGTCGAGCGCGCTGATGCTGGGCCGCCTCGGCCAGGGCGACCATCTGGTCGTCTCGGACACGAACTATGTCGGCACGGCCGAGCTGGTGCGCGACACCCTGCCCCGCTTCGGCATCGAGGTGACGCCCGTCGACATGTCCGATCCCGCCATGGTCGAGCGCGCCATCCGGCCCGCGACGCGCATGATGTGGATCGAGACGCCGGCCAATCCGATCATGCGGCTCGCCGACATCGAAGCGCTCGCCGGGCTGGCGCGGGCCCGCAAAGTGCGCGACGTCGTGGTCGATTCGACCTTCGCCTCGCCGGTCGCGACGCGTCCGCTGGCGCTCGGCGCCGACTTCGTCGTGCATTCGCTCACCAAATATATCGGCGGCCATGGCGACGCGATGGGCGGCGCCGTGCTCGGCCGCCGGTCCGACCTCGACGCCCTCAATCTCGAAGCGACGGTGCATTTCGGCGGCGTGCTCTCGCCCTTCAACGCCTGGCTCATCCTGCGCGGCGCCGCGACCCTGCCGATCCGCATGACGGCGCATGAGGAGACGGCGCTCGCGGTCGCGCGATACCTCGAAGGCCACGCCCGCGTGACGCGGGTCTTCTATCCGGGGCTTCCCTCGCATCCCCAGCACGAGCTGGCCAGGCGGCAGATGGCGAATTTCTCCGGCATGATGACCTTCCAGGTCGCGGACGGGCCGGCGCTCGCCAGGCGCATGGTCGACGGGCTCGAGGTCGTGCATTACGCCGTCTCGCTCGGCCATCACCGCAGCCTCGTCTACTGGATACCGACCGCCGACCTGATGCGCTCGACCTTCCGTCTCGAGGGCGAGCTCCTCGAGCGCTATCGCGCTTTCGCCGGCGACGGCGTTTTCCGCTTCTCGGTCGGGCTCGAGGACGCCGACGACATCTGCGCCGACCTCGAGCGCGTGCTGTGAGGAAGCCCATGTCCTCCCACCGCCAGCCGAAAGCATCCGCCATGGCCGATCTGCGCCGCGTCATCGACGACCTGCCTCTGCGCTTCAAGGGTCCCGGCGGCGCCGTGGCGGTCGTCAAGGACGGCGCCGTCGTCGCGCGCCAGGCCTGGGGCTATATCGACCTCGCCCGCCATGTGCCGTTCACGCCGGCGACGCTCTTCCCCATCTGCTCGATCACCAAGCAGTTCACCTGCGCCACCCTGCTCGGCCAGCTCGGCGATCCCTCCCGGCTCGACCGGGCGCTCGCGGCGCGCCTGCCGCTGCTCGAGGACCCGCCGCCGCGCGTCCTCCATCTCTGCCACAACCAGTCGGGCCTCAGGGACTACTGGGCGCTGACGGTGCTGTGCGGCGCTACCCCTGAGGGCGAGTTCCGGCAAGCCGACGCCAGGACCCTGATGGGCCTCACCCGCACGCTGCACTTCCCGGCAGGCGAGGGCTATTCCTATTCCAACGGCAATTTCCGCCTGATCTCCGACCTGATCGAGGACCATGCCGGCCGGCCCTTCGCCGAACTCGTGGCGGCGGGGGTGCTGCGGCAGGCTGGCATGGAGACGGCGCAATTCAGTCCGGCGACCGGCGACATCCCCGGCATCGGCTATGAGGGCGACGAGGCCTTCGGCTTCGTCCCCGCCGTCAACCGCATCCACTGGACGGGCGATGCCGGCATCCTCGCCTCGCTCGACGACATGATCGCCTGGGAGCGTTTCATCGATGCGACGCGCGACGACGCGGACGGCCTCTACCGGCGCCTGTCGGTCAGGCCGTCATTCGCCGACGGCGCGCCGGCGCATTACGGCTTCGGCCTCGCCCATATGGAGAGCGGGAGCGTCGCGCTCACCGGCCATGGCGGGGCCCTGCGCGGCTGGCGCAGCCAGCGGCTCCACGCGGCCGCGGAGCGTCTCTCCGTCGTGGTCCTCTTCAATCACCAGGCGAGCGCGCGCGAGGCGGCCTTCGAGGTGCTGCGCGCCGCGCTCGGCCAGGGGTGCGCGGCCGGGCCGCGGATCGCCTATGACGACGCCTGGAGCGGACGCTATCACGACCCCGAAACCGATCTCCTGCTCGACGTCTCGCCCGGTCCCGCCGGGAAGCGGCTGTCGGCGCGCTTCACCACCGACGCAGAGCTGCTCGATCTCACGGGCGCCGGAGAGGCCCGCGGGTGCGGCATGACGCTCAGGCGCCAGGGCGACACCGTCCGGATGACCCGTCCGGGCGACAATCTCCGCGCCGTTCTGGGCCGGGTCACGGGAAGCGCCAGCCCCGATGTGGCCGGCACGTTCCACAACGGCGAGCTCGATGCCGACCTGCACATCGCGGCGCAGGGAAGCGCCGTCTTCGGCGCCTTCGAGGGCTTTCTGGGCCAGGGCGCGATGCAGCCTCTCTATCCGGTGGGCGGCGACATCTGGCGCCTGCCGTGCCGGCGCTCGATGGACGCGCCGGCCCCGGGCGACTGGACATTGCGCTTCGCGCGCGACGGCGCCGGCAGGGCCGCCGCGGTCACCGTCGGCTGCTGGCTCGCCCGCAAGCTGCGCTTCGACAGGCGCGCATAGGACGCGACGCCGGCCTCAGCCGCCGGCCTCGCCGCTGCGCTTCTCATAGTCCGCCTGGTGGCGGCGATAGGAGCGCACGCCGAAAGGCAGGAGCGCGATATAGAGGACCGACATCGCGGTCAGCATCTGCCAGGTGAAGGCGATCAGGCTGACGATGGCCAGCGCCGCCAGGCCGAGCAGCGGCAGGACCAGGTCGCGGCTGATGCGCGAGCCGAAGGTCTTGGCCGAGAAGGTCGGGACCCGGCTCACCATCAGGAAGGCCACCGCGGCGGTATAGGGCAGGACCAGCCAGGCGATATGATGGCCGTCGGGAACGAGGCCGAGAAAGCCCAGATACATCGGCGCCATGGCGAGGCCCGCCCCGGCCGGCGCCGGCGCGCCGGTGAAGAAGTTCATCATCCAGGCGGGCTTGTCGGGATCGTCGATGGCGACGTTGAAGCGCGCCAGCCGGAGCGCGCAGCAGATGGCGAGGCAGAGCGCCACCAGCCAGCCGAGGCTCTTCAGCGCGTTGAGCGACCACAGATAGATCAGGATCGCCGGCGCCACGCCGAAATTGACGAAGTCGGCAAGCGAATCGAGCTCGGCGCCGAAGCGCGACGTGCCCTTGAGCAGGCGGGCGAGCCGGCCGTCGATGGCGTCGAGCACGATGGCGATGATCACGGCGCCGACGGCGAGCTCGTAGCGCCCCTCCATGCCGAGACGGATGGCGGTCACGCCGCTGCACAGAGCGAGCAGCGTGATGAGGTTGGGCACCAGGATGCGGATCGGCACCTGCTTGAAGCGGCGCAGGCGCTGCTCACGGCGGCTGCGGCCGATGTCCTCGTCGTCGAGATCCGGAAAGCCCGCCATGGCGTATTCCTCAGTTGCGCCGGCCCGGGCGTTCGGCTTCGCCGGAGCCGAGATCGGCGAACACCGTCTCGCCCGCGACGGAACGCTGTCCGAGCGCGACCAGAGCGTTGACCCCGGCCGGCAGATAGACGTCGACGCGGCTGCCGAAACGGATGAGGCCGAAGCGCTCGCCCGCCTTCAGCATGTCGCCGTCGTCGACGAACTTCACGATGCGGCGCGCCACCAGCCCGGCGATCTGCACCACGCCGAGCTTGCGGCCGTCGTCCATCTCGAGGGTGAGCGCCTGGCGCTCGTTGTCGGCGCTGGCCTTGTCGAGATCGGCGCTCAGGAACTTTCCCGGCACATAGGCGATGTGGGCGATGCGCGCGTCGACCGGCGAACGGTTGATATGCACGTCGAAGACATTCATGAAGACCGAGATGCGGGTCACCGGCTCGCGCGCGAGATCGAGTTCGGGCGGCGGCACGACGCTCTCGATCGCGCTGATGCGGCCGTCGGCGGGCGAGATGACGAGACCCGGCTTCAGAGGCGTCACGCGGGCGGGGTCACGGAAGAAATAGGCGCACCACAAGGTCACGACCAGCGCCAGCAGGGCCAGAAAATCGAGATCGAGCCAATAGAGGATGAGCGTGACCGCCGCGGCTATGGCGACGAAGCGCCAGCCCTCGCGGTGAACAGGCACGAAAGTCGCGCTTATGGTGTTGGCGAGTGACATGGCGTTTCTCGAATACAGCCTATCCCAGGACGAAGGTGAAATACAGGAGCGGTCAGTTAACGCGCTTCCCGGCGAAGTGGAATCACTTCGCCGAAAAGGATTCGCGCCGAATCAATATCGTTGGAGCAAATCCTTGTCGCCGAAGTCTTCGACCCCGGATCTGGTCCGGGGCAGGCCTTTGGCGGGATTTGCTCCGACGCGCGACATCGCATCGGCCTCTTCGTCGCCTCCGGGCGCATGCAGGTCGGCTTCGTGATGCTCGATGTCGGCAAGGCGGCGGCGCGCCTCGTCGGCTTCGCGCTGGCGGTTCCACATGGCGGCGTAGAGTCCGCGCCTGGCGAGCAGTTCGCCATGGGTGCCCCTCTCGGCGATCGTTCCCTCATCGAGGACGATGATCTCGTCGGCACCGACCACCGTCGTCAGGCGGTGGGCGATGACCAGGGTCGTGCGGTTGCGCGAGACCTGGGCGAGCGCGCTCTGGATCTCGCGCTCGGTCATCGAATCGAGCGCCGAGGTCGCCTCGTCGAGAATGAGGATGGGCGGCGACTTGAGGATGGTCCGGGCGATCGCCACGCGCTGCTTCTCGCCGCCCGACAGCTTCAGGCCCCGCTCGCCGACCATCGTCTCGTAGCCTTTCGGCAGGGACATGACGAAGGCATGGACCTGCGCCAGGCGGGCGGCGTCCTCGACATCGCGGTCGCCGGCGTCGGGCCGGCCGTAGCGGATGTTGTAGCGCACCGTGTCGTTGAACAGCACGGTGTCCTGCGGCACCATGCCGATCGCCGCGCGCAGGCTCTTCTGGGTCACCCGGGCGATGTCCTGACCGTCGATCAGGATGCGGCCCGAGCCCACGTCGTAGAAGCGGAAGAGCAGCCTCGAGATCGTCGACTTGCCGGCTCCCGAAGGGCCGACGATGGCGACGGTGCGGCCGCTCGGCACGCGGAATGAGACGTCGCGCAGGATGGGCCGGCCCGGATCATAGGCGAAGTTCACGCGCTCGAAGACGATCTCGCCCCTGGCCGGGCGCAGCGGCACGGCGTCCGGGCGATCCTCGATATCGGCCTCCACTTCCAGGAGCGCGAACATCTCCTCGACGTCGATCAGGCCCTGCTTGATCTCGCGATAGACCGAGCCGATGAAATTGAGAGGCATGTAGAGCTGGATCATGAGCGCGTTGATCATGACGAAGTCGCCGATCGTCATGGTGCCGGCATGGACGGCATAGCCGCTCATCAGCATGGCGGCGGTGAGGCCGACGGCAAAGACGAAGGCCTGGCCGGCATTGAGCACGGCGAGCGAGATCCAGGTCTTGATCGAGGCCTGCTCATAGCGCTCCATCGAACGGTCGTAGCGGCGCGCCTCATGCTCCTCGTTGCCGAAATACTTCACCGTCTCGAAGTTGAGCAGGCTGTCGATGGCCTTGGTCGAGGCGTCGGTGTCGGCGTCGTTGGCGGCGCGGCGGATGTTGATGCGCCATTCGGTGGCGAGATAGGTGAACGCGACATAGGCGGCAACCGTCAGCGCGATCACCAGCGAATAGAGCCAGCCATAGGAGCGCGCCAGGATGGCGCAGATGAAGGCGAGCTCCAGCACCGTGGGCAGGCTGTTGAACAGCGAATAGCGCAATATGGTGTCGATGCCGATGGTGCCGCGCGAGATGACGCGCGATAGGCCGCCGGTGCGCCGCTCGAGATGGAACCTGAGCGACAGCGCATGCAGGTGGCGGAAGGTGCGCATGGCGAGCTCGCGCACCGCGCGCTGTCCGACCTTGGCGAAAACGGCATCGCGCAGCTGCGCGAAGGCCACCATCATCACGCGGCCCACGCCATAGCTCAGGATCATGAAGACCGGCACGGCGACGAGCGCCGGCACGCCGTTCCTGAGCGTCAGCGCATCGACGGCATATTTGTAGGCGAAAGGGGTCAGGACGGTCACGACCTTGGCGAGGACCAGCGCCGCGATGGCGATGACGACGCGGATCTTGAGGTCCCTGCGGCCCTGCGGCCACAGCAGCGGCGTGATGTCCTTGAGCGTCAGCCAAAGGCTGCCGTCACCGCGCCTCAGCGCAGCGCGGTGAGGGGTCATGTCGGATGTCATTGCGCCGTGCCGCCCTCGGCGCCGGTCAGCGGCTCGTCGCGCTCGGGATCGATCGTTTCGGGCGGCATGGCGCCCGGAATGGCGAAGATCTGCCCCGGATAGATGCGGTCGGGATCGCGGATCTGGTCCCTGTTGGCCTGGTAGATCACCGTGTAGTCGATGCCGCGGCCATAGATGACGCGCGACAGCTTCCACAGATTGTTGCCGGGCTGGATGACGACCTTGCCCGAGCGCGGCTTGCCGGGGTCGATGGCCTTGGCCGCCTCATCGGCGGCAGCCATGGCCGCCGCCCCTTCCGTCTCGTCGCCGGCGGCGACGGGCTGCCCGGGTGCCGCGGCTGAGACCTGAGCTTCGGTCTTCTCGACGCCGCTTGCCTGCCGGGATCCGGCTGCGGCGGTCTCGGACGCCGTCTGCTCCTCGGGCTCGGCGGCAGCCGTCTGCGGCGCGGGCTCGGCGGTCGTCGTCTGCGGCTGCGCCGCCGCCGTGCGTGCCGGCGGCTCGGGCGCGGGCTGGCCGGCGGCGACCTCGGGCTCAGGCTCGGCGGTCACCGCCTGCGGCTGCGCCGTCGCGGTCTGTGACGGCTGCTCCGTTTCCGGCTGCTGCGCCGGCGGCTCGGCCTCAGGCTGCGTCTCGCTCGCCGCGGGCGGCTCGGCTTTTTCCGGCTCGGCCTCGAGTTCGGCCTCTGGCTCGGCCCCGGCATTCAGCGCCGCCACCGCCTCGGCATTCTCACGCAGGAACGGCAGCTCGACGCGCGCGATGACCTTGCCGGCCTTGTCGATCTGATCGGCGCGCAGGTCATGCGTGCCGGGCGCTATGATGTCCTTGCCCGCGAAGGTCCAGCGTCCCCCGGCGTCCACCATGGCATCGCCGACGGCGCGATTGTCGACATAGAGACGGACCGCGGTGCCGGGCTTCGCCCGGCCGGAAAAGATGATGTCGCCCTTGTCGTTGTAGTCGACGGCATCGAGACCGAGCGGAATATCCCGGGCGGCTTGCGCGGACTCGGTTCCGGCGGGCGGCGGCGTCTCGGGCGGCGGAGCGACGGGGTCCGGAACCTCGCTCTTGGCCACGGTGGTCTCCGGCGCGGCTTCCGCCGCCTGTCCGGCGGTATCCCCGGCGTCGGGCGATTTCTGGAGGGTGGCGGCCGGTTCCTGGCTCTCGGCGGGCTTCTCGGCCGTCTCGGCGGGCTTCTCGGCCGGCTTGGGCTGGTCCATGCCGGACTGAGCCGTCTCGGACAAGGAGGCCTGCTCCTGGTAGCCGCCGGCCTGGAGGACCTGGGTCGCGGCGCCGGGCTCCGTCAGCGCCACCATGGCCTGCTGGCCCGGCTTTTCGGGAATGGCGACGGCAATCGACTGCTCGCCGGTCACCGCGGCTGAATCGGCGGTCTTCTGCTCGACGGTGATCTCATGGGCGCCCTTCGGCAAGGGCTGGTCGGGAACCACGACCCATGAGCCGTCGGGACTGGCGAGCCCCTTGCCGATCACCTCTTCGCCGAGCTTCAGGGCGATTTCGGCGCCGGGCTCGGCACGGCCCGCCACGACGGCCTGGCCGTCGCTCTCGACCCTGACCGTGTCGAGCTCGGGCTTCGCCTGGGCGTCCGGCGGCCCGGGCGTCGGGAGGGCGGCCATTTCGGCAGGCTTTTCAGGCGCCTTGTCCGGGGCGGTGCCCGCTTCCGCGGCGGCCGGCTTCTGCTCCGGCGCCTGGGTCGCCGCCGCTTCGGCGGCCGGATTACGCGCCTGGCTTGCCGCTTCGGCCGGCTTCTGGGCGTCCGAAGCGCCGCCGGGCCAATCGGTCATGTTGAGCCCGGTCAAGGCGGCGAGCGTCGCCAGGGCGGCCCCGGTGAATACTGCAAGCGGATTCTTCATTGTCGCGGTTCCGTATCCTGGCCTGTAGATAATGAATTACCGGCGAATCTGCAAAGATTAAGCAGCGGCGTCAGCTTGACGGACGGCCATCACGCGACCAAATGGATTATAGGAGAACCATGCGGCATCTTTGTGTTTATTGCGGCTCGGGTCCGGGACGGAATCCGGCCTATCTCACGGCGGCGCGAACGCTCGGCGCCCATATGGCCAATCACGGGATCGGTCTCGTTTATGGCGGCGGCAGCCTCGGCCTCATGGGCGAGATCGCCCGCTCGGTGATCGCCGGTGGCGGCCATGTGGTCGGCATCATCCCGGAATTCCTGGTCAACAAGGAACGGATGCTGACCGAGGTGAACGAGCTCATCGTCACCGCCAGCATGCATGAGCGCAAGATGACGATGTTCGAGCGCTCGGACGGCTTCGCGGCGCTGCCGGGCGGGCTCGGCACGCTCGAGGAGCTCGTCGAGATCTCGACCTGGGCGCAGCTCGACCGCCACGCCAAGCCGGTCATCCTGTGCAACATCAACGATTACTGGGCGCCGCTCGTCACCCTCATCGACCACATGCGCCGGGAGAAATTCATCCGCGAGGGCCTCGAGCTCAAGCTCGACGTCGTCAATACGGCGCCCGAGGTGGTCTCGGTCTTCGAGGACCGGCTCAAGCAGTCGACGGCGAAGGTCCCGCAAGAGCCGATCCGCAAGACCCTCTGAGGGGCGGCTCTGAACGCACATACTGCCGTTTCATCTGCGCCACAGCGCAGGCCTGGGGGACCTGCGGCAGGCGCCCGGACCTCGAGGATCAGGCCCGCGCACGCTCCCCTACGGCGGCGAGCCGGCGGGCCGCGCCGATCGCCGAACAGGAATAGACGGCAAGCGCCGCCCACAGCAGGGCGAAGGACAGCCAGCGCCAGGCATCCATGGGCTCGCCGAAGACGAAGACCGCGGTCAGGAAGACGAGCGAGGGCGAGATGTACTGCATCAGGCCGGCGGTCGAGTAGCGGATGCGCTTGATCGCGGCGGTGAAGAGAAGGAGCGTTCCCGCCGTCAGGACGCCGCAGCCGACCAGCATCAGCGTGTAGAAGGGCGTCGCCAGGAACGCCGCCTCCCCCCGGCTTCCCATCCACAGCGCGACGGCGAGAGAGGGCGGGAACAGGATCAGCACCTCGATGAAGAAGCCCTGCGTCGCGCCGACGTCGATCGTCTTGCGCAGAAGGCCATAGACGCAGAAGGTCGCCCCCAGCGTGAGGCCGAGCCACGGCACGACGCCGAGCGCAACCGTCTGGATCGTCACCGCCAGGAGCGCGATCGCGATGGCGGCGAGCTGGGTGCGGGTGAAGCGCTCGCCCAGGAACAGGGCGCCCATCGCCACGTTGAGAAGCGGGTTGATGTAGTAGCCGAGGCTCGCCTCGATGGTGCGGCCGTTCTGGATCGACCAGATGTAGAGGCCCCAGTTGAAGACGATGAGGAAGCTCGTGAGAGTCAGCGTGGCGACGATGCGGGGCTTCGCCAAAGCGCGGCGGACGTCGTCGAACTGGCGCAGCAGCCAGATGACGGCGAAGGCGACGATGAGCGACCACAGGCCGCGATGCACGGCGATCTCGATCGGCGAGATGCCGTCGATCAGCTTGAAGTAGTAGGCCATCATCCCCCAGACGAGATGGGCCGCGATGCAATAGGCCGCACCTTTCCTGGCCTCGGAGAGGCTCGCTTGGGCAACCGGCGGGTCGATGGCGGGCATGGCGGCGGTTTACCGGGAGCGGACTTCGCCCGCCATCCGGAACGCGGCATGGGTCGCATGCCGATGGCGCACGTCTGATGTCAGGTCGCAGCCGCCGCCGAAACCTGCTCGCGCAGCAGCTTGAAGACGATCGAATCCGACAGCGCCTGGAACGAGGCGTCGACGATGTTGGGCGACACGCCGACGGTGAACCAGCGGTTGCCCTTGCCGTCGCGGCTTTCGACCAGGACCCGGGTCGTGGCCCCGGTGCCGCCGTTGAGGATGCGCACCTTGTAGTCGGCGAGCTCGAGATCGTCGATGAAGCGCTGGAACTTGCCCAGGTCCTTGCGCAAGGCGACGTCGAGCGCGTTCACCGGGCCGTTGCCCTCGCCGGCGTTGATGAACACCTCCTCGCCGACCTTCACCTTGACCACCGCTTCCGACATGGTGACGAGATCGCCCAGCGCATTGTGGCGGTGCTCGACGATGACCCTGAAGGACATGACGTCGAAATAGTGCGGCACGGTGCCCAGCATGCGGCGCGCCAGGATCTCGAAGGAGGCGTCGGCGCCGTCATAGGCGTAGCCCTGCGCCTCGCGCTCCTTCACCTCGCGCAAGAGCGCGTCGAGGCGGGTGTCGGACCTGTCGACCGCGAGGCCGATGCGGGCGAGCTCGGCCAGGAGGTTGGACTTGCCGGCCTGGTCGGAGACCAGCATGCGGCGGCGGTTGCCGACGCTGTCGGGCGGCACGTGCTCGTAGGTTTCCGGCTCCCTGACGATGGCGGAAGCGTGGATGCCGGCCTTGGTGGCGAAGGCGCTCCTGCCGACATAGGGCGCCTGGCTGTCCGGGCTGCGGTTCAGCAATTCGTCGAAGGCGCGCGAGACGTGAGTGAGGGTCGCGAGCTTCTCCCTGGTCACGCCGGTCTCGAAGCGCCCGGCGAATTCAGCCTTGAGCGCCAGCGTCGGGATGATCGACACGAGATTGGCGTTGCCGCAGCGCTCGCCGATGCCGTTGAGCGTGCCCTGGACGTGCCTGACGCCCGCCAGCACCGCGGCCAGCGTGTTGGCGACGGCCTGCCCGGTGTCGTCATGGGCGTGGATGCCGAGATGATCGCCGGGCACCGTCTCCGTCACCTCTCCGACGATCGCCGAGATCTCCTGCGGCAGGGCGCCGCCGTTCGTATCGCACAGCACGACCCAGCGGGCGCCGGCGTCATGAGCGGTCCTGGCCACGGCCAGCGCATAGCCGGGATTGGCCTTGAAGCCGTCGAAGAAATGCTCGCAGTCGAGCAGCACCTCGCGCCCGAGCCTGCGGGCGCTTTCGATGGACTCCCGGATGGTCAGGAGATTTTCCTCGTTCGTCGTCTGGAGCGCCACGCGGACATGGTAGTCCCAGGACTTGGCGACGAAGCAGATCGCATCGGCCCTGGCGCGCAGGAGGTCCTGGAGGCCGGGATCGTTGGCGGCCGAACGTCCCGGCCGCCGCACCATGCCGAAGGCGGTGAAGCACGCACGGGTCGGCCGGTCCTCGGCGAAGAGCGCCGTATCGGTCGGATTGGCGCCCGGATAGCCGCCCTCGATGTAGTCGAGGCCCAGCCCGTCCAGCATCTCCATCACGGTGAGCTTGTCGTCGAGCGAGAAGTCGACGCCCGGCGTCTGCTGGCCGTCGCGCAAGGTGGTGTCGAAGAGATAGAGGCGCTCGCGCTTCACCGCTTCACCTCCCAGCTCGTGGTGCCGTCCTTGTTGTCCATGACGGCGACGCCCATTGCGTCGAGCTCGCTCCGCAGCCGGTCGCTTTCGGCCCAGTCGCGCGCGGCGCGGGCCTTGAGCCGGGCGGCGATCAGCTCGTCGACCCTGCGCTCGTCGATCGCGGCCGCCTTCTCCTCGACATGCCTGCCGGTGAAGCCCAGCGCGTTGAGAGCGGCTCCCAGCTCCATCTGGACATTCGGCCGGTCGAGCGCGTGCAACTCGGCGATGGCGCGCGGCGTGTTGAGGTCGTCGCACAAGGCCTCGAGCACCGTTGGGGCGAAGCGCGCATCGCCGGTGAGGCGGGCGGCGGCGGAATTGTAGAAGCCCTCGAGGATGCGGCGGCTCTCCTCCAGCCCCTTCACCGTCCAGTCGATCGGCTGGCGGTAATGGGTGCGCAGCATGTTGAAGCGCAGGATCTCGCCCGGCCAGTCCCTGAGCAACTCGTTGATGGTCAGGAAATTGCCGAGGCTCTTCGACATCTTCTGGCCGTCGATCTGCAGGAAGCCGTTGTGCATCCAGACATTGGCCATGACCTCGCGCCCGAAGGCGCAGCGCGTCTGCGCCACCTCGTTCTCGTGATGCGGGAAGATGAGGTCGATGCCGCCGCCATGGATGTCGAAGGTCTCGCCCAGATGCTTCCAGGACATGGCCGAGCATTCGATGTGCCAGCCGGGGCGCCCCCTGCCCCACGGGCTGTCCCAGCCCGGAAGGTCGGGGCCCGAGGGCTTCCACAGGACGAAATCCATCTCAGCCCTCTTGTAGGGCGCCACGTCGATGCGGGCGCCGGCGATCAGGTCGTCGAGCGGCCGGCGCGACAGCCGGCCGTAGTCCTTCATCGAGGGCACGTCGAAGAGCACGTGGCCTTCGGCAACATAGGCATGGCCCTTGGCGATCAGCCTGCCGATGAGGGTGATGATCTCGGGGATCGTCTGGGTGGCGCGCGGCTCGTGGGTCGGGGGCAGCACGTTGAGGGCCGCGATGTCGTCATGGAACTGGCGGGCGGTGCGGCTCGTCAGCTCCGCGATCGCCACACCCTCGTCGCGGGCGCGGGCATTGATCTTGTCGTCGATGTCGGTGATGTTGCGCACATAGACGACATGCTCCGCGCCATAGAGGTGGCGCAGCAGCCTGAACAGCACGTCGAAGACGACGACCGGCCGGGCGTTGCCGATATGGGCATGGTCGTAGACCGTGGGCCCGCAGACATACATGCGCACGGCCTGGGGATCGATCGGCTCGAAGACGTCCTTGCTGCGGGTCAGCGTATTGTAGAGTCTCAAGGGCATGGGGTTCTCGGGGCTTGCCGGCCCGGAGGATCGCTTCGACTGAAATCACGAGAAAGCGGCCGCCAGCCAGCGTTGTGCGCTAGATCCAAATAATAATGCCGCACAGGTGAACGGCATATTTCCGGGCGGTCGTCATGGGGCGGCAAAATGGCGGAACCGC
Organism: Parvibaculaceae bacterium; assembly: GCA_050246735.1. Lineage (GTDB taxonomy): Bacteria > Pseudomonadota > Alphaproteobacteria > Rhizobiales > Aestuariivirgaceae > Taklimakanibacter. Next base: position 123,325 of record JBFWVM010000009.1, on the reverse strand, counting down.
CCCCAGCCGTCAAGCCTCACGCCTGCTCCTTGTCCCGAACTGAGCGAAGGTATAATAGATTGTATTATTCCGGATTAAAATACGAGGTAATCTCGGCGTCCTATGTCTACCGTTCGGCCCCTAGCCGGAACCGATCATTCGAGAGCGCGGGGCTTCGTCGCCGCGCGCGACCATGCGCACGGCCATCCCACGGCGTGGCCGCGGGATCTGCGCCGGGTGATCGAGGGCGGCGTCTTCGATCCACCGCCTTGGAACATCATCAGGGGACCGATGGGCGAGCGGGGCGATCCCGCCGGCGCCATCGTCTTGGACGGGCGGCGGGTCGCCGACTGGGGCGACACCACGCGCGCCGACCCCGTCTTCAGCGTGACCAAGAGCTATCTCGGCGTCATGGCGATGGCCGCCTTCGACCGGGGCCTCATCCCCGACCTGACGCGCCCCGTGGCCGATCTGATCGGCGACGATCACTTCGCCTCGCCGCGGAACCGGCAGGTCACCTGGTTGCAGCTCCTCCAGCAAACCAGCGAATGGCATGGCTCGCTTTGGGGAATTCCCGACAGCGTGGACCGCGACCGCCAGCTCTCGCCGACGGACGACCCGGCGCGCTTCGGTCGCGCGACACCTCTCGGGCCTCCCGGCACCTACTGGGACTACAACGACACCCGGGTGAACGCCCTGTGCCTGGCGCTGACCCGCGTCTATCGGCGAAACCTCGCCGACGTCGCCGCCGAGATCCTGCCCGGATTTCAGGACCGATCGGCCTGGAGCTGGTCGGGCTATGGCGCGGCAAGCACCTGCGAGGTGGACGGCGCCCCGATCGAGGCGGTCGTCGGCGGCGGTCACTGGGGCGGCGGGCTGGTGGCGAGCGTCGAGCTCGACCTCGCCTTCGGGAGCATGATCTGCGCCGAAATCGCGCGGAACGGCCGAAGCGTGCTTTCCGAGGCGGCGGTCAAGCTGCTGTTCACGCCCTGCCCACTGCAGCCTGTCTATGGCGCTCTGTGGTGGCTGAACACCGAACGCCGCCTCTATCCCGCCGCGCCCGCCTCCAGCGTATTCGCGGCCGGCGTCGGCATGAACGTCATCTGGATCGACCCTCCTATCCGGCTCGTCGCCGTCGCGCACTGGCTGGACGAGGCCGCGTTTCCCGGTTTCGTCGAGAAGGTGATGGCGGCCGCGGCATGACGCGGCCGCCTCGCCCCGAGGGCTATTGCTGCGACAGGTAATCCTTGTCGGCGGCATCGAAGCTCGCGCAGAGCTCCTCCGCCGTCATCCGTCCGGACAGATAGAGGATGCCGTTCTGCAGCAGCGCGTTGTATTGGGCCTGGGTGACGAGAGTGAGCGGATAGACGCTGCCCTTGTCCGCGGCCCCCTTGTACAGCTTGGCGAGCTGCGGGTCCTTGACGAGGCCGGTGTCGAAGCGGTTGTCGGCGGGAGCGAGTTGCAGCGCCTTGACCATCTCGTTCACCTCGGGCAGCGCCACGAGGAAGTTCACCCAGCGCACCGCATCCTCCTGGTTGGACGCGAAGGACGTCACGTAGAGCGCGTCGGGCTCCAGCGACGAATGCCCGTAGAGCTTCTTGTCGGTGCGGTGGTTGGGCACCCGCGTGAGACCGACCGCGTCCGCCCCGTAGGATTCGGCGATGGCGGCCGTGGCGCCGCCGGTCTGGTCGAAATAGACGCTCATCGCACACTGTCCGCTGCCCATCTGACGGACGTGCTGCTCATAGGCGACCACCTCGCCGCCATCGACGAAGTACTTGTTCTCGTAGAGCTGCCTGTAGGCGGCCAGCGCCTTGTAGATCGGCTCCTGCTTCCAGGTGCTCTTGCCGGCGCCGATCTGCGCGATCTCGTCGCTGGTGTCGAAGCCCTGCAGGATCAGGTTGTAGAAATACCACTCGTTGAAGTAGCCTTCCTTGTTGGCGAACATCAGCGGCGCGGTCTTGCCGCTCGCCTTGATCTGGTCGCACACCTTGATGAACGCGTCCCAGGCGACCGGATCCTTGTCCGGTTCGGGGAAGACGCTTGTGTCGATGCCGATGTCGGCGAGGAGCTTCTTGTTGTAGACCAGGAAATAGGTGCCGATCGTGCGCGGCACCCCGTAGATCTTGCCGTTGTAGCGCATGGCGTCCATGCCGGCCTTGGCGGCCAGGACGTCGGCCGGGATCTTGTCGTCGAGGGCGATCACGTTGCCGAGGCTCGCCTGGTTGCGGACGGTCGGCCCCGACCACCAGACCATGGAGTCGAGCCCGCTGCCTGCGTTGGCGGCGGCGGCGACCGCCTGCTCGATGACCTCCGCGCTCTTGAAGTCGACCGTGACCTCGATGCCCGACTGCGCCTTGAACCGCTCGGCGGCGGCGACGAAGTACTTGTGCCCATCGGACGCCGGCGGATACTTGTAGTCCCAGAAGACGAGCTTGCCGTCGGCGCCGAAAGCCACGCTTCCGAGGCCGGGCAGCATGGCCGCGCCGCCGAGCGCCGCCATGCTCTTGTTGAACAGGCGGCGGCTCATGCCGGCGCCGGGAGGCTTTGAGTTCACCATGACATCAGCTCCTTTTTAGAGAATCCACGGAAAATTCCGCTTCGCGGAATGCGCAGCCCGGCTTGACGGACATCGGTCGAGCGGGATCGAGAGCAAGCCCGGTATGCCGGTCGAAGAGGCGAAGGCTCGCCGCAGGAACGGCCAGCACGAGCCGGCTCCCCAAGGGCGCTGCGGCATTGGGCGCGAGCCTTACGGTGAGGCGGGCGGAACGGTCCGAATTCAGCGCCTCGTGCTCGGCACGATCCTCGGCGACATGAGCGAGATCCATGACCTTCGGCGAAAGCGGCGCCAGGTCGTCGACCGCGATGGACACGAAGAGATCGGAGCCGACGGACTCGCGCGCCACCACGGTGCCGGAAAGCGTGCGGTCGGTCTCTCCGGCTTCCGCCGGCCGCAGGGCTTCCGGACGGATGCCCGCGACGACCTGCACGCCCGGGGCAACCGTCGGCCTCTCGCTTTCCGACAGCCGCAAGCGCTGCCCGCCGGCGACGAGAACCGCCTCGCCGTCGAGCGTGGCCAGTTCGCCTTCGATGAGGTTCATCGGCGGCGCCCCGATGAACGCGGCCACGAACAGGTTCGCCGGCCGGTCGTAAAGGGTTTGCGGATCGGCCGCCTGCTGCAGCCGACCGCCGCGCATGACCGCGATCCGGTCGCCCATGGTCAGCGCCTCGACCTGGTCGTGAGTGACGTAGATGGTGGTGACCCCGAGCGAGCGCTGCAGGCCGGTGATCTCGCTGCGCATCTGTACGCGCAGTTTGGCGTCGAGGTTGGACAGCGGCTCGTCCATCAGGAAGACCTGCGGCTTGCGCACCAATGCCCTGCCCATGGCGACGCGCTGGCGCTGCCCACCGGACAGCATCGAGGGGCGCTTGCCGAGATAGCCGTCGAGCCCGAGAATCCGGGCCGTCGCCCTGATACGCTCGTCGCGCTCGGTGCGCGAAAGCCCCGCCAGCCGAAGCGGGAAATTCATGTTCTCGTAGACGGTCATGTGGGGGTAGAGCGCGTAGTTCTGGAACACCATCGCGATGTCGCGTTCGCCGCAATCACGATCATTGACCACTTCTTCGCCGATGCTGATCGTCCCTCCGCTGATGGCCTCGAGCCCCGCGACCATGCGCAGGACCGTCGTCTTGCCGCATCCCGACGGGCCGACGAAGATCACGAACTCGCCGTCGCCTATCTTGAGGTCCACGCCGTCGACGGCGCGCGTGCCGTCGGCGAAGACCTTCGAGATGCGGGAAAACTCGACCGACGCCATCCTCTCACCACTCTCCTTCCTGCGCGTTCATCGGAACGCCCCGCCGAGGCCGCGCACGAAATAGCGCTGCGCAAGCCCATAGATGATCAGCATCGGCAGGGCGGCCATGAACAGACCGGCAAAGATGATCTGCGGGTCGGTCGAGAATTTCTGCTGAAAGGTGACCACGTTCGCGGTGATCGGGATCGTCGCGGGATCGTTGATGAACAGGAGGCCGACCAGGAGGTCGTTCCATACGCCGAGCATCACGAACAGCGCGGTGGCGGCGAGGCCCGGCAGGGCCATCGGGAGGACGACGACGAAGAAGATGCGCATGGGCTTGGCGCCGTCGATTCGCGCGGCCTCGATCACCTCCTCGGGGATCTGCCTGAAAACGCCGTCGAGCACGTAGATGGCGAAGGATATCTGCAATCCTACATAGATCACGGTGCCACCGGTCAGGGTATTGATCAGGCCGATGCGGGCGAACTGGGCGAAGAGCGGGATCGAGACGATCAGCGGCGAGATCGACATCGGGATCAGCATGGCCACGAAGATCGCCGTCTTCCAGCGCAGCCGGAGCTGCGCGAACGCATATGCCGCGCAGGCGCCGAAGAAGACCGATACCAGCGTCGCGGCGGCCGTCAGTATCACCGCGCTGCGCAGCGCCACGAGCATGTTGCCCTGGTTGATCGCCGACAGGATGGCGTCGAGCGACAGGCTCTGCGGCAACGCAAACTCGCTCACGTAGTACTCGGCCTTCGGCTTCAGGGCGTTGGACGCGAGATAGTAGAAGAGGAACAGGATGGAGACGCTCGACACCGCGAGCAGCAGGTGAACCGGCGCCTCGCTGAGAATCCTGCGGCGAATGCGGCGCGTCGGCATGTCAGGCTGACCTCCGCCGGATCTGCAGGCGGACCTGCAGGATGATGAGCGGCAGGGTGATGAGGAGCAGGATGATCGAGATCGCCGATGCGTAGCCCGGCCGCGACTGCGAGAAGCCCTCGCGCAATATCTCGAGCTCGGCGACCGTCGAGGCGGCGCCCGGCCCGCCGCCGGTCATCACATAGACGTAGTTGAAGACGAAGCTGAATATCCACACCGACATCAGCACGGTGAACAGACCGATGACCGGCTTGAGGAGCGGCAGGTCGATGAAAAGCACGCGGTGCCAGCGGCGGGCACGGTCGAGCGCGGCCGCCTCGTAGACCGATTCGTCGACGGCGAGCAGCCGGCTGTAGAAGAGGATCGCGGCAAAGCCGGTATCGCGCCAGACGAGCAGCAGCATGATGCACGCCAGCGCGTAATCGGGATCCGCGAGCCATGGCCGCGCCACCTCCCCCAATCCGACGAAGCGCAGGATCTCGTTCAGGATTCCCTGCGGGCCGAGGAAATAGGTCCAGGCGTAGCCGGCAATGGTGATCGAAATCATCCACGGCACCAGGATCAGGAAGCGGTAGACGCGCCAGCCGTAGATGCGCTCGCGCAGCCCGGAAGCGATCACGACCGCCAGCGCGATCTCGATCGGAATCACCAGGAGCAGCACGACGTTATGGGCGATCGCATCGCGTACGCGCTGCGAGGTGACGGCGCGCCAGTAGTTGTCGAGGCCGATGAAGTGCGCCGGCCGCATGCCGCCCCGCCAGTCGGTCAGGCTGTAATAGGCCGTCTGCACGAGGGGAATGCCGAAGACGACGACGAGGAGCAGCGCCGCGGGCAGGATGAACAGGATCGCGGTCCGCGACGAGGAACGATCCGATCGCGAAGGCGCCGTTCCGCTCGCCGCGCCGCCCGTCATAGCTTGAAGAGCCGTTTGGCGTTTTCGTGGGCGATCAGCTCCCGATCCCGGTCGTTGCGTCCGAGATGGGCGATCTTCTGCGCTTCGTAGGCTACGCTGTAGAATGGAAAGTCGGAACCCCAGAGCATCCGCTCCGCGCCGAACTGGTCGATCCAGTCGTTCATCACCGGAATGATCGGGTTGGCCGTCGTGTCCACATGGATGTTGGGGGCGAGGTCGGCGGCCGGGAAACACTCCCAGCTCAGGTCCGAGAGGGCGAAATGGCCCAGGATGCAGGGCATCTTCGGGAATTTCCGGGCGACGTAGGCGATCTGCAGCGGATGCGAATAAGGTGAGGTCCCGCTGTGCCAGAGCACCGGCAGTCCGCTCGCCTCGATGGCCTCGTAGAGCGGAAAGAACCCGCGGATGAACGGATAATAGACGTCGTTCATGGGATGCAGCTTCACCCCCTTGAACAGCGGATTTTTCACGCGCCGCTCGAACTCGGCGATGGCGGCCTGCACGTTGTTGGGGTTGAGGTAGATATAGCCGTGCAGCCGGCCGGGATGCGCCTTGCACGCCACCTCCGCCCGGTCGTTCGCGCCCACCATGTCATAGGTGTCGAGCATCGCGATCACGCCGGCCTCGACGCCGGACTTGTCGAAATCGGACACCAGCTTCTCCGGCGGGTGGTCGCCGCTGAAGAAATGCGTGAATGATCCGGCGTGGCAGTGCGCATCGATCATCGCTCAGGCTCCCTTCGCCATTTCGCGCAATGCCGAGGCGATCTTCGACGGCCCGGGCATGACGGCGTCCTCGAGTGTCTTGGCCGCGGGCAGCGGCACGTCCGGCATGCACAGGCGCCGGACCTGGCGCAGCGCCGACGATCCCATGGCCTCGATGGTCCGCGCCACCACTTCGCCGGACATGGCGAAGCTCCGGAAGTCCTCGTCCACGACCAGCAGACGACCGGTCTTCCCGAGCGAGCGGACGACGGTTTCCATGTCCATCGGCACCAGGGATCTGAGATCGACGACCGCGGCCTCGATTCCCTCCGCCGCGACCTCCGCCGCCGCCTCCAGCGCCCACTCCGCGGCCGCGCTGATCGTCACCACCGTCACGTCGGCGCCGTCGCGCGCCAGCGACGCCTTGCCTATGGGGACCAGATGCTCGGGCTGCGGACCGGCCTCGGGGCGGAGAAAACGGTCCGCCCGCCGGTTCAACTGGCTTTTGTGCTCGAAGATCACGACCGGATCGTCCGAGCGCAGGGCGCTCGCCGTCAGTCCGCGGTAGTCCGCCGGGCACGAGGGCGCGACCACCTTCAGGCCCGGCCAGTAGGCCATCATCCCCCACAGGCACTGCGAATGCTGGGCGGCGGAGCCGATGCTGCCGGCCGCGGTGCGGATGACCATGGGCATCCGCACGCTTCCGCCCGACATATAGGGAATCTTGGCGGCGGCGTTGACGATCTGCTCCAGGCAGACGCCGAGGAAGTCGGCGAACATGATCTCCACGACCGGCCGGTGGCCGCTCATGGCAAGGCCGACGCCCATGCCGACGAAGCCCATCTCGGAGATCGGCGTGTCGCGCACCCGCCATTCGCCGAAACGTTCCTGCAGGCCGCGCGTGCAGTTGAACACCCCGCCGAGCCGGCCGACGTCCTCGCCCAGCACGGTGATGCTCGCGTCGCGCTCCATTTCGCGTCCGATCGTCTCGGCGATCAGGAAGGAGACCGTCGGGCTCTGGGGAGCGGACGCGCTCACGCGGCTTTCTCCTCGACGAAGCGGTAGGCGAGCGCCGTCGCGGCGTCGGGCATGGGATCCGCCCGGACCTTGGCGAGGATGGCGCTCATCTCCTCCCTCGCCTCCTGCTGGGTCCGGTCGAGTTCCCCGGCCGTCGCTCCCGCGGCGAGGAGCGCCGCGCGCGCCTTCGTGATCGGGTCTCCGTCCTGACGCATGCGGTTGCGCTCTTCGCGCGGACGATAGCTGTCGGCGTCGCCCTCGTAGTGCCCCCTGAAACGATGACAGAAGGCCTCGACCACCGCCGGGCCATTGCCCGATCGGGCATGGGCGACGGCCTCGCCGCAGACGAGATCGACGGCCATCACGTCGGTTCCATCCACCGACCAGCCCCTCGCGCCATAGGCAGCCGCGCGTTCCCAGACCGCCGTGGGCGCGGTCACCGCCGCGGCCGGCACCGAGATGGCGTATTGATTGTTTTCGACGACGATCACCAGCGGAAGGCGCCAGGCGCTCGCCATGTTGAGGCATTCGTGGAAGGTGCCGTGATTGGCGCCCCCGTCGCCGGTGAAGGCGACCCCGATGTCGGGGCGCTCGTCCCTGGCGAACGCATAGGCATAGCCGAGGGCGACCGGTATCGACGCGCCGACGATGCCGGTGGCCGAGAAGTTGGTTGACGGATCGAACGGGTGCATATGGCCGCCGCGGCCGCGGCAGAGGCCCGTCTCCTTCTCGAATATTTCCGCCATGAGGGCGGCCGGGGCGACGCCCTTGGCCAGGGCGTGGAGATGATTGCGGTGAGTGCTGACGAGTCCGTCGCTTTTCCGCAGATGCGGCGCCAGGCCGGCCGAGACGCCCTCCTGGCCGATCCCGGTATGAAGCTCGCCGTGTATTTCGCGCGACTTGAATCCCTCGAGGCAGGCCTCCTCGAAAGCCCGCATCCGGCACATCAGAGTATATCGCTCGAGGAGCGGCTGATTGCTGATCATGCCGGCGACGCCTCTGCCAGTTCGATGAACGCGCCGCCCGGAACCCGGCAATAGATCGCCGGTCCGTCGTCGAATGTCGTGAGTCGGCCGAGCACCACGGCGCCAAGCGCCTCGACGGCGCGCCTCGCCGCCGCGAGGTCGGCGACCGCGAAAGCGACATGCGAGGCGCCCGGCCGCACCGGAAGCGCATCGGGCGGCAACGTGCCGCCGGCCGGCGTGAACGCGATAAGTTCGAGAACGTGGCGGCCGGCGGGAAGGCGCAGCTGGATGAGATCGCACCTCATGCCGGGCGAGCCGGTGATGCTCTCGATCTGCCCGGCCATCCGCCTCTCCGAAAAGATCTCCTCGAAGCCGAAGGCGTCGCGGAAGAAACCGGCCGCGCTGTCCATGTCGTCGACCGCGAGGGAGGAATGCTCCCAGGCCACCGGTCCAACCGCCGCCGCCGCCGTGGCGTCGACCGCCTGGCGCTGTGCTGATGATGGGCTCGGCTCGCTCACCGCTCTGGCCTCCCGAAACTTCTGTTTGATCGGCTCTAGGCTATCGCATATTTTTGTATTATCAAGAATAAAAATACAAAATATCCCGAAAGAGCATTCAAGGCAGACAATGACCATCGAGCTGGCATCCCCCTTGGCACTCACCCTCCTCGAAGGCCGGCACGTCCTGGTGACCGGCGCCGCCGGCGGCATCGGCATCGGCATCGCCCAATCGCTCGAACGTCACGGCGCCAGGGTCATCCGCACCGACAAGCGTGCCGCCCCGGAGATATTCCCGCTCGACGTCACCGACGAGGATGCGGTGGCGAGGAGCTTCGATGCGGCCGGTCCGATAACCGACGTCGTCCATTCGGCCGGAGACCTCATCGTCGGGCCGGTCGCTGCGACCTCGCTCGCGGAGTTCCGCGCGGCATCCGACAACAACCTGCTCGGCGCATTCCTGGTCGGGCGCGAGGCGGCGCGGCGTCTGCGGCCAGGCGGCTCTCTCACTTTCATCGCCTCGCAAGCTGGCTTTCGCGCCGGCGCCAATTGGGGCGTATATTGCGCGGTCAAGGCGGGGGTCATGCGGCTTTCGGAAGCCCTCGCCCATGAGTTGGGGCCCCGGAACGTCCGGGTGAACTCGATTTGTCCGGGAAGCGTCGATACGCCGATGCTGAGCGACGTCTATGCGCGCCTTGCCTCGCTCTGCGGCGAAGCGCCCGACGCGGTGCGCCGGCGCTACAGGGACATCATCCCGCTGCGCCGCAACGCCACCGCGGATGAGATCGGCAATGTCTGCGTCTTCCTCGTCTCGCCGCTCGCCTCCTATGTGAGCGGCACATCGATTCCCGTCGACGGCGGCGAGGTCTCGGCATGAAGGCCGCCGCCGACTATCTGGCGACGGCCACTCATGTCGTCTTCGCCACGCCGGATTTCCATGGCCGGCTGCTCGGCAAGAAGCGGCGGGCGGGCGAATGGCCGTCGGCTGCAAGCGACGGCGTCGCCATGCCGGATTTCTACCTCATCTGCGACCCGGCCGGCCGGCCGCTGCCCGGCTTCGATGTCGCCGGAGCGCATGCCGGTTTCCGCAACGGCCTGCTCAAACCCGATCCTGCCGCCGCGTTCGAGCTGCCGACGGAGCCGGGTGTGGCGCATGTCATTTGCGACGGACTGACTTCCGGCGGGGAGCCCGTGCGGGAAGCGCCCCGGAGCCTGCTGCGGGGACAATTGGCCCGCCTCGAGGAGCGCGGCATCGCCGCGCGCGCCGCCTCGGAGCTGGAGTTCTACGTCCTCGAGCAGAGCTACCGCGAGGCCAATGCTCTGGGCTATGCGAAACTGAGGCCGCTTTACCATCGCTCCGGCGACAACGAGGTGACCGTCGGCTCGCTCTTCGCGCCCTTGGCCGACGCTATCGAGCGCGCGCTGGAAGTCTGCGGAATCGTGGTCGACCAGATCCAGGCGGAGGGCGGCGCCGGCCAAATGGAGGTCAATGTCGCACCCGCTGCTCTCCTCACCGCAGCCGATGAGCACATCGTCTTCAAGCATGTCGTCAAGGCTTGCGCCCACCAGCTCGGCCATGCGGTGACGTTCATGGCCAAGCCCTTCGAGCACGATGCCGGATCCGGCGGCCACATTCATCTTTCACTGCGCAAGGATGGCGGCAACCTGCTCGGCGAGGGCCGGCAGCTTTCCGCTTTCGGCGCCGGCTTCGTGGCTGGTATTCTCCATGACATCCCGGACCTCACGCTGATGCTCGCTCCATACGCCAATTCATACAAGCGCCTTGTTCCGCTCTCCTATGCGCCGCTTGCCTCCAGTTGGGCCTGGGACAATCGGACGGCGATGGTCCGACTTATCGCCGGCCGTGACGGTCCACGCATCGAGCTGCGCATGCCGGGTGCCGACGTCAATCCCTATCATGCCTATGCGGCCGTGCTTGCCGCGGGAATGGCCGGCGTCGACGCCGGTCTGGCGCTTCCTCCCGAAAAGCATGGCGATACCGATCCGCCCGGGTCCAATCCGCTTCCCGCGGATCTCACCGAGGCGACGGAACGCTTCGCCCGGTCGAGAACCGCCATTGCCGCCTTCGGCAGCGCGTGCCATCAGCATATTCTGAGCCACGCCCGCCACGAGCTGGCGGCGACGCGCCGCGCCGTCACGGAATGGGAGATCGCCAGAGGCTTCGAACATGCCTGACTCGACCTCGCGCAGCGCGCTACAGGCCGAAACCGCGCATGCCATCGTCAGCTGGATCGTTCAGAACGAGCTGCCGGCAGGCTACCATCTCAAGGAGCAGCACCTCGGCTCCGTCTTCCTCGTCTCGCGGTCCCCGGTGCGCGGCGCCCTCGATCTTCTCCGCGAGCACGGGATCGTCGAGCAGCGCCCGGATCGCGGCTTCTTCCTCTCCATCTCGGGACGCGACCTCGGCGACCGCCCGCCCGCCCTTCCGGCCGCGAGCAGCGACGAGCTCTACCGCATCATCGCCACCGAATGGTTCAACGGCGAGATCCCCCATTCCGTCAGCACCGCCGAGCTGGCCCGCCGCTATGGAGGATCGGGCGTCGATATCGGCCGGGTGCTGAAGCGTCTCGCCGACGACGGCGTGATCATGCGCCTCGCCGGCAAGGGCTGGCGGCTCGGCCCCAACCTCGCGACGTCCCAGGCCTTCCACGACAGCTACCGCTTCCGCCTGACGATCGAGCCGGCCACGATCCTCCTCGACACCTTCCGGCTGAACCAGCCGCTCGCCGCCCGGTCGCGCCGCCGCCACGAGAAACTGCTGGCGCTCAGAAGCGCCGCGACGGTCGCTGACATGGCCGATGCCGACCTCGAGTTTCACCATCTCATCGCGGTGTCGGGCAACAATGAATTCTTCGCCCAGGCCATCGAGCGCCAGAACGTCCTGCGCCGCCTGACGGAAATCCTGACCACGCCCGACAGCAACCGCCTCCACGTCTCCTGCCAGGAGCACCTGCGCATCCTAGAGGCCCTGGAAAGCGGACGTCAGGACGTGGCCGCGGCCCTCATGCGCGAGCATCTCACCATCTCGCGGACCTTCTCGCCCGCTTTCGCCGAACCGGCCGCCGTCTCGGCGCCAGGGCTCGACGGCGGATCGAAGACGTGATGCCGCAGCACCCCTCAAGCGCCCTGTCGCTTGCGAGCGGCATCAACGAGGGTACCTTGCCTTCCGATTTCGGGGTCAGGGCGTCGCAGGCCGCCATCGCGCTGCGCAACGGCGAGCTCAACGCGATCGTCGACTTCGACCCGAGGGATGCCGACGAGCAGCTCGAGCGGCTTGCCGCACGTCTTTCCGCGGGCGAGCACCTGCCGCTCGCCGGAGTCCCGGTCGCCGTCAAGGACCACATCCGCGTCAAGGGCTGGCGGTTCACGGAAGGATCGCCGCTGTTCCGCGACCGTGTCGCCGACGACGACGATCTCGTCATAAGCCGCATGAAGCGGGCGGGCGCGATCGTCGTCGGCCGGACCAACATGTCCGAGTTCGGCTGCAAGGGCAACACGACCAACCTGCTCTACGGCCCGACCCGGCACCCGCTGGACCCGCGCCTCACGCCCGGAGGCTCCTCGGGCGGCGCCGCGTCGGCCGTGGCCGGCGGACTGGTTCCGCTCGCGCTCGCCGGCGACGGCGGCGGCTCCATCCGCCGCCCTGCCGCCCATGTCGGCGCGGTCGGCTTCAAGCCGTCGGCCGGCATGGTGGCCGAACCCCTTGATTCCTCGCCCACGGCCGTGCTCGGTCCCATCGCCATGAACGTCGCCGACTGCCGTGCCCTGTTCGAGGCGGTCGCCGGTCCCGACTCCACCGACCCCTTGTCCATTCCTCCGCCGGAACGGCCAGGTGCGGCCCACCCTGCGCGCATCGCCTGGTCGGCGCGCCTCGGTCTCGACGTCCCCGTCGACGAGACCGTCGCCAGGGCGCTCGCCGAAGCAATCGGCCAGCTGAAAGAGGCCGGCTTGCCGATCGAGGCGGCCGATCCGGCCTGGCCGCCGGACGCATCCGAGGAAGCGCTGATGCCTCTCCAGCACGCAGCGCTCGCCGCCCAGTTCGGCGCGGTGTGGCAGCGCCGGCCGGACCTGTTCGACCCCGATATCGGCGACCAGATCCGCTCGGGCCTCGCGCTGAGCGGCGCCGACGTCGCGCGCGCACAGGGCCTGAGCCTGAGCATTGCCCGATCGGCGGCTCGCTTCTTCGCCTCGGGCTTCGACTTCCTTCTCTCGCCGACCACGCCCTGCCCGGCCTGGCCGCTCGAGGATCTCGGCCCGCGGATGATCGGCGGGCGAACGGTCGGCCCGCGCGGCCATGCCGTCTTCACCCCCTTCGTCAACCACGCCTTCTGCCCGGCGATCAGCCAGCCGGTGCCCGCGCCCGGCCTGCCGGTCGGGCTGCAGATCGTGGCGCCCCGCTTCCGCGACCGCGCCGTCCTCGATCTCGCGGCTCGCGTCGAGGCCGTTCTGGCGCAGACTTCGTGACCGCGTTCCTTGCCAGATCGAGGACGCTGCTCACGCGTCCTCTCGACGAGGACCGCTGGGAATCCCTGGAGGATGGCGGCGTCGTCGTAGACGGCGCGCTGATCGCCGAGGTCGGCGCGTTCGAGGCGCTCGCCCGTCGCTTCCCCCATTTGCCGGTCAAGGGCGACGGCGACGACGTGATCACGCCCGGCCTGGTCGACGCGCATCACCATGTCGGCCTCACCCCTTTCCAGCTCGGCATTCCCGACCTGCCGCTCGAAGTCTGGGCTATCGAGCGCATCGCCGGCCGCGACGTCGATCCGTATCTCGATACGCTATACTCAGCCTTCGAGCTCGTCGCGTCGGGGGTCACGACCGTCCACCACATCCTCGACAGCTGCGAGGGCTCGCTCGCGGAAATGAAGGCCCGCGCCGACGCCATCATACGCGCCTACCGCGACATCGGCATGCGCGCGGCCATCAGCTACGGCATCGCCGACCAGAACCACTTCGTCCACCAGGTGAACGAAGCCTTCCTCGCGAGCCTTCCTGCCCATCTCGCTCGAGACTGCCGAAGGATGATCGAGCGAACCCAGGTGCAGCTCGACGGCGGCCTCGAGCTCTTCGAGACGCTGTGGAGCGAGCATCACGGCGGCGACCGGATCGCCGTCCAGCTGGCGCCGGCCAATCTCCACTGGTGCTCCGACCGTGCCCTCTCCGCCATTGCCGAGGCCTCTGCGCGCCACGACGCGCCGGTGCACATGCACCTTCTCGAAACCCCCTTTCAGCGCGACTACGCGCCGCGCCAGCGCGGGGCGACGGCATTCCGCTATCTCCAACGCTTCGGTCTTCACAATCCCCGCCTCACCATCGGCCACGGGGTGTGGCTCACCGGGGAAGAGATCGACGCGGTCGCCGAATGCGGCGCCTCGATCTGCGTCAATTGCTCCTCGAACCTGCGCCTGCGCAGCGGGCGTGCACCGCTCCGTTCGCTCGCCGCCCGGAAGCTGAACCTCGCCATGGGCATCGATGAAGCCGGCATCAATGACGACCGCGACATGCTTCAGGAGATGCGCGTGGTGCGCGCCATGAGCGGAGAGCCCGGAGCGGGCGGCGCGGCGCTGTCACCCGGCCGCGTATTGACCATGGCGACCCTGGGCGGCGCCCGCACCACGGCCTTCGCCGGCCGGATCGGCACGATCGAGGCGGGCCGAAGGGCCGACATGGTTTTCTTCCACTGGCCGCGGATCGCCGGGCCGTATCTGGATGCCGCGCAGCCGATCGAGGCGGCGATCGTTCATCGCGCCAGGACGGACGCCGTCCGCAGGGTCATCTGCGATGGACGGACGATTTTCGAGAACGGCGCGTTCGCCGGCGTTGACCGCGACGCCGCATTGGACGAACTGGCGGCACGCATGAACCGCCATCCATCGCAAGAAGAGATCAGGCGCCGCGAGGTCGTCCGTCGCCTAATTCCTTATATCCGTCGATCCTATGGCCTCGCTGCGCCGGCCGGGAGGGACGCATGTCGATGAACTCCGGGAAGTTCGACGCCGACGCCGATATCGACGCGATCGCGGCGGCGGCCGGCTTTGCACCCGATCCGGCGACGCGCGAGGGCATAGCGATGAACCTTCGCCGCATCGCCGGTTTCGCCGCCGCCTTCATAGACGACCCGGCGCTCCCGGAAACCGAGCCGCTTTTCGTGCCGTTTCACGAGTTTGCGGATGCGGGATAGATCGGCCATCGCGGCGCCGGAGACTGCGGCGGACCGGGTCGAGAGGGCGCTCGCGGCGATCGACCGGAGAGCGATCCTGAACGCGGTGACGACCGTTCTCGCCGATCGCGCACGACGGCGCGCCGCGGCCCTCGATCGTCGCCTGCATCGCGGCGAGGCCGCCGGTCCTCTCCACGGCATGCCCTTCGCGGCCAAGAATCTCTTCGACGTCGAAGGCCTGGTCACGCGCGCGGGCTCGGCCTCGACCGGGCACAAGCCGCCGGCCGCGCGCGACGCCTTCGCCGTCGCCGCCATGGAACGGGCCGGCGGAATTCTCGTGGCGCTCACCAACATGGACGAGCTCGCCTACGGTTTCTCCGGCGAGAACGCTCATGACGGGCCTGCGCGCAATCCCCGCGATCCCGCCCGCTGGGCCGGCGGCTCCTCGTCCGGATCGGCGGCGCTGGTGGCGGCAGGCGCCGTGCCGGTCGCGCTCGGATCCGACACCAACGGATCGATCCGCGTGCCGGCGGCGCTCTGCGGCACGTTCAGCCTCAAGCCCACCTTCGGCCGCCTCTCGCGCCGCGGCATGTTCCCCTTCGTCGCCACCCTCGACCATGTCGGGGTGCTGGCCGCCGGCGTCCGCGCCCTCGCCGCCGCCTACGACGCCCTGCAGGGCCGCGATCCGGACGACCCCTTCCAGGCCAGCCGCACGATCGAAGCGGCGTCGCCGGGTCTCGATGGCGGCCTTGCCGGCCTCCGCATCGGCGTGCTCGGCGACTACTTCGCCTCCCCCCCTGTCGGAAGCCCAGCACCGGGCGATGTCCGATGCGGCCGACATCCTCTCGGCCGCGCCGGGACCCCGCCTCGCGCGGGCGGCGCAGGGGCGCGCCGCGGCCTTCGTCGTGACCGCCTGCGAGAGCGGCAGCCTGCACATGCGCATGCTGGGCGAACGCCCCGAAGCCTTCGGGTCATTGGTGCGCGAGCGCCTGATGGCCGGCGCCCTCGCCCCGAGTTCTTTCTACATCGGCGCGCAGAAACTGCGCCGGCTGCTCTCGAACGAGCTCGCGGAGCTGTTCCGGAGCTACGACGTCCTCATCGCTCCGGCTGCGCCATGCGAGGCGCCGCTGCTCGGCGCCGACGCGATCGAGGTGGAAGGACAGTCGATGCCGGCCCGCTCGGCGATCGGCATGTTCACGCAGGCGCTGGCCCTTGCCGGAGTGCCGGTCGGCGTCGCGCCCAATCCCGGCGCCGGCCTGCCGGTGGGGGTCCAGGTCATCTGCCCGCCATGGCGGGAGGATCTCGTGCTCCGCGTGCTCGCCGTTCTCGAAAGCGAAGGCTTCGCCGCGGACCTGTTCCCCGGCGGCATGAGAGGCAGTCCATGAAGATCAACGAAGCCGAGGTCGTCGCGGAAGTGACGGCGGTATTCGAGCGCTACGAGGCGGCGCTCCTCGCCAACGACGTTCCGGTCCTCGAGGAGCTGTTCTGGAATTCGCCGCATGCCGCGCGCTATGGCGTCGGGGAAAACCTCTATGGATGGGATGCCATCTCGGCCTTCCGGCGCGCCCGACGGACCGGCCCTTTCCGGCGCCGGCTGATGAAGACCGTCATCACGACCTATGGGCGGGACTTCGCGACGGCCAGCACCGAATACGAGCGCGAAGGACACGATCGTACGGGTCGCGAAACGAAGACCCTCATGCGCACGCCTGACGGGTGGCGAATAGTCTGCGCGCATGTGAGCCTGCTCGGCAGGACGGTGTGAAAGACATCCGTCAAGCCCGGTGCCGCCCGCAAGGTTGATATGAGCTTTTCGGCCCTAGCGGGCTCTCGGGCTTCCCCCCTAAGGTTGCGCCAGCAGGGAGAGAATCGGCTTGCCGCAGCAGTCGACAGCATGGGCCGCCGTCTGGATGGGAGGATGGCTTCTCAACACATTGGCGCTTACCGTCGCCGGGCGCGAGCTGGGTCACGACATCCCGGTCTTCGTGATCATGATCTTCCGCAGCCTCGCCGCCGTCGCCATCCTCACGCCCATCGTCCTCTACCATGGCGGCCTCGCCCGGCGCTTCGCCCATCTGCGGCTCAACATCGTCCGGAACATCGTCCATTACGGCGCGCAATATGCATGGTTCCTGGCGCTGACCCTGATCCCCCTGGCCCAGGTCGTCTCGATCGAGTTCACCATGCCGATCTGGGGCGCCGTCATCGCCGCCCTGTTCCTCGGCGAGAGGCTCACCCGCTTCAAGCTCCTCGCCATCGCCCTGGGCTTCCTCGGCATCGTGCTCATCGTCAGGCCCGGAACCGCGCAGATCGATCACGGCCATCTCGTCGCGCTGCTGGCGGCCGTGGGCTTCTCCGTCGCGCTGGCGATGACCAGGGTCATCACCCGGACCGACTCGGCGCTGACCGTCATCTTCCTGATGTTCGTCATCCAGACCGTGATCGGCGCGGTGCCGGCCTATCTCACCTGGAAATGGCCGGAACCCCACAACTGGATCTGGGTGGCCGTCGTCGCCTTTGCCGGAACCCTCTCGCATTACTGCCTGTCGAAAGCCATCTCGCTCGCCGACGTCACCATCGTGACACCCATGGATTTCCTGCGGGTGCCGCTCACCGTGCTCACCGGCTACTGGCTCTACAGCGAAGGCTTCGACGTCTATTCGATCATCGGCACCGTCCTCGTTCTCGGCGCCAACTCCCTCAACATCATCAAGGCCAGACAGAGCGCATGAGCAGCGAAGCCCTCCACATGAACGGCACGGCGGCGCGGCATCGCCTGGGCCTCGCCCTGGTGGCGCTCGCCGCCCTGTTCTGGTCGACCTCGGGCATCTTCGTGCGGCTGATCACCGCCGACCTCATGACCATGCTGTTCCTGCGCGGCGTATTCTCGGGCTCGGCGGTGATGCTCGTCTATCTGGCCCTCGAGGGCAAGGCCGGGCTCTTCCGGCTCGGCCACCTGCGCTGGCCGGTCTTCGCGGTCGCCGCCCTTTCCGCCACGAGCATGATCTCGGGCATCGGATCGATGCGGTTCACGACGGTCGCCGAGGCGCTCATCATCTATGCCACCCTGCCGTTCGTGACCGCGGCCCTCGCCTTCATCGTGGTGCGCGAGGTGCCGAGCCGGCGGACCCTCGTCGCCGGCCTCATCGCGCTCGCCGGCGTTGCGGTCATGCTCAAGGACGCGTCATGGGACGGCAGCCTGTTCGGCAAGGGCCTCGCCGTCTTCATGACCCTCGGCATGGCCGGCATGACGACGGTCATGCGCCGCCACCAGGACGTGCCGATGCTGCCCGCCATGGCGCTTTCCGCCTGGCTGTGCTCCTCCATCACCTTCTGGTTCGCAGCGCCCCTGTCGGTCGACGGCCGGGACCTGCTGCTCATCGCCCTCTTCGGCATCGTTCAGAACGCGATCGGGCTCGTCCTCTACGCGATCTGGTCGCGCAAGATCCCGGCGGCGGAGGCAACGCTGATCGCCGCTCTCGAAGTGCCGTTCACGCCGATCTGGGTGTGGCTGCTGCTGGGCGAAACCCCGTCCGGGACGGTGCTGATCGGGGGCGCGGTGGTAATGCTGGCGCTGTTCGGCCATATCCTCACCGAGATCCGGCCGAGACGGGCCTTGCCGCCCCCCGTGTGACCGGCGCCCGCCGCTTTTTGTCTGTCCAGTTGTTGCGATATTGAACCAACACCCTCATCCGCCCTTCGGGCACCTTCTCCCGCAGGCGGGAGAAGGAGAAACCCGCGAGGCCTTGCTGGATCATTCCCCTTCTCCCGCTTGCGGGAGAAGGTGGCCGACAGGCCGGATGAGGGTGTGGCTCCGAAGACGCGCAAGTCGTCCCACGCGCTAGCCGGGCCAGGGCTTGAAGTGCTTGGCGAGGGCCACGCCCTGGCCCTGGTAGTTGGACTTGATGTCGTGCCCATAGAGCTTGGTCGGACGGCTTGTCGCGATCGGACTGTAGCGCAGCCAGCCGATGATCTGGCCGTCCTCCAGTATGAACGGCACGCCATGCGCCCTGACCTCGAGAACGGCCCTGCTGCCCCTGGCCTTGCCGTTCACCCAGCCGAAGCCCGGATCGAAGAAGCCCGCATAATGCACGCGATATTCGCCCGAGGTCGCCTCGTAGGGGATCATCTCGGCGGCAAGCTCCGGAGGGACGCCGACATGCTCGCGCGTCGCCAGGATGTAGAACCTGCCGGCTTCCAGTTCGAGGGCGCCGCCGGACGCGTCGAGCTTCTCCCAGAATTCCCTGGGATCATAGTGGCCGACGCGGTCGACGTCGATCTCGCGTGCCGTGTCCCTGGCTCTGTATCCGACTATTCCGTTCCCGCCGCCGGCGAGATCGACCGTGACCGGGACCAGGTCGTTCCAGGGAGGGAAGCGCTCCTGGTCCTGCCCGCCGTCGCCCACCAGTTGCCCCGTCGCGTAGTATTCCTTCAGTTTCTTCGGTCCGAGATCGCTTTCTCCGCGCTGGAACCGGACCTGGACCAGGCGAGAGCCCTGGCGAACCCGGATATTGAAGGTCAACGGAGCTATCTCGACATAGAGCGGCCCCAGATAGCGCTTCTCGATCTGATCGAACGCGGTCGCCCGGTCGGCAATGACGCGGGTAAGGACGTCGAGCCGTCCGGTCGAGCTCTTGGGATTGGCCCGTCCCTCGACCGTGCCCTTGAGACCGACCCGCTCGATGACCTCGACGACATAGACCTTGTTGCGTTCCAGAACCGCGCCCTCCGGCGACGAAAGGTCGATCGGCGGGCCCTGGCGGAGCGCCTCGACGCGGCTCATGACGGTCCGCTCGGGTCCCGGCAGGAAACTGGCGCGCACGCAATGCGCGAACCGTCCCAGCCGAAGGTCGAGACTTGCGGGCTGTATCTGATCTTCCAGGATCGCGGGCAGAGCGGGAGAGCTCGGAGCGATCTCCAGGCCCTGGATCATATCGCGCAGCTCCTGCGCCGGCAGAATGCCCCTGTCGCGCAGCTGGACCACCTTCCCGGGAGGCTTTTCATCCAGGTCATCCATGGAGAACAACCCCGGCAAGCGGTAATTCCTCCCGATATGCCATCCCATCCGCTTCGGCCCGTCGATGCTTGTCACGTTCCTGCACTTTTCCGGGCTCGGTGAGCCGGGTGCAAGCCCGATCGCCTGTGGATATCGTGGATACAGCCCGCACCGGCGATTCGACAGCTTATTCGCCGACGCAAGTGAGCGTGTGTACAATCTTGACTTTACGCAATAATTGTGCTATTTGGAAAATTCCAGGATCGGATGATGTGCGCCCGCCAGCCAAGCTTGCGGGCGCTTGTCGTTGACAGGGCGATTTTTTCATCGAGGAAAAATTCGCGGACGATCCAGCGGCATGCCGGCCGAAGGAATTGGGTGGAAATTCCCAAATTCCCTGCTCTCTTTTCCCAGGCCGGTAACCCATTGATTTTCCATAGCCGGCATGCAGGCCGAATTGCCTGTTTCCCTGTTATTCCCTGTTCTGAAAATTCCCAGTTCCGGGGGGCTGCCAGGAAATTTTCCTATCGCCGAAACCGAAGCGGCCGATTTTTTCACCGAGGAAAAAAACGGAGCCGACTCCGACCGGGAAAGATGCGGCTGCTCTCGCTATTCGGCGGCTTCCGCCGCCTCATCGTCATCGGCGCGCGGATGGAGCGCCTGCTCCTTCTTGAGCTCCTCGGCTACCAGGAAAGACAATTCCAGCGCCTGCGCCGCATTGAGGCGTGGATCGCAGAACGTGTGATAGCGGTCGTTGAGATCCTCATCCGACAAAGCGCGCACGCCGCCGGTGCATTCGGTCACGTCCTTGCCGGTCATCTCGACATGGATGCCGCCGGCATGGGTGCCTTCCGCCTGATGCACCGCCATGAACCGGCGCAGCTCGCTCAGCACCTGGTCGAAGGGCCTGGTCTTGTAGCCCGAGCGCGACTTGATGGTGTTGCCGTGCATGGGATCGCAGGACCACACGACGATGCGGCCTTCGCGCTTCACGGCGCGGATCAGCTCGGGCAGATGCTTGTCGACCTTGTCGGCGCCGAAGCGGGTGATGAGGGTCAGCCGGCCCGATTCATTCTCCGGGTTGAGCATGTCGATCAGCCGGATCAGCTCGTCGGCGGCGAGCGAGGGTCCGCATTTGAGCCCGATCGGGTTCTTCACGCCGCGGCAGAACTCGATATGGGCGTGATCGGGCTGGCGGGTGCGGTCGCCGACCCACAGCATGTGGCCGGACGTCGCGTACCAGTCGCCGCTGGTCGAATCGATGCGGGTCAGCGCCTGCTCGTAACCGAGGAGCAGCGCCTCGTGACTGGTGAAGAACTCGGTCGAGCGCAGCTGCGGCGCCGTGTCGGGATTGATGCCGCAGGCGCGCATGAAGCCGAGAGCCTCGGTGATGCGGTCGGCCAGCGCCTGATAGCGCTCCCAGGCCGGCCCGTCCTTCAGGAAACCGAGCGTCCATTTGTGGACATGCTCCAGATTGGCATAGCCGCCCTGGGCGAAGGCGCGCAGCAGGTTGAGCGTGGCCGCCGACTGCCGATAGGCCATGATCTGGCGCTCGGGATCGGGCCGGCGCGCCTCAGGCGTGCCGCTGAAGTCGTTGACGATGTCGCCGCGATAGATCGGCAGCTCGCGGCCGTCCACCGTCTCGGTCGGCGCGCTGCGCGGCTTGGCGAACTGTCCGGCGATGCGGCCGACCTTGACCACCGGATGGCTGCCGGCGAAGGTCAGGATCACCGCCATCTGCAGGAAGACGCGGAAGAAGTCACGGATATTGTCGGCGGAATGCTCGGCGAAGCTCTCGGCGCAGTCGCCGCCCTGGAGCAGGAAGCCCTTGCCTTCGGCGACCTTGGCGAGCTTGCGCTTGAGCTTCCTCGCCTCGCCCGCGAACACCAGCGGCGGATAGCCCGCAAGCTGCTTCTCGACCTCCGCGAGCCTGGCGGGATCGTCATAAACGGGCAGCTGCATAACCGGCAGGTCGCGCCACGAGGCAGGTGTCCAGGCCTTCGGCATAGTCTCAACTCCACTCATCCCCGGAAATCCGTCCACGGGCTCGCGGCTTATACACAGGTTGGACCGCGAACGCCAGTTTCGCATGGCCTGGGAAAGGATCGTTAAACCCCTCTCGGGCATACTCGGCGAAACCTTGGCGAGGGACACCTTGATGCAAGATATCTTTGTGCAATCCCAATGGGATACGATCCTTGCCTTCGTGAAGCAGGGTCACCCGCCGCTATGGGTGCTGCTCTGTGCCGTCAATGGCGGGTTCGTGGCCTTCTGGATCTGCATGCGGATGGTCAAGGACCGGCCGCTGAGACCGGCCAGCGTCACCCTGCTGCGCGTGCTGTTCGTGATCCTCAACGTGGCCGCCATCTTTCGCGACGACACGCTGCGGCTGGTGCGCCCGTTCCTCAGATACTTTACTTGAACTCCGTCTCGAGCAGGCGACGGAAGGCGGCCGCGGCCGAGATATAGGGCTCCTGGCGCGCGACATTCCAGTAGGTGAGCTGCTCGATCCCGATCGGCATGCCGGTCACCGCGCAAATCACATGATCGCCCTCGCTCAGGACCTGGAAATCGGCGTCGAGATAGCGGATCCTGGCCTGGCGGCCGCGGGGGAGGAAGGGTTCATGCCTGTTCATGGCTGTCAAATAGCCTCCCGATCCTGTCAGAACAATGACCCTTGCCCGCCGTCGCGCGTT
This sequence comes from Parvibaculaceae bacterium, assembly GCA_050246735.1. Taxonomy (GTDB): domain Bacteria; phylum Pseudomonadota; class Alphaproteobacteria; order Rhizobiales; family Aestuariivirgaceae; genus Taklimakanibacter. Next base: position 100,695 of record JBFWVM010000009.1, on the reverse strand, counting down.
TTTGCCGCCTTGGCCGAAAGCGGCGGACCGCCGGCCTGGGCGGCGATCTCGCCATCGTGGAATTCGATGCGCAGGTCCTGGCCCGGCTTGACCTGCGCTGCGGCATGCACGGGGATGCGCACCTCGTTGCGGATGAGGGCATAACCGCGCTGCAGCACGGATCTGTAGGAGAGCGAGGCCAGGAGCTTGGCGTGGGCGGCAAGCGTCGTGCGGCGCTGCTCGACGGCGCGGCGCAGGTCGCGGCGCAGCTCGCCGCCGCGACGGTCGACGCGACGGGCCTGCTCGGCGATATGGGCCTTGAGGGGCCGGGGCGTCAGTCCGGCCGCCACCCTCTCGAAATCACGGCGATGCAGCAGCGTGTTCCGGCTCAGCGCCGCCTTGAGCTTGCCCGACGCGGTGTCGAAGCGCTGGCGTGCCAGCGCCAGGATGTCGTCGGGCCGCGGCAGGGCGCGGGCGGCGGCGCGCACGCGCGTGCGCCTTTCGTCCATCAGCCGCCTGGTGCACCGGTCATGGCGGGCCGCGAGCGAGGCGACCTGCGACAGGAGGTCGGCACGCACCGGCACGGCGCGTTCGGCGGCGGCCGTGGGCGTCGGCGCTCGCAGGTCGGCGACATGGTCGATCAGCGTCCAGTCGGTCTCGTGGCCGACCGCCGCGATCAATGGAATGGTGCTATCGGCGGCGGCGCGCACGACGGCTTCCTCGTTGAAGCCCCACAGATCCTCCAGGCTGCCGCCGCCGCGCGCCACGATGAGGAGATCGGGCTTCCTCGCCATGGCGTTGAAGCCGCGGATGGCGGCGGCGACCTCGCCCGCCGAGGTCTCGCCCTGCACGCGGACGGGCCAGACCATCACATGGCGGGGAAAGCGGTCGTTCAGGCGATGCAGGATGTCACGGATGACGGCGCCCGTCGGAGAGGTGACGACGCCGATGAGACCCGGCAGGAAAGGTATGGCCTTCTTGCGCGCGGCATCGAAGAGGCCCTCGGCGGCAAGCTTGCGGCGGCGCTCCTCGAGCAAGGCCATCAGGGCGCCGACGCCCGCGGGCTCGATGCTGTCGACGACGATCTGATAGGAGGACTTGCCGGGATAGGAGGTGATCTTGCCGGCGGCGATGACCTCCAGACCTTCCTGAAGCTTCGATCTCAGGCGCACGAACGTGCTGCGCCAGACCACCGCGTCGATGCGGGCACCCTGGTCCTTCAGGCTGAAATAGCAGTGGCCGGACGAGTGCGGCCCGCGAAAACCCGAGATCTCGCCGCGCACCCGCACCTGCCCGAAGCTGTCCTCGAGCGTGCGCTTGAGGGCGAATGAAATCTCGGAGACGGTGAACTCCGCCACATTGGCCCTGCGGGCCTCGCGAATCTCTCCGGTCTCGGGGTCATGGTCGATCATGAGCCGACACTTGCCGGGCCGTGCGACCATGTCAATCCAATAGGAAAGGGCAGTTCAGGCCGTCACCGCCCGAAGCGCCCTTGGACCGCGGCTCCCTTTACCTGCACGGCACAGTTTCACCTTCATAGGTGACATAGGTACCGGTATCCGGATCGAAGGAGCGATATTTCGCCGAGCAATAGGCGAGCCATTCGTCGCTGCCGACTTCCGGACGCACGCCGACGACGACGGGCTCGGATTCATAGCGGGTTATGACCGTGCGGTGACGCGGGACATAGGCGACACGGTCGCGATCCATGCAGTCGGCGTAGGCTTCGTCATAGGCGTCGCGGAACCGCTCATCGACGCCCGCGCCGCCGGTGAAAACCGTATCGAGAGTGCCGATCACGACGCCATCGACGAGACCGCGGCGCGGCGCTTCGCTGGCCGCCACGTCACGCGCATAGGCCGCGCAGGACGCCGGTCCCGCATTGGCGCCGGAGGCCGGAAGAAAGGCAGTCGACGCCACAAGCGCCGCCGCGCCGAGCATAGGTTTGACTAGAGGTCGCTTGAACATTTTTTCCTCCATTGGCGATTGCCGTCCCGCAGGCTAACGAATGCTTTCCACCTCCAGTTCCGCAAAAATGGACTTTGCGCCGTGCCTGAATCTCGCCATAGGACAAGGGCCACAGGGATGCCCCGATGACGCCACTCAATGTCCTTCTTCTCGGTTCCGGCGGGCGTGAGCACGCTCTCGCCTGGGCCATTTCGGCAAGCCCGCTCCTCGGCGACCTCCATTGCGCGCCCGGCAATCCGGGCATCGCCCGGCACGCGAAATGCGTGGCGCTCGACATCTGCGAACATCGGGCGGTGATCGGCTTCTGCCGTTCGCAACGGATCGATCTCGTCGTGGTCGGACCTGAAGCGCCGCTGGTGGCCGGCATCGCGGACGACCTCGAGGCGGCGGGCGTCAAGGTCTTCGGTCCCTCCAAAGCTGCGGCGCGGCTCGAAGGCTCGAAAGGCTTCACCAAGGACTTTTGCGCCGAGTTCAATATTCCGACGGCCGGCTACCGCCGCTTCCGCAAACGCGCGGAAGCGACAGCTCACGCCAAGGCGCATGGCGCTCCCATCGTGATCAAGGCCGACGGTCTCGCCGCCGGCAAGGGCGTCACCGTCGCGACGACGATGGACGCGGCATTCGCCGCCATCGACGATATCTTCGCCGGCCAGTTCGGCGCCGCCGAATGCGTGATCGAGGAATTCCTGGACGGCGAGGAGGCGAGCTTCTTCGCGCTCTGCGACGGCGAGCACGCGCTGGCGCTGGCGGCGGCGCAGGATCACAAGCGCGTCGGCGACGGCGATACCGGACCTAATACCGGCGGTATGGGGGCCTATTCCCCCGCCCCGATCGTGACGCCGCAGATGGGCGAGCGCGTCATGGCCGAGATCATCCGCCCGACCGTCGCCGGCATGCGGCAGCGCGGCCTGCCGTTCAAGGGCGTGCTGTTCGCCGGGCTGATGATCGGCGCCGGCGGACCCAGGCTCATCGAATACAATGTCCGCTTCGGCGACCCCGAATGCCAGGTCCTGATGATGCGGCTCAAGGACGATCTCCTGACGCTGCTCCTCGCCGCCGTCGACGGCACGCTCGACAGGATGTCGGTGCGATGGCGCAACGAGGCAGCGCTCAGCGTCGTGATGGCGACGAAGGGCTATCCCGGCGCATACGGGAAAGGCAGCGAGATCCGCAATCTCGACGCAGCCGCGCAAGTGGGCGGCGTCGAGATCTTCCACGCGGGCACCGCGATGAAGGACGGCAGGCTCGTCGCCAGCGGCGGGCGCGTCCTCAACGTCTCGGCGGTCGGCCGCGACGTCGCCGACGCCCGGGCCCATGCCTACCGGGCGGTCGACCTCATCGACTGGCCGGAAGGCTTCTGCCGCCGCGACATCGGCTGGCGGGCGATGGCGACATGAGCCAGCCGGACGCTCCGCTGATCGGGGATTTCGCGCGCTGGCTGATCGAGGCCGGGGCGAATTCCCGCGACGGCCGGACGGGGGAATTGCACAATCTGCTTTGCGAGAAGCTCCTCGCTTTGGGAATCCCGCTGTGGCGCTCGTCGCTCGGCGTCGAGCTGCTCAATCCAGAGATCGGCGGCACGCAGATCCGCTGGGTCGCGCATGCGACCGACATCGAGACGACGCCGCGCAACGCCCACTTGTCGGACTACGACAACAGCCCGGCACAGATCGTCGACGTGACCAGGAAACCCTACCGCCGCAAGCTCGACGGGCCGGCCGGTGACGTGCAGCTCCTCGAAGGACTGCGCCTCGCCGGCGCGAGCGACTACTATATCGTGCCGCTGCCGTTCCTCGACCAGGAGAGGAGCGCCCATATTTCCTTCGCCACGCGCAGGCCGGGCGGCTTCGCCGAGCCCGAGATCGCGGCGCTGACCGATGCCGCTCTCCTGTTCGCGCCCTATGCCGAGAGGCGGGTGCTCAAGCGGATCGCGGTAGACCTGCTGACCACCTATGTCGGGCGCCGCAGCGCGGTGAAGGTCTACGAGGGCGCACTCGACCGCGGCAAGGCCGAGATCATCACGGCGACGATCCTGATCGCCGACCTCAAGGGCTTCACCCATTATTCCGACACGCACCCGATCGCCAATGTGCTGTCGACCCTCAACGACTTCTTCGATGCGCTGGTGGAGGCCATCGAGGCCCATGGCGGCGAGGTCCTCAAATTCATCGGCGACGCCCTGCTCGCCATCTTTCCGGCGAGCGCGGGCGACGCTCTGCCGGTTGCTCCCGCGGTGGCGGCGGCGCTCGATGCGCGGCGGCGGATCGGTGCGCTCAACGCGGCGCGCGCCGAAGCGGGGCGGACCCGGCTCGATTTCGGCCTGGCCCTCGATGCCGGCGAGATCGCCTACGGCAATATCGGCAGCCGGACGCGGCTCGATTTCACCGCCATCGGGCCGGTGATCAACCGTGCCGCCCGCCTTCTCGAGGTCGCCAAGCGGACCGGACACGACGTCGTCGCGTCGGAGAGCTTCGTGCAGGCGGCAACCGGCTTTCCCTTCGCGAGCCTGGGCGCCCATGCCTTGCGCGGCATCGATGGAGACCAGCAGCTCTTTCGACTGGCATAAGGCGTAGTGGCCAAGCCCTTGCCTCTTGGCAAAGTCCATGCCGAAGCGCACAAAAAGCCCCGGCACGGATGGCCCGCCGATTGCTGCCGCTGCGGCAGCGGCGGCCAATGAACGAGGCGGATCTTGCCACTTCCCGGAGATTTCGTTGACTGGCTGATACGGGCGGCGACCGGCGACAAGGCCGTCTCGGCGCTGCACCGCGAGCTCTGCGAGAAGCTCGTCGATCTCGGCTTTCCGCTCTGGCGCTCCTCGCTCGGCCTCGAGCTGCTCAATCCCGAGATCGAAGGCTCGCAGTTCCGCTGGACGGCGCGCGAGGTCGAAACGCGCACCTTGCCGCGCGGCTTCGACCTGTCCGACTACCACAACAGCCCGGCCAAGGTGGTCGACGATACCGCGGCGCCCTATCGCCGCCGTCTCGACGCGCCGGCCGGCGACATGCCGCTGCTCGAAGACCTGCGCCAGGCGGGCGCCACCGACTACTACATCACGCCCCTGCCCTTCATCGACCGGCAGCGGACCGCCCACATCTCCTTCGCCACCCAAAGGCCCGGCGGCTTCTCCGACCGGGAGATCGCCGGTCTCACCCGCGCCGCCCTGCTCATGAGTCCTTATGCCGAAAGGCGGGTGCTCAGGAAGATCGCCGTCGATCTTCTCACCACCTATGTCGGGCGCCGCAGCGCCGAGAAGGTCTATGAGGGCGCCCTCGACCGCGGCAAAGCCGAGATCATCACTGCCACGATCCTGATCGCCGACCTCAGGGGCTTCACCCGCTATTCCGACACGCATCGGATCGACAACGTGCTCTCGACCCTCAACGACTTCTTCGACGCGCTGGTCGCGGCGATCGAGCCGCATGGCGGCGAGGTCCTGAAATTCATCGGCGACGCGCTGCTGGCGATATTTCCGGCCGCCGGGAAGGAGCAGCTGCCCTGCGCGCCGGCCGTCGCCGCGGCGCTGGACACGCGGCGGCGCATCGCCGCCCTCAATGCGCAGCGCGCCAGGTCCGGCCGCTCGCTCCTCAGGCTCGGCCTCGCCCTCAATGTCGGCGAGATCGCCTATGGCAACATCGGCAGCCGGACGCGGCTCGACTTCACCGCCATCGGCCCCGCCATCAACCACACCAGCCGGCTGCTCGAGGTCGCCAAGAAGCGCAATTGCGACATCGTCGTTTCCGAGAGCTTCGTCAGCGCCGCGGGGCGCGCCTTTCCGAGCCTTGGCCGGCACAGACTGCGCGACGTGGCGGGCGAGCAGCATGTCTTTCGTCTCGCGGAAGAGGATTGAGCGCCCGATGCCTTTCGGCCAAGATCAGCCATCCCATTCCCGAGGAGCGTTGCCGATGCCGGATCTGCTTCCCCATACGCGCGAGCATCGCACGGACACCGGAGAAGCGGAGATCTTCGCCCGCATCGGCGGCAGCGGACCGCCTCTCCTTCTTCTGCACGGCTATCCGCAGACCCATGCGATGTGGCACGCGGTGGCGCCGCAACTCATGCAAAGCCATACCTGCGTCATGGCCGATCTGCGAGGCTACGGCTTCTCCTCCTGCCCCGCCAACGGCGCCGGCAACCGGCCCTATTCGAAGCGCGCGATGGCGGAAGACATGATCGCCCTGATGCGCGACATCGGTCATGAGCGCTTCGCGGTCGTCGGCCATGACCGCGGGGCGCGGGTCGCCTACCGCCTGGCGCTCGATCATCCGCGCGCCGTCACCTGCATCGCCCTCCTCGACATCATGACGACGTACGACATGTGGCATAATTTCTCGGTGAGGCTGGCCATGAAGACCTATCACTGGCTGTTCCTGGCGCAGCCTCATCCGCTGCCGGAGATGCTCATCGAATCGGCGCCCGTGGGGTTTCTCGACCACACGATGGCGAGCTGGACCAAAGCGCGAGACCTGAGCGCCTTCGATCCCCGGGCGCTCGCCGAATACCGCCTGCATTTCTCGACGCCCGAGCATATCCATGCGACCTGCAACGACTATCGCGCCGGCCAGACCTGCGACCTCGCCGACGACGAGGCCGACCGCGCCCGTGGCCGCAGGATCGGCTGTCCGCTCCTGGCACTGTGGGGCGATGCGGGACTCCCGGCCGCGATGCGCGATCTCGATTCGGTCTGGTCGCGCTGGGCCACGACGGTGACGACGGCGGTGGTCCCGGGAGGGCACTTCCTGCCCGAAGAGAACCCGCAGGCGACCCTCGACCAGCTCCAGCCCTTCCTCGCCAGGGCGGGCACCGAGGCGGTCAAGCCGTGACGGCACGAAAGCTCGATCGCCAGGAGGCCTTTTCCGGGACGCGGCCGGCCCGCGACCTCTCCGATCGTCTCGTGCCCTATCTCTCCGCCCATATCGAGGGCTTCGGCGCGCCCGCCGCCGTCGCCCGGTTCAAGGGCGGACAATCCAATCCGACCTATCTCATCTCCGCCGCCTCCGGCCGCTACGTGCTGAGGCGCAGGCCGCCCGGCAGGCTCCTGCCGTCCGCCCATGCCATCGACCGCGAATATCGCGTCACGGCGGCGCTCGCGGCGCAAAAGTTTCCGGTGGCGCGCCCGCTGCACTACTGCGCCGACGAGAGCATCATCGGCACGCAATTCTACGTGATGGAGCATGTCGCAGGCCGGGTGTTCTGGGAGCCCTGGGCGCCGGGCCTCACGGCCGCAGAGCGCGCCCTGCTGTTCGCCTCGCTCAACGAGACCATCGCGCGGCTGCACGCCGTCGATCCCGCCGGCGCGGGTCTCGGCGACTTCGGCAAGCCGCAAGGCTACGTCGCCCGCCAGATCAAGCGCTGGTCGGAGCAATATCGTGCCTCGGCGACGGAGACGATCGCGGAGATGGAGCGGCTGATGGACTGGCTGCCGCAAGCGTGCCCGGCACAGCCGCGCACCGCCATCGTGCATGGCGATTTCCGCCTCGACAACTGCATCATCGATCCCGCGGCGCCGCGCGTCGCGGCGGTGCTCGACTGGGAGCTCGCCACGCTCGGCGATCCGCTCGCCGACTACACCTATCATCTGATGATGTGGTTCATGCCGAGATCGGAGCGCGGTGCGGGCGTCGGCTCGCTGCTCGGCCACGAGCACGACCCTGGAATTCCGCCGATCGATGCCTATATCCGGGACTACTGCGCATTCACGGGCCGCGACGGCATTCCCGATCTCGATGTCTATCTCGCCTATAATTTCTTCCGCATCGCCGCCATCCTGCAGGGCATCGCCGGGCGGGTGCGCGACGGGACGGCGGCCAACCGCAATGCCGCTCTCATGGCCGGCGAAGTCCGGCCGCTGGCCGAGACGGCGTGGCGCTTCGCGCGGAAGGCCGGCGGATGAGCGGGCCTAGGATCGGCCTCGCCCTCGGCGGCGGCGCGGCGCGCGGCCTCGCCCACATCCCGATGCTCGAGGTGTTCGACGAGATGGGGATCAAGCCCGCGGTCATCGCCGGCTGCAGCTTCGGCGCCCTGGTCGGCGCCGCCTATGCCTCCGGCATCCCCGCCAAGGCCATCGGCGAGCACGCCCGCCACATCCTCGCCAACCGGATGCAGGCGGCGAAATACCTGTTCGGCGTCAAGCGGGCGCGGCTCAGCGATCTGGTGCAAAGGCGCAGCTTCACCTCCCTCCTGATCGACGGCGAGCAGCTCACCAGCTTCATCTTCCCGGACGGCGTCGCCCGGCATGTCGAGGAAGCGCAGATCCCGCTCAAGATTGTGACCACCGATTTCGCCGAACGGCGCGAGCACGTCATCGCCTCGGGACCGATGTGCCGGGCCGTCGCGGCCTCGATCGCCATACCGGGCCTGATCTCGGCGCCCACCATCGACGGCCGGATCTATGTCGACGGCGGCATCACCAATCCCGTGCCGTTCGACCACGTCCGGCCGGGCAGCGATCTCGTCGTCGCCATCGACGTGACCGGGCGCCTGCGCCAGCCGCGGCGCAGCCATCACAGCAATATGGAGCTCGCCGTCGGATCGATGCTGATCATGTTCCACCAGATCGCGGTGCTGCGCCGGCAGCAGAACCCGCCCGACATCTACATCAACCCGCCGCTCGAAGGCTTCATGGCCAACGACTTCTTCCGCATCTCCGAGATGATCGAGGCGGCGTCGCGGGCCAAGGACGAGCTCAAGCGCGCGCTGGAATTGCGAATCGAGAGAATCACTTAGTCTTGGCCGTTCAGAAAACGGTCGAGCGGCGTCATTCGCCCCGGCGCCGGCGGAAGAACCGGCGCAGCAGCTCCCGCGCCCGGGCCTCGCCCAATCCGCCATAGACATCCGGGCGATGGTGGCAGGTGGCCTGGGCGAAGAACCTCGCTCCGTGCTCCACGCCCCCCATCTTCTCGTCGCTCGCGGCGAAATAGAGACGCCGGATGCGGGCGAAAGAGATGGCGGCAGCGCACATGGCGCACGGCTCGAGCGTGACGTAAAGGTCGCAGCCGGCGATCCTTTCGCTGCCGAGCGCCGCCGCCGCTTCGCGAATGGCGAGCATTTCGGCATGCGCGGTCGGATCCCTGAGCTCGAGAGTGCGATTTCCGGCTTTTGCCATGACATTGCCCGACTGATCGACAATGACACAGCCGATGGGGACTTCGCCGCGCCCGCCGGCTGATTCGGCCTCGGCAAAAGCCAGCGACATCGGATCTGGCGGCTGATCGTGCTTCATGCTTGCCCCACCAAACGCGAAAGGGGTCGGATGGTCAAGGAAAGCGCATTCGAAGGGGAACGCATCGCCAAGGCGATGGCGCGGGCCGGCCTGTGCTCCCGGCGTGACGCCGAGCGGCTGATCACGGAAGGACGCGTGAGGCTCAACGGCAAGGTCCTGGCCTCGCCCGCCGTCAATGTCACGGCCGGCGACGATATCCAAATCGACGGCAAGCCCTTGCCCCGGAAAGAGGACAGCCGGCTGTGGCGCTACCACAAGCCGGCGGGACTCGTGACCAGCCACAAGGATCCGGAAGGCCGGCGCACCGTCTTCGACGCCTTGCGCGACGAGCTGCCGCGGGTGATCTCGATCGGCCGCCTCGACATCAATACCGAGGGCCTGCTGCTGCTGACGAATGACGGCGAGCTGGCGCGCCTTCTCGAGCTGCCGGCCACCGGCTGGGTGAGGCGCTACCGGGTGCGCGCCTATGGCCGGGCCGATCAGCAGGCGCTTGAGCGGCTGACGGGCGGCATCACGATCGAGGGCGTGCATTATGGCCCGATCGAAGCCCGGATCGACAAGATGCAGGGGGACAATGCCTGGCTCACCATCGCCATCCGGGAGGGAAAGAACCGCGAGGTGAAGAAGATCTGCGAATATCTGGGGCTGCAGGTCAACCGCCTGATCCGCACCGCCTTCGGTCCCTTCCAGCTCGGCGATCTCGAGCGCGGCCGGGTGGCGGAAGTGCCGGCGCGGGTACTGGCCGAGCAGCTGGGACGCAAGATGTCCGCGCCGGCCGCCAAAGCCGGGCCGGGCCCGGCAACGGAACACGCCGCAAGACGCGGCCGGGCGTGATCGCCGGCGTGGCGGAAATCCGCCGCAGCCTGTAAAGCGGGACGCATGCGGATCGTCGGCGGAAAATTCAAGGGCCATGGGCTCGCGGGCCCCAGGGGCCGGGCGACGCGGCCGACCTCCGACCGGGTGAGAGAAGCGATCTTCAACATCCTGGCGCATGGCGTCGCGGATTTCCCGATGGAGGGCGCCCGCGTCCTCGACCTCTTCGCCGGCACGGGGGCGATGGGATTCGAAGCCCTGTCCCGTGGAGCGCGCTTCTGCCAGTTCGTCGATGACGACGCCGAGGCGCGCGGCATCATCCGGCGCAACGCCGACGCGCTCGGCGTCATCGGCCAATGCAGGATCTGGCGGCGCGACGCGACGAGGCTCGGCCCGGCGGCGCCGCAGCCCGGCTTCGATCTCGCCTTCGCCGATCCGCCCTATGACAAGGGGCTCGGCACGAAGGCGCTCGCCGCGCTGGTCGAGGGCCAATGGCTCAATGACGGCGCGGTCGTCGTGGTCGAGGAAGCCGAGCGGGCGCAGATCGCCTGCCCGCCCGGCCTGACCGAAGTCGACCGGCGGGTCTATGGCGAGACGCAGGTCCTCGTCGCGCGGCGGGACAGGCCCTCGATCTAGCTGCGGCCGAACAGCCTCTCGATATCGCCGAGCTTCAGCTCGACATAGGTCGGGCGGCCGTGATTGCACTGTCCGGAATTGGGCGTCCGCTCCATCCTGCGCAGGAGCGCGTTCATCTCCTCGGGCTTCAGTTGCCGCCCGGAGCGCACCGAATGATGACACGCCATGGTGGCGAGGAGATGATTGGCGCGCTCCTCGACGGTCGTGCTCGACTCTTCGCCGAGATCGTCGGCGACGTCGCGCACCAGCCCGGCGATATTGCCGCCGGCGAGCGCCGCCGGCACTTCGCGCACCACGACCGAGCCTTCGCCGAAGGGCTCGAGCACGAGGCCGAGCCCGGCCAGCAAGGCGGACGCATTGGCGAGCCGCTCGATCGAGACGGCATCGAGATCGACGACATCGGGGATGAGCAAGGGCTGCGTCGCGATTCTGCGGCCGGCGCGCTGGGCTTTCAATTCCTCATAGACGAGACGCTCATGGGCGGCATGCTGATCGACGATGACGATCCCGTCCCCGGTCTGGGCCAGAATATAGTTGCCGTGCAATTGCGCGCGCGCCGCGCCCAGCGGATATGGATCATCGGCGAGCGCCGGCATGCCGGCGGTGGCGGCCGAAGCCAGATCGTCCATGGAGAACCGCGCCTGCTCCTCGGCGAGGCCCCCCTGCGGCGCAAACCCGGCGAAGGACGCCTCCAGGGCTCGGGGCGGCGGAGACGGCACGACCGGGCGCAAGGCGCTCATCGCCGCCGAGGACAGGCCCGACGCGGTCTTCCGGCTCTTCGCGCCGAGAGCATCGCGAATGGCGGAGACGATCGCCCCGCGCACCAGGGCGGAATCGCGGAAGCGCACCTCCGCCTTGGCGGGATGCACATTCACATCGACGAACGAGCCGGGACAGTCGACGAACAGGCACAAGGCCGGGAACCGCCCGCGCATCAGGAGATCGGCGTAAGCGCCGCGAACGGCGCCGGCCAGGAGCCTGTCGCGCACCGGACGGCCATTGACGAAGAAGAACTGCAGCCCGGCCTGGGCGCGATGGTATGTCGGCAAGCTGGCGAGGCCCCAGAGCCGCAAACCTTCGCGCCCGCCGTCGAAGTCGACCATGTTGGCGAAGACGTCAGGACCCATGACGCGTTCGATGCGGCGCCGGCGGCCGTTCCCGCCTTCGGTCTCGGGGCCGAGATCGACGAGGACGCGCTCCTCGGAGGTGAAGCTGAAGCCGACATGCGGTGCCGCCAGCGCCAGGCGGCGCACGACGTCGGCGGCCTCCGCCGTCTCGGCGCGCGGCGACTTCAGGAATTTGAGCCGGGCCGGCACGGCGAAGAAGAGGTCGCGGACCTCGGCGATGGTGCCGTCGATGCGCGACGCGGGGGAAGCGCCGCTCGTCCGCCCGCCGGCCACCTCGATCCGCCAGGCGTCTGTCGCGGACCGGGCGCGCGAGACCAGCGAAAGGCGGCTCACCGCGCCGATCGAGGGCAGCGCCTCGCCACGGAAGCCCAGGGTGCGGATATCGACGAGATCGTCGTCGAGAAGCTTCGAGGTCGCGTGGCGCTCGACCGCGAGGGCAAGCTCGTCCCTGTCCATCCCCTCGCCGTCGTCGCCGACGCGGATCAGGCTCCGCCCGCCGTCGCGGAAGGCGATGTCGATCTGCCGCGCCCCGGCATCGATCGCGTTCTCGGCCAGTTCCTTGACGACGCTCGCCGGCCGCTCGATCACCTCGCCCGCGGCGATGCGGTTGGCGATGCCTTCGGGAAGCCTGCGAATCCTCATGGCCGAAGTCTATCGCGCGAGGCGCCAGTCCGCCATCTCGCTCATCAGTTCGATGAAGGCGCGGACCTTGCCGGAGAGCAGGCGGGCGGACGGATAGACGGCATGAATGGGCATGGGGTCGGGCGCGAAAGCCGGCAGCACTTCGACGAGCCGGCCTTCTGCGACGGCTTCCCGCACCTGGTAATAGAGGACGCGCGCGATGCCGACGCCGTCGAGGGCGAGCGCGATCGCGGTATCGCCGCTGTTGGTCACGAAACGCGGCGCAACCCTTACCTTGAGATCGCCCTGTGCGCCGAACTGCCAGTCGAAAGGCGGCGTCCCCGGCATGAAGGCGACGATGTCGTGCCGGTCGAGATCATGCGGATGCCGCGGCAGGCCGGTCTTCGCCAGATAGGCGGGGCTCGCAACCAACGCCCGGCGCGTCTCGCCGAAGCGGCGGGCGATCGACTGCGAATCGGGCAGATGGCCGATCCGGATCGCGAGATCGTGGCCCTCCTCGACCAGATTGACGAAACGGTCCGACAGGCTGAGCTCGACCGTGACCTTGGGATGGTGGCCGACGAAGCGGGCGAGCAGAGGGGCCACATGCAGGCGCCCGAAGATCAGGGGCGCCGTCACCGAGAGCCGGCCGCTCGGCTCGCTGCGCTCGCTCTGCGCCGCGCGCTCCGCCTCGTCGAGATCCGCCAGGATGCGCCGCGCCCTTTCCAGATAGCGCGCGCCGGCGTCGGTCAGGCTGATCCGCCGGGTGGTGCGATGGAAGAGCCGGATGCCGAGGCGGCTTTCGAGAGCGCCGATCTGGCGCGACATGACCGGGGGCGACACGCCGAGACGGCGGGCGGCGGCGGTGAGGCTCCCGGTTTCGCAGACGGCCACGAAGGCCGTCATGGCATCAAATCGGTCCATATATTATTGCAATATCAGCAACAATATTTTGTCAACGATGATTATTCCATCTTTTTTCGGAAGAATTATCTTGCGTTCATGAGCACGCCCTCCAGCGACATCGCCTTCACGCCGCGGGTCAAGGCCATACAGGCCGAGCGCGGGTCGCGCGCGAATTACGCCCGCATGGAAGAGCGCGGCGGCTTCCGCACCGAGATCACCGACGACCTCGCGCAGTTCCTCAGCCATGTCGACACTGCCTTCCTCGCCACCGCCAATGTCTCAGGCCAGCCTTATGCCCAGCACCGGGGCGGGCCGAAAGGCTTCATCAGGATCGTGGGGCCCGGGACGCTCGGCTTCGCCGACTACAAAGGCAACCGCCAATATGTCACCACCGGCAATCTCGCCGAAAACGACCGCGCCTTCCTTTTCCTCATGGACTACGCGCATCGCCGGCGGGTCAAGATCTGGGGCCGGGCGCGCATCGTCGCCGACGACGACACTCTCATCGCGCGCCTGATGCCCGAGGGCTACGAAGCGCGGCCGGAGCAGGTCGTCCTGTTCGAGGTCGCCGCCTGGGACATCAACTGCCCGCAGCACATCCCGCAGAAGATCGACGCCCGGGACGCCGCAAGCATCGTGCTCCAGCTCCAGGCGCGCATCGCCAGGCTGGAAGAGGAAAACGCGGCTCTGCGGAAAGCACGGTCTTGACCGTTTCCACCGGTCCTGGAACTTTCCACTGCCTGCGCGCTTGTCCAAGGAGCGGGATCGTCACGCATCAGGTTTGCCAAAGGCTTCGAGGAGGTCTTGCATGAAAGGCCGTACCCTTCTTCTTCCCATCCTTGTCCTCCTTTGCGTGCCGGCGCAGGCAGCCGAGGAGAAATCCGTCTTCGTCGGACCATGGAAGATCGAGGCCAGCTTCACCGAGGAAAAGACATTCGACCGCTGCACGATGAGCCGCACGACCGAGGGCGGACTGGAAGCCAGGTTCGCGCGGGACCAGGCGGGGACGTCGCTGACCCTGACCTCGCCGCGCTGGAAGCTCGACGGCGGCAAGACCTATCCAGTCGAATTCGCGGCGGGCCCGGTCATCTGGAAGGCGGACGTCGCGGCCACCGCGAACACGGTGCGCGCGGCTCTGAGCGATGATCGCTTCAACAAGGCCCTGCGCAACGCCAACCGTCTCGAAATACGCGGCGCCGGCGCTACTCTCAGGGTCCCGCTCGACAAGAGCGCCGCCGCCCTGGCGCGGCTGGAGCGCTGCTACGCAACCAACCGCAACGCCGGCGAGACCAATCCCTTCGTGGCACCCGAGCCTTAGTATTGATCAGGCGCGAATCCGCTTCGCCGGGATGCGCGCCAGTCACTGCGCCGATGATGTGGTGATGCCCTCGGGCTTGCCGACGACGGTCACGATGAGCTCGTCGGGCCGGGATATGCGCCTGGCCTGCGCCTTGGCTTGGTCGAGCGTCACGGCCTCGATCATGCCGTTGCGGCGATTGATGTAGTCGATGCCGAGATCGTCCTGCTGGATGGCGAGAAGCTGGTTGGCGATCTTGGAATTGGAATCGAAGCGCAGCGCATAGGACCCGGTGAGATAGGTCTTGGTCTCGCTGAGCTCGGCCTGGGTAGGGCCTTCCTCGGCGAATTTCTTCATCGTCTCCCTGACGACGGCAAGCGCTTCGCCCGCCTTCTCGTTGCGGGTGCCCAACTGGCCGAAGACCAGGCCGGCATGCTCGAAGGGATAGAGACCGATCGAGACGCCATAGGTCAGGCCGCGCTTCTCGCGCACCTCCTCGGTGAGGCGCGAGCCGAAGCCGCCGCCGCCCAGCACGAAGCTTGCGACATAGGCCTGGATGAAGTCCGGATCGGAGCGCAGCATGCCGTCATGGCCGAAGGTGATGATGCTCTGGGGGATGTCGCGATCGATGACCTCGATCCCGGGCTTGTCCGCGACATGGACCATCGCCGCCTCAGGCGGCGGGTCGCTGTCGGGCAGGTCGCCGAAGGTCTCGTCCAGCAACCGGATCAGTGTCGCCTCGTCGATGTCGCCGACGACGGCGACCTTCAGCCCCTTGCGGGTGAAGAGCAGCTTGTGCATCGCATGCAGGTCGTCTCCCGTGATGCCGGCCAGGGACTTGACGGTTCCTTCCGATTCGCGCGCATAGGGATGATCGCCGAAGGCCTTCACCATCCAGGCGCTGGACGAGATCCTGTCCGGCTCCTCCTCGTTCTCGCGGGCGCCGACCAGAAGCTGATCGCGCACCCGGTCGAGCGGGTCCTTGTCGAAGCGCGGCTTGGCCAGGGCGATCCGCAACAGCGCGAAGGAATCGTCGCGCTTGTCGGTCAGGGTCTGGAACGAGCCCTCGAAATTGTCGAAGCTGGCGGTGAAGGACATCTTCATGTTGAGCTCGTCGCGCCTGGCCTGGAAGGCCGCGGAATCGAGATCGCCGGCACCCTCGTCCATCATCGCGGTGATGAAATGCGCGGTGCCTTCCTTGCCGGGTGGATCGTTGGCGGCGCCGCCCGCGAAGGAGAACTGCATGGCGATCAGGGGATTGGTGTGATCCTCGACCAGCCAGGCGGTGATGCCGGACTTGCTCTTCACCTCCTTGATCGCGATGGCGCCGGCCGGCAGGACGCCGGCGATGAGGATGAGGAAAGCCGCGGCGAGAGGACGAAAGGGACGCATCACTGGCCTCTATTGTTGCGAAGAATTGGAGAGCGACGGCTGGACGGGCTCGCCGCCTCCCGTCGAGGAGCCCGGGGCCGGCAGGAGGACGCCGGTGACCGATCGCCTGATGTCGAGCACCTTGGCGGCGGCGGCCTTCACGTCCTCGAGCTTCACGGCCGCGATGCGGTTGGGCCATTCGAGCACGTCGGCGACGGTCATCCCGGTGGTCAGCGCCGTGCCGAAGGCGCGCGCCAGAGTGGCCTGATTGTCGCGGGCATAGACGGTATTGGCGATGAGCTTTGCCTTGGTGCGCTCGAGCTCGTCCGCGGTGATGCCGTTGGCCGTGACGTCATTGAGAACGGAGTCGATCCCGGCTTCCACCGGCTCGATCCTGCCGCCGGGAACGGGCGAGCCATAGGCGCCGAAAGTTCCGGAATCGAGACCGTCGCCGGTGTACCAGGCGCCCGCATAGGAAGCGAGGCGCTTCTCGACCACGAGCCGCTTGTAGAGACGGCTGGTGGCGCCGCCGCCGAGGACCTCGGCCAGCACCTCGAGCGCTTCCGCTTCGCCCTTCTCGGCCGTCGCATAGGAGGGCGCCAGGTAGCTGCGCTGCACGATCGGCGAGGCGGCGCGCGCGTCGGTGACCGTCACGCGGCGCGGCGCTACGGGATCCGGCTCCTTCGCCCGCTCGCGCGGCCGGACGTCGAAGGTGTTGGCGAGCCGGCCGTAATGCTCCTCGGCAAGCTTCTTCACCTCGTCGCGCGTCACGTCGCCCGCCACGACGAGAATGGCATTGGCCGGGGTGTAGTGCGCCTTGTAGAAGGCGATGGCGTCCTCGCGCGTGAGCTTCGGGACCTCCGTCGACCAGCCGATGACCGGCTTGCGATAGGGATGGACGAGATAGAGTATGGCGTCGAGCTGCTCGCCCAGGATGCTCGAGGGATCGTTGTCGGTGCGTTGGCGGCGCTCCTCCTCCACCACCTTGAGCTCGGGCAGCACATTCTCGTCCTTGAGCACGAGATTCTGCATGCGGTCGGCCTCCAGATCCATCACCAGCCCCAGACGGTCCTTGGCGATGCGCTGGTAGAAGGCGGTGTAGTCCTTGGAGGTGAAGGCGTTGTCGTCGCCGCCGTTCTCGCGGATGAGTCGGTTGAAGGCGCCCACCGGATATTTGGTGGTGCCCTTGAACATCAGATGCTCGAGAAAATGCGCTATGCCGGCCTTGCCCTGCGGCTCGTCGGCCGAGCCCGCCCGGTACCACACCATGTGAGTGACCACGGGCGCCCGGTGGTCGGGAATGACCACGACCTGCATGCCGTTGTTGAGAGTGAACGTTTCGGCATAGGGCTGTGCTGCGGCAAGCGGACGGGCAAAGACGGCAAGCAGGCAAAGGCCGATGAATGCGGCCATCAACCTGCGGCGCTGGAAGTTCATGGAGGTTACCTTTGTGGTTGTTCGTGGTGCGCGGAACTGCACCACTACCAGTTAAGCAGCATGCCGCCGGAAAATCGCGACCAATTTTCCGTGATTGCCGGGAGAGCGCCTATTCGTCCTTGAAGACGTTGCCCATGTTCCAGATGGTGCCGTAGTTCGGATTGGTCCTGCGCTTCTCGGCAATCTGCGCTTCGCGCAGCTCCTTGTAGAGCTGGTTCTCCGACTTCGGCTTGCCGTCGGGCCCGACTTTGGAAATGCCGTATTTCTCATAGGCGTCGGGCTGGTGCGGTTCCTCGCCGGAAGCCGCCGGCGGCTTCGCGGCGGCCGTCTGCATCGGCTCGGGCGTGGCTTGCGCCTGGTCCATGGCGGGCTCGGCCGGAGGGGTCGCGCTCGCGACCCGGTTGGGCTCGCCATATTCAGTCACCTCGCCGGAGGGCGGACGCAGATTGAGATCGGGCGGCATGGCGAGATTGCGGTTGACGCGTACCTGGGTCTCGTCGGGGGCGGTGTCCTTGCCCGAGCCCAGAAGATCCTGCATTTTCGTCTCGGAGCACCCGGCGACGGCAAGCGCCGCCATGAGGCTCAAAGCGAGGCCAATGGCCTTTCCCATAAGATGCTGTCCCCTTCAAACTTCGCGTCGGGCACCGCCCATAATGCGGCGAAGGCTCAAAAATTGCCCCGGCAATCAGGCATTTCCGTGACCGTCTAGCCGTTCCGTCCCTCGCTCAGGGATTCATAAACCAAGAGAGCTACCCCGGCAACGATGGCTACATCGGCCAGGTTAAAAATATACCATTCGAAGCCGCCCAGATGGAACGAGAAGAAGTCCGCCACCGCGCCATAGGCGGCGCGGTCGAAGGCGTTGGCGAGCGCGCCGCCCAGGATGAGACCTACCGCCGCGGCGGTCAGCGGACGTGAGGCCCTGGCCAGCCAGAGCCAGAGCCCCGCACTGATGGCGACGGCGAGGGCGATCAGGACCCCCTGCGAGGTCCAGTCCCCGTCCGACAGCCAGCCGTAGGAAATGCCCCGGTTCCAGGCGAGAACGACGTCGAAGAACGGCAACAGGCCGATGGGCTGGCGCGCCCCGATGTCGACGACGTGCAGCATCCACCATTTGAAGGCCTGGTCGACAGCGAAGCTCGCAACCGCGAAAACGAGGCCGAGACCCGAAAGCCGTCCCCACAGCCTCACGCGAAAAGCTTTTTCTTGTGACGCTTCTGCCATTCGCGCACCGCATCCGCATCGCGCGGCGTGATGTCGGGGAACTCCCCGTCGGTCCCGACCTCGGGCGTGATCTTCCACGAGCGGGCGCATTTGCGCCCTTGCGCCGGCTTGAACACGACGGCGACGCCCTTGACCTCGTCCAGCCGGAAGGCGTCGGGCGGTCCGTCGCCCTCGACGAGGGTCGCGGCCGAGGTGATCGCCATCTCGGCGATGTCGATATCCCTCAGCGCCGCCAGCATGGCCTTGTCGGCGACGTGGACCTCGGGCGCCGCCTCGAGCGACGAGCCGATGGTCTTCTTCACCTGGCGCTCGATCTCCAGCGCGCCGGTGATCACGCGGCGGGCTTCGCGGATCCTGTCCCATTTCGCCGCCAGACCGGCATCGACCCATTCAGCGGGCGGAGCGGCGAACTGCATGAGATGGACCGAGCTCTTCTCGCCCTTGAAGCGCGACAGCCAGACTTCCTCGGCGGTGAAGCACAGGATGGGTGCCAGCCAGGTGGCCAGGCAATGGAAGAGCTGGTCCATCACCGTGCGGCAGGCGCGCCGCCTCTTGGACGAGGGCGCGTCGCAATAGAGGGAATCCTTGCGGACGTCGAGATAGAAGGCCGAGAGATCGACATTCATGAAATTGAGCAGCGCCGCGACGACATGCTTGAAGTCGTAGGCGCGATAGCCGGCCAGCACGCCGGCATGGACGTCGGCGAGCTTGTGCAGGACATAGCGCTCGAGCTCCGGCATGTCCCTGGGGTGGAGGCGCTCGGCCTCCTCCCAGCCGTCGAGGGCGCCGAGAACGTAGCGCAGCGTGTTGCGCAGCTTGCGATAGGCCTCGACATTGCTTTTCAGGATCTCAGGCCCGATGCGCTGGTCGTCGACATAGTCGGTCGAGGCCACCCACAGCCTCAATATGTCGGCGCCCGACTGCCTGATCACATCCTGGGGGAAGACCTGGTTGCCGAGCGACTTCGACATCTTGCGGCCGTCCTCGGCCATGGTGAAGCCATGGGTGATGACCGTGTCGTAGGGCGCCCTGCCCCGGGTGCCGCAGCTCTCGAGCAGCGAGGAGTGGAACCAGCCGCGATGCTGGTCCGAGCCTTCGAGATAGACGTCGGCCGGCCAGCGCAGATCGGGCCTCTTCTCGAGGACGAAGGCGTGGGTCGAGCCCGAATCGAACCACACGTCGAGGATGTCGTTCACCTTCTCCCAGTCGGCGACGTCGGTGACGCGATCCTTGAGGAAGCGCTCATGCGCGCCCTCGGCGAACCAGGCGTCGGCGCCCTCGGTCTCGAAGGCGCTCGCGATGCGCTCGTTCACCTCGGGATCGTCGAGGAGCAGTCCGGTCGCCCTGTTGACGAAGACCGTGATCGGCACGCCCCAGGCGCGCTGGCGCGAGATCACCCAATCGGGCCGCGCCTCGATCATGCCGCGCAGCCGGTTCTGGCCGGCCGGCGGCACGAACCGGGTCGCATCGATGGCTTTCAGCGCCCTGGCGCGCAAGCCGTCCGCATCGCCGTCGCCCATGGAGATGAACCACTGCGGCGTGTTGCGGAAGATGACCGGCTTCTTGGAGCGCCAGCTGTGCGGATATTGATGCTTCAGGCGGCCGCGCGCGATCAGCGCATCGGCCGCGACCAGCGCCTGGATGACCGCCTCGTTGGCGTCGCCCTTCTCGCCCTTGTCGGTGAGCACGCGCTTGCCCGTGAAGCCCGGGGCCTCCCCGGTGAAGGCGCCGTCGGCGTCGACGGTGAAGGGGATCTCGGTCCCGATGCCTCGCGCCTTCAGCTTGCCGAGGCTCGCTTCCCAGATCTCGAAATCGTCCGCGCCGTGGCCGGGTGCGGTATGCACGAAGCCCGTGCCGGCATCGTCGGTCACATGGTCGCCGGCGAGCAACGGGACGGCGAACTCATAGCCCTTGCCCTTGAGCGGATGGCGGCAGGTCTCGATCTTCGCCGGATCGACGTCGCCGATGCGCCTGAAGTCCTCGACGCGGCAGGCCTTGAAGGTCTCGGCCGCGAGCTTGTCGGCGAGGATCAGGCGCTCACCCGTCCTGGCCCAGTTGTCGGCCGGAGCCTTGGCGATCTCGTAGAGCCCATAGGCGATCCTGGGCGAATAGCTGATGGCGCGGTTGCCCGGGATCGTCCAGGGCGTCGTTGTCCAGATGACGACCGAGGCGCCGGCAAGATCCGGCGGCGCGTCGGCCACCGGAAATTTCACATAGACCGTGTCGCTGGTGTAGTCCTGATATTCGACTTCGGCCTCGGCGAGAGCCGTCTTCTCCACCACCGACCACATCACCGGCTTCGACCCCCGGTACAATTGTCCGCTCACGGAGAATTTCATGAGCTCGCGCGCGATCTGCGCCTCGGCCGGGAAGGCCATGGTGGCGTAAGGGTCCTTCCAGTTGCCGACGACGCCCAGACGCTGGAATTCCTGCGACTGCACCGCCATCCAGTGCCCGGCGAAGGCCCGGCATTCCTGGCGGAACTCGTTCACCGGAATGGCGTCCTTGTTCTTGCCCTTGGCGCGATACTGCTCCTCGATCTTCCATTCGATCGGCAGGCCGTGGCAGTCCCAGCCCGGCACGTAATTGGCGTCCTTGCCCGACATCTGCTGCGAGCGCACGATGAGATCCTTCAGGATCTTGTTGAGCGCCGTGCCGATATGGATGTTGCCATTGGCATAGGGCGGCCCGTCGTGCAGCACGAAGAGCTCGCGGCCGCTGGCGTCCTCGCGCAGCCGCGCGAAGATGTCCATTTCCTGCCAGCGCTTGAGGATCTCCGGCTCCTTCTGCGGCAAACCGGCTTTCATGGGGAAGTCGGTCCTGGGCAGGAACAGGGTCTCGCGATAGTCGCGCACCGGCTTGGTAGGCTTGTCGTTCATGTCTGATAGTCAGTTTTGACGTGTTGTTCGGGCGCGCTTGTAACAGCGAAAGGGCCGAGGGAAAAGGGCGCCGTTCCTAGGTTTAAAATCTTATTATTATCCTTGACGTACCCACTCAGAAACCCTATATTTAGGGGCGTAGGGAGTTACGTCAATGAAATCAGTTCTTTCGGCCAAGCACTTTCATGATGAAGCGGCTGCATATTCCTATGTCGAAGCCCGCCTCTGGCCGACCGGCCCGACCTGCCCGCATTGCGGCGGCGTCGAGCGCATTTCCAAGATGGAAGGCAAGTCTACCCGGATCGGCGTCTACAAGTGCTACCAGTGCCGGAAGCCATTCCGCGTGACCGTGGGAACCATTTTCGAGTCCAGCCATATAAAGCTGCACATTTGGCTCCAGGCCATCGCGCTGCTTTCCTCATCGAAGAAGGGCATCAGCGCCAATCAGCTGCATCGCACCTTGGGGATCGGCCTCAAGGCGGCATGGTTCCTTTCGCATCGCATCCGCGAAGCAATGCGTGATGGAGACCTTTCACCCATGGGCGGCGGCGGTGAGATCATCGAAGCGGACGAAACCTACCTCTGGAAATCTTCCGTCCGTCGCCCTTCAAAGAAGCGCGGCAACCTTCCTTTCACCCGTGGTGGCAACGTGGGCACCGCTGGCAAGCGCGCTATCGTATCGCTCGTGCAGCGCGGCGGCGGCGTTCGTTCCTTTCATGTTGAGAATGCCGATAAGATGACCATTGGGGAGATCGTCACCAAGAACATTTCGGAAGAAGCTCGCGTGATGACCGACGAAAGCAAGATTTATGGCGATGTTGCTGGCATGGTCGCGAAGCATGAGAGGATACAGCACCGCGCGCGCGAGTATGTGCGCGGCGATGTGCACACCAATACTGTTGAAGGCTACTTCAGCGTCTTCAAGCGCGGCATGAAAGGCGTCTATCAGCATTGTGCCGAAAAGCATCTGCATCGCTACTTGGCGGAATTCGATTTCAGGTACAGCAACCGCGTCGCGTTAGGCGTCAACGACCAAGCCCGCGCGGATCGCGCGCTCAAGGGTGTCGTCGGAAAGCGCCTAACCTATCGAACGATTAACTGAGGATGGGCTGCAATGGCTCAGAAGCCCAAAGCTAGAAGCCCTAAGAAGAAATCGGCCAAGGCGAAGAAGGAAGAAAGGACGCAGCGCGAGCGGTTCATAGAGACCGCTCGCGCAATTGGCGTCGATGAGACCGGCAAAGAATTCGAGCGGCTGTTTTCAAAGGTGGTTGCCAAGAAAGAGCGTGCGCGGAGGTAGCTCAACGGTAGAGCAGCGGGCTTCCATCCCGCCGACGCGGGTTCGACTCCCGTCCCTTCCGCTCCAAAAATCTTTACCGAACGGCTAAGGTATTTCCTTCAAATATTTCGAAAGCGTTTCGATAAAACTCGAAACATGCTCCAGAACCCGCCGGGCCTGAGTTTCGTCATACGAGATTTTGTTGTGGGAGATGTAGTTTCTCCAAGCATCCTTGAAATGACGAAATTCGGCGCTCGCTTCCGAGAGAAATTGCAACCTTTCTTGTTTTTTAGGGGAGTTTGGCTTCTTCCCTTCATCGCGAATTTTGCTCTCGATCTGATCAAGCAAGGTTTGCCATGTTTGTACGTCATAGACGACGGATACATCATTGGCCAACGCCTTCAGCCCATGCTCAAGCGCCCGCATTCCATGGAAAACGCAGGCATTCTCCATTTCATAGGCATAGCAGTTTGAGGCGCTTCGGAGTTCCTGAAACGCGTAGGGGAAGCAAGCCTTGGCATTGTCATCAATAATGCTCACGTTGTCATAGAATGCCGCTCTCCCCGATGGGATATGCAGAAACAAACGATCTTTCAGTTCGCTTCTAATAACCAACTCGATCATATGGATTTCTGCGGCGCTCTTTGGCAACTCTCTGCGCTTCTCATTTATCAAGAGTTTTGACGTCGTGAGGCCATACTGATGGCAGATATGTTCCATGGCCTGCAATCGAACGCCCAAAGTTTCGGCGTCATCCTCAGAAAGTTTCTTTGACGGATCATGCTCGCGTTCCGCATCATCAAACATCAAGCCAAGCTTTGAATCGTGCCAGGCGGCAGCTATTGCCCAGAAGTCATCGGCATGAAATTTCATCATTTCCCAAAGGCTCCATAACCTACCGGGCTGTTGGAAAAAGGGAATCCTCTCAGTGCCGGGGCTACCCATTATCTACCCCCTTGGGTACGGGAAAGACAATATTGGGTTTAAAATGCTAGCGCGCGACCCTCAGCTCTCGAAGGACTGGTAGACCATATGGGCGAGCGCCACGATGTCGTCGCGGCTCGTCGCTCCGGCGATGACGAAGCCCAGAGGGCCGTCGAGCCAATAGCAGGCGGTGACGCCGTGCTTCTCCTCGATGACGAACTTCGTCTCCGTGCCGCCGTGATTGGCGGTCAGGAAGACGGTGATGCGGCGCTTGCCCTGATCCTCATACATGAGCTGCGCCGCGGGCTGGGCGCCGGCGGCCAGCAGGCGGCCGCCGAGGAAGGTGTAGCCGCGCGCGCTCAGATCCGGAATGACGAGCTTCTGCCCGACGCGCTTCGACAGCCAGCTCGTCAGATGCTCGCTGTCATTGGCCGCGACCTCCACCGCATGACGGTTCTCGCGCGTGAATATCTCATGCGCCTCGATGGCGAGATCGGCGAACTGCATCGCCTTGGGCGCATTCAACTGCAGGCTGGCGAACCAGCCGACGGCGGCGCCGATGAGCAGGAGCGCCAGCGCCGCGGCGATGGCGGGCGGCGACAGGGTGAAGCCGCGCCGCTGGCGCAACGACGCCCTGATCTGCGCCGGCACCGTCTCGGCGAGCACCGGGTCGAAGGCTTCCTTGAGCCACGCCTTCTGGCGCCGCCAGGCCTCGACCTTGGCCCGCGCCTCTGGATCGCCCGCCAGCCGCTCTTCCAGCGCGTGGCTTTCCTGCGCGGCAATCTCGCCATCGGCATAGGCGTGCAGCGACCAGTCCTCGCCGTTCCTTGGCTCCGTCATTTCACTCGTCTCAAGGAGGGTCTCGCCTCCTCGCCCATCAATTCGCGCAATGCGCTGCGCGCCCGCGACAGTCTCGACATCACCGTTCCCACCGGCACCCCGGTGATCTCGGCCACGTCGCGATAGCTCATGTCCTCCAGCGCCACGAGGACGACGACCTCGCGCTGCTGGTCCGGCAGCCGGTCGAGGGCGGCCGCCACCTGGAGCAACAAGGTCTCGCCCTCCTGCGATGGCTTGAGAGCGACCTCGGGATCGGTCAGATCCTCGACCGTCTTCACGATCCCGGCGCGCCGCTCGCGCCTGAGGCCGCTGACATGGATGTTGCGCAGCACCGCATAGAGCCAGGCCCGCAACGGCCGCGTCTGATCATAGAGGTGGCTCTTCACCAGAGCGCGCTCGATGCAATCCTGGACGAGATCGTCGGCCAGCGCCGGATCGCCGGTCAGGGCCCGGGCGAAGCGGCGCAGATAGGGAATCTCGGCAGTGAGACCAGCGCGGAAGTTCATCTCCGACCTATATTCCTGATACGGCATCGAACCGCGTTTTATTCCCGAGACGCTCCCACGCGTCAGCCGCTCCATTTCTGGCGCATGGTGACCAGTTCCTCGGCCGCCGTCGGATGCAGCGCCATGGTAGCGTCGAAATCCGCCTTGGTCGCCCCCATCCTGACGGCGATGCCGAGCAGCTGCGCCATCTCGGCGGCGCCCGGTCCCACGATATGGCAGCCGAGGACCCTGTCGGTTCCTCCATCGACGACGAGCTTCATGAGCATCCGCTCGTCGCGGCCCGTCAGTGTGTGGCGCATCGCGCGGAACGAGGTCTTGTAGATGTCGATCTTGGGGCTCGACTCACGGGCCCCCGCCTCGGTCATTCCGACGGTTCCGATCTCCGGCTGCGAGAAGACGGCGGTCGGCACGTTCGCGTGATCGACCTTGACGTCGCGGCCGCCGAAGACCGTGTCGGCGAAAGCGTGGCCCTCGCGGATCGCCACCGGGGTCAGATTGAGACGGTTGGTCACGTCGCCCACCGCATAGATGTTGTCGACGCTCGAGCGCGAATAGTCGTCGACCTTCACCGCGTAATGCGGGTTAAGCTCGACTCCGGCCTTCTCTAGATCGAGCCCCATGACATTGGGAATGCGGCCTGTGGCATACATGATCTGGCCGGCGCCGAAGACCGTCCCGTCGTTGCAGGTGACGCGCACTCCCTCGCCCGAGCGCTCGATCCTGGCGACGTCGCAGCCGAGACGGAACTCGATGCCCTTCTTGCGCATCTCGGCGGTCAGATGGTCGCGCAGGTCCTCATCGAAGCCGCGCAGGATCTTCTCGCCGCGATGGATGAGGACCGTCTCCACCCCGAGATTGTTGAAGATGCCCGCGAACTCGACGGCGATATAGCCGCCGCCGACGATGCAGATGCGCCGCGGCAGGTGCTCGAGATGAAAGGCCTCGTTCGAGGTGATGGCGAGCTCGCGGCCCGGCAGATGCAGCGGCACGAAAGGTGCCGCACCGGTGGCGACGAGCACATATTCGGCCGTGACGCGGCGGCCGCCGGCGAGCGCCACGGTATGGCGGTCGGCGAAGGCGGCGCGCGCCATGACGAGTTCGGCCCCCGCCGCCTCCAGGTTGCGGATGTAGGCCTTGTTGAGGCGGTCGATCTCCCTGTCCTTGTTGGCGACGAGGGTCGGCCAGTCGAAAGAGACCTTCTCGGTGGTCCAGCCGAAGCTCACCGCATCCTCGAAGGCTTCGGCATAGTGGCTCGCATAGACGAAGAGCTTCTTCGGCACGCAGCCGCGAATGACGCAGGTGCCGCCGACGCGGTATTCCTCGGCGACGGCGACCCGGGCGCCATGCTGGGCGGCGATGCGCGCCGCCCTGACGCCGCCCGAGCCCGCGCCGATGACGAAGAGGTCATAATCGTATCGGCTCATCGGGTGAGCGTCTCGACGCCGGCGGCGCCGGCAATGATGGCGATCGACGCCATGTCGATGAACAGGCCGTGACCGACGACGCCGGGAATGGAGGAGAGCGCGGCGGCGAGCTTCTCCGGGTTCTCGATGCGTCCCAAGGCACAGTCGAGGACGAGATTGCCGTTGTCGGTGACGAAGGGCTTGCCGTTGCGTACCCGCAAGGTGACGGGTCCTTCATTGCGCGTCCAGGCGAAGGCCTGGTCGATCTTGATCGCCGTCGCCCTGAGGCCGAAGGGCACGACCTCGACCGGCAGGGGAAACTTGCCGAGAACGGCGACCTTCTTGCCGGCGTCGGCGATGACGATCATGCGGCGCGACGAGGAGGCGACGATCTTCTCGCGCAGGAGTGCTCCGCCGCCGCCCTTGATGAGGCGCAGCCTGCCGTCGAGCTCGTCGGCGCCGTCGACGGTCAGATCGAGCACCGGCGTCTCGTCGAGCGTGGTGAGCCTTATGCCGAGGCCCTCCGCCTGCCGGCGCGTGGCCTCCGAGGTCGGCACGCAGAGAATATCCCAGCCCTGCCTCACCTTCTCGCCGAGCGCATCGACGAAATGGGCGGCGGTCGAGCCGGTGCCGAGACCGAGCTTCATGCCCGATGAGACATGGGCGATCGCCGCCAGCGCAGCAGCTTTCTTCAACTCGTCAGGATTCATGGAACCCCGCAGCGCCCGTACGCAGAAGTTTCCCGATCAACTGGAACAGAGCCCTGACGTCATCGGGAGCGATCTGCTGCTTCAGATATCCATGGGTGATCAGGTTGCGCAGACGCAGCAAATCCACCGCAGCGGCGGCATCGTCGTCCGAGATCAAGCCTTCGACAACAAGATTGTCGATCACGCCCTTGGAGTTCAGCGCATCCTTGGGCAAGTCGATATCATTCTCCAAGAGCACTCTGCGACCAGCGGCTTCGAAGAGCGGCCAGCCGAAGAGGAGCTGAAATTTCAAGTCGCCGATAGAATCTTCCCCGCCTTCCAGCCTGGCCAAGTCGTTTTGCAGCGATTGCAATTGGGCTTGCAGCTCTCCAAGAGTGGGGACCAGCATCCATCCTTCGCGGATGGACCTGTCGGCCAGGACGATATCCAACCTCCACTCCTTGTGCTTTGCGACCTCACGCGCCAACTGCTCGAGATTCCTCGCTTTTCCCGCTGGCCCCTTGATCTCGCTGATTCCGATGACCACCCCGCCCTCTCCGTCAGCCGGTCGGGCGACCGCATCAGGGTGATACCGCCTCAGGAAGGACGGAAGTTCATCCTCGCCGGGCTCGATAATGAATTTGAAGCCCTCTTCCTCATAACGCGGCTGCAGCGACTTCAGAAGCTTGGCTTCCATACTAGGCTCGGCGCTCATCTTGGCAGCTCCGTATGATCCAGACCACATCCTATTCGCACGAAGACAAACTCCGGCCATGAATTCAAAGCATCCACCAAGCACGGCGGGGCTCCTCTCACCGTCAGGTCGGTAATCTTCTGCGTCTTCCTGGCCGTCACCTCAAAGATAAGATTATCGTTTTCGAAAGCCAGACCCTCAAGAGAATCAAGTATGGGTTTTATGATATTGTCGACATCACGATCGGTGCTCGCGGTAAAAAAGTAGACGATCCGGGCTGTCAGCATACCTTGCATTGGCAAAGCATCCGATGGCCATACCGATGAGGCCGCGGCCTTTATTCTTTTCTTCCAATCGGCCCGAGCTTTGGAGCTCTTTGTTTGCCGGGGTAGGGCGTTCCCCGCACCACAAAGTCAAAGAGCTCCATGCGGCCGGCCTGAACTATGAGCCGAGGCCGCCCATGAGCATGTATTTGATCTCGGTGAACTCCTCGATCCCGTGATGCGAGCCTTCGCGGCCGATGCCCGATTCCTTGACGCCGCCGAAGGGCG
Source organism: Parvibaculaceae bacterium (assembly GCA_050246735.1). Classification (GTDB taxonomy): domain Bacteria; phylum Pseudomonadota; class Alphaproteobacteria; order Rhizobiales; family Aestuariivirgaceae; genus Taklimakanibacter. The sequence continues at coordinate 72,335 of JBFWVM010000009.1, read as the reverse complement.
CCACCTCGGTCGAGATGATGCCCTCGTTGATGCCGACCATGCCGTATTCGAGGCCTTCGGCGACCCGCCAGATGCGGCCGATGTCACGCGAATAGAAATAGCAGGCGAGGCCGAATTCGGTGTCGTTGGCCATGCGGACGGCCTCCTCTTCGGTGGTGAAGCGGAAGAGCGGCGCCACGGGGCCGAAGGTCTCCTCGCGCGCCACCGCCATCCTCGTCGTCACGTCGCGCAGGATGGTGGGCTCGAAGAAGTTGCCGCCGAGCTCCTTGCCGCCGGTCACGACCTTGGCGCCGTTCTTCACAGCGTCGTCGATATGCTCGCGCACCTTCTTCACCGCCGCGGGGTTGATCAGGGGACCGGTGGTGACGCCCTGCTCGGCGCCGTTGCCGACCTTGAGCTTCTTCACGGCCTCGGCGAACTTCTCGGCGAATCTGTCATAGACCTTGTCCTGCACCAGTATGCGGTTGGCGCAGACGCAGGTCTGGCCGGCATTGCGATATTTGGACGCCATGGCGCCCTGCACCGCGGCGTCGAGATCGGCATCGTCGAAGACGATGAAGGGGGCGTTGCCGCCGAGCTCGAGGCCGACCTTCTTCACGGTCGAAGCGCATTGCTGCATCAGGAGCTTGCCGATCTCGGTCGAGCCGGTGAAGGTGAGGACGCGCACCAGCGGGTTGGAGGTGAGCTCGCCGCCGATCGGCTTGGCGGAGCCGGTGAGGATGTTGAAGACGCCTGCCGGGATGCCGGCGCGCTCGGCCAGCTCGCACAAGGCCAGCGCCGAGAGCGGCGTCTCGCTCGCCGGCTTGCAGACGAAGCTGCAGCCCGCCGCCAAAGCCGGACCGGCCTTGCGGGTGATCATGGCATTGGGGAAGTTCCAGGGCGTGATGGCGCCGACGACGCCGACCGGCTGGCGTATGGTGACGATGCGCGAGGCCGGCCAGGGCGAGGGAATGGTCTCGCCATAGATGCGCTTGGCCTCCTCGGCGAAGAACTCGACGAATGACGCGCCATAGACCACCTCGCCGCGCGATTCGGACAGGGGCTTGCCCTGCTCCGCAGTCATGATCTGGGCCAGGTCCTCCTGGTTCTCCAGCATGAGATTGTACCATTTGCGCAGGATCGCCCCGCGCTCCTTGGCGGGCTTGGCCCCCCAGGCCTTCTGGGCCCTCGCGGCCGCCTCGATGGCGTCCCGGGTCTCGGCCTGGCCGAGATTGGGCACCGAGGCGATGACGTCCCCGTTCACCGGATTGGTGACCTCGACCACGGCCTTGCCCGCGACCCACTTGCCGTCGATGTAGCATTTCTCCTTGAGCAGCGACTTGTCCTTCAGGATGTCGCGCAGCGCCTGGGTCTTGAGAATATCCATGGGGTCCTCTTATCTATGCGTTATCTATGCGTTGGAGCCTTCCTGTCCCGGGAAATCCAAATCCGTGCGGACCGGAAAGTTCGATGAACTGTCTATCTGGAGCGCCCCCCATGCTTTCGCTGGCGGTCCGGCGCCGTTGCCGGCGGCGTCTTAGCACAGGCCTCTAAATCCGCAAAAAGGCGGTTCTCATGGCTGCTGTGCGGCGCACACGGTCTTGCCCGAATCCGAGAAGCACAACCACAGCTTGCCGCCGATCTTGTCGACACGGTAGATGGCGGTCTCGGTCTTGTAGGGCGACCGCAGAAGGCCGTAGATGCCGGGTTTCTGCGGGCCGGCATTCTCGCCCGCCGGATCGCAGACGGTCTTGCCGATGGTCTTGCCCTCGACCTTGGTCCAGTAGCAGAAATTGACCTCGCCGGTAGCCGTGTTCAGGCGATAGATGGCATTGGTCTCGGGGCTGGTCGGGATCTCGAACTCGTAGAGCGCCTCGCCCGCCCCGGCGCTCCCCCGCCCGGCCACCAGCCCCAGCAGGATCATCACCGCCACCGCCCACCGTCTCACGCCCGTCATCGCCGCCTCCCTTGCGAAAGCCCCCCGCATGGTAGCGTTCCCGCTCGCGCTTGCAAATGCCGCGCGGGCATTCTAGACCGCATCGCGTCCACGACCCACCATGACCCAGAAAGCCGTCATCTTCGATCTCGACGGGACGCTCGTCGACACCGCACCCGACCTGTGGCGGGCCACGAATCACGTCCTCGCGGGCGCCGGGCGTGGCGAAGTGACCCTAGGTCAGGTGCGCGCCTTCGTCGGCCACGGCGCCCGCAAGCTGATCGCGCGCGGCTTCGCGGCCACCGGGAGCCCCCTGGACGATGGCGAGATCGAGCCCCTGTACGAGAAATTCCTCGCCTATTACGGGGCCAATATCGCCAGGGACAGCACGCCGTTCCCGGACTGCGTCGCGCTTCTCGACCGGCTCAGAAGGCAAGGCATCGGGCTCGGCATCTGCACCAACAAGCTCGAGGGCCTGTCGGTCAGGCTGATCGACGCCCTGGGCCTCGCGTCCTACTTCGGCGCCATCGTCGGGCCCGACACGATCGGCATCGCCAAGCCCGATCCCGCTCCCTATCGCGAGGCGCTGCGGCGCATGGGGGCCGAGACGGCGCGCTCCCTCCTGATCGGCGACAGCGAGACCGACGTGCTGACGGCGCGCGCCGCGGGCGTGCCGATGATCGGGGTGACCTTCGGCTATACGGCCGAGCCTATCGAACACTTCGGTCCCGACGCCCTCGTCAGCCGCTATGCCGAGGCCTATGAGCCCATCGTGGCCGCGCTCGGCGCCTGACTTTCCTTGACTTTGCCGACCCGGCGACCCTATATCGCCGCACCCCGACAAGGGCGATTAGCTCAGTTGGTAGAGCACTGTGTTCACATCGCAGGGGTCACTGGTTCGAGTCCAGTATCGCCCACCATTTTTTCAAAAGCCTGGTCGATCACCACAGCGGCACCTTTCCCGAGATCGTAAGGTTATCGCCTCCTTATTCAAGAACCAAATAAGAACATTCTGGGACGAGAAGTGTGGTTTTCTCGCCACACTTGTCCAAATTCTACGACAGTATCTCCTGAGTTACTTGACCCACGCGCGTGTTCCTTAGAGAGTTTCATGTAGCGAGGTGACTCGCAAAGCCCGCCTATTCAAAGTTCGGTTAGGGGATCGGGGGGCAATCCTAAAACCCAGAATGTGGGAGAAGAAAAGATGAAGATGATGAAGTGGGCGCTTCTGGGCGGTGCGGCTTTCGCCGTGACGGCTACGGCTGCCCGCGCCGACGATCTGGCCGATCTCAAGGCCCAGATCGAGGCGCTGCAAACCAGGGTATCGCAGCTCGAGGCTCAGCCCGAGGCGGCGATGCCGTCGGGCTACAGCCTGCTGACGTTCCGCGACGGCCAGGGCGTCTACGAGAACTTCGCAGGCGTGCGCAACGAAGACCGCATCCGTGACGATTCGGGCTTCACGCTGTCGGTCATGCCGACGGCTGACGCGGCTCCGGTCGCGGAAGTGTCGGTGTCGGGCGAGATCCGCACGGCGTTGATCTACGAAAACCTCGACGACGACAGCTTCGACGACGACGAGGATCACCTCGACCTCAACGTTCGCGGCCGTATCTTCATCCGCGGCAAGGCGGACACGGCGGTCGGCGAAGTCGGCGGCTACTTCCGTCTCGAAGCCCAGGGCGGCGGTTTCTTCACGTCGAACGACTACGACCAGACGACCACCATGGACAAAGCCTATGGCTGGTGGAAGTTCGCTCCGGCTTGGGAGCTGATGGCCGGTGTCAACGACGCGACCGCTTCTTTGCAGGTCGGCTGGGACTGGAACGCGGCGACGGGTCCTGTCGCTTCCTTCGGTCCTTCGCAGGACACCAGCAACGAGCAGATGCGCCTGACTTATGCGAGCGGCCCGTTGTCCTTCGCCATCGCGCTCGAGGATCCGGATAATATCTCCCCGAGCAGCTCGATCGTGAGCACTTGGAACGACGCGGATCAAGACCAAACCATCGATGCCGGTGAAGTCACCTACGCCGTCTCTGACGCCGACAGCATCGACAAGTCGGACATCCCGAACATCCAGGCTTACCTGATGTATTCGAGCGACGCCTTCACGGCGCAGCTCGTCGGCCTCTATCAGGACGACGACTTCGGCTCGGATGACTGGGCGATCGGCGGCGGCGCCAATATCGGCCTCGCCCAGTCCTTCATCCTCACGGTCGGTGCCGTGGTCGGTGAAGGCACCAGCCTCTACACCAACAACATCGGGCCGCTCACCACGGATGACGAGTTCTGGGCAGGGTCTGTCGGCTTGATCGTCAACATCTCCGAAGACACCCGTCTCGAACTCGGTGCCGGTATCGAGGACTACGACGTTGCTGGCGAAGCCCTCGGCTTCGGCGGCGGCATCTACTGGGATCCGGTCAGCCAGCTGACGCTGGGTGTCGGCGCCACCTATGTCGAGTTCAGCGATCGGCATGAATTTGTCGCCGGACTGGATTCAGAGGACGTTCCGGTTGTTGATCTGGTCGACGACGACGACGCGGATCAGCTTCAGGTCTTCTTCGGAACCTGGTTCCGCTTCCCGTAATCGGCGAAGTCGCTGCTCAGTCTGATCTGAGCAGCCCGATCACGAACAATGCCCCTGCCGCTCGCGCGGCGGGGGTTTTTCGTTGGTGCGAGGCAATGCTCCGCTCCCGCCACCGGCCTCCATCGCAACACACCCATGCTCGCCCGCATCCTTATTTCGCTTGGAAACATTGTGGGATTGCTGCAAAAGACCGCGCCATGAGCTCCGGACCCTATTTCTCCGCCCTCGGCGGCCATCCGGCGCAGACCGAACTCCTGACCGGACGCGCCGCCTTCACCGATGCCTATGCCTTCATCCCGAAAGGCGTGATGCGCGACATCGTGGCGAGCTGTCTTCCCTTCTGGGAAGACAGCAAGGCCTGGATCATCGCCCGGCCCCTTTCCGGCTTCGCCGAGACCTTCTCGCAATATATCGTGGAGGTGGCCCCCGGCGGAGGCAGCTCAAGACCCGAAACCGACAGCAGCGCCGAAGCGGCGCTGTTCATCGTCGAGGGCAGCCTCGCCCTGACGCTCGCCGGGAAGCGCCATGAGCTGACGCCCGGCTTCTATGCCTTCATTCCTCCGGATACGGATTGGTCGGTCCGCAACGAATCCGGCAGGCCGGTGAAGTTCCACTGGATCCGCAAATCCTACGAGGCCGTGCCGGGCATCGCAAAGCCGGACCCCGTCGTCCTCGACGAGCGCGACATCCTGCCCGACCCCATGCCCGGCACCGAGGGCCGGTGGGCGACCACGCGCTTCGTCGATCCGGCGGATATCAGGCATGACATGCATGTCACGGTCGTGACGCTCCAGCCCGGCGCCGTCATTCCTTTCGCCGAAACCCATGTGATGGAGCACGGCCTCTATGTGCTCCAGGGCAAGGCCGTCTACCGGCTCAACCAGGATTGGGTGGAAGTCGAGGCTGGCGATTTCATGTGGCTCAGGGCCTTCTGCCCGCAAGCCTGCTATGCCGGCGGGCCCGGACCTTTCCGGTATCTCCTCTATAAGGATGTCAACCGGCACCCGCGGCTGCAGACCTTCAGATAGCGCGGATCGTCCCTGCCTACATCACCTCGAAGACCGTGCTTCCGGCCAGGTAGGCGCCCTCCGCGGTCTGCGCGAAGGGATGGCATTCGGTGCGCGTCCCCCGCGGCAGGAAACTCGTGGGATTGAACGCTTCGCAGAGCGACCCGTCGCTCGCCTGCCAGATACCGGTCCCTTCGCCCTTGCCGGTCTCCTGGTAGCTGAACGTGCCGTCGCTGTTGAAGGTGGTCGTGCCGGTGCGGTCGCCGCTGCGGGTGTAGCGGAAGCTGTTGCCCGACAAGGCGCGCATGATGTCGCCCGCCTTCATCGGCCCCGTGGGCACGGTGGGCGGCGGCTCGGTGACGGCGGGATCGGTCCCGGCATCGTCGATGCGCGAATCGGATGAGCTGCAGGCCGCCAGGAGGCCGGCGGCAAAGACCGCGGCAAGCCAGCCGGGCGCGGTCGCAAGCGGGGATCCGCGCATCACCAGCCCTCCGCCATGACGACGACCCGGGTGCCGACCGGCGCCCGCCGATAGAGCTCGATGACGTCCTGGTTGAGCATGCGGATGCAGCCCGAAGATGCGTTCTTGCCGATCGACATCGGCTCGTTGGTGCCGTGGATGCGATAGAGCGTGTCGTTGCCGTTCTGGAAGAGATAGAGGGCCCTGGCGCCCAGCGGATTGTTCGGCCCCCCCGGCATGCCGTTCTTCCATTTCGCCTTGTCGGGACTGCGCTCGATCATGTCCTTGGGCGGCGTCCAGCGCGGCCACATCACCTTGCGGCCGACATCGGCGAGACCCGCCCAGCGAAAGCCGTCGCGGCCGACGGCGCAGCCGAACCGCAGGGCTTGCTGGCCTTCCAGAACCACGAAGAGCTGGCGGCTGCCGGTGTTGACGATCACCGTGCCCGGCCAGTGGCGCGTGGGGTAAGATACAACCGTGCGGCGAAACTCCCTGGGCAGCTTCTTTTCATCGAAAGGCGGCAGCGGGTAGGGATCGTCCGGATACTGATCGGCCCGTGCGGGCACCACGGTCGGACCGAAAGCGCAACCCGCCACGGCACCGCCGATGAAGTGACGACGCGTCAAACCTGGTTCAGGCACGATTTCATCCTCCTCAGACACTTTACTCCCAGCACTGCATGCTCGCATGGCAAGACTGCGGCGCCAAGACCGGAGCTTTTCTCCGAGCAGCGTCGGCCGAAGACGCCGAGCCACCAGTCTCCCGCCGCGAGACGTCGCTAAAATCGCACGCAATGCGTTAACAACTCATCAAGCCTAACGACTGATTAACCTGAATCGCTCGTCATGAAATGATACGCTCCGCCGCATGAGATGGGACGGCCGGCCGATCCCCGCATTTTCTCCCCGTCTCCTGACAGCACTCAAACCTTCCATGCCCCGCATAGCCTGCGGGGCATTTCTTTGGCCGCCAAGCCCGCTAATCAGAAGGCCGGTCGCGGCAATCTCCGTCCGCGCGCCCAAGCGGCGGCGCGAACTGTTGCAAAATCACCACGAGGCTTCACAGGAAAGCGTCCATCAGATCGACTCGCTGCGCCGCGGTCAGATCCGTGATCCCGGGTCTCGTCGTCCATCACTTGCGGCGCCTTCCATTTCCTTTCACCAGGATCGGTCTCCTCGGTTTGCCGCTGATCATCGTCGCCACACCGCTCTCCGCGGAAGCACGGGACCTGCCCGTCGACAACCGAATCAGTGGCAGGGCCTCCAAGCTCGAATTCAGCCGACGAGCCTGCATGCAGCCGGGAAACCTGCCTTGCGGGTTCTTCGAACCGGACGCGCACCGGCTGGAGACCGCTCGTCAGATCGGCGATGGACAGAACCCTTGCCGCCATCATCATCGCGGTCTGTCGGCGGCCATTCCCGCGACGGCTTTCACGGGTCAAGCCCGGCAGCGGGGACCGATGCTCAAACAGCGCCGCTGCGGCTTCAGCAACGAACTCGTCGAAGTCTGGAAATTCCGCTCGATGTACACGGCTCTCGGCGGCGCCGATGACGCGCGAGCCCGAGCAACCCGCGCGTGGCCCTGCCGGGCGCATCATCCGCAAAACCACCATTGATAAATTATATCGACTTTTCAATGTTTTATACGATCAATCCGGGCTTGTTGGGCCACGTCCGCACGCGACCGGACAAAGGCGCAGGGCGCGCTCTACGAACCGGTCGCCGACAGCCATCTCGCACGCCGTCGGGCGAAGCACTGCATCGCCTGCCGGGCGCAGATCAATGGTTGGGCGAGAGGAGACCGACGCCAAAGAGAAGATCGGACGGCGCGTGCTGCACGATCCCGACCATATCGACCAAAAATCGTTCGGCTTCGATCTCCCGGTTCTTGCCAAGACCCGCTCACCTTGTCGAAGTCTCGGAATGCCTGATGACATCCACCGGTCATTCACAGGCCGATATTCGCTCTTTACCCGGGGCAGGAGAGGTATAGACTCCCATCAGCTGCGGAAACGCAGCTCTGGGCAACCATCAGAGGGGTTAAATCATGGATATCGTCAGCCTGATCATTCAGCTGATCCTCGGCGCGGTGGGCGGCAATGCCGGCGGTGCCGTGGTCAAGAATGCCAGCCTCGGCACGACGGGCAATTCCATCGTCGGCGCCATCGGCGGTGTCATCCTCGGCCAGATTCTCGAACGGATGACAGGCGCTCCAGTGGATCCCGCGGCCACAGCGGCGGCAACCAACAGCATGGGCTCCATCATCCAGGATGTGATCGGCGGCGGCGTCGGCGGCGCCATCCTCACCGTGATCGCGGGCTTCATCAAGAATTCGATGAGCAAGGCCTGATCGAACCCAAATGACTCTCCGAACGGGCGCTCACGGGCGCCCGTTTTCGTTCTCGATGGGCGACGTCAGAGCTGATCGGTTCCGAACGTATCGCAGGAATTCATATCACCCGACTGCATGCCCTGCTTGAACCAGCGCACACGCTGCTCGGACGATCCGTGCGTGAAGGATTCCGGAACGACGTAGCCCTGCGAGCGGCGCTGCAGACGGTCGTCGCCAATGGCGGCCGCGGCATTGAGCCCCTCCTCGATATCGCCCTCCTCCAGAATGCGGTTCGTATCATTGGCCGTCTTCGCCCACACGCCGGCCAGGCAATCGGCCTGAAGCTCCATGCGGACCGAGAGCGCGTTGGCTTCCGCTTGCGACGCCTGCATGCGCGCCTGCTGCACCTTCGCGGCGATGCCGAGAAGGTTCTGGACATGATGGCCGACCTCATGCGCGATCACATAGGCCTGGGCGAAGTCGCCGGGCGCGCCGAGCTTGTTCTTCATGTCCTGGTAAAAGGAGAGGTCGATATAGACCTTGGTGTCGCCGGGGCAATAGAACGGTCCCATGGCCGCCTGCGCCATGCCGCAGGCCGACTGGACGAAGCCGTTGAACAGGACGAGGGTCGGCTTCTGATATTGCCGGCCCATCTGCTGGAACTTGTCGGTCCATACGCGCTCGGTCGACCCTAGGACACGAGCCACGAAATCCCTGCCGGCGTCGCCGGTGACGTCCGTCGTCTGCTGCTGGCCGCTCTGCTGTCCGCCTCCCGTGGTCTGGTCGTCCTGGGTGGTCTGCCCTCCGGGTGAGGGCAGCTGCGTCTCGCTCTGCTGCTGGCCGGGCGGCGGCTGCATCTGGTCGCCGGTGATCATCTGGATGAGATCCACGCCGAAGACGAATTTGGCGATCAGATAGACCGCCACGAGCAGGATGATGGTCTGCAGGCTGATGCCGCCGCCACCGCGGCCCATCGGTATCTGGAAGCCCCCGCCCCCGCCGCGCGGAAAGCCGAACCCCCCGCCTCGGCCGCGGCGATCCTCGATATTGTCGCTGGGCCGTTCATTGTCCAATCTCATGTCGTCAGTGCCTCCTGTCGGGACGGTCCCGAAGCTCCCACGCGGGACGCGGAACCTGGTCGGATCATATACCAGTTTCAGCGCCGGAGTCGCGATGCCTGTCATTTGCGCCAATTCGATGGCACGCCCGGTTCTGCCCCCTGTAGCTCCTGCCCGATCCGGCACGGCGATTGATGGGTCCCGCCGGCTGCGCTATGACGCGGGCCATGACCGACCGCCTCGTCATCGCCCTGGCCCAGCTCAATCCGACCGTCGGCGCGGTCACCGCCAACCTCGCTAAGGCGCGGAAGGCCCACCGCAGCGCCAAGGAGGCCGGCGCCGACCTCGTCCTCTATCCCGAACTATATATCTGCGGCTATCCGCCCGAGGATCTGGTGCTGCGGCCGTCCTTCGTCGCCGCCTGCCGGCAGGCGGTCGAGGAGCTGGCGCACGACACCGCCGGCGGACCGGCGATCCTCGTCGGAACGCCCTGGCGCGAAGGCGAGGCCGTCCACAATGCGGTCGCCATGCTCGACAACGGCAAGGTCGAGACGCTGCGCTTCAAGCACGACCTGCCGAATTACGGCGTCTTCGACGAGAAGCGGGTCTTCGTCGCGGGTCCGGCCCCCGGGCCCGTCAGCTTCAAAGGCGTCCGCCTCGGCGTGCCGATCTGCGAGGACATCTGGACGGAGGACTCCTGCGAGACCCTGGCCGAGACGGGAGCCGAGATCCTGCTCGTGCCCAACGGCTCGCCTTTCGAGCAGAACAAGGACGATACGAGGCTCAGCCTGGTGGTGGCGCGCATCACCGAGACGGGGCTGCCGCTCGCCTACCTGAACCAGGTCGGCGGCCAGGACGAGCTCGTCTTCGACGGCGCCTCCTTCGTGCTCAACGGCGATCGAAGCCTCGCTTTGCAGATGCCGATGTTCGAGGAGGCGGTGGCCGTCACCGAATGGAGGCGCGGCGCCGACGGCTGGGCGATGACCAAGGGCGACGTGGCGCGGCTGCCCGAAAAGGAAGAGGAGACCTGGCTCGCCTGCGTGCTCGGCCTCGGGGACTATGTCGAGAAGAACCGCTTTCCGGGCGTGGTGCTGGGCCTGTCGGGCGGCATCGATTCGGCCGTCGTCGCGGCCATGGCCGTCGACGCGCTGGGCGCCGAGCGCGTCCATTGCGTGATGCTGCCCTATGCCTATACGAGCCGCGAAAGCCTTCTCGACGCCGAAGCCTGCGCCAAGGCGCTCGGCGTGCGCTACGACGTCGTGCCCATCAAGGAGCCGGTCGAAGGCTTCCTGTCGGCGCTCGGGCCCCTGTTCGACGGCCGGAACCGCGACACCACCGAGGAGAACATCCAGTCGCGGAGCCGCGGCACCATATTGATGGCGATCTCGAACAAGTTCGGATCGATGGTGCTGACGACCGGCAACAAGTCGGAAATGTCGGTCGGCTATGCGACGCTCTACGGCGACATGAACGGCGGCTTCAACCCGATCAAGGACGTCTACAAGACGCAAGTCTACCGCCTGGCCGGATGGCGCAACCAGAACCGCCCCGCAGGCCTGAAAGGGCCGGAGCGCAACCTCATTCCCGAGCGCATCATCAGCAAGGCGCCGACGGCGGAACTGCGCGAGAACCAGACCGATCAGGACACCCTGCCGCCCTATGACGCGCTCGACGACATTCTCTCGTGCCTCGTCGAGGAGGAGATGCCGGTTGCCGACATCGTCAGGCGCGGCCATCCGGAAGCCCTGGTGAAACGCATCCAGCACATGCTCTATGTAGCCGAATACAAACGCCGCCAGGCGGCACCCGGGGTGAAGATCACCCGGCGCAATTTCGGCCGCGACCGGCGCTATCCGATCGTCAACGGCTTCCGGGATCAAGGCTGACGTGACCCCGACCTTACGCTTCGCGCCCTCCCCTACGGGCCGCATACATATCGGCAACGCCCGTACCGCCATCCTCAACTGGCTCTTCGCGCGCAAGTCGGACGGCCGGTTCGTGCTGCGATATGACGACACCGACGTCGAGCGCTCCACGCCGGAGTTTGCCCGGGGCATCGCCCGGGATCTCGACTGGCTCGGCATCGCGCCCGACCGTGTCGAATATCAGTCGAGGCGCTTCGGCGCCTATCGGGCAGCCGCCGAGAAGCTCAAGGCCGCGGGCCGCCTCTATCCCTGCTACGAGACGGCGGACGAGCTCGAGCGCCGGCGCAAGCGCCAGCTGGCCCGCCACCGGCCGCCGGTCTATGACCGCGCCGCCCTCAAGCTCACCCCCCGGGAGCGCGATGCTCTCGAGGCGCAAAGCCGCAGGCCGCACTGGCGCTTCAGGCTCGAGCATCGCGTCGTCGCGTGGAACGACCTCATCCGCGGGCCGCAGCACATCGACACGACCAACCTGTCCGATCCCGTGCTGGTGCGCGAGGACGGGACCTATCTCTACACGCTCCCCTCGGTGGTCGACGACATGGATTTCGGCATCACCCATGTGATCCGCGGCGAGGACCACGTGGTCAATACGGCGGTGCAGATCGAGCTCTTCGAGGCGCTCGGCGGGAAGGCGCCGGATTTCGCCCATCACAGCCTGCTGACCGGGGCCGACGGCCAGGGCCTGTCGAAGCGCCTGGGCTCACTGTCGATCGCTTCCTTACGCGAACGAGGCCTCGAGGCGATGGCGGTGGTGAGCCATGCCGCGCTCCTCGGCACCTCGGAGTCCATCCATCCCTGCGCCGATTACCGCGAGCTCATCGAGGGCTTCGATCTCCACAAGCTGTCGCGCGCTCCTGCCCGGTTCGACGAAAACGAGCTTACGGGGCTCAATGCCCGGCTGCTGCATATGCTGCCCTACGCGGCGGTCAAGGACCGGCTCGGCTGCGGCGACGAAGCCTTCTGGCTCGCTGTGCGCGGCAATCTCGAGACGCTCGCCGACGCACGGTACTGGCACGAGGTCGTCGCCGGCGCGGTGACGCCGGTCGTCGCCGCGCAGGACCGCGATTTCGTCAGGGCGGCGGCCCGCCTCCTGCCGCCGGCTCCATGGACGGCCGACAGCTGGAAGGCCTGGACCGAAGCGGTGAAGGCCGAGACCGGACGCAAAGGCAAGGCGCTGTTCATGCCGCTCAGGCTGGCGCTCACCGGGCTCGACCATGGACCCGAGCTGGCGCTGCTCCTGCCGCTCATCGGACGGCAACGCGCGGTCACCCGGCTCAGCACCGGATAGTCAACATTTCTGTTGACTATCATCTACGACAGGATATCTTCCGGATAGTTGCCCTGGGGAGGAGCCGTGCGCCGTGCTCCCCCCTCGGTCTTTCTTGAAACGGCGCGAATCAAATGGAGGAAGCGATGACAGCAGGAGACAGGCATGAATTATTCAGAGTTCCGCCGCTGGCTGGCGAAACAAGGTTGCATGTTTGAAGCACATAAAGGGGGAAGCGGTCATATTACCGTCAGATTGGGAGGTCGAAAATCACAACTTCCGGCCCATGGCAAGGGCAAAGAGCTTGGTACTGGCCTGGTTCACAAAATCAAGAAAGACCTCGGACTGAAATGATTTCGTATCGCGTTCACCTGAAACCCGATGACAACGGCACATTCCTGCTGACGTCGCCGGATTTTCCCGAGCTCACCACCTTCGGTGAAACCCGCGAGGAAGCGCTCGCCCATGCGGTGGGCGCGTTCGAGGAGGCCATCGAGGCGCGTATTTCGGATCGAGAGGAGATCCCTCCGCCCTCAAAAGGCAAGGCACGGGACATCCGCGTATCCTTGCCGGTGCAGGCATCGGTCAAAGTCCTGCTTTATCAGTCGATGCGGGAAAACGGCATTCGCAAGTCCGAACTGGCGCGGCGCATGTCCATTCACAAGCAGGAGGTCGACCGCATCCTCGATCTCAATCACGCGACCAACCTCGCCAGAATCGAGCATGCTTTCGAAGTCCTGGGCAAGAAGCTGTCGATCGACGTCCGGGACGCGGACGACAGGGCAGCCTGATGATCCTCGTCGGGCAGTTCGACTCTCCCTTCGTGCGCCGGGTCGCGGTCACGCTGCACCACTATCACCTGCGCTTCGAGCGCAACCGGCTGTCGGCCTTCCATCCCGCCATGGTGGACATAAGCCCGCTGATGCGGGTGCCGGCCCTGGTCATCGACGGCGACGAGACGCTCTATGACAGCACCGCCATCCTCGACCATCTCGACGAGCTGGCGGGTCCGCAGAAGGCCCTCATTCCCCGCAGCGGCGACGAGCGCAGGCGGGTCCTGCAGGCGCTGGCGCTGGCCACGGGCGCCATCGAGAAAGCGGCGGACGTCGTCTACGAGCGTCAGTTCCATTCGCCCCACGGCATCGCTCATGAATGGACGGCGCGCTGCATGGCGCAGCTTTCCGGCGCACTCGTCCATCTCGACGCGCATGCCGGAGATCCGTGGTATTTCGGGCGGAAGTTCAGCCAGGCCGACATCACGGCAGGCTGCCTTGTCGGCTACCTGAAGCTGCGCCTGCCGGAAGCCATTCCGCCCGGGCTCTATCCCAATCTCGACCGCTTGAGCGAACGGTGCGAAGCGCTCGACGCCTTCGCCCAGACGAGGCCGGCGCCCGACGAACTGATGCCGGCGAAGTGGTGACTAAAGCGTGATGGGTGAAGCGCCATCACGCTTCATCATTTTGTCCGCGCATGATCTTTCGGAAAACCGGCATCCACTTTTCCGGATCATGCGCTATCCCGCCTCCGGGATTTCAGCCCCGGCATCGGGCACCTTGTAGCCCTTGATGACGGCCGGCCGCGCCGCGAGCGCGCAATACCAGCGCCGCACATGGGGGTACTTCGCGAGATCGATCCTCTGCCATGCGAAGCGCGCGATCCAGGGGAAGGTCGCGATGTCGGCGATCGAATAATCGCCGCACATGAATTCGCTGCCGTCGAGCAGACGGTCGAGCACGCCGTAGATCCGATGGGCCTCGGCCTCGAACCAGGCTTCGGCGAAAGGCGCCTTGCCGGCATTGTAGTGCAGGAAATAATGAGCACGGCCCAGAAACGGGCCTACCGCCGACATCTGCCACATCAGCCACTCGTGGACGCGAATGCGCGCCCTCGCCTCGCCCGGATAAAGCTTGCCGGTCTTGTCGCCGAGATACATCAGGATGGCGCCCGACTCGAAGATGCTCTGATCATTGTCGCGATCGACGATCGCGGGGATCTTGTTGTTCGGCGAGATTTTCACGAAGGCCGGCGCAAACTGCTCGTCCTTGCCGATATCGACCGGATGGACGGCGTAGGCGAGCCCCATCTCCTCGAGCGCAATCGATATCTTGCGCCCGTTGGGCGTGCTCCATGTGTAAAGATCGATCATGCGAGCCTCAGTCCGCCGGTTTCTTCCATCTGCCGTTCGAGGCCCAGGATAAGATCATAGGCGTCGTCGGCAAGGACGGAATGGCGATCGAGGAAAAGCGCCTCGCGCGCCTGCGCCAGGTCCGGATCGGCAAAGGCGTGGACGAGCGCCCGGCGCAGGTCCGTCGGGTCGCGATGGCCGGCCGTCACGAAGGGAAGGCCGGGCACCAGCGGCGAACGGGCGATCTCGACGAGGCCTTCCAGACAGTCCGGCCGGTAGCGCCGCGCCAGTGCGACGCAGACGGCGTCGATCGCGCAGACATCGGCCTGCCGGTCGCGCACGGCGATCATGGAGCCGACATGGCGGCCGGTCTCGATCACTCGCGAGAAGAAGCGGCCGCTTTCGGCATGGCTCGCGAAGACGAGCTTGAGCGCCAGCATGCCGGACATCGAATCGGGATTGTTGATGGCGGCACGGCTGCCGCGGAAGCCGGCCAGCGGCCGGTGCTCGCGCGCGAAGACGAGGCTGCAGTAACGCGGCCCCTCGCAGCCGGGAACGGCATAATGGGGGGTCGCGACATAGCCGAGCCTGCCGCGGAATTCATGCGTGAAGGGAAAGCCGCAGGTCTGGCTGAAGAGAAGGTCGGCACGGCGCCATCCGGAAAAATAATCGGGATTACGGTCGAGTGCCGCGTTCTCGCAGCCCAGATGCCTGAGGATGCCTTGCGCCCAGGCGTCCGTTGCGCCGCGGACTTCCGGCCAGTCATACATGGGCAGCGAAATGGTCATCGGACCTCGTCGATGAGGCTGCGGACATAGCGGCTTGTCTCGTTGGGCTGGATACGGGCATTGCGAATGAGGTTGTCGAAGTGACGCGAAAGCTCGCGGATATGCTCGGTCGAGGTGAAGACGAAATACATGTCGCCGACATAAATGGCCGCGCGCAAGGGGCCGAACACCGTATAGGGCACGGCAAAACGCTCGCGATTGTCGAAGAGGAACCAGCGGTAGGCCGGATAAAGGTCGTCGGTGAACCGCGCCGCCTGCTCGAGCTGGGCGAGGCGGTCGGCCGGGGACAGGCCGCGCCAGATCCCCTCGCCCCGAGCGAAGCCATCGAGGCCCTGCAGCGGCGAGCAGACCTCGATCTCATGCTCGCTGCGTCTGGCATGGACGATGCGGGCCCGCGCGATGCCCGCCCAGGCCTTGGCGGCGGTTTCATCGAGCCTGCCCGTCTCATGGGCGATCACCGCCTCGGTCTTCACCTGGTCGGGCAAGGTTGCGGGCACATAGCGGATCTTGAAGCCGCGCGCTTCCTCATGCCAGCGCAGCAGCCGCTCGTCGGCAGGGCTCCCGGCGTCAGGCTCGATGGCGAGCTGGGAGACGATATCGGCCGCCACCTGATCCTGCTGCGACAGGCCCAGCAGCCAGTCGATGGAAACCGTATGCCGGGCGGCTATCCGGGCGATGGTTTCAGTTCGAGGCAATCTTATGTTTACGTCAGATAGAAGTTGCGACAAGGTGGACCGGTCCAGCCCTGCCCGGGTGGCGAACTGCGCCCGCGACAAGCCGGAACGCTCGATCAGGGCCGAAAGCCTCTGCCGAAAAATATCGGACGTGTCGCGCTTCTGCATTGTTTACAATCGTCACCAGAGGACGCGGATGCGGATCACAATAAACAGATTATGCGCATAATCGCATGGTGAGTAAAGCGTGATACGCTTATAAGGCAGGAATGGTCCTGCCTCGCGAGATCGAAACCGCCAAGCCGCTCCGCATCGAGTGGCCGACAATGGCGCTCATCGCCGCGACATATGCGCTCCTCGCCATCCTGATGTGGTTCTTCACCAGGCTGCCCTGGTGGATCGCGACCCCGATCGGGGCTTATCTCATCGCCTTGCACGGCTCGCTGCAGCATGAGGCGCTGCACGGCCATCCGACCCGCAACCGGCTCGTCAACGAGCTCCTGGTGTCGATCAATCCCAGCCTCTGGTTCCCGTATCGGCGCTATCGCAAGCTGCATCTCACCCATCACAATGACGAGCATCTGACCGACCCGCAGCTCGATCCCGAATCCTACTACCTTCTGCCCGGCCATTGGGCGGCGCTGCCCGCGCCGATGAAGCAGCTCTACACCCTCAACAACACGCTCGCCGGCCGCATGATCATGGGGCCGCTCATCGCCTCGATCCGCTTCTGGTCGTCGGAGGCGCTCGCCATGCTCAAGCGCGACCGCGAGATCATCCAGGCCTGGCTGCTCCATGTCCCGGCCTGCGCGGTGACCCTCGTCTATGCGCTCCACGTGTGCGGCATCGCCTTCTGGCAGTACGTCCTGCTCCTCGCCTATCCGGGCATCGCCCTCATGCTGGTGCGCTCCTTCTGCGAGCACCAGGCGGCGGAGCAGGAAGGCGAACGCACCATCATCGTCGAAGCCTCGCCCTTCTGGGCGTTGCTGTTCCTCAACAACAACCTGCATGTCGCCCATCACACGCGGCCGAGGCTTCCCTGGTACGAGCTGCCGGCCTATTACCGCTCGGAGCGCGACGCCCTCGTCGCCAAGAACAACGGCTACCGCATGAACGGCTATGGGGAGATCTTCCGGCGCTATTTCCTGCGGCCGAAGGAGCCGGTCGCCCATCCGCTCATCAAGTGATCCCTATTTCATTCAGTCTACGGAGAGAATCCATGACCACCGCGCACTTACCGGAATCGGCCGCCTATGTCGTCATCGGCATGGGCATGCATGGCATGTCGACCGCCTGGCACCTGGCGATGGAGCTCGAGCGCTCGGGCAAGGGCCGGGGCTCGGACGTGGTGCTCATCGACAAGACCGGCCCCGGGGCCGGCGCCACCGGCATCGCCTGCGGCTGCGTGCGCAATCTCTACATGACGTCTCCCATCCACAACATCCTGCGCCATTCGGTCGACGTATGGGAATCGGACCCCGTCAACTTCGGCTTCCAGCAGGTCGGCTACGTATCGGTCGGCGAAGGCAACCAGCAGGCCGACTACGAGAAGATGCACAAGAGCCAGAACGCCGCCGGCTACAAGTCGGACATGTATGTCGGCAAGGAGGCCAAGAGCTTCCTCAAGAAGATCTGGCCCGACTTCAACGTCGAACGCGCCGATGTCGTGCTGCATGAGATTCCCTCGGGCTATGCCGGCACCCATACCGCGGTCCGCGCCCTCAAGGAGAAATGCGACCAGTGGGGCGTGCGCTCCTTCGCCGGCATCTCGGTCGACGGCTACGACATGCAGAACGGCCGCATCGCCGGAGTGCGCA
Source organism: Parvibaculaceae bacterium (assembly GCA_050246735.1). Taxonomy (GTDB): domain Bacteria; phylum Pseudomonadota; class Alphaproteobacteria; order Rhizobiales; family Aestuariivirgaceae; genus Taklimakanibacter. The sequence continues at coordinate 54,384 of JBFWVM010000009.1, read as the reverse complement.
CGTCGGAGGGCACGGTCAAGGCCGATGCGGTGGTGATCTGCGCCGGCGCCTGGATCACCAGGCACTGGGACTGGCTCGGCCTGCCCGACAAGCTCGACATGCGCTACCCCGACGGCGGCGTCGTCAAGGATGCCGACATGTGGACCTATTGGCGCCTGCTCGAGGGCGAAGTGCTGCTCAAGGACGGCGACAAGTACCGCAGCGGCGACGACAAGGATCCGCCGGTCCTCCATGTCGAGCTGATGAACACCCCGGTCATCACCGAAGACGGCCATCAATTCCCCGACCAGCACTTCTACATGTATGTGCGCTATGCCGCCGAGCGCGCCGGCGCGCCCGGCGTCCAGGGCGGCACCATTCCGATCAAGATGGGGCCGAAGGCGGTGCTCGACCCTTATGGCCACGCCAACGACCTCTACCAGGCCGATCCCTGGTTCAAGGACTATTACATGGCGACGCTCGCCTATCTGTTCGACCGCTTCAAGAACTATGGCAGCCAGTTCAAGCAGCGGCGCAACGGCGGCATCGGCGCCTTCACGCCGGATTCGGTGCCGATCTTCGACTGGGTCGCCGACAACGGCTATATGATCGCCGACTCCAACCACGGCTACAAGATGATCGGCGTCGGCAAGCTGGTCGCCCGCCATCTCGTCTCGGGCGAGCCGGTGCCGGAACTCGCGCCCTTCGCCTTCACCCGCTTCGCCCAGGGCAGGACCTTCGGCGACCGCAATTCCAACTGCCCCTGGGTCTGAAAAGCGACTCCAAGCCCGCGACCGGTGGCGGCAAGGCAGGATGGGTCAAATCCCATCCTGCTGTTTTTTTGCCCGATTTTCCTGCTTTTCCAGAGACGGGTCCGAGGAACGCAAGAGCCGCGAGGGGCCGGCTTGGCAGGAGGAGGAGCGGATTTAGCCCGCCAAATGGGCGTTTTTCAGCATGTGCGGCGCAAAAACCCTTGAAAATAAGGGTTTTCACGAATCAAAGCATGCGCTAGGGCTCGCTTTACTCTGTTCAGCAAGCAAGGAGCATATATATGGCTGATGATAAAGTGGTGACGATTCCCCTGTCCAAAGTGGCAGCGGAACTTGCCGAGAAGCACGAGATGTCGAAGAAGGCCGCGGCGGAATTCCTCGGCGCCTTCGTCGATCTCACCGTCAAGCACCTGAAGAAGGGCAACAAGGTGCGCGTGACCGGGCTCGGCATCCTGCAGGTCCGCAAGCGTCCGGCGCGCATGGGCCGCAACCCTGCCACTGGCGAAGCCATCAAGATCAAGGCGTCGAAGAAAGTCGCCTTCCGCGCCGCCAAGGAGCTCAAGGAAGCCATCTGACGCTTCCGCCAGCTGCGATGTGAAGACGGTCTCGCGAAAAATCGCGAGACCGTTTCGTTTTTGAGATGTCGAGCGTCGCTAACGCTTGCTTCGCTTGTTTGAATGATTCTATCATCCTCCCCAACAAGAACAAAAACGACAGGGTGAGGGGATGCTGCTACTGGCCGGCCGGCGCCTGGCGTCGATGATTCTGATCATGATCGTGATCTCGGTCCTGCTCTTCCTCATATTCGAGGGAGACAAGCTGGCGCTCGCCGCGCGCGTGCTCGGCCCCTATTCGCCGATGGAAGGCCGGTTGCAGTGGCTCGCGGACAACGGCTACGACCGGCCGCTCGTCGTGCGCTATGTCAGCTGGCTCTACGGCTTCTTCACCGGCGACTGGAACGTCTCGGCGCAGTTCAACCGCCCGGTGCTGGAATTCCTGGCGCCGCGGCTCGCCAACACCGCGATACTGGGCCTGTGCGTCTTCCTCATCACCGCGATCATCTCGCTGATCCTCGGCGTGCTGGCCGGCGTCAACGAGGGCGGGCTGCGCGACCGCACCATCTCGATCGCTTCCGTCGTCACGACGTCTTTCCCTGAATTCGCCTCCGCCACCTTCCTCGTCGCCATCTTCGTCTACTGGCTCGAGTGGTTTCCCGGCTCGTCGTCCTTCAGCAACGGCTTCAGCGTGAAGGAGCTCGTCCTGCCGGTCGCCACCCTCGTGCTCTTCAATTTCGGCTACTATACCCGCATGACGCGCGCTTCCATGGCCGAAGTCATGACCTCGCAATATGTGCGGACCGCCATCCTCAAGGGACTTCCGCCGCAACGCGTGGTCGTCAAGCATGCCTTGCGCAACGCGCTCATCGCCCCGTTCACGGTCATGATCCTGCAACTCAATTATCTGCTCTCCGGCATCGTGGTCACCGAAGTGTTCTTCGCCTATGACGGCTTCGCCAAGGCCATGTACGACGCCGCCCTGTTCGGCGACACCTATGTCGTCTCGGCATGCGCCATGGTCGCGGTCTTCGTGGCGGTCCTGTCGCAGTTCATCTCGGATGTCGGATACACCTACCTCAATCCGCGCATTCGCTTCTCGTGAGGACATGACGCATGAGCGACGTGACAGCACCGGCGACCGAGATGCCCAAAAGGCCGAGCGGCCTCGTGCGGTTTTTCAAGGCGATCGCGCTCCTGCGCGAATCCTATATCGCCATGGTCGGCGTCTTCCTGGTGCTGTTCTGGATCGTCATGGCGCTCGGCGCCGACCTTCTGCCCTTGCGCGATCCCCTGGCGCAATCGGCGCCCGATCTCCTGAAGCCGGCCATGTCGGCCGCTCCCGACGGCAGCCTCTATTGGCTGGGCACCGACGACAAGGGGCGCGACATCCTCTCGCGCCTCATCTACGGCTCGCGCCTCGTCCTGTTCTGGTCGATCCTCGCCACGGTGGTCGCCTATGCGGTGGGCATGCTGCTCGGCGTCATGGCCGGCTATCGCGGCGGCTGGTGGGACGAGGTGATCTCGTTCATCGGCAATGTGTTCCTCTCCTTCCCGCCGATGGTGCTCTTCCTCGTCATCCTGACGAATTTCGGTCCGAATTCCCCGATGGGACGATATATAGGCAGCCTGGGTGTCGGCGGCACCGTCGTGTCGGGCGTCATCATCATCGTCGCGATCACCTTCGGGACCGCGCCGCAAGTGGCGCGCATCGTGCGCGGGCTGGTGCTCGATCTCAAGACACGCGACTACATCGCCGCCGCCGAGGTGCGCGGCGAAAGCCCGTTCTACATCATGCTGGTCGAACTGCTGCCGAATGCGCGCGGCCCCCTCATCGTCGATGCCTGCCTGCGCCTCGGCTATGTCATCATCGCCATCGCGGTGCTCGGCTTCCTGAGCCTCGGCCTGCCGCCGCCCGATCCGGACTGGGGCAAGATGATCGCCGAGGTGCGCGGCTTCGGCGCCATCGCCGCCAACGCCATGATATGGCCGGCTCTCGCCATCTGCTCGCTGGTGCTCGGCCTCAATCTCCTCGCCGACGGCCTGCGTGAAATCTCACTGCGTGACTGAGGATGAGACCATGACCACGACCCAGACACCGGTGCTCGAATGCAAGAACGTGTCGATCTCCTATTACACGCGCGCCGGGGCCGTCCCGGCGGTCTATGACTTCAACCTGACCGTCATGCCGGGCGAAGCGGTCGGCATCGTCGGCGAATCGGGCTGCGGCAAGTCGACGGTGGCGCTCGCCATCATGCAGTATATGGGCCGCAACGGCGCCATCACCGGGGGCGAGATCAGGTTCATGGGCCGCGACATGCGCACCATGTCGCAGGAGGAATTGCGCAAGATCCGCGGCTCCCAGATATCGATGGTCTATCAGGAGCCGATGGCCTCCCTCAATCCTTCGCTGCTCATCCGCACCCAATTGACGGAGGTCCTCGAGATCCATGAAGGGATCAGCGAAGAGGCCGCCTACAAGCGCGCCACGGAAGTGCTCGACGCGGTCAGGCTCCCCGATCCCAACCGCATCATGAATTCCTACCCGCACCAGCTTTCTGGCGGCCAGCAGCAGCGCGTCGTCATCGCCATGGCGCTGCTTTCCAACCCCAAGCTCCTCCTGCTGGACGAGCCGACCACGGCGCTCGACGTCACCGTCGAAGCCGGCGTTGTCGAGCTGATCAAGGACATCTCGCAGCGCTTCGGGACGTCGATGATCTACATCTCGCACAATCTCGGCCTCATCCTCGAGACATGCGACCGCATCTGCGTCATGTATTCGGGACAGGCGGTCGAGGTCGGCGACGTGAAGCAGGTCTTCGATCACATGCGCCATCCCTACACGCGCGGCCTCTTCTCCTCGATCCCGCTGCCCGGGGCCGACCGCTTCGCCCATCCGCTGGTGCCCATCCGCGGCCAGCTGCCGTTGCCGCGCGACCGGCCGAAGGGCTGCACCTTCGGGCCGCGCTGCGATTTCTTCCAGGCCGGGCGCTGCGACAAGCCGATCGCGATGCTCGACATCAAGGGCGATCCCGGCCATGCCGCGCGCTGCGTCCGCTATGACGAGATCGACTGGAAGAAGTACCGGCCCAAGGGCCTGGAGGCCGAGCCGATCGAGCCCGGCCCGCCGGTGCTGCAGATCAGGAACATGAAGAAATACTACGAGATCCGCGACAATTCGGTCGCGGCCATGATCTCGGGGCAGAAGTCGCGCTTCGTCAAAGCCAACGAGAAGCTCGATTTCGAGGCCCGCGAAGGCGAGACCGTGGCGATCGTCGGCGAATCCGGCTGCGGCAAGAGCACCTTCGCCAAGGTGCTGATGGGGCTCGAGGAATCGAGCGGCGGCGAGGTCCTGGTGAACGGGCTCGAAGTCGGCCACATGCCGGTGCGCAAGCGCCCGTCCGGCCTGATATCGAGCCTGCAGATCGTATTCCAGAACCCCTTCGAGACACTCAATCCGAGCCACTCGGTGGGCGCCCAGATCGCCAGGGTCCTGCGCAAGTTCGGCGTGGCCAAGGACCGCGACGAGGCGGAGCGCAAGACCTATGAGCTCCTCGACATGGTCAAGCTGCCGCGCGAATTCGCCGCCCGCAAGCCGCGCCAGCTGTCGGGCGGCCAGAAGCAGCGCATCGGCATCGCCCGCGCCTTCGGCGGCGAGGCCGCGGTCGTCATCGCCGACGAACCGGTCTCCGCTCTCGACGTCTCAGTGCAGGCGGCGGTGACCGGCCTCCTCACCGACATCCAGCGCACCAAGCGCACCACCCTCGTCTTCATCAGCCACGACCTCTCGGTCGTGCGCTATCTCGCCGACCGCATCGTCGTCATGTATCTCGGCCACATCATGGAACAGGGTCGGACCGAGGAAGTCTTCTCGCCGCCCTATCACCCCTATACCGAGGCGCTGCTCTCGGCCGTGCCGATCGCCGACACATCGGTGACCAAGAAGCACATCGTGCTGAAGGGCGAGTTGCCCTCGCCCATGAACCCGCCGACGGGCTGCCCCTTCCAGACGCGCTGTCCGCGCAAGATCGGCGCCATCTGCGAGACCGAGATGCCGCCCAACAAGGACATGGGCAACGGCCATATGATCATGTGCCACCTGCCCGACGAGGTGCTGCGCGCCATGGAGCCGGTCATCACGGTCGGACGGCACGAGCCCGACGATACGGCGCCGGCGGAGGAAACGAGAGTGAGGCATTAGCTCGCTTCCATGGTCGCCTGAAACGCCAATGGCCTGCAAGCTTCCCCCCGAGCTGAGACCGGCGCTCGACCAGGCGCGTCTTCTGCGTGCCCGCAGGATCGGCGCGACCGAGCTTCTCGATCTGTGCTGGGCCAGGGTCGAGAAGCACAATCCGCGCCTCAACGCCGTGATCGTCAGCGACATCGCCCGCGCCCGCAAAGCGGCCGCCGGAGCCGACAAGCGCCTCAAGGCGGGTACGCCCAAGGGCGTGTTCGACGGCGTTCCCATGACCATCAAGGAGAGCTTCGACTGGACGGGCACGCCGACCACCTGGGGCGACCCGCGCTTCGTCGCGAACATCGCGCGATCCGACGCCGTGGCGCTTGCGCGCCTCGCCGATCAGGGGGCTGTCGTCTTCGGGAAGACCAATGTGCCGCTGATGCTCGCCGACTGGCAGAGCTTCAACGCGATCTACGGCACCACCAGCAATCCCTGGGACGTGACACGCTCGCCGGGCGGCTCCTCCGGCGGATCGGCGGTGGCGCTCGCGACCGGCATGAGCGCCCTCGAGGTCGGCTCCGATATCGGCGCCTCGATCCGCAATCCGGCGCATTATTGCGGCGTCTATGGGCACAAGCCGACCTACGGCATCGTGCCGATGCGCGGCCAGTTCCTGCCCGGCATCGTCCATCCGAGCGACATTTCCGTCGCCGGCCCCCTGGCGCGCAGCGCCAGGGACCTCACCGCGATGCTGAAGGTACTCGCCGGCCCCGATGGGGTCGAGGCCCGGGCGACGACCTTCAGGCTGCCGCCGGCGCCCGAAGCTTCCTTCAAATCCTTCCGCGTGGCGGTGATGCTCAGCGACCCCGTCAGCGAGGTGGACCAGCCGGTGCAGGATCTTCTTGCCGCGCTGGTCAAGTTCCTGTCCAAGCGGGTGAAGAAGCTCTCCACGGACGCGCGGCCGGCCTTCACCACCGCCGAAGCCATGGACGTCTATGTCAGGCTCCTTCGCGCCGCCACCAGCCGGCGCCAGAGCGATGCGGACTTCGCCCGGAATCTCGAACGGGCAGCCGAGCTCCGGCCCGGCGACGAGAGCTATTTCGCCCGCATGACCCGGGCCAACGTGCTGCCGCATCGCTCATGGCTCATCGCCAATGAGCGGCGCCACCAGATGCGCCTCCTGTGGGAGCGCTTCTTCGACGACTGGGACGTCATGCTCTGCCCGGCCGCCGCCTCCGCCGCCTTCCCGCATGACCAGGCGGGCGAGCGCCATGACCGGACGATCACCGTGAATGGCCGGCAAGTGCCGACAACAGATCAGCTTTTCTGGGCGGGCTATTCGGGAGGCTTCTACCTGCCGTCGACCGTCGCCCCGCTGGGCCTGACGCCGCAGGGGCTCCCCGCCGGGGTCCAGGTCATCGCCCGGCAGTTCGCCGACCTCACCAGCCTGCGCTTCGCCGAGCTCCTGGAGCGCGACTATTGCAGCTTCATGCCGCCGCCCGGCCATAGCTAGCCGCAAATATGCAACCCGCCTCCACGCCCATGCGTAAATTCCATTCACCATTTGCGAATTCTTTTGGCGGTGATAGCATCAAAGAGGGCGCAGACGGCTCGACATAACGACGTCCGATCCAACGGGACGCCACAATCATCTTTTGGAAACCCCCAAATGGGAGGGAGGAAGAAGACCAATGTCAGACAAAGAGCATATCTGGATTCCGAAGCTCAAGCAGCAGCTTGCGGACAAGAAGATCGACCGGCGCGAATTCGTGCGCTATGCGAGCCTGCTCGGCATGTCGTCGGGCGCGGCCTATATGTGGGCCGGCAAGATCACCGGTGAGCCCCTGGCGCCACCGGCAATGGCGCAGGACATGCCCAAGGGCGGCGTCCTCAAGATCGCCCAGCGCATCCCCAAGGTGCAGAATCCCCACACTTTCTCCTGGGTCTACGATTCGAACGTCGTGCGCCAGGTCTGCGGCTATCTCACCCGCACCGGCGTCGACAATGTGACCCGGCCGCATCTCGCGGAGAAGTGGGAAGCCTCCGAAGACCTCAAGACCTGGACCTTGCATATCAAGAAGGACGCCAAGTGGCACAAGGGCGAGGATTTCACCGCCGAGCATGCCGCCTGGAACATCAAGCATTGCCTCGACCCGAAAGTCGGCTCCTCGGTGGTCGGCCTGATGAAAGGCTATATGCTCAAGGATGTCGATACCGGCACCAAGGACGACAAGGGCAATGCGGTGATGACCACCGAACTGTGGGATGCCAACGCGATCGAGATCAAGGATCCCAAGACCCTGGTGCTCAACCTGGCGCAGGCGCAAGTCGCCGTCCCGGAACACCTCTTCCACTATCCCTTCCTGATGCTCGACCCGGCCGAGAACGGCAACTTCCAGGTCGGCTCGAACGGCACTGAATCCTTCGAGCTCGTCGAGCTCGAGGTCGGCCGCAAGGCGGTGTTCAAGCGCCGTCCCGACGCGCCCGGCTATCTCGACGAACTGCAGTTCATCGACCTCGGCGACAATCCGGCGGCGGTCGCCGCCGCCCTTGCCTCCAAGCAGGTGGACGGCATCTACCAGGGCAATATCGAGCAGTTCGACCTCTACAAGGGCCTGTCGCATGTCGATATTCACCAGGTGGTGACGGCGCAGACCGCGGTCGCACGCATGCAGATGACCCAGAAGCCCTTCGACAACCCGAAAGTGCGCAAGGCCATGCGCCTCGCCACCGACCCGGCGAAGTGCCTGCAGATCGCGCATAAGGGTGTCGGCGAGCCGGCCGAGCATCATCACGTCTGCTCGGTGCATCCCGACTACAAGAAGATCGAGCCCCTGGGCTTCAAGCCCGAAGAGGCGAAGAAGCTCCTCGCCGAGGCGGGCTTTCCGGACGGCATCGACGTCGAGATCAACTGCAAGCCCGATCCGTCATGGGAGCAGGCTGCGGTCGAGGCGATGGCCGAGCAATGGAAGACCGCCGGCATCCGCGCCAAGATCAACGTGCTGCCCTCGGCCAAGTTCTGGGAGCTGTGGACGGAAGTGCCCTTCGGCTTCACCGAATGGACGCATCGTCCCTTGGGCTTCATGGTCCTCGCGCTCGCCTATCGCACCGGCGTCCCGTGGAACGAGTCGCGCTATTCGAACAAGCAGTTCGACGAGCTCCTCAACAAGGCGGAAGGCACGCTCGACGTCGACAAGCGCCGCGAGGTCCTGGGCGAGCTCGAAGCGATCATGCTCGAGGACGGCCCGATCACGCAGCCGCTGTGGCGGTCGGTCTATGCCGCCTACGACAAGCGCGTCCAGGGCTTCGAGATCCATCCGACGCTCTACATCTTCGGCGAATTGCTGGCGATCAAGCCGGCCTGATCGCCGAGGAGCGAAATCCAGGCCCGCGGGCAATGCCTCGCGGGCCTTTTTGTTTCAGCTTCCTCTCCGTCATCCTCCCCGGCCACCGTGCTGGTCGAAAAAGCGCATCTCGCGGGCCCAACTCTCGGGCGAGAAGATCGAGCCATGCGTGCCGTCCGGAACGACGACCATCTCCTTGGGCTCGCTGGCGAGGGCGAAGAGCGCGCGGCCTTCGCGCAAGGGAACGACGCCGTCGAGATCGCCGTGGATGACGAGAAGCGGCGCCTCGACCCTGCCGATGAATGCAGAGGAGTCGAACCTGTCCTTCATGAGCAGGCGCACCGGAAGCCACCAATAGGCGGCAGCCGCCACGTTGGCGGCCGAGGCGAAAGGAGCTTCGAGCGCCAGCGCCCCGACCGGACGCTCGGCGGCAAGCTGCACCGCGACACCGCTGCCGAGCGATTCGCCCACGACCATGATCTCCGCAGGCTCGACGCCCCTGGCCGCGAGCCAGTCATAGGCGGCGCGCGCGTCGTCCACCAGGCCCGGTTCGCTGGGCGATCCGGTCGAGGCGCCATAGCCGCGATAGGACAGGAAGAACACGCCGAAGCCTTGTCCCTGGTAGGCCGCGAAACGCTCCGCCCGGTCCGAGATCTCCCCGCCATTGCCATGGAAATAGAGGACGGTCGATTTTCCCGGCCGCGCCGGCGTGTACCAGGCCTGCAATGTCTCGCCGTCCCGGCTCGCGATCTTCAGGTCCTCGACGCCGCGAAGCCCGGCCGCGCTCGCCGCCAGACCCTGGCGGCCAGGGAAATACTGGTGGCTGCGCTGTGTCGCATACATGCAGGCGGCAATGAGGACATAGGCGCCGACGGCGAGAATCAGACCGGCGCGAAGCAGCGGGAGCACGTCGAAGCTCATGACGCCTCCACGAGGCGGGCGGGCTCGCTTACATCCCTGGTCCAGGCCCAGACCGCAAGCAGCGGACTCGCATCGGTACGCGTCGCATGAACGATATGAGGGTCGTGCCAAATCGTCTCGCCGGCCTCGCGCATCTCGAACTCTCCCTTGTCCCGCCGCCATTCGCTTGGCCCGGTCAGCAGCCAATAGAGCTCAGGCGCGGCATGATGATGATCGCGATAGTGGCTGTTCGGGCCCAGCAGGAGCAGACCCATGAGGAAATCATTCCCGGCGAAGAAACCATGCGAGCCGATCAGCTCCGCATAGGCATAGTTGTCCATATAGCCAGCGCCCATCCGGCGGTCGGAATAGTTGGGATTCTGGCGCCAATGCAGGAACTCTTCGATCTCGGCCAAGGCGGCCGCAACGCCGGGACTGGTGAACATCGAAGCGGCGACGCATTCGGCCAGAAAGCGCGTCGCGGGAAGCCGGCGCGGCGGCGGCTCCCTGACCGCCGAGGGCGAGAGATCCTGCTCGGCCAGACGCTTCTTCACGCGCGCCGCGGCATTGCCTTTCAGCGACCGGCGGATCGCGTCGATGACCCACGTCGCCGGCCGGTAGATATCGTCGTTCAAAGCCCCGCCTCTATTTCCGCCCAATCGGTTGCCGGCACCACCTCGGCATCGGCCGTGACGTCGCGCGTCCAGCCGAAGAGCGCAAGGAAAGGCACATCGCGCACCAATGTCGCATGAACTCGCATCGACTCGTTCCAGATGGGTGTGTGGGCTTCATATTCTGTCCAGCTTTCATGCGCACCGAAACGCCATTCATGCGGGCCGGTTAACGGCACATAGAGCTCAGGCGCCCGATGGCGATGATCGCGATAGAGCGTCTTCGGCTCGATGAGGAACAGACCCAGCTCGAAATCATCGGCCGGCAAAATCCCCTCCCCGCCCATCAGACTGGCGAAGGCATGCGCCACCGGAAACCGGCGGCCGATCGCCTCCGGCGGATAGGCGGTGTAGGTAGTCCATCGCAAGGCGGGTCGAGCATCGGCTATCGCCAGGCGCAAGGAATCCGCACCGCTGATGCAGCCCAAGGCCGCATCGAGATGGCCGCAGACGGGAGGTGCCGGCTTCCAGCCCGCCTGCATCGGGCCGTGGCCGAAGCGGGAAATGCCCTCCCGCACATCGGCGACGCCCGGCCCGCCGAAGCGAGAAAGATAGAGGCCGATTTCCGCGATCAGCCGCGCGAGCGCGGCCGCGTCAGGCGAGCGCATAGACGCGTTCGGCCAGGCGGAGAAGATCGTCATCGCCGACCTCCCGGACCGTGTTCCGGCGCATCGGCGCGTGGGCGGGCGAGGCCATGCGCTCGGCCAGAAGCTCGGGCCGGGCGAGATCGAGCCCGTCCCCGGCAAGGCTCACCTTGATGCCCGAGCGCCGCACCAGCCGCTCATAGGCGGCCGCGACGTCGCCACCGCCAGCCATCGCGCCGGCAATGGCTGCGAAAACGTCAGGGTCGCCCTCCTTCACCCAGTCGAGAGTGGCGAGCATGGCGAGACCGGTGGCGCGGCCGTGCGGCACCGGCGCCAGTTCGGCCATGGCATGCGAGATGTTGTGCGCCAGCGCCGTGCCGGCATTGTCGATGCCGATGCCGGCATAGCAGCTGCCCAGCAGCAGGCTGCCGCGGGCGTCGAGATCCTCCGGCGCCTGCACGGCCTTTTCGAGCGCTCCCGAAATGAGGCTGATGGCGCGATGGCAATAGAGATCGTTGGCCTCGCTGCGATTACGGCCGGTGGCAGCCTCGATCGCATGCACCAGGGCATCGAGTCCGGTGGCGGCCGTCACCGCCGGGGGCACGCCGACAGTCAATTCGGGATCGAGCACGGCGAGACGCGGCTTGAGCCCGCCGCCCCAAGCCCATACTTTCTGCTTCAGGTCATTGGTGAAGATCGAGGTGCGCGTCACCTCAGCACCGGTGCCCGCCGTCGTCGGCACGGCGATAAGCGGCAGGGGATCGGCCGGCAAGGCCGCCTCGCAGAACTGATAGGCTTCGGCCGGCTTCGCCGAAACCGCGCAGGATGCGACCAGCTTCGCCGTGTCGAGCGCCGTCCCGCCGCCGAGCCCGATCACCGCTTTCGCCCCCGTCTCGCGGGCACGCGCCGCGGCCCGGTCGATGTCCGCCGACCTGGGCTCACCCGTGAAGCCGTCATAAAAAGCCGGGGCATGGCCTTCGTCCGCCAGGAGCCTTGCCAGCCTGCCGGCGATGCCGAGGCTTCCCATCGCCGGGTCGGCAATGACCATCACCGGCCGGGCCCTGCCCGCCAGGACCGTCACACAGGCGGGCAGATCGGAAAGACGGCCATTGCCGAAGACGAGCTCAGGAACGGGGGCGAGCGAGAATCTATGCATGACGTCCGGCTCTAGGAGCCGGCAAGACTCCGATCAAGCGTCAAACCGCTTCACCTGTCGGCCGAGCGCGGCGAATGCCCCGTCACACCCAGTCCTCGAACGGAAAGCTGTCGAACCGCTTCGTGCCGGTCTCGGTGACGACCAGCTGAATCTCGAGCTTGACCGTCTCGCCCGAGCGCCGCGATCCGGTGCAGCTTTCGACGCACAGGCACATGCCGGGCTCGAACACGCCGTCATAGCCCTTGCCCTGGTCCATGTCGACATGGGTCGGAACGGAGGGATATTCATCGCACAGGCCGACGCCATGCAGGGCCACGCCGTAGCGGTTCTCGTGATACTCCTCGGGGATGCGCAGCGACTTGTCGTTGAACTCGCGGAAGCTCATGCCCGGCTTGATGATCGACCAGTTGTGCATGATCTGCTCATGGGCGAAGGCATAGATCTCCTTCTGCAGCGCCGTCGGCCCGACGAGGCCGATGGTCCACGAACGCGAGAGATCGGCGCAATAGCCGTAAGGGCCGATGAGATCGGTGTCGAAGGAGAGCATGTCGCCTTCCTTGCCGACATGGCTGGAGCACTCCTTGAACCAGGGAAAGGTGCGTTCGCCGATGGCGAGGAGGCGCGTCTCGATCCACTCGCCGCCATTGCGGATATTCTCGTAATGCAGCTCGGCCCAGATCTCGTTCTCGGATTTGCCGGGCAGCGAGTTCTCGCGCATCCGCCACATTCCGCCTTCCGTGACCTTGACCGTCCAGTCCATGATCTCGAGCTCGTCCGCCGATTTGATCATGCGCGCGGTCTCGGTGATCTCCTGGCCCTCGACGATGACGACGCCCCGCGCGCGCAGCAGATCGACGCCCAGGGGCTCCATCTTGTCGATGGCGAGCCGCATGTTGCCGCCGCCGTGCTGACGGACCAGGCCGGCGATCTCGTCGGCCCATTTCGCGGCATTGGCCTCGAGATTGGGGCCGCTCGCGAAATAGAACCACCCGATGCAAGGCCTGACCTCGTCGACCATCGGCAAACCCTCCGCCAGATGCTGGGCCTGCGCATATTCGAAAGCGATCGTCGGGCCATCGGTGCAGATCAGCGCATAGCGCGCGGCATTGTGCATGGTCCAGATCTGCATGTCCGAGCAGTCGGTCGCATAGCGGATATTGAGGGGGTCATAGACGAGAAGCGCCGCGCAATCGTGCTCGGCGAGCTTCTTCTTGATACGCCCGTGCCGGTAGGCCCTGACGCGGGCCAGGGTTTCCGGCCGGATCGGATCCTTCAGCGGCTTGCTGCCGGCGTCGAAATTGAGATAGGCGGGCTTGCGGGGATCGCTGAAGACTTTGACGTCCATTTTCTTCTCAGCTCAGATTTTGCCAGACGAACAAGGCGGTGAAGAGATCCAGATGGGCGCCGCCGCCATTCTTGAACAACGTGATGTCGTCGCGCTTGCGGTTCACGTCATAGCCATCGCGGCAGAGCTCAAACAGATCTGCCTCCACATCATGGCGTCGAATGATGCCCCGCCGCAAGGGATCAGCCAGATCACCAGGCTGGTCGATGGCGAACCGGCGGCTGTCGACGAAGAGCCGCGAACGCTTCACCGCCTCGTCGTCGCATTCGCGCATCTCGGGCGTGAACGACCCGACGAGATCGAGATGGGCGCCGGGCTTGAGCCAAGCGCCTTCGACCAGAGGCGACGTCGACGACGTGGCGCAGGTCACGATATCGGCGGCGCGGACCGCGGCTTCCAGGTCGCGGGCGACCTCCGCCTCGAGCTTCTCCGCCAGCTTCTCCGCCCTGGCAGGGTCGCGGTTCCAGATCCGGACCCGGTCGATCCCCGGCCTGACCGCCCGATGCGCCGCGACGAGATAGGGGGCGAGCGCGCCCGCTCCCACCATGACCAGGCTGCGGGATCCGGGATTCGACAGGAGACGCGCGCCGAGCGCGGAATCGGCTGCGGTCTTGCGATAGGTGAGCGCCGTGCCGTCGAGGACCGCCAGCGGCTGTCCGGTCCGGCCGTCGAACAGCGGGTAAAGCGCCTGCACCGACGGCAAGTCGCGGTTGCCGGGAAACACGGTCACGACCTTGGTGCCCATGGCGACGCCCGGCTGCCATGCCGGCAGGTTGAAATAGGTCTCGCGCTCGCCATTGCGTGCGCCATGAAGCTCGCAGCGGCCGACCCTGGGCTCGGGCCCCCGGTGCGCGGCAAAAATCGCATCGCAGAGCCGCGTCCAGGCGCAAACGCGGTGGACTTCGTCGGAGGATATGAAACGCATCAGGAAATCCCGGGGCCGGTTATCTCGCGCAGGAGCTTCTTATATATCGCCTCGGCATAGGCGGCATAGTCGTCCGCCGGGATGACGAAATTGCCCTGTCCGCCCACGACATTCTCCTCGAAGTATTTGTCGAGGGTCGGCCATTCGTTGAGGATGGTAAGAGCGTTGATGGTGATGCCCATCTTCACCACCTTGTTGCGCGACAGCGCCACCGGCGGGCCGATATTGTTGCGCCCGTCGGAGGATATGTCGATCACCCGGCGCGACGAGGGCGGCGCGTCGTTGAACAGGCTCGCGGCATATTCGATCGCCATCGAGATCGAGGTGCCGCCCTCGGCCAGACGCCGCGGTATCTCCATGAGGGCGGCGCCGAGGCGATCGGCGTCCTTGTCGCCGGCAATGACGGTCCATGGCACGATCACCATCTGATTGGCCTCGTCCGACCATTGCATGGCGATCACGGCGATGCGGCCGTTGGGGCCCTTGGCGATGGCCTCCTTGACCTCCGGCCGCATGAAGGCCCGGCCCATGCCCTGCATCTGCAAGCGGAATTCGTTGGCATCGACGCTGAAGGAGCAATCTATGGCGAGGACGAGCGTCATGTCGACCTCGGGGGCCTGGGCAATGACCGGAGCGCGGCCGGAAGCACTCGCCAAAGTGAGACCGAACAGCAGGCAAAGAAAGGCCAGCACACCTCGCTTGGGCATGGAACCTCGACTCGCGGCCAATGCCTTGTGGCTCGATCTTATGGCCTTGATGACCTGCCGGTAAAGCAGCAAAGCCGCTCGCGTGCCGGCTCCCGACAAAGTCGCTTTCATGGCCGGAACCGGTCGCGTTTGTCGTCTTGCGCAGCCGCGGACGCGGGGCAGATTGCCGGTTCCCGCCCATGGCGACGGCCGGCGCCGGCGTCATGGCCGGGGTGCTGCGACCCGGGGCTTGACCTTCGGCTCCCAAAGCCCGACATGTAAGGCGTTATGAACACACCGATATCGCGTCCCATCGCCGCCGGCCCGGCCCTCGTCGACCCGTTCGGCCGGCATGTGACCTATCTGCGCGTCTCGGTGACGGATCGGTGCGATTTCCGCTGCGTCTACTGCATGGCGGAAGACATGACTTTCCTGCCCAAGAAAGATCTGCTCACGCTCGAGGAACTGGAGCGGGTCTGCGAAGCCTTCATCGGGCGCGGCGTACGGAAAATCCGGCTCACCGGGGGCGAGCCGCTGGTGCGCCGCAACGTGATATCACTCATCGAGAACCTCGGGCGCCATGTCAAGTCGGGCGCTCTCGACGAGCTCACCATCACCACCAATGGCAGCCAGCTCGCCCGCTATGCGAGCCAGCTCCACGAGCATGGGGTGCGGCGCATCAATGTCTCGGTCGACACGCTGGATGAGCGGAAGTTCCGCGCCATCACCCGCTGGGGCGATCTCAGGAAGGTGAAGGAGGGCATCGCCGCGGCCCAGGGCGCCGGCCTCGCCATCAAGATCAACGCCGTGGCGCTCAAGGGCGTCAATGACGACGAGATCCCCGAAATGATCCGCTGGGCCCATGGCGAGGGCATGGATCTGACGCTCATCGAGACGATGCCCCTGGGCGACATCGACGGCGACCGGACCGAGCAGTATCTGCCGCTGTCGGTGCTGCGCGCCCGCCTCATGGACCAGTTCACCCTCGCGGACATCCCCTACAAGACCGGCGGCCCGGCCCGCTACGTCGAGATCAAGGAAACGGGCGGGCGGCTCGGCTTCATCACCCCCCTCACCCATAATTTCTGCGAAAGCTGCAATCGCGTGCGGCTCACCTGCACGGGGACGCTCTTCATGTGCCTCGGCCAGGAGGATGCGGCCGACCTGCGGGCTCCGCTGCGGACATCGGAGAGCAACGAGCTGCTCCATGCCGCGATCGACGAGGCGATCTCGCACAAGCCCAAGGGTCATGATTTCATCATCGACCGGCGCCACAACAAGCCGGCGCTTTCCCGTCACATGAGCGTTACCGGCGGCTGACCGGTTTGCACACGTCATGAGCAAGGATCGATGACACGCGCATTCGCGCTCTTCCTGATCCTTGCCGCCGCACCGCCGGTCCTGGCGGCGGATGTGGTTCCGCCGAAGGACGACCTGAACGGCACATGGACCGCCGTGTCGGCCGAGCGCGACGGCGCCGCCGCAGGCGAGCTTCTCGGCAACCATATCGAATTCGACGGTGATCGTTTTCGGATCGTGAAAGGCGACAACCTGCTTTTCGGCGGCAGGTTCACGACCGATCCGGACAACACCCCGGCCGAGATCGATTTTTCCGTAGAGGACGGCCTGGCCAAAGGGCAGGACTGGGCGGGTATCTACAAGATCGAGAACGACGCCCTGACGGTCTGCGACAACGCCCCGGACCCGTCGGCGGCCCGCCCGCAGGATTTTGCCGCGCCGACAGGCTCGGGCCATGTCTGCCTGAGCTTCGAGCGCTGACCATCCGCCGGAACGGCCCGAGCCATCCCCGGGCGCAGGGCTGTCACACGCTCCTGAGACCTTTCCCGGCGGCGGAATCTGGTCTAGGCAGACTCCTGCCGTCCATGTCCTTCACCGCCATTTCCCCTGCCCCCACCGCCTTCAAGGCCGGCCTGGTCATGATCCTGGCCATGGCGAGCTTCACCGCCGGCGACACCACGACCAAGCTCATGGCCGGCGAGGTGCCGGTGGGCCAGATCATCTTCTGCCGCGGCATCGTCGCGACCAGCCTTACGGCCCTTCTCGCCGGCAGGGCCCTTGCCCAGGCCGGCCTGGTCCTGCAGAAGGGCGTGCTGGTCAGGAGCCTCAGCGACGTCACGGGCACGATATTCTTCATCACCGCGCTCATGCACATGCCGATCGCCAATCTCAATGCCGTCATGCAGGCGGTGCCTCTGCTGGTGACAGGCTTCGCCGCCATGTTTCTGGGCGAGACCGTCGGCTGGCGGCGCACCGCCGCCATCCTCATCGGTCTCAGCGGCGTGCTCCTCGTCGTCAAGCCCTCGCCCACGAACTTCACCATCTATGACGGGCTTTCGCTCGGGCTCATCATGGCGATCGCGCTGCGCGACATCTTCACGCGCCGGCTCAACTTCGGCGTCCCGACGCGCATCATCGTGTTCGCCAACGCGTTGTTCGTGATGCTGAGCGGCCTCCTGCTCTATCCGTTCGAAGAGTGGGTGGCGCTCACGCCGCGGCATCTGATCCTGCTCGCCTGCGGCGGCACCCTCCTCACCCTCGGCTATGTCTGCATGGTCACGACGGTCCGCATGGGCGACATATCGACGACAGCCATCTACCGCTATACGGTGGTGCTCTTCGCGCTCCTCTCCGGCATGCTCGTCTTCGGCGAGTTCCCCGACCGATGGGCGATCGCCGGCATCGCGCTCATCGTCGCCTCCGGCATCTACGCCATGCTGCGTGAGATACGCCCTATCCGGCCCGGCTAGCCTTCCGGCGCTACCAGTAGCGCCAGAAGGCGATCGCGGTCAGCGCTACGCTCCAGGTGAGAATGCCCCACCTCACCCAGAGCTGCGGCACGCTGCGGGCGACCTTGAGCATGAGATAGCCGCCGAGAAAGGCGCCGGTCATCATGACGAGCGACGGCAGCCAGCGGATGACGCCGGCATGGGCGAAAACGGCAATGCCGATCAGCGTGATGAGAGTGATGGTCGCATTGCGGATGGCATTGGCCTCGTGGATGTCGTCATGGCCGAACATCGCATAGAGGGCGAGAAGCACGACACCCATGCCGAGGCCGAAATAGCCGCCATAGGCATAGACGACGAATTCGAGAAGGAAAGACAGCCAGACCCATCGGCTGCCGTCGAAATCATATTTGTGCTCGAGCCATCGCTTGATCGAAGGCGCGAAGGCGAAGGCGGCGGTCGAAAAGGTCAGGAGCCACGGGATGGCCGCGCGGAAGAACGCCTCGCCGAAGCCGAGCAGGACGAAAGAGCCGGTGGCGCCGCCAATTCCGGCGAGGACGAGCCGCGGCGCCAGCCTGAGTGTCGGACGGCGCAATTCGTGGCGATAGCCGAGGATGCTGGCGAGATTGGCCGGCAACAAGGCGACGAAGTTGGAGGCGTTGGCCTCGATCTCCGACATGCCGGCGGCGACGAGCAGCGGAAAGGTCATGAATCCGGCGCCGCCGGCGAGCACATTGATGCCGCCGGCCAGCACGCCGCCCGCAAACAATAGCGCCATCTCCTCCCAGCCCATCCGCACCCCTTGCTCCTCAGGCTTTCTGCCAAACCGAAAGTTCCGAGGAAAGGAAACAAGCCATGCTTCCCGGGCGTATTAGGAATGTGGCGCCCGTAGCAGTTTCCGTTAGAGTGGCGGAAGCCGGAAGCACGAATCCGCCAGGAAAGAGGCATCTCATGCACAGCCAATTGATGGCCGTAGCGACCGCAAATCCCGCTTTCGAACTGCGCACCGAGGATGTCATCGGCGAGGCGACTCGGATATTCTCCGGCCGGCACCAGGACTTCGAACGGCTCATGCCGGTCTTCGCCAATACCGGAATCCGGCGCCGCCAGTCGGTCAGGCCCTATAGCTGGTTCCGCGATGAGCAGGGCTGGCCGGAGCGCACCGCCGCCTATGTGGAAGGCGCCAGCGACCTGTTCCGCAAGTCGGCGACGGCGGCGCTGGCGCAGGCGGATCTCGAGCCCGGCGAGATCGACACGATCGTGACGGTGAGCTCGACCGGGATCGCGACGCCCTCGATCGAGGCCCGCGTCATGCACGAGCTCGGCTTTCATCGCGAGGTCAGCCGCATCCCCGTCTTCGGTCTCGGCTGCGCCGGCGGCACCACAGGGCTGTCGCTCGCGGCGCGGCTCGCCCAGGCGCCGGCCTCGAACGTGCTGCTGGTGGTCATCGAATTGTGCACCCTCGCCTTCCGGCCCGACGAGATGACCAAGTCCAACATCATCGCCACGGCGCTCTTCGGCGACGGCGCCGCAGCCTGCGTGCTCTCCGGCAAGAGGAAGGACGGGCTCGCCGCCCTCGAATTCTCCGGCGAGCACAGCTGGCCCGACACGCTCGACATCATGGGCTGGCGCATGGATCCACAAGGCTTCGGCGCCATCTTCTCGCAACGCATCCCCGATTTCGTGACGCAGGAACTGCGCGGCGCCGCCGACCGGTTCCTCGGGCGCAACGGCATCTCGGTCGAGGACATCGACCAGTTCGTCTTCCATCCCGGCGGCGCCAAGGTCATCACGGCCCTCGAACAGGCCTTCCGCCTCGACCAGGGAACGCTCGCGATCGAGCGCCAGGTGCTCGCCGATCACGGCAACATGTCGGCTCCGACCGTGCTCTTCGTCCTCAAGGAGGCGCTGAAGGAGCCTTTCGCCGGACGGCGCTTCCTGTCGGCCCTCGGTCCCGGCTTCACCTCGAGCTTCGCCACGATGGTGAGCTAGCGGCATGCCGATGTCTTTCACCGAAAGGCGAACCAACAGAATCCCGGAAGAAGGATCCCGAGATGTGGCTCAATATCGCCATTCTTTCGCTCGTCACCCTGCAGCGCCTGGTCGAGCTATATATCGCCCGGCGCAACACCAATCGCCTCCTCGCCCGCGGCGGCTATGAGGCGGGCGGCGGCCATTACTGGCTGATTGTCGTCTTCCATGCCGCCTGGATCCTCGGCCTGTGGATATATGCCCGCGACAATGCGGTCGACTGGACCTGGCTCTTCATCTACATGGCGATCGAAGCCCTGCGCGGCTGGGTGGTGGCGGCGCTCGGCGACCGCTGGACGACGCGCATCATCGTGATGCCGGGCGAGCCGCTCGTCGCCCGGGGGCCCTACAGCTATCTGCGACATCCCAACTATCTGGTCGTGGCGCTGGAGATCTTCGTGCTGCCGATGGTCTTCGGGATGTTCTGGTATGCGATCGGCTTCTCGATCGTGAATGCCGGCCTGCTCTACTGGCGGATCCGGATCGAAGAAGAGACGTTCAGGGATGCGGCGCCGGCCGAAAAGACAGAGAGCTGAGCCGCCGCAGCGAGGACAATCGTCAGAAGGGCCGTCTGGCCTTCATCGCCTGGGTGAGCGTGCCCTCGTCCAGATAGTCGAGCTCGCCGCCCACCGGCACGCCATGGGCGAGCCGCGATGTGGCGATGCTCAGATCCTTCAGCCGGTCGATGATGTAATGCGCCGTGGTCTGGCCCTCGACGGTGGCGTTGACGGCGAGCACCACCTCCTTGATATCCCCGTGGCCGGCCCGCTCGACCAGCCGGGCGATGGCCAGATCCTCGGGCCGAACACCCTCGACGGCCGAGAGCGTTCCGCCCAGCACGTGGTAGAGGCCGCTCCACGCGCCCGCCCGTTCGAGCGCCCACAGGTCGCCCACCTCCTCGACGACGCAGATGACGCTGCGGTCACGGCGCGGATCGCGGCATAGAGTGCAGGGATCGCTGGTGTCGACATTGCCGCATTCGGAACACACCGTGACCTTGTCGCGCGCCTCTTCCAGCGCCGTCGTCAGCGGCGCCAGGAGCTTCTCGCGATTCTTGATCAGGTGGAGCGCGGCGCGGCGCGCCGAACGCGGTCCCAATCCCGGCAACTTGGCCAGGACCTGGATCAGGCGCTCGATCTCGGGGCCGGTGGTGCGCCGCATGTCAGTTCCTCACCCCGGTCGGCCGAGAGACGGTCATGCGCTAAAAGGGCAGCTGGAATCCGGGCGGCAACGGCAGGCCGCCGGTGATCGACTTCATCTCCTCCGCCAGCAACTGCTCGAGCCTCGCCTTGGCGTCGGCATGCGCGGCGACGACGAGGTCCTCGAGAATCTCCTTCTCATCTGCCTTGAGCAGGCTTTGATCGATATCGGTCCCGGTGAGCGCGCCCTTGCCGTCGAGCGTGACCTTCACCAGCCCGCCGCCCGACTGGCCGGTGACCGCCATCTGGGCGAGCTTGGCCTGCATGTCCTGCATGCGGGCCTGCATCTCCTGGACCTGCTTCATCATGGCGCCAAGATTCTTCATCGTGCGTCTCAATCCTTCTCAACTGCTGTGTCGTCGGCGGCGGGCGCCTCGACGTCGAAGTCGCGCACATCGACGATCTCGGCGCCGGGAAAGCGCTTCAGGATCGCCTGGACGTCAGGATGCTCGCGCGTCTCGCGAAAAACGGTGTCGCGCCGGTCCTTGCTCTGCTGGGCGAGCGGCTTCTCGCCGCCTTCCTTGGTCACCAGCACCATCCAGCGCATGCCGGTCCACGCCTCGAGCTTGCGCGCGAGCTCGCCCGGCAGGCCGGGCGGCGCCGCCGCTTCCAGAGCCACCTCGATCTGGCCGGGGCTTACCCGGATCGGCCGCATCAGGGTCTCGATCTGGTTCTTGAGCTTGATGTCCCGCTTCTCGCCGATATAGGCGGTGATGTCGCTCAAATGGGCGAAGGGCCGGGTCTCGACAGCCCGTTCCTGAGGCTTGCGCTCGGACGGGTCGGCGGCGACCGCCAGCTGGCCGTCTTCGACCGGAGGCGGCGTGTCACGCTCGGGCCGCGGCGACGGACGCTCGTCGCGCGGCGGTGGGCCAGCCTCGCGAGCGAGCCTCACCAGATCCTCGCCGGACGGCAGGCCCGCCGCATAGGCCAGCCGGATGAGCACCATCTCGGCCGCCATCAGCTGATCGGAATGAAGCTCGATCTCCTTCAGTCCCTTGAGCAGCATCTGCCAGGCGCGCGTCAGATGCGGCATGGAGATCCTGCCGGCATGCTCGCGCCCGCGCGCCCGCTCGGCCTCGCTGCGCGAGGCGTCGCCCGCCGCATCGGGTGCGACCTTGAGGCGCGTCACCCAATGGACGAAATCGGCGAGATCGCTCAGGATCGTGTGCGGGTCGCCGCCGGCCTGGTGCTGCGCCTCGATCTCCTTGATCGCCGACGCCGCATCGCCCGCCATCACGGCATCGAACAGGTCGATCACCCTCGCGCGGTCGATGAGGCCGAGCATGGCGCCGACCTCCGCCGCCTTCACCTCCTCGCCGCCATAGGCAATGGCCTGGTCGAGCAGGGACAGGCCGTCGCGGGCCGAGCCCTCGGCGGCGCGGGCGATCATGCGCAGGGCCTCGTCCTCGACCGCAACTTCTTCGGCCCTGGCCACCCTGGCGAAGAGCTGCATCAGGACGTCCGCGTCCATGCGGCGCAGGTCGAAACGCTGGCAGCGCGACAGGATGGTAACGGGGACCTTGCGGATCTCGGTGGTGGCGAAGATGAACTTCACATGCGGCGGCGGCTCTTCCAGGGTCTTCAACAGCGCATTGAAGGCGTTCTTCGACAGCATATGCACTTCATCGATGATGTAGACCTTGTAGCGGGCCTGGACGGGGGCATAGCGCACGCCCTCGATGATCTCGCGCACGTCGTCGACACCGGTATTGGAGGCGGCGTCCATCTCGATCACGTCGATATGGCGCGATTCGAGAATGGCCTCGCAGTCGGGCGTCACTTCCGGCATGTCGATCGAAGGCCCGCCGGGATAGTTGAGGGCGCGGGCGATGAGGCGCGCGGTCGTCGTCTTGCCCACGCCCCTGACCCCGGTCAGCATATAGGCCTGGGCGATGCGGCCGGTGGCGAAGGCATTGGACAAGGTGCGCACGACCGCTTCCTGGCCGATCAGATCGGCGAAGGTCCGCGGGCGGTATTTGCGGGCGAGAACGCGATAACCGTGGGCGCTCGCGCCGCTTGTCTCTTCGGTCACTGGCGAGCCTGCCGGTTATGGATGCTCTGGTCCTTGCGTAATCCGATACGCTCGGCGGGAGGCTGGACGGGCAACCCGTACCAAACTCGTTAGGGCTGCTTCCTTCCGGACCTGACCCGGTTGGCGAGCGACACGTCCGCCGCCAACCTCCCGCCGCCTATATCGGGCCTCATCGCCCAAAAGGCAAGCCCGTCGGACCGCCAGCAGCGCAAATCCGGATCCGGGCGGCTGTGCGGTCCGGCGCTGGAGACGAGAACACGCGGAACCGCCCCGCATTGACCCCCTCCCGGCCATCGCCTATCTGAGCGTCATGGCCAAACGCGAGATCATCGTCCTGCCCGATCCCATGCTCCGGAGGGTGTCGAAGTCCGTCAAAACGGTCGACGCGGCCACCCGCAAGCTCATGGACGACATGCTGGAGACCATGTATGACGCGCCCGGCATCGGCCTCGCCGCAGTGCAGATCGGTGTTCCGCAGCGCCTCGTGGTGATCGACACCACCAAGGAAGGCGAGGAGAAGCAGCCCTTGTTCCTGGTGAATCCCGAGATCACCTGGTCGAGCGCGGAGGAATCCGACTACGAGGAGGGCTGCCTGTCGATCCCCGAATTCTTCGACATGGTGACACGGCCCAAGGAGGTGAAGGTGCGCTATCTCGACCGCCGGGGCGAGGCGCAGGAGCGGCTGTGCAACGGAGTCCTCGCCACCTGCGTCCAGCACGAGATCGACCATCTCAACGGCGTCCTGTTCATCGACTACATCTCCAAGCTGAAGCGCGACCGGGTGGTCAAGAAATTCGTCAAGGCGCAGAAGCTTCAGCGAAGCGGAACCTGAAGCTTGCGCCTCGTCTTCATGGGCACGCCGGACTTCGCCGTGCCCACGCTTTCAGCCCTGATCGAAGCCGGCCATGACGTCGCCGCGGTCTATTCCCAGCCGCCGCGGCCCGCCGGCCGCGGCATGAGCGAAAGACTTAGCCCCGTCCATCACTATGCCCTCACCCGAAATCTCGAGGTCCACACGCCGCCAGGCCTCAAGGATCCGGGCGAGCAGAGGATCTTCGCGAGCTTCCGGGCCGACGCCGCCGTCGTCGTCGCCTATGGGCTCATCCTGCCGACGCCCGTTCTCGATGCGCCCCGCAAGGGCTGCTTCAACGTCCATGCCTCGCTGCTGCCGCGCTGGCGCGGTGCCGCTCCCATCCAGCGCGCCATCATGGCCGGCGACGCGGAAACCGGAATCACCATCATGCGCATGGCCGAAGGACTCGATACCGGGCCGATATGCCTCCAGAGCCGGGGGCCCATCTCGCCCCGCGCCACGGCGGGTCACCTGCATGACAGCCTGATGCATATGGGGGCCTCGCTCATGGTCGAGGCGCTGAAGGATCTCACGAACGGCGAGCTCGACTGCCGGCCCCAGCCCGAAGACGGCGTCACCTACGCGCGGAAGATCGACAAGGCCGAGGCCGAGATCGATTTCGCGCGGCCCGCCGTCGAGGTGCGCAACCACATCCACGGCCTGTCGCCTTCTCCCGGCGCCTGGTTCCTGCTCGACCAGGAAAGCCGGACCTTCCGCATCAAGGTGCATCAATGCGAAGTGGTGGACGGCAAGGGCGAACCCGGAGAGGTGGTCGACAACGAGCTCACCATCGCCTGCGGCGAAGGGGCGGTCAGGCTCCTGAGCCTGCAACGGGAAGGCAGGAGCGCCATGGGCGGCAAGGAGTTCCTGCGCGGCTTCTCCATGCCCAAGGGCGTGGTGTTGGGATAGGGCCTATTGCGGCGGCGCGGAAGCGGCCACACCGGCGACCGGCACGTCGATCCTGACCTTGCCGGCTTTCGCGAAAGTCAAGATCAGGGAGATATGCTCGCCCTGCCTGAGCGGCTCCTTCAGCCCGGTGAGCATCACATGGAGCTTCCGGGGAGCGAGCGCCACGGTCTCCTTCGGTCCGATCTCCAGCGCTTCGAGGTGGCGCATGCCCGCCACGCCGTTCGTCTCGACGGTCTCATGCAGCATCGCCATCGACGCGGCATCGGTCTCGACGCCGGTGAGCGTGTCGGCCTCGGCACCCAGGTTGCGTATGGTGAAATAGACCGCGCCCGCTTTGGCCGCCGGCGTGGCGGAAGCGCGGGCAAAGGCGTCCGACACCATCATATCGCCGGCATGCGCCGTCACCACGACGGCGACGACGGCCGCGATGGTGAGGCCGATGGCGGCAGCAAGCTCGATGACGAGGCGACGCATGCGCATGTGGTGGCCTTCGATATGGGCATGATTGTGAAGGCGAGCCAGCGGCTAAGGGTCGCGCCGAACACCCGAAAGGCGAGCGGAATGACCGCGGCGATCGGACGTGCTCAATCCCGCGCCAGGGCCCTGTCCTCGGCCGTCGCCGGTATCCACCATTCGCGACCGCGCGGCGTCTCGACATATTCGGGCCAGGGGAAGTCGAGCGGCGGCGCATAGTCGCACCATGGCTCGATCCCTCCCGCCTGAGCAAGGCGGCCGGCGTGTTCCGCCTTGGCGCGGGCGAGCGCCGCCTTGTCGGTGATGAGATCGATGATCGTTCCGGCGATGGTGCGCGCGGCCGTCGCGACCGTCGGATCGATGGTGGCCGGGATACCGCCCAGCGCGTTCATAACCCAGTCGGGATAGACGAAGCCCTGCGGCGCCTTCAGCGTGGCGCGTCCGACATAAAGGCGCACCGTCGGCGCATGCCAGGTCATGTCGGTGTAGTCGTCAGAGGTGTAATGGGTCTGCCAGGCGGGGATCGTCGCCCTGACCTTCCGCTCGGCCTCCTGCGGCGCAATGAGCTCTTCGATCTCGGCGATGAACGGACGCGCCATCGGCTCGAGCGCCAGCTCCTTCTGGATCGCCCGGGCTGCCGCGACCGCTTGCGCGCCGAAGCGCGGAGGGCCGGCGCGCTCGAGATTGCGATAGGCGACCTCGGCCATCGCATGGTTGGCAAGACCGGGCCGCGATTTCGACACCCAATGCCGACGCCAGCGGCAATGGGCGGCCAGGGCGGCGCTCTCGGCATTGCGATCGAGCACTGCGAAAATATTGTCCAGCATGGCGATGTCGGACGTGCGCGCCGCGTACATGATCTGCGCCATTCCCGCAGCGAGGTTGTCGGCCGTCGCCTGGCCGCTGGCGAGGATGGTCTCGTTCAGCGTCCAGGTGCCGGTGTGCGGCAGCATATGGTCGCGCATCATCTTGGAGAGCGTATACATGGCGACGACGGCGTCATTGGCTCCGGGCGCCCGCGCCGAGGTGTGGGCGGCGGGTATGGGGCCCTCGGCAGCCTGGGCGAGCCAGGTCTCGGGCTTTTCGCACAGGAATTCGTAGATGGCCGCATGGTACGGCCCGCAATGCGTGTCCCATCGGCAGGTATTGCAGTAGGGCAGCATGTAGAACGGGTGGAAGGAGATGATGGCGTCGAGCCCGTCATAATAGCCCCCGGCGGCATGGATGGGCTTCGAGCCCCTGACCTTTTCGGCGGGCTCGCCCATGAAGCGGATGGTGCCCGCCATGTCGTGCTTCTCCATGGCCGCCTTCGCCGCAAGCGCGCCGACGAGCGCTCCCATGCCGAGCGCGGAATGCGGATCGGTGTGACCGCCCGCGAAGCGCGACAGGCCCTTGCGCGGCGCGCGGTAGGTATCGGCGATCTGGCAATTGCCGGGCACCGCGTCATATTCGGCATAGGCCATGACCCGAGGCCCCTTGCCATTCGACCAGGTGGCCGAGAAGGCGGTCGGCATGCCGCCCGAGCCCGCCTCGACGGTGAAGCCTTCAGCCCGCAGACGCTTCACATACCATTCGGCCGAGCGATATTCGCGCCAGGCGGTCTCGGCGAGCGCCCAGATATGCGCGTTCCACTGCGACCAGTCGGCATGGCGCCGGTCGACAAAGGCAAAGGCCGTCTCGTGGGCGGGTGAGTGCATGGAAGTTCCGTTCAACGCAATGCCTGAGCGAGTTGCCTGATCGAAAGGTCGATCACGGTCTCATCGAAGCCGGCATAGCCGAGGACCAGCCCCTGCCGGAAGGGCCGGCCGGCGAAATAGTCGGAGAGTGCCGGCGCCAGCAACCCCGCCTCGGCTGCACGCTGCGATGCGGCGCGGTCGTCCATGCCGGTCTTCAGGCTGCAGATGAGGTGCATGCCGGCGGGCTCGGGAGCCGTCGCGAGGACGTCATCGGCATGGCGCGCGATCGCCTCGCGCAAGGCCAGCTGGCGTCTGGTGTAGAGCCGGCGCATGCGCCTTATATGTACGGCATAGTGGCCGAGCCGCATGAAGTCGGCGAGCACCGGCTGCAGGAAGAGCGAAACGCGCGCGCCACGCTCGCGCGTGACCGCCGAAAGATCGGCCAGCAGACCGTGCGGCACCACCAGATAGCCGATGCGCAGACCCGGCAGCATGGTCTTGGAGAAGGAGCCGAGCGAGATCACCACGCCCGCGTCGTCGACGCCCATCAGCGCCGGCAGCGGCTTGCCGTGATAGCGGTATTCGCTGTCATAGTCGTCCTCGATGATCCAGCTCCTGCCCGCGCGCGCCCAGTCGAGGAGCGCCAGGCGGCGGACGAGCGGCATGGTCATGCCGAGTGGATAGTGGCGGGCCGGCGTCACCACCGCGGCGCGCGCATCCTTGGGGGCCGTGGCGATATCGAGCCCGCCCTCATCGACCGGGATCGATACCGTCCTGAGGCCGAGCTCGGAAAAAATGCGGCGGATGAGGACGTAGCCGGGCTCCTCGATCACGACCTTGTCGCCGCGCCTGAGGATGCTCTGCGCCAGGAGCTCGAGCCCCTCGCCGGCGCCGCTGGTGATCACCACCTGCTCGGGCGCGCAGCGCATGCCGCGAAAGGCGCGCAGATGATCGGCGATCGCCAGGCGCAAAGGCGCCCAGCCCAGGGGATCGGGCGAAGCCAGAAGCTCGCGGATCGGGTTGCGCCAGGTCCTGAGCATGAGCTTGGCCCATATCTCGTGCGGGAAAAGCGCAAGCTCGGGCGCCGCCGGCTGGAAGGGCCTGACCTCGTCCGGGCGCGGCAGCGCCGTTTCCTCCAAAGGGGACGCCTGCTCGGCCGCGCGCAGGACATGGTCCGGCAGATCGGGCGCCACGAAGACGCCCGAGCCGTGGCGGCCCTCGGCATAGCCCTCGGCGACGAGCTCGTCGACTGCCGCGACCACGGTGGCGCGCGATACGCCAAGCTCCTCGGCATAGAGGCGGCTCGACGGCAGGCGCGCGCCGGGCGCGATCGCCTGGGCCAGGATGAGACGCTTCAGCTCCTGGGCGAGCTGGCGGTGGAGCGGCTCGCGGTCGGCCCGGTCGAGACTGATGCCGGCAAGCGCCGCCTCGCCGAAAGTGGACTGCCCTTCGTCATGAGATGTGGCTCTTTTCATCAGTCCACTTCTGCCACAAGCATCGGGCGCTGAACAGAGGAGATCGCCATGTCCAACCGGGGGCTCGCGCCATCGGAGCGCGTCAGGGTCAAAAGAGAGCATGAGCGCGGTCATTACGACGCAGGAACGATCCACCCGATCCTCGACGCCATGCCGGTGTGCAATGTCGGCTATGTCTTCAAGGGCAGCCCCTATGTGACGCCCACACTGCAATGGCGCGAGGGAGCCCATGTCTACTGGCACGGATCGTCCGCGAGCCGCATGCTGGAAGCGGTCGAGGAAGCGGAGGCCTGCCTCACCGTCACGCTCATCGACGGCTTTGTCATGGCGCGCTCGGCCTTCCATCACTCCGCCAACTACCGCTCGGTGATGGTGCTCGGCACGGCGCGCAAGATCACCGACAAGGACGAGAAGGAAGCGCGGCTCAAGACCTTCGTCGACACCTTGTTTCCGGGGCGCTGGGACATTCTGAGGCCGATGAACGCCAAGGAGTTCAAGGCGACGACCGTCATGTCGCTGCCGCTCGGGGAGGCGTCGGCGAAGGTCCGCACCGGTCCGCCTTCCGACGAGGAGGAGGACTACGGGCTGCCGATCTGGGCCGGTGTCCTGCCGCTCACGATCCGGCTCGGCGAGCCGCTCGCCGATCCGCGCAATCTCGCGGGCCTCGAGCCGCCCGCCCATGTGACGGATCTGAAAATCGGATAGGACCGGCCCATGCTCACCCAGGACATGAAGTCCATCATCGCCGCCTATCCCCTGGGCTTCGTCGCCAGCGTCAACAAGGACGGGACGCCCAATCTCTCGCCCAAGGGCACATTCGTCGCGCTCAATGAGCGGCAGCTCGTCTTCGGCCATATCCGCTCGCCCCGAACCATGGGCAATATCGCCGAACGCCCGACCGTCGAGATCAATTTCCTCGACGTCCTCGCCCGCAAGGCGGTGAGAGTGCGCGGCCGCGCCCACATGTTCGCCAGGAGCGCCCCCGAATTCGCGCCCCTCTTCGCGGCGCTTGCCGGCTGGCAAGGCTATACCGACATCATGAAAGCCGTGGTGCGCGTCGATATCGAGACGGCATCGCTCATTCTCTCGCCGGCCTACGATCTCGGCCACACCGAAGCGCAGTTGCGCGAGCAGTACAAAGCGAAATTCGCCTCGCTGCCGTGATCGCCGCGACGCACCGGCCTATTTCGCGACGAGGAGCGCGAAAGGCTCCTCCAGAGCGCGAGTCACGAAGCCCTTGTAGCGGCCATAGGCCGGATGGCCCTGCTCTATTCGCCCGAAGGCCGGGCAATTGCCGATGGTCCCGACCGGGACATAGATGATGGGTGTCGAGACCGGCATCAGGTTCATGCCGCGGCCGGACTGCAGCGTCGTCAATATGCCGAACATCTCGCCGGCGATCGTCGGGCGCGAGACGATGATGAACCGGTACTGTCCGAGCTTGTTGGTGATGAGATAGATATAGCCCGACTGGTGCGGGATCGAGACATTGCCGTCCTGGGTGAAGGCGGCATCGACGCGCTCGCTCTCGTGGAAGACGAGGTGCGATTTCTCCTCCTGCCAGGCGATGGCGGTGCGATAGGCATAGACCGAGTCGGGATTGGAGAAAGAGGGCCTGACCGTCACATAGTCACCCTCGATCCAGGACACTGCGCGCCGCGCATAGGAGCCGAGCTCTTCCGGCGCGATGCCGGCAAGCCGCGCCGCGGCGGCGAGCTTGGCCGGGGTGGCGCGGCGCAAGGTCAGGCCCAGCGCCGCTTCGAGCCTGACGATGCTGGCCAAGGTGAAGGGCCGCTGGCCGGAGAGCGCCTTCTCGAGGGTCGAGAGACTGATCCTGGCCTGATCGGCGAGATACTGGCGGGTGATGCGGCGGCGGGCCAGCGCCTCGCGCACGACGTCCGCCACGGCGTCGTTCTCTTCGGCCGAAAGGGTCTGATCGGTCATCGGAAGGGCACCGGCATGAGCGGGGGGAGAAAGAGCCGTACAGAACCGTACATTTCCACATCGCCCTGCCTAAAACAAGGCAACTCCCGCCACGTAGCGGCAATGGACGGCCAAAGAATGGCGATTTGCCCGCTCGCGGCGCGATGGGCGGCGGTCTCACATGGTGAGCCCACGGCTCCCGATCGCGGGAGACCGTCATGGAGCGGAAAACGATGCACCGAATATTGCTCACCCTGCTGGGCCTCGTCGCCATGACGCTCAGCGCTTCAGCCGGCCTCGTCAGCCCTTCGCAAATGGGCACCGGCGCCCTGCTGCTCGCAAGCAACGAGCCGGGCAAATATGTCGAAGCGCCGCGGGTCGCCACCGACTTCGACATCACCGTGACCGGGCCGTTGGCCCGCACCCGCCTGACCCAGCAGTTCAGAAACCCGACCGATGGCTGGATCGAGGGCACCTATGTCTTTCCCCTGCCCGAGAATGCCGCCGTCGACACCCTCAAGATGGTGATCGGCGAGCGCATCATCGTCGGCGATATCAAAGAGCGCCGGGAGGCCAGGCAGATCTATGAGGAGGCGAAGGCAGAGGGCCGGAAAACCGCCCTCCTCGATCAGGAGCGCGCCAATATCTTCACCAACCAGATAGCGAATATCGGCCCCCGCGAGACCATCGTCATCCAGATCGAATATCAGGAGACGATCCGTCAGTCGGGCGGCCTGTTCTCGCTCAGGATGCCGACCGTCGTCGCGCCCCGCTACGCGCCCGACCCCGAAGTCGTCACCGCCGAGAACGCCGGGTTCTACACCGTCAAGGACAGCGTGCCCGACCGCGACCGGATCACCCCTCCTGTGCTCGATCCGCGCAAGTCGGCGCCGGTCGATCCCCTCACGCTCACCGTCCATCTCGATCCCGGCTTCGCGCTCGGCGAGGTTCAAAGCTCCTTCCACGACGTCATGGCCGAGGCGCTGGCGAACGGCGCCAGGCGGATCACGCTGAGCGGCCCCGAATTCGCCGACCGCGACTTCGAGCTCACCTGGAGGCCCGTTCCCGGCGCCGAGCCGCAGATCGGCATCTTCAGCGAGACCGTCAATGGCAGCGACTATGTTCTCGCCTATGTGACACCGCCAATGCCGGCCGCGGCCGAGACGCGGCTGCCGCGCGACGTCGTCTTCGTCATCGACAATTCGGGATCGATGGGCGGCCCGTCGATGTCGCAGGCGAAAGCGAGCCTTATCTATGCACTCGACCGCCTCGACCCCATGGACCGCTTCAACGTGATCCGCTTCGACGACACGATGGACGTCCTGTTCCCCGATACGGTCATGGCGTCGCGCGACAACGTGCTGGCGGCAAAAAACTTTGTCGGCCGGCTGGAAGCCTCGGGCGGCACCGAGATGATCCCGCCGCTGCGCGCCGCCTTGCGCGACGCGCGGCCCGACGAGCGGAGCACGCTGCGCCAGGTCGTGTTCGTCACCGACGGCGCCATCGCCAACGAGCAGGAAATGTTCGAGGTGCTGTCGACGATGCGCGGCCGATCGCGCGTGTTCATGGTCGGCATCGGCTCGGCGCCGAACTCGTTCCTGATGACGCGCGCCGCCGAGCTCGGCCGTGGCGCCTTCGCCATGATCGGCGAAGGCGGCCAGGTCGAGGAGCGCATGCGCGAGCTCTTCGCCAAGCTCGAGAAGCCGGCGATAACCGATCTCAGGGCGGAGCTCGACGAAGCCACGGCTGAAACGACCCCGGCGATCCTGCCGGATGTCTATCAGGGCGAACCGGCGATGGTCCTGATGAAGATGCCGGAGCGCAAAGGGGCGCTGACATTCTCGGCCACGGCGGCGGGACGCCCGTGGAGCGAGGCCGTTCCGCTCGATGGGGCGGACAAAGGCCCGGGCATCGCCAGGCTGTGGGCGCGCCGCAAGATCGCCGATGCCGAAGTGGCCCGGACCATGGGCTCGATCACGCCGCAGGAGGCCGACAGGCGCATCCTCGCTCTCGCGCTCGAGCACCACCTGGTCAGCCGCGTGTCGAGCCTGGTCGCGGTCGACAGGACGCCGGCGCGCCGGCCCGGCGAAAGGCTGACCCGCAGCGAGATCCCGCTCAATCTCCCCGCCGGCTGGGATTACGACAAGGTCTTCGGCACGGAGCAGGCGGCGCCGGCGCGCCAGCGCGATGCCGGGCTCGACCTCACGCTGATCGCGACACGCGGCGCGCCCATGAGCTCGCAGCCGGACATGGTCAAGACCGTCGACCTTCCACAAGGTGCGACGCCGGCGGAGCTTCTCATGCTTCTGGGGGCGGCGCTGGCGCTCCTGGCCCTGGTCTTCACGTATCTCGGCCGGCGCGCGAGGCCGGCATGACGAGGGAGCTCGATGCGATCCCGGCCTTCTGGATGCGGCGTTCGCGCCGGGCACGGGAGGGTTTCCGGGAGTTCCGGATGCTGCTTCCGGCCTCTCCGCGAGTCGAGGAGCGGCCGGAAGGGTCGCGCCTGTGGATCGCACTCGCTTTCCTGTGCGCCGCGGCGGGCTTCGTTCTCATCGGTGAGGGCCTGTGGATCAAGGCGAAGGCGGCGCTGGCGCAAATCCTGCTCGAACGCGCCTTCGCGCAGAGCATCGCCACGGGCGCGCCGGTCAAGCCCTGGAGCTGGGCCGACACCTGGCCGGTGGCGCGCATCAGCGTCCCGCGCCTCGACGCCTCATCGATCGTGCTCGCCGGCGGCAGCGGCCAGGCCCTCGCCTTCGGACCGGGCCATCTCGCCTGGACGCCGAAGCCGGGCGAGCGCGGCACGGTGGTCTATGCCGCACATCGAGACACGCATTTCCGCTTCCTCGGCGACCTGAGACCCGGCGATGAGATCAAGGTCACGCGCGACGACGGCATCACCTTCACCTATGAGATGACGGGATCCGAGACCGTGCGCTGGGATCATTCCAACATCGATGCGGGTGCGCCGGGCTACAATCTGGCCCTCGCCACGTGCTGGCCGCTCGACGGCACGTTCCATGGCCCCTTGCGCTATGTCGTCCATGCGCGGCTGAAGCCCGTCACCCTTCCGGGCGGCCATTCCGGCGCGGCGGCACGGCCGGGGTCATAGAAGCCGCCTCCGGTTTTCCTTGCGTAAACCCCGCAATCCCCCCTATGAGTTGCGGCCGGTGCGAGTGATTGAGCCGGGGATGAAGAAGAGAATTCTGGTTACGGGCGGCGCGGGTTTTCTCGGCTCCCATCTCTGCGACAGGCTGCTGCGCGAAGGCCATTCCGTCGTCTGCGCCGACAATCTGTCGACCGGAAGTGCCGGCAACATCGCCCATCTCCGCGCCGACAAGGACTTTACCTTCATCCACCGGGACATCCTGCAGCCTTTCGTAGCCGATGTCGAGGAGATCTACCACTTCGCCTGTCCGGCATCGCCCAAGGCCTATCAGCGCAATCCGATCGACACGACCAGGACGAGCGTGCTCGGCACGCTCAACATGCTCGATCTGGCGCTGCGCCGCGGGGCGAAATTCCTCCTGGCATCGACATCCGAGGTCTATGGCGACCCTCTGATCAATCCCCAGCACGAGGACTATTGGGGCAACGTCAATCCCATCGGTCCGCGCTCCTGCTATGACGAAGGCAAGAGATGCGCGGAAACGCTCGTCTTCGATCATATCCGCCAGCATGGGCTGGATG
Source organism: Parvibaculaceae bacterium (assembly GCA_050246735.1). Taxonomy (GTDB): domain Bacteria; phylum Pseudomonadota; class Alphaproteobacteria; order Rhizobiales; family Aestuariivirgaceae; genus Taklimakanibacter. The sequence goes on along the minus strand of JBFWVM010000009.1, from coordinate 20,284 downwards.
CGAAGATCATACGCGTGTTCAATACTTACGGGCCGCGCATGCTCCCGCATGACGGACGCGTCGTCTCCAACTTCATCGTGCAGGCGCTGACCGGCCAGGATATCACGATCTTCGGCGACGGCCGCCAGACGCGGTCGTTCTGCTTCATCGACGATACGATCGAGGCGACCCTTCGAATGATGGCGGCGCCCAGCGCCATCCGCGGCCCGATCAATATCGGCAATCCCGCTGAATGCACGATCAAGGCGCTCGCCGAACTCGTGGTCGGCCTGACGAAGACGAAATCCGGCCTGGTCTTCCTGCCGGCGGTCGAGGACGATCCGCGACGGCGGCAGCCCGATATCGGCAAGGCGCGAAGGGACCTGGCGTGGCAGCCGACCGTTCCCTTGCATGCCGGACTCGCCCGAACCATCGCATTCTTCGAAGCGCTCGCGCGCAGGCAGCCCCTGGGGCTGGACGCGGTTTCGGCATGACGCTGCCCACCACACCGGGCGAAAGACGCGTCCTTGTGATATTGAGGGCCGGCGACCAGTCGCTGCATCGCGAATGGCTGGCCGGCGCACCCGGCGAAGGGCGCAACTGGGACCTGCATATCAGCTATTTCGGCGATCTCGGCCGGCCATTCCGGCACCGTCCCCGGGACATCACGCTGTCCTTCGAGAAGGGCACCAAGGCCGAAGGCACCGTGGCCTGTCTCGAGAAGCTCGGTGAGCGGACAGACAACTATGACTGGGTCTGGCTTCCCGATGACGATCTTGCCGCCAGCCTCACCACGCTCAACCGGTTCTTCAACATCGTGGCCGAATACCGGCTCGACCTGGCCCAGCCGGCGCTCGGCGCCGGCTCATACGTTTCCTATGCCATCACTCTCCAGCGCCCGCATCTCAAGCTGCGCTACACGACCTTCGTGGAGGTCATGGCGGCATGTTTCTCGCGCAAGGCGCTGCGCCTGTGCGCGCCTTATTTCGGCGCAACCACGTCGTCCTGGGGCATCAGCTGGATTTTTCCCAAGCTCCTGGACTATCCGGAGCGCGGCATCGCCATCGTCGACGAAACGCCGGTCATCCATACCCGGCCGGTCGGGCATGGGCCGAACATCGCTCTGGCCGAGCAACGGGGCCGCAATCCCCGCCAGGAGCTGAACGATTTCCTGGAGCGCCACCGGCTCGAGAGGCGGCTCGAGACCTGGGGCGCCATCGACGGCCGGGGCAACTACCTCGCGGATCTCGCGCAGATCGACCGTTGGGTTGCGGCGTGCAGATAATTGGCAGGCGCGCTATTCCGGTGTAGCCTCAGGCTTCCCGACACAACATTCCGGTCGATCCATGCGGCTTCTCGTCTTCCAGCATCTCGCCTGCGAGCATCCTGCCGTCTTCCGCAGCTTCCTCGACGAGGACCGCATCGCCTGGGACACGGTCGAGCTCGACGAGGGCGCCGCCATCCCGGCGCTCGAGCCCTACGACATGCTGTGGGTCATGGGCGGGCCCATGGATGTGTGGGACGTCGAGGAGCATCCCTGGCTCATAGCGGAAAAACGGGCCATCCGCCGCTGGGTGCGCGAGCTGAAGCGGCCGTTCCTCGGCGTCTGCCTCGGGCATCAGCTCCTCGCCGATGCCCTCAACGGCACCTGCGGGCCGCAGCGCCCGCCAGAGGTCGGCATCCTCGATATCGAGCTCACCGAAGCAGGCAGGGCCGATCCGGTCCTCGCCGGCCTGCCGCACCGGATGAAGGCCCTGCAATGGCACGGCGTGCAGGTGGCGCAGGCGCCCGACGATGCGGTGGTGCTGGCGCGCTCCGACGTCTGCGCCATCCAGGCGATGCGCATCGGACGGCATGCCTATTCGATGCAGTATCATGTCGAGATCGAGCCCAACACGATCCCCGACTGGGGCAAGGTGCCGGCCTACGAGGCAGCACTCGCCAAGGTGCGCGGCCCCGATGCGCTCGCCGCGCTGGCCCGGGAGGCCGAACCCCTGATGCCCGGCTTCGTCGCCAATGCGCGCCGGCTCTATCGCAATTTCATGGCCGTCATGACGCCGGCTCCGGCGAAGTGATCACGCCCAGCCGGCCTCCCGGAGAAGCCAGAGAAGGCCATAGGCAAGGCCGCCCGCAGCCGGAAACGTCAGAAGCCACGCCCAAACGATGCGCTCGATCACGGTCCATTTGAGCGCGCGCGAGGACTTGGCAAAGCCGACGCCCATGATGGCGGTCGATATGCTGTGGGTGGTGGACACGGGCATGCCGTAATGCGCGGCGATCGACAGTATCGTCGCGGAGCTCGTCTCGGCCGCAAAGCCCTGGATCGGATGCAGCCGCACCATCTTGTGGCCGAGCGTCCTGATGATGCGCCAGCCGCCCGTGGCGGTGCCGGCGGCCATCACCACGGCGCAGGCAATGATGATCCAGACGTCGATATCCTGCTTGCCGCCGTCAGGACGCAGGAACTCCGCCCAGGCCGGCAGGCCGTCGAGGGCGCCGGACCCTTGCGCGCCGAACAGCGCCAGCGCGATGATGCCCATCGTCTTCTGGGCGTCGTTTCGGCCATGGGCGAGGCCCATATAGGCCGCGGAGGCGAGCTGCGCCTTGCCGAAGATGGCATTCACCCGGAATGGACGAGCCAGGCGGGCCAGCGCGCCCCCTGCCTGGGCCAGGCCGGCGATGATCGCCCACAAGAGAAGCATCATGGCGGCGCCGAGCAGGAAGCCGGCCATCGGCGATGTCACCATGGGCAGCACGACTTTCCACAACAGGCCCTGGTTCATGGTCCAGTCGCCGACGGTCTGCGACCAGATCAACGCGTTCCAGTCATTGTCGGCGGCGGCGAGCGCCGCCCCGCACAGCCCCCCGATCAGGGCATGCGAGGACGAGGAGGGAAGGCCGCGCCACCAGGTGATGAGGTTCCAGATGATCCCGCCGAGAAGCGCGCACAGGATCACCTGCAAGGTGACGGCGACCACGCCCGTATCCACCAGTCCCGAGGCGATCGTCTTGGCCACGGCGGTCCCCCAGAAAGCCCCGATCAGATTGGTCGTCGCCGCAAGCACAAGGGCCTGGCCTGGCGACAACACCTTGGTCGCGACCACCGTCGCTATGGAGTTCGCCGTGTCGTGAAAGCCGTTGATGAATTCGAAGGCGAGCGCGACGAGCACGACGGTCAGGACGAGGAGCAGCATTCGCCGGCCGTCAACTGTTCTTCAGGGCGACCTGATAGACGACGGCGCCCGCGTCGCGGCAACGGTCGATCGCCTTTTCCAGGATTTCGAAGAACTCCTTCAACAGCAACATGCGCGTCGCATCGACGTCACCGGCATAGAAGTCGCGATAGAGCTCGAGCAGCAGCCGGTCGGCTTCCGTCTCGACGGCATGCAGTTGATCTTCGAGCGACTTGATCGCCTCCACCCTCAGCCGCGGCAGCTCGCGCACCATTTCGAGCACGATGCCGGTCGCCTTCACCAGCATGGCGGCGCGCGGCGCGAAATCGACGCCGGCAAGACGGTGCGCGGCCATGGCATAGCGGTCGGCGAAGCGCTCCGCCTGCTTGGAGATCTTGTAAAGCGCCACGCGCAATTCCTCGATATCCTCGCGCTCGATCGGGGTGATGAAGCTGTCGACCAGGGCCTGGCTGATGTTCCCGGTGGCCTCGCGCTGGTGCTGCCGGGCAAGCCTGATCTCGTCGAGGCCGGCCGCCTCCACGTCGGGGCTCAGGATGTCATGCAGGGCCCTGGCGCTGTGATGCGCCGCTTCGGCGGCTGCCTCGAGCAGAGCGTAGAACTGCTTGCCCGAGCCGAAGATCGTCTGGAGTGAAAACATGTGGGTTCCGTCGCCTGTTGGCCCGACCTGTCAGCGGCGCCCGCCGTGGCGGAGCGGAGCGCGGGCCGGGCGGGGGCGGACGGAGGTCACTTCGCCACCTCGCCCAGCACCCGGACCCAGCTCCTGATGCCCTTGTGGAAGCTCGAGAGGTTGTATTTCTCGTTCGGGCTGTGGAGCGCATCGTCGGGGAGGCCGAAGCCGATCAGCACGCTGTCCATGCCGAGGATGTCCTTGAACTGGCGCACGATCGGGATCGAGCCGCCCGAACCGATCAGCGCCGCCTCGCGGCCGAATTCGTCCTTGAGCGCCTTGGCGCTCTTGCGGATCAAGGGCGAGGTCTCCGCGATCTCGCTCGCCGGGCTTCCCGAGCCATAGGCCGCGAACTCGATCCGGCAGTCCTTCGGCACCTCCGCCCTGGCGAACGCGCGGAAGGCCTTCAGGACCTTTTCCGGCTTCTGCCTGCCGACCAGGCGGAAAGTGAGCTTGGCATGCGCCTGGGAGGGAATGACGGTCTTGGTCCCCGCCCCCGTATAGCCGCCCCAGATGCCGTTGACCTCGGCGGTCGGGCGGGCCCAGATCTGTTCCAGCACCCCTCTGCCCTTCTCCCCCGCCGGCACCGAGAGGCCGACCTCCTTCAAAAACTTCCGGTCGGAGAATTTGAGCCTGCCCCACTGCTGCCGGACCTCCCTGGGCAGCTCGGCGACGCCCTCATAGAAGCCCGGAATGGCGACCTTGCCGTTCTTGTCATGCAGCTTCGACAGAAGCCGCGAGAGGATGCGGATCGGATTGGCGGCGGGTCCGCCATAGGCGCCGGAGTGAAGATCGATGCGCGGTCCGGTGATGGTGATCTCGTCCTTCACCATGCCGCGCAGGCGCGTGGTGATCGCCGGCGTCTTCGCGTCCCACATGCTCGTGTCGCAGACGAAAGCCGCATCGCAGGACAGCTCCGCCCGGTTCGCCTTGAGGAAAGGGATGAGGCTCGGCGAGCCCGATTCCTCCTCGCCTTCGATCAGGATCGTGACCCTGACCGGGAGCGAGCCCGTGGCGGCGATCCAGGCCCGCATCGCCTCGATAAAGGTCAGAAGCTGGCCCTTGTCGTCGGCGGTGCCGCGGCCATAAAGGCGCACGACGCCGTCCTTGCCGGCGCGTTTCTCGGGGGCAAAGGGCGGCGTCGTCCATTTGTCGAGCGGATCGGGCGGCTGCACGTCATAATGGCCATAGAACAGGAAATGCGGGACCTTGGCCCGAGCCTTCCCCGGCTCGAAATGCGCCACCACCATGGGATGGCCGGGCGTGTCGCGCACGGAGGCGGAAAAGCCAAGCTCCGCGAGATCGGCGGCGATGCGCCCGGCGGCGCGACGGCAGTCCGCCTTGTAGGCCGGATCGGTCGAAATCGAGGGAATGCGGACGAGATCGAACAGGCGATCGAGGCTCTTCTCCAGCCCCCTGTCGGCGGCATCGAGAACGGCACTGAAAGCGGTCATGAGGTCATCGACTCCTGTTGACGGGCGAGCCCCGCGATGATGCGGACCCAGCTTCTGATGCCCTTACGGAAGCTCGCCAGGTTGTATTTCTCATTGGGGCTGTGGACGCTGTCGTCCTCGAGGCCGAAGCCGACCAGGAGGCTGTCGACCTTGAGCAGCGACTTGAAGGCGCCGACGACCGGGATCGAGGCGCCCTCCGCCATGAGCACCGGCTTGCGGCCCCATTCCTGCTCGAGAGCGCTCTGGGCGAGGCGCATCCATGGGCTCGACTCGGCGACGGTGACCGCCATCGAATCACCGCCTTCCGACTTGTAGCGGACCTTGCAGTCGGCGGGCAGGCGCTCCTTGACGAAACGGCGCAGGCCCTTGCGGACCTGGGCCGGGGTCTGGCGCCCGACCAGGCGGAAAGTGAGCTTGGCCGTCGCCTCGGCCGGGAGCACCGTCTTGGATCCCGCACCCGTATAGCCGGCATAGATGCCGTTGATCTCGGCGGTAGGCCGGCTCCAGATCTGCTCATGGACGGCATAGGCCTTTTCGCCGGCCGGGATCGAAAGGCCGACATGCTTCAGATATCGCCGGGCCGGGAAATTGAGCGACTTCCATTGCCGGCGCGTCGACAGGGGCACCGGATCGACGCCGTCGTAGAAACCGGGAAGCCTGACCCGGCCATTATGGTCATGCAGCTCGCCCAGGATCTTCGTCAGCACACGGATGGGGTTGCGGGCCGGACCGCCGTAATAGCCCGAATGCAGGTCAACGGCCGGACCTGAAATGACGATCTCCTCGGCGATGCAGCCGCGCAGGCGGGTGGTGATCGCGGGCGTCTTCGCATCCCACATGCCGGTGTCGCAGATGAAGACGATATCGGGCCTGAGCTTGTCCCGATTGAGGGCGACATAGCGTTCGAGATGGGTCGAATCGCCCTCCTCGTCGCCCTCGAGGAGGACCGTGAGATGGAAAGGCAGACGGCCCTTGGCTCCGAGCCAGGCCCGGCTGGCCTCCAGGAAGGTCATCAGTTGGCCCTTGTCGTCGCAGGCCCCGCGGGCAAAGATGCGCTCCTCACCATCCGCACCCTTGCGCAGTCGGGGATCGAAAGGCGGGCTTTCCCACAAGTCCAGCGGGTCGGGTGGCTGAACATCGTAATGGCCGTAGAACAGGATGCGGGGCGCATGGGACGGCAGGCCCTCAGGCGCATATTCAGCCACGATCACCGGCTGGCCGGTGGTCTCGTCCATACGGGCGGCAAAGCCCATGTCCTGAAGCAGACCTTTCAGCCATGCCGCCGCGTCACGGCAGGCGCCGTGATAGGCCGGATCGGTGCCGACGCTCGGAAATCGCAGCAATTCGAACAGGCGCGCGACGCTTTCGTCCAGGGCGCCGTCTATGCCCTGCAAAACATCGTCAAGACTTTTCATCTACAAGACCTGAAACATTCTCCCCGGTGTAGTCAATGCAGTCTCTCATGCGCCACAATCCTTCGGCAAGGGCCGTGAAATGACGCAAGCGGCCGCCACTTTCTCGCTCCCGCGCGACAGCCTGCAGGCGCATGAGATCAGCCAGCGGCTGACGCGCTTCCAGCGCCGCGGCTACCAGCGCTACCTCATCGTCAGGCAGAATGTCGACCTCAATTTCTTCTGGACCCGACGCTGGTTCTTCATCACCATGCTGGTCGGCTTCCTGCTGATCATCGCGCCGACGCCCGCCGGCCTCACCGAGGAAGGCCAGATCGTGCTCGCCATGTCGGTGATGGCGACCATGCTGTTCGTCACCGAGGCGGTGCCGCTGCCCACCGTTCCGCTCCTCATCATCATAGGCCAGGTCGTGCTCCTCAAGGTCGACCCGACGAAGGTGGCGCAGAGCCTGATGACCGATTCGGTCCTCTTCATCATGGGCTCGCTGATGCTGGCCGTCGCGATCGTGAAACAGCGCCTGGACCGGCGCATCGCCTGGTCGATCGTCCAGATGACCGGCACCAACGTCTACTGGATCAGCTTCGGGATCACGGCGGTGTGCGGCACGCTCGCCGCCTTCATCGGCGAGCACACGGTCGCCGCCATGATGCTGCCGGTCGGGGTGACGCTGATCACGCTGACCTCGCAGGACCCCAAGAAGGTGCACAACCTCGCGGCGGTCATTCTGTTCTCGATCTCCTACGGCTGCTCGATCGCGGGCGTCGCCACGCCCTCGGGCGGAGCGCGCAACGCCATCATCATCTCCTATTGGAAGGACCTGTTCTACGACCCCCTGGGCCCCGAGACCCGCCGCTACCTCATGGACTACCTGACCTGGTCGGTCTACGCCTTCCCGATGTTCCTGATCCGCCTGCCGATCGTCGCGGCGATCCTGGTCTTCACCTTCAAGCCGGAAACCACCGACATGTCGCGCGCGGTATCGAAGCTCAGGACCCAGGTCATCATGGACGGCCCGCTCAAGCCGTCGGGCTGGCTCACCATCTTCATCTTCATCCTGACCATCCTGGGCTGGATATTCCTGTCCGGGTATCTGGGCCTCGGCGTCATCGCGCTCATCGGCGTCGCGGCCTTCCTGGTCTTCGGCCTGGTGCGCTGGGAGGACATCAATTCCGGCGTCAACTGGGGCGTCGTCCTTCTCTACGCCGCGGCGATATCGCTCGGCGTCGAGATGACCGAGACGGGTGCGGCCGGCTGGGTCGCGAGCAGCTTCCTGTCGCTCCTCGAGAATATCGGCGCCGGCCGCGGCCTCGGCTTCAACGCCGCCATCTCGCTCCTCACCATCGCGGTTTCCAACACCATGACGGCGGGCGCCGCGGTCGCCGTCCTGGCGCCGATCCTGCTCAACACCGCCTTTGCCGCCGGCCAGGACCCGATCATCGCCGGCTTCGTCACGGCGATCTCCTCCGCCTTCGGCTATCTGACGCCGGCGGCGCAGCCCGCCTTCACCATCATCTATGCCTCGGGCTATCTCAAGGGCCGCGACTTCTTCAAGGTCGGCATGCGCATGATGATCCTGTCGGTGATCATCCTGCTCGCCCTCGCCAGCCTTTATTGGCCCTTCATCGCGAGTTAGACTCCGAATCGCAAAGAGGAGCACGTCCCGCGAGTGCTGGAGAACCTGTTCAAGCGCACCAAGCTCAGCGACCGCCAGGAACGCGCGGTGCAGAAGACGCTGCAGAATCTGCGCCAGCAGCGGCGCAACCGGTTCCGCATCCTCGCCTGCATCGACGGGTCGGAGGAATCCTTCATCACCGTCCATTTCGCCGCGCGGCTCGCGGTCAACGACGAATGCGACATCATCGTGCTCTATGTGCGTCCGATCGACCAGGCCTTGTGGTCGGGCGGCCTGCAATTGCGCGTGGCGCGCCAGAACATGATGGAATCGGGTTTCGAACTGCCGGGCGTGCGCGACCTCAAGCGTTCGCTCGCCATCCTCAAGGAGGAAGGCATCGACGTCGAAAGCTGGCCCAAGGAAGCGAGCCACCAGGACGCCTGGGGCGACCCCGCGGGCGACACCAAAGTGGAGTACAAGAGCCCCAAGGGCCGCAGCGTCGTGCTCAAGGTCAAGACCGCCCCCGATGCCGCCAACGGCATTCTCGATCAATATGAGCTCGGCCCCTACAACCTGATGATCCTGGGCCAGCCGTCGCGCTGGCGCGGCGAATTCAAGGCCTGGTTCGGCACCGGCGTCGTGCAGGAAGTCGTGACGCATGCGCCCTGCTCGGTGCTGGTGGCGCGCCCCAGCCTCGACAAAGAGGGCTTCTTCATCTGCACCGACGGCTCGTCGCGCTCGATGCAGGCCGTGCGCCGGGCAGCCGTCCTCGCCCATATGACAGGCGCCTCGATCACCCTGTTCTCGGTGGCGCCGGACGAAGCGGCGCGACCCGCGGCGGAAGAGGCGGTGGCCAACGCCCGGGCGCTGCTCAAGGCCATGAAGATCAGCGTCGCCGATACGCGCACCGCGGTGGGCGATGCCGCCGAAGAGATCATCGAGACCGGCTCGAGCTACCGCATCATCGTGGTGACGGACGAAGGCCGCTCGCGGCTCGAGCGCATCTTCAAGGGCTCGACGGCGAGCGCCGTCGTCCACGACGCGCGCACCAGCGTCCTCGACGTGCGCTGATCGTCAGGCCTGACCGGGCGACATCGCGTCGAGATATTCCTCGAGGTGCTCGAGGTTCTCGAAGCGCATCCAGCCGTCGTCGGTCTCGGCCTCGACGGTGCCGTCGGAAAGGACGCGGGCCGGACGGCCCCTGATGAGACGTTCTTCGACGACAAAAAGCTGCGTGTCCTCGGTCTCCTCGGCCATCTCCGCACCTTCGGCCGGGTCGGCAGCGGGCTCGGCGGCGGTCACCTCGGGCGGGGGCGGCGCCAGGGGCGGCGGAGGCGGCGGCGGTTCAGGCGGCGTCCTGAAAGCCTCTTCGAGCTCGCTCTTGGCCTTGTCGATGGCGGCAACCGTCTCCTGACTCTCGGCCACGGCCCGGTTCGTCTCGGCCTTCGAATCCTTGAGGAGGGAATCGAGCCGGCTCGCGGGCGACGGCGGCGGCTCGACCGGTGGCGGCGGCATCGGGAAAGGCGGCGGGGTGATGGTGGAGGTGCTGAATTCCGAAACGACGCCCGGCGATGTCCGGGGGGCGTTCTGGCCGTTGTCCTGGCCGGCCATCAATTCACGCAAGCCGCGGGTGGCGGCGGTGGTCTTGTCCAGGGCGCCGATCACGCCGCCCAGGCCGATGAGAGCCAAGCCTCCGACCAGGAGCACGGCGGCGGCCTCGGGGGTCAGGCCCAGGACCTGCATCTGACCCGGTGAAACATAGATGAGCGCGCCGATCACCGCGCCGGCCGCGGCGACGATGATGCCCAGGATGATCATCAGTTTCGACATGGTCGACCCCCTCCCCGACTACAAGATTCGCCGATTAAAGCGAACATATGGTAAATCTTGCGTTACTCGCCAGTAAGATCAAGCTTTTATGCCCTGCCGGCTAGTCTTCGACCACGATCCGGGGTGATTTCCGGACGCCTCCCGCTTCGACCGCGGACCAGACCTGCCCGGCCATTCGCCTGAAAATCCCGGCATGCGCGCCCTCGGGCTCGGCCGCCACGATGGGCTCGCCAGCGTCGGAGCGGGCGCGGACCTCCATGTCGAGCGGCACCTCGCCCAGAAACGGCACGCCCATGCGCCGGGCTTCCTCGCGGGCGCCGCCATGGCCGAAGATCTCATGGCGCTCGCCGCATTTGCCGCATACGAAATAGCTCATATTCTCGATGATGCCGAGAACCGGCACGCTCACCTTGCGAAACATGTTGAGGCCCTTGCGGGCATCGAGCAGCGCCAGGTCCTGCGGCGTCGACACGATGACGGCGCCGGACAGCGGGGTCTGCTGCGCCAGGGTCAACTGCGCGTCGCCGGTGCCCGGCGGCATGTCGACGACCATGATGTCGATCTCGCCCCAGGCCACATCGCGCAGCATCTGCATCAGGGCCGACATCACCATGGGGCCCCGCCAGATCGCCGGCGTATCCTCGGGAACGAGAAAGCCCATGGACATGACCTCGAGCCCGTAGGCTTCCATGGGCCGCATGAGCTTGCCCTCCGCGTCGGCAGCCTTCGGCCTGCCGGCGATGCCGAGGAGCTTCGGCAGGGACGGTCCATAGACATCGGCATCGAGCATCGCGACTCTCAGGCCATTGGCCTTGAGCGCCAGCGCGAGATTGACCGCCATGGTCGATTTGCCGACGCCACCCTTGCCGGATGCCACCGCTACGATATGGCGCAGGCCGGGGATGCCGCTCTTGAGACTGCCGGCCCTGGGCGGCGCCTGCTTGCGCTCGGCGGTCAGGGCCACCATCACCTTCCCGACACCCGGCAGGCTTGCGACGACGCGCTCGGCCTCGCGGCGCAGCGGCTCCATCGCCGCCGAATTCGCCTGATCGGCGGTGATCGCGAACATCACCCGGCTGTCGGCGATCGCGATGTCGCTGACGAGTCCGGCCGAGACGATATCCTGCGGCCTGCCGGGCAAGCGGATCTTTGCCAGGGCGGCCAATATTTGTTCGCGCGTGATCTTTTCCATGGGTCTCGCATACTGCATGAAGGACGAAGGTGAAACGCCAAACTCACTCACCGCCGCAGGCCGGAAAGAGGCGCCTGACCTCCCGCCGCAGGTCCGGCAGGAGATCCTCGGCAAACCAGGGGTTCTTCTTCAGCCAGGCATTGTTGCGCCACGACGGATGCGGCAAGGCCAGGACCTTGGGATGCAATGCCAAGCCCCGGCGCCAGTTCCGTACCGTCCCGGTCAGATCGGCGCCGGCGAGCTCGCCCAGATGCCAGTGCTGGGCCGGACGGCCGAGACAGACGACGAGGCGCACCGCGGTGAGGTGCGCCAGAAGCTTCTCCCGCCAGGCGGGCGCGCATTCCGGCCGCGGCGGGAGATCGGCGCCCTTGGCGTTCTGGCCGGGAAAGCAGAAGCCCATGGGCACGATCGCAACGTGGCGTTCATCATAAAACAGGGTTTCATCGAGGCCGAGCCATTGCCGGAGCCTGACGCCGGAAGGGTCGGTGAAGGGCCGGCCCGAGGCATGCACGCGGGTGCCCGGCGCCTGCCCCACGATCAGCAGCCTCGCCGTCGAACTGACTTGCAAGACCGGCCTTGGCGCATGCGGCAAAGGCCGGCCCCTCGGGTCCTCCAGGCAGATGCGGCAGGCCTTTATCCTGGCGGTCAGACGGTCAAGGGTTTCCGGCATGGTTAATACATAAGAGCATTTTTAGCCTTTTCGCGAACAGGGCCTTAAGCCGCTTTTCCTATCTTCGCCATGGGACGACGAAAGAGTGAAATTGAGCCAAGTGCCATGCTCGGAACGGATGCCACGATAGCTCCTGCCGCCCCCTCGGCGGCAAATGGCGGGGTCGTCATCGGCGACGGCGAGACCATTCCCTGGGAGCGCGACCTCCTGACCATGTTCGTCAAGAACCAGATCAAGGTCGTCTACGCCCTGCCTCTCTTCGCCGCCCTCTTCGCGCTGGTCACGCTGCAGTGGACGCCATGGCCGCAATCGCTGGCCTGGTTCGCGGCGGCCGCCGGCTGCCAGTTCATCCAGTATCATCTCTGCCGTCAATATCTTCACCTGTGCCGCCAGCAGAACAAGAGCAAGCCGAAGAAGTCGCAGTTCCACGAATGGCTCGGCATGATGACGGCGTCGGAGTTCTTCATCGCGGCCTGCTGGTCGACGCCCCTGTTCCTCCTGTGGAACAACGCCAGCGACCTCGAGCACATCTACATCGTCGCGAGCCTGATGGCCATCATCGCGGTGCGCATCATCATCTCGGCCAACTTCATGCCGATCATCATCGCCGGAACCGGCCTCATCACGCTGGCGCTGGCGCTGCGCTGCCTCACCGAGCAGAACTATCTCTATTCCGGGCTGGGAACGCTCGCCATCGGCTGCCAGATCTTCTTCGTCCTCGTCGCGCGCAAGCTGCAGGAGACGGCGCGCGACATGTTCATCTTCAAGGCGCAGAAGGAAGAGCTCTTCGCCAGGCTGGTCGTCGAGCGCGACCGGGCCGAGGCCGCCAAGGCGGAGGCCGAACGCGAAAGGCTGCGCGCCGAGGACGCGAGCAAGGCCAAGTCGCAGTTCCTCGCCACCATGAGCCACGAGCTCAGGACGCCGCTCAACGCCATCCTCGGCTTCTCCGAGATCATCGGCCGCGAGATGTTCGGACGTCACGAGGTGACGGCCTACAAGACCTATGCCGACGACATCCACAATTCCGGCAGCTATCTGCTCAGCCTCGTCAACGACATCCTCGATCTCACCCGCATCGAGGCCGGCCGGCGCGACATGCGCGAGGAGCCGCTCGCCATCGGCGAATCGCTCGAGGATGTGAGGAATTTCGTCGCCTTCAAGCTCAAGGAGAAGTCGCAAACCCTTACCTTCGACATTCCGGCGAGCCTCCCCAAGGTCATGGTCGATCACCGCTCGGTGCGGCAGATCTGGATCAACCTCCTGTCCAATGCCGCGAAATTCTCGCCGACGGGCGGCGAGATCACGGTCACGGCGAGCCAGCGCGAGGCGGGCGAGATCGCGGTCAGCTTCGCCGACAACGGACCGGGCATGCCGGAAGAGGAGATCGATCTCGCCATGCAGGCCTTCAGCCGCGGATCGCTCGCGGTGAAGAAGGCCGTGGACGGCGCCGGCCTCGGCCTGCCGATCGTCAAGGGCCTCATCACCATGCATGGCGGATCGTTCGAATTGCGCAGCAAGCCCGGCCGCGGCACCGAAGCGACGGTGGTGTTCCCCTTCGCGCGGGTGCTCAGCGGACCGCGCGCCGAAGTCATCGCGGAGGCCGCGACCTCGCCCAGCCAGCGCAAGCTCATCGCCCTCACGAGCTGAGACGCATCATCCCCCCTTGTCGCTCACGCCGGCGCTTTCGAACGTCGCCATGCCGTTGTGAAGATCCGCCGCGGCCTTGACGATGGCGGCGGCGAGCGCCGCCCCCGAAGCTTCGCCCAGCCGCATGCCGAGATCGAGCAAGGGCTCCTGGCCCAGCCTTTCGAGCAGCCGGCGATGCGCCGGCTCGGCCGAGCGATGCGCGGCCAGGCAGTGGTCGAGCGCCCGGGGCGCCGCGGCATGCAGGATCGCCGCCGCGGCGCTCGCCACATAGCCGTCGATCAGCACCGGCACCCTGGCGTGGCGGGCCGCCAGTATCGCGCCCGCCATTGCGGCAAGCTCGCGCCCGCCCAGGCGCCGCAGCACCTCGAGCGGGTCACCGAGATGCCCCTTGTGGAAAGCCACCGCGCGCCGCACGGCGTCCACCTTGCGCCTGAGGCCCTCGCCATCGACGCCGGTGCCCGGCCCCACCCATTGGGCCGGGTCGCCGCCATAGAGCGCATGGCATATGGCAGCGGCAATGGTCGTGTTGCCGATGCCCATTTCACCGACGCAGAGCAGGTCGGCGCCGCCGGCCACCGCCTCCATGCCATAGGCCATGGTCGCGGCGCATTCCGCCTCCTCCATGGCGGCAGCCTCGGTGATATCCCCAGTCGGCGTCTCCAATGCCAGCTCGAAGACCTTGAGGCCGAGATCGAAGCTCTTGCAGATCTGGTTCACCGCCGCGCCGCCGGCCTGGAAATTGGCCACCATCTGGCGGGTGACGGCCTGGGGATAGGCGGCGACCCCCTGGTTCACCACGCCGTGATTGCCGGCAAAGACCGCCACCACCGGCCGCTCGACCCGGGGCGCGTGGCGGCCCTGCCAGCGGGCCAGCCATTCGGCGATATGCTCGAGACGCCCCAGCGAGCCTGGCGGCTTTGTCAGCCTGCCGTCACGGGCCCTGACGGCCGCGGCGGCTTCCTCATCGGGAGGCGGCATGTCCGCGAGCAGGCGGCGGAAGTCGTCGAAAGGCAGGCCAGTGGTCATGCTCATCTTTTTTCCTGTCTGGAGAGCGTCGGGGATGTTGCTCCGTCCTTAGCCACCGCATAATGACTACGCCATGGGCTCGCTGAATTCCGGAACCGACATGGCAAAGGGCTGGACCGCCGATCTCCTGGCGAGTCTCGGCTTCCTGACACGGCTGCCCATGCCGGGCGGACCGCGCCCGGCGCCCCTGGCGGAGGCGATGCGGGCCTTCCCGGTCGCCGGCTGCCTCATCGGCGCGGCGGCGGGCCTGGTCCTTGCCGCTCTCGCCGCGGCCGGACTGCCGAACCTGGCCGCGGCGGCCATTACCCTGGCGGCGCTGGCCCTCCTGACCGGCGGCCTGCACGAGGACGGGCTCGCCGACATGGCCGACGCCTTCGGCGGAGGCCATGACCGCGAGAGCAAGCTTGCCATCATGCGGGACAGCCATATCGGCAGCTATGGCGTCCTGGCCCTGGTCCTCGGCCTCCTGGCCAAGGCGGCGGCCCTCGCCAGCCTGGCGGCGGCTCCGGTGGCGGCGGTGGCCCTCCTCGCCGCCAGCGGCGCCTTCTCGCGCGCGCTGATCGTCTGGCTGATGGCCTCGACGCCGCCCGCCCGCCGCGACGGGCTGGCCCATGGAGCGGGGCAGCCTTCCGACTTCACCGCCAGGACGGCCCTTCTCATCGGCGGCGTGACCGGGCTCGTTCTCCTTCTCCCCGGCGTGGGCCTCGTTCCGGCGCTGGCGATCATGGGCGCCGGCGCGCTGACCGCCGGGCTCGTCCGTTTCCTGGCGATGCGCCAGATCGGCGGCCATACCGGCGACATATGCGGCGCCGTGCAATTCCTCGCCGAAACGGCGATGATCGCCGCGGCGGCAGGCTTTCCTTAACCAAGAAAGCCGGCAGGCCTTTCACCTTTACCGCTCCTTGATCACAGGCTGCGCAAGACTTTCCATATTCCCTGGTTCGAACGGTTCAGGATGATGGTCTGGATTGCGATTCTCGTTTCCGTCGCCGCCGTGCTGATCGCCACGGGGCTGATCAACCGGATGGGCGCCGCTCTTCCCGTGTTCGCCATGATCGCCCTGGCGGCGGCTCTCGGCCCACATCAACAAGGGCGCGCCATGGAAAACCTCAGGCCTTCGCTCGACCCGCCGGGCCTGTTCAGCGCGACCGAGCTCAAGGCGGACAAGAGCGGCCATTATTTCGCCAAGGCCGACATCAACGGCACCACCGTCGCCGTCCTGATCGACACCGGGGCATCCGGCGTGGCGCTTTCCTACGAAGACGCCGAAAAAGTGGGGCTGAGGCCGCACGGCCTCGACTACGACACGCCGATCAGCACGGCCAACGGCATCGTGAAGGCGGCACGGGTGAGGCTGCGGCGGGTCGAGGTCGACAATGTCCGGGTGCGCGACGTGGAGGGCGTGGTTCTGCCGGAAGGAGCGCTGCGCGGGTCGCTCCTCGGCATGAGCTTCCTGAGCCGGCTGTCGAGCTTCAGGATCGAGAATGGCGTTCTCTATCTCAGGGACTAGCCAAGCCCGAAGACCGGGGCCACTTTTCGGGCCGATGCTCCTTCCTGCGCATCGGCTTGCCCGAAAACCGGGGCCACTTTTCGGGCCGATGCGCTTGCGGCGCGGGGCGTTTTCCAGCACAACGATGCCGTTTCCATGCCTACGGCCCGACCGGACAAGCCTATCCTCCCGAACATGAACGCCCTCACCTCGCAAGACATCGAAACGCCCTGCATCAAGGTCTGCGTGATCGATCCGGAGACGGGGTTTTGCGTCGGCTGCGGCCGCACCCGGGCCGAGATCGGCAGCTGGCTCGGCCTGACCGCGGCCGAGCGGCGCCAGATCATGGCGACCTTGCCGGACCGGGTTTCGACCCTGACCTTGCGCAAGCGCCGCAAGGGCGGGCGGCGGGGCCGGCTCGGGCCCTAGCACATATTCCTTCCGGCCCGATGGCGCGCCGGCGGGGCCGAATAGTATCAAGTTGCACTGTTCGAAAATTTCCTTATCTTAACGCGGTCGCAGCCGAGGGAGGCTGTGGAGGAGTGGAGGACGAATATGCCGGTTGGCACGGTTAAATGGTTCAACACCACCAAGGGCTTCGGCTTCATCCAGCCGGAGAGTGGGGGCGCTGACGTATTTGTACATATTTCGGCAGTGCAGCGCTCGGGTTTGACCGGGCTGAATGAAGGCCAGAAGATCTCCTTCGAGCTGCAACAGGATCCCAAGCGGGGCAAGAGCTCCGCCGTCAATCTCAAGCCGCTTTAAGTACCGATCGACGTGATGGGCAAAGTCCTCGCGCTTTGCCCGATCATTTACGGGCCGCCGCAAAAGGCGCCTAATCGCAATGCGAGACAGCAATCCAACCCGAAAGCCTGGCTTCTGCGGCAATGACGGCCTGCGTCTCGTAGCAATCGGCCTTCCTGCCGCCCGGCGCTGCAAGCACCGCCTCGGGCGGGCGTGATCCCTGCACCGGAACGAAGATCGCCTCGGCCTCCCCCGGTCGGGCCGACCGGCTTTGCGCCGGCAGGAAGGACGAGACGGTCGTTGCCACCGCCGCGCAATCATAGCGCCCGCGCGATCCCATGAGCCGGATGATCTCGCCCGTGTCGCCGGCAAAGACATCGACGATGCGCAAGTCGACATCCTCATCACGCCCGCGGTCGAAGCAGGCGCGGAAACGCGGCGCATAGTCGAGGATGCGTTCCGACCAGTGCGGCCGCCGGCCCAAAAGCTCGGCGAGGGTCGCAAGCTCCGTCCAGGTGAGCCCGATCTGGCAGGCCAGGAGCCCGCCCGTCACGCCCCGCTCGGGCATCGGGCTCCGGCTCAACGTCTTGCATTCGGCAGTGCGCCAGGTCCGGAACGCCTCCTCGGCGGAAGACGCCTCGCTGGCACCATCGGGCACGGTCGGCGTCTGGATGTTGACGGCGGCAAGCGATGTCGCGAAGGCATGTGCCGCGATCGCATAGACCGTGTCGGCGGCGGCGAACAGGGTCTCATAGCAGGAGGCCGGCTCGCCGCCCCGCGCCGTGCAGGCCTTGACGGCGCTCCTCGGCAAATGCGGACCGGCGAACAACCGCTTCAGCAGGTCGAGCACGGCGATGCGCTGCTCGAGGCGCCTGCGGTAGCAAAAGCCGGCATTGGCGGCGGCGGCGCAATCGTCGATCGACGCTTCCCATTCCGTGTTCGCCGCCTCGAGCTCGCTGCGGAAGGCCTGATGCATCGGCGCTTCGGCGATCAGCTTCTCGCGCGCGGCGAGGTCGTCATTGAGCATGCGCAATTGCGCGTCGGTGCAGACCATGCTGACCGGCTCTTCGCAACCCACTTCGGCGGCGGCCGGAGGCACGGCAAGCCCGCCCGACAACAATATGGCGGCAAGCCACAGCTTCACGCGTCCTGCCGAAGGCATGGCCGACATCGGCTTCGCCATCTCAGAACTGGATCGCGAGATTGGCCTCGCCCGCATAGGTGTCGGTCTCGTCGAGAAGAAGGCCGGACGTCTCGCCCGTCACCGCCAGCTGCACATTGCCGGCGAGGGTGAGGTTTATTCCAAGCTGCAGGCGCAGGTCGACCTGTTCGTCATAGGATCTGACGTTTATCGGGCCCGAGGTGCTTACGTCATTGACGAAGGTATAGTCGATGAAGGCGCCGGCCCAAGGCTCCATCGACATCGCCCCGGCCAGCGCAAAAGCGTGCCCGACGGCCGTTCCACCGGTGAGGACTGCGGTCTCGAAACGCTGCTTCGGCGTCAGCCCGTCGGAATAGGCATCCTGCCATTCCTTGGACCAGGCCAGGGTCAGCGAGGGCGACAGGCGCGTGGAGCCGGCATACCAATAGCCGGTGAAGGCGCCTGAAAGCTGCACCCGGTCCGAGTCGGCTTCTCCGTCGCGCGACAGGCCGAGCCCGGTGTCGATCGCCGCATAGGCGGCCATGCCGCTGAAGATGACGTTGGGGGTGACGGTGATGCCGACATAGGCGCCGCCGCCATAGCCTTCGGTCTTCTGCGAAACAGGCAGGGCGCCCCGGGTCTCGAGCCGCGAATCCTCGTAAGTGCCCAGAATGCCGAGAACGACGCCGGCGGTCAGGCGATAGTCTATGCCTGCCATGACACTGGCCAGCGGCCCCTCGCTGTGGTCGACCTCGCCGCTGCCCTCGATCCAGCTGTATTTGCCGTCGAGCCAGACGTTCCACAGCCTCTGCTCCGCCGCGGCCGGAATATCGGCCATGGGCTCGACCGCGATCCCGCCATTGCCGGCAAGGCGCGCCGCGATCTCACCGGGGCCGTCCAATGCGAGGCCGGCGGGCTCGGCCAGCGCGGCACCGCCTGGCGCCAGCCGGCCGGCAACCACCCTGCGCAGTGCGTCGGACACGCCGATCAGCGCGTGAACGTTGACGACGGGCTTGAGACAGCCATGCACTTCGGCATTGGGTTCATCGATGCCGGATATGTCCCGACACTCATCGGGCGTCGCTTGCGCCAGAGCCGCGCCGAAGAACCCGGCGGGCGCCGGCAAGGACAGGCCCAGAACGACCAAGGCTCCATAGTGGAAGCGCTTTCTCATGCCTCTGGCCCCCGCGCAAACAGCCGTCCCGGCGAACATTAACACCGAATCCGGACGGCATGGCAAGCAATGCCCACGAAGCCGAAACGGTCATTCCGCCGCTTGCAGCCGCACCGCCGGCGCCGCCACCGCCGCCAATGCCGCATCGAGGAGGCCGGCGCCGGCGCCCGGACGATGGGCGTTCTCGGAGATGATGCGGCGCCAGGCGCGGCCGCCCGGCTCGCCGTGAAACAGCCCCAGCATATGGCGGGTGATGCGGGCGAGGCCGGGCGCCTTCTCGAGCTCGGCAGCCACATAGGGTTTCATGCGCGCAACGATATCGGCGCGCGTCAGCGATTGCGCGGGCTCGCCGAAAATCACATGATCGACGCCCGCCAGGAGCCATGGCATGTGATAGGCGGCGCGGCCCAGCATCACGCCGTCGACATGGGCGAGATGGGCCTGCGCCTCGGCCAGGGACGCGATGCCGCCGTTGACGATGATGGTGAGTTCGGGATGCGCGCGCTTGGCACGGTAGACGCGCTCATGGTTGAGCGGCGGGATCTCGCGGTTCTCCCGGGGCGACAGACCCTCGAGCCAGGCCTTGCGGGCATGGATGATGAAGGTCGAGCATCCGGTGGCGGCCACCGTGCGAATGAAGCGGTCGAGATCCTCGTCCTCGTCCTGGCCGTCGATGCCGATGCGGCATTTGACCGTGACGGGAACGGCGACGGCAGAGCGCATCGCGGCGATGCCTTCCGCGACGAGATCGGGCTCGGCCATGAGACAGGCGCCGAAACGGCCTTCCTGCACGCGGTCGGAAGGACAGCCGACATTGAGATTGATCTCCGAATAGCCGAAATCCTCGCCGCGGCGGGCGGCCTCTGCGAGCAGCCGCGGATCGCTGCCCCCGATCTGCAGGGCCACCGGCTGCTCGCGCGGATCGAAGCCGATGAGGCGCTCGCGGTCGCCGTGGCGGATGGCCTGCGCCGTGACCATCTCGGTATAGAGCAAGGCACGCCTGGTCATCTGGCGATGGAAGAACCGGCAATGCCGGTCGCTCCAGTCCATCAT
>JBFWVM010000008.1:0-240820 GCA_050246735.1 Parvibaculaceae bacterium | reverse complement strand
CGTCTCGCCAAGGATTTCGAGGCTACAATCGAGAGCGCCCAGGCATGGGTCTTGATCGCCAGCGTCAAGCTCATGTCCCGACGCCTGGCAAGATCGACCAAAAACTCCGATTTATGAGTCAGACTCTCAGCGATGCGCGGCTCCTGCGCCAGATCATCCAGAACCTGGTCTCGAACGCCATCCGCTACACCGTCGCGGGCGGCGTGTTCATCGGCGCGCGCCGGCGCGGCGGGATGATCTCGATCGAGGTGTGGGACACCGGTCCCGGCATACCGGAGGACAAGCAGGACTATATCTTCGAGGAGTTCCGCCGCCTCGGCCAGGACCAGCCCGATGCGCCCAAGGGAGCGGGCCTCGGCCTCGCCATCGTCAGGCGCATCGCCCGGCTCCTCGATCACCGGATCGCGATCCGGTCGCGTCTCGGCCGGGGCTCACGCTTCGCCATCGAGGTGCCGCTCTGCGCCGCTCCGCAGCGCGAGGCAAGACCGCAGGTCCGGATCGACCGCCTGCCGGTGGATCTCGCGAGCTTCACCGCCATCGTCATCGAGAACGATCTCGTCATTCTCGAAGGCATGATGGAGCTGCTGCAAGGGCGCGGCATGCGCGCCATTCCGGCGGTATCGGCCGGCGAGGCGCTCGAGACCTTGCAGAGCCTCGAGAAGACGCCCGACCTGATCATCGCCGACTATCATCTCGACCAGGGGACCGGTGTCGAGGCGGTCGCGGCGCTGAGAAAGGCGGTCGGCCATGCCATTCCGGCGATCGTCGTCACCGCCGACCACACCGCCAAGGTCCAGGCGGAGATCCACCGCCACCAGATCGCCTATCTGCGCAAGCCGATCAAGACGAACGACCTCTTCGCGCTGATCCACAAGGTCATCGGCGACTGATCCCTCCCGGGCGCGGGCCGGCGCCCCAGCTTCCCCTGCAACGGCTGCCCGTCGTCGAGACTGGATGGCCGGGTCAAAGTCCGTCCATGACGGGGTTGGGAGACGGCCAGGCACTGGCCCGATCCGTTTCTTATACGCAACGGATGAGCAGCGTCGAGACTGGATGGCCGGGTCAAGCCCGGCCATGACGAAAGAAGGAGGACGACACGGCCCTTCCCCCTCGTCATGGCCGCCCTCCGAGGCGGCCATCCAGCCTCTCCGTGCAACGGCTGCCCGCTGTCGAGACTGGGCGGTCGGGTCAAGCCCGGCCATGACGGGTTGGGGTTGGGAGAGCGGCAACGCGGCTAATGGAAGTCGCGGCTCTTGATCAGGGCCGGCAGGTCGGCTTCGGCGAGACCGTCCCGGCGCAGCCGGCGCAGCTCGACGCTCAGATCCGTGAAGCTCTCGGCGACGACGTGGATCACGAGCCCGGCGCGCTGCAGCCGGCCTCTCACGGCGAGGAACTCTCCCGTCATCACCACGCGCCGGTTGGCGGCCAGGATCCTGGGCCAGACGATGACATTGGCGATGCCGGTCTCGTCCTCGAGCGTGATGAAGACGACGCCTTTCGCCGTCCCCGGCATCTGGCGCATGAGGACGAGGCCAGCGAGGGTCACATGCGCGTCCTGCTTCAGGCCGTCGCCGCGATGCTCCCGGCTGGTGATCGCGCCGAGCTTCCTGAGCTCGGGCCGGAAGAAGCTGCATGGATGCGCCTTGAGCGACAGGCCGGTCGTCCGGTAGTCGTCCGTCACCTCTTCGCTGAGCTGCATCCTGGAGAGCGCGACGGCCGGCTCGGCGAAGAGCCCGTCCCCGACATGGGGCGCGAAGAGCGGCAGGTTGCTGTCGAGCGCCGCGCCGTCGCGCCCGACGGGCTCGATATCGAGCCGGCCGAGGCGGCGCATCGCCCACAAGGCGGCGCGGCGATCGAGGCCCATGGAGGTGAAGCCGTCGGCTTCGGCGAGCCTTTCCAGCGTGAAGCGCGCAACCCCGCCGCGGCGCGCCAGCTGCTCGAGGCTCGCATAGCCATTGCCGCGTTGGGCGATCAGCTTCTTGATCTCGTCTTCCTTCAGGCCGCCGACCTGGCGGAAGCCGAGCCGCACCGCGCGCCGCTCGCTCGACAGGGGCTCGAGCGTGCAGTCCCATTCGCTGGCGTTGACGTCGACGGGGCGCACCTCGACGCCGTGCTCGCGCGCGTCGCGCACCAGTTGCGCCGGCTGGTAGAAGCCCATGGGCTGGCTGTTGAGGATGGCGGCGAGGAACACGTCCGGGTGATGGCATTTGATCCAGGCCGAGGCATAGACGAGAAGCGCGAAGCTCGCGGCATGGCTTTCGGGGAAGCCGTATTCGCCGAAGCCCTCGATCTGGCTGAAGCAGCGCTCGGCGAAGTCGCGCTCATAGCCGCGCGCCGTCATGCCGGCGACGAACGGCTCCCGGAACGTGCTCACCGTGCCGTTGTTGCGGAAGGTCGCCATCGACCGTCTCAGCCGGTCGGCATCGTCGGGCGAGAAGCCGGCGGCCGTGATGGCGATCTGCATGGCCTGCTCCTGGAACAGCGGCACGCCCAGCGTGCGCTTGAGGACCTCTTCCAGCTCGTTGGCCGGGAAGGCGGGTCCGGGCGAGGGATAGACGACCTTCTCGACGCCGTCGCGGCGCTTGAGATAGGGATGCACCATGTCGCCCTGGATGGGGCCAGGCCTGACGATCGCCACTTCGATGACGAGATCGTAGAACTCCTTTGGCCTGAGGCGCGGCAGCATCGACATCTGCGCCCGGCTCTCGACCTGGAACACGCCGACGGAATCGGCCTTGCTCAGCATCTCGTAGGTTGCGGGGTCTTCTTGAGGCAGGTCGAACAGCGATCCGAACGGCTTGCGGTATTTATGGGCGAAGTGATTGTTCAGGAAGTCGATGCCGCGTCTCAGGCAAGTGAGCATGCCGAGCGCCAGCACGTCGACCTTCATGAGGCCCAGCGTGTCGATGTCGTCCTTGTCCCATTCGATGAAGGTGCGGTCCTTCATCGCGGCATTGCCGATCGGTACCGTCTCGTCGAGCCGCTTGCGGGTCAGGACGAAGCCGCCGACATGCTGGGAGAGATGGCGCGGGAAGCCGATGAGCTCGTTGGCGAGATCGACCGCCTGGCGGATCTTCCCGTTGCCGGGGTCGAAGCCGGCCTCGCGCACATATCGGTCGGGCATCTCGCTGCCATAGCCCCAGATCGTCCTGGCGAGGCCTGAGGTGACGTCGGGAGTGAGGCCGAGCGCCTGGCCCACTTCGCGGATGGCGCGGCGCGAGCGGTAATGCACGACGGTGGCGCAGATCGCGGCGCGCTCGCGCGTATAGCGCTCATAGATATGCTGGATGACCTCCTCCCGCCGCTCGTGCTCGAAATCGACGTCGATGTCGGGCGGCTCGTTGCGCGCCTGCGAGATGAATCGGGAAAAAAGAAGTTTCAAGGAATAGGGAGAGTCGGGATCGACCTCGGTGATACGAAGGCAAAAGCACACGGTGCTGTTCGCCGCCGAGCCGCGGCCCTGGCAAAGGATGCCTTGGCTGCGGGCGAAGGCAACGACATCATGCACGGTGAGAAAATAGCGCGCATAATGGAGCTTTCCGATGATATGCAGCTCTTCAATAATGCTGTTCCTGACTTTTTGCGGGATACCTTTTGGATAACGATCCTCCGCTCCTTTCCAGACCAGATCCGCGAGATGCTCCTGCGCCGTCTTGCCGGGCGGTATCGGCTCGTCGGGATATTCATATTTGAGATCGCCGAGCGAGAAGCGGCACTGCGCCGCGATCTCGGCGCTGCGCTCGACCGCATCCTCATGGCCGGCAAAGAGGCGCCGCATCTCCGCTTCCGGCTTGAGATGGCGCTCGGCATTGGCATGGAGCCGGAAGCCGGCCTCGGCGATGGTGCATTTCTCGCGGATGCAGGTGACGACGTCGCACAGCGCGCGCCGGCCGGGCTCGTGATAATGCACGTCGTTGAGGGCGACGAGCGGCGTCCCGTGCCGGCGGGCGCAATCGGCGAGCCGCGCGAAGCGCTGCGTCTCGTCGCCGCGGTAATAATGGACGGCGCCGAGAAAGACCCGCCGGGGCGCGGCTTCGGCGAGGTTCGCGAGGCGCCCGGTGAAAGCCGCGTCGAGCTTTTCCGGCGGCAGGGCGATCAGCATCTGGCCCGGGCTGGCGGCACGGATCTCCTCGAAAGCGATGCGGCATTCCGCCTTCCTGGCGCGCCGGTTGCCGTCCGTCAGCAGCCGGCAGAGGCGGCCATAGGCATCGCGGTCGGTCGGATAGGCCAGCACTTCGAAACCATCCAGCGTGACGAGGCGGACGCCGACCAGATATCTGATCGGCCGCTTCCTGCTTATTATCTCGTGATAGCCCCGCACCACGCCGGCAAAGCTGTTGCGGTCGGCGATGCCGATCGCGGCGAGGCCGAGCGCATCGGCCTGCGCCACCATTTCATGGGGATGCGACGCGCCGCGCAGGAAGGAGAAGTTGGTGGTGACGGCGAGCTCCGCATAGGCCATGGCCGATATCCTCACGCGAAGAAGCCATGGACGAACCAGCGCGCTTTCCGGGTCTCGCGTCCATAGAGGCCTTCGCGATAGAGCCAGAAGCGCCGGCCCGCCTCGTTCTCGATAAGGAAATAGTCGCGGGTGAGACCGCGCGCCTCGCTCCGCCACCATTCGTCGGCGATGCGCTCGGGTCCCTGCGCCGAGGCGACCGAATGGGTCTCGCCGCGCCAGCGGAAGCGCCGGGGCGGTCCATCCGGGACGAGGGCCGTGATGTCGGCCTCTTCCGGCCGCGCCAGGAGCAAGGGCGGCCGCAGGCGGTCGGGATCGCGCTCGGGCCAGGCGGGCGTCGCGCCCACCGCATTTTGCGCCGCTTCGGCGCGCTCGGGGACATGGCTTTCGACCGGACGGAGCCGGCGCACCGCCTCGGGCCCGAGACGCTGCCTGAGCGCGTCGACGAGACGGGCCTGCTTCTCGGCCGACGTCCCGGCATCGGCGGGCGTCTCGAGATCGCCTTGCCGCTCGGCGATCTTTTCCGCCAGCGTGACGGCAAGCCCGACGCAGTCGAAGCCGAAGCCGGCCTCGAGCCCGTGCCCCGGACGATCGAGCTTGAGCGCGACCAGCCGCGCGATATGGGACGGATCGCGCGTCGGCGCGGCCATGCCGATGGCGAGCTGCCGCACGTCGCCATCGACGCGATGGAGATCGAGCCTGAAGCCGCGGATGCCGGCCCCATCCTTGAGGAGCGCGGGGAGGAGACGCCGGGTGAGCTTCGCCGCGGCGGCGATGACGGCCTCCTGCGTGAAGATCGGATCGAGGAAGGAGCGCCGCGCATGATAGGCGGGCGGCGGCGATATGAAATCGAGCGCCTCGCGCCTTGTTCCCAGCGCCTGGTCGAGGCGCAGAAGCAGTTCGCTCTCGAAGCGGGCGGCGAAAGGCGCCCGCGGCGCATCGATCAGCATGCCGATGGTCCTGAAGCCGAGCCGGCGCAGGGCCGCATGGCTGTCGGGACAGAGCCGCAGCGCCCCGATCGGCAGAGGCCGCAGCGCCTCCTTCTCCCGTCCCTCGCCGAGAGAGAGCGGCAGGGAGGGGGCAGCATGGGAGAGCGCCCAGGCGGCACCCGGGGTGCCGGCGATGGCGCAGCGCGCCGCGAGGTTGAAGACCTTGAGGCGCTGGACGATGTCGGCGAGCAGCGCCGCCTCGCCGCCGAAGAGATGGGCACAGCCGGTGATATCGAGAAAGAAGCCGTCGCCGCCATTCTCGGGACTCCAAAGCGAGGCGGCGGGCGTATAGCGCGTCGCCCACAAGGTCAGCCGGCGCAGGGCTTCGGCGTCGCGCTCCGGTTCGAGCGCCGCGACCTGCAAAAGGCCGCCCGCCCTGGCGCGCGCATCGCTCAGGGCCTGGCCGGAGAAGAGGCCGAAATGCTCGGCGGCCGGCGACGTGGCGGCGATGCGCGGGCCTCCCGGCGCATCGACGGTGAGAACGAAAGGCAGATCAGGAGCGATTGCCGCGGGCGAGCCCTGCGCCGTCAGGAAGCGCAGGATCGGCCAGCGCGGCAGCCAGACCGAAACGATGCGACGCATGCGACCACTCCAACACGAACTCACCAGTGGAACCGTTGCGGCAGCGTTCGAGCCTCACCCGCCACCGCCATCCGGCGAGCCCGCCCGAGGGCTCGCGATGCGCAGGCGCCGCCGCGATGCGCCAGCGGGTCTCGGCCGCGCTCGCGGCTGCCGCTCCGGGCGGCCTGATGAGCAGCAGCGGCCGGCGCGCCTCGCGCGCGGCGAGGCTCAGGCGCTGGCTTTTCCTGAGATCGAGGGTCTGCGCGACGAAGCCGGCGACGATCCCGGCGGCGTCCGAGCGCAAGGTCTCCTCGATCGCCCAGAAGGCGTCGCTTTCCCGGTGCGCCTCGACGAAGGTGAGGCGTCCCGGATCGAGGCCGAGAGCCTGGAGGCCATGGCCGTGCAGGCGGCCCATCGCCGCGAGGCCTTGCGCCGGGGTTACGATGAAGATGGACCCGCTTTCGCCGAAGGAAACCATGAGGGCGGCAAGGAAGCCCAGGGCCGCCGCCAGATCGACGTCGCAGGCGGCATGGATCTCATGGACGCTGTCGAGCGACAGGCCGGCGCGGGGAAGGAGCCTGTCGAGGGCGGGAAGTCCGAAGGAAAAGAACCGGCCCGGCGCGCAAGGAGGATGAGGCGAAGCCACCAGCCGGCGCAGCTCCGCAAGGCGCGCGGACGCCTCGGGGCGCCGCGTTCGGGGAGGAGGAAGACCGGTCGCGAGGGCAGGAAACATCGGAAATCATATAGAACAAGACAAGAACAAAAACAATACAGAGATGCGAACCATCTTCAATCTCGACGCGCCATGGCATTTCCACAGTGTGATAGGGTAAAGCCCGAACGGAGAGATCACTTATCGACCTCTGATTGGAGATCATCGTGGCCCGCAAAAATGCGCGCTAAAGACAGGAAGGCGGCGGCCGCGACGGCCGCCGCTTCATCATCGCGTGAGCTATAAAGCCATCTACTGCTATGCCTGGGACCTGGCCGATGCCGGCATCGCCGCCGCTGTCGCCGAATTCCGCGACCTCGGGCTCGACACCGTCACCCTGGCCGGCAGCTACCATGCCGGCAAGTTCCTGAGGCCGCACGGCCGGTCGGGAAAGGTCTATTTCCCGGAGGACGGCACCGTCTATTTCAAGGCCGATCCGGGCCGCTATGGCGCGATCAGGCCAGTCGAGAACCATATGCTGAAGGAGCGCGACGTCCTGGCCGAACTCCTGTCGCAGGGCGGCATGCAGGTCAATGTCTGGCTGGTGCTCCTGCACAATACGCGGCTCGGCAGCGCCCATCCGCGATCGACGGTCGCCAACGCCTTCGGCGACCGCTACGTCTACAGCCTCTGTCCCTCGGCACCCGAAGCCCGCGCCTATGCTCTGGGTCTCGCGCGCGACGTGACCGAAAGCTATGCCGTCTCGGGGCTGTCGCTCGAGACGCCGGGCTTCCTGCCCTATGTCCATGGCTATCATCACGAATTCGCGCTGAACCGGCCCAACCGCTGGCTCGACGGCATGCTCGGCCTGTGCTTCTGCGATCATTGCGTCGCGGGCGCCGGGAAGGCCGGCATCGCCGCGGCCCGCCTGAAGGACGAGGTGGCGCGCGACGTCGGCGCCTATCTCGCGAGCGACGTCGATTTTCCCGACGACATGGCCGAAGCCTTCTGGCTTGCCGACACGCGCGCCGGAGGCGACCTCGGCCGCTTCCTCGACTGGCGCTGCGAGGTCGTGACCTCGCTCGTCGCCGAGATCCGCGGCGCGGTGCGCAAGGACGCGACCGTCGCCGTCATTCCCTCGGTGGCGCGCCCGACCGCCGGCGCCTGGTATGAAGGCTCCGACCTCAAGGGCCAGGCCGGTGCGGCTGGGATCGTCGAGGCGTGTTTCTACGAGCCGGGGTCGGCGCGCGTGAAGGCCGACCTCTTCGATATTGCGCGGCGCTTGCGCGGCGCGGGAAGGATCCGCGCCATCCTGCGTCCGGCCTGGCCCGATTTCACCGGCAAGGCCGATTTCCTCGCCGCCGTCGCCGCGCTCAAGGCGGGCGGCGTCGGCGAGTTCGCCTTCTACAATTGGGGTCATATCCGCAAGGCCAATCTCGGTTGGATCGGCGAAGCGATGAGATGAGGAGGGCAGATCGTGGCGAAGAAGCGTGTTCTGGTTGTGGGCCTCGGCAATATGGGCATGAGCCATGCGCTGGCCTATGCGCGCATCCCGGGCTTCGAGGTGGTGGGCGTCTGCGAAAGGCGCATCGACAAGCGCGAATTGCCCGAAGCCCTGAAGAGCGCCAGGAAATTCTCCAGCTATGAAAAGGCGCTGGCCGAGCTCAAGCCCGACGTCGTGTCGATCAACACCTTGCCCGACACGCATGCCGATTTCGCCATCAAGGCGATGGAGGCGGGCGCCCATGTCTTCGTCGAGAAGCCCTTGGCCGACAGCGTCGCCAATGCCGAGAAGGTGGTGGAGATCGCCAGGCGCACCAGGCGCAAGCTCGTCATCGGCTACATACTGCGCCATCATCCCTCCTGGGTGAAGTTCATCGAGATCGCGCGCAAGCTCGGAACGCCGCTGGTCTTCCGCATGAATCTCAACCAGCAGTCCAATGGCGAGACCTGGGCCTGGCACAAGAGGCTGATGGACAGCTTCCCGCCGATCGTCGATTGCGGCGTGCACTATGTCGACATCATGTGCCAGATGACCAAGGCGAAGCCCACCCGGGTGCATGCCATCGGGGCGCGCCTCACCGAGGAGGTCGCCAAGCAGAATTACGGCATGCTGCAGGTCTCCTTCGACGACGGCTCGGTCGGCTGGTATGAAGCGGGCTGGGGTCCGATGATGAGCGAGACGGCGTTCTTCGTGAAGGACGTCATCGGTCCCAAGGGCTCGGTTTCGATCGTCATGGCCGAGACCGCCGGCCCTGTGAAATCCGATGACATCAACGCCCATACCAAGACGAACCAGATCCTCTGGCATCATGCCGACATGGCGAAGCCCGACGAGCGCATCGACATGACGGACGAGCCCGATCACGACGCGCTGTGCGAAAGGGAGCAGCGCTTTCTGCTGAAGGCGATCGAGGAGGACATCGACCTCGGCGATCACATGGATGACGCGGTCAAGAGCCTCAAGATCGTCGTCGCCGCCGACCGCTCGATCCATGAGGGCCAGGTCGTGGCGCTCTGACCGGCCGGCGCTTGCCTATTCGGGCGGTCACGCCCATGATATATCGTGCATCATATCTCGGAAGGGCGCGGGCATGGCGACGGTGACGATCAATTGCGACATGGGCGAGGCCTTCGGCATCTACCGCTTCGGTGACGATGCCGCCTGCATGCCCTATGTCACGCATGCCAATATCGCCTGCGGCTTTCATGCGTCCGACCCTTCCGTCATGTGGCGCACCGTGCGCGACGCCAAGCGCCACGGCATTGCGGTGGGCTCGCATCCGGGCCTTCCCGACCGGCAGGGATTCGGCCGCCGCGAGATCCAGGTGACGCGCGACGAGGTCGCCGCCTTCGTCATCTACCAGACCGGCGCCCTCAAGGCCTTCGCCGAAAGCGAAGGGATCGGGCTCTCGCACATCAAGCCTCACGGCGCGCTCTTCGGAATGGCCCAGCGCGACGAGAAGATCGCCGACGGCATCGCCGAGGCCGCCCTGCGCTTCGGCCTGCCGGTGATCGCCTATTCGGACTGCGCGATGTCGGACGTGTTCACCCGCCGCGGCGTGCCCTTCACCTGCGAGTTCTATGCCGACCTCGATTACGACGACAACGGCCGGCAGATCATCACCAGGGAGCACGACCCGGTCGCGCCGGAAGACGTCGCGCGCAAGGTCGTCCGCGCGGTGACGGAAGGCAGGACCCGCTCGGTGACCGGCAAGGACGTCGGGGTCGTCGCGGATTCGATCTGCGTCCACAGCGACACGCCCAATGCCGTCGCGGTGGCCAAGGCCGTTCATACCGCGCTCGCCGGCCGTCTCTGAAGCATGGCGCGCGTCGCCGCCGGCGCGGGCGTCCATCGGCTGCTCGACATGTCGCTGCGCCCTCTCATGTGCGCCGTCGGCCTATCCCTCGGCCCCGACGCGCGGACCATCCTCTATGAGCGCGGGCCCGGCGACGTCGTCGAAGCCGCGTCCGGCTTCGCCATCGCGCGGGAGATGCCGGCACCCGCCGGGCCGCGCGGCACCGCCCCGCGCCTCCTGAAGGAAGCGCTCTTCGCCGCGGACCGCGATTTCGGCGACGGCACGGCACGGCTGGCGCTGATCGCCGGGGAATGCTTTTCGGCAGGTGCCCGCGAGGTGCTGGGCGCCGCCGCGCTGCGCTCGCTGTGCGAGGGGATGCATGCCGTGAGCGAGGAGATGGCGGACTGGCTCCTCGACATGCGCGAGCCGGAGGCCGACATGCTCAAGGTCGCCCGCTCCTGCGGCCTGGACGGGCCGCTTGCCGAAAGGCTGGCGGACCTGGTGCGCGACGTCGGCAGCGACGGCATCATCGATGTGAAGGAGAATGTCGGCCGCGACGTCGAGGTCACCCGGGCGGACGGCTTCGTGCTCGACGCCGTCAGCGTGGGCAACCCGGCGCTCGCCGTCCTGTCGTCGCCGAGCATCCTGGTGGCCGACGAGATCATCGACGACTTCGGTTCGCTCGCCCGGGTCCTCGAAGGCTTCGCCGGCAGGCGCAAGCCGCTGGTGATCGTGGCGCGCGGCATCACCGGCGCGGCGCTGGCGACGCTGCGGCGCAACCAGGCGGCCGACATCGTGACGGTGGCGGCGCTTCAGCCCGCGCAGGCGGGCCAGCAGGCGGCCGAAGGTCTCGAGGATCTCGCCATCGCCTCGGGCGCGACGCTGGTGGCCGAGCGCTTCGGCCTGAGGCTCGAAAGCCTCCGTCCCCCCATGCTGGGACAGGCATCGCAGTTCCGCCTCGCCGACGGCCGGGCGACGTTCATTGCGCCAAGGGGCGGCGCGGAAGGCATCGCCCTGCGCCGCAACATGCTGGCGCAGGCCGCGGAGAAGGCGCGCCATCTCTCCTACGACCGCGAGGTGCTGGAGCGGCGGCGGGCCCGCCTCGCCGGCCAATGGTGCGAGGTGCGCCTGGGCGCCGAGAGCGCGCGGGCGCGGACGGCACTCGTCACGCGTGCGCGCGCCGCTCTGCGCTCGATGCAGTCGGCCGCGCGCCATGGCGCGGTGCCGGGCGGCGGCGCGCTCTTCGACGGGCTGGCGCGCCGGCTCGAAGCCGTGGGCGGGAGCGAGGGAGACCGGGCGGCGGCCCGCGCCGTGGCCTTCGGGCTCACGGCCGTTCCCCGCTGGCTCGCCGCGAATTCGGCGGCCCCCGAGGCTTCCGCGCCGTCCCGCCACGGACCGGCACAGGATTCCCTCTTCCTCAATAAGACTATTATAGATCAAGGGGTTGCGCTGGCCGTGGCGCTGCTGCGGACGGGTGCCGTCGTCACCCGCTAATTTAGTTGGCAACCGCACAATATCATATATCATATCACAAGATGGCGGTTGGCCGCGGAAGTTTCCACGGCCCGGACAAGAGGCGCCACGGAGGAAAGGAACGCCAGATGAGCGACAAGTTTTCAACCCGAAGTCAGATCGAGCTAACCCGCCGCGACATGCTGAAGGCCCTGGGCGGGGCGGGCACCGCCGCCGTTGCCGCGGCAACCGGCATGCCGCTGGCGGCGATGGCCGCCGACACGACGGTGCGCGCCTATGGCGTGACGACGGCCCAGCTCAAGGACTGGTCGATCATGACCAAGGCGATCGGCATCAATATGGAGTTCACCGGAACCAACAATTCGGTCGGCGTGTTCCTGCGCGACGTCGTCGCCTCGCAGCTCGGCGACAAGGTCGACATCTTCATCTTCGAATCGGGCACCGAGGACATTCTGGGACCGCAGGGCATCTATCTGCCCATCGACGAGAAGCATCCCGAGCTCACCTTGTGGGAGCGCACGTCCGACGACTGGAAGCGCTCGGCGGTCGTGCAGGACCGCGACAAGAACCAGTTCGGCGTGCCGGTGATCGGCAATGCCGACAGCTTCGGCTATTTCCCCGACAAGCTCGGGGTCGCGCCGGACAGCGACGAGGAGATCTCCTGGTCGGTGGTGTTCGACGACGAGCGCACCCGCGGCCGTGTCGCCTACGACCAGACCTGGACCTATTCGCTGGGACCGGCGGCGCTCTATGTGCAGGCCAAGACCGGCCAGAAATTCGGCGAGATCGCCGACCTCACGAAGGAGGAGGCCAAGACCGTCGTCGATTTCCTCATCGAGAGGAAGAAGGCGGGGCAGTTCCGCACGCTGCATTCCGCTTTCGAGGAGCAGGTGCAGCTCCTCGCCAACCGGGAAGTCGACGTGATCAATTGCTGGGAGCCGGCGGTGCGCGAGGCCAATCTCAAGCTCGGCCCCAACACCACGAAATATGCCTACACCAAGGAAGGCTATTTCAAATGGGGCCATGGCGCCTATATCGCCGCGCAGGCCAAGGACCGCGGCAACCTCGACAATATCTACAAGGTCCTGAACTATTTCCTGGGCGGCGAATATCGCGCCCTGCAGGCGCGCGACCGCGGCTACGCCGGGCCCAATATGGATCTCGGCGTCGAATATGCGACCAAGAACGGCTGGAAGCCCGAGGAGATCGAAGCCCTCAAGGCGACCGAGGCCAAGGTGGCGCGCAAGTTCACCAAGCCGTATGTCAGCACCACGACGCCGTCCAATTCCGACGCCATGGAAGAGGAATGGCAGCGCTTCCTCAACGCCTGATCCCTCCGGCCAGCGAAAAACGCCCTGTTTTCTCAGACGGGAACAGGGCGTATTCATTGGCGCATGATCTGGAAAGGCGGAAACCGCGGATGAGTCTCCGACGCTCGATATTCGATTGACGGCCAGCGACATGTCACGGACGAGGACGGCGGTGCGGCTGCGCGCAGGCTTCGGCGGAGGCGATCTGGTCATTCCGCTGTTCCTCCTCGCCTGGTTCAGTCTGGTGATCCTGCCGATCCTCATCCTCTTCGCCTACAGCTTCTTCGAGACGAAGACGTTCGTCACCATCTACAAGCCGACGCTCGGCACCTGGTATTCGCTGTTCGAATCGGGGCGCTTCGAGGTGACCTTGCGGACGCTGCGCATAGCGCTCACCGTCACCCTGATCGAGCTCCTGATCGGATTTCCCTTCGCCCTGTGGCTCGCCAAGGGCGGGACCAGCAAGACCACTAAGGCGATCGTGCTCGCCCTGCTGACCATCCCGTTCTTCCTGGACATGTCGTCGCGCACCATCATCTGGCGCGCCATCTTCGGGCAGAACGGGCTGATCAACTCGCTCCTCCTGGGCCTGGGCGTGGTCGACGCGCCGCTCGAATGGATGCTCTACACCGAATGGTCGGTGCATTTCGGCATGGTCATCGCCTATTTCCCGACCATGGTCCTGCCGATCTACCTGGCGATCAGCGTCATCGACGACGCGTTCATCGAGGCGAGCGACGATCTCGGGGCGTCTTCCGCGCAGACCCTCTTGCGCATCATTTTGCCCTTGTCGCTCCCGGGCGTGATGGCGGGGATCGTGTTCACCCTGGGCCCGGCGCTCGCCGCATGGGTCGAGCCCAGCATGCTGGGCGGCGGTTTCGTGAACCTGCTCAGCAATTCCGTCGAGAGCGCCTATACCGCGCTCAAGTATCCGGTGGTCGCGGCGCTGTCGACGCTCATCATATTGCTGCTCGCCTTGCTGCTGGCGGTGCTGGCGCTTCTCGCCCGCCGCTTCGGCGATTTCTCCGCGTTCTTCCGGCCGCTGAAGACATGAGTCTCGCCGTGACGAAGGGCGGAGGCGCGAAGGCCGGGCGGGCGCCGGCCGGGCCGCCGGGGCGCCGCGATGTCTGGCGCCGGGCCGGCAAGTGGTCGGGTCTCGCGGTGCTCGCGATGATCTACTTCCCGCTGTTCTGGCTCGCCTTGATGTCGGTGAGCCGCAGCCCGCTGTCCGGGATTCCGTTTCCGCTCTCGCT
The DNA here is from genome assembly GCA_050246735.1 of Parvibaculaceae bacterium. Lineage (GTDB taxonomy): Bacteria > Pseudomonadota > Alphaproteobacteria > Rhizobiales > Aestuariivirgaceae > Taklimakanibacter. The sequence goes on along the minus strand of JBFWVM010000008.1, from coordinate 226,824 downwards.
CGACCATTACGCCGACCTGTTCTCCGACCCGCGCTGGCTGGCGCCCTTCGGCGCGAGCTTGGTGATCGCGACCGCGGTCGGCGTCATCTGCGCCCTGGTCGCGACGCTCGTCGGGCGCGCCTTGCCGCGCAGCGGGCGGCCGGGCTCGGTGGTGCTGTTCTGCGTCCTGCCGCTCTTCGTGCCGGGCATGTCGATGGGAGCGGCGCTGTTCATCTTCTTCCGCTCCTTCCTCGGCCTCAAGCTCGGCTTCTGGTCGATCTTTCTCGGCCATTTCGTCTGGGCGTTCCCCTTCGCTCTGCTGATCGTCCTCGTGCTCACCATCCGCTTCGATCACGATCTCATCGAGGCCGGCGCCGATCTCGGCGCCTCGCCGTGGCAGATCTTCCGCGACATCGAGTTTCCACTGCTCAAGCCCGCCATCGTCGGCGCCGGCCTGTTCGGCTTCCTGCTGTCCTTCAACGAGGTCCTGCGCAGCATCTTCCTGCGCGGCACCGAGACCACCATGCCGGTATGGAACTGGATCATGGCCGCCTCGCAGCAGTCCCAGGTGCCGATCATCTTCGCTCTGGCGACGATCGTTCTCCTGGTGACGCTGCCCCTGCTGGCCGGGGTCTTCTGGCTGATCTTCGTCAGGCTCGACCGGGGGTGACGGGCCCCTGACCGCGTTCAGGCGCTGAGCCGCGGGGTGAGAGCCTCGGCGGCGACCGTGATGTCCTTCACTATGGCCCGGCGCACGTCCTCGGCGCTGCCCGCCTCGAGCGCCTCGACGATCCTGACATGCTGCTCGTTGGCATGCGCGATGAAGCTCTCGTCGTCGAACAGGCCGTTGAAGAACGGCCCGACCTGGCTCCACAGGTCCTGCACCATCTGGAGGAGATGGGGCGAGTTCGCCCGCTCGTAGATGGTGAAGTGGAATTTCTGGTTGAGATTGACGTAGCCGCGGGAATCGCGGTTGGCCGCCGCCTTGTCGATATCCTCGAGCAGGGCCTTGAGCCTGTCGATCTGCACCGGCTTGATCGCGGCGACGGCCAGTTCGCCGGCGAGGCCCTCGAGCGCGCAGCGGATGCGGGCGAGCTCGCTGAACTTCTCGACCGACAGGCCGGGCACCGCGATCGACCGGTTGGGCAGCATGATCAGGAGCCGCTCCGCCACCAGGCGCTGCAGGGCTTCGCGCACCGGCGTGGTCGAGATGCCGTAGCTTTCGGCGAGGCTGCGGATGACGAGCACCTGGCCGGGCCGGAAGCGGCTGGCGATCAGCCCTTTGCGGATCTCGCCATAGGCCCGGTCGTTCAGGGTGTGATATTCGATCTTGCTCACGTGCGGCATCCCTCGATGTTCCTCAATATACCAGATCGGAGCCGTCACCAAGTTGCTCATAATACGCCGGGAAAACCTCTTGCCTAGTGATATGATATATGATGTATCTGACCCGGAATGCCGGTTTGCGCGTCACAGACATGATCTACGATCAGCCACGGTTCATGCCCGGCGGGGACCGCGCCATCGAGGTCGAGCTCGGCGACGAGATGAGCTTCGAGCTCAATTTCCTCGTCCACCGGCTGAGCGCCGCCATCCGCACCGCGCGCATCGCGGGCATCGTCGAGCTCATCCCGGAGCTGGCGTCGCTTCAGGTCTCCTATGACCCCGACCGCATCGGCTTCGCCGACGTCAGGCGCGAGATCGAGCGCCTGCATTCGGCGAGCGCCGGGGCCGCGGACACCGAGCTGCCCAGCCGGCTGTTCTCGGTGCCGGTCGTCTATTTCGACCGGTGGACGCAAGCCTGCATCGCCGACTATCGCGCCAAGGTCGCCGACAAGATCCCCGATCCCGACCTCGTCTGCTCGCTCAACGGGCTCGCCGACCGCACGGCGCTCCGGCGGCTGCATGCGAGCTGCGAATACTGGGTGGCGGCTCTCGGCTTCTGGCCCGGCCTGTGCTCGCTGATGCCGCTCGACGGGCGCGCCCGGCTTTTCGCGCCCAAGTACAATCCGCCCCGCACCTGGACTCCCAAGGGGACCATCGGCATCGGCGGGGCCTTGACCTGCATCTATCCCGACCAGACGCCCGGCGGCTACCAGCTTCTCGGCCGCTCGCCCATGCCGATCTGGGACCGCGAGCAGCGCCTGCCCGCATTCAAGGACAGCCTGGCCCTGTTCAGGCCCGGCGACCGCGTCCGCTTCGTCCCGATCGACGAGGAGGAATATGCCTGGATCGAGGCCAGGGTGAGCGAGGGCACCTACCGGCATCCGAATGTGGACTATCAGAAGTTCTCGGTGCGCGCCTATCGCGACTGGCTGAAATCGGCCGGCGCCGGCCCGGAGCGCGAGGGATGAGGAGCGCCTTCGAAGTGCTGAAGCCGGGGCTCGAGACCGCCGTCCAGGAACTGCCGGGCCGCATCGGATTCTGGGAGCAGGGCTTTCCACCCTCCGGCCCCATGGACATGTGGTCGTTCCGCCTCGCCAATCTTCTCGTCGGCAACGATCGCGACACCGCCGCCCTCGAATGCCAGCTCTTGGGGCCGGCGCTGCGCTTCGCCGACGACCGGCTGATCGCCGTCACCGGTGCGGACATGAAGCCCGAGCTCGACGGCGAGCCCGTTCCCCTGTGGCGGACGATCCCCGTCCGCGCGGGGCAGCGCCTGGAGCTGTCCGCCGCCCGGCAGGGCATGCGCGCCTATATCGCCATATCGGGCGGCATCGCGACGGCTCCCGTCCTCGGCTCGCGCGCCACGTTCCACATGGCGGGCGTCGGCGGCATGGACGGCTATGCCCTGAAGCCCGGCCAGTCCGTGCCGCTGGGCGCGTCCCGTCCCTCGTCGGCCAGGTTCCATGTGCCGGCGGAGAAGCGGCCCCAATTCGCCGCCGGCAAGCGCTGGCCGATCGAATGCGTGCCGGGCCCCAACGACGACTGGCTCGCGCCCCAATCCGTCGAGATGTTCTTTGCCAGCGACTGGAAGGTGCAGCCGCGCAGCAACCGGACCGGCATGCGCCTCACCGGACCCGCTTTCACCTTTGCGCCGAGAGCCACCGACAAGCGTCCCGAGCATGGCCAAGATCCCTCCAACATCCTCGACCACGGCTATCCCCTGGGGGCAGTCAATCTCGCCGGCCAGACCCCGATCGTCCTGGTGAACGACGCGCCCAGCACCGGCGGCTTCATCAACCCCTTCACCGTCGCCAGCGCCGCCTTCTGGAAGCTCGGACAGGCGCAGCCCAACGAGATCCTGAACTTCAGGAAGGTCACGGTGGAGGAAGCCCAGGAGCTGCGGCGGGCATTGGAGCGCATGACGACGGCCGCGGCGCTGGCCCCGGCCGGGGCGTGAGGAATTTGCGCCGGCGGCCGCAGACGGGAGAGGTTTTTGAACGGCAACGGTGAAATCGCGACGGTGCTCAATTCGAGCGCGCCCGGGCTTTCCGACGAGCTGGCGCGCGACGTGGTGGCGCGCGTCTTCGGCATCGAGGGACTGGTGACGCGCCTGACCAGCGAGCGCGACCGGAACTTTCGCGTCAGGGCGAATGACGGGCGCGACTATGTGCTGAAGGTCGCGAACTCGGCCGAGCCCGCGCCGGTGACGAAATTCCAGACCGACGCCTTGCTGCACATGGAAAGGGTGGCGCCCGACCTGCCGGTGCCGCGGGTCGTGGCGACGCGCGAGGGTGCGAGCGAGCTGCTGCTCGACCTGCCCGGCGGCGCTGCGAGCGTCGTGCGCCTCCTGACCTTCCTGCATGGCGAGCCGCTGCACAAGGTCCGGCGCTCGGCGCCGCAGCGGCGCGGCATCGCGCGCTGCCTGGCCAGGCTGGACCAGGCCCTGGAGCAGGCTCCGCATCCGCCGCGCGACCACGTGCTGCAATGGGACATCAAGAACGCCTCGCGGCTTCGCGCCCATATCGGCGCCATCGCCGACCGTCGGCGGCGGGGGCGGATAGAAAGGATCCTCGACGGCTTCGAATCGTTCGTCGCGCCGCGCCTGCCCGGGCTGCGCAGCCAGGTCGTCCACAACGACTTCAACCCCCACAACATCCTGGTGGCGCCCGACGATCCCGTCCGGGTGAGCGGCATCCTGGATTTCGGCGACATGGTCCTGACCCCGCTGGTGATCGATCTCGCCGTCGCCTGCGCCTATCAGGCGGACGCCGGCGACCATCCGCTGGCGACCATCGGCCAGTTCGTGTCGGCCTACCATGCCGTCAATCCGCTGCTGCCGGAGGAGCTCGACGTCCTCTTCGATCTTGTCAAGGCGCGGCTCGCGACGACGGTCGTGGTGACCGGCTGGCGGGCGGCGCGCTATCCCGACAACCGGGACTATATACTGCGCAACAACCCGCCCGCCTGGGCGGCACTCGATCAGATAGAAGGCGTTGGGCGCGAGGCGGCGCGGGACTATCTCGCAAGCCGCCTGCGCCATGAAGGGATCCATGATGCGACGTGATGCGACGATGGTGAATGCGTTCGTTCCGGGAAATGCAACGCTCTCCGGCCACGAGGCGTCTCTCGTCGAGCGCCGGGAGCGGCTCCTGGGGCCGGCCTACCGGCTGTTCTACGCCCGCCCGGTCGAGATCACGCGCGGCGAGGGCGTGTGGCTCTACGAGGCCTCGGGCAACGCGCTGCTCGACGTCTACAACAACGTCGCCTCCGTCGGCCACTGCCATCCGCATGTGGTGCAGGCCATGAGCCGCCAGGCGGCGGTCCTCAGCACCAATACGCGCTATCTGAGCGAGACGATCCTGCACTATGCCGACAAGCTGCTCGGCTATTTCCCGCCCGAGCTGCGCCACGTCATGTTCACCTGCACCGGCAGCGAGAGCAACGACCTCGCGATGCGCATCGCGCGCTCCAGGACCGGCGGCACCGGCTTCATCGTGACGGAATGCGCCTATCACGGGACGACCTTGGCGGTGGCCGGCCTGTCGCCCTCGCTCGGCGCGAACGTCGATCTCGGCGAGCATGTGCGCCTGGTCAGGGCCCCCAACAGCTACCGCTACCGGACCGGCGACGTGGCGCAGGCCTTCCGGACCGGCGTGGAGGCCGCCATCGCCGACCTCCGGCGCCACGGCATCAAGCCGGCGGCGCTCATCGCCGACAGCATCTTCTCGAGCGACGGCGTCCTGCCGGATCCGGCGGGCTTCCTGCAGGGCGCTGTCGAGGCCATCCGCGCCGCGGGCGGGCTGTTCGTGGCCGACGAGGTGCAGCCGGGCTTCGGCCGCACCGGCTCCCACATGTGGGGGTTCCAGCGTCACGGCGTGGTCCCGGACATGGTGTCGCTCGGCAAGCCGATGGGCAACGGCTATCCGGTCGCGGGCCTGGTGGTGCGCCCGGACGTGGTCGCGGATTTCGGCCGCAAGGCGCGCTACTTCAATACCTTCGGCGGCAACACGGTGGCCTCTGCGGTGGGGCTGGCGGTCCTCGAGGTCATCGAGAACGAGGGCCTGATGGAGAACGCGCTCCAGGTCGGCGGCTATTTCAGGCGCAGCCTCGACGAGCTTGCCGCGCGCCATCCGGTCATGGGCGACGTGCGCAGCGCCGGCCTCTTCCTCGGTGTCGACATCGTCAGGGACCCTGGCAGCCGCGAGCCCGATCCCGACCTCGCGCTCGCCATCGTCAACGGGCTCAGGGAAAACAACGTCCTCATCAGCGCCACCGGTCCTGAGGCCAACATCCTCAAGATCAGGCCGCCGCTCGTCTTCAGCAAGGCGAATGCCGACTTCTTCATCGAGAAGCTGGCCCTGGTGCTTGGATCGGTCCAGGCGGGGAGATAGGGCGGGATCCCCGCCGTCCGTGTCTGGTCAGTCCTGTGCCGTCTTCTGCAGATGCCGGGATATTTCGTCGGCCGCATCCGATATGTCCCTGGTGACAGCCGCGCGGGCGGCCTTGCCGTTCCGCCGCCGCATCGCCTCCACGGCCGCGGAATGATATTCCATGCCATGTTTCAGGGCCAGTTCGTTGATGCCGAAATGCAGGAAGGGGCCGGCCTGCACCCACAACGATTCGATGATCGACATGGCGAGCGGCATTCGGGCGGTCCGGCAAAGGGCGAAATGAAAATCCTGGTTGGCGGCAAGGTACCTTATGGAGTCGCGCGGCTTCATCCGATGCATCTCCTGGTTCAGGTTGTCGAGCACGGCCAGCTCCTCCGGATCGACAAGCTGGGCGCCGGTCTCGACCATCTCGCCTTCGAGGAGGATGCGAATGCGGCAGATCTCGCGGAAGCGCTCGGCGGTCATTAACGGCAATGTCACCGATCGGTTGGGCAGGAGCTGGAGGACGCGCTCGCTGACCAGGCGGTTGAGGGCTTCCCTGACGGGCATCGGACTCGTTCCGAACGCCTGCGCCAGGCCGCGGATGGTCATGGAGGAGCCGGGCGTGATCGCTCCGGCGATGATGGCGCGCTTTATTTCGCGATAGGCCCGGTCGTTGAGCGTCTCGCGCTCGAGCTTGAGAAAGCCTTTGGTTTCGGACTTCGGACTTCGGTCCGGCGAAAGATCGGACAGCTTGGCGGGTTTGATCATGTTCGATGCGCCTGGCCTCGTGTCGGGATGGCGGCAGGGCAGCACGCCCGCGATTGCGCCCGGACGGTCGGGAGAAGCGGAAAAGCCGGCGTCTCGCCGGCCGCCGGTCCGCAGGGGTCAGGCCGATTCCCGGCCAGCCGCGGCGCTTGCGGGCCGCGCCGGCCGGCCCGGCCCGCACCGTAAATCATGGTTCCCAGGGGCATATTCCGGTTCTGCATGCTGCTGTCATAGCGGCGCTTGACTCACTTATCAAATCGAATACTATCACATGATATGTGATCACAGATAACAAGATAATATCTGGAGGAAGCGATGCGGACAGACCGGATGAGAGACCTGGCCATGAAGGGCAAGATGAGCCGGCGCGACTTCGTGCAACTCGCCGTCGCCGCGGGTTCGACCCTGGCGGGCGCCCAGGCGCTGTTCTCCTCCGCCGTCAGGGCGGAGCCCCGGAAAGGGGGCAGGTTCAGGATTGGGGTGGGCAGCGGCGCCACCACCGACAGCCTCGATCCGGCGACCTGGCCCGATACTTTCGGCGCGCTTCTCGGGTCGGGCGTGCTGGGCGCCTGTCTCACCGAGGTTGGCGCCGACGGCTCGTTGCAGGGCGATGCCGCCGAAAGTTTCGAGGTCTCGAAGGACGCCAGGACCTGGGTTTTCAAACTGCGGACGGGCGCCGAATTCCACGACGGCAAGACGTTCGACGCCGCCGATGCCGTCGCTTCGCTGAATCACCATCGCGGCGAGGCGTCCAAATCCGGCGCCAAGGCGCTGCTCAAGCCGGTCGCCGACATCAAGGCCGACGGGAAGGACACCGTCGTCATCACGCTGGACAGCGGGAATGCCGACTTCGCCTATATCCTGTCGAACTACAATCTGACGATGTTTCCCTCGGCCGACGGCAAGATCGACTGGAGCAAGGGTGTCGGCCTCGGCCCTTATGTGCTCGAGGATTTCCAGCCCGGCGTGAAAGCGAAGGCCAGGCGCTTCGGAAACTACTTCGGTCGGACCTGGTTCGACGAGGTGGAGGTCCTGTCGATCATCGACGTGGCCGCCCGCTCGAACGCCCTGGTCACCGGCGAGGTCGACTATATCGACCGGGCCGATCTCAAGACGCTCGACAAGATCCTGACCCGGGACAATCTGACCAAGTCGGAGGTCGCGGGCTATGCGCATTACATTTCCCCGATGAACACCACGGTCGCGCCGTTCGACGACAAGAACGTGAGGCTCGCCATAAAATACGCGATCGACCGCGAGGAGATCGTCAACAAGATACTTCTGGGCCACGGCTCGCCCGGCGCCGACAATCCCCTCGCGGCGACCGTGCCGTTCGCCGTCCAGGTCTCTCCGGTTCACAGCTTCGATCCCGACAAGGCCAGGTTCCATCTCAAGAAGGCCGGGTTGAGCAGCCTCAAGGTCGACCTGTCGGCGGCCGACGCGGCTTTCCCGGGTGCCACCGACACTGCGGTGCTGATGAGCTCGGCGGCCGCCAAGGCCGGGATCGAGATCAATGTCGTGAAGGAGCCGGACGACGCCTATTGGGACAATGTCTGGATGAAGAAGCCCTGGTGCATGTCATATTCCGCCGGACGTCCGACACCCGATCTGATGCTCACGACGTTCTACCAGTCGGGCGCTGCGTGGAACGATACTTTCTGGTCGAACAAGAAATTCGACGGCCTGCTTGTGAAGGCGCGCGCGGAGCTCGACAGCGCCAAGCGTTCCCAGCTCTATGCCGAGCTTCAGAACATCCTGGCCGACGATGGCGGCGTGATCGTGCTCATGTTCTACAATTACGTCAATATTCACGACAAGAAGCTCGCTCATGGTCAGGTCGCGACCAACTGGGACGTCGACGGACTGAAGCTGCCGAAGCGCTGGTGGTTCGCCTGAGAGGACGGGCCATCCGCATGGCGCGTCGAAATGCCATTTCAGGCAAGGTGATGACCGTGACCGGGCCGGTGGAGCCGCAGGCGCTCGGGATCACCAACCCGCATGAGCATATTTTCATCGACTTCCTGGCTTCGAGACGCGGCCTGGAGGAAAGCCACAAGGCCGCGGCGATGAAGCCTCCCGGCTTCGTCGATGAGTGGACGGCGCCCCTCAGCCTCGCCAACTACTATCACGCGCGGCGGAATCCCTTCCTCCTGGAAGATACTCTCCGCCTCGCCAGCTTCGCTGACGCGGTGGCTGCGCTGTCCGTCTACAAGAGCTTGGGCGGCGGATGCATCGTCGATGTGACCCCGATCGGCCTCGGCCGCAATCCGGCCGCTCTGCGCCGGCTCGCCCTCGAGCTCGATCTGCCCATCGTCATGGGCACCGGGTTCTACGTCGCCGAATATCATCCGGCCGATCTGGCGGATGCCTCCGAAGAAGCGCTCGGCGATCGGATGCTGTCGGAGATTTGCCAGGGAACCGATGCCCCGGATCTCAGGCCCGGCATCATCGGCGAAATCGGCCTGAGCTGGCCGGTCAGGGAGCCGGAGCGCAAGGTGCTGCGGGCGGCCGCGCGGGTGCAGCGCCGGACAGGCTACTGTCTGACCATCCACCCCGGCCGCGACCCGCGCGCGCCGATGGATGCCATCCGGACGATCGAGTCGGCGGGCGGCGACCCGACGCGGACGATCGTCGATCATCTCGATCGCACCCTGTTCGACATCGCCGACTTCGTCGAGCTGGCTCGAACCGGATGCTATCTCGAGCAGGACCTCTTTGGCTGGGAGACCGCCTACTATCCTCTCGCCGGAATAGCGATGCCGAACGACGCCATCCGTCTTGCCGCCGTCATGGCGCTGATCGACAAGGGCTTCGGCGCTCAGCTGCTGGTGTCCATGGATGTCGATACCAAGACGCGCCTCAGCCAATATGGCGGTGAAGGGTACCATCACATCATCGCCAATGTGGTTCCGATGATGAGAGCCGGAGGATTGGACCAGGCGGAGATCGACCGCCTGATCAGATCGAACCCGCAGCGGGCATTGGCGATCGCATGACAGGGACCGAAGCCGTGACCGCCATGCCGCTGAATGCAGAGATCGACGAAGCCTACGCCATTGCGGAGCGCGACTATATCGAAAGGAATCCGGGCAGCCGGCGCGCTTTCGAGAGCGCCAAGGCCAGTCTTCCGGGCGGGAACAGCCGCAGCACCGTGCACTTTTCGCCCTTTCCGCTGTGCTTGGGGTCGGGCCGGGGCGGTTCTGTGACCGACGTCGACGGGCGCACCTACACCGACTTCGTCAACGAGCATACCGCCGCCGTTTTCGGGCACAGCAACAAGACGATCGCCGAAGCGATAAGCCGCGCCGTGGCGTCCGGCTTCGTCCTTGGCGGGCCGTGCCTTGCCGAGCAGGAGCTCGCCGGCCTTCTCACCCGGCGCTTCCCGGCCGTGGAGAAGGTCCGCTTCTGCAATTCCGGAACCGAGGCCAACATACTGGCGATCGGGACGGCGATGGCTTTCACGCGCCGCCCGGCGGTGATGGTTTTCGAAGGCGGCTATCACGGCAGCGTCCTCCAGTTCAGCGCGGGGGCCGGCCGTCTCAACGTGCCGTTCGAGGTGGTGCGGGCGTCATATAACGACGGCGATGACGCCTTGCGCAGTTTCAGGGATCACGGCGGCAGGCTCGCCGCCGTCATCGTCGAGCCGATGCAGGGAGGAGCGGGAGCGATTGCCGGCGACCGGGAGTTCCTGGCGCTGCTCGCCGCCGAATGCGCGAAGCACGGCGCTCTCCTGATATTCGACGAGGTCATGACGTCGCGGCTGGCGCCGCGAGGCCTGCATGGGCAGCTCGGCCTCAAGCCCGATCTCGTGACCCTCGGCAAATACATCGGAGGCGGCCTGGCCTTGGGCGCCTTCGGCGGCCGGGAGGATGTCATGCGTCAGTTCGATCCGGCGGCACCCGATGCGATATTTCATGGCGGAACGTTCAACAACAATGTCCTGGCCATGACCGCGGGCGCCGCCGCCCTCGGCGAAGTCATGACCGACAGCGCCGTGCGGACGATGAACGGGCTGGGCGACCGGTTCCGGGATCAGGCGAATGCTTTCGTGCGGGAAGGGGATTTGCCGGTCCAGATCACCGGCGTGGGATCGATTTTCGGGCTGCACTTCACGCGCGGCGCCATCAGAAACGCATCCGATCTGAGGGTCCGCCCGGCGGCTGCGCAATCGGTCGCGAAGCTCAAGGCGCTTTTCCAGCTCGACATGCTCGAGCGCGGCTTCTACGTGACGCGCCGCATTCTGGGCAATCTCTCGCTCGAGACGAGCGGCGAGGACATGAGCCGCTTCCTCGAAGTGCTGAAGGAGTTTCTGCTCCTGCGCGGCTCGCTCATCCGGAAGGTGGCGCAAGCAGCATGTCCTGGAGGTCATGATGAACCGTGAAGCATTCATTACCTGCGCCGTCACGGGAGACGACCGCAAGGTGAAGAACAATCCACACTGCCCGGTCTCCCCCGAGCAGATTGCTCGATCGGCCCTGGAGGCCGCCGCGGCGGGCGCCGCGATCGTCCACATACACGTCCGCGATCCGCAGACCGGCGATTTCAGCATGGCGACCGCCCACTACCGGGAGGTCGTCAAGCGCATCCGCGAGGAAAACCCCGAGGTGATCGTCAATCTTACCGCAGGCGTCGGCGGCTTCCTGTTCGTAGGCGACGACGGCCTTGCGAACACACCCGCTGAAGGTACCGATCTCGTCTCCCAGGAGGAGCGGCTCAGGCACGTGATCGAGCTTGTGGGGGAAGGCAAGTACAGGCCCGATATCGCCACGCTCGATTGCGGCACTTTGAACTTCGGTGACGGCAACAGGACCTACATCTCGCCGCCTTCCTATATCCGCAAGGGCGCCGAGATCCTGCGCGATCTGAAGGTCAGGCCGGAGCTCGAGATCTTCGACACCGGAAACCTGTCCTTTGTGCGAGATCTCGCGGCCCGGGGGTATCTCGACAGCCCTTACCTGATCCAGTTGTGCATGGGCATAGCTTACGGCATGCCCGCCGAGCCCGGCCATCTCCTGGCGCTGGTCAATCACTTGCCTCAGCCCTGCCTGTGGAGCAGCTTCGCCATCGGCCGCATGCAGATGCCGTGGGTTGCCCAAAGCATATTGGCCGGAGGGAACGTCAGGGTCGGTCTCGAGGACAATCTGTATTTGAGCAGAGGCGTCTTCGCGACCAACGCCCAACTCGTCGAACGAGCGAGATCGATCATCGAAGCGATGGGAGCTTCGGTGCTCGGACCGGCCCAGGTGCGAGACAGACTCGAATTGCACTGATGAGCGCTTCGTAGCCGTGTCGCGACTCCATGAGCCCGATACCCGGCAGCCTGAGCCGGGACATCGAATCGTCCGAGCCGCAAAGACGCGCTTGCACGAACGTGACTTCGATCAAGCCGGCTTGCTGGAATGACGGGCGCCGTTCAGGCGCCTTGCCGTATCAGCATCACATTGGGAGCGGTCATCGGCGGAGTCATGCTCTCGCCATAGAGGCGCGCGATGGCCGCTTCGTGCTTGAGCTTGTCGGCATCGTTTTCCGCGATCATGGCCTGGAACACCTCGCGCACGACCTGCTTCTGGCCTTCCGCCCAGCTCTCGATGCGGCGAAGCTCTTCCTCGCACTTGCGATGCAGCTCCCGGCCGCGGTTCTCGACGATGTCGCGCAGCAGGCAACGCTCCGCGATCATGGCGTCCGTCTCGCGCACGACGCGCGCCTTGAGCTCTTCTCCGAGCTTGATGATTTCCTGCATGGTCCAACCTCCTTCACGCCGTCTCGGGGTGCCATTCGAGTGAACGCAAGCCCACGTGATGGTGAGCAGAAGCTTGCACAGTACACGGAGCAATTCTACGGGTGGAGGTGGTTAACGCAGTGATAGTTCAATTGTTAGTCAAATGTTAACGTAAATTTTTTGCCAAATTTTCTCGATATCGAGATAAATGCGCCTCGGGAACCTTGCTCCGCCCGGACACGTTGAGTCCTAGGGGTGATCCCGAAACCGGACATTGAATCGCCCTTGCAGGAGGAGAAGTCGCATGATGGCAAAGAACACGATCTGCCTGTGGTTCGACAAGGATGCGGAAGCGGCGGCGAGGTTCTACGCCGCGACCTTCCCCGACAGCTCGGTAGGCCGTGTCCTTCGGTCGCCGGGCGATTATCCGAGCGGCAAGGAGGGCGACGTCCTGGTGGTCGAGTTCACGGTCTGCGGCGTGGCCTGCATCGGCCTCAACGGCGGACCGGCGTTCAAGCACGACGAGGCCTTTTCCTTCCTGATCTCGACCGAGGATCAAGAGGAGACCGATCGCTACTGGAACGCTATCGTCGGCAATGGCGGGCAGGAGGGTGACTGCGGCTGGTGCAAGGACCGATGGGGGATCTCCTGGCAGATCACCCCGCGTGTCATGATGGAAGCGCTCGCCGTCGGCGGCGCGGAGGGCAAGCGCGCTTTCGACGCCATGATGGGCATGAAGAAGATCGACGTCGCGGCGATCGAGGCGGCGCGGCGCGGCTGACCGGCCGCCGGCGCGCGCTGCGAGCTTTCGCTTTCCCGGATTTTTTGGTGATTTTCGCCGCGCGGACGGGGCAGTATCGCCGGGCCGGCGGCTGATCCGCCGGGCAGGACGGGAAAGGGCACATCGTGACGACTGAACTGAAAACACCGAAACGCGGCTTCACCCCGGCCGAGTTCGAGCATCGCACGCTCAGGGCGCAGAAGATCATGGACCGCCACGGCCTGGACGCGCTCCTCCTCACCACGCCGCCCAATGTCCGCTACTTCACCGGCTTCGACACGCAGTTCTGGGAGAGCCCGACGCGGCCCTGGTTCGTCGTGGTGCCGCGCGATGGCGATCCGGTCGCGGTCATCCCTGAAGTCGGCGGGCCTGAAATGGCGCTGACCTGGATCAGGGACATCCGCACCTGGCCGGCGCCCGTCCCTGGCGACGACGGCCTGTCGCTCCTCGCCGCGACGATCGGCGGGCTCGGGCGCAAACATGGGAAGGTCGGCGCCGAGCTCGGCCGCGAGATGGCCCTGCGCATGCCGGTCGTCGACTTCCTCAGGCTGCGCGACGGTCTGGGTTCGTCCCTGGAGGACGGGTCCGCCTGCATCTGGGAGATCCGCATGGTCAAGACCGATGCCGAGATCGAGCACGTCCACCACATCTGCCGGATCGCCGGGGACGCCTATGAGGCGCTGCCGGCGCAGGTTTCGATCGGCGAGAGCGAGCGCGAGGTGGCGCGGAAGCTGCGCATCGACATCGCCCGGCGCGGCGCCGATTCGACCCCCTTCCTGCCGGCGATCGCCGGCCAGGGCGGCGTGGCGCAGATCGTCTGCGGCCCGCATGACCGCGCCATCGCCGAAGGCGACATCCTCTTCATCGACACCGGTTCGACCTTCGACGGCTATTTCTGCGACTTCGACCGCAATTACGCCGTGGGCAGGGTCTCGGACGAGGCGCACCGGGTGCATGAGGCCCTGTGGCTCGCGACCGAGGCCGGCATTGCCGCCGCGGTGCCGGGCGCGCGGACCGACGACGTCTTCCGCGCCATGGCGAAGATCATCGAGGACGCGGGCGCCATCGGCAACAATGTCGGCAGGCTCGGCCACGGCCTCGGCATGCAGCTCACCGAGCCGCCCTCGCATCGCCCGGGCGACGGCACCGTCATCGAAGAGAACATGGTTCTCACCATCGAGCCCGGCATGGAATATGCGCCGGGCAAGATGATCGTGCACGAGGAGAACATCGCGGTCACGAAGGACGGACCGCGCCTCCTCACCAGGCGGGCGCCGCGCCAGCTGCCGGTCATCCGTTGACCGGTCTCTCGATCGACGGCGGGCGGCTCCTGGCGCGCCTGCGCGAGCTGGGCGGGATCGGCCGCGGCGGCGACGGCAGGCTGACGCGTCTCGCCGCCTCCGCCGCCGACAAGCTCGGCCGCGACCGGTTCGTCGGCTGGGCGAAGGCGGCCGGGCTCGACGTCAGGGTCGACCGCATCGGCAACATCTTCGCGCTATGGACGGATGCCGAGGACCCGGCGGCGGCGCCGCTGATGCTCGGCTCGCATATCGACACGGTGATCGATGCCGGCATCTATGACGGCTGCTATGGCGTCCTTGCCGGACTCGAGGTCGTCGAGACGCTGAAGCAGACAGACTTCGCCCCGCGCCGGCCCATCGCCGTGGCCGCCTTCACCAACGAGGAGGGGGTGCGCTACGCCCCCGACATGATGGGATCGCTCGTCCATGCGGGCGGGCTCGCCGCCGATGCGGCGCTCTTCGCCAGGGGCACCGACGGAAGCCGCCTCGGCGAGGAGCTGGCGCGCATCGGCTATGCCGGCGCCGAGGAGCCGGGCTTCCTCAGGCCGCAGGCCTATATCGAGCTCCATGTCGAGCAGGGGCCGGTGCTCGAGCGCGAGGGCGTCGCCATCGGCGCGGTCGCGACCCTGCAGGGCATTTCCTGGCAGCGCGTCACCATAGAAGGCGTCGCCAATCATGCCGGCACCACGCCCATGGCGATGCGCCGCGATGCCGGCCGCGCCGCGGCCTGCGTCATCGCCTTCCTGCACGAGCGCGCCTCGGCCTCGCGCTCGGGAACGGTGGCGACCGTCGGCGCCATCTCTTTCGAGCCCAACGCCATCAATGTCATCCCGGCGCGGGCCGTCTTCACGGTCGACCTGCGCGATCCGCACGAGGACCGTCTCCAGGCCGAGGAACGCGCGCTTGCGGACTGTCTCGAGAGGATCGCCGAGGAGCAGGGCGTCGCGATCTCGGCCGAGCGGCTGGCGCGCTTCGCGCCGGTGACGTTCGACGAGGACCTCGTCGCCCGGATCGAGGCGGCAGCTCGGGCGCGGGGCCTGAGCGTGCGGCGCATGATCTCGGGGGCCGGCCACGACGCCCAGATGATGGCGCGCATCGCGCCCGCCGCGATGATCTTCGTGCCGAGCCGCGGCGGCATCAGCCACAATCCGCAGGAATTCACGTCCGACGCGGAGCTGGTGGCCGGCGCCAACGTCCTCCTCGACGTTGCGCGGGCTCTGGCGGCCCAGGCCTAGCCGCGCACGAAGGCAAGCCTGTCGAAGCGCTGGCGGAACCGGCTGACGCGCTCGCTCAGAGAGGCGGGATCGTTGGCCGCGAGCGCCTCGGCGATGAGTTGCGCGAGTTCAGGCATGTGGTCGGGGCCCATGCCCCAGCGCACGATCTCCGGCGTTCCGAGACGCAGGCCGTTCATGTCGCCCGCGACCGCCGCCTCCGGCAGGCCGATGCCGCAGGCGAGGATATTCGCCTCGCGCAGCTTCGCCGCCATGGTCTGGCCGCCGCCATAGGCTTGCGCCCTGACGGCGAACTGATGCGAGAGGGTGAAGCCGTCGCGCGTGCCGAACACCGGAACGCCGCGCTCGTCCAGGGCCCGGGCCAGGGCCTGCGCGGTGGCGGCCATCGCTTGCGCATAGGCGGGGCCGAATTCGCGCCAGTCGAGAAGCGTCACCGCGAGCGCCGCCGACTTCGCCACGTCGAAATTCGCGGTGAGGCCGGGAAAGGCGATATGGTCGAGCCGCTCGGCGAGCTTCGCATTATTGGTCAGCACCAGCCCGCCGGCGGGACCGCCGAGGCTCTTGTAGGTGCTCATGGTCATGAGGTCGGCGCCCTCGGCGAGCGGATTGGGCCACGCTCCGCCGGCGATCATGCCGCACAGATGCGCCGCGTCGAACAATATGTGGGCGCCCGCCTCGTCGGCGATCGCGCGCACCGCCCTGACGTCCCAGGGAAAGAGATTGAGGCTGCCGCCCAGGGTGATGAGCCTGGGCCTGACGTCCCGCGCCATGGTCCTGAGCCTCTCGACGTCGATCGCATAGGTCGCCGCATCGACGGGGGCTTCGTGGATATGCAGGCCGTAGAGGCCGGCCGCCCCGGCGCCGTGATGGGTCACATGGCCGCCGATCGCGGCCGGCGGCACGATGACGGCGTCGCCCGGCCTCGCCGTCGCCATGAAGGCGTAGAGATTGGCGAGCGCGCCGGAGCCGACCCTGATCTCAGCGAAACGCGCCTTGAAGATCTCGGCCGCCAGCGAAGCGGCGATGACCTCGATCTTCTCGATGGCTTCGAGGCCCATCTCGTATTTGCGGGACGGATAGCCGAGCGACGGGCGCGAGCCGAGCCCCTGGGCGAGGAGCGCCTCGGCTTTCGGGTTCATCGTGTTGGTGGCGGGATTGAGATTGACGCACTGGCGCTCATGGATGCGCCTGTTCTCCGCCGCGAGGCCGGCGATGCGATCGGCGATGGCGTCCGCCGGTTCATTTCGGGTCCAGCGCGCCAGATCGCCGATATAGTCCTCCACGTCGCAGTCGACCCATGCGCGTCTCTCCAGGCTCGCCATCCGCTCCTCCTCCTTCACCGTCTCGCCGGCACCCAATAAAGCGCCGATCGTCGAGGCCGGCAATCGTGGCATATCGGCAAGGGGATCAGCGGGGCCGGGCGCTCGCCATGACGCAGAGCAATTCGAACATCATCGTGGCGCCGGCGAGCGCCGTGGCGCCGGTCGGATCGAGCGGCGGCGAGACTTCGACGAGATCGGCGCCGATGATGTCGACGCCGTCGAGCAGGCGCACCAGCATCTGGGCCTCGCGGGTGGTGATGCCGCCGATCTCGGGCGTGCCGGTGCCGGGCGCGATCGAGGGATCGAGCGCGTCGATGTCGAAGGAGACATAGGTCGGCCGGTCGCCGACGAGCTGGCGCGCTTCCGCCATGACCGCTTTCGGGCCGCGCTCGGCGAATTCCTCGATGAAGACGATGCGCACGCCCTGCTCGCGGGCGAAGTCGTAGTTCGAGGCATCGGAGATGGCGCCCCTGATGCCGATCTGGATCATGCGCTTGGGATCGAGCAGGCCTTCCTCGATGGCGCGGCGGAAGGGCGTTCCGTGATTGTAGCGGTTGCCGAAGAAGCTGTCATAGGTGTCGGAATGGGCGTCGAAATGGATGAGCCCGACCGGCCCCTGCGCCGCCAGCGCGCGCAGGACCGGCAAGGTGACGAGATGATCGCCGCCCGCCGTCAAGGGCCGCGCGCGCGCTTTATGGATCCGGGCGAAGAAGTCCTGGATGCCGGCGAGGCTCGCCATGAGGTCGAGCGGGTTGACCGGCGCGTCGCCGCAATCGCCGCATTTGACCCGGTCGAAGGGCGACAGGCCGGTGACGTGATGGACACGGCGCACCAGGCTCGACTGGCTGCGGATCTCGCGCGGCCCGTGGCGGGCGCCGGTGCGGTTGGTGGTGCCGCCGTCGAAGGGCACGCCGACGAGGGCGACGTCGACCTGGTCGGGCTCGGCGACCGGAAGGCGCATGAAGGTCGGAAAGCCCGCGAAACGCGGCACGAGACCCGAATCGAGCGGCTGGAAGTCGGCATTGCTGGATTTCTTGTTCATCTCTGACTCCGTTTTCTGGCGACGGCACCCTTCGGCGACAGGGGGGACGTCAGAACATCGCTGCGCCGCCATTCGGGCTGACGCATTGGCCGGTCATGAAGCTGGCGCCGGGCCCGGCGAGGAAGACCGCCGCCGCGGCGATCTCCTCGGGCCTGCCGATGCGGCCCATGGGATTCTGCGATTCCTTGGCGAGCGTCTCCGGCGACGTCGATTCGATGCCCAGCATCGGCGTGTCGATGGGGCCCGGCGCTATGGTGTTGACCAGTACATGCGGGGCGAATTCGCGCGCCCAGGCGCGCGTCAGCGAGAGGACGCCGCCCTTCGAGGCGCAGTAGATCGAGCAGTTCTCGCGTCCGAGATAGGCGAGCTCGGAGGCGATGTTGATCACCCGCCCGCCGCGTCCCTGCGCCACCATCAGGCGGATCGCCTCGCGGCCCGTCAGGAACACGCCCTTGAGATTGACCCCCATCAGCCGGTCGAAGTCCTCCGCGGTCGTCGCCAGCAGGGGCTTCTCGATCAATATGCCGGCGCAATTGACCACGACGTCGACGCCGCCCTGCCGCGCCACGTCCGCGAACAGCTTCTCGACCTCGGCTTCCTGCGCGACGTCGACGCGCACCGCCCGGGCCCCGGCCTGCTCCGCGGCGCGCGCAAGCCTCTCGTCTCCGGCGCGATCGGCGATGGTGACATGCGCGCCTTCGGCGGCGAAAGCGGCGGCGATCGCCAGCCCGATGCCGCTGGCGCCGCCGGTGACGACCGCGCGCCTGCCCGCGAGCGTGCCGGTCATGCCATCACCTCGCCGCGATCGACATTGACCGCCTGGCCGGTGATGTTGCGGGCGAGGTCGGACGCGAGGAACAGGTAGAGATTGGCCACGTCTTCGGGCTCCATGAGGCCGGGCAGGGCCTGGCCGGCCAGGATCTGGGCGAGCATCTCGTCCTCGCCGATCCGTGCGCGGGCCGAGGTCTCGGTGAGCGAGCGCATGGCGGCCCGCGTCCTGACCCAGCCCGGGCAGACCGCGTTGACCCTGATATTGCGCGGACCGAGCTCCCTGGCGAGAACGCGCATGAAGCCCAGATTGCCGTGCTTGGACGTCACATAGGCGGCGAAGTCGGCGGCGGCGCTCTTCGCCCAGACCGAGGCGGTGATGATGATGTTCGAGCCTCCCGGCATCTTCTTCAGCGCCTCGCGCGTCACGTAATAGGTGCCGACGAGATTGATCTCGATGATGCGCGCGAAGAGCCGCTCGACCTCCTCGCCCTCCTCATGCATGGGCGTCAGCCGCTCGAGCCCGGCATTGTTGACCAGCACGTCGAGGGCGCCGAGCCCGCCCACCGCCCGGCGCACCTCGGCGCGCTCGGTGATGTCGCAGACGAGGCCCATCACTTTTCCGCCGGTCTCTGCGGAGAGCTTCGCCGCCGCCTTTTCGATATCGGTCGTGCTCGACAGGATCGCCACCTCGGCGCCGGCGCGCGCGAAGCCTTCCGCCACCGCATAGCCTATGCCGTGGCTCGCGCCCGTGACCAGGACGCGCTTTGCCGTGAAGTCGAATGCTCCCATTATCCTGCCGCCTCCAGTTCTTTTTCCTGATCGCGGATCAGCGCCAGCACGTCGCGGCGGATCTTGCGGAATTCCGGCATGTCGAGGATGTCGAGGCCGCGTTTCTCGGGCAGCGTGGCGCTGACCGGCATGTCGGCGAGGACGCGCGCCGGCCGGGCCGAGAAGACGATGATGCGGTCGGCGAGCAGCACCGCTTCGTCGACGTCATGGGTGACGAAGATGACGGTCTTGCGCTCGGCGCGGCGCAGATCCATGAGCTGGATCTGCAGGCGCTCGCGGCTCAGCGCGTCGAGGGCGCCGAAGGGCTCGTCCATCAGCAGCACCAGCGGGTTGGCGGCCAGCGTGCGGGCGATCGCCACGCGCTGGCGCATGCCGCCCGATATGCGGTTGATCGTGTAGTCGGCGAAAGGGGTCAGGCCGACGAGGTCGAGATAATGCCGGGCGATCCGCTCCTTCTCCGGCGCCGCGACGTCGTCGCGATATCTGAGCCCGAAGCGGATATTGCCGAGCACGGTGAGCCAGGGGAATGACGAATAGGACTGGAACACCATGCCCTTGTCGCGGCTCGGGCCCTCGACGCGCTTATCCGCGAGGCGGATCTCGCCCGAGCTCGGCGTCTCGAGCCCGCCGACCATGCGCATCACCGTCGTCTTGCCGCAGCCCGAGGGCCCGACGAAGACGACGAACTCGCCCTCCTCGATGGCGATCGACAGCGGCTCGACCACCCGTATCGTGCCGCCGTCCGGCGTCGCGAATTCCTTGGCGACGTCGCTGATGCTGATGAAGCTGTCCCGGGGCATCGGCGCGCTCATTGCAGATACCGGAACCAGCGGCGGTGCAGGGCGCGGATCGCCTGGTCGGTGGCGAGCCCGATGATGCCGATGGTGAGGATGCCGGCGAAGACCTCGGGCGTCTTGCCGTAGCGCCGCGCCGTCCACAATTCGTAGCCGATGCCGGAGCTCGAGGCGACGATCTCGGCGACGATCAGATAGGTCCAGCACCAGCCAAGCGTGATGCGCAGGCTGTCGACCATGTTGGGCAGCATCGCCCGCAGGAGCACGTCCTTCATCAGGGCGGAATCGGAGGCGCCGAGCGTGCGCCCGGTCTCGATGAACTCCTTGGGCACCCGCCTCGCGTCGTCGGCGATGAGCAGGATGAGCTGGAAGAACGTGCCGATCCACAGCAGCATGATCTTGGAGCCTTCCCCGATGCCGAGCCAGATGAGGGTGAGCGGCACCAGGGCCGGCACCGGCAGATAGCGGATGAAGTCGATCAGCGGCTCGGTCACCGCGGTGACGACGCGATAGCCGCTCATCAATATGCCGAGCGGTATGGCGATGACGGCGGAGGCGAGGAAGGCGGCCCAGACGCGCCCGATGCTGATGCCGATGTCGCCGACATATCCGACCTCGGTGAAGAGACGGTACCACGAGGCGATCACGGCGCGCGGCGAGGGCAGGAACTGCGGATGGACGAGGCCCAGTTCCGCCACCGCCGACCAGAGGACGAGGACAAGGACGAAGGCGCCGATGCCGAGCCACAGCTCGAGCCGGGGCTGGGGCGCGGCGCGGAAGGTGAAGAGCTCCCGCCAGGATGCCCCGTGTCTCCGCGCAGGTCCAGGCGACGAGGCGGGCCTTTCACCCGCCTTCGCCTGGTCCTCAGGACGCGCCATGGCCATGCCGGTATTCGCACTCATCGAAGGCTGTGCGGCGACGGGCCATGCCCGGGGCTACTGCAGCTTGTTGATGATCGACCGGTCGATATGGTCCTGCGGGATCAGCTTCACGTCAGAGGAGCCGAATTCGAGATTGAGAGCCATCGTCTCCTCGAAGATCGGATAGATGCGGCCTTCCTTGTCGGCCGTGCCGATGAAGTCCTTGGCCTCGGCGAGCGGCGTGTAGCGGAAATTCGGCAGCGTCGCCTTGAAGTCGTCGGCGGTGATCGAGAAATGCTTGGCGATGATCGGTATGGCCGCTTCCTGGTTGCTGTTGAAGTAGTCGACGGCGCGATAGACGGCGCGCAGGAACTTCACGTACTTGTCGGGATTGGCCTTGAGCTCGCCCGTATGCGCCATGATGATGTCGAGGATCAGGTCCTTCTGGTCCTTCGACGAGACGAGGATATGGGCGCCGCGTTCCTTGTGCGCGGTGACGACCTGGCTCAGCACCGGCTCGTAGGTGCCGACCGCCGCCACCTTGGGATCGCTGAAGATGCCGATGGCGTCGGCGGCCGCGATGTCGGCGAGGGTCGTGTCCTTGATCGAGAGGTTGCATTCCTTCTTGAGTGCCATCTGCATGATCAGGCGCGCCGGCAGGTTGGGCTCGACCGCGATGGTCTTGCCCTTGAGGTCGCAGACCGACTTGATCGACTGATCGGCGGCCCAGCCGTCGCCGCCGGTCGACAGGTCGATCGTGCCGATGATGATGCCCTGGGTCTCCTTGCGGCGGCCGAGGCCCTGATATTCGCCGACGGTGCGCAGATAGCAGTCGATGTCGCCGCGCTCCATGGCCGCGACCGCGTTGGGCATGTCGTCGTCGAGGATTTCCTCGACCTCGATGCCCTCCTCCTTGAAGTAGCCGAGCTCGTTGGCGAGATGGACGGGCCCGAAGCCCACCCAGACCGGATACATGCAGGTGACCTTGTTCGGATTGCCGACCTCGGCCTGCGCCTGGCTGCCGGCCAGCATCGCGGCCGTCACGGCGCCCGCCAGGCACATCAACAGCGTCTTGAACATCTTCGGCATTGTCTTCCTCCCTGTCCGGCGCGGTCTGTGCGCGCCTGGTTTCACGACCCGTGAGGGGGGCCGACGTCCGGACGGCCGCCCTCTCCTGGGCATCATCTTATGGGCTTCCGAAACAATCGGAAAAGAGGCAAGATAAGATGATTACATTCGGAAAACGGAAGTAACGATGCGCCAGCTCCTCGACATCGATCTGAGGCTCATCCGCATCTTTCGCGTGATCGTGGAGGCGCAGGGCCTGGCCGGCGCGCAGCTCGTCCTCAATCTCAGCCAGTCGCGCATCTCGACCAGCCTCGCCGAGCTCGAGGCCCGGCTCGGCGTGCGCCTGTGCCGGCGCGGCCGGGCCGGCTTCGCGCTCACCGAGGCCGGCCGCAGCGTCTATGACGCCTCGCACGACCTGTTCGAGGCGGTCGACCGCTTCTGCACCAATGCCGGCAGCGTGTCTCTCAACCTGAAGCGCGTCGTGAAGCTCGGCGCCGTCGATGCGCTGTCGACCAATGACGGGATCGGCCTGGCGAGGATCCTGGGGGAGTTCCGCCGCAGCGCGCCCGCCATACTGATCGACTTCATGGTGGCGGGGCCGGAGGAGCTCGAGGCGCAGCTGGTCTCGGGTGCCCGCGACATCATCATCGTGCCGAGCCTCACCAAGCGCTCCGAGCTCGCCTATCTGGCGCTCTCGGCCGAGCGCCAGTCGCTCTATTGCGCCAGGAGCCATCCCCTGTTCGGCAAGGACGATGCGGCCGTCGAGCGCCATCTGCCGCGTCATGCCATCGTGGCGCGCGGCTATCTGCACAGCCAGGACCTGAAGCGTCTCGGCCATCGCCAGGCCGACGCGACGGTCGAGATGATGGAGGCGCAGCTCATCCTCATATTGTCGGGGGGCTTCATCGGCTATCTGCCGGCCCACTATGCCGCGGCCTGGGTGGCGCGCGGCGAATTGCGCCGCCTGTGCGACACGAGCCTGAGCTACGATTCCATCTTCTATGCGGTGAGCCAGAGGAGTGCGGCGGAGAACCCGCTGGTGCGGCGCCTGCTGGCGCGGCTGTCGGAGGCGAAGGAACTTGCCGGTCCCGGCCGTCAAAGCGCCTTGCCGGCCTCATCGAACAGATAGATCCTGCCGGCGGCGAGGCGGACCGTCTCCCCGGCCTTCACCCGCGGGCGTCCGCGCGCCAGCCATACGATGGAGTCGCCGGCGCTGGTCCTGCCGTAGATCTGGGTTTCGTCGCCGAGATTTTCCGTAACCTCCACCGTCATCTCGATCATGCCATGCGCCTCGTCCCGCGCCAGGGAGGAGGGGCGAATGCCGAGGGTCACCGTGTCGCCAGGCTTGAGCGTGGAGGCCGCCGGCTGGACGGTCTCGGTTCCGGCCTCGCGGAGCCCGGCGCCGGCGAGCGTCATCCGCGCGCCGTCCCGGGCCGCGATCCCGGCCTTCAGGAAATTCATCCTGGGCGAGCCGATGAAGCCTGCGACGAAGACATTGGCGGGCTTGTCGTAGAGCTCCGTCGGCGTGCCGACCTGCTCCACGCGCCCGTCCCTCAGCACGACGATACGGTCGGCCAGCGTCATGGCCTCGATCTGGTCATGCGTGACATAGACCATGGTCACGCCGAGATCGCGATGCAGCTTGGCGATCTCGACGCGCATCTGCGTCCTGAGCTCGGCGTCGAGATTGGACAGGGGCTCGTCGAAGAGGAAGAGCTTCGGCTTGCGCACGATGGCCCGCCCGATGGCGACGCGCTGGCGCTGGCCGCCGGAAAGCTGGCGCGGCTTGCGCTCGAGCAGCGCCTCGATCTGCAGGATGCGCGCCGTCTCGCGGACCTGGCGCTCGATCTCCGTCCTGGGCGTGCCGATCATCTCCAGCCCGAAGGCCATGTTGTCGAAGACCGTCATGTGCGGATAGAGCGCATAGGACTGGAACACCATCGAGACCTGGCGCTGCGCCGGCGCGATGTGGGTGACGTCGCGGCCCTCGATGAGGACGGTGCCCTCGCTGACCTCCTCCAGCCCGGCGATCACCCTGAGCAGGGTGGACTTGCCGCAGCCCGAAGGTCCGACGAAGACGATGAGCTCCGAGGGCTCGGCGTCGAAGCTGACCCCCCTGACGGCGGCGTGGCCGCCGAAGCTCTTGACCACGTTCCTGAGGCTCAGGAACGGCGGGCTTGCGGATTTCTTCATGACTTTTCCAGTATGGCGCGGGCGAGGGCTTCGTCGGTGACGATCCCGTTCACGCGGGCCGAAACGAGGGCCGCCCGAACGATATCGAATTTGTAGAGCCCGCCGGAAACGAGGATCGAAGTCCTGATCCGGGCCAGATCGCGGATATTGAGGGCCATGATCCGCTCGTTCAGGGGATGATCGGCAAGCTCGCCCCGGGCGGTGAGGAAGGAGCCGAGCAGGTCGCCGATGGCGCCCCGGGCGCGCAGGCCGGCGAGGTTCTCCCTGACGACCGGCGTGACCGCGAGCTGCGAGCGCCTGGAGAAGTCACCGCTCGAGACGAGCGCGATATCGACGCTGCGCGCCCGCCGCATCACGTCGGCCAGGCCGTCATGCGTGAGCAGCATCTCGCGGCTCTCGACGCTCGGGCAATAGAGCGGCGCCGCCAGATAGTGGCAGTCCGCGCCGAGAGCCTGGGCGAAATGCGTGGCGACCTCGAACGTATTGGTGCCCGATCCGCGCGTCAGCCCGCCCATCAGGGTCGCCACCCAGCTCTCCGCATGGCGCCTGCGGGTCAGCCGGTTCGTGGCCCAGCTCAGGGTCCTGCCCCAGCCGACGCCGAGACCCATGCCGTTGCCGATCAGCCGGTCGAGCAGGGCGCCCGCCGCCTCCCCGATCATGCGCTGCAGCACGTCGATATCGTCGATGGCGGGGACGACCGTCGCCTGGCCCAGTCCGAAGCGGGCTTTCAGCCGTTCTTCGAGCGCGACGCATTCGGCGATCGGGATGTGGACGTCGACGCGCACGGAACCGTCGATGCGGCATTGTCCGACTATGCCGTTGACGCGCAGGCGGGTGATGCCGAGGCTGTCGGCGATGTCCCGCTGCGTCTGGCCGGCGACGAAATAGAGATAGGCCACCCGCGCGCGGATATGCTCGGGCTCGGCATTCGCGATATAGTCGCGGAGATCACTGATGCGCGCATCGCTGGCCATTGCCGCCTGTCCCGCCGTCCTACTTCGTGGCGCCCATGGTCAGGCCCCTTACCATGTGGCGCGAGACGATGAGCGCGAAGACGATGACCGGCAGCACGATGATCGAGCCGGTCGCCATGATCTTGCCCCACGGCAGCTCATAGCCCGACATGTAGTTCGTCGCCACGACCGCGGCGGTCTTGCGCTCCGTCCTGCTGATCAGCACCAGCGCGTAGAGCAGCTCGTTCCAGGAGAAGATGAAGCTGAAGATGGCCGACACCGCGACGCCGGGCAGGCCGAGCGGCAGGTAGATGCGCCGGAAGATCGTCCACTGCGAGGCGCCGTCGAGACGTGCGGCCTGCTCGATCTCGGGCGGGATGGACTTGAACTGGTCGGTGCATATCCATACGACGATCGGCAGGTTGAAGGTGATATAGACCAGCACCAGCACGAGATAGGTGTCGAGCAGGCCCAGAGACCTGGCGATGATGTAGATGGGCAGCGCCAGGGCCACCGGCGTGATCATGCGGTTGGAGATGAACCAGAACCACAGGTCCGACTTGCCGCGGAAGTCATAGCGCGCCAGGGCGAAGGCGGCGGGCGCGCCGAGTCCCACCGACACGATGGTGGCGAGGACGGCGACGATGAGCGAGTTGCCGACGGCGCCGAAGAGCATGCCGTCGTCGTAGACTTCGAGGTAGTTGGCGAAGGTCGGGGTGAACCACCACAGGGGCGGGCTCGCCAGGAGGTCGGTCTGCGTCTTGAAGCTGCTCGACAGCATCCAGTAGAAGGGAAACAGGGTCGTGGCGATGACGGCCACGAGACCCAGGGCATGGAGGATGCGGCCCGGCTTCCAGGTCATTGGTCGATTTCCCTGTAGACGAGGCGTATGTAGAGCCGGCTCAGGATGACGGTGAGGATCATGAGGATGACGGCCTGGGCCGAGGCCAGGCCCATGTCGAAGATCTTGAAGCCCACCCGCTGGATATAGACCGAGATCAGGTCGGTGGCGGCGCCTGGCCCGCCGCGGGTCATGACGAAGACCATGTCGAAGAGCTTGAGCACGTCGGCCGAGCGCAGGATGAGGAGCGCCGTCAATCCCGGCAGGAGATAGGGCGCCTGCACTCTCTTGAGCAGCTGCCATTTGCTCGAGGTCTCGAGGCGCGCCGCCTCCTCGATCTCGACCGGCACCATCGAAAGCCCGGCGAGGAAGATGAGCGCGCAGAACGGCGTCCACTGCCAGACATCCATGGCGACGATGGCGGCGAAGGCGCCGCTGGGCGAGCCCAGCCAATCGATGCCGGCAAAGCCGAACCAGGACAGGAACTCGTTGGCGACGCCGAAGTCGCGGTTGAACATCAGCCGGCCGATGAGTCCGACCACGGCATAGGTCGTGGCGAGCGGCACCACCAGCGCCACGCGCGCCACCGACCTCAGCAGGCCCGCTCCCGGCTGGTGCAGCAGGAGCGCGATGGCGATGCCGAGGACGAGCTGGCAGGGCATCGAGAACAGGAAGAACTTGAAGGTGAGAAGGAGAGAATCGCGGAACGTGCTGTCGAGCAGGATGGCCCTGTAGTTGTCCAGGCCGATGAAGGGAAAGCCGCTGCGCGGGCGCGTCAGCTGGTACTCGCGGAAGGAGGTGACGAGGGCGAAGACGGTCGGATAGATACCGACGGCGAGGAGCGCCAGGACCGCCGGGGCGAGGAACCGGAACGGCGTCCACGGGCTGTAGCCGGGATCGAGCTTTTGCCGCGATGTCGTCATTCGCGCCATGCTATTCGAGATTGGTGTGATTGGCCCGCATCTTCTCGGGCGTCACTTCGAGCCTGTCGCGCAGCCTGAGGATCATGGCCTCGAACAGGATATATTGCGCGCCTTCGTAGAGCGATCCCATCGGCAGCACCGAGGCGCGCTCCGACCGGTCGTCCGCCATGGTCTGGGCCGGCAGGTGCAGCACGAGATCGGCGATCTCGGCGCAGCGCGACCCGGGCTGGGCGGTGACGAGCAGGGTGCGGGCGCCGGCTTCGCGGGCGACGCCCATGAGCCCGGCGACGGTCGAGAAATAGCCAGGACCGGCCGAGACGACGAGAAGGCCGCCGGCGCCGAGATAGGGCGTCGTCATGTCGCCGACCACCGAGACGTCGAGGCCCAGATGAAAGAGCCGCATGGCGAAGCCCTTCATCTGCAGGCCCTCGCGGCCCACGCCGTGGACCGCGATGCGCCGGGCCCTGGCGATCATGGCGATCGCCGCCTCGACATTCGCGTCGTCGACGCGCCGGAAGACTTCGCCGATCTCGGCCAGCGCCGCCTGATACAGATCGCTCACCGTCGGACGCTCCGGATGCGAGGCGCGCCCCCGGCCGCGCGCCTCACGTCCCGATCACTGCAGCAGCGGCTTCTTGCCGTCGTAATAGCCTTCCTTCTCCAGGATCTGCTCCATGCGGGTGCCGATCTCCTTGGCGCCGTCCTCGGTCGAGACCTCGCCGAGCATCATCTTGGTGCCGAATTCGGCGATGATCTCGGAAATCGCCGGCCAGGCCGGGAAGCGCGGCCGGAACTCCGGAACGCCCTTCTGCCAGGAGGCGACCATGGGCTGGACGAACTTGTACTTCGCCTGGATGTCCGGCTGCTCATAGACGGCCATGCGGCCCGAGACGCCGCCCGCCTCGACATAGGCGCGCGCGATCTCTTCCGACGTCGCCCACTGGATGAACAGCCAGGTCGCCTTCTGCTGCTCGGGGGTCGCCTGCGCCGCGACCGCGAGCGAGAAGCCGCCGAGCGCCGGCAGGCGGCCAGCGGGACCCGCGGGTTCGGGCGCCACCCCCAGGCAATCGCCGAGCTTGGACGAGTTGGGATCGGTGAGCGTGCCGTAGAAGGCCGACCATTCGGTGATCATCGCCACCTGGTTCTGCGCCAGCGCGTTGACGGCCTCGGCGTGGTCGAAGCTCACGATGCCGGGCGGCATGTATTTCATCAGCTCCTGGCGGAACTTGAGGCCGGCCTGGCTCTCGGCGCTCTCCAGGTTCGACTTGAACTCCTTGGTGAGGAGCGAGCCGCCGAACGGCCAGATCACGCGCATGAAGCTGTCGGCCGATTGCGTCTCGCCGCGCAGCGACTGGAGAGCGAAGGCATATTCCTTCTTGTCGGCATGGGTGAGCTTGGGGGCGTAGGTCTTGAGGAGATCGTCCCAGGTCTCGGGCGGCTTGTCGAAGCCCGCCTCCTTGAGCTTGCAGGAATTATAGAAGAGCAGGCCCGAATAGTTGTCGAAGGGCAGGCCGTAGACCTTGCCGCCCCATGAGCCGAAGGCGTCGAGCAGCAGCGGGAAGAAGCCCTTGAGGTTGAGGTTGGGATCGGTGACCGATGCGTCCTTGGTGAGCTCCTCGACCGGAACGATCCAGCCGTTCTCGGCGAACTCTCCGATCCAGACGAGGTCGACCAGGGCCATGGTGAGTTCGCCGCTCGAGGTGAAGTTGAGGACTTCCTTCTCGCGGGTGTTCTCATAGGGCACGATCTCGTACTTGACCTTGATTCCCGTCTTCTTCTCGAATTCGGGCAGGAGCTTGATGATGGCGCGATAGCCCGGACGGTCGAGGAAGATGCCGCTGATCTCGGTGCCCTTGAGCGGAGCGGCGGCGGTTTCGAGCCAGTCGGCCCTGGCGGTCGCCGGCGCCAGCGACGCCGCGGCGAAAAGCGCGAGCGAGCAGACGGCGGCCTGGAACAGCTTTTTCATGCGGGACCTCCCATGTGATCGGTTTTGATGCTTGTCCGTGCCCGGCGCCATTATTACAAATGTAAATTCGAATTTACAAGAGTAAACGGACCGGACCTGCGCCGCGCGGGCAATAGCGCCGGCAGGCCTTATGCCTGCCGGCGGCTGCGCACTCGTCGGTCATGGAAGAGCCGCCAACGTCCCCGCGGGCGGGACTCACCCCCCGAAACGCGGTTCGGCTATGCCCCTGATGCCGAGCCCCGTGATGGCGAAGAGGCTGCCGCGCAGGACGCCGTCGCCCGGGAAGCGCGGCAGCGGCGGCTTTGCCATCGACGTCACATAGAGGATATCGAGACCGGGTCCGCCGAACATCACGCTCGTCACCTTCTTGACCGGCATTTCGATGACCCGCTCGACCTTGCCGTCGGGCGTATAGCGAATGAGCTTGCCGTCATAGACTTGCGCGTTCCACAGGCATCCTTCGGCATCGACGGTCGAGCCGTCCGCAGCACCGCCCCGCGACGTGTCGATCCTGGTGAAGGTGCGGCGGTTGGACGGCGAGCCCGTCTCGGGATCGTAGTCATAGGCCCAGATCTCGCCCGACCAGGAATCGGCGAAGTAGAAAATGCGGTCGTCCGGGCTCCAGCACGGGCCGTTCGACACGATGATGCCGGTCTCGACCTTCGTCACCCTGAAATCGGGATCGAGGCGGTACAGCGCGCCGTTAGGTCCGGATTCCTGGCTGTCCATCGTGCCGGCGAAGAACCGCCCCCGGCGGTCGACCTTGCCGTCATTGATCCAGTTGGCGGGCTGGTCGGCCTCGATCTCGGCGATGAGGGAGCAGTCCCCGGTCGCGAAATCGAGAGCGTGGAAGCCCTTCGCCAGGGAGCAGATGGCGCCTCGGCCGTCCTTGCGGATGGCGATCGAGCCGACGCGCGCCGGCAGGTCCCAGGCGCGGATCTCGGCGCCCTGTCCGGTTGCCCGGAAGACCCGCATGCCCGCGGCGTCGATCCAGTAGAGGCGCTGCTGCTCGACGTCCCACAAGGGGCCCTCGCCCAGCGTCGTCTTCACGTCGACCAGCACGTCGATCTTCATGTCGTCCTCCAATCTATCCCTTGAATCTGGGTTCGGGCACGCCGCGCACGCCGAGACCGTGGACGGCGAAGACGCAGCCCGCCTCGCGCTCGCGGTGATACTGGTTGTCGAACGGCCTTGCCATCGAGGTGACGAAGGCGATGTCGAGGCCGGGTCCGCCGAAGGTCAGGCTCGTCGTCGACTGCACCGGCAGGCCGACGATCCGGTCGACGACACCGTTGGGGTCGAAGCGGATGAGCCGGCCGGAATAGACTTCCGTGCTCCATACGAAGCCCTCGGCATCGACGGTCGCCCCGTCCGGCAGCCCGCGCAGCTTCTCGAAGCTGGTGAAGACGCGGCGGGAGCGGACGGTGCCCGTCGCCGTGTCGTAGTCATAGGCATAGATCACGCGCTTGCCGGTATCGGCGAAGTAGAGCGTCCCGCCGTCGAGGCTGAAGCAGGGTCCGTTGGAGCAGACGATGTCGCGGTCGAGCTCGTGGACGCTGAGGTCGGGGTCGAGCCGGAACAGCTTGCCGACGCCGTTGCGCTCTTCGAAATCCATCGACCCGGCGACGAAGCGACCCTGCCGGTCGACCTTGCCGTCGTTCATGCGCGGCGTGAGCTCGCCCGGCTGGGTTTCGGCGATGAGCGCGACCTTGCCGGTCGCGAAATCGAGCGCATGGAAGCCGCTGCGCAGCGCGACGACGGCGCCGCCTTTCTCGCGCAGGGCGAGGGAGCCGACCGGCTCGGGCAGGGGCCACTCCCTGCGGTCGCCGCCCGCCGCGTCGGCGGAATAGACCGCAGGTCTGTAGGAGTCGATCCAATAGAGCCGCTGCTCCGCGACGTCCCATAGCGGTCCTTCGCCGAGGGCGTCGCGCCTGTCGCTGAAGATCTCGATGCGCAGCATTGCCGGCCTCAGAATGACACCTTGTCGCCGCCCTTGAGCTCGAGGATCCGGCGCGCCTCGTCGGGGGTCGCGGCCTGCATGCCGAGACCTTCGATGATCTTGCGCGCCAGCGCCACCTGCTCGGCGTTGGACGTGGCGAGCTTGCCCTTGCCGGCCCACAGGCTGTCCTCGAGGCCGACCCGGATATTGCCGCCGAGGGCGGCGGCCTGCGCCGCGACGCGCAATTGGGCCGCTCCCGCCCCCAGCACCGACCAGCGGTAGCTCGCGCCGAACAGCCGGTCGGCGGTGCGTTTCATATGGGCGACGTCCTCCGGATGGCTGCCGATGCCGCCGAGCAGCCCGAACACCGACTGGACGAAGAGCGGCGGCTTGACCAGGCCGCGGTCCGCGAAATGGGCGAGATTGTAGAGATGCGCGATGTCGTAGCATTCGAACTCGAAGCGCGTGCCGTTGCCGTAGCAGGTCTCGAGGATATATTCGATGTCCTTGAAGCTGTTGCGGAAGACGAGATCGCGGGTGGCCTCGAGATGTGCCTTCTCCCAGTCGAATTTGAAGCTCTTGTATTTGGCGACGAGGTGATAGAGGCCGAAATTGATCGAGCCCATGTTGAGCGAGGCGACTTCGGGCTTGAACCTGGCCGCGGGCTTCACCCGCTCCTCGACCTTCATGTAGGGGCTGCCGCCGGTGGTGATGTTGATCGCGGCATCGGTGGCCTGCTTGATGCGCGGCAGGAAGCGCTCGAAGGCTTCGGGCGTCTGGTCGGGCTTGCCGGTCTCGGGATCGCGCGCATGGAGATGGAGGATGGCGGCGCCCGCCTCCGCCGCGGCGATCGCTTCCCGGGCGATCTCGTCCGGCGTGATCGGCAGATGCGGCGACATGGTCGGTGTGTGGATGGCGCCCGTCACCGCGCAGGTGATGATGATCTTGCCCTTGCCGGGGTCGCTCGTGGTCACTTTCCGATCTCCTTTGCGGCACGCTTCTTGTGCGCGGCCAGGGCCATCAGCCGCTTGTCGCGCCAGACCTGGCGGTCCTGCAGCCGGCCGGCGGGCGTATGCTTGCGCCTTTCCGGCTCGACCGTCTCCATGACCGGGCCGGTCCAGTCGACCCGGCGCTGCATCTGCGGGAACAGGTTCTCGTAGATGCGCTGGTAGCGTTCGGCATAGTCGCGCACGCCGCCCGGCGCGTTGAGGTCGATGGTCTCGAAGGGCCCCATGAAGGACCAGCGCAAGGCGAGCCCGTCGCGGATCCCGATATCGACGTCCTCGACGCTGGCATAGCCGTCGGCGACGAGGCGGAACGCCTCCTCGAGGAGGGCGCCCTGCATGCGGTTCATGATGAACCCGTCGAGCTCCTTCTTCATCACCAGGGGCGCATGGCCGGCGGCGATGAGGAACGCCCGGGTGCGCTCGACCGTCTCGGCCGACGTCCAGGGAGCGGGCACCACTTCCGCGGCCGGCACCAGATAGGGCGGGTTGATCGGATGGACGACGACGCAGCGATGCCGCCCTTTCAGGGTTTCGGTGAAGCGCGACGGCAGCAGCGCCGAGGTCGAGCTCGCCAAGACGGCATCCGGCCGCGCCGCCGCATCGAGCTTCCGGAACACCGCGATCTTGGTGTCGAGCACCTCCGGCGTGTTCTCCTGGACGTGGCCGGCCTCGGCCACCGCCTCTTCCAGCGTGGCGGCGGCGCTGATGCGGGCGAGCACGGCGGCGGGCGCGGCGCCGTTGAGAAGGTCGTTGCGCGCCAGATCGTCGAGCACCCCGGAGATGTAGGCGAGCGCCTTCCCAGCCGTGCCGTCGAGCTCGTCCCACAGCCGGACGCTCGAGCCCGCGCGCGCGAAGCTGATCGCCCAGGCCCTGCCGATGAAGCCCGCGCCGATGATCGCGGTTGCGGGTTTTTCAGAGGGTTTCGACATTGCCATCGACTCCGAGGGATTGTCCGGAAACATTGATGCCGGCGTCGGACAGGAGGAACGCCACCATGGCGGCGACGTCGTAGGGGCTGACCATGCGCCTGAGCGAGACGCGCTCGAGATAGCGCTCTTCCATCGCTTCGTGGCTGACGCCGACCTGCCTGGCGCGGTCGGCGATCACCTTGTGCATGCGCGGGCCCTCGACGATGCCGGGCAGTATGGCGTTGACGCGGATGCGCGACGGGCCGAGCTCCTTGGCGAGGCTCTGGGTGAAGCCGATGATGCCGAATTTGGCGGAGGAATAGGGCGTGCGGAACGCATAGCCGTGCCGGCCGGCGGCCGAGGACATGTTGACGATCGAGCCGCCGCCCGCCGCCTTCAGCATCGGCACCGCCAGCCGGGCGCACAGGAACTGGCCGGTGAGGCAGATGTCGATGCAGCGCCGCCAGTCCGCGACGGCGATCTCGTCCACCCCGCCGGTCGGTCCGGCAATGCCGGCATTGTTGACGAGGGCGTCGAGCCCGCCCAGCTCGCGCGCCACGAGCTTGAACATCGCTTCGACGTCGCCGTCCTCGGCGACATCCGCCCGGCAGGTCACGAGCTTCGGCAAGGCGCGTTTCGCCTCCGCGATCGCCGTTTCGGAGATGTCGCAGACCGCGACGCGCGCGCCAAGCGCCGAAAGCGTGCCGGCGATGGCGAAGCCGATGCCGGAAGCGCCGGCGGTGATCAGCACGCGCTGGCCGTCCAGTCCGGCGAGGAATTGGGCGGCCGAATCCGGGGCCCTGTTGGTCATGAAGCTCTCCTCATGTTTTTCTGTCGCGCAGCGCGATCACCGCTCCCAGCACCACGAGCCCGACGAGGATCGCCCGCGTCGCATAGGGCAGCGTCGTGCCGGCGAGGAAGGTTTGCAGCCCGGTCAGGAGCAGCACGCCGCCCAGCATGCCGAGATAATGGCCGCGCCCGCCGGTGATGAGCGCGCCGCCCACCACCACGACCGCGATCGAGGGCAGGAGATAGTCGTCGCCCATGCCGAGGCTCGCCTGGCCCGAGAAGCCGGTGAGCAGGACGCCGACGAGGCCGGCGCAGAGCGACGACAGCATGTAGACGAGCACCACCGTGCGCCCGACGGCGATGCCGGAAAGCTCGGCCGCCCTGAGGCTGTTGCCGACGCCATAGACCCGCCGTCCGAACGGCGTGCGGCCGAGGAGGGCGACGGCGAAGACGACGAAAGCGACCATGAACAGGACCACCGGCGTGAAGATCCAGATCCTGCCGGTCATGAACCAGCGCAGCATGGGCGAGGAGAAGCCGTCCGGCGTCCCGTTGGAATAGAGGAGCGCGGCGCCCTGCAGGAAGCCGTTGGTGGCCAGCGTCATCACGATGGGCGAGAGGCCGAGGAAGACGATGCCCAGGCCGTTGGCGATGCCGATCAGGCAGGCGAGCAGCAGCACGGTGGGCAGGGCGTAGAGGAGCGCTGCGTCGGAGCCCTTGACCATGCCGGCGAGCAATATGCCGCACAGCCCGATGGTCCACGGCACCGAGAGGTCGAGCCCGCCGGTCAGGATGACCGTCCCCTGCCCGAGCGCCAGTATCGCGAGGAAGGAGGACAGGACGATCAGCGAGTTCCAGTAGCCCGGGTTGAGGATGGCGCCGCCGAGCCAGAGCTGGGTCGTCAGCACCACCGCGACGAAGCAGATATAGGCCGGAAGGGCGTAGCGCAGGACTTCGGCGTTGCGGATCAGGAAGGACGGCCGCGTCACGGCGGCGGACGTCCCGTCCGGCTTGGCCATGGCGAGCCGGCGGTCCTGCTGCGGCAGCTGCCCGGCGAGGCGCCCGGCCCGGCGCGCCGCGAGCCGCATGCGCAGCGTGCGGAGCTGCTGCGCCAGGGTCGAGGTCGGCGAGACGGACCCGGCCAGCACGGCGAGGATGAGGATCGTGGCCTCGGCGATGGTCGAGTAATAGGCCGACACGTTGAGCACGAGCAGGATATTGACGACGATCATCAGCACATAGGCGCCGATGGCGCTGCCGAGCGGTCCGCCCTTGCCGCCGCCGAGCCGCGTGCCGCCGACGACGACCGCGGCGAACATCGAGAGCAGCAGGGGATTGCCGACCAGCGGATCGCCGCTGCCGGTCTGGGCGCTGATGAAGACGCCGGCGAGGCCGTAGCATCCGCCGGCGATCGCATAGACGAGGAAGCGCGTGAGGACGGTCGGGACGCCGACGGCGGCGGCCGCGTCGGGATCGCTGCCCACCGCATAGATCGCCGTGCCGAGCCTGGTATTCTTGAGCCACGCCCAGGCGAGGATCACCGCCCCGACCACGGCGAGCGGCATCGGCAGCCATCCGGCGACGGCGTCGCCCAGATAGAAGGTGCCGAGCGAGGGCGAGACGAAGCCGCCCGGCTTGTCCATCACGAGAAGCGTCACGCCCTGGATGATGAACATCGTCGAGAGCGTCACCACGATGGGCTGGAGCCGCAGCACGGCGATGAAGAAGCCGTTCACGGCGCCCGTCGCCGTGCCGATGCCGACGCCGACCAGCGTCCACAGGAGCACGCTCGCTTCCATGTCCATCGGGTCCATCGACCGCGCCAGGACGGCATTGACCAGCGAAATGACGGCTCCGGCCGAGAGATCGAAGCCGCCGGAGAGGATGACGATCGTCTGGCCGATGGCGGCGAGCGCCGAGGCCGCGCCGCCGCTCGCCAGGAACGAGATGTCGAAATAGGTGAGCGGCCCCGCGCTGATGAGATCGACGACGGCGAGCAGGATCAGGAACACGGCGGCGGCGATGGCGACGCCGCGGTGGTTCGCGATGAAGCGCCGGGCGGTCGAGGGTGCCGCGGCCGCCGTGCTCATGCCGCGGCTCCCGTCATGGCGTCCTCATGGCCGAGCGCCGGGCGCATGATGGCGCTTTCGCTCAAGGCCCCGGCCCCGATCTCGGCGACGATCCGCCCGGCATAGAGGACGAGCACCCGGTCGCAGAGATGGACGAGCTCGGGGATCTCCGTCGAATGGAACAGGATGGCGCCGCCCTGATTGGCGAAATCGCGCATCATGACATAGAGCTCATGCTTGGTGCCGACGTCGATGCCGCGCGTCGGATCGAACAGCAGCAGGATGCGGCTTTGCGCCACCAGCCATTTGGCGATGGCGATCTTCTGCTGGTTGCCGCCGGAGAAGGAGCCGGCCGTCGTCCACAGGGCGCGCTCATGCACTTCGACCGCGCCGAAAGCCCGGGCGACGGCGCCTTCCTCGGCCGCCCTGTCGATGAGGCCGTTGCGCGCGAAACGGTCGATGACCGGCAGCGAGGCGTTCACCTTGCCGTCGAGCTTGAGGAAGAGGCCCTCGGTCTTGCGGTCCTCCGGCACGAAGCCGATCGCGATATTGGGACGCATGGCATCGACGGGCGAGGTGATGGCGACCGGCCGGCCGTCGACCTCGATGCCGCCATGCCTGACATCCGCCATGCCGAAGCAGGCATGGAAGAGATCGAGCTGTCCCATGCCCTGAAGCCCGGCAATGCCGAGGATCTCGCCCTGGCGCAGATCGAAGCTCGCTTCCTCGAGCCGCTCGCCCGCTTTCAGGTCCCGCGCGGAGAGCACCGGCGTTCCGGCCTGTGAAGAGCCTTGCGGCCGCTCGGGAAAGGTCTGGGCGATGGAGCGCCCGACGATCTTCTCGATCACGTCCTGGTCGGAGATGTCGCCCGCCGCGCCGGTCATGATGTGCCGGCCGTTGCGCAGTATGGTGAGGCTGTCGCAGAAGGCGCGCACCTCGCGCAGGCGGTGCGAGATGAAGACGATGGTCTTGCCGGCTTCCTTGAGCTGCGCGATGAGCCGGCCGAGCCAGTCGACGTCGCTCACCGACAGGGTGGATGTCGGCTCGTCGAGCAGCAGGATCCGCGGATCGCGGAAAGTGGCGCGGGCGATCTCGATCTTCTGCTGCAGGGAGAGGTCGAGCCCGCCGACCGCGGCATCGAGGTCGATGGCGAAGCCGATGCGGGCGAAATGCTTCTCGATGGCCGCCCGCGCCGCCCGCCGCTTTATGGTGCCGGTGATGCCGGTCGGCGCATAGGGCAGCATCATGTTGTCGAGCACGGTGAGATCGGGAACCAGGGTCATTTCCTGGAAGGCCGTCTGGATGCCGTGGCGGTGCGCGGCGCGCGGCGAGGCGAGGCTCGCCGGCCGGCCGGCGATCTCGATGCCGCCGGCATCCGGCTGGACCAGGCCCGAGAGCAGCTTGACGACGGTCGACTTGCCGGCGCCGTTCTCGCCGAGCAGCGCATGCACGCTGCCGGCCCTGACGGCGAAGGAAACGTCATCGACGGCGAGCGTGGGCCCGAACGCCTTGCGCACGCCGTTCATGGCGATCGCGGGCGTTTCGCTGTTCGGGGGCTCGATCATCGGCGGAGACGGATGGACGGGACATGCGTCCCGGGGGCGGCGCCCGCCGCCCCGGGACGGTTTCTCAGTTTTCCGGCTGGCCGACGAGCGCGGCGTTGAGGCCGATTTCGGGAGTCTCTTCCGAGAAGATCGAAGCGAACCAGCCCGGATTGGACACGAGCGAGGGCAGGAAGGCGTTGCAGCCGTCCTTCATCTCCTGCCAGGTGCCTTCCGTGCACAGCTTGATCGTGTCGTTGGTGACGATCGGCAGGGGCAGCGTGACCTTCTTCGGCACGTCCTTGCCTTCCAGGACCTGGACGGCGAGCTTGAGCGCGAGGGCGCCGGAATAGGGCGGCGAGGCATAGGATATCCGCGTCGCGCCAAGCGGCGCGTAGGGCGAGGCCGCTCCTTCGACCTCGGTGCCGGCCGGCAGCATCTGGACGCGACCGCCATTCGAGCCTTCGCCGGCGCAGGGCAGGAGCTCTTCCGGCTTCTTGCCGGCCTCGAGCTGCATGGCATTGGCCGTGTAGCAGCCCACCTGCATCCACAGGCCGTCGATCTGGTCCCAGTTGCGGGTCGCCGTGATCTTCGACAGCTCGGTGCGCGCGACCGCCTGGCTCCACATGCCGACCGCCTCGGCGACGATCTTGATGTCGGGATGCTTGGCGAAGACCTCCTTCGCGGCCTTGGTGCGCAGATTGTCGACCGAGGTGCCGGGCACGCCGGTGACCGCCACGATCTCGCCCTTGCCGTCGAGCTTCTTGACCAGCCATTCGGCGGTGACGCGGCCCGCCTCCACCTGGTCGATCGAGATGTTGTAGGCGCAGGGCTCGGTGATCTCCGCGTCATAGGCGAACACCTTGACGCCCTTGTCGCAGGCGTTCTTGACCACCTGGTTGAGAGCGGTGGGCGAGATCGGGAAGATCACGATCGCCTCGGCGCCCGCCTGCACCATGGCGTTGATCTGCTGGATCTGGCGCTGGGCGTTGGGCCCCGCCACCTGCACCTGCAGGTCGACCTTGTCGGCCAGGCTCTTGTGCGCGGCCATCGCCTTGACCATGTTGGCGGCTTCCGCCTGCCAGTCGTTGCCGATGAAGCTCATGCTGAGAAAGATCTTGTGCTTGCCGGCGGCGTCTGCGGTGCCGGCGGCGGCAATCAGGCCGGCGGCCATCACCGTCGACAAGGCAAGTTTCTTGAGCCGGTCAGAAATCGTCATTGATAACCTCCCACGAGTTTGAGCTGCTCCGGTTCATTGTGATCGTCCGGGAGCCGAGCGGGGATAATTTACTTGTTTTGATCAAAGATCAATGATGTATTTTACGAAAGAGGCGCGTTTTGGCGAGCTCCGGCTCGAACCGGCATGGCCGGGACTTGTCCTCGGCGCGAATCTTCATGAAATGCCGGGTCGGCAGGCCCGATCGCGAACACGGAAATGGCAGTCGCTTTCCACCCCAAAACCAGTCTCAGAGTCGTCCCTCTGAGCCGCGAGACCTTGCAGGAGCGGGTCTATCGCCGGGTGTGCGATCTGATCCTCGACGGCGAGATCGCGCCGGGGCAGCTCGTCACCATCCAGTCGCTGGCCGATGCCTTCGGGGTCAGCCACATGCCGGTGCGCGAGGCGCTGCGGCGCCTGACCGCGGCCAAGGCCCTGACGGTGGTGTCGGGCCGGTCGATCGGCATTCCGCCGCTCAACCGGGCGAGCCTCAACGACCTGCGCAATGTCCGTCTCGAGATCGAAGCCCTTGCCGCGATCTGGGCGGCGCGCAGGATCACCGATGCCGAGCTCGACGGCATGGAAGATCTGTGCCGCAAGCTCGGCCAGGCCAACGCCAAGGGCGACGCCCGCTCGTTCCTCCGGGCAAACCACGCTTTTCACTTCGCCATCTATCGCGCGGCGCGCTCGGAGACGCTTCTCACCATCATCGAGAATCTCTGGCTGCAGATCGGCCCCTATTTCAATCTGCTGCGCGGCTCGGGGAATTACGAGGTGTCGAACATCCATCATCAGGCCATCGTCGACGGGCTGAAGGCGCGCGACGAGAGGCAGGTGAGCGAATCGGTGCGCGCCGACATCGAAGCCGCCTATCAGGTGCTGCTCGGCCTGGTCAGTCCCTGAAGCGGCGCGGCAGCCGGCGGCGGCGGCTGCGCCAGGGCGGTCACAGGCATCCGGCGAGCTTGGCGCGCATCCTGAGGAGGCCCTCGACGACATCGATGGTCGGCGTCGCCACGCCGGTGAGCCCTCCGAGCTCCTGGACCGCCGTCACCAGCGCGTCGATCTCGATCGGCCGGCCGAGCTCGAGATCCTGGAGCATCGAGGTCTTGTGCGCGCCGACGGCCTCGGCACCGGCGATGCGGCGCTCGACGTCGATGCCGAAACCGACGCCCAGCTTCTCGCCGATCGCCTGGGCCTCGATCATCATGGCGCGGATGACCGCGCGCGTTCCCGGATCGCGGCATATCTGCTCGAGCGTCCCGCCGGTGAGCGCCGAGACCGGGTTGAGCGAGAGGTTTCCCCACAGCTTCACCCAGATCTCGTTGCGGATCTGGGGGCGGACGGGCGCGCGCAGGCCGGCGGCGACGAGGAGTCTCGCGAGGTCGGCGGTGCGCGCCGTCTTCTCGCCCGACGGCTCGCCCAGCGGCAGGCGGTCGCCCTCGATATGGCGGATGACGCCCGGAGCCTCGATCTCGGCCGCGGGATGCACCACGCAGCCGATCACGCGCTCCGGCCCGATCGCCTCCCACAGCCGTCCCCCGGGATCGACGGCCGCGATGCGCCGCCCCTCATGGACGCCGCCATGCTTGTAGAAATACCACCAGGGAACCCCGTTCTGGGCGGTGACGACCGCGGTCCGCGGTCCGAGCAGCGGCTTGAGGCTGTCGATGATGCCGGGAAGCGAATGGGCCTTGAGCGCCAGGATTACATAATCCTGGGGGCCGAGCTCGGCCGGCCGGTCCGTGGCGCGCACCGCGACCGTCGCCGCGCCGCTCTCGTCCTTGAGCGTCAGGCCCTTGTCGCGCATGGCGGCGAGATGCGGGCCGCGCGCGATCAGGCTCACCTCGGCCTCGCCGTGACGCGCGAGCTTCGCCCCGACCAGCCCGCCTATGGCGCCCGCGCCGAAGATGCAGATGCGCATGTCAGCCGAGTCCCAGCTTCTCCGCCATGCCGATGCGCTGCAGCTTGCCGGTGGCGCCTTTCGGGATCTCGTCGAGGAAGACGAGCTTGCGCGGCACCTTGAACTGGGCGAGGCGGCCCGCGGCGAAGTCGCGAAGCTCGCTTTCGCTCGCCGTCCTGCCTTCGCGCAGCACGACGGCGGCGGCGACGTCCTCGCCGAGCTTGTCATGCGGCATGGCGAAGGTCACCACCTGCTGGACGGCCGGATGGTCCATCAGGACTTCGTCCACCTCGCGCGGCGAGATCTTCTCGCCGCCGCGGTTGATGATCTCCTTGAGCCTCCCGGTGATGCGCACATAGCCTTGCGCATCCATGGTGCCCTGGTCGCCCGTATGGAACCAGCCATGGGCGAAGGCTTCGGCATTGGCCTTCGGGTTGTTCTCGTAGCCCAGCGTGACATTGGGTCCGCGGATGACGATCTCGCCGACGCCGCCGGGCTCGAGCAGTTTGCCGGCGCCGTCCATGATGGCGACCTCCGGTCCCGCCGCCAGCCCGACGCTGCCGGCGACGCGCCTGCCCGGCGGCAGGGGGTTCGACGCCATCTGATGCGCCGCTTCCGTCATGCCATAGGCTTCGATCACCGGGCATCTGAAGACGCTTTCGAGCTCGGCCATCAC
This sequence comes from Parvibaculaceae bacterium, assembly GCA_050246735.1. GTDB lineage: Bacteria > Pseudomonadota > Alphaproteobacteria > Rhizobiales > Aestuariivirgaceae > Taklimakanibacter. Next base: position 185,721 of record JBFWVM010000008.1, on the reverse strand, counting down.
TTGCGGCGGAAGCGACGAGGAGGACGAGCGGATGAAGCGCAGCCTGGCGCGTGCGACGCTCTCGGCATTGCGCCCGGCGCGCGCCAGGATCGCCTGGTGCATCGTCGGCACGGCGGTGTACCAGGTGGGCTTCGCCTCGTCGAGCAGGCTGAAGAAGCTCAGGGCGTTGAAGCCCGGGGTGCAGAAGATCGAGGCGCCCGCCGCAAGCGAGGAGAGGGTCGCCGCGATCAGGCCGTGAATATGGAAGAGCGGCATGATATTGAGGCAGCGGTCGGCGTCGCTCAAGGCGAGCGTCGCACGGATGTGCCGCGCCGAGGCGGTGAGGTTGCTCTGGCTCAAGGGGACGATCTTGGGGCGCGACGTCGTGCCGGAGGTGTGCAGGATGAGCGCGATGTCGCCGGCTTGCGCGGGACCTTCGAGCCCGGCCTTGCCGAGGCCTGGGCCCTCGATGCGGAAATCGCCGGCGGCCGAGCCGGGGACGGTGGCGAGACGGAAGACGGGAATGCCGAGCTGGCGCGCCGCCGTTTCGGCCGCTGCATGTCCCTGCGCGTCGAGGACGAGCGCCCTGGCGCCGAGATCCTTCAGGTAGAAGTCGAATTCCTCGACCTTGTAGGCGGGGTTGAGCGGGGCGGTCGTGGCGCCGGCGCCGATCGCCAGGAACGCCGTCGCCATCTCGGGCCCGTTGGGCAGCACGATGGCGACCCGGTCGTTGCGCCCGATGCCGAGGGCGTTCAGGCTCCCGGTCGTCATGGCCGCGAGCCGCCGCAATCCCTCATAGGTCAGCGACGGACGCCCGGGCGCAGAAACGGCGGGGGCGTCGGCAGCACCGCACCCGAAGAGCTCGCTCAAGGTGCGGAAGTCGTTGCTCATGATGTACCTCGCTGGACGTTGCCGGTGGATTGTCATGCGTCACAAAGCGAGGAATCGCCGCTTTGTCAAATCGGCGCGGGCGTCCGGCTGAGGGCGGTGGCGTTATTTCTTCCGGCCCTTCTTGGCCGGGCCCGGCTTGTCGCCGGACTTGTTGCCCTTGACGCTCTTGCGCAGCGCATCCATCAGGTCGACGACATTCGCGCCCTTGGGGCGGTCTTCCTCGGCCTTGACGACCAGCTTCCGGCCTTTTGCCTTCTGCTGCACGAGATCGTTCAGCCGCACCGCATAGGTGTTGTGGAACTGGCCTGGATCGAAGGACGACGTGTTGTCGGCGATCAGCTTGGTGGCGAGGTCGACCATCTCGGGGTCGACCTTCGCTTCGGGGATGTCGGCGAAATACTTGTCCGCCGCACGGATCTCGTTGGCGTAGCGCAGGATATAGAGGGCAAGGCCCTGTTCGAGCGCGCCGACCGCCGCCAGGTACTCCCGGCCCCCCATGGTGATCTGGCCGATGCCGAGCTTGCGCTTCGCCGCCAGGGCGGCCTGGATGACGCGATAGCCTTCGGTCTGGAACTCGTCCTCGGGGACGAGGTAATAGGGCGCCTCGAAATAGCGCGGATCGATGTCCTCGGCGGACACGAACTCCTGCAGGTCGAGGGTTTTCTTGCTTTCGAGCCGCACCGCGTCGAGCTCTTCCGGCTCGAGCACGACATAGACGTCCTCGCTGACCTGATAGCCCTTGACGATGTCCGCTTCCTCCACCGCGCCGACGCCGGGCACGGTCTTGGTGTAGCTCACTCTCTTTCCGGAAGGCTTGTGGATCTGGTTGAGACCGGTGCTCGACGGTTCGACGGCGCTGAAGATCTGCACGCCGACCTGGACGAGCGAGAGCCGGATGAAGCCTTTCCAATAGGGGCGGCCTGCGGGTGCCATGGCGTCACGCGCTCCATGCTGACGAAGCGAGCCTACTCGGGCTCGGGTGAGGGTCAAGGCGAGATTAGGGGCCGGGCTTTTACAAGATGTGAAATTTTCTCCGAATTTGATCTTTTGATCGAACATGTCATGAAAGAGAGAGTTCCGGCAGGGATGCTCGGATGAAGATCGCGACATTCAATGTGAACGGCATCAACGGCCGGCTTCCGCTTCTGCTGCGCTGGCTGGCGCAGGCCGAACCGGATGTCGTGTGCCTGCAGGAGCTGAAGGCGCCGGACGACCGGTTCCCGGCAGCGGCCATCGTGAGGGCCGGCTATGGCGCCATCTGGCACGGGCAGAAGAGCTGGAACGGCGTGGCGATCCTGGCCCGCGGCGCGCAGCCCCTGGAGACCCGCCGCGGCCTTCCGGGCGACCCCGCCGACAGCCACAGCCGCTATATCGAGGCCGCGATCGATGGAGTCCTGATCGGCTGTCTCTACCTGCCCAACGGCAATCCGGCGCCGGGGGCGAAATTCGACTACAAGCTCAGATGGTTCGACCGGTTGATCGCCCATGCCGCGCAGTTGCGATCGGCCGGGCTGCCCGCGATCCTGGCCGGCGATTACAACGTCATGCCGGCGGATCTCGACGTCTACAAGCCGGAACGCTGGCTGGACGACGCGCTCTTCCGTCCGGAAGTGCGCGCTGCCTTCCAGCGCCTGGTCGCGCAGGGCTGGACCGACGCCTTGCGCCGCCTTCACCCGGAGCAGCGCATCTATACGTTCTGGGACTATTTCAGGAATGCCTTCGCCCGCGATGCGGGACTGCGCATCGATCATGTCCTGCTGAGCCCGGCGCTGGCGAAGCGCCTGCAGGCGGGCGGCGTCGACCGCTGGGTGCGCGGCTGGGAGAAGGCCAGCGATCACGCGCCGGCATGGATCGAGATCGAGGATCCGCCGGCGCGGAAGCGGCCGGACGGGAAGGCGCGGGCCCCGGCGCGCCGGCTGATCGATCGTTAACGGCCGCTGCGTTTATCCATACCTCAACGGAATTTAATCCCCGCTTCATATTGACCCGCGATCAGCCTGTCCCTATCGTCGGGTCCGACGCTCGTCAGGAATATCCCGCCCGTCCTGAATGAACCCGATATGCGGTCTCTTCCCGGATCACAATTGTCACGATCAATCCACGGTGGCTGATGCACGGCATCCTCTCCTACCTCAAAGGCCGAATGAAATGGTGGCTCCTCCCGGCGCTGATCGTGCTGGTCGGTTTCGGCGGCCTGCTGATCCTGGCGCAGGGCTCGGCCATCGGGCCTTTGATCTACACCATCTTCTGAAATGGCGGGGGTGAGATGCCGCTCATGCGCATCCTCGGCGTTTCGGCCTTCGGCGATGACGGCGCCGCCGTGAGGGCGCGTCGCCGGCGCCTCGACCGAGAGCCGGTCGAGCTCGCCTAGATGTCGCTCCTGCGCAAGCTCGGCGCGACGGCGCTCGTCCAGGCGCTGCTGGCGCTCGCGACCTTCGCCGTCTTCGATACGATCGCGTTCTTCACCCTCTCGGACGATTTCGCCGACAATTTTCCCACCTATCGCGAAGGCTATTGGGTCCCGGATTTTATCGGCCGCGGCTACCCCAAGGACTACTATGTCGCCAATGCCGAACGCGGCTTCGACATCAAGCCGACGGCCGTTCCCCGCACCGACCAGTTCCACGTGCTGGACGATGTCGGCATCACCTATCCGGTATGGTCCAATCAGTATGGCTGTTTCGATACCCCGCATCCCTCTCCCGCCGCGGATTTCGTCTATTTCGCCGGCGACAGCATAGTCTGGGGCTACGCGCCCTTCGAGACCAAGTTCGGCACGGTCTATGAGCGTGAGAGCGGTGTCGAAACCTTCAAATGCGGCGTGACGCATACCGGCCAGCGGCATCAGTTCTCCAAATTCCTGGAGATCGGCAGGAAGCTCGGACGCTGGCCGGCGAAAGTCGTGGTCTTCTATTCGCCGACCGACGTGGCGAACGACTATCTTCATCCTCATTCGACCGTCATCGACGGCGGGCTCGCCGACAATGCCCGCCTCGACGCCGACAACAACATAGTCAGGCTCGACCAGGGCTGGTTCGACATGCTGCGCAGGCGGATCGCCGACGGGAGGGCAGGCGAATCCGAACATCCGCCCTTTCACCCGATACGCTCTCTGATGAAGTACTCGTTCACCTTGCAGCTGGTGAATGCCGGCCTCTATTACGTCCGCAACCATGTGCCCGTGGTGAGCGGCTACGTTCCGGTCCTCGGCGAGGAGCCGTTGCTGCATTGGGCCGACAAGTACGAAATCTACAGGGGGCAGAAACTTTATGACCTGCACCGGCTTGTCTATCTCGAATCGCGGTCCGGCAAGTACCGGTACCGCGACTACCCTTATGCCGAGGCCAACAAGAAGGTGCTTCGTGAATGGCGCGCGCATGCCGCGGCTTCGGGCTACGAGCTCATCGTCGTCATTCTTCCGGCGGGCGACATGGGGCTGACCGAAGACGGCACCGTGCCCAAGGACTTCTATAGCGAGCTCAAGGAGTTCCTGAAGCAGAACGACATCCACACCATCGATCTCGGGGAAGAGCTGGAAAAGCGCAAGATCGACCCGGCAAGCATCTACTGGGAAGGAGCCTCGCACTTTTCGATCGACGGCAATATCCTCGTTGGCGAGATTCTGACCGATCTCCTTTAATCTGCAATGTAGGCTCGATAATCGGCAATGTAGGACTCGATGCGTAAGTTTGTTCATGTGGCCGGCGTGGTCGTGTTCGCCATGCACCTGTTGTCGGCGGTGCTTTCCTGCGGCAAGGCCGCGGCTCTGTGGAACACCCCCAGCGCGCCGCGCGCAACCGCCTTTTTCCAGGGGCTCGCGCAAAGCCATCCCTGGCTCTTCCCGTTCAGGAGCTACATGACCGGCGCGGAGACCGTGCTGCTGGCGCATTTCGTTCCCGTCGCGGTGATCTCGGTTGTTTTCGTCTGGCTCTATGCGTCCTTCTGCCGGCGGCCGGATGCGGCGGATGTTTCGAAGGTTCTCGGCGGTTGGGCGGTCGCCTTTGCCTGCGCCGCCGCCCTCGCCTACCCGCTGTTCACCCAGGATCTATGGCTTTCCTCGGTCTGGGGACGGATGAGCGCAGGCGGCGTCAACCCTTATTACGTCGCCTTCTCGCCCGCCTGGGTCGGACAGCTGCCGCTCGATCACTTTCCTCTCACCATGTCCTATGGGCCGCTCTGGGGCGCGCTGTCGACGGTCGCGGAGGCGGTCACCCAGGGACATGCGGCGCTCTCCTTCGTCATCTTCAAGGTCATCCTGGCCCTGTGCTGGCTCAGCTCCCTCTATCTCCTTCCCAGGATGATGCCGGAGGCCTCCGCTCTCGAGCGCAACCTCGCCGTCCTGCTGTTCGGCTGGCTGCCTCTCAGCGTCCAGGAAAGTCTTGCCGAAGGCCACAACGACATCGCGATGGCCTCGTTGGCACTCCTGTGGCTTTTCCTCCTGCTCAGGAAGCCGGCCAGCCCGCCATGGGCGCTTGCGGCCTCCACCTTGTGCAAATACGTCACGGCGCCGCTGTTCGTCGTCGATCTGACCGTGTGCCTGCGCCGGGACGGACTCGGCGCGCGGGATTACGCGCTTCGCCTCGTGCCCGTCATCCTGCTGGCGGTCGTCTTCTTTGCCGTGTTCTTCCGCTCGATGAAGTTCTTCGAGGCACTCCTGTTCATCAACAGCTGGCCCTTTCTCCAGCCGCGCGACGCGATCCTGGCCGTCGACCGCATCGCCGGAGGATATCTGAAGCCGGTGGCGTGGGCGTCGGCCGCTGTTTTTCCGCTCGTGGCCGTGCATTCCCTGTATCGGCTGTGGCTCGACGCCAGTCCCGTCCTCATCGTCAGGGCGGTCCTCGCGGTTCTCTGCGCCGTGTCCTTTGCCGCGGTCAATCACCTGTGGCCCTGGTACCTGATCTGGCTCGTGCCTTTCGCCGCGCTGGTCCCGCATTGGTGGTTGTCGCGTTTCGTGATCGGTCTGGCCCTGCTCGCGCCGTTCACCGCGGTCATCTGGTGGATCAACGCGTTCGGTCCCTACAAGGACGTGGCCGCCCTGTGCCTCTATGGCGGCGCCCTGTGCTGGACCTTGCTGGGCGGTCGGATGATTCCCGTGAGCGACCCGGCGCCGGATCGCGGCTACGGCAAGACCTTGAGCGTATCGTAGAGGCCTTTTGCGATCAGCTCGTTGGCGCGCCCGTTGGGATGGGGGTCGGGCGCGGTCACCCACAGGCTCGATGACTCTTCCTGCCGCAGCGAGGGCAGGAGATCGACGAAGTCCACGCCGTTCTCGCGCGCCGTATCCGCGACCAGCCTGGTGATTTCGTCGAAGCGGTAGTTCTTCACGTCATGAAGCTCGGGCAGGTTGGCTATGATCAGCCTGATGCCGTTGGTCTTGCAGTAATCGGCAAGCTGCCGGATGGCGTCCTTTGCCGCGAGCCATCCCGGCGTGTCGCCGTTGCCGAAAAGGCCCAGATAGTATTCGTCCCATGTCTGGCCGCCGAGAAACCTGCGCTTGACCGAATCGATGCGCCCCAGGACGAAGATGCAGGCATAGCAGTGGCGCATCAGGAAGGAGGGCTGCCGGGCCGGCTGCGCGAGCTCGGCGTCGTTGACGAAGAAGCCCAGCACCACGATGTCGGGCTTGTAGGCAGCACCCTTCGTCAGGAAATACCGGACCTCCTGCACCGTGTTCCAGTTGCCGACGCCGGTATTGACGACCTCGACCTGCCGGCCGTCGGCGGCGAACAGCCGCTCGAGGCGCTTGGCGAAAGTCTCTTCGGCGGCCACCCCCCAGCCGAGGGTCAGCGAATCGCCGACGAGGACGATCCGCCTCACGCCGGACGTGCGCTCGATCGGGATTTCGCGGTCGCGCAGCCCTTGCGAATTCGTGGCGAGCTCGACGCCCATGAGCTTCGTCCGCCGGTTCGGTCCATGCTCATGCCCGATCAGCGGATCGTCCGAGACGACCTTCACGTCGCGCGCATATTTCCACATTTCAAGATCGAACTGCATGCCGTCGTCGACGACGAGACGGACCGCGGCCTCGGTGATGAAGAGCGCGAACAGCACCGACAGCGCGCCGAACACGATCGGAAAGAGCACCTTTTGCATGTGTCGCCGGGGAGCGTCCGCCTCAGAACAGCGTGTAGATGAAGGGCGCTACCGCCGAGCCCTCGCTGAGGACCAGAAGGGCGCCGAGCAGGACGATGCACAGGAGGACCGGCAGCAACCAGAACTTCCGGCGTGCCCGCATGTAGTGCCAGAAATCAACTAGAATGCTCATTGCTGCCTCTCTGGAATTGGCTAGAATGTATATAGAGCCTGGCCGCCCTGTCCACAATTCGATTGAATGGTCTTGCAAGGAACTATGTGTCAAGCGTTCGGGAGCAGGGCGGATGTCGGTTGAGAGCCGGGAGGGGAGCTCGTCCGCGGCCGTCGCTTTCCTGCAAAGCCTGCGTCCGCACCAGTGGGTCAAGAACACGCTGATATTCATCCCGCTGCTGCTCGCCGGCAGGGCGGGCGAGGCGGGCGTCTGGCTCGATGCCACTCTCGGATTTGCCGGCTTCACCCTGGTGGCGTCGTCCATGTATATCGTCAACGACGTGCGCGACCTGGCTTCCGACCGCCTGCATTGGTCGAAGCGCAACCGCCCCCTGGCGCGCGGCGATCTTTCGGTGCCGGTGGCCCTCGCCGGGGCCGTCATCGGCGTCGTGGCAGGCCTGGCTTTGACCTTCACCACCGGGCTCCTGCCCGTGGCCGTTCTCTTCTCCTATCTCGTCCTGAACGCCGCCTATTCCGTCCGGCTGCGCCGGATCCCCATGATCGACGTGCTCACGCTGGCGACCCTCTATACCTTGCGCCTGCTCTTCGGCGTCTATGTCGCCATGGTCGCCCTCTCGCCCTGGCTGCTCGTCTTCTCGATGTTCCTTTTCACGTCCCTGTGCTTCGCCAAGCGCCATATCGAAGTCGCCAGGCACAACGGCAATGGCGGCGGAGGGCTCGAGGGGCGCGGCTACCTGGCCGAGGATGCGCCTTTGCTGTTCGCCTTCGGGATTTCCAGTGCCGCCGGCGCCGTCCTTATCATGATCCTCTATCTGATCGAGGAAGCCTTCAATGCCGAATTCTATTCGCACCCGGACTGGCTGTGGTGCCTTCCGCCGATCCTTTTCCTGTGGCTCGGCCGCGTCTGGCTGCTGGCCGGCCGCAACCGGCTCGATGACGACCCTATCCGCTTTGCGGTCCGCGACAGGGCGAGCCTGGCGCTCGGCGCCGCCATGATCCTCGTCTTCATCACGGCATGGAAATTATGACGCCATGACCGGCTCTGCCACCGACGCCAGGCGGCAGCCGTCGTCATGGAGCCTGCCGGCCTGGGCGGGGGCGGGGCTGGCGCTTCATCTCCTGCTGTGGCGGATATCGGAGCCTCCGACCCTGTTCAGCGATTTCTACAAGGCCTATTACCCGGCCGGCCGCGCGCTTCTGGAGGCCGACCCGCAAGCGGCGTGGTCGAGGCTCGAGCCGGGTGTCGGCGGCTTCGTCAATGTCCCGGTCATGGCCTGGCTGTTCGTTCCCTTCGCGCGCTTCGACGCGCCCTGGGCGGGCTGGATCTTCCTGTGCCTCGGCGCTCTTGCCGCGATGGCGTCCTGGCTGCTGATGGCCAGGCGCCTGCTGGCCCCGGCGATCGCCGGCCTCATGCTGTTTCTCTTTCTGGTCGACGGACCGATGGTCAACAGCCTGAGGGAGGGCAATACCACTCACATGGCGTTCCTGCTGGTGGTCGCCGCGCTGATCCTGTGGAAGACGGACCGGGGCTTTCTCGCCGGCATGCTGCTCGCGGCAGCCGCCGTCGTCAAGATTCCGCTTCTGCTGCTCGGCGTCTATTTCCTTCTGCGGCGCAATTGGAGCGTCGTGGGCGGCGGCGCCGCAGGCCTTGCGCTGGTGGCGCTCCTTTCGCTCGCCGTGCACGGCCTCGCGGCGAACGTCGCCTGGTACGACAACAGCATCGCTCCCTATCTCGGACGCGCCGTCGCCGCCTTCAACGTTCAATCGGTGGACGGCTTCATGATCCGTCTGTCGGCCGGTGCCGAAGGCCTGTTCGACTGGACGGCGCGCGAGATCCCGCCCGTCCATAAAGTGGCGCGGCTCATCGTGTTTGCCTCGACGGCTGCCGCCTTCCTCTGGATAACCCGCTGCCACCGGATCCGCCGGCCGGCCTCGGACGGGCGCGATCGTCTCGAATTCGTCCTGATCGTGATGATCGCCATTGTTCTCAGCCCGATTTCATGGTCGCATTACTACATGTTCTTCCTGCTGCCGTTCGGGCTCTATCTCTCGGGCAGCCTGGCGCTGGCCGACGACAGGGCGACCCGCTGGCTGATGTGGGGCGGCTTCGCGCTGACCGCCTTGCCGGTCGTCCTGCTTCCGGTCGATTCCGACGAGATCCTCGAGGTCTGGGCGCGAAGCGGCGTCTCGGCGCATCTCGTGGGCGGCATGGTGATGCTGGTCGCCATGTTTCGCGCTGCGGCGCGGGCCGCCAGATGAAGCCGACACCCGCCAAGGTGACGGCGGCCTTGTCGGCGCTGTTCGCTTTCGGCATGGGCGTTAACCTCCTCCTGTGGTGGCTGTCGCCGCCGGGCTTCGACGACACAGCCTTGCGGCAGGCAACCGACATGCTGCTGGCGCGCAGCGGCGACGATTCATGGGGCCCGATGGCGATCGCCCTCGAATATCTCGCAAGCCCCGGCCCCAAGCCGCTCTATTCGGCGATATTCTTCGAGGGCGGGATCAAGTTTCAATACCCGCCTTCGGCCTTGTTCGGGCTGCTCGGGCTCGAAGCGCTGTGGCCGGGCCATGTGAGAACCAGCGACGGCATGAGCTTCGGCGCCTGGCCGGCGATCAACGACATCGTGGGCTGGATCTTTCTCGCCATGAGCGCCGCCGCCTCGGCCGCGGTTCTGGAGATCAGGCTCGCGCAGCTCCATGGCGGGCAGGACTGGCGCCGGCTGCGCTGGCTGCGCTGCATCCTCGTCGCGGGCCTGACGGTGACCTTCTATCCTCTTGTCAAGGCCTTCACGCTCGGCCAGATCCAGGTCTGGATCAATGGCCTCTTCGCGCTCGCCACCCTATTCTGGGTGATGAAGCGGCCGGCCTGGTGCGGCGCGCTGGTCGGCCTGATCTGCCTCGTGAAGCCTCACTATGGCCTGCTCCTCGCCTGGGCGGCGATCCGCCGCGAATGGCGTCTCGTCGCCGCCGGAGCGCTGGTCGGCGCCGTCGGCCTCGCCGCTTCCATATCGGTTTTCGGCCTTTCCCATCACCTCGACTATCTGAACGTGCTGAAGTTCATGTCGGAACGGGGCGAAGCCTATTACGCCAATCAGTCGGTCAATGGCCTGCTGAACCGCATCATGGTCGCCTGGCAGCCCGGCCTCTACGCCATCGACGACTTCAGCGCGATGCAGTTTCCGCCCTATAGTCCGTGGGTCTATTGGCCGACCCTCGCAAGCTCCTTGCTCCTGCTGCTGGCGGCTCTGCTGCCCGGCAGGGAGTCCGACGCCGCCTATGGCTTTGCCGTCACGGCGATCAGCGCGACCATCGCTTCGCCGATCGCCTGGGAGCATCATTACGGCATCTTCCTGCCCCTTTATATGCTTGTTTTCCCAGCGGCATTACGGAACCGTAATTTCCTCTGGGGCGTTGCCGCGAGCTATCTTCTGGTGGCGCTTCACATCGCCGTGATGCGGCAACTGGCTCCGACGGTGTTCAACGTCCTCCAATCATACGGTCTTTTTGGTGCCTTCATCTTCCTGCTTCAATTGTATCCGAGATTGTCGTACGGGCGGCTCGCAAGCCTGACCAACCCACGCCGTTATATCGGGAGATCCTCTTGAAATACCTGATCTTTTCACTTGTGGCGCTTGGGCTTGCCGGCGCTCCGGCGCGCGCCGATGAGAAGGTCGATGCCGCGATCAGGGCTCTCGATGCGCTGGAAGCCGACGCCGGCAAGCTGCAGGGCTATTGCGCGATCATCAAGGAGCTCTTTGCGGCCGGCGAAGACGACGAGAAGAGCGAGGCGCTCGAGGCGAAGATGGAGCAATATCTGACCGGGCTCGGTCCCGACTATGTGGCGGCGTGGGAGCTTGGCGAGGATCTCGCCCCGGGGTCGGACGGCGCCGCCAAGCTCGATGCGGCCTTCGAAAGGCTCGAAGACAAGTGTGTCGACTAACGGCTCGGCCTCTGCTGATACTGGGTGGCGGGAACTGTCGGGGCGATTCGACGGGCGCCATTGATGCAGGGTGAGGCATGGGGGCGGCGATCACAAGGCTGGCCGGAAGGAAGATTGCGATCGCGGCGGCGATGTGCGTTCTCCTGGTCGCCGGCCTCTGCCTCTTCGGCCTCTCGCCGAACATCCATGCGCAGACTGCGGCCGAAGCCGGCGATTCCGCCCTCGAGGCCGACTGGGACAAGCGCTGGTGGCTCGACAGGACGGCCCGGCTCCTGCGCGCCGGCCAGGGTATAGGGCCCGATGACGACGTAGGCCTTTTGCTCAGCCTGCCGGCCGACGAGGTGATCCGCCGTTTCATGGCGGACGACCGCTTCGGCGACACCGTTCTCGACTTCAACATGTATTTCCTCGGCTTCAAGACCGACAGCCTGAAGATCGACGGCCGCTATGCCGACGATGCCTTCGACTTCCCGAATGCCGTCAGCTCGGCGCAGGAGATCCTCAGGGGCGGCGATTATCTCAAGCTGTTCGATCTCCAGGGCCCGTTCTTCATGGCGCCGCTGCGCACGGAAGAGCTGGTCGACCCGCTGCCCCCGGAAGACCGGAAGCTCACGCCCAAGCAGCTCCGCGCCAAGGTCTTCGCCGAGTTTCGCGCGGTGTTGTCGCATTTGCTGCCGAAGCCCGGCGCATCCGTCGATCCGCGTGCCTACTGCAACCGCATCGAATCGGTCGTCGCCCGGGATGACGAGATATCGAACCGGTTTTTTCGGGCCTTCAACGATGCCGAGATTTTTGCCCTCATGCGCGGAAGGCTTGTCCTGGCGCCCCTGGAAACCCTGGCTGGCATCGCGGAGGACGAATGCTCCCACCGCAAGGTTGCCAGGATCGACGTCCTCCGGCTGACCGGCGCGATCAAGCGCGCGGTCGGTCAATTCGACCGCGCGGTGCGCGAGATCGTCAAGTTCGAGCCTTCCGTCTATCATCCGCGGACCGTCCGCGAGTTCAAGCCTTTCGATCTCGAAGCCTTCGGCAGCCTCAGCACATGGCTTGCCTTCGGCTACGAGCAGAGCGCGGCGCTCGTCAACTCCTCGACCAATTTCAACCGCAAGCGCGCGGCTTACGTCCTCAAGCAGTATTTCTGCGACGACCTCACGCCCGTGGGCGTCGACGATCCGATGGAGCATACGCGCGGCGAGCACGACTCGGCGACGAGCTGTTTCGCCTGCCACTACAAGCTTGACCCGATGGCGGGTTTCTTCCGCAACTATGGCGCGCTCTTCGCCAACAATGCCGGTTCGCCCGACCTGGTCTTCGACGACCTCGCCTCGACCGAGCGGCAGAGCTACGTGGACCATTGGCGGGCCCGAACCGGCAGCGGACGCAAGTGGGACGTGGGCTATGTGCGCTCGCCGCGCTGGCCGAAACAGAATGTCTATGGTTCGACGATGGGCGATCTGACGCGGATCATCCGCAATGCGCCCGAAGCCAAGAGGTGCCTGATGAAACGCCTCGTCGAATATTCGGTCGGGCCGGACCAGGCGATCGATGGCGGCTATCTCGACGAGTTGACGGAGCGGTTCACGGCGGACGCTCGGACCAGTTCCGCCCTGGCCATGAAGAACGCCATCGCATCGGTGGTGAAGAGCCGGGCCTTCGCTGAGCGCAACCGCGATCCCTCGGTGTGCTACGACCGGGCGCATGGCGGCGCCTCCGGCAACCGGCCGCCATGCGGGGTGGCCGCCATCCTGGAGAAGAATTGCGCCCAGTGCCACAACAGCGTCTATGGCGGCGAAGGCAATCTGGACCTGACGCGCTGGGCCCCGCAGGCGCCCGGAGCCGCGCCGGGCTTTCCCCATTTTGATTCCAACATGGAACAGATGAGCCGCGCCGACACGTTGCGGATGATCGCCGAGCGTCTCGCGTCCAGCGACGCGCGCAGGCGCATGCCGAAGAACAAGGCCATGACCAGCCAGGACCGCCAGGAATTGTATCTGTGGGCGGAACGCGAGCTCAAGGATCCGGCCGGCGGAGCCGGCAAATGAGACGCTTCGCGCTCGCCATGCTCGTCCTCATCCTGACCGGCGCGAGCGTCCGCGCCCAGGATCCGCAGCTCAAGGGCCTGGCGGCGCTTTCGCGGGAGCTGTCGGCGCGGATCGCGCCCCGCGACGACCCGCTCGAGCTCGATATCTTCATTCCGGCGGACGGTCTCGACGATCTCGCCGGGACATGGTCCACCTTCGGGACGCAGCACAAGTTCCAGAACGGCACGCCCAATCCGGTCAATATGGTCATCATGCAGGCCGCACTTTCCGGCTTTGCCGCGAGCCTGGGCGAATCCTGCGCGACGCCGCAGCTCTCCTTCCATCCGCAGTTCCTGGAAATCCTGCGCAACCTGTGCAAATGGCCGGCCGCCTCCGCCAAGGCCGACGCCGTCATGCGGGGTTTCTGGGTAAGCATAATGGGCTATGATGCGCCCATGCAGGAATATGACGCCTGGCGCAGTTTCATGCGCCGCGAATATGGCGAGCGCCCGGCCGCCGAGACGATCGAGGCGATGACGCTCGCGATCACCATGAACCCCTATTTCCTGATGGACAAATGAGGCGACGGCCATGCCCAGCCTATCGCGGCGAAAACTGCTGAAATTCGGTCTTGCCGGCGCCGGCACCCTGTTCTTCCCCCAAGCGTCCTTCGCGCAGGCGCATGCGAACCCGGCCGATCCCCATTTCTTCCTGTTCATCGTGCTCAATGGCGGGGCGGATCACTCCTACATGTTCGATGCCCGGCCGCTGGCCCTGACCGCCGCCGGGCGGATCCAGAACTACACCGGCAAGGAGCCTTCGAAGTGGACCGGGGTGAATGACGGCCATACTTTGATCAGCCCGCTGATGCGGCCCTTGCGCCGCTACATGGACGGGTTCAGCGTCGTCAACGGCGTTCACATGGCGCCGAGCTTCGACGGCCACCAGCAGAACCTCAACTTCCTGTTCACCGGCGATCCGTTCGGCGGCGGCTCCTTCATTCCGCATCTCAACCTCGCCGACACGGGGAGCGAGCCGAAGACGCTCGACGCCATCCTGCCGACTCCGCCGGTCGTCACCAATCTCGACAATCATTCCGGGGTGATTCCGCTGCAGGCCGAATCGGTCGGCGACCTGGCGGCGTTTCTCAAGAATACCGATGCGCCGAGCGCCAAGAGCCCGCTCGGCGAATTCATGCGCAGCCGCATGCTGGCGCAGAAGCGGGACGGCGGGCGCATGGCGAGCGCGGCGAACCTCGTCCTGGCGAGCTACGATCGCGCGGCGCGGGTCCGCAGCCAGCTTTCCGGACTGTCGGTCGAGGCCTCGCGCGGCAGCGAGGAGGAAAAGGCCGCGTCGCTGATCGCCGAATGCTTCCATCTTTCGGTGAGCCGCTCCGCCATCTACGTCCTCCCCGAGCAGTTCGACGTCCATGCCGCGAACCTGGCGCGGGGGCAGCCGGGCCTGTTCTCGACCGCCGTCGAGCGGATCGCCATATTGTTCCGGGCGCTGGACAACGCGCCCTTCGATGCCCATTCCTCGGTGCTGGACGTGACGACGGTGATGATCGCGAGCGAGTTCGGCCGCACGATGCGCGCACCCTACATGCCGATCGACGACACCGGCACCAACCACAACCAGCACTGCAATTCCATCATCATCGGCGGCAAGGGCGTGCGCGGCGGCATGATCATCGGCGCGTCCGACCTGCAGAGCGCCGACGAAGAGGTGTCCAAGGCCCATCTCGCGGTCGATCCGGCTCTCGAGAAGACCCTCGGTCTGCCCTTCGACTTCGCACGCATGCGTCCGCGCCGGGACAAGCCCGAGAGCTTCGAGATATCCGACTATCTGACCATCGGCTCGGTGGTGAACACGGTCTATTCCGCCTTCAATGTGCCGAGCCGTTTCTACAGGCGGGTGGCGAGCGACGGCCCGGCGGCGCCGGTCCTGCGCGCGCTGTTGAGCTGACGCCGGGACCGCTCAGCGTTTGAGGGCTTCCGCCACGAGGGCGGCGGCGTGGGCGTTTCCCTTGGGCGACATGTGGCCGAACTCGTCGCCGGTCATCACATAATATGATCTTATGGCACGGGGATCGGCCAGGGCGATCTGGCGCAAGGGAGCATATTGATCGATCACCTCGATGCCGGCATCGCGCGCGCACGCCTCGACATTGTAGGCGTTCTCGGAGATTTCGTCCTCCTCGACGATGAAGCTTCCGTAGTACTGCATGAACAGCAGGGTGCGGATCGAGCGCTTGTCCGTTTCCGCCTTCAGCCTGTGCAGGAGCTTGCAGGTGACCGCGACCTCGTCGTTGTGGACGCGGCGATAGACCTGGTTCGTGTCGCCATACCAGAAATCGAGAGCGAGCCTTCCGAGAATGAAATCCATCGCCGCGGAATAGCCGAGCGCCTCGCGCAGCCAGGTGACGGCGAAGTTCCGGGCCTGGGGATTTTCGATGGGCTCGGGCGGATGATATTGCAGCGCGCCGTCGGCGATCGTGAAATAGGGCTTGGGCGCCCCGAAGGGCGCATGCGCCGAGCGGAATATGTCGATCTCGTTCATCCCGATGATCAGGGTCTTCGGACTGACCACCGGGATGAGCTGCTCGGCGCGCAGGACGATCTGATCGCTCGCATAGCCGCCGATGCCGCCATTGACGACCGCTTCGCCGATCAGCTTCTCGAGCTGGGCCGGCCAGCTTTCCTCGTCGCGCACTTCGTCCCAGCCCTCGGTGAAGGAATCGCCCACCGCGAGGATGCTGCCGGTGCGGATGTCCGCCTCGTCGAAATTGCGGCGGATGCCCTCGGCGATGGTGTTGAAGCCGTCGCTGCGATAATCGGTCTTGAGCTTCCAGCCCAGGATCGGGTCGACGATGGCGCGGTCCCCCAGGTGGTTGGCGATGACCCGTTCTTTCCGCCAGTTGCTGAAGGAAAATACCGGCACGCCGGCGGCGAGGCGGAACAGGATTTCGGCGAGAATGAGCGAAATGACCAGGGACAGAAGGGCGATGCCCCAGTCGCGGTATCGCGAGCTTCCGCCGGAAGCTGCTGACGGCCGACCTTCCGCGTCACTTATGTCCGAAGACTCCATGTGCTAGGTTTAATCGGCTGGAATCGAAAACGGAAGTGCAAGAATGACGTGGCTCGCGATCACGCTCTGTATCCTCTCCAACATCACCGCTAACCTGTGTTTCAAGCGGGCCATGGCGGCGGCGGACATGCCGCTGACGGTGAGCGGCGCGCTCCTGGTCCTCGGCCGGCCATGGCTGTGGGCCGGCCTCTTATGCGCATCGGTGGTCCTCGCGAGCTATCTTTACGCCATCCGCGGATTGCCGGTCGGACTGGCCTATTCGATCGTGACGAGCTCGGTGGTGGTCGGGACCCTGCTGGCGGGTTATGTCCTGTTCGACGAGCATCTGAGCGCCGCGACGGTCGTCGGCGTCGTCCTTGTCGGGGTCGGCGTGACCATCATCGCCACTCAGCAGCTCGGCACATGACCGTGCCGCAACCGGCCGGCATGAGCAAGCCGATAGAGGACTATGGCCTGATCGGGAACATGCTGTCCTGCGCGCTCGTGGCGCGCGACGGCTCGATCGACTGGCTCTGCCTGCCGCGCTTCGATTCCGATGCCTGTTTCGCGTCTCTGCTCGGCACGCCGGAGAACGGCCGCTGGCGCATCTCGCCCGTTGACGGCGACGCCGCCGTCACCCGCCGCTACCGGCCGGGCACGATGATCCTCGAAACCACCTTCGAGACCGAAGACGGCAAGGCGACGGTCATCGATTTCATGCCGCTCAGCCGCGACGAGGAGCATGTCGACCTCATGCGTCTCGTGCGCGGCGACCGCGGCCGCGTTCGCATGCGCTGCGATTTCGTGCTGCGCTTCGGCTATGGCCGGACGGTGCCGTGGGTGCGCAAGGCCGATTTCGGCGTGCGCGCCGTGGCGGGACCCGACGCCGTCGAGCTGCACACGCCCGTGGCGCTCACCGGCGAGAACCTCCACACGACGGCCGAGTTCGTCGTGGGCGCCGGCGCCACGGTCCCCTTCGTTCTCGCCTGGCATCCCTCGCACCGGCGCGAGGAGCGCAGCATCGATCCGCAGCGGCGGCTCAAGGAGACCGAGGCGTGGTGGCGCGACTGGTCCGGCCGCTGCCGGCTTGGTCGCAAGGAGCATCCCTGGGACGACGCGGTCACACGCTCGCTCCTGACGCTCAAGGCGCTGACCTTCGCGCCGACCGGCGGCATTCTCGCCGCCGCCACCACCTCCCTGCCCGAAGAGATCGGCGGCGAGCGCAACTGGGACTACCGCTATTGCTGGATCCGCGATGCGACGCTGACCCTCTATGCCTTGCTGACATCGGGATACAGGGAAGAGGCGAAGGCCTGGCGGGAGTGGATGCTGCGCGCCGCCGCCGGCCATCCGGCGCAGCTGCAGATCATGTACGGGCTCGCCGGCGAGCGCCGCCTCACCGAGATCGAACTGCCGTGGCTTGCGGGCTATGAGGGCTCGAAGCCGGTGCGGATCGGCAACGCCGCCTATGGCCAGCTGCAGATCGACGTCTATGGCGAGCTGCTGGATGCGCTCCATGTCGGGCGCAAGTTCCAGCTTCAGCCGTCCGACGATGCGTGGAATTTCCAGAAGGTGCTGCTCGATGATCTGAAGAAGCAGTGGCGGCTTCCCGATCAGGGCATCTGGGAGATCCGCGGCGCGCCGCGCCATTTCACCCATTCGCGGCTCATGGCGTGGGTTGCCTTCGACCGCGGCGTGCGCGCGGTCGAGGATTTCGGGCTGTCCGGCCCGGTCGACGCCTGGAAGGCCGAACGCGAGGAGATCCGGGCGGCGATCCTGGCGGCGGGCTGGAGCGACGAGAAGCAGTCCTTCGTCCAGCACGCCGGCGGCGACGCGCTCGACGCCTCTCTGCTGCTGGTCCCGTTGACCGGCTTCCTGCCGCCCGACGATCCGCGTGTGATCGCCACGGTGAAGGCGGTCCGGCGCGAGCTCATGGAAGACGGACTCGTCCTGCGCTACCGCCCGGAACATGCGCCCGACGGCGTGACCGGGACGGAGGGCACGTTCCTCGTCTGCAGCTTCTGGCTCGTCGACGCCCTGGCGATGATGGGGCGGGGGCAGGAAGCGCGCGAGCTGTTCGAGCGGCTGCTGGCGCTGCGCAACGACCTGGGGCTGCTCGCCGAGCAGTATGATCCGCGCCTGCGCCGGCAGCTCGGCAATTTCCCCCAGGCCTTCTCGCATGTCGGCATCGTGAACACTGCCCACAACCTGATCTCGGCGCAGGGCCCCGCCGAGCAGCGCGCCGACCGCGCGCACCCCGCCGAGCAGCGCCATCACAATTTCGGTGACAGTGCACTTAATTAAACTGATTTCCTCGTTGACTTCCGGCTCACGCGCCATTCTCCATATAATATCTGTATACGGATTAAGAAATTAAATGTCACCGAAATTAGGCCGCGGCGCGCGTGGCGTAGTCGGCGAAGGTCAGCGCCAGCAGGATGAGGAGCCAGACACCCGCGCCGACGGCGACGAGGCGCAAAAGGCCGGTCTCCTCCTTCAGATGCATGAAGAACCAGAAGATCAGCGCCGCCTTGGCGAGCGCCACGGCGAGACTGGTGAGAAGGCTCGCCGGTCCGGTCAGGACCAGGCTCGCGCCCAGCGTCAGGAGCAGGAGCCCGAGGAGGGCGGCCCAGACCAGGAGAAGGGAACGCGTCTTCATGGCCGTCACCGCGCGAGATAGAGAGCCGGATAGAGAAACACCCAGATGACGTCGACGAGGTGCCAGTAGAGCCCGCAGGCTTCCACCACGACGGCTCGGCCGGGCAGGACGAGCGCGCCCAGCGCCAGGCGCACCGCGAGGCCGATGAGCAGCAGGATACCGATGGTGACATGGACGGCATGCAGCCCGGTCGCGACGAGATAGAGGTTCATGAACAAATGCTCGACCGGGCCGGAGAACTGCGGCGGATCGCTGAGTCCGGGCAGCAGCCCGTCCGCATATTCCTTCGAATATTCCCACGCCTTCAGCAGGAGAAAGATGACGCCGAGAAGTGCGGCGCCCGCCAGCAGGCCCGCGGCGCGCCGCCGCCGCGCGGCGCGCGCCGACTTGACGGCGAGCGCGACGGCGAGGCTCGACGTCAGCAGCACGGCGGTGTTGAGGGCGCCGATATAGACATGCATCTGCCGCGAGGCCGCGACGATCTCCTCCGGATGCAGCGCCCGCGCGACGAGAATGACCGCGAAAAGTCCGCCGAACAGCATGATCTCGGTGGCCAGGCACACATACATCCCCATCATGTCCGCCGCATGCTGCTGGGCGGTGTCGTGGAACGGCGCGCGGAGCTCGACGCGATCAGTCATCGCTCCTCCCGCCCGAAGGCATAGTCATAGGGCCCGCCGGTCACGATCGGCACATGGGCGAAGTTGTGCTTCGGGGGCGGCGACGCGACGGTCCATTCGAGCCCGGTCGCGCCCCATGGGTCCGGCCCGGCGGCCTCGCCGTAGCGCATCGACCAGAACAGATAGGCGAACGGCATGACATAGGCGACGGCGAGGATCGACGCGCCCGCCGAGGAGAGGACATGCAGCACCTGGAACGAGGGGTCGTACACATGGTAGCGCCGCGGCATTCCCAGATAGCCGAGAATGAATTGCGGAAAGAAGGTGAGGTTGAAGCCGAGGAAGATGAACATGGCCGAGAGCCTGCCCCACACGAGCGGATACAGGCGGCCGACCATCTTGGGCCACCAGTAGTGCAGCGCGCCGAAATAGGCCGACACCGTTCCGCCGACCATGATGTAGTGGAAATGGGCCACCACGAAATAGGTGTCGTGCACATGCACGTCGATGGCGAGCATGGCGAGCACCAGGC
The DNA here is from genome assembly GCA_050246735.1 of Parvibaculaceae bacterium. GTDB lineage: Bacteria > Pseudomonadota > Alphaproteobacteria > Rhizobiales > Aestuariivirgaceae > Taklimakanibacter. Next base: position 165,749 of record JBFWVM010000008.1, on the reverse strand, counting down.
CGGTCAATCCGCCCACCACGAAGAGGCCGATGAAGGACGCCGCGAAGAAGAACGGCGGATCGAGCGCGATGTGGCCTTTGTGGAGCGTGGCGGTCCAGTTGTAGACCTTGATGCCGGACGGCACCGCCACGGCGAGGCTCAGGAACGAGAAGACCGCGCTCGCATACATCGATGCGCCCGACACGAACATGTGATGGCCCCAGACTAGGAAGCCGATGACCGCGATGGCGATCGACGAGCCGGCGACGAACCAGTAGCCGAAGACGGGCTTGCGCGCCGCCGCCGCCACCAGCTCGCTGACGACGCCCATGGCCGGCAGCACCATGATGTAGACCGCCGGATGGCTGTAGAACCAGAACAGGTGCTGGAAGAGGAGCGGATCGCCGCCGAGCTTCGGGTCGAAGATGCCGAGCCCGAAGACCCGCTCGGCCGCGATCAAGGCCAGCGTGATCGAGAGGACCGGAGTAGCCAGCACCAGGATGAGGGAGGTCGCGTAATGCGACCAGACGAAGAGCCTGAGCCGTCCCCAGGTCATGCCGGGCGCCCGCAGCTTGTGCACCGTGACGATGAAGTTGAGGCCGGTGAGGATCGACGAGAAGCCGACGATGAATACCGCGACGGCGACCAGGACCACATGGCCGTTGGCGAACATCGACGACAGCGGCGTGTAGAAGGTCCAGCCCGTATCGACGCCGCCGGCGACGAGGACGACGAGGGTGAACAGCCCGCCCAGCATGTAGATGTACCAGGAGAGAAGATTGAGCCGCGGGAACGCCAGGTCCTTCGCCCCGATCATCAGGGGGATCAGGAAATTGCCGAACGTATTCGGGATCGACGGGATCAGGAAGAACCACACCATGATCACGCCGTGCAGGGTGAAGGCCCGGTTGTAGCCTTCGTTCGAGAGGAGATCGCCCTGCGGCGTGAGGAGATCGGCCCGCATGAGGGCGGCCGCCGCCCCGCCCACGAAGAAGAACAGCGTCACCGAGATCATATAGAGGACGGCGATGCGCTTGTGGTCGGTGGTGACGAGCCAGGAGCGCAGCGTGTGGCCGGCGCGCAGGTAGCTCACGCGCTCGGTCTCGGTCTCGGACAGGCCGCGATCGTTCGGATCGGCGGGGTCAGGGCCGCGCCCGAGCGCCGTGGATTCGCTCACCGGACCCTCCTTCCCGGCGCCGTCCGGCGCAGCGATTTGATGTAGGCGACGATCTTCAGCACGTCTTCCTCGCCCAGCACGTTCTGGAATGTCGGCATGATGCGCGGATAGCCGGCGGCGATCTCCGATTGCGGCAGAAGGATGCTGTCGCGGATGTAGCGCTCGTCGGCGGTCACCACCCTGCCGTCCTCGAGCGGGACGGGGCTGCCATAGAGTCCGGCGAGCGCGGGCGCGTGGACGGTGGCGGCGGGACCGTGGCAGCCGCTGCAGCCGCGCTCGCGGAACAGCGCCGCGCCCTGCGCCGCGAGGGTGCGGTCGACGTCGCTCTCCTGCAGCCACCGCGCGTAGTCGGCCTGCGTCATCACCAAAAAGCGCCCGCCCATGACGGAATGATCGGTGCCGCAGAACTCGGCGCAGGTCAGGCGATAGATGCCGGGCCTTTCCGCCGTGAACCACATGGTGGTGAGGCGTCCCGGCACCACGTCCTGCTTCAGGCGCAGCGCCGGGATGTACAGGCTGTGGATCACGTCCTCGGACGCCATGGTGAGCTTCACCGCCTCGCCGGCGGGCACGTGCAACTCGTCGATCTCGCGCTGCCCGCCCGGATGCTGGAATTTCCACATCCACTGCCTGGCGACGACATTGATCTCGAGAGCCGTGGCGGGCGGGCGGTAGAGGTCGGCATAGAGCTTCGTCGCCCACACGTAGAAGGCGACCATGAGGACGAAGGGGATCAGCGCCCACGAGGTCTCGAGCCAGACGTTGCGGTTGACGGCATGGGCGCGGTCGGCCGTCCTGCCGCGACGGTATTTGACCGCGAAGACGATCAGCAGCAGGAACACCGGAGCCGAAAGCAGGACGACCAGCAGCAGGAACCAGGCGAACAGGAGATCGACGCTCTGCGCATGCGTCGAGACCTCGTCCGTCCAGGCCGACAGGCCGGCCATCATGCGCCTCCGCGGGACGAGCGCCGCTCACCGAGCAGCGCCCGGCCGATGAGGCCGGCGCCGCCCGCGGCCGTGATGCCGCCGCCGAGGCGCAGCAGCCACCAGACGAGCGAGCCGTAGCGCCCGGTCTCGGGGTCATAGTGATAGCAGAGCAGGAGGATCTGGTCGCCCCAGGTGCCGAGCCGCCCTTCGCCCGCTTCCGTCAGCGCGAGCTCGAGATCGCCCGCTTGCGGCTGGACGCCATAGAGCCAGCGCGCGAGGCGCCCGTCCGCCGTCAGTACGGCGACGGCCGCGATATGGGCATACTGGCCGATGCGCTCGTCCCATGCATAGCGATAGCCCAGCGCATGGGTGACGGCGGCGATGGCGTCGGCGGAGCCCGTGAGGGCATGCATGTCCGCCGTCGAAAGGAATGGAAAGCGCCTTTCGAGATCGTCGAGCGCTGTCCGGGCCGCCTGCGGACCCTCGCGAGGATCGATGCTCAGGGCGACGGCCGCGAAATCCCGTCCGGCCAGATAGTCCTGGGCGCGGATCGCCTGGGCGAGGCCGGCGAGGGTCACGCCGCAGATATTCGGACAGCGGTGCAGCACCGGCGCCAGCACGATCGGCCTGTCCCGGCCGAGCTGGCGCAGCGTGACCGGCGCGCCGCTCTCGTCGCGGAAGGCGAGATCGAGCGGCACCCTGGCGCCGGGGTGCCGGTCTATCCCGGCCTCGCCGAACGGGTCGAAGGCGAGCGCCGGACCGGCGGAGAGGAGGAAGAGGAGACAGGCGACGGCGCGCATCATGGTGAAGCCCCTCCCGGCGGCGGATCCGGCCAGCCCTGTTCGGCGAGCTTGCGCATGGCTGCATCGATCGGGATGCGGACCCGGCCTGCCGCCCGGTCTGTCCAGCCATAGCCCCCGAGCTTTCGCCGCGCCGCGGCCTCGATGGCGATGCGGCCGGCCTCGGGCGAGATTTCGAGGTGAGGCAGCGGCGGCTCTTCCCGCATCGTCTCTGTCGCGGTTGCCCGCTCGGGCAGGCGCCAGTGCGCCATCAGCGCGAAAAGCCCGGCGACAAAGACGGCGGCGAGGCCGATGCCGGCGAAAAGGCCGATCATGGCGTACACGACGCCGCGCGCGGGCACGTCGCGCGCCTCGAAGACGGGCTGCTTCGGCCTGCCCAGATCATCGGCGACGTTCATGGCCCGGCTTCTCCCTGAACCAGAGGGGCAGGACGGTCCCGGCGCCGCATGGCCTCGCCGAGAGCCGCCCCAATGAGGGCGCCGAGACCGGCATGGGCGGAGAGTGCGGCGAGCGCCGCGGCAGGCCCTGCGCCGTTGCCGGGCAGGACGAGCCAGGCAATCTCGAGCGCCTTGCCGAGGAGGGCGGCGCAGCACAGCGCGATGAGCCAGGCCCGGCTGCGGCGAACGGGCGCGAGCAGGAGGAGGAAAATGGGCGCGAGGCCGAGCGTTCCGATCATGTATTCGACGGCCGCCCAGGCGCCATGGCCGCGGCGCTGGTACCACTCGACGCTCGCCGGCAGGTTGTCCGACCAGATGATGAAATACTGCATGAAGGCGAGATAGGCCCACAGCAGCAGCGCCGTGAGCAGGAGTCCGCCGAGGGTGCCGGTGCGCTCCGCCGTCCCGCCGCCGGCAAGCCGGACGACGAGCAGCGCGGCCAGCGCGATCGTCGCCTGAATCGACAGCACGTAGAGGCCGAAGCCGGAGGAGTGGAATCCGGCATCGAGCGACATCAGCCAGTCGACGGCGATGACGGTATGGAAGAGGACGAAGACGATGAGCCCGACCGTGGCGACCGGCATCGCCAGGTCGCGGCGCCGCAGCAGGAGAAAGGCGAGGGCGCCCGAGAGCGCGAAGAACAGGACGGTCCTGAGGGTGAAGAACCAGGGCTGGAGATAGACGCCCTGGAAGCCGCTGCCGCCCGTCTTGCCGGCCCAGCCATAGAGGGCCGGGAGTCCGGCGAGGACGGGGATGGCGGCGAGCGCGGCGAGGGGAGTGAGGAGAAGGGCCGCCTCGCTCGCGGGTCCGAGCTCCTCCCGCCAGGTGCCGGGGATGATCCGCATCATCATGACCATGAGGAGCGCCCCCAGGGGCAGGCTCGACCAGAAGGCGAAGGCCGTGAGCCAGCCGGCAAGCGCCGCAGGCGAGACGACGGCGATCGCGAGCGCGGCCAGGCTGAGCCCGCCGCCGGAGAGAGCCAGGGCGCGGGATGGCGCCGGCCGGCGCGGATAGCCGTTCATGAGCCGTCCTCCGCGAGCCTGGCGCGTTCCTCCTGTGTCAGGACCGCAACAGGCGTGTCCTGGCTGAGCTGGAGGGCGCGGATATAGGCGGCGATGGCCCAGCGGTCCTCCGGCTTCACCCGGTCGGCGTAGGAGTACATGACGCCGTGCCCGTGGGTGATCACGTCGACGAAATAGGACGACGGCGCCTGGCGCAGCCGGGCCGTATGGAAGCTCGGCGGCTTCGGGAAGCCGCGGGCCGGCACCGTGCCCTGGCCGTAGCCGGCCCGGTCGTGGCAGGGCGAGCAGTAGATGCCGAAGCGCTCCTGCCCGCGCCGGAGCAGTGCCGCGGACATGGCGGGGCGCGATTTGAGATCCGCTGCGGCCGGATCGCCGCGCGCGATCGTTCCCTCGGGCGGAGCCTGCATGGATTTGCCGTCGGCGAACAGGTCGCCCGGCTCGTAAGCCTCGTAGCGCGGCTGATGGCTCATCTCGTCGCAGGCGGCGACGGCCAGGAGGAGGGGCAGCACGAGGAGCGCTCTCATTCCGGCTCTTCCGTGTGGGCGACGACGTCGATGCGGACGGGTGCGAGGCTTTCCATGAAGCGGCGGGTCTCCGCGCGGTCGAAGTGGTCGTCATTGCTGAAGATGACGAGGAAGAACTTGTCCGAGCTCGCGAGATGAAACGCCTCGACGTCGAACACCGGATGATGGAGGCGCGGCAGATGATTGAGCGCCAGCATGCCGCCGATCGCGAACAGGACGGCGAACAGGACGGTGAGCTCGAAGGTGATGAGCATGAAGGCGGGCGTCGCCAGCAGCGGCCGGCCACCGGTGTCGATGGGAAAAGCGAGATTGGTGCCGACCTGCATGCCGAAGCCGATCCCCGCGCCGAGAAGGCCGCCCGCGAGCGTGAGCAGAGGCACCCTCGCATCGCGAAAGCCGATGGCTTCCGCCAGTCCCTCGACCGGGAACGGCGAATAGGCGTCCATGCGGCGGAAGCCGGCCGCGCGCACCCGCTCGACGCTCGCGAGGAGTGTTTCGGCGCGGTCGAACTCCGCCATCAGTCCGAAGACGGGCGTCACCGGTGTCGGCTCACGCATCGCGTTTCTCCTCGGCGATCGCCTCCTTGATCTCGAAGGAGGAGATGACCGGCAGGAAGCGCACGAAGAGCAGGAAGGGGACGAAGAACACGCCGAGCATGCCGGCAAAAAGCGTCCACTCCCACAGGCTCGGGTGATAGGCGCCCCAGGACGAGACGAGCCAGTCGCGATAGAGCGAGGTAACGAGCAGCATGTAGCGCTCGGACCACATGCCCACGGTCACCGCGAGCGAGACGAGGAACAGAGGCAGCGGGCTCGTCCTCGCGGAGCGGAACCAGAGCAGCTGGAGCGGCAGGAAATTGGCGATGACCGCGCCCCAATAGCTCCAGGCATAGTCGCCCGCCAGGCGGTCCATCAGCGTGCCCATTTCCTGCCTGTCGCCGGAATAGAGGACATCGAAGACGTCCACGCAGTAGCCATAGGCGGTCATCAGTCCGGTCGCGAGGAGGAATTTGCCGAGGAGATCGAGGTGGCGCCTGTGCACGAGGTCGGCGAGGCCGAGCGCATGGCGCAGGACGATCGCGATCATCGCCACCACGGCGAAGCCCGAGAAGGCAGCGCCGAGCACGAAATAGGGCGGGAAGACGGTCGAGGCCCAGCCGGGAATCGGCCCGGCGGCGAAGAGGAGCGAGACCTCCGAATGCACCGAGACGACGAGCGGCACGGCGATCGCCGCCGTCAGCCGGTAGGCCTGCCGCCAGCGCGCCCAGTGCCGCGCCGAGCCGCGCCAGCCGAGGGCGAGGAGGCCGTAGAGCACCTGTTGCCGGCGTTTCCTCGCGCGATCGCGCACGGAAGCCAGATCGGGCACGATGCCGATGTACCAGAACAGCAGCGAGACGGTGAGATAGGTGAGGACGGCGAAGAAGTCCCAGGTGAGCGGGCTTTTGAATTGCGGCCATATCGCCATCGTGTTGGGATAGGGCGCCATCCAGTAGAACAGCCACGGCCGGCCGAGATGGAGGATGGGATAGAGACCGGCGCAGATCACGGCGAAGAGCGTCATGGCTTCCGCGAAACGGTTGAGCGAGTTGCGCCAATGGGCGTTGAGCAGGAGCAGCATCGCCGAGATCAGCGTCCCGGCGTGGCCGATCCCGAGGAACCAGACATAGTTCGCGATGGCGAGGCCCCAGTTGACCGGAATGTTGTTGCCCCACATGCCGATCCCGTACCGGAACAGCACCGCCGCCGAGACCATGAAGGCGAGGAGCAGCAGCAGGGCGCAGCCGAAGCAGATCCACCAGGCGCGCGGCTCGGGAAAATCGAGCGGGATCCTGGTGATCTCCTCCGTCACCGCCGCGTAGCGCTCGCCGGCGCCCGTTCCCGTATCCGTCATCGCGGTCCCTTCTCCTCCCCGGAAGCGCCGGCCTCGATACGTGCGAGATAGGTCGTTCGCGGCCGGGTGTTCGCCTCTTCGAGCAGGCTGTAGCTGCGCAGGGCCGCCTTCTTCCGGCTGACCGCCGTGTCCGGATCGGTGACGTCGCCGAAGACGATCGCCTGCGTCGGGCAGGCCTGCTGACAGGCGGTCACCACCTCGCCGTCGCGGATCGCGCGCCCCTCCTTCTTGGCCCGGATGCGCGCCTCGCTGATGCGCTGCACGCAATAGGTGCATTTCTCCATCACGCCCCGCTCGCGGATGCTGACGTCGGGATTGCGCAGCGCCTTCATCTGCGGCGGGTCGTTGCCCGTATAGTCGAACCAGTTGAAACGGCGCACCTTGTAGGGACAGAAGGAAGAGCAGGTGCGCGTGCCGATGCAGCGGTTGTAGACTTGCAGGTTCAGGCCGTCCGAACTGTGCACGGCGGCGTTGACCGGGCAGCCCATCTCGCAAGGCGCCTGTTCGCAGTGCATGCAGGGCACCGGCTGGAAGTAGGACTTCGGTTCGGCGGGGTCGCCTTCATAATAGTGATCGATGCGCAGCCAGTGCATCTCGCGGCCCTCTGCCACCAGCTCCTTGCCGACCACGGCGATATTGTTCTCGGCGACGCAGGCGGCCACGCAGGCGTTGCAGCCGATGCACAGGTCGAGGTCGATGGCCATGCCCCAGGACGGGCTGCCCCATTGACGGGCCGGGTAGAAGCTGGGGGCCGGCGGAGCGGCCGTTTCCCGTCTGGAGGCGTCGAGATCAGGCGCTTCGACCGTGCGCACGAAGTCGAAGCCGTCCATCGCCTGGTGGGCTTGCGTGGTCGCGACGGCCTGCCGCCCGCCGGTCGCGGTCAGCGTGGCGCCGTCGGTCCACCACGGATGGTCTCGAGCGCGCAGCGCAAAGGCGTTGCAGCCGAGCCCGGTCCCGACGCGGCCCGTCCTTTCCCGTCCATAGCCGAGCGTCACGGCCACGGTCCGGGCCTCCTGGCCCGGCATGATCCAGACCGGGCCGGTGATGCTGCGCCCGGCGACGGCAAGGGTCGCTTCGTCGCCATTGGCGAGGCCGCGCTCGGCGGCCAGTTGCGGGCTGACCGCGACGACGTTTCCCCATGTCACCTTGCTGAACGGCTTCGGCGTCTCCTGCAGCCAGGCGTTTTCGCTGAAGCGCCCGTCCCAGATCGTCGGGTCCGGATGGAAGACCACCGTCAACCCGCGGGCTTCCGCGCGCGGAGGCGGCATGACGTCTCTCGAGGCGACGGACGGCTCGACCGGCGGCGCCGCGGTTCCGGCGACGAAGCCGCGCAGCAGCGCCTCGCGCCAGCGTGCGTCGAAATCGGCGTCCCAGGCCTTCCGCCACGTTTCCTGGACCATGTCGCGGTCGGAGCCGCCGCCCGCGAGCATGCCGAGGACGGCATGCAGGGGACGGACGTCGTAGAACGGCCGGATCAGCGGCTGGATGATCGAGGCGGTGCCGTCTTCGGCCCGGGCGTCGCTCCAGCTTTCGAGATCGTGGGCGAGCGGGACATGCCAGTGGCAGAGTGCCGCCGTCTCGTCGTAGTGGAGCCCCGCATGCAGGCGGAAGGGGACTTTCCGGATGGCGTCGCGAAAGTCGAGATCGCCCGGCGCGGCATAGGCCGGGTTGCTTCCGATGACGGCGAGACTGCCGACCCGTCCGCCCGCCATGTCCTCGACGAGCGCCGCCAGCGAGCGCGCCCCATCCGGCGGCGCAATGGTCACAGGCTCGGTGAAGGTCAATGTCGTGCCGAACGCGCCGATCCGCTCATTGATGAGAAGCGCCAGGACCTGCGTCTCCACCGCGTGCCCCACGCCCACGCTCACCAGCGCGCGGCCCGAATGCCTGCCGAGTGAAGCGGCGGCGCGGGCGATCCAGCGCCGGTCGCGGTCGGGGAGATCCGGTGCCGCCACCCCTTCGATACCCACCATCGCCGCGAGCGCCTGAACGAGCCCGCCCAAGCGCGATAGGGATGCGATGAGCCGGTCCTCCGCCCGGGCGCCGGTGAGGGAGAGTGCCGGCTCGGCGACGAAGAGCCGGCACTCTCCGTTGCGGTTTTGCGATGCCGACCGGCGTGCCGACCAGCGCCGTGCATGCACGGCCTGCCGGGGCCCGGGCCCGAGAAGATCGTCGTCGAGGCTGACGACGGCGTCGGCGCGATCGAGGTCGACATGCGCCTCGAGCGCCCGTCCGAAGACGCGCGCCAGGGCCTCCGTCCGGAGGCCGTCATCGACCGGCTCGAAGGCGTGCCAGCGCGCTTTGGGCCAGCGGGCCAGGAGGTCGGCGATCTGCCGCGCCAGAGTCGGCGAGGTGATGGCGCCGGTCAGCAGTCGGAAGCCGTCGCCCTGGCGCCGATCGATGTTCCTGGCCTCGGCGGCCACGGCGCCGTCGACGGTGTTCCAGCTTGCCGGCCGTCCGCGCCGGCGCGGCGTCTGCGAACGGCCGGGATCGTAGAGGCCGAGCAGGGAAGCCTGCATGAAGAGGTCGGTCGCGCCGCCCGTCGCCGGATGCCCGGGATTGCCTTCGAGCTTGACCGGACGGCCGGCAAAGGTCTTGCCCAGCACGGGCTGGGCGAGGCCGTTGAGCGTGACGGCGGTCGCATACCATCTGGGCTCGCCGGGCACGGTGCCTTCCGGCTGCACGACATAGGGCATGGCGGTCTCGTCGGCCTCAGCCGTGCAGCCGGTGAGGCCCGCCAGCGCGAGGGATGCGCCCATGACGCGCAGGAGCGAGCGCCGGTCGATCTCCGGCGCTGGCGCGGCAGACGCGCCGGCAAGGCGCGTCCGGAGGAAGTCGTCGACGGTGCGCTCTGGCCGATCCATGCGCTCACCGGTGGCAGATGTTGCAGTCGTCGAGCTTCGCGGGCTCTATGCCATACGCCTTCATCATGAGCGCGCCGTAGAGCCTGTGCTCCTCCGGATGCCGGTCCCAGTCGCTCCAGTCCATGCGCGTCACCTGGGAGGGCGGGCGCAGATGCGGCGCCGGATCACGGTGGCAGCCGAGGCACCATCGCATCTGGAAGGGCTCCGCGCGCTTCATCAGTGGCATCTTGTCGACGCGGCCGTGGCATGTGGCGCAGGGAACGCCGCGCGCGACATGGATGGAATGATCGAAGTAGACATAGTCCGGAAGGCGGGCGACGCGCCGCCATCGGAGCGGCTTTCCGGAGGCCAGGCTGTCGCGTACCGGGGCCAGCATGGGCGCGCCCGTCCAGATCTCCGAATGGCAGGTCATGCAGATCTGCGTCGCGGGCAGTCCGGCGCGCGCGCCCTCCTCGACGGTCGCATGGCAATAGCGGCAGTCGATGCCGAGCCCGCCGACATGGTGCTGATGGCTGAACGGCACCGGCTGGTCGCGGATCCAGCCGGCGAGGGTGGCGTAGCTCGAATCCATATAGCCCCCTATGAAGAGACAGGCGGCGAAGGTGACAAGCACGGCGAGCAGGAGCGCAGCTCTGAGCCGCGTGTCGGCCGATGCCGTAAAGATCTGCGACATGGAGGCTGGGTCGCGCGCTTGAGATTCACATCAGTTGTGAACGGCGGACCGCCGCGGAAGTTCCCCATGGCCAGCCGCCCGCAAGGGTTCGGTAGCGAACGGAAGCTCGGGCCAACCGAAACCTTTGCGCGGGCGGCGGCATTCGACTTTCGGAGCGGCGGGTGCTTCCGCCGGTGCGGAAGGTTCTGCAAAGGGTATGAGAAATGGCCCACCGTCCGTCCTATTTTCAATCCCGCCCGCGCGGCTTCGGCGAATGGTTCGCCGCCTGTCTCGGAGCGCTGCTCGTCCTGATCGGGCTGGTCCTTGCGGCCGGCGGAGCTTGGCTGATCGCGCTCGGTGGGTCCTGGTACTATCTCGCCGCCGGAATCGGGCTCCTGCTGTCCGGCTTTGCTTTTCTCATGGCCTCGCCATGGGGCGTCTTCCTCTATCTTCTCACCTATGCCCCGACCTGGGTCTGGGCGGTCTGGGAAGTCGGCTGGCACGGCTGGGCGCTGGTGCCGCGCGTGGTCGCGCCAACGGTGCTGCTGATCGCCGTTCTCCTGTGCGTGCCGGTGCTGCGGCGCAGGACGATGCCCGGCACGGGAATACAAGGCGGCGAAGCCCGGCGCTTCGCGCCGGCCGGCGCTGGCACGGCCGCTCTGGCCACCGCGGCTCTGATCGTCGTCGGAGCCGTAACCCTGGTGACAGGACTGAGCCTGGCGCAGGACCGGCCCGCGCCGGCATCCGGCCGGGCGGCCGCGGCGCCCGGCCCCGCGCCCGATCCCGCCGCCGGCGCGAGCCCCGGCGACTGGCCGTCCTATGGCAGGACGGCCAAGGCTTTGCGCTATTCGCCGCTGGACCGGATCACCCCCGGGAACGTTGCACAGCTGAAGCGGGTCTGGACCTTCCGGACGGGGGATATGCCGAACGATCGGACCGAGGGCGAATATTCACCCGAGACGACCCCCATCAAGGTCGGCGACAGTCTCTATCTCTGCTCGGCCACGAACGCCATCATCGCGCTCCATGCCGCGACCGGCAAGGAGCGCTGGCGCTATGATCCCTCTATTCCGGACGATGCCATTCCCTATGGCGCGACCTGCCGGGGCGTCGCCTATTACCGCGATCCCGCCACGGCGCCGGATCGGCCCTGCGCCGAGCGGATCCTCGAAAGCACGCTCGACGCCAGACTCATCGCCGTCGATGCGCAAACCGGCCGGCTCTGTCCGGACTTCGGCGTCGACGGGCAGGTCGATCTCTGGCGCGGCATGGGCGAGCGGATACCGAGCTGGTACGGCGAGGTTGCCGCGCCCGTCATCGTCAGGGGCATCGTCGTCCTGGGCGGGCAGGTGCTCGACGGACAGGCGGAGAACGCGCCTTCGGGCGTGATCCGCGGCTATGACGCGGTCACCGGGAAGCTGGCCTGGGCCTGGGACATGTGCCGGCCGGACCTCACCGGCGAGCCCGGGCCCGGCGATACCTATACTCCCGGGACGCCCAACATGTGGACGTCGCCGGCCGGCGACGAGGAGCTCGGCTATGTCTATGTTCCGCTCGGCAATTCCGCCGTCGATTATTACGGCGGCAACCGCAAGGCCTGCGAGAACGACTACAGTTCGTCGCTCGTCGCCATCGATGTGACCAGCGGCAAGCCGGTCTGGCGTTTCCAGACGGTCCATTACGACCTGTGGGACTATGATCTCGGCTCGCAGCCGTCGCTGGTGAGCCTTCCGTCCAAGGGCGCCAGCGTGCCGGCGCTGATCCTGCCCAGCAAGCAGGGCGAGATCTACGTGCTCGACCGCCGCACGGGCAAGCCGCTCTTCCCCGTCGAGGAGCGCAAGGTGCCGAGCGGCGGCGTGGAGCCGGGCAGGCTCTCGCCCACCCAGCCCTTCTCGACCTATCACAGCCTTGCCCGGCCGCCTTTGCAGGAGCGCGACATGTGGGGCATGTCGCCCGTCGACCAGCTCTGGTGCCGCATCCAGTTCCGGCGCGCATCCTACCGGGGCGAATATACTCCGCCTACGGACGAGCGGCATTACATCGAATATCCGAGCTACAATGGCGGCTCGGACTGGGGCAGCGTGGCCGTCGATCCCGAGCGCGGCATCCTCGTCGCCAACTACAACGACATGGCGAATTACGACCGGCTGCTGAGCCGGGAGCAGGTGGACAGGCGTAACATCGTGCCGGTAGACAAGCCCGAGGGCGACAAGGTCCCCGCCGACGAGACCGGCGACGCCCAGGAAGGGGCGCCTTACGGCATCGAGGTGATCGCCGGCTGGCGGGAGGATATCACCGGGCTGATGTGCACGGCGCCGCCCTATGGCGGCATAAGGGCGATCGACCTCGCCACGGGCAAGACCCTGTGGGACCAGCCCCTGGGAGAGGCGCGCGCCAACGGTCCGTTCGGCATCCCCTCGCTGCTGCCGCTGCGCATCGGCACACCGAACAATGGCGGGTCGGTCGTGACCGCAGGCGGCCTCGTATTCATCGCCGCGGCGACCGACAACCTCATCCGGGCCATCGATATCGAGACCGGGAAGGTGCTGTGGAAGGACACATTGCCGGCCGGCGGACAGGCCAATCCGATCACCTTCGAGGCCGACGGCAAGCAGTATGTCGCCATCATGGCCGGCGGCCACCACTTCATGAAGACTCCGGTCGGCGACTATGTCGTCGCCTGGGCGCTGTCGAGAAGCTGACCGCTTCGCTGGATCTCGCCATGCATCCGGCCGATCCGGTAGCAGCCGCAGGCGAGCTGTTCCAGCCGGGCGCGGTCGCGGATGGAAATCCGCCTGCGGAACGAACGGATGCCGTGGCGCGCTTCGAGGTTCTGCAGGGCAAGCGTGACCGTCACGCGTCTGACGCCGAGCAGTTGCGCCACGCGCTCGTGGGTGACCGCCAGCGGCGTTTCGCCGAGGAGATCGGACGTCGACAGGATCCAGCGCGCCAGCCGCTCCTCGACCGAGTGCTGGGCGTTGCAGGCCGCGACCTGCATGCTCTGCCTGATCTGAAGCTGAAAGAAAGCGAAAAGCCGCCTGCGCAGTTCGGGACAGGAGCGGCAGGCGCGCTCGACATCGCCGATCGCGATCGCCCGCGTGCGCACCGGAAGGATGCAGACCGCGGAATGGTCGACATGGCCGATGCCGAACAGCGCTCGCACCCCGAGGCAGCCGTTGCGTCCGATCGTTCCGACCTCGACGGATTGTTTGCAGCCGGCTCCGTAGAGAAGGGAAGCCAGACCGGACTCGATGAAATGCAGCGTCCCGACGGGACCGGGTGCCAGGATCGCTTCGCCGGCGCGAAAGCCGGCGGGCCGGCTCAGGGATTCGATCGCGTCGCGGCAATCCGCGGCAAGGGCCGAGAGGATCCAGTTGTCGTGCGCGTCCGGCCGCGGGACGGCGGCCGTGCCGTGGATCGCGGGATGTGTGTCATGCGGCATGCTCATGCGTAAAGAATCGCGCCGTCTCCGCGGTTCCCGATTTCGCCGGGACTTCACGCTTGCGTGATGCCCGGGACATCCGACCGGTACGCCGGAAAGCCCGAATGCGGAAAGGCGGTTGCCTGCCTGGTCTCATTATTAACACAGCGGCCGGAAGCCGGCCTTGTCCGGAACGATAGCGCAGCGCGGCTGTTGGCTCGGTATCGAAGACCCGGACAGTCAGGAGGTTACATGTTGAACAAATCATTAGCGTTGGCCGTCACTCTCGGCATGCTGTCCCTTGCCCCGATCCTTCCGGACGGCAGCAGCGGCTCGGCCGCCGCGGCGACTCCGGCCCTCATGCGCCCGCCGCCGGTCCTGAACGCGCAACGGGCGCCGGGGATCGACTATGTCAGGAGCGACAAGTGGTACTACGACCGCCATCGGCACGGACACCGCTACAAGCAGCGTCATGGGCGCTACAGATATCACCACGGTGGCTGGTGGTATTCGCGGCCGTGGTGGACATTGGGGCCGAGCATCACGCTCGGCATCGGTCCGGGATATGACGACGACAGCGCCCATGTCAGCTGGTGCCTCGATCACTATCGGTCATACAATCCGCGGACCGACCGCTATCTGGGCTATGACGGCGATTATCATCGCTGCAACAGCCCATACGGCTGACAACCCAGGACGGCAGGCGGGCTCGACCGCCTGTCGTCACCGGCCCAGCGCTTGTCACCATGCCGGCTATTTTGGAAGCGTCGCGGGAGCGATCTCGGTCTGGGACGGCGTCGGCGACGTCTTGCCGGAAGAGGACGGCGCCGGTTCCTGGCCGGTCACCTGTTCATCGAAGGAGGCGCGCGGCGTGTCTTGGGATGGCTTCGTCGTTTGAACGGGCTGCCCGCCGGTCCGGCTGTTCTGCTCCCCGCCGATCTGGCCTTGTTGCCGGCCGGCCGGCAAGGCCATGGCGACCTGGTCCGTTCCCATGGGCTTCGGCGTGACCGAGCCGTCGGCCGCGGCGACGCGCCACACGGTGTTGCCGGCGTCGTCGGCGATGAGCAGCGCTCCGGTGCCGTCGATGCCGAGCCCCACCGGTCGGCCATGGGCGCGCTCGCCGTCGATGAAGCCGGTTACCACGTCCTGAGCCTTGCCCGAGGGCGAGCCGTCCGTGAAGGGAATATAGACGACCTTGTAGCCGTTGAAGGAATCGCGGTTCCAGCTGCCGTGCTCGCCGACGAAAGCGCCGTCGCGGAACGGCTCCGGCAAGGCCGAGCCCAGGGCGAAGGTCATTCCGAGCGGAGCGACGTGGCTCGACAGCGCGTAGTCGGGAGCGATCGCCCGTTCCACCATGTCCGGCCGCTGCGGCCGCACTCTTTCGTCGACATGCTGGCCATAGTAGCTCCACGGCCAGCCATAGAATGCGCCCTCCCTGACCGAGGTCATGTAGTCGGGGACGAGGTTGGGGCCGAGCTCGTCGCGCTCGTTCACGACCGCCCACAGAGTCCGGGTCTGCGGATGGAAGGTGAGGCCGTTCGGATTGCGCAGGCCGGAGGCAAAGACGCGGCTGGCGCCCGTCTCACGGTCCACCTGCCATATGGCGGCACGGCCTTTCTCCGCTTCGAGCCCGTTCTCGACGATGTTGGAATTGGACCCGACCGACACATAGAGGAAGCGTCCGTCCGGGCTGAGCGCCAGGTCCTTGGTCCAGTGATGGTCGATAGGCCCGCCCGGCAGGGGCGTCAGGACTTGAGCCGGGCCGGCGATCTTCGTGTCGCCGAGGCGGTAGGGATAGGAGAGGATGGCTTCGGTCGTCGCCACATAGAGCGTGTCGTCGGACCAGGCGAGTCCGAAAGGCGAGGCGAGGCCGGTCAGGAGATCGTGGCGCTCGTCGACCTTGCCGTCCCGGTTGGCGTCGCGCAGCAAGGTGACGAGATTGCTTTTCTTCTCCTCGCCTTGGCTGCCATGGGCGAAGGACATGATCCAGTCCCGGATGAAGTCCTTCGGTCGCGACACCGGCTCGCCGGCCGGGCCCCGCGCCTGGGCGACGAGAACGTCGCCGTTCGGCAGCGTATGGAGCGCCCGCGGATTGGCCAAGTCCCTGGCATAGGCGGTGATGGCCAGGCCGTCCGGAACGGACGGCATCTCTCCATCCTTCCAGCCGATCACCTCGGCGACCTTGAGATTCGTCATGAGCGCGAAGCTCGGCTCCGGCAGCACCGGATCGGGCCCGATCTGCCGCGAGATGTCGAAGTCCGATCCCTCGTCGCATCCCGCAAGCGGCACGAGGACGAGGCAGCCCGAGAGCAGCACGGCAAGGCGCGCGGCGCGTCGGACGTCAGCCATCGTCGCGAACCCCCACGCCATATCGAAAGACGAGAGCGCGGCCGAACCAGTCGGAAACGATCATGACGACGACCGTCGCCGCCGACAGCACGATGCCCCACGGCACGATGGCGGTCCAGCCGTCACCGGCGTGGACGAAGCTGTTGGCCAGCGCCAGGAGGAGGACGATCAGGCTGCCGAGCGCGTGCGGCCATGCCGGCCGGTGGGCGCGCAGATCGCGGCGGAACAGGAAGTCGATGATGCCGGCGATGGCGGCGAGCCCGCCGAAGACGAGGCCGGCGAACAGGAGCCAGGACGAGAAGTGATGCCACATCAGGTCTTCGGTGCTCCAGTAGGCGAGATCGGTGACGAGGGCCAGCGTGAAGCAGACCACCGGAAACTGCACGAGCATGGAGTGGATCGGCTGTCCGCCGATCGCCGCGGCGGCGGGTGGTGAATGCGGATGGTCCATCTGGCGGGTCTCTCGATAACCGTCCGGAGTCTACGAATGACGGCCCGGTTTGTTCCCGTTCGGAGCAGGAAGCCTGCCGATGGTCTGAAATCCAACAAATGCCAAGCGCGGAAGCCCAGCCGCCGGCACGCGGTCTTTCAGCGGACCCTGGATCTTTGGGCAATTTCCAGGTTCTTCTTGAGATTCAGGGTGTTGAGCGCGTATTCGTCACCGCGGGTTCAAGCCCGCCAACCTCCGATTGCCAGGCGCGCCACTAATGGCTTGCGACGTAGGCCCTCACTTCCTTTATGTAGGCATCGCGCTCATGACGCGGCAGCCAGGCTGCGTCGAAGGCGTTGATCATCAATTCTCCCATCTCTTCCTTGGTGAACGAGCCCTCCGCCGCCACCGGCGGCAGCATCGTGTTCATCGTGCCGCTTTTGAAGTACCCGGGATCGTCGGAATTCACCGTGACCTTGAGGCCGAGGTCGTACATCCTGCGGATCCGGTCGACGCGGCGCGGGGCGGGGTCGCTGATGCGCCATGTGGGGCAGGCCGTCAGACAGATGTCACGCTCCCTGGCGGCATCGACCAGCCGCTCATCGTCGATCGTGTTGATGCCGTGATCGATCCGTTCCACCTTGAGATCGTCGATGCACTGCCGGATGTGCTTGACGGCGTCGAACATGTCGACGTCGCAATGCGCCGTAAGGCGGTATCCCTCCGCGCGCGCACGATCATAGTGCCGCTGGAACTTGACCGGCGGATTGCCTTCCTCCACTGAATCAAGTCCAAGCCCGATGATATGATCGCGATAGGGCTTGGCGTCGTCGAGCATCTGCATCGCCGCCTCGGCCGGAAGATCCCTGGTGATGCACATGATCAGGTTGCTGCGGACGCCGAAGTCGCGCTCGCCTTCCCGGCAGCCTTCGATTATGCCGTCGGCCACGGTCCCGAAACCGAGGCCGCGCGTGCTGTGCGCTTGCGGATCGAACGACAGCTCGACATACCTGATATTTTCGTCATGGCATATCCTCAGGTAGTCGTAAGTGATATCGCGGAAGTCCTGGGTCGTGAGAAGGACTTTCAGCCCGGCAAAGTAATGATCCAGGAAAGTCCGGTACTGTTGCAGGTTCAGGCTCTTCGCAGCCTTGGCGTCGGCCGGTGCGCCCGATGGAAAGCTCAGCGTCGCGAAGGTCTTCTCGCCCAGGTCTATGTTGTTGCGTCCGGCCAGAGTACGCTTGAGATCGGGGGTCAGCGTCCCTTCTATGTGCACATGCAGCTCGGCCTTCGGCAGGCCTGCGATGAACCCGGTCAGCACTTCCTTCATGAGTATTGTCTCCTTGATGCTTGCGCGCTCAACGTTCGTCCCTGAAATAGGGAAGGCCGAGCGCCGCCGGCCCCAATGACAGGCGGCCGCCTCGGCGCTGCGACAATGCGCGGACGAACAGGAACAGGACGGTGCCCACGTAAGGCGTCACGATGAAGACGATCGAGGGCACCGGCCAGCCGTTCGCCTGGGCGGCAAAGCCCAACGAGGAGAGCAATCCGAACAGGATGGCCCCGACCATCACTTGAAGAGGCATGAAATTGGCAAACGCGACCAGGCCGAGGGCGATCCAGCCTCTGCCCGCCACTAGTCCTTCCGACCAGGCAGGGACATAGGCCAAGGTGAGATATGCGCCGGCCACGGCCGCCAGGGCCGATCCGATCATCACGTAGCAGTAGCGGATCGCCATGACCCGGACACCCGCCGCATCGGCGGCTGCGGGGTTTTCGCCGACCGCGCGCAATTCGATGCCGTGGCGGGTGTTGAACAGCAGCAGGTGCACGAGAACCGGCAATACGAAATAGCCGAGATAAACGAGGGCGTTCTGCCGGAACAGCGCCGGTCCGACGATCGGCAGCTGGTTCAGGACGGGAATGGCGATGGGCTCTAGAAGAGCATCGACCGGCTGTCCGGCATAAGGCCTGCCGATCCATGCGGCGAAGCCGACGCCGGCGAATGTCAGCGCAATGCCGCACAGAACCTGGTCGGCGCGGAGGACGACCGCGCCGAAGGCGAAGATCGCCCCCACGACGAGCCCCATCACCGCCACCGCGACGAGCCCGAAGGCGACCCCATGTCCGGAGTTGACGACGATGACCGCCATGACGGCGCCCAACGACATCAGTCCCTCGAGGCCGAGATTGAAGATGCCGACGCGCTCGCCCAACAGTTCGCCCATTCCGGCGATCGCCAGGACGGCGCCGGCGGCGACGGCCGTCGTGAGAATTCCGGTGAGGAGGTCGACCATCAGAGATCTCCGGCGCCGTGCGCGACGGGTTCGCGATGCAGCGAGAACCTGGCCGCCGCCTCGGCGAGGGCGATGATGAAGAGCAGGAGGCCCGCAATGCCGAGCACCGACTGGACCGAAAGGCCGTAGATCTGGAGCGAGATGCCCATGTTCAGCAGCACCGCGAAGAAGAACGCGGCGATGATCACTCCCGTGATCGAGCCGTCGGCGACCGCCGCGATCGGAATGCCGAGCGCTCCATACTGATTGGACATGCCGCCTTGCAGCCGGTGCACCACCCCGGTGACCTCGATCATTCCGGCGAGGCCCGCAAACGCACCCGAGATCAGCATGAGCTGAATGACGCGCCGCTGCAGGGGAATGCCGGCATAGACGGCGGCGTCGCGATTGGCCCCCGCGATGACGGTCTCGTAGCCCCACTTGGAATATCTGAGGAACAATCCGATGAGAACGGAACAGGTGACGGCGATCGGAATTCCTAGATGCGCGCCGTCCGCAAAGGCGGGAAGCTCATATATGATGCGTTCGGTCGCGACTTCGGAGGGGACCAGCGGGTCACGCCAGGGCCCGGTTCCCAGATAGGCGACGAGATAGGACGCGACGAAGCTCAGGAGCAGTGTCGTGATGATTTCGCTGATGCCTTTGTAGGCGCGGCCCAGGGCCGGAATCAAGATCCAGAGCGCGCCGGCCGCCGCCGCGGCGAGCGCCATCAAGGGCAGCATTATCCAGCTCGGCCCGTGCGGCAGGAAGAGCCCGACCGCGGCCGCCGCAAGCGCGCCGAAATAGAACTGGCCCTCGCCTCCGACGTTCCAGATGTTCATCCGCATGGCGACCGCCACCGCGGTGCCGGTCAAGACGAGCGGAGCGGCAAGAACGAGAGTCTGTTGAAAACCGTAGCTGGAGCCGAATGTGGCTATGACCAGCTGCGTCGCGATCTCGGTCACCGGATAGGAGCCGAGCGCAAGACCCATCGCCACGAGCGCGGCCCAGATCACGAGGGAGATGCCGAAGGCCTTCGCGCGACGCGTGCGATCGACGGACGGAAGCCTTCGAAGCCGCCAGCGGAACCCTGTCCGGCGGGCCTCCTTGAGGAAAGAAATATCAGTTGAAGCCATCTGTCTTCCCGCCCAACAGCATGCCGAGTTCGTCGCGGCTGCACGGTGTGCGCCGCTCTCCCACGATCCTTCCCGCAAACATCACGACGATACGATCGGCCACGACGAGCAGTTCGTCGAGATCCTCCGAAACGACAAGGATGGCGACGCCTCTGTTGCGCAGATCCACCAGCGCCTGGCGCACCATTTCCGTGGCTGCGATGTCCAATCCCCGGGTGGGATAGACCGCGACAAGCGCCCGGGTCGCGACGCGGGTCTCGCGGGCCACGACGAACCGCTGCTGATTGCCGCCCGAGAGGTTGCGTATCGGCAGGTTAACGCCGGGCGCCGAGACGTTCGCGGCCGCAAGCAGATTGCGGGTGAACTCCCGTATTGCGCCCTGCTTGAGCCAGGCCCCCGCGGAGATCGGCGGATCGTGATACTCGCGCAGGATCGCGTTGTCGGTGAGCGGGAGCGCTCCTGCAATGCCGTCGCGCAGCCGGTCCTCGGGAATATGACCGATGCCGGCACGCACGAATGCAAGCGCGTCAAGGCCGGTGACGTCCCGCCCGGCAACGATGACCGAGCCTTTGCCGGGGAGACGTGCGCCCGTCAGGATCTCGCTGAGCTCGCGCTGGCCGTTGCCCGCAACCCCGGCGACGCCCACTATTTCGCCGGAGCTGACGGTGAGGTCGATTTCGACGAGAGGGCACACGCCGGGCTCGCGCGCCGTCGACACGGCCCGGACGACCAGCTGCGGTTCGCCGGTCTCGGCCTTGCGCTCGAACTTCGACTGAACGAACGTGCGCCCGACCATCAGATTGGCGAGCATGCGATGGTTGGCAGTAGCTGCCGGAACGGTGGCGACGCGCTTTCCCTGCCGCAGGACCGTGATGCGATGTGAGATTTCGAGCACTTCGTCCAGCTTGTGGCTGATGAACACCACTGAAAAGCCGTCGGCGGTCAGTTTTCGCACGACGCTGAACAGCAGCTTCGCCTCCTCGGAGGTCAGGACGGCGGTAGGCTCGTCCAGGATCAGGAGCTTCGCGCCCCGGCTGAGGACCTTGAGGATCTCCACTCTCTGCTGCTCGCCGGCCGACAGCCGGTGAATTGGCGCGTCCGGCGTCACCTTCAGCCCGAACGCCCCTTCGATCCGCCGCACATACGCGTATGTGCTGGCCCGCGTCAGCAGCAGAGGCAGGTGACGCGCTCCAAGCTGAAGATTTTCAGCCACGCTGAAGGCATGCACCAATTTGAAATGCTGATGCACCATGCCGATGCCGGCCGCGATGGCATCGGCCGGCTTCCGAAAATCCACGCTCCTGCCCGAAATATGCAAGGTCCCGGCGTCGGGCCTGTAGATCCCGGTCAGGATGTTCATCAGCGTCGATTTTCCGGCGCCGTTTTCGCCGAGAAGGGCGTGAACCTCGCCTGGAAGGATGTCGAGATCGACGTCGGCATTGGCGACGACGCCGGGAAACACTTTGCCGATGCCGCGCATTTCGACGAAAGGCATGGCGGAGCCCGCCGAAGCACAGGCCCGAAGCTCACTCTCGGCCCGCTCCGTCGCGGAGCGCGGGGCGCGCTGCATCGTCAAGAAGCGAGTCCGCTCACACCCTTGACCGTCCAGTCCCAGCCCTTGTAGAGCGTGATGTCGTCCATCGCCTGCCCCGCAGGGATGCGCACACTTCCCGAAGAATCCGTGATGGGCCCGACGAGGGGGTTGAAGCCTCCGATGATTTTCTTTCTCACGTCGTCGACTTTCGCCGCAACGTCTTCCGGGACCTTGCTTCCCCACGCATCTCTGTCGGTGCCCGCCCCGACCGGCAGGAGTATCCCGTCTTTGTTGGCCGACCACGTGCCTTCGACACGCGCCTTCACCTGACCCAGATAGAAATCGTCCCAGTCGAGCATCATCGAGCTGACATAGGCGTCCGGTCCGAAGCGGCGCATGTCCGTGTTCCACATGATGGCCCACTTGCCGCGTGATTGCGCCACTTTCAGATAGGCCGGCTCGTCCATTATGCCGTAGAGCACGTCGCATCCGGCGTCGAAGAGCGAGTTTGCCGCCTGTGTCGCCGCCTGCGGATCGAACCACGAATTGATCATCAGGACCTGGGTCTGGATCTCGGGGTTGACCGACGTCGCGCCGAGGTGGAACGAATTGGCATCGGTGAAGACCGATGCCAGCGGAAAGGATCCGATATAGCCGAGCTTGCCCGACTTCGACAAAAGGCCCGCGGCCATTCCGAGCAGGTAGCTGCTTTCCCAGTGCTTGATGTAGTATCCGAGAACGTTGGGCAGCACGGGATTGCGTCCACATTCCATGAACGCGACGTCCGGGTATTTTTTGGCGACGTCGTAGAGGAAGTCGCCATAGCCCGACGTTATGAAGACCAGATTGGCACCCGACTGCACGAACTGGGTGATGATGCGCGATGCCTGCGACGAAAATGGAAGGCTCTCCACTTCGAGGATACGGGCGGCCGGATATGCCTTCTGCACCGCTTGCAGGCCCTTGTGGTGTGTCCAGGTCCAGCCCTCATCCGAGATGGGGCCGACATGGCCGAATGCAATGACCAGGTCTTCCGGCTTGATCGGCGTGCCGATCGGCGCCGATGCCGCCCGCGCGCCGGCTGTCCCGGCCGCATTGGCGGCTGCAACGCCGGCGGCCAGCGACGCGGTTCTTTTCAAGACGGCGCGTCGGGACATAGCTGCTGTCAGTCTTGACGTCATGGTTTCCATCCCCTGCCTTTTTTTGAGATTGTCCGGTGGGTCGTTTCAGATCTGGTATTCCGATCGAAGGGCGTCGATCTCCTTGCGCCATTCCAGGGCCCAGCGCCGCTTGGTGCCCTGATCGAGCCACGCGCCCTCCACTCCGGCGATGATCGCATCGGTGACGTCGTCCAGCGAGAAGTTCAGCTGCTCGACGCACTTGACGTATTCCTTGCCCAGATCGGTGAAGAACATCGGCGGATCGTCGCTGTTGATCGAAAGCTTCAGTCCGAAATCGAGCATCTGGCGGATGGCATGGTCGGGCGCCGAAAGATCGTTCCAGGCCGACGTGACCGCCGAGGTCGACGGGCAAACGGTGAACAAGACCCCTTCGTCCTTGCAGCGCTGCATGAGGTCGGGATCGGTTACGACGTGGTAGCCGTGGTCGATGCGCTCGCTCTTCAGCGCATCGAGCGAGCCGCGGACATAAGCCGCCGGTCCCGTCTCGCCGGCATGCGATGTCACATGCAGGCCGGCCCGCCGCGCCGCCGCGAAGAGCCCGGCATAAGGTTCGGGTGGAAAGGGGGCTTCGTTATAGTCCAGCCCTATTCCGATCAGTTCCTCGGTGCGGTGCGACAGGATCAATTCGAGCATTTCATGGCCGGCCGGCGGCCCGAGCTCGCGGCTGATGCCCGGAACCAGGCGGCTGACGACGCCGAAATCCCTTCCGGCTTCGCGCATGCCGGCCCGTATGCCGTCGATCTGCGTCTTGTAGGGAACTCCGGCCTCCAGATGGGCGTGGGGGCTGAAAAAGAACTCCACATATCGAGCACCGTTCGAAGCGCAGCTTTCGAGCATCTCGTAGGTGATGCGCTGGAAGTCGTCGGCAGTCTTCGCGCTTGCCGCGACAAGGGTATAGATCTTGAGGAACTCGACCAGGTCGTCGAACCTGTAGAAATCCTCGACCTTCTCATAGGGCGGAAGCGGGCTTCCGTTCTTCCTGGAAAGCTCGATTGCCGTCGTCGGGCGAATGCTTCCTTCCAGATGCAGATGAAGCTCCGTCTTGGGGAGCTTCGACAGCAGGTCGCCGACACGGTCCGCCACGGCCATCACCTCGTTGCTGCTTGCCATGTGCCGAAGACCGGAGGAAGGAAAAGGCGTGATCGATTTCGGAACATGATTGGCTATCTCAGGATACCGATTTGAACAACATTGGTATCCATTTTTTCGAGAGTCAAGCGCGTTGTTCGAGAGATCGTCGGATCATGGCCTCGCGGGCGGCGTGTGCGGGCTATGTCCGCCCGGAGCCCACCGCAGGAGGAGCGGCGAGCCCGGCCGGCTGAATGCGGGCCTCCTGCCTCAGGGCCAGCTCGAGAGGGATCTGGTGGGTTCTCGACGTATTCAGGTCGTATCCGCGGGCGACAAGCCGGTTGTGGGATGCGATCAATTCCTGCGCTTGCCGGAGCCTGCCCTTTTCCATGACCTCGACCAGCCTCAGATGATCGTTCACGAGGACGCAGGTGTCGAAGTGGCTGCGATAAAGCGCGCGCAGGAGCTTCGCCTGGCGGCTCAGCCGGCTATGCACGTCCTCGAGGGTCCGGTTCTGCGCAAGCCTCACGAAAAGGGTGTGAAACTCCTGTCCCAGCTCGTCCGCCGCTGATTGATCTCCCTTTGCCAGAGCGGCGCTCTGCAGCTCGATCTGCTGGCGAAGCTCGGCCAAGTGGGCGCCTTTGGTCCGCTCGATCAGCAATGC
This sequence comes from Parvibaculaceae bacterium, assembly GCA_050246735.1. GTDB lineage: Bacteria > Pseudomonadota > Alphaproteobacteria > Rhizobiales > Aestuariivirgaceae > Taklimakanibacter. The sequence continues at coordinate 141,416 of JBFWVM010000008.1, read as the reverse complement.
GGCGACGCCCTGTTCGATGAGCGTCAGCGCGTCGTAGATCTCGAGCGCCTCCTTGAGCGAGGGCTGGGCGACGAACGCTCCCCGGTTCCGCTCCATCGCGACGAGACCTTCGTCCGCGATGCGGATGAGAGCCTGGCGGACGACGATCCGGCTGCATCCGAAGATTTCCGACAGCTCGCGCTCGCCGAGCTTCGTTCCGGGCAAAAGCTTGTGAGAAAGGATCGCGCTGACGATTGCGGAGGCGATTTCTCGAGATCTGCTGCTCATGTCGAACCTGCGCCCTCGTCCCGGCGAGTGCCGCTTCCGGCAGGGCCGGCTCGGAAATAGCACAGGACAATGGAGGTTTATAGTTGTCCTCGCTGGATAGATATAAGGCTAATTTAGGATATCACAAATTTTGACTTTGGATATCAATCCGGATAGAGCTAAACACAGGAGGGCCGTCGATGCCGACTGAACAATGCCGGGATCCTTACATAACGAACCTATGGCATGTCGTGTCGCCCCTGGAAGCTCTGGCCGACGGGACCATGCATTCCACGCAGCTGCTTGGCACCGCGATCGAATGCGGGCTCGATCAGTCCGGGGCCTGCTTCGCACGGTCGGTCGAACCCGGGAAGGCCGGTTCGGCGCTGCCGTGCCAGGCCCGGTATGGCTATCTGTGGACCACGCTGGGCTCGCCGTCGCAGGACTTGTTCGATATCCCCGAATACTTCGAGCCCGGACGCAAGAATCTGCACGTCATCATGGTCGGCATCGCCGTATCCGCGCCCCGGGCGGTCGAGAACTTCCTGGATATGGCGCATTTTCCGTTTGTTCATACCGACATATTGGGTGCCGAGCCGCACACGGAAATCAAGGAATACAATGTCGAGATCAACCAACAGGACGAAGTAATCGCCACCGAGTGCCGGATCTTCCAGCCGCTCGCGGCCGCGAGCTCGACCGAGGCCGCCGACATCGACTACATATACCGGGTGCCGCACCCCTACTGCTCGGTTCTCTACAAGACGAGTGGCGAAGACATTTCGAAGTTCGACGTGATCGCCCTGTTTGTGCAGCCGGAGACCGAGGAAACGGTGCGGGCGAACATGATGTGCAGTCTCGTCGACACCAGCAGCAGCATCAACCGGGTGCGCTCCTTCCAGCAGATGATCCTCGGCCAGGACAAGCCGATCCTGGAAAATCAGCTGCCGAAGCGGCTTCCCCTCGATCCCAGGGCGGAGACGCCGATCAGGGCCGACAAATCGGCGATCGTCTATCGTCGCTGGCTTTCTCAGAAAGGCGTCACTTATGGTGTCATACCCGCTCAGGGCTAGCGCGAAGCGTCCATGATGTCCATGTCGAGCACCGCGACCCGTCAATGGCATCCTGTCGCCGCATCGGACGATCTTCCATTCCGCCATGTCTTCCACGCCCAGCTGCTGGGACATGAGCTCGCCTTGTGGCGGGCGGATGATGGCTATGTGAATGTATGGGAAAACCGGTGCCTGCATCGAGGCGTCCGGCTGTCCATAGGCGTCAACGACGGCAGGGAACTGAAGTGCCAGTATCATGGCTGGCGGTACTCGAATCGAACCGCCGGCTGCACGTACATTCCGGCTCACCCGGCCGACGCGCCCGCGCGGACCATAACCAACCGCACCTTCCCTGCCGTGGAACGGCATGGCCTCGTATGGATAGCGCCGAGCCGCGGCGAGGAGGCGCCGGACAGGTTCGCCGCCCTGGATGCAGAGGGCGTGCTGGTTCTCCGGGCGATTCCCGTCAACGCCCCGGCCGAGCTGGTTGCCGGCAGCCTCAGGACGTATGTATTCCGGCCCACTGCATGTGTGACCGCCGCCGATCTCGCCCCGCGTGGCGGAGATGCATCGCCGGTCATGTCGGCAGAGACGATCGACGAGTGCTCGATAGCCCTGCGGTCCAGGGAAGAGGATGCGGAGACGGTCGCGGTGTTTTTCGTGCAGCCGGTCGATTCCGTCCGCTGCGTCATCCGCGGCGTCTTGAACGGACAGGCGGGACATGTGGGCCGCGTCGCGGTTTTGCGCCATCACAATGCCGGGCTTTCGCGGCTGCGCGACCGTGTGGAGGCCGATCCGCGCGCACGTCTTCCACGCCCTCGCATGCAAGCGACGTTTCAGCTCCTGCCGCCCGAGCTTGCCGGGATGCCCGAGCCTTCGGCGGACGGGCGGAAGGCGTCGATCCGCGTGCAGGTGGCGCGCAAGTGGAATTCTGCGAAGGGTGTCGCCGGTTTCGAGCTTCGGCCGGTGAAAGGCATCCTGCCGACCTTCCAGCCCGGGGCGCATATCGATGTGCATCTGCCCAACGGGCTCGTTCGCCAGTACTCCATCGTCAATGGTCCCGGAGAGACCGCGGCCTATGTCGTCGGCGTCAAGCTGGAACGGGACTCCAGAGGCGGCTCCAGATGCATGCACGAGGCTGTTCGTGAAGGCGACGTGCTGGCGATCTCGGAGCCGCGCAACAACTTTCCCTTGCGCCGCGATGCCGTCCGGACGCTGCTGATCGCCGGAGGGATCGGCATAACGCCCCTGATCGCGATGGCGCAGGCGCTGCACGGCCAGGACCTTTCCTTCGATCTCCATTATTTTGCCCGCGACGCGTCGGAGCTTGCCTTCGCCGAACGGACCGCCCCGTTGGGTGCTGCGATGTCCTGCCACCTCGGCCTTGAGCCGGACGCGACCGCGGCGACGCTGGCCGACATCCTGGCCGGTCCCCTGCCGGGAATGCACGTCTATCTGTGCGGCCCCGCGCCGATGCTCGAGGCGGCCCGCGCCATCGCGGCGGAGGCGGGCTGGCCCGAGACCTCCATTCATTTCGAATACTTCAAGAACACCAGGACGATCGACGACACGTCGAGTTTCGAGATCTCGCTGGCGCGATCCTGTCTCACGCTTCAGGTGCCCGCAGGCAAGACCATACTTGAAGTCGTTCGGGACGCCGGGGTCGTCGTCCCGTCCTCATGCGAGCAGGGCGCATGCGGCACCTGCATGGTCGATGTCATCGAGGGAGAGCCGGACCACCAGGACGTCTATCTCTCGCCGTCGGAACGCGAGGCGGGTGCGAAGATCATGACGTGCGTCTCGCGGGCGAGGTCCGCGCGTCTCGTGCTCGACCTCTAGAGGCTGGGATGATCACGCTTTACGACTACGAGCTCTCGGGCAACTGCTACAAGCTCCGGCTTCTCATGAACATGCTCGGCATCGAGCATGAGACCATACCGGTGGACTTCTATCCGGGACGCGAACACAAGTCGGAATGGTTCCTGAACATCAATCCGCTCGGCCAGCTGCCGGTCATCGTGGACGGCGGATTGATATTGCGCGACGCCCAGGCGATCCTGGTCTATCTGGCCTGCAAATACGACCCCTCCGATACCTGGTATCCCCGTGGCGATGCCGCGCTGACGGGGGAAGTCTCTCAATGGCTGGCTTTCGCCGACGCGATCACGGGAACCGCGTCCGCCGCCCGCCTCCATGACGCCCTTTTCTACGATCTGGACGTCGATGCGGCACGCGCCGGTGCGCATCGTCTCTTCCGGATCCTGGACGAGCATCTCTGGTTCGGCGAACGGGAGGGCCGCGACTGGATATGCTCGCCACGGCATCCCACGATCGCCGACATCGCCTGTTTTCCCTACATAATGCTTTCCGAGGAGGGCGGTATATCCAGGCAGGACTATCCCGCGATCCGCCGGTGGTGCGATCGGGTCAAGCGGATTGACGGCTTCATCGTGATGTCCGGCATTTTTCCGACGGCGCCCGGCAAGGCGGCCTGACGACCCTGAGCGGCACCGCAGCATTCGGCGTCAGGCGCAACACGGAATACGCCGGCCGGGGAAGAAGATAGCCGATATGCGGGACGTCTTGGATTTGCTTTGTTCCAGCCTCCAGAGCGCAAATCCGGCGACCCTTCCGAAGCCTCTAAAGCAGCCTGTTTCCTCAATTTTTGCGGGCATTCCCTTGACTCCTCCCATTCGGAGGCCTCCGCGACCGGCGTCTTCTCCAGGACAGCCGCCCGGACGTCACCCGGGATGGCGTAAAAAAGTAGCCTGGCGAGTGATTTTATTTCGACTGCCGTGTGCGGGCTCCTTGCCTATAACGGAATGTCTCCGGACCCAACTGCGGCGAGCCCATGTCATTCCAAGGCATCATTCCACCGGTCACGACGCCATTCCATGCCGACGGATCCATCGACCGCGACGGGTTCTCCGCAATGGTGGAGCATCTGATAGCGTCGGGCGTGCATGGCATCGTCGTCGGAGGAACCACCGGCGAGTACTACGCCCAGTCGCGCGACGAGCGGGTCAGCCTCCTCAAGCTCGCCAAGGCCGTTGCCAAGGGCCGGGTCCCTCTGATCGCCGGCGTCGGCGCGATCCGCACGGAGGATTGCATAGAGTACGCATTGGTGGCCGGCGACCTCAAATACGACGGCATACTGATCGGGTCGCCCTTCTATGCGGTGCCCACGCAACTCGAGCTCGCGAACCACGCTCTCGCCATAGACAAGGCGGCCAACCTCCCGATCATGCTTTATAATTACCCCGGCCGCACCGGGACGATGATGGGGCCGGAGTTTCTGGACCGCGTCGGCCGCAGCGCCAATTTCCGCGCGATCAAGGAATCCAGCGGAAGCATCGACCATTTGCACGCCCTCGCCCGTGACTATCCGCATATCGATCTGTTCTGCGGCATGGACGACCAGGCGCTGGAGTTCTTCGCCTGGGGCGCCAGGGGCTGGGTTTGCGGCGCCGGCAACTGCCTGCCGGGCGAACATCTGGCGCTCTACGACGCCTGCGTCGTCGAGAGGGATTTCGTGAAAGGGCGCCGGATCATGTCGGCGCTGCTGCCGTTGATGCGCCTGCTCGAACAGGGCGGCAAGTTTGTCCAGAGCATCAAGTTCGGCTGCGAGCTGGCCGGCCTTCCGGCGGGACCCGTTCGCCGCCCGATGCGTGCCCTCGACGATGCCCAGAAGCGTGAGCTCGAGACCTGCATCCGCACCTTGAAGGCGGCCATCGGATCGATCGTCGGCAAATCCCACGAGAGGCACCGCGAGAATGTCATCGCTATTAACGCGTGATGAGTACAAGAGCCTCGCCGACAGCCTGCCGCTGCCGGCCAACGCCCATATCGACGGCAGGTCGCGGGCCGCGCATTCCGGTGAAACCTTCGATACCGTCAACCCGGCCACCGGACAGGTCATCGCCAGGATCGCGTCTTGCGGCAAGGCCGATGTCGATTTCGCGGTCGGGAAGGCGCGGCTGGCGTTCGAATCGGGAGTCTGGTCCCGCGCCCATCCCGGCGAGCGCAAGCGGATCCTGCGACGGCTGGCGAAGCTGATCGAGCGGGATGCTCACGAGCTCGCCGTGCTCGAGACTCTGGAGAGCGGCAAACCCATCCACGACGTCGAAACGATCGACATTCCCGAAGCACTCCATTGCCTGGAATGGCACGCCGAGGCCGCCGACAAGCTCTATGGCCAGACGTCCCCGTCCGGCGACGACGTGGTGTCGATGATCGTGCGCCAGCCGCTGGGCGTGGTCGCCTGCGTGCTGCCCTGGAACTTTCCCATATTGATGCTGGCCTGGAAGATCGGTCCGGCGCTGGCCAGCGGCAACTGCGTGATCGTGAAGCCGGCCGAGCAGACCAACATGTCCAGCTTGCGCATCGCCGAATTGGCGCGTGAGGCCGGGCTGCCGGCGGGTGTCCTTCAGGTCCTGACCGGTCCGGGCGAAGTGACCGGCCGCGAACTTGGCCTGCATCCGGACGTCGACATGGTCGCCTTTACCGGATCGACCGACGTCGGCCGCAAGTTCCTGGAATACTCGGCGAAATCCAACCTGAAGCGGATCGTGCTCGAATGCGGCGGCAAGAACCCCTGCATCGTGCTCGACGACGCCGAGCATCTCGATGCGGTCGCCCAGCATGTGACGCAGGCCGTATTCTGGAACATGGGCGAGAACTGCTCGTCCAGCTCCCGCCTGATCGTCCACGAGAAGATCAAGGACAGGCTGGTCGAAGCGGTCCTTCACAAGCTTCGCGAATGGCCCCTGGGCGATCCCCTGGATCCCGCCAACCGGCTCGGAGCCATCGTCTCCAAGGACCAGTTCGACCGTATCATGGGCTACATCAAGAAGGGCCGGGCCGAGGGCGCCAGGCTTGTCGCCGGGGGCAATGCCCACAAGCGCGGCAAGGGCTATTTCATCGAGCCGACCGTCTTCGACGACGTCACTCCCGAGATGACCATCGCCCGCGAGGAGATCTTCGGGCCGGTCCTGTCGGTCATCAGGATAAGGACGGCGGATGAGGCGGTGCGCGTCGCCAACGATACCCAGTACGGTCTCGCCGCTTCGATCTTTACGGTCAACCTCGGCAGGGCCCATCGCATGGCGCGCGACGTCCGGGCCGGGACCGTGACCATCAACTGCTACGGGGAAGGCGACGTAACCACGCCCTTCGGGGGATTCAAGCTTTCGGGCTTTGGCGGCCGCGACAAGTCGGTGCACGCGCATGACCAGTATACCGAGCTGAAGACGATCTGGGCCGACATTTCCGACCCCGGAATCTCGCGGTCCGTCGACTGACCGGAACCCGCTGATGGGCATCCACAAGGCGGTTCGCCTTCCCGCGGATATGCCCGTGTCGGGATGGTATGGCATTCTGCCGCCGCCACAGCCGCCAAAGGTCCTGCGCGGCCATCACCGGGCGGACTGGGTCATTGTCGGGGCGGGATTTGCCGGCCTGTCCGCCGCCCGCCGTCTTTCCCAGCTTGTCCCCGGCGACCGGATCGTGGTCGTCGACGCGCAGCGCATCGGATGGGGCGCTGCCGGACGCAATTCCGGATTCATGATCGATCTGCCGCATGAGCTCGGCGGCGAACATTACGGCGGCGCCCGCGACCATGACCGCAAGCGCATCCGGATGAACCGCGCCGCCATCGAATTCTCCGCCTCGGCGGCCGAAGAGTTCGGACTGCAACCGCATGTCGTCCGGGCCGGCAAGATCCACGGTGCGGCGACCGAACACGGTCTGCGATCCCTGCGCGAATTCGAGGGCCATCTCGCCGGCCTGGACGAGCCCTTTCAGCGCCTCGACGCAGCCGATCTGAGGCGCATAACGGGGACGGACTTCTTCGCCGGCGGGACGTTCACGCCCGGCACGGTCATGGTCCAGCCGGCGGCCTTTATCAGGGGGCTGGCCAAGGGGCTGGCCGGGCGCGTGGAGGTCTTCGAGAATTCGCCGGTGGAGACCCTCGATACCGGAAGGGACCATCGTGTCCGGACCGCCGAAGGCGAGATCGTCGCGCCCAGGCTTATCCTGACCGTCAACGGCCATCTGGAGAGCTTCGGCTTCTACCGCCGTCGACTCCTGCATGTCTTCACCTATGCAAGCATGACCCGCGCGCTCGACGAGCGGCAGAAAGCGGCGCTCGCGGGTGAGCCGAGTTGGGGACTGATCCCGGCGGACCCGATGGGATCCACGGTGAGGCGCGTGAACGATCGCATCGTCGTGCGCAACACGTTCACCTACAATCCGGACATGGCGACGAGCGACAGGCAGGTCGCGAGGATCGGCCGCGTCCATGACCGCTCCTTCCGGGCCCGTTTCCCGATGCTCGGCGATGTCGGCATGGAGTATCGCTGGGGCGGCCATCTCTGCCTGTCGCTCAATTCAGCGCCGGCCTTCGGTGAGATCGAGGATCGGGTCTACGCCGCCGGTTGCTGCAACGCGCTGGGCACCGTCCAGGGAACGCTCTACGGCATGCTGGCGGCGAGCCTGGCCGTCGGCGCCGATGACCCCATGGTCGTCGACGCGCTGAATGAGCCCGCCCCGGTCGAGCTCTATCCTGAGCCGCTTATGTCGATAGGAGCGCCGCTCAGGCTGTGGGCCATGCAGAAGCGGGCCGGCCGCGAGCTTTAGACCAGCGCCGGGATCGATCCCCCGGAGACGGTCCGCGCCTCAGCTGTCGCGCTCCTCGGCGGCGATTTCCCGAAGCCAGCCGCGCAGGCTCTCGGCCGCCGGCGACAGCATTCGGTTGTTGTTCCAGGTGAGATAGTACCCGCCGGGCGCCGGCAGCTCGAGGTCCGTCAGCCTGACGAGCCTGCCGTCGCTGATCTGCGCCTTCACCAGCCGGTGCCAGCCGACGGCAACACCCTGATCGGCCTGAGCCGCCTGCAGGGCGACGAAAAACTTGCCGAAGCGGCGGCCGCGGGTCGGGCCGTGCGGGACGCCCACCCGCCGAAACACCTCGTCCCAGCCGGTCCACTCCGGATCGACCCAGTCGACATGCAGCAAGGGCAGTTCCGGCAAGGATTCGGCCGTCGCGTCCCGGTGCGTCCTGGCAAATTCCGGCCCGCAGACCGGGTAGATCGTTTCGTCGAACAGAAGCTCGGCGTTCTCGTCGGGCCAGGAGCCGAATCCGTAGCGGATGCGCAGCTCCACCTCGGCCCTGCGATATTCACGCGGGTTGTCCGAGATCATGTGGTGCACCGAAATCTCGCCGTGGCGCGACCAGAAGTCGGGCATCCGGGGGATCAGCCACATTGTGGCGAAGGCGTCCGTGCAGGCGAGCGTGACGTTCCTCGATCGATCGCCGCGCTTGACGGTGCGGATGACGTCGGCGGCCCGCGAGAAACTGCTTGAAAGGACACCGTAGAGGTCTTCACCCGCGCTGGTCAGCGCGACGCCGGTGCTCAGCCTCACAAAAAGCGCGACGCCGAGCTCGTCCTCTATCGCCTTGATCTGCCGGCTGACGGCTCCCGGAGTCACATTCAGCTCCGCGGCAGCCTGCTTGAACGACAGATGACGGGCGGATGCCTCGAAGACGGCGAGAGCGGTCAGCGAGGGCAGGTCATAGTAGCGGCGGACCAATCTCAGGCTCCCGGATCGGACGATCGCGCCGGGAGCGTTTTCGGAAAGTCGCAGGGGACCTTGCAGTCCGGCTGCGCTGCCGTGGCGTCTGATGGCATTTCGGCTCCCCCCGATAGGACCGTTGTGGGCAATTCACCTGCGCGCCGGTCCGGCATGTTTGCCCTCACGATAGCCGGTCCATCGGCCGACTGGCAACTCAACTGCGGGATGAGACTTTTGCAGGTTTGGCGGTACTGGCGCTTGGCGGCATTTCAGAGAAATATGAGCCGGCAACTCCTCCCTTCGAAGGCTGTTCCGGACATGATCGACATCGGGAAGAAGACCGCCGTGGTGACCGGAGCCGCGGGAGGAATTGGGCGGGCCATATCGAGACGGTTCGTGGCGGGCGGCTGCCGCGTGATCGCAGGCGATGCCGACGCAGAGGGCCTGGAGAGCCTGGCGTCCGATCTCAACCGGGACGGAAAGACCGTCTGGGACAAGCCTGGCGACCTGAGAGAGAAGGCTTATTGCGAGGAGCTCATCGACGATGCGATCCGGGCGACCGGGCGGCTCGACGTCCTTGTGAACAATGCCGGCATCATCACCCGCGGCAACATCCTCGAGACGACGGACGAGGACTGGGAAAGGACGTTCGACGTCAATCTGAGAGCGATGTTCTACACCTGCCGGCGGGCGATCGGCCATATGAAGGAGCGGGGCGGCGGCGCGATCGTCAACATCGCATCGTGCTGGGGCCTTTATCCCGGCCCGGGACATGCCGCCTATTGCACGAGCAAGGCGGCCGTGGCGGCCTTCTCCAAGTGTCTCGGCCGCGATCACGCCGGCGATGGCATACGTGTGAACGCCGTCTGTCCGAACGAGGTCAATACGCCGATGCTGCGCACCGGCTTCGTCCGCCGCGGCTTCGATCCCGATACGGCGATCGAAGAATTGAACAGGACCGTTCCGCTCGGACGCATCGCCGAACCGGAAGACATCGCCGACGCGGTGTATTTCCTGAGCACCGACGCCGCCCGGTACATCGCCGGCACGACGGTCGAGGTCAACGGCGCCAAGCCCGTCTACTGAGGATCACCAATGGCGGATCGACTTGCAGGAAAGATCGCGATCGTCACCGGCGGCGGCCGTGGCATCGGCGCAGGCATCACCCGGAGATTTCTGGACGAGGGCGCCAGGGTCGCAATCGTGCAGCGGAACCCCCCGCCGGACGGCTTGATCGGCGATCGGGCCGTCTTCGTGCAGGCGGATCTCGGCAGGTCGGCCGATATCGAAAGGGCCGTGGCGGAAGCCGCGGAACGATGGGCCGGCCTGGATATCCTGGTCAACAACGCCGGCATCATGTTCGAGAAGACGGTCGACGAGATGACCGAGGAGGACTGGGACCGGATGATGGCGGTCAACCTGAAGGCCCCCTTCCTCCTGACCAGGGCGGCCATGCCGCATCTGCGCCGCCGCGGAAAGGGCAGCATCGTCAATATCGGCTCGATCGAAGGCCTGGCGTCGAACCCTGGTCATCCGGCCTATTCGGCCTCGAAATCGGGACTCCATGGGTTCACCGCGGCTGTCGCGGTCGATCACGGCCATGAAGGCATCCGCTGCAATGCCATCGCTCCGGGATGGATCAATTCCGACCTCAGCGATCTCTACGTCGACAGCATGGAGGACAGCGCGCGGGTCCGCCGGGAGCTGCTCGTCATGCATCCCGTGGGACGCCTCGGCGAGCCGGCGGACGTCGGCAACCTCGCCGTCTGGCTCGCCTCCGACGAAAGCAGCTTCGTGACGGGGCAGGTCTATGTGATCGACGGCGGCCGCACGAAGAAGCTTCCGCTGCCGGTGGCGTGACCGGTCCGGCGCGGCCGTTTTGCCGCCGGCCGCCGGCAAGGCTCGATTCAGGCCGTGGGGTCGATCTTCTCGCTGATCCGCTTCGTGAAGCGGTCGATGAGAATGGCGAGCACGACCACCGCCAGGCCGGCCTCCACGCCGCGTCCGATCTGCAGGCGAGATATCGCCCGGATGATCTCGTCGCCCAGCCCTCCCGCGCCGATCATCGAAGCGATGATGACCATCGAAAGCGACATCATCACGCACTGGTTGACGCCCGCCATGATGGAGCGGAAGGCGAGCGGAAGCTTGATGAGAAAGAGGACCGTGAGGCGGCTCGCTCCGAAGGCTTCTCCCGCCTCGACCATTTCCGGCTCCACCATCTTCAGGCCGTGCGCGGTCAGCCGGATGGGCAGGGGCATGGCGAAGAAGATCGTTGCGACAACTCCCGGAACCGTGCCGACGCCGAAGAAAAAGACCGCGGGAACCAGCAGCACGAAGGGCGGCATGGTCTGCATGAAATCGAGGATGGGCTCGACGACGGCGTTTGCGCGCCGCGATTCCGCGATCAGCGTGCCTATGGGGATGCCGATCGCCAAGGCGATGACCGCCGACGTCAATACCAGGGAGAGCGTCACCATGGCCGCCGACCACAGGTTCATGGTGAGGATGAAGGCGAGGCCGAAAAAGCTCAGAGCCACGAGCGGGACGCTTCTCAGGAGCAGGCCGCCGATCACCGCCGCGGCGATGACTGCCCAGACCGGCGCGCCGGTGAGAAGCGCGGCGAGAGGCTGCTGGATGCCGAGGATGACCGCTGAAATGAAGTCGAAAAAGAAGCCGAAATTCGCGGTCAGGTAGTTCGTGAAATCGTCGATGAGCGTGGCGACCTGGTTGGCAAAATCTGCATAGTCCATTGAAGCCCCGCGGGATCAGTTCAGTTTCCGGAGTTTCGCCTGCTTGCCGGCGGCGGACGAATGGGACGCCAGAGCCTTCACGATGGATTCCGTGGTGACCGTCCCGATGCGGCTGCCGTCCTTGCCCACCACGACGAGGGTCCGCCGGCTTCTGGACAGATCATCGAGATAGGGCGCGATGAGATCCTCGGCGGCCAACTCGATGAAGTCGCCGGCATCCTGGCGCTGGGCGTCGTCCGCCACCTGCCGGGCCGTGAGGACCTTGAACACGTCGGTGCCGCGGACGAACCTTTTGACATAGTCGGTCGCCGGCGCGAGGACGATGTCCATGGGCCGGCCCTGCTGAACGACTTCGCCCTTGAGAAGGATGGCGACATGGTCGCCGATCGCGGCGGCTTCGTTGGGATCGTGAGTGATGAAGACGATCGTTTTGTTCAAGGCCGCCTGAAGCCGGAGCAGCTCTTCCTGCATCTCCTCGCGTATCAGCGGATCGAGGGCGCTGAACGGCTCGTCCATCAGCAGGACGGGCGTATCCATGACCAGCGCCCGCGCCAGCCCGACCCGCTGACGCATGCCTCCGCTGAGGCTGGAGGGCTTGCGGTCGCCCCAGCCTCCGAGCCCCACGAGCTCAAGGGTCTCGGCGGCCTTCTCGCGCCGCTCCTTTCGCCCGACACCCGATATGCGCAGGCCGAGCGCCACATTGTCGATGACCGACATATGGGGGAGAAGGGCAAAGTGCTGGAACACCATGCCGATCATCGAAGACCGGATCTTCCGGAGCTCGGCCTTGTCGAGCCTGGTGATGTCCTGTCCCCGAATGAGGATCTCGCCGGCGGTGGGATCGATGAGCCGGTTTATGCAGCGCAGCAGGGTCGACTTTCCGCTGCCGGAAAGCCCCATGATCACGCAGATCTTGCCCGTCTCGATGGAGAGATCGATATTCCTGAGCGCGACGACATTGCCGCTGTCTTCAGCATCGCCCGTGCCCGACCTGAGCCGGTCCAGCTTCAGGTGAGGGTTGGCGCCATAGATCTTGTATAGCCCCTTTATCTCAATTGCGGGGTCTGCATTGCTCATCCATGTCTCCCGCGCCTCGCAACGGTTGATGGTGCAGGAGCCCGCGCAGGGTCCTGCACCGGGGGAGCATACGAGCCGTCCTCAGGCGAGCCAAGGTTCGATGATGCCCTTGCCGCGCACGGACTCGATCCATTTGGCCGCGGCATCCTGAGGGCTCGATCCCTCGTCGATCATCGCCATGATCTTCGCTTCTTCCTCGTTGGGAATGTGGAATTTCTTGAAGAACTCGTGCGCCTTCGGGAAATTCGACTTGAAGTCCTTCACCACGACATGGAAGCAGTTGTACGGCTCCTGCATCATCGTCTGCTTGGGGTCTTCGAGATACCTCATCTTGAACTTGCTCCACATCGGGAGCGGCTCCCAGGTGGTGACCACGACCCACTCGTTGCGGGAATAGGCGCGTTGAAACGCTGCGGCCATGGCGGCCTCGCTGCCGGCGACCAGGTTCAGCTTGAGACCATAGGCCTTCACCGTGGCGTCGGCGGACTGCATGAGGCCGGAGCCGGGGTCGATGCCGATGATGCTGCCCTTGAACTTGTCGGCATGGTCGTTGAGCTCGGCAATGCTCTTGATGTCCACATAGTCGGGCACGGCGAGGCCCTGGGTCATCGGCCCTTCCGACACGCCGACGACTTCGATGTGATCCGCGACCTTCTTCACGAACTCGGCCTGGCCGCCGACGAACTCGCCCTTCAGAGCGCCCATGCCCTGCATATAGGAGTTGGAGAAGACGTCCGCCTTGCCGGACTGGAGAGACGTATAGATGACGGCGGGTTCCGACTGCAGGGGCTGCACCTTGTAGCCGAAATTGTCCTCGATCAGCTTGGCGCCGACGAAGGTGATGGCCAGCGCGTCCGACCAGTTGGCATAGGCATACACCATGGGGCGCGACTCCTGCGCCCTGGCTGTCGTCACCAGACCGCCTGCCGCCAGCGCCGCTGCTCCGCCGGCCTTCAGGAACGTCCGGCGGGACGCGCCGCGCCGAAGGATATTATTCATAAGATCTGTCTTTGGCATGCCAACCCTCCCTGTCGATCTCATCTCATGCCTGGGATGAGTCCGAGCTTGTCGTTCATCTCGCTTGGCCAAACCAAGCCGAAACTTGCTAGCACGGAAACTCGACGGCCCGCCGATGTAAAAAAGTAGCCTGCCGATTGACTTTATTGCGGCCGGCCATGCGGACGCCCGGCGCGTTTGTCAACACGCGCGTGAGACTTTTGCAGTAGGTCGAAGCTTCGGCTTCCGGCAAAGGTTGCGCGCGGCCGGGAGACTGGCCCGCATCCATGTAGACCCGGAGGCTGGCATGACCGTCGAAGCGCGGATCTCTCGACGAGGAGGGCGGGACGCGCGCCGGTCCGCGCGGACCGCGCCGAAGATCGAGATGCTGCCGACGCTCAGACGCGGGCTGCCGGTCGTCGAGCCGATGGACCTCGACGAGGTGGAACGCATTCACGAGGCTTCGCTCGCAATCCTGGAAGAAGTCGGAGTCGTGTTCCGCGACCCGGTCGCGCTCGCCGACTGGAAGAAGGCGGGAGCGGATGTCCGCGACGAACGGGTTCACCTCGACCGCGGGCTCGTCATGGACCTGATCAGGACCATTCCGCCCGACATCGAGTATTCCGCCCGGAACCCCGAGAAGAACGTCCGGTTGGGCGGCCCCGACGCGATCTTCGTTCCCATGACCGGCGCGCCCTACATGCGCGATCTCGACGACGTCCGCCGCAATCCGACGATCGCCGATCTGGGCACTTTCCACAAGCTTGCGCATATGATGCCGGCGCTCCATTCATCGGCTCACCATATCGTCGAGCCGATGGACGTCGTGGTCGCCCACCGGCATCTGCATATCACCTACTCGTCGATGAAGCACTCCGACAAGATGTTCATGGGCATGACCACCTCGCCCAGGAACGCCGAGGACGTGCTGGACATGTGCGACATTCTGTTCGGCCCCGGCTTCCTCGAGACTCACGCCGTGACGACGGGCAACTGCAACGGCAACTCGCCGCTGGTCTGGGACCAGGTCATGCTCGGCGCCATGCGGGCGTTCTGCCGGCGCAACCAGCCCGTCCTGTGCTCTCCCTTCGTGCTCGGCGGAGCCAACACGCCGGCCTCGACGGCGCCGGCAGTGGCGCAGCTGAACGCCGAGGCGCTGTCGGCCCTGGCCTACACCCAGGTCGTCCGGAAGGGTTGCCCCGCCATCTACGGGCATTTCCTCTCGACGGTTTCCATGCAGTCGGGCGCGCCGATGGCCGGAACGCCGGAAATCTCTCTGATGAATTTCATGATCGGCCAGATGGCGCGACGCTACAACGTCCCGTGGCGCACATCGAACCTGCTCGGCGGCGCCAAGATTTTCGATGCCCAGGCCGGCTATGAGAGCGCCATGACGATGATGGCCGTGCTGATGTCGGGGGCCAATTACATCTGGCACTCGGCGGGCTGGAACGAGGCCGGCATGCACTGCTCGATCGCCAAGTTCCTGGTGGATGCGGAAGTCTGCGCCATGGGCTATCGCATGGCCGAAGGCATCCGGTGGGACGACTTCGATGAAGCTCTGGCGGCGGTCCGCGACGTCGGCCCGGGCGGCCATTATCTGGGCCATCCGCACACCCAGGCCAATTTCGAGCGCGCCTTCTTCATCCCCAGGCTCTTCGACAACAACTCGGTCGAACAGTGGAACGTGGACGGCGCCAAGGACATCAAGCAGCGGGCGCTGGAACGCGCGCGGCGCCTTCTGAGCGAATATCAGGAGCCGAAGCTCGACGCGGCCAGGGACGAGGAACTGCTGGCCTATATCGAGCGCCGCTCGCGCGAGATCCCGGCCGTCGACGCCTTGAACGATGAATACTGAAGCCGAGGGACGCTTCGTCCGATAGGCGCAGAGCTGCCCGACACATAGGGCATTCCGTACCGGACATATGGGTTGCGCTTCTCGCTTCTGGCGGGAGGTGGGAATGCCGTGAAAGGCGGACGTCCGTCGTCATTCTCTACATGAGATAATATATATGCATGTGAGATAATGAAATTGACATCAATGTTATGTATCGTACAGTCATCGACAGCGCGTTCTGGGGAGCATGTTCGTGATTTTGCGATGCATGGTCGTATTGGCGGCGCTCCTGGTCCTGAGCGGCTGCGGGGGCACCTACAGCTGGGGGTGGCACGCCGTTCTTCCATTCAGCGAAAAGGGGATGACCAACCTGCGTTTCCTGGCCGGCGGCGTATGGATGACCCTGCTGCTCTCGACGGTCGCCATCTTCTTCTCGATCATCCTCGGTGCGCTGATCTCGCTGGCGAGCTTCTCCAGGTGGCCGCTGCTTCGCGCCTTCAATCGGACGTATGTCGAGTTGTTCCGCTCGGTGCCGATGCTCGTGATGATCCTTTGGGTCTATTACGGACTGCCTGTCATTCTGGGAATCAGCCTGAGCCCGCTGGCTGCCGGCATCCTGGCCATGGTCGCCTGCGACAGCGCATTCGAGGCGGAAATTTTCCGCGCGGGCATCCAGTCGATCCACAAAGGGCAGTCCGAAGCGTCCGACGCCCTGGGCCTCAGCTATATGAACAAGATGCGCCTCGTCATCCTGCCTCAGGCGGTAAGGCGCATACTGCCTCCGCTCGGCAATCAGTTCATCTACATGCTCAAGATGTCGTCGCTGGTGTCCGTCATCGGTCTGATGGAGCTCACCCGGAGGGCAAATGAGCTGACCGTCGTCGAATACCGCCCTCTCGAAATCTATTCGGTCCTTCTGTTCGAGTACCTCGCTCTTATTCTTGTCGCATCACATCTGGTCCGGCGCCTCGAGCGCCGTATGCATGTCGACCGATGACCGCCGTTCATACTCAGGAGAAACATATGCCTCGCTCTGAAGATGTCCCGGAAGAACTCTGGAGCATCGCTCTCGCCACCGGGATCTACAAGGATCTCGAAGGAACGATCGACATTCATTGCCACCCTCATCCCGACTTTTGCGCGCGGCTCCTGGAGGATCGGGATATCGTTGCCCTGGCCAAAGCGACGGGCATGAGAGCCGTCATGATCAAGAGCCATTTCAGCTCCACCCATGAGCGGGCCCAGATCGCGGAAAAAGCCGTCGGAGGCGGCATCAAGGTGTTCGGTCTCATCTGCCTGAATCCCTCGGTCGGCGGCCTCAACCCGCTGGCCGTCTCGCTGGCGATCAGGAACGGCGTCAGGGCGGTGTGGATGCCCTCGATGTGGGCCGAAAACCACGCCGCCTATGTTCGCCGGATGGGCAAGGGCATGGGATATGAGACCATCGGCATGGAATTTCCCGCCGAAGGCAGGGGCATCACCATCCTCGACGCCAACGGTGTCATCAAGGACGAGGTGCTGGAGATCCTCGACATGATGGCTGCCGGGGACCTGATGCTCGCGACCGGGCACCTTTCCGTGGACGAATCTCATGTCCTGCTTGGAGAAGCCAGGAAAAGAGGGCTGACGAAGCTCGTCGTGCACACCGCCAACTACCACGTGATGAAATACCCTCTCGCCGATCTCAAGCAGATGGTGAGCGACTATGGCGCCGTGCTGGAAATGGGCTTCAGCTCGTTGCCGAACGGCATCTGGGATCCGCTCGATCCCAGCCGGCTTATCTCGGTGGCCGATGTGTGCGAAATGATCGATGCCGTGGGCAGCGGGAACGTCGTCGTATCGACCGACTGCGGACAGCTTTCCACGCCCATGCCGATCGAGGCCATGCGCCTGTGGATCAGCCACCTGAAAACCAAGAAGTACTCGCAGCAGGACATCGACAATATGACCAAGCGCGTTCCTGCGCGACTCCTGGGACTTGATCCTGTGGACTGACTTGTATCGAGACATGAACGTCGGAGGAGAAGGGAATGACCATCATCAGCAAGCTTGCCGGCATGATCGCGGGAGTGGTTGCAATCTGCCTGGCCGTCTCGCCGCCGGCCCAGGCCGATTCGAGGCTTCAGAAGATCCTCGAATCCGGGGTGATCAAGGTCGGCACGACCGGCGACTTCAACCCGATGACGATCCGCGATGTGGCGAGCGGAGAATACAAGGGCTTTGAGATCGACGCCGCCAACCGGCTGGCCAAGGACCTCGGCGTGAAGGCCGAGTTCGTCGCCACTGACTGGAAGACGATGGTTGCCGGCGTTCTCTCCGGCAAATACGACATCGTCATGAGCGGTACGTCGATCGACGTCGGCCGCGCCAAGGTCGTCGGATACACGATGCCCTACGTCTATGTAGGGACGGTTCCGATGACGTTGAAGGCGAATGCCGGGCGCTTCAAGACATGGGATGACGCCAACAAGCCCGGGGTGAAGGTCTCCGTCATTCTCGGCACCATATTCGAGCAGCAGGCGAGAGAGGCCTTTCCGAACGCCACGATCGTCACGGTCGAGGCGCCCGCGACCGGCTATCAGGAAGTGCTTGCCGGCCGGGCCGACGTGACGATCTCGAGCAATGTCGATGCGGCATCGATCACCCAGAGATTCGAGGCGATGCAGCAGTTCGGCGGAGAGGTCCGAAACCGCAGGCCGCTGGGCTACATCACCGCGCAGGACGACTTCGTCTTCATCAATTTCCTGAATGCCTGGCTGGCGATCAACGAAGCCAACGGCTTTTTCAAGGATCTCAGCTCCAGATGGGGCCTCTGACCCGGCCGGGACAGGATTCGCGCTAGAGACCGATATAGCGTTTCGGTGCGTCGAAGAGGGCGGCGACGCCGGGATGCCGCGCCAGTATCTCGTCTCCGCCGGGCACGAGTTGCGGGCGCAGGACGCCGTCCTGCCACACCGGAATGCCGTCGACCGCGATGGTCGGATCGACGACGTTCCACGAAATCTCTCCCGGCGCATAGGCGCCGCAGGTATGGAAATGCAGCAATCGCGGATTGCCGAAAGCCGCGCCGCTCCAGCGCTCATAGCCGCCGGACGCGGCGCTCGAAATCTCGCAGCCGGGATGGATGCCGGCATGCCATGAATGGACGAAATCGCGATCGATGCCCAGCCTCTCCGCCACCATCCGGTAATGCCGCTCGGCCGACCTGACGGCCGCGGCGCTGCCCACGAATCGGGTGATGCGCCCCGCTTCGAACGTCACCGATAACGCCCCTTCGTATTCAAGCGCATAGGGCTCGTAATACATCGAGCCGGTGCCGACCAGGAAGCCGGGCAGCGCGACCGTTCCGGAATATCCTGCCGCGGGAACGGGCGTGAAGACGGACATGGGGAAGCGCTTGATCCCGACATCCGCCAGGGGCCTTGTCCTTCCGGGACCCGGGCCGTGGAAATCGGTCCCGGAAGGGCAGGTGACATGGATCGATTGCGCACCGCCCAGCATCCGGTCGAGCGCAGCCTTGAGCTCGATGAAGGCACGGTGATCCGCCGTGCCGTAGGCCGAGCCCAGCATCTCGACGTCCAGCGCATAGCACACGGTCATGCGCCCGCTCGACGCCATGTCGCAAAAACGCAACTGATCGCCGATGCGCGCAAGAAAGACGGCCTGGTCGGCCGACCGCAGGAGCGCCCGGATCTCTGCCGGCATTTCGGTCGGCAGAGGGTCGAAGGGCACCCGCCTCGCCGTCACATGCGCGCCGATCGCTTGCGCCGCATGCGAGACCGCGCCCGCGATCTCGTCGTCATAATAGCTAAGGCCCGCCTCCTCATGGACGATCAGCAGGCGGTCGTGCCTGCGGATGCCGGCACAATTGGCCAGCAGGTTCGCAGCACCTTTTTCGACCAGTCCCGTCCCGCCCGGCATCTCGGGTCCCCCTCACGGATTTCAGCGCGATCTAATGGGCGCCGGCTTCAGGTCTCAATTTGAAATTCATAATCCGAGCCATTAGTATGAGTAATATGTTGCCGAGCCTCCCTTTCGCGGCCCTGCGCGCCTTCGAGGCGGTGGTCAGGCTGCGCGGCTTCGCCCGCGCGGCCGAAGAGCTGGGTGTGACCCAGAGCTCCGTCAGCCAGCACGTGAAGGTCGTCGAAGAGTGGATCGGCCACCCCCTGCTCGTGCGCGGGCCGCGGGACACGGTCGCGACGAACGAAGGAAGATTGCTGGCGACGGCGGTCGCCGGCGGCATCGGCCAGATCGGCGACCTGTGCGACAAGATGCGCCACAAGGGCGGCTCCGACCCCGCCATCACCGTCTCCTGCCTGCCCGGCTTCGCGGTCAACTGGCTGTTCCCGCGACTGATCAAGTTCGATCAGCTCCATGCGGAGACGCCCGTATCCATTTCGACCGATACCTCGCCGCTCGGCTTCTCGACCGGACAGTCGGACCTGGCCATCCTTTACGGCATGGGCAACTATCCGGGACTTCATGTCGAACGCCTGCTGGACGAGCGCCTGTTTCCTGTCTGCGCGCCGTCGCTGCTCGAGAGCGGGCCCGGTCTGACCACGCTTGAGGATCTTGCCCACCACACCTTGCTGATGGACGATCTCGCCGATGTCGGGGGCAGTCCGCCGACATGGGCATTCTGGGCGGAGCAGACCGGCCAGACCCTTCCGAAGCCCGCCCGGATACGCCGGTTCGGCCAGACGAACATGGTCGTGCAGGCGGCGGTCCAGGGACTGGGCGTGGCGCTCGGGCGCGAGCCGCTGGTGAAGGATGCCCTGGCGGCCGGCAGCCTTGTGAAGCCGCTTCCCGGCATCGCTCTCTCGCAATATTCCTACTGGTTCGTGTGCCCGAAGGCCGCGCTGAGGTCCGGCCGCATCCAGCGCTTCCGGAACTGGCTGTTCTCGGAGGCGGGCGGAGGTATAGCTTAAGAACTGCTAATGACTGTCATAATGACAGTCATATTGCGACGCCGGGAGCGCCGGCCCTAGAGTGCCCGGCAGCAATCCGCGTGAGGCCCGCCGAGAGATGTATCTTAGAAATGCCTGGTATGTGGCGGGATGGAGCAAGGACTTCGGGCAGGATCTGAAGCCGGAAAGGCTCCTCGGCGAGAATATCGTCATCTACCGCAAGCAGGACGGCGCACCGGTTGCCCTGGAGGATGCCTGCCCGCACCGCAAGCTGCCGCTCTCGAAGGGCAAGCGCAAGGGGGACGCGGTCGAATGCGGCTACCACGGGCTCACCTTCGATTGCTCGGGCATGTGTGTCGCCGCGCCAACCCAGCCGGACAAGATTCCGGTCCGGGCGATCGTCAGGTCCTATCCGGTTGTCGACCGATACCGGCTTCTGTGGATCTGGATGGGAAACCCCGCTCTCGCCGATCCGGACACGATCTTTCCCATCGCGAATTTCGACAGTCCGGACTGGGGCTATACGGATGGCGGCGTCCTCGACATCGACTGCAACTACCTGTGGATCGTCGACAACCTGCTGGATCCGAGCCATGTGGCCTGGGTTCATCTCACCTCCTTCGCCGGCGCCGGCACCGATGATCAGCCGCTCGAGATCACCCGCACCGACAGGGGCGTGATCGTGTCGCGCTGGATATACGGGCGCCCGCCGTCGCCATACTATGCCGGCCTGGTGAAGTTCGAGGGCGTCTGCGACCGGCTCCAGCACTATGAGATGTGCGTCCCCGCGATCGCCCTGAACAAGTCGGTCTATACGCCGGCCGGCACCGGCGGACCGGGTGCCGCGCCCGTCGACAACACCTATGTCAACATTTCCTATAACTTCATGACCCCGATCGACGAGGAGCGCAGCCGGTATTTCTGGTTCCAGCACCGCAACACCGACCCGCAGGACAAGGCGATCTCGGAAAAGATGAATGCCGGCGCCCGCATGGCGTTCGAGGAGGACCGCGAGGTTCTCGTCGCCGTGCATGAGGGCATGAGGGACAAGCAGACCCCGAATATCGATCTGGGACTCGATGCCGGCGCGAAGCTCTTTCGCCTGCATCTGCAGCGGCTGATGGACCGCGAGGCCGGCGCCGCCTAGCAGGGAAGGAACAAGATGTCTGCCTGGATTGAGATGATCTCGGACGAAAACGCCGATGCGAATCTGCGGGAAGTGCTGAGCCTTGCGCGTACGCCGCATGGAACGGTGGACAATGTCATGCGCGTGCATTCGCTGCGCCCCAACACCATGAGAGGCCATATCGTCCTCTACCGCGCCGCGCTGCATGACGACACCAACACGCTGCCGGCATGGCTTCAGGAGGTCGTCAGCTCCTATGTGTCGATCCTGAACGATTGTCCGTATTCGCTGGCCAACCACTGGGCCAATGCCCGCCACCTGATTGCCGACGACGCCCGGGCCGACGCCATCGGGCGGGCGCTCCATGCGCGCCGGCCCGAAAGCGTGTTCGACGGCCGCGAGCTCGCCTTGCTCCGCTATGCCGAGAAGCTCACCCTGTCGCCCGGGAAGATGGTTCAGGCGGATGTCGAGGCCCTGCGCCGGGAGGGCCTGGACGATGGCCAGATCCTCGAGGCCAACCAGATCATCGGCTATTTCAACTATGTGAACCGGCTGCTGAACGGCCTCGGCGTCACGACGGAGGGCGACGTCGTCGGCTACTACAAGGACGGCGAATAGGAGCGCGGACGCGGAACATCAGTGAGCCAGCAACTGGCCCAGGAACGCCTGGGCTCTGTCGCTCTGCGGATTGTCGAAGAAATCCTCGGGCCCGGCGGTCTCGACGATTTCGCCCTCGTCCATGAACACCACCCGGTCTGCGACCTTGCGGGCGAACCCCATCTCATGGGTGACGCAGATCATCGTCATCCCTTCCTCGGCCAGCTCGATCATCACTTCGAGGACGCCCGCGATCATTTCAGGATCCAGCGCCGACGTCGGCTCGTCGAACAGCATGATCTTCGGTTTCATGCAGAGCGCGCGCGCGATGGCGACGCGCTGCTGCTGGCCGCCGGACAATTGCGGAGGATACTTGCCGGCCTGTTCGGCGATGCGGACGCGTTCGAGATATCGCATGGCCAGCTCGGTGGCGTCCATCTTCGCCATGCCGCGATTGCGCATCGGCCCGAGAATGAGATTGTCGAGAATGGTCATGTGCGGAAACAGGTTGAAGCCCTGGAACACCATGCCGACGTCGCGCCGGATGCGTTCGATATGCTTCATGCCGGGCTTCACCTCGACTCCATCGACGGTGATCGTTCCGCTCTGATGCGTCTCGAGCTGGTTGATGCAGCGGATCATCGTGGACTTTCCCGACCCCGAAGGACCGCAGACGACCACCTTCTCGCCTTCGGCGACGGCGAGATCTATGTTGTACAGGGCATTGAAGTTTCCGTACCACTTGCACAGCTTCCTGATTTCGACCAGCGGCCGCGGTTCTGCTTCGGGCATCATGAGCCTCCTAACGGCGGGCTTTCGCGGCGCGGCGCTCCAGCCGGCTGAAAAGCAGGGCAAAACTGTAGCACAGGACGAAGTACATCAGCCCGACCAGGATCCACGTCTCGAAGACCTTGGTCGTGGTCGATGCGACTTCGGTCGCCAGGAACGTCAGCTCTTGGACCGAGATCAGGGATACGATGGCGGAATCCTTGATCAGGGTGATGAACTGGCCGGCGAGCGGCGGCAGGATCTTTCGTATCGCCTGGGGCAGGATCACGTCCTTCAGCACATTGGTGTGCGACAGGCCGATGGCGCGCGCCGCCTCCCACTGGCCCTGTCCGATCGACTGGATCCCGGCACGCACGATTTCGGTGATGTAGGCCGCCTCGAACAGCGCCAGGCATAGAACGCCGGCCAGGAAGTTCGACAAGAGCCGCGGCTCGCCGAACAGCACGCGAAAGGCGGTGGTGTTCACCAGCCGGTTGTCGTGAGCGATATTGTCGATGCCGAGCGCCGGAAAAATCTGGCTGGAGACGAAGAAATAGAAGATGAAGATGAACACCAGGGGCGGAAGGTTGCGGATCAGCTCGACATAGCCGCGGCTTATGATGCGGGCCGTCAGGTTGTCGCAGGTGCGCCAATACCCCATGACGACGCCGATGACGCTGGCCAGGATCGTCGCCCATACCGCCAGCCGCAGCGTCGCCGCCAGCCCGAAGAGCAGCAGGTTCGCCGAATATGTCCCGGTGTCCTTGTCGTAGAGGACGATGAAATTCAGGACCCTCGACCAGCCCCATTTGTAGACGAGCACGTCATTGATGCGATACGCGGCATAGAGGACCAGCAGCAGGGCGGCGCCGAACAGGGCGAAGTCCAGCGCGGTCAGTCGCGCCTTTTTCGGGCTGGGTGGCGGGGCTCGATTCATGCCCGGCTTCCTCATGCAAAGAACGAGGCACGGGGAGTTCCCGTGCCTCGTGGCTCATGTCGGCCCGCCTATTCGGCAGCGACCATGTCTTTCCATGCGGACTGGTCCTTGAACCAATAATCATGGGTTTCCTGAAGCCAGCCGTTCGACGTGTTGACCAGGATCCAGTTCGAGAAGAAGTTGAGTGAATCGACGTCGCCCCTGCGCAGGCCGAAAGCCTCGTCTCCGCGGGTCAGATTTTCGCCGTTGTTGGCGACGTAGACCTTGTCCGGATAGGCATCGGACCAGAAGCGCGGCTTGGGCGCCGACGAGATCAGCGCGTGCGCATTGCCGTTGACGACTTCCTGGAAGGCCTGGGCGTCGTCGTCGAACTGGCGCAGCGTCGCCTTGGGGAACAGCTTCCGGGCGGCGTCGCACGAGACGGAACCCCTGCGGCAGGCGATCGTCACGGCGGCGTCATTGTATTGGTCGAGCGACTTCATGTCCTTCGTCAGGGCGGTGTTGGACGCCATCTGCTGGCCGGAATGCGCGTAAGGTATCGTGAAGTTTATCGTCAGGTTCCGCTCGGGCGTGATGGACAGGCCGCCGATGATGATGTCGAACTTCTTCGCCAGCAGCGCGGGAATGATGCCGCTCCATTGCGTGGGAACGAGCTCGATCTCGACGCCCATGTCCTTGGCGACCTTCTTCGCGACGTCGACTTCGAACCCGATCAGCTCGCCCTTCTTGTCGCGCATGGCCCAGGGCACGAAAGTCGACATGCCGACGCGCAACGTGCCGCGCTGCACCACTTCATCGACCATGCTCTGCGCCGAGGCCGATATGGTGGAGGCGGCCATGACCACGGCGACCGCCAGCCAATTCAAGGTTCTGAACAACTGCATTTTCTCCTCCTGTTTGCGCCGCTCGGGCGGCTTTCCTGTTGTCGGTCCGCTATCGTCTGCTCTTGTCCAGTGACATTTCGAGGAACGTCACCCCGACCGACAGCGAGATCGTGACGACGAGATAAATTCCGGCGACCAGGAACCAGACTTCAAAAGCCATGAACGTCTGCGAGATCAGGTTGAGGCCGGCGGTGGTCAGCTCCGCCACGGCGATCACGCTGACGATCGCCGAATGCTTGATGAGTGAGATGATCAGTCCGGTGAGCGGGGGCAGGATCAGGGGCAGCGACTGGGGGATGACGATGAAGCGGTATTTGTCGCGGCGATCGAGACCTATGGCGTCCGCTGCCTCATACTGGCCCTTGTCGACGCCGAGAATGCCGCCGCGGATGATCTCGGCGGCAAACGAACCTTCGAAGGCCGAAAGGCACAGGACGCCCGCCCAGAACCGATCGATGCCGAATATCGGGGCAAGGACGAAATAGAAAAGGAAGAGCTGCACCAGCAGGGGCGTGTTCCGGATCGCTTCCAGATACCAGGTCGCGATTGTCCGGGCCGCGATCGAGTCCGAAAGCCGGGCCAATGCGGTCGCAAAGCCGATCAGAATGGCGACGACACCGCTGATGGCGGCCAGTTTCAGGGTTTGGACGAGGCCCAGGACCAGGGGCCCCCAAACGACCTCGCCATTCTCGACATGATAGAAGAATGGCGGGACGCGATACCATTGCCATTTGTAGTCCATGGCGGAAGCGCCACGCCAGATGAAATAGGCGATGATCGTGAAGACCAGGACCGCTTGCGTGACCTGCCAGCCGGTGCGCAAGGTGGACCGCACATTGAGACGTGGAGTCTCGCGTTTCCTCATCGCATGCGGCGTAGGCGTCCATACACGTTCTTGCATACGCTTTCCCGGCACTGTCAGATGGGAAACTGTGGTAAAACTATTGCCGTAACTTATAGTGTAGTCAATGAGATTTTGATCTCCACATAAAAAAAGATTATCGAATTCACATGCGAGAGGGATCGGGTGAGCTGTTTTGCGCATACAGCCTGAAAAGAAAGATGGCCGCATGAAGATAACATTCCGGCAGATCGACGCGTTCCGGACCGTCGTTTCGACGGGCACCGTGACCGAGGCGGCGGCCGTTCTCGGAATCTCGCAGCCTGCGGTCAGCCGCCTGATATCGGATCTGGAAACGGAAGTGGGATTTCAGCTTTTCCAGCGCTCCGGCAGGATCCTGGTGCCGACCGAAGAAGCCCGGCTTCTTGTCGGCGAAGTCCGCCAGGCCATCAGCGGCATGGAGCACATAAAGCAGGCGGCGGCGGCGATCGGGCGTTTCGGTCATGCCAGGCTCACGCTGGTGACCACGCCGACCTTTTCGACGCATCTGGTGCCGATGCTGATCGGACGTTTTGCGGCGTCGCGTCCGGAAGCCATGGCGCGCATGGAGATCGAGGCCAATGACGACACGGTCGAGTGGCTGGTGTCCCAGAATTACGACTTCGGCATCACGTCGAATGAGCCGATGAACCCGTCGTTCGACAGTCTGGTCTTGAATAACGAGGACGTCTATTGCGTCCTGCCCAGGGATCATCATCTGTCCGGCAGGGCCCTGATCCACGCTCACGACCTGGCGAACGAAAGCTTCATTTCCTACATCTCCACCTCGCGGTTTCGTTTCGAGATCGACCGTTTTTTCGCGGCGAAAGGGGTCGAGCGGCGGATGCAGTACGAAACCCGCACCACCGACGCGATCTGCCGGCTGGTGGCGCATGGGCTAGGGGTGGCGGTCGTCGGCTCCAGCGAAAGCTACCTGAAATCGATCCCCGGCTGCGTGGCGCTTCCCTTCGCCGCGCCCCTGAGCTTTCGCTCGGTCCTGTTCTGGTCGAAAAACCGGGCCTTCTCCGCCGTCGCGAACGACTTTCTGGACATCGCCCAGAAATCCATCAGCGCCGATTGAGCGCCTCGCGAAAGCTCTGCCGCGCAGCCGCGCTGTGGATATAGGCGTAGTCGCGCGGATAGGGATCCCCCGGAACGATCTCGAGAACCGCCATGCGCGGGCCGGGAGCTTCCATGAGCCCGGGCAAAGCGGCCTTGAAACGGTCCGGATCGTCGAAGCTGCAGGCATCCGCATAGCCGGCCGCCCGGGCGAAGCCGGCGAAATCGACGACCCTGGCGCCCGGCAGGGGATGGCCGCCGTTGACCTCATAGGTGCGGTTGGCAAAAAGGAAATGATACAGGTTGGCAGGCGCGGCCGCGGCAATGGTCACCAACGCGCCCAGGTTCATCAGAAGGCTGCCGTCGCCATCGAAGACCAGCACCCGCCGCTCGGGACTGGCGAGGGCCAGGCCCAGAGCGTGGGACGAAGCCTGCCCCATGGCGCCGACCGCGACATAGTTCAAGTCGCGCGGGTTCAATGCCAGCCAGTCGAAGCAGCTTTGATACACCGCCACGACGATATCCCTGTCGTTCACGAACGGGATCATGGCTTTCAGGGCATCGTCCCGGCGAAGTGTCATGGCGCCTCCGGAGCGCGGCCGATCAGGAAGATATGGGGCCGTGAAGCCGCGTAGGCCGCGGCGATCGCCTCCGGCATATGGTCCACGTCCCCGGGGTCTTCGATGAGCGAATGCGACAGCCGCATGGCGTCCAGGATCGGGCGTACGATACGCACCCCATAGGCCGACGACTTTTCCGGAGCCAGATGGGGTTCCTTGCCCTGCAGCCCCACCAGCATGACGACGGGCAGGCCATAGTCCACGCCGATCGCCCGGATCGCGTTGAGGGAATCCATGAGGCCGGTCTGCTGCATCATCAAGATGGCGCGGGTCCCGTTGAAGGACATCGCCGCGCAGATCGAAACGCCTTCGTCCTCCTTGCAGATCCGGGTCAGCCGGAATTCGGGGTCTTTCGAGATGGGCCAGAGCAATCCGTCGCTGGTGACGATGTCCGGCAGCGCGATGATCTCGCGCACGCCGGCCGCCTTGATGCCGGAGATGATCCTGGCGCCGGAGGGACGAGCGACAGAGACGCCTGCCGGCGCGGCGAAGGTCGCAGCGACCATCACGGCCTCGCGCCGAGAAACGATGAGATGGCCGAAACGCATGCGTCAAGCTCGTCCGGCAGTCCTACCGTTATGCGGATGTGGTCCCGGTAGGCTGGAGAGCCGAACCGGCGCACGGCAATGCCGGCGGCGCGCAGGACGTCATGCGCAGCCGCGGCGCTCTTGCGCGGGTCCGGAAACCGCGCAAGGACGAAGTTCGCCTGGCTCGGCACCACCTCGAGCCCGAGCGCCCCGAGCTTCGCGCTCAAGAGGCGGCGGCCCGCGCTGTTGGCGCTGAGAACGAACCTGGTGTGGGCATGATCCTCGAGCGCCGCGACCGCTGCTGCGACGGAAGGTGCCGCGACCGGGAAGGTCAGCGAGATGCGACGCAGCACGCCCATGACGTCATGCGGCCCGTAGGCCCATCCGACCCGGGCTCCGGCAAGGCCGAAAATCTTCGAGAACGTCCTGCACATCACCACGTTTGCGGCGTCCTCCACGAGCCTGTGCGCCGGTTCGTAATCCGCGGCCTCCACATATTCCTCATAGGCGCTGTCGATGACCAGCAAGGCGTCCTCGGGCATGGAAGCATGCAGGCGGCGGACCTCGGGGCCGGTCAGATAGGTGCCTGCCGGGTTCTCGGGATTGGCGATATAGACGATGCGCGTGCGCCTGGTGATCGCCGCGATCATGCGATCGACCGACGGCTTGAAATCGTCGTCGGGAACGGAAACCGCGACCGCGTCATTGGCATTCGCGTAGTTCGGCACCTTGAGGTAGCCGTTCGCGCTGCGGATCAATTCCATTCCGGGGCCGAGATAAGCCCGCGCCAGTCGGGCCAGAAGATCGTCGGACCCATGCCCCGTCGTTATCCGGTCCTCCTGGAGGCCGAAGCGCCTGGCGATTGCCGGCGCCAGGACCCGGTCGGGATCCTCCAGGTAGCGCGCGACGCCCGCGACGGCCGCGCGGGCGGCTGCGGCGGCGCCGGGACAGGGTCCGTAAGCGCTTTCGTTCGAATTCAGGAAGATCGAAGCGGGCGGCGCGGTATCATCGGCGCCGCCGAGCATATGCGGCCGGATGAGGTCGATACCTGCCTTTGCGCACACCACCATGCTCGTCTCCGTTGGCTTGACCTGTCATATCACATACATGTTCAACTTTTGCAATTCACTTTCTAAAATATTATGCTAGAAAACGGAGGAGCCTGAGGAATTGGCGATGCCGGACCGATCCGTCGAGAGCCACATGCATTTGATCTTGCGGGATGCCGATGCGCATTTGCCCGCGCCGTTCCGGGCAGGCGACAGATGAAGCGCTACACCCATTTCATCGCCGGCAGCTTCACGGCGGAATCCGGTGAGGAGATCGACAGCATGGATCCGGCGAACGGCCGGGTCTGGTCGCGGATTTCGCGCGGGACCGCGGACGACGCGGATCTGGCGGTGCGCTCCGCGCATCGGACGTTTCGTGAAGGAGAGTGGGCGAACGCCGGCCCCCGTGACCGGGCTGCCGTGCTCGAGCGCCTTGCGCAATATCTGGCTGCGCATTGGGAAGATCTGGTCGAGTCCGAAATCCGCGACAACGGCAAGCGCGTCAGCGAGGTCAGGGCGCAGTTTTCCAGGCTGCATGAATGGTACGGGCACTTCGCGGCCGAGGCCGGCAGGATCCGCGTCGAGCCGCACCATAACCGCATCGGCGGGGTCGAAAGCGAGACGCATTTCCTGCCCTATGGCGTGGTCGTCGCGATCACCCCCTGGAACTCTCCGCTGATGATATTGACGTGGAAGCTCGGCGCAGCGCTTGCCGCCGGCAACACGGTGGTGGTGAAGCCCTCCGAGCTCGCCTCGGCCTCGACGCTCGAATTCGCGGCGATGCTGCACAAGGCCGGCTTGCCGGCCGGCGTCCTGAACGTCGTCACCGGCTACGGCCATGAGGTGGGCGAGGCTCTGGTCCGCCATCCCATGACGCGCAAGGTGACCTTCACAGGATCGGACTTCGGCGGCCGCAAGGTTGCCGCGGCAGCCGCGGCGGGCGCGGTTCCCGCGACCCTGGAGCTGGGAGGCAAGTCCGCGCAGGTCGTGTTCGCGGATGCGGATGTCGACAACGTCGTCAACGGGATCTTGTCGGGCATCTTCCTGTCGAACGGACAGACCTGCGTGGCCGGTTCCCGCCTGATCGTCGAAAAGCCCCTGAAGCAGGCCCTGGTTTCGCGGATCATCGAAAGGGCCAAAGACCTGAGGCCGGGCGATCCGATGGACCCGGCCACCCGCATCGGACCGCTGGCGAACGAACAGCATCTGGCCAAGGTGCTGCGCATGATCGGACGGGCAAAAGAGGACGGTGCCGTCTGCCTGCTCGACGGAACGGCAATAACGGGCGAACGTCCCGGATTCTACGTGGGTCCTACGATTTTCGACGACGTGACCCCCGACATGGAGCTCTGGCGGGAGGAGGTGTTCGGCCCGGTCCTTGCCGTCACCTGCTTCGAGACCGAGGAGCAGGCCATAGCACTGGCCAACGACACCGACTACGGGCTGGCCGGCGGGGTGTGGACTTCGGACCCGGTCAAGGGTGCCCGGGTCGCCGGCCGGATCGATGCGGGGACGGTCTATGTGAATCACTACCGCAGCGTCGATCCGCATGCGCCGATCGGCGGGTTCAAGCGATCGGGCTACGGGCGCGAACTGGGGCCCGATGCCGTCAAGGATTTTCTGCAGACCAAATCCGTCTGGACCGGCAGGGCGCCGGTGCCGGACCCGTTTCCGGATTGATCCGATTGGAGGAGCCGATGAACATGGCGTTTCAGATCCCAGAAGGCAATTTCCGCGGCCATGAACGGCAGAGCGTGTGGAAGCAGGAGCCCGATCCGGAGCTGACCGAGGTCGGCCCCGGCACGCCTTGCGGTGAATACATGCGCCGCTTCTGGATGCCCGTCGCGATGACCGACCAGGTCGGCGACCTGCCCTACCGCATCCGTATCCTGGGCGAAGACCTCGTTCTCTTCCGCGAGAAGAAGGAGGGCCGGCTGGGGCTGACGCACCTGCATTGCGCCCATCGCAACATGAGCCTCGAATTCGGGATCGTCGAGGAGGGCGGCATCCGCTGTTCCTATCATGGCTGGAAATACGCGCTCGACGGAACCGTGCTCGAGACGCCGTGCGAGCCGCCGGCATCGCAGGTGAAGAAGAAGGCCTGCCTCGGCGCCTATCCGGTGATCGAATACAAGGGGCTGGCCTTCGCCTATCTCGGTCCTGCCGACACGAGGCCGCCCTTCCCGGTGATGGACACCTTCGACGAGGCGGGCGACGAGATGCTGCCGTCCCTGATCAAATCGCCCTGCAACTGGCTGCAGGTCATGGAGAACGCCTGGGATCCGTTCCACGTGGTCTATCTGCACACGCTTGCGGTCAGGAGCCAGTTCATCGACGCCTTCGCCGAAATGCCCATGATCGAGTTCCATGAGGGCAGGCATGGCGAGTTCTACACCAATGTGCGCCGTGTCGGCGACATCGTGTGGCTGCGCATTCACGATCACATGATGCCGGCCTTCACCCAGAATGGCGCGCATTTTCCGGTGCCGGACCGTCAGCGCTATTTCGGCCGCTGCGGCCTGAGCCGATGGGTGGTGCCGGTCGACGACACCAGCACGATGGTCGTGACCTGGCGGCATTTCCGCGACGGGGACGATCCTCGCGGCCTGACCGACAAAAGCAAGGTCGGATACGGCACCACCGATTTCTATGGCCAGGGGCCGGACCGCTCCTATGAGCAGCGCCAGCGTGATCCGGGCGACTATGACGCCTGGGTCAGCCAGGGACCCCGGAACATCCACGCCCGCGAGAATCTCAGCTTCACCGACCGCGGGGTGGCCAAGGTCCGCCGCCTGCTCCGCAGCAATATCCGCGCGCTCGCCGCCGGCAACCGCGTGCCGCATCCGACCGACGGCCATGACGGCGCGCTGCCGACCTATGCCGGCGATACGATGCTGCGCATCCCCCTCCAGGCGGGGCGCGACGACGCCGCCGTGCTCAAGGAAATCTCGTTCAAGGTCGCGGAGATCTATAAATCGGGCGATGGCCTGACCGGCGAAGCGCGCAACCGCTTCATCAAGGATGCATTGCAGGCTTACGAGGCGAGCTGGACATGAAACGCATCTCGATCAATCCCGGCCGCGTCGAATGGTCGGGCGACAACCCCGGCATCTACCTGAAGCGGCATCCGGGCGACACGGCCTATTCGACGCTGGCGCTCTTCTTCCGCGTGGTTCTCTCGCCCTTCGGACGGGGCCACGCGGCGATCGTGCTCGGCGCGCCGGATGAGGCGCGAGGCTGGCCCGGTGTGCCCAACCTCGTCATGACGGACAACCAGCGCCTGATGCGCTGGATCGTCGATGGCTGGGTAACCAAGATGCCCACCTTTGTCGGCAAGGCGGGCCTGGGCGCGATGGCCTGGCTCGATTGCGAGTCGGTGGAAAAACGCCCGGGCGATCTCAAGTCGCGCTACAGCGAAACCCTGCGCGGCTCGGGTGTCACGGTCGAGATGGTCTGGCGGGACATGGGGCCGCCTTTGCCCGTCGAGGTTACCAGGGAGAACTCGGCCACGAAGGAGCACGAGATGTATTCGCTGTTTCTCGAGGCGAAGGAGGCGCAGGTTGTCGTGAACGGCACGCCGCTTGCCGGGGCCGTCGCGCAGCGCCAGTTCTTCGGCCGCACGATGAGCACGGCTTTCCTGGCCTTTTCGGAAACCTGGATTTCGCCCGTGGCGCCGTCACGGCACGGAGGTGCATGATGCCGCTTGCCCAACCCATCACGCCCGGCGTCGTCGACTGGAGCGGCGAGAACCCGGGCATCCTGCTGAAGGATGCGGCGGGAAACTTCAGCGCCATGGCGCTCTTCTTCCGCGTCGCCTGGTCGCCGGCGGGACAGGGGCATGTGCTTCTGCTCTACGGGACGCCGGCCGCCGCGACGGGCGCCGCCGAAGCTCCCAACGTCCTTCTGACCGACAACGCGGCGCTGGCGGATTTCCTGAAGGACAACTTCATCGGCCGGCTCAAGGCCTTCCGCGCCGCTCCGGCCTTCGACGGGCTCCGGGTCAGGCTGGCGCAGGCCGTGCGCAGCTCCGGCGACCCCATGGGCCATCGCTATTCCGAAACGGTGTCCGGCGACGGGCTGACGGTCGAGCTGGTCTGGGAGGATCTCGAGCCGCCGCGCGCGCTGGAATTGACGCCGGACCAGGTCGGCACGGGCGCCCACACGATGTTCACGCTCCTGGTGCCGGCGCGCGCGGCGCAGATCATCGTCAATGGGCGGAGCCTTCCCGGACAGGTCGGAACCCGGACGCAGGCGGGTGTCGAGACGACGACGGCATTCCTCTATTTCTCGGAGACGTGGGTCATTCCGCCGGAGGACGCATGATCCCGCATCCGGCCGACCGGCTGGCCTTCGACAGGGCGATGGTGACGCAGCCGGTGTGGAACCGCCTCGACACCGCCGCCGAAGCCCTGGGCTTGCCGCGCAACGTCCTGCTCCATGCCGGACCGGCCTTCGCCGCGCCGGACCGGATCACCATGCCGATCTTGAACTCCGCCTGCGTGGCCGCCGTCTATGAGGGTATCGCCAGGGACTTCGATCAAGCGGAAGCGATGATCATGGCGGGAGAGATCGAGCTGAAGCCGGCGCAGGATCACGACGTGGTGACGCCGCTGGCCGCCGTCGTCAGCGCCTCGATGCCGCTTCACACGGTCTATGACGCGTGGCGCGGCCTGCAGCGCACCTACGCCCCGATCAACGAGGGGTCGCGGCCGGCGCTGCGGACCGGGGTGAGATCCGTGGCCGTTCTGGAGCACCTGCGCTGGCTCAACACCCGCTTTCGCGACGTGCTGCGAGGCGGCATCGCGGAAGGCATCGCCCTGGTGCCGCTGGCGGTCGCAGGCCTGATCGGCGGCGACGACTGCCATGGCCGCACGCAGGCCGCGACGAGGGCGCTGGTGGCGGAGCTCGCGGATCGCATGCGCGCCCCTGTCGCTGACGGGGACGTGCTCGACTTCATGGCCACGTCTCCCTCCCTGTTCCTGAACCTCTGGATGGCGGCGACGAAATGCATGATGAGGCTGGCCCAGGGCATCGAGGGATCGAGCTTCGTCACCGCCGCCGGCGGCAACGGGCGGGACGTCGGCATCCAGGTGTCCGGACTGCCCGGACGCTGGTTCACCGCTCCGGCCGCCGCGCCGCGCGGCAGGTTTGACGTCGACCTGCGGCCGGACCGGGCCCTGGGCGCCATCGGCGACAGTGCCGTCGTCGAAGCCTTCGGCCTCGGCGCCATGGCCATCGGCTTGAGTCCGGTGCAGAAGGAGGCTCTCGCGGCCTACCTGCCCGACGACAGCCAGGCAAGGTCCGCGGCGCTGTCGGTCGGCTGGCATCCCTATTTCCGGGCGCTCGATGTCAGGCTCGGCGGCACGGCGCGGGGTGCCGTCGCTTCCGGTGCCGGGCCGGTCGTCGGCCTCGGCATCCTCGACCGGCTGGGCGAAGCGGGACGCCTGGGCGCAGGCATCTATGACATGCCGGTGGCGCCTTTCGCCCGCGCGATGGAGGCGCTCGCATGACGGCGGAGCTTCATCGCCGAAGCGCCAGCGAGATCGTCCGCATGATCCGGGCGGGCCGCGCCACGCCGAGCGCGGTCATGGCGGCTCATCTCGAGCGCATCGCGGCGCGCGAGGCCGCCGTGGGCGCATTCGTCCATCTGGACGCCGACCGGGCGATGGCGCGCGCCAGGGCCGCCGACGGGCAGCCCGCCAGCGGATTGCTGCATGGCGTTCCCTTCGCGATCAAGGACATCGTCGACACGCGCGACATGCCGACCGGCTGGGGCAGCGACCTGTTCAGGGACCGCCGGCCGGATCGCGACGCCTCCTGCGTCCAGGCCTTCCTCGCCGCGGGGGCAATCCCGCTCGGCAAGACCGTGACCACGGAGTTCGCCTATTTCCGGCCGGGCAAGACCGCGAATCCGCACAATCTCGGGCACACTCCCGGCGGATCGTCGTCGGGCTCGGCGGCGGCCGTCGCGGATTGCATGGCGCCCATTGCCTTCGGCTCGCAAACCGCGGCTTCGCTGGTCCGGCCGGCGGCATTCTGCGGCATCTGCGCATTCAAGCCCACGACCGGCTCATTCGATCTTGCGGGTGTGCTGCCTCTCGCGCCGAGCCTAGACACGCTCGGCCTCCTGGCCCGCGATCCGGAGGACTTCATTCTGGCCCGCGCGGTCCTGACGGGCAGCCCGCCGGCCGACACTCTCGACTTTTCCGGCACCGGGCCGCGCATCTGCCTGATGCGTGGCCCGCATTGGCGGGAAGGATCGGCCGAGATGCGCGAGGTCGTCGCCCGCGCCATGCGCGTTCTGTCGGACAGCGGAGCCGGGACCGGTGAGATCGCCCATCCGCCGCTGTTCTCGGAACTGACCGGGGCGCAGACGCTCGTCATGGCCCGTGAGGCAGCGCGTATTCATGGCCGCCTGCATGATGCCAGCCGGGCTGCGATCAGCGATCAGCTTGCGCAACTGATCGAGGCGGGCCGGCAGGTCACCGACGCGCAATATCGGGCGGCCCTTGCCGTCCGGGACCGGGCGGGCGCGATGGTCGAGGCGATGTTCGCCGGGTGTGACGTCCTCCTCGCGCCCTCGGCACCCGGCGAGGCGCCGGAAGGGCTGGGAGCGACCGGCGATCCGCTCTTCAGCCGCATGTGGACGCTCCTGCAGCTGCCATGCGTGGCCCTGCCGCTCGGCACGGGGCCGCGCGGCCTGCCGCTCGGGGTGCAGCTGATCGGCCGCAAGAATGAAGACGGCAGGCTCCTGGCCGTCGCCAAATGGGTGCACGGCGTATTCAGCGCCGCGCCCTGAACGCCCCACCTATAACAGCCGAAATCGTCATGCCGAAGGTTACGTTCACAGACTATGAAGGCAACTCCGTCACGGTCGAGATTGCCGAGGGCCGCACGCTCATGGAAGGTGCGCGCAACGCGGGAATAAAGGGGATCGTCGCGGATTGCGGCGGTGCCTGCGCCTGCGCCACCTGCCATGTCTATATCGATGAAGAATGGCGGGCGAAGCTCGACCCTCCGGGCGAAGCGGAAACCGACATGCTGGAATTCGCGGCGGCCGAAACCAGCGAGGCCTCGCGTCTGTCGTGCCAGATCACCATAACCGCCCGGCATGACGGTCTGCATGTGCGCACGCCCCGGACGCAAGTGTAGGCCGGGCGGCCGAGGCCTGCGCGGCGACCCGGGAATATCTGAATGATCTGGTTCGATGCATCTCGCCAGGGGAATCCGTGAGAGGCAGATGAAAAATATGCGCCGCAGCCGTTGAAGAAACGCGCGGCAGGATATGCCCTTGGCAGCGTTGGCGCCCGCTATGGGATGTTTCGTGCCCTAGCCGCCACTAAGGCGCGTGAGGTCGCGGTGCTGATGCGTTCGGAGCGCCGCGAGGCGTTCCGGAGCATGCCCGCAAGAGTTTCAGCATAAGGTCGCCGGCGCCAAAGCCGCCGGACTTCGACAGGATCGTCACGCCGTTCCAGCGGCCGCCGCGCACCCTGGATACGGGCACTCCTGTGACGACCTGGCCGTGGCATTCGAGAAAGTCGGCCGCGACGGCCTCAAGAAGGATCGACAACGTGCCTCCGCCGGTCACGAGGAAGCTGGTTTCTCGCGGTTCGGGGATGTCGATATGCGGGATCGAGGCCCGAAGCCGGCGCTCGGCATCGATTGCGGAGGACGCGCTCAGCGATGGAGCCATCAGCAGCGGACGTCCGTTGCCTGGAGCCGCGGCATGCTCTGCTGCGTCCACCGCGAGGCCGGCCGCCAAAATCCTCTCGACCTGGTCCCGGGTGACGGGATGGCGCGTGCCCACGATCAGGCCGCGGATCGGCGGATGGGATATGACCGGTCCGGCCCCTGCCAGCGTGGCGGCCAGCCCGCCGGAGCCCACCCACAGCGTTTTCCCGTCGAGGCGGGCGGGCATTGCCGAAATGCGCTGCCGCAGCATGTCCTGGGACTCTGCGTCGATCACCAGGACCTTGCCGGTCGCGCCGGCTCGCGGCTGGCCACGTTCATCGAAGGCAACGATCTGCGCGCAAAGGCCCTGCGACCGGAACGCCTCGGCGAAGGAAGGTCCGACGGCCGCAGGCGCGTTGCCGCCCGGATCGATAGTATGCTGGCGCCCGTCTATCGTGATCCGTCCCATCCCGGGAAAGGCCGGTGCGAAGACGCAGCGCTGGAAATCGCCGGCGTGAAAGGCTGCTTTCGTTTCCGCCACCGGATGGCCGCGCATGACGCTGTCGATCTTCTTGAACCACAACGCGCCGGCGGGCGTGCTCGGCGCGAGGCGGCGAACCATGCCGGCGACGATCAGTGCGGCCTGTTCCTCCGGCAGGTTCCGCGTTTCAGTGCTGACCGCGAGGCGCGACGCCTGGGGCAGGGGGCGCCGGGGCAGGCCGACCAGAACGGGCTGGTCCGGGTCGGCGAAGGCGCAACCGCTGTCCAACGCCCCGGTGAGGTCGTCAGCGATCAGGCGAAGCTCCCTCACGGGGCCTGCCGGGGACGCAGTGGAACAGCGAATTCGACGGGAATGCCGAGAGCCCGGATCCTTTCGGCCCTGTCGGGCTTCAGTCCGTCGTCCGTGATGATGAGGTTCACGTCCGTCAGCCGTCCGAAGATGCAGAAGGCGCTGGTGAGGAACTTGCTGCTGTCGGCAAGAAGAACCACGAGGTCGGCCGCATCGAGGATGGTGCGCTTGACCTCGGCAAGTTCTGTCGACGTGTCCCGGAGAAACTCCTCCGTCACCGCATGTGTGCCGACGAAAGCGATATCGGCGCGCAGGCGTCCGAGCATGCCGGCGGCGGCGGCGCCGATCAGCGTCGGCGAGCCCGGCCGTACATAGCCGCCCGTGACCGTGGTATGGATGGCGCCATTGGCTGAAAGGACGGTGCCTATGCGAAGGTCGTTGGTGACGGCGGTGAATGGGATGTTGCGGTTCCGCGCGGAAAGTGCCGCAGCGCCCGTCGTCGTGCCGCTGTCGAAGATGACCGTCTGGTTCGGCTGGATCAGCGCCGCCGCACGTTCGCCGATAGCGAGCTTTTCGGCGCTGGCGAGGGCCGAGGCGATCTCGGGATCCGGCTCGAAGCTCTTCAGTGCGGCGGCCTCCAGCACGGCGCCGCCGTGAGTGCGCTGCAGATGGCCGGACCGGCACAGGTATTCCACGTCCCGCCGCACCGTCGAGAGCGATATGCCGAGCGTTCCCGCCATGTCGCGAAGCGAGGCCGCGCCCTCCCGGCGTAGAAGCTCTATGATGCGTGCGCGGCGTTTTGCTGGGAGCACGAACCCCTCCGACTGCATTCCTCAAGCTACGGACCTTGGCCAATTCAGGTCAAGGACATTTCAATACGCTTCAAAATATTCCAGATTATATCAGAAATTATTGCGCACCTGTTATTTTATGATAGATTTTGACATGCCGGCCCATTGGGCCGGAATGATCCACGGCCGTCGCGCCGGAGGATGCGGTTTTCTGCAATCGCAGTGGGAGGAGTAGATGAGGAAGTTTTTGCTGACCGTTATTGCCGTGATGGGCCTGCTCTCTGCGGGCTTGTCGATGCCATCGATCGCCGCCGATGCGCCGAAGGTCGGCGTCGTCGTGCCGACGCTCGATGCGCAGTTCTGGAATTCATATGTCGATTTCATGCGCAAGGGAGCCGGCGAGCTCGGTGTCGACCTCGTTGTCCTGAATGCCGACAACAAGCCCGACCAGATGATCAAGAGCCTCGAGGATCTCGTGGCTCAGGGCGTCGACGGCATCATCTACACGCCCTATTGGGCGACGGCCGTGCCGGGGCTGACAATGGCCGCACAGAGCAATATCCCGGTGATCCTCACGGATACCTATGCCGACTTTCCGCCCCAGGACGCGCGCTTCCCGAACTATATCGCGTTCATCGGGCCGAGCGACCGCGACGCCGGCAAGCAGATGGCCGAGGCTCTGTTCGCCGCCCTCAAGCCGACCGGGGACGGCAAGAAATACATCGCGGTGGTGAACGGCACCGCCGGCACCTCGGTCGCCATCGACCGCCGCGCCGGTCTCCAGGATGCTCTCGATGCCCATCCGGAGGTCGTCGTGGTCGGCGAGGTCGACGGCAATTTCGTGCGCGACACCTCGCAGACCGTGTTCGAAAGCCTCTGGCAGGGCCATCCAAAGATCACCGGCGTGTGGGCGGCGAACGGCGGAACGGCGACCGGCGTGATGGCTGCGATCACCAATGCCGGCAAGGTGCCGGGCAAGGACATCATGGTCGTCGGCATGGACCTCAATCCGGAAAACGTCGAGGCGGTCGAGAAGGGCCAGCTTCTGTTCGACATCGGCGGCCATTGGCTGCAAGGCGGCTTCGCGCTCGTGACCATGTATGACTATTTGAAAGGCCACAAGGTGCCGGCCGATCAGGCCAACATCAAGCTCGGCCTGCTGCCTCTCACCAAGGATCTCGTGGCCAGGTTCAAGGCCGATTTCCCGGGCGGCGTTCCAGTCTACGATTTCAAGGCTCACTCCCGCGTCTACAATCCCGACGCAAAGACGGCGGTCTTCGAGATGAAGTACAGCCAGTAGCGACGGCGTGAAGGGAGGCCGCCGGGAGTCTCCTCCCGTATAGGCCTCCCCTCGCGCATTGCTGCAACATGGCCGCGGGCCAGAGGCGTCGCCGATGCTGTCTGCAACCGACATTTCAAAGCGTTTCGGGGCCTCGCAGGCCTTGCGCGCGGTCTCCGTCGCTTTCGACCGGGGCGAGGTCGTCTCGCTCGTCGGCGAGAACGGAGCGGGCAAGTCGACGCTTCTCAAGGCGCTGGCCGCGGTGTTTCCCTGGGACGAA
Source organism: Parvibaculaceae bacterium (assembly GCA_050246735.1). GTDB lineage: Bacteria > Pseudomonadota > Alphaproteobacteria > Rhizobiales > Aestuariivirgaceae > Taklimakanibacter. Next base: position 101,721 of record JBFWVM010000008.1, on the reverse strand, counting down.
GGCCATGTCGAGCTTGACGGCAGCACCTATGCCCCCAGGGACCTGATGGACGCCGAGCGCCGCGGCGTGGCGCTCGTCTTCCAGGAGCTCAACGTCAACCGGTCGCTTTCGGTGGCCGAGAACGTCATGATCGGACGGCTGCGCCGCTACCGGCGGCTGGGGCTGATCGACTGGGCGCGGCTGCGCCGTGAAGCTCAGGCCCTCCTCGACCGTCTCGATGCGGAAATTTCCGTATCCGACGACATCGGCCGCCTCGATCTCGGGCAATTGAAGACGATAGAGGTTGCGCGGGCGCTGGCGCTGGATCCGCAGTTCGTCTTCTTCGACGAATCGACCGCCTTCCTGAACAACCAGGAAGCACGGCGTCTGCTCATGGTCATCGCCGGGCTGAAGAGGCAGAATCTCGGCGTCGCCTTCGTCTCGCATCACCTCAACGAGGTCTTCGAGGTATCCGATCGCCTTGCGGTGTTGAAGGACGGCGCCCTGGTGGGCACCTATCCCACGGCCGGCATGACCGAAAGCCATCTGCACGAATTGATGGTCGGACGTGATCTTGCCGGCGCGCTTTTCCCGAAGGGCGCGACGATGGACTCCGGGGCCTCCCCGGCCTTCGTGGCGGATCGAATTCGCGCACCCGGCGTCGGTCCGCTTTCCTTCGAGGTGACGGCGGGAACGATCCTTGGCGTCGGAGGGCTGAAAGGATCGGGCGGTGAAGCCTTGCTTGAGCTCGCCATGGGCATTCGGCCTCTTCAGGACGGCGACATGCGCCTGCCGGGCGGCAGCTATCGCCCGGCCGACCCGCAGGATGCCTGGCGCCGGGGAGTGGCCTATGTTCCGGGTGACCGGACGGGCGAGGGCCTTATTCCCGAATTTTCCATCGGGGAGAATCTGACGCTGGCGGCCCGGCCCGCATTTGCCGGCGGCTTCAACGATCGCGCCAGAAACAGGGCGATCGCCGACGAGATGGTCGCCAAGCTCAGGGTCAAGACGGTTGGCGTCGATGCCGCTGCTGCCTCGCTCAGCGGCGGCAACATGCAGAAGGTGGTGCTCGGCAAATGCCTCGCGACGCAGCCCCGCGTCATCTTGCTCAACAATCCGACGCGCGGCGTGGATATCGGGGCCAAGGCCGAAATCTACCGCTTGATGCGGGACCTGGCCAACCGGGGCGTCACGATCATCATGGTCACCGAGGATCTCGCCGAGCTGATAGGCATGGCCGACCGCATCGCCATAACCAGGAAAGGCGTGATTTCCAGGATGTTCGAGCCGGGCGTCCGACCTTCCGAGGAGGAGGTGGTCAAATGGATGATGTAGCGAAGAAGCCGGCGCCCGCCCGGGAAGACGTGCCGCGGCCGGGCGTGGCGAGGCTCAAGGCGCTTTTTCCCGTGCTGCTGCTTGCCTTGCTCGGCATTGCATTCGCCGTGCTTTCGGATCGTTTCGTCACGGTCAACAACGCGCTGATCATCCTGCAGCAGAGCACCGTGCTGCTGGTGACGGCGCTCGCAATGACATTCGTGATCGTCAACGGGTCCATAGACCTGTCGGTCGGCTCCACCGTGGCGCTCAGCGCGCTGGCCGCCGCCGCCGCCTCCGGCGCCCTCGGGGCTTACGCGATCGTTCCGGCGGTCGCCGTCGGCTTTGCCTGCGGCCTGTTCAACGGCCTGCTGTTCGCCTACGGGAAAATTCCGTCCTTCGTCGTGACATTGGGCACGCTGGTCATCTATCGCGGCATCGTCCTGCTCTGCACGAGAGGCGCGCCCGTCTCGATTTCCGATCCCGGCTTCCTCGCCGCCTATGCTTCGCGCGTGGGCGGTGTTCCGAGCTCGGTGCTGATCGCTCTCGCCGCGCTGGTGATCGTGGCCGTCGTCTTCAACCATACCGTCTTCGGGAGGGAGGCGCGCGCGGTGGGTGGCGGCGAGCGTGTCGCCCTGTTGAGCGGCATCCCGGTCAATCGGGTGAAGCTCGGCGTCTTCGTTCTGTGCGGAACCCTTTGCGGCCTTGCCGGCCTGCTGCAGAGCGCGCGCACCATGGCTGCGACCGCGCAGCTGGCGCAAGGGTTGGAGCTCGATGTGATCGCCGCGGTGGTGGTTGGCGGCACGCCGTTGACGGGCGGTGTCGGCCGCATCCGCGGAACCGTGCTCGGCGTCCTCATCATCGCCATCCTTTCCAATGGCATGAACATGATAGGGATGGATCCCTACATGCAGAACATCATCAAGGGCGCGGTGCTGATCGCCGCGGTGTTCCTGACCATCGACCGCGCGAAGATCTCCGTCATCAAATGAAGGCAAGGCCATGAACATGAGGACAATCGCCATCACCGTCGGTGATCCGGCCGGCATCGGTCCCGAGATATCGCTCAAGGCGGTCCGGGCCGTTGCCGACCGTCTGGCCGGCAAGGAGTTCCGCCTCCTGCTGGTGGGGAATGCGGAAAGTCTCGCCGCCACGGGTCGGAAGCTCGGCCTGCCGGTGCCGGCGGTCGTGCCTGCCGACGGCATCGCCGGGGCGCCGGACGCCGCCATCCTGGCGACCTCGCTCCTGCGCGAGCCGGTCGAGGCCGGGAAAGTCTCCGGCGAAGGCGGCCGCCAGGCCTTCGAGGCGGTGCGAATGGCCGTCGAGCAGGCGACCGCCGGCACCGTGGCGGCCATCGTCACGGCGCCCCTGAACAAGGAAGCGCTTCATCTCGGCGGACATGACTATGCCGGCCATACGGAGATGCTCGCGGACCTGACCGGCGCTCGCGACAGCGTGATGATGCTTGCGCATGGAAATTTTCGGGTCAGCCATGTCTCGACCCATTGTGCGCTCGAGGATGTTCCGAGGCGTGCGACGCCCGAACGCATCCGCCGCGTCGTCGACCTCACGCGCGAGGCGCTCCAGAGCCTCGGCATGGAGGCTCCGCGCATCGCCATCGCCGCGCTCAATCCGCATGCGGGCGAGGGCGGCATCTTCGGCCGGCATGATATCGATGTCACCGCGCCGCTCGCCGCCGCCTACCAGGCACGTGGCATGCGCGTCGACGGACCCGTTTCCGGCGATACGGTCTTCGTCAAGTTGAGGGCCGGGCAGTATGACGCGGTCGTCGCGATGTACCACGACCAGGGGCATATTCCGGTGAAGCTGCTCGGCTTCGGCATCGACCGCAAGACCGGCGAATGGACCGAGTTGAGCGGGGTCAACGTCACGCTCGGCCTGCCCATCATCCGCACCTCCGTCGACCACGGCACCGCCTTCGACATCGCCGGCCGCGGCATTGCGCAGGCCAGCAGCCTGCTGGAGGCGATCGACTACGCTCTGCAGCTTGCCGGCTCGTCCGACCGCAAGGCGCCGGCTGCCGCCTGAACTCCGGCGGCCCGCCGCGAATGGCCCCATGTCCGTATGCGGAGGAAGACCGCATAGGCGAGCCGTTCCGGCAAGTCGCCGGTGACGTCTGATCCTTTCTCTTTTGTCGCCATTCATGCATTCGAATGCATTTTCTTCTTGCATTCGAATGCACAAATGGCATGATCAGGAAAAAGAACGCTCATGGGAGGATCCACGCTGCCCCGCAGCCCGTCGAACAACCGCACGAATTTCTAACATCGATGCAAGCCGTTCCGGCCCATCCGCTTCTTTCGAAGCGGCGACGGCACGCGCTTGTCCGGAGCCCGAGAAAATGGAACCAGATATCAGGAAGATCGTCATTTCAATCGAGGAGATCTATCGCGAGGGCGAAGGAAAGCTGAACCGACCCCAGCGCGTCGCCGCGGCGATGGCCGTCGTCAGGAATCCCTTTGCGGGGAAATACAGCAAGGACATCGGCGTTCTTTCCAACGAGTTCAGCACGTCGCTTGGTCCGAGGCTTGCCAGGCTGGCAGCGGACGCCCTGGGCACGAAGCCGGTGGTTTTCGGCAAGGCCGCGCTGGTCGGCCTGGACGGCGAAGTCCAGCATGGCTCGGCGATCATTCACACGCGCCTGTTCGGCGACGCGCTGCGCAAGGCGGCGAACGGCCATGCGGTGGTGCCCGGCGCCGAGAAGAGGGCAACCGCCGGATCTTCTCTCGACGTCGCGCTCAAGAGCGCCGTCGACAACGGCACTTTGGCCGACTCGCAGCCGGACTGCTACTACAGCTTCGAAGTCCGCGTGCCGGACGCTCCGCGCGACGACGAGATCGTCGTGATTGCCGCGGTGGGTGACGGACCCCGGCCGGATCCGAGGAAATCCTGAGCATTGTCCAAGGACTGATCGGTACGGTCATGTTGAGGCTGGGCTTTATCGGACTGGGAACGATGGGAGGGCGCATAGCGCGAAACCTCGCCCGGGCAGGCTATCCCCTGACCGTCTTCGATGCCGACAGGGAGAAGAGGGAAGGCTTTCCGGATGCGAGGCCCGCCGGGAGCCCGGCGGAGGTCGCCTGCGCTTCGGACATCGTCTTCCTGTCCTTGCCCGATACGCCCGACGTCCTGGATGTCGCCACGGGGAGGGACGGGATCGTCGCCGGCGCCCGACCGGGGCTCATCGTGGTCGATCACTCGACCGTGGCGCCGATGACGGCCGAGCGCTTGACGCGGGAGTTGGGCCCTCTCGGCGTAGAGTGGCTGGACGCTCCCGTGAGCGGCGGTCCCGCCGGCGCGGAAGCGGCAACGCTGACGATCATGGTGGGCGGCAGCGAGGCGGCCTTGGAGCGCTGCCGGCCGGTGTTCGGCGCGACGTCGAGACACGTTCATTACATGGGCGCCGCCGGAACCGGGGCGACGGCGAAGATCGTCAACCAGCTCGCCGTGGGCATCGCGACCATGGCCATGTTCGAGGCCTTCACGCTCGGTGTCGCGGCCGGGATAGGCGGTCAAAGGCTTCTCGAGGTGCTGCGCACGAGCAGCGCGGGCTGCTGGGCGATGGAAAAAAAGCTGGCGCCGGCGGTGCTGCTCTCGAACCGGGCGCGCGAGGAGCCCGCCGCATGGTTTGCCCTGCGCCTGCAACACAAGGACATGCGCCTGGCCGTCGAGACCGCGAGCGCATTCGGCGTTCCGCTCGCCATGGGCGCTCTCTCCCGGCAGCTCTACGCCATTGCCGAGGGACAGGGCTGGGGAGATCGGGACCAGGTTTCGGCGGTCGATCTCTACGCCGACTATGTCGGAATCGAACGGTGGTGACCGCCTGATCGGAAAGTCGGCGCAAAAAGCAAAGGACGAATTATGCAGAAGTTGGGTTTCATCGGTCTCGGCATCATGGGCTTCCGCATGGGGAAGAACCTTCTGCGAGCCGGCCATCCGCTCGTCGCCTACGACGTCGATCCGCAGATGGCGCGCCGAATGGAGCAGGAGGGGGCGACCATCGCAGGCAGTCCGCGGGAAGTGGCCGAGAAGGTCGATGTCCTGCTGCTCTCGCTTCCGGATTCGCCGCAGGTGATCGAGGTGGCGACCGGAAAGGACGGCGTCGGCTCGGGCGCCCATCAGGGGCTGATTGTCATCGATCTGTCGACGGTGGCGCCCTCGACGCCCCAGAGATTGAGCAAGGAGCTGGAGCCGCACGGCGTGACGTGGCTCGATGCGCCCGTCAGCGGGGGGCCGAACGGAGCCGAAGCCGCGACGCTGACGATCATGATCGGCGGCGACCGGCCGGCCTTCGAGAGCTGCCGCGCCATATTCGACGTCATCGGCAGGAACATCGAATATATGGGCGACTCCGGCATGGGATGCACGGCGAAGATCGTCAACAACTTTGCGGCCGGCATCAACATCATCGCCGTGTCCGAGGCGTTCACGCTCGGTGTTGCCGCGGGCATCGACGCGCGGCGGCTGTTCGAGGTCATGCGAACCAGCAGCTCGGGCTCCTGGGTCATGGAGAATCTCATCCCCGGCGTCGTGCTCAGCAATCGTCTGAGCGAGGAGCCGGCGCCTCGCTTCGCCTTGCGGCTGATGCACAAGGACCTCAGGCTCGCCGTTGCGGCGGCGAGCGCGCTCAAGGTGCCGCTCGCGGCCGGGACGCTCGCCGAGCAGATGTTCGCCATCGCCGAGGGACAGGGCTGGGGCAATCGCGACCATATGTCCGTGATCAAGCTCTATTCCGACTATGTCGGCATCGACAAGTGGTAGCGCGCGGTGGACCCCGGCCACGGTAAGAGAGCGCAAGAGAGCATGGCCGGCCGGCCCGATCGAGGCATGACGGCGCGGAGCCGGCTGGCCGTGCTTCGGGGCATCGCGGCGAGGCTGGGGCTCGGCGCGAGCGGCGGCATCGTGCTGGCCACCGTCCTCCTGTTCCTCTTGAGCGGTCTGGTGAAGCCGGAGAGCCTGGGCAGCGGCGCGCTCAGCGGCATGTTCCCCTTTGCCGCCATTCTCGCTTTTGTCGCGCTTGGACAGACGCTTGTGATCCAGCAGGGCGGAATCGACCTGTCGGTGCCCGGCGCCGTCTCGCTGAGCGCCGTCATCGTGACCTATTCGGCCATAGGCGGGCAGGACTCGATCGCCGCGGGCCTCGTCCTTCCCATCCTGTATGCATATGCCGCAGCACTCCTCGCCGGCCTTGTCAACGGGCTGCTCGTAAGCCGGGCGCATGTGGCGCCGATCGTGGCCACGATCGGGATGAATGCGGTGCTCTACGGCGTGAACGTGAATATCTCGGGCGGCACGCCGGTCAACATGCCCGACGGTCTCCTGTATTTCGTCAATCTGCGGCTCCTGGGCATCACCTCGCTCGTCTTCGTCGCGATCGCCGTCACCTATGTCGTCACGTTTCTGGTGAAGAGGACGGTGTTCGGCCGGCGCTTCGAAGCGGTGGGAGCGAGCCCGCGCGCGGCGCGCGCCGCCGGTGTCGATCCTGGTCCCTATCAACTCGCCGCCTATGCCGGCGCCAGCCTGCTCTATTGCACGGCCGGCATTCTCCTCGGCGCGCTCATGCAACTGCCCAGCGCCTTCCAGGGCGACGTCTATCTGATGCCGTCCATTGCGGCGGCCGTGCTCGGCGGAACGTCGCTTTTCGGCGGCAAGGGCAACCTCGTCGCGAGCGTCGTCGCCGCGCTGTTCCTCACGCAGCTCCAGCAGCTTGTCCTGACGACGGGCTCGAGCGTCGGCGTGCAGTATCTGTTCCAGGGCGCGGCCATCATCGTGGGCGTCGGCGTCTACAGCATTCGCTTCGAAAGCTTGCGGAAGGCGGTCCGGCGGCTCTTCCGGATGCAGCACGGGCAGGGAGGGTCGGCCGTATCGCAGCCGTAAAGGACGCCTCGAAGAGGCGAAGCTTGGATAGGGAGGAAGAAAGAATGGTACTGAAACTGAGATGGACTTTGGCTTTGTGTTCGGCGCTCGGCTTTATCGGCACCGGACTGGCTTCGGCGGCCGAGCCGCCCGACTGGTGCAAACAGATCGCCAACGGCATCTATTGCGCCGAGCCTGTCGATCCGCCGCCGGATTTCTGCGGCACGAAGCCCATAAACGTCGCTCTCGCCGATGGCTTCGCCGCCAATCCCTGGCGCCAGATGACGACCGCCGCGGCGATCAACGAAGTGAGCCAGTGCCCCAATGTGCTGAGCTGGACGCACACCGACGGGCAGGGCAACACACAGAAGGCCATCTCCGACCTGAACGGTCTGGCGGCCCGCGGCATCGAGGCCATCGTCGTCTTTCCCGACGCCGGCCCGGCGATGCTTCCCGCGATCCGCGACGCGTTCAAGCAGGGGAGTGCCGTCGTCCCTTATCGGGCCAAGGTCGGCGGCAAGGAGGGTGTCGACTACAGTGTCTTTGTCGGCACCGATTTCTATCAGGACGGCCTGGACTGGGGCACGTGGATGGCGAAAGCCCTCAATGGCAAGGGCAATGTCGCCTATCTTGGAGGGCCCGCGGGCACCAGCCAGAGCCGTGAGCGCTCCGACGGCATCAAGGAAGCGTTCAAGAACCATCCGGACATAAAATGGATCGGCCAGGATCCGTTCGAGGTGACGAACTGGGATTCGAGCCTGGTTGCAAAGGCGACGACGGCCCTGATCGCGCAGTACCCCCAGATCGACGGCATCATCGCCGATCTCAATGTGGCGATCGTGACCTCCGGCGCTTTCGAGCGCGCCGGCCGCGAGCTTCCCCTGCTCGCGGGCGAGGACGCCAACGCCTTCGGCTGTCTCTGGAAGAAGATGAAGGCGGAGAACAAGGACTCCAAATGGGAGTTCTCCACCAACAGCGCCGAGCCCTGGAACGTCCGCCTCGCCATCCGCTGGGCGATCGCCAAGGCGGCCGGCGGTCAGGTGGACCAGCCTCTCGTCATCACCGATCCGAGCGGCCGGGAGCATATCGTGGCCAAGCCGGGAGAGAAGATGGTGAAGAACTTCACCATGGACGATTCCCTGCAGGGTGTCGTCTTCTGCGACGAGCGCCTCCCGCCGACGGCTTCGAACGGAACGAGCCTGACGACCGAACAGACTCTCGAAGCCCTGAAGGGCGGTCTCTAGCGATCCCATGGGAGAAGCCGGCTGGACCGGCTTCTCCCATGCCCGCCTCCGGAGCCTTGCATGCAGGCGTCTCACGCATTGGAACGTTCATCCGACTCGATGGCCTCGCTCTCATTGCCGCATCCCGGTCCCGCAAGGCTGCAAATGCAGCATGTCTGGAAGCGATTTCCCGGGGTCGTCGCGCTCAAGGACGTTTCCTTTACGGCGTGCGGGGGTGAGGTCCACGCCCTCCTCGGTGAGAACGGCGCCGGCAAGTCCACGCTCATGGCGATCGCATCGGGCGATCTTCATCCCGATTCGGGCCTGATCGAGATCGGCGGCGAGGCCGTCGAAAAGCTGAACGCCGCTCATGCCCAAAGGCTGGGCCTGGCGATCGTCCACCAGCATCCGGCCGTCCTGCCCGATCTGACCGTCGCCGAGAACATGCTTCTCGCCGTCCCTCGCCATCTGAGGAACAGCGAGGTGGGAAACCTGGAGTGGGTCGCGGACCAGCTGAAGCGGGTCGGCTGCAATGCCCACCCGAAAGCCCGCATGAGCGAGATCGACATTGCGCGCCGCCAGCTCATCGAGCTCGCCAAGGCGCTTTCGATCGACCCGAAGCTCCTGATCCTCGATGAGCCGAGCGCTGCTTTGACCGCCGACCTGGTCGAGCTCATGTTCGAGAAGGTCAGGGATGCCGCCATGCGCGGCGCCGCGGTCATCTACATTTCCCACCGGCTCGACGAGATCCGCCGCATCGCCGACCGGGTCACCGTCATGCGCGACGGGGAGGTCCGGGGCTCGGCGCCGACCGCCGAGATGTCGGACGACGAGATGCTGCGGCTGATCGTCGGCCGCACCGTCACCAGCACCTACCCGCCCAAGGCCGCAGCCGCCCATCCGGCAGGCCGGGACCTCGTGGTGAAGAACCTCTCCGGCAGGAATTTTCACGACGTGAACCTCCGGACGAAGACCGGGGAGATCGTCGGCGTGGCGGGTATCACGGGCAACGGACAGAGCGAATTCCTCCGCGCCCTTGCCGGTCTCGTGGACGCGGCCGGCGAGGTCTCTCTGGGCGGCGCGCCATTGAAGCTCGGGCGCCCGCAATCCGCCTACAAGGCGGGAATCGCCTTCCTTTCGCCCGACCGGCAGAAGGAAGGACTCTTCATGCGCCTTTCGGTGCGCGAGAACGCCGCCATTGCCGCGCTTCCGCGTTTCGCCCGGTTCGGCATCGTGAACCGCCGCATGGAGCGCAGCCGGGTCGACGCGCAGAGCCGGGAACTGGCGATCCGCACGCCGACGATCGATACGGCAATCTCGAGCCTTTCCGGGGGCAATCAGCAAAAGGTCGTTCTTGCCCGCGCGCTTCTCTTCGATGCGTCGGTGATCCTGGCCGAGGAGCCGACGGCGGGCGTCGACGTCGGTGCGCGCGCCGAGATCTACCGCATCCTGCGCGACGCCGCGGACAAGGGAACGCCGGTCGTCATCGTCTCGTCGGACTTGTCGGAGCTCGAAGGCCTCTGCGACCGGGTCATCGTGTTTTCCCGCGGCCATGTCATCGGAGAGCTCGCCGGGGATGACGTCACCGAAGAGAAGATCGGCCGCATGATGGTCACCGCGACGGCCCAGCGCAAGACCGCGGAGCCGGGTTGGCGTCTCCGTTCGGAAAAGGCGTCGGGCCTCAAGCGTTTCGTCACCGGCGATCATGCGCCGAGCCTGGTCCTGGCGGTGATGATCCTGGCGCTCGTCGCCTACACCACCGGTCACAACATCCGGTTCGTCTCCGGGTTCAATATCGAGAAGATGCTGCTGCTGACGGCGGCTCTTGCGTTCATAGCGATCGGCCAGATGTGCGCCGTCTTCACGAGCGGGATCGATCTGTCGGTCGGGCCGCTTGTCGGCCTCTCGGTGGTCATAGGCTCGTTCTTTTTCCTGGACGGCTATTCCCTGGTGGCCTTCCTGCTGGGCCTCGTCTGTATCTTCGGCGCGGCCGCCCTGGCCGGAGCGGTGAACGGCTCGCTGGTCCGCTTCGGCAACTACACGGCGGTGGCCGCGACGCTCGGCATCTACATCGTCGTTCAGGGCATATCGGTTCTGCTGAGGCCTTATCCCGACGGAAGCATCGGATCCTCGGTCATCGCCTGGATTCAGGTCACGGTCGGTGGAGTGCCGGTGGCCTTCATGGCGGCGATTGCCCTGGCGGTCGCCCTGGAGGTCGCTTTGCGTCACACGCGGTGGGGCCTCAGCCTCCGGGCCGTCGGCTCGAGCCTCGATTCGGCCGCCCGCGTGGGCGTTGCCGTCAACCGCACCATCGTCGGCGCCTATATCGCTTGCAGCCTGCTGACGGCGCTCGGCGGCCTCATGGTCATGGCGCAGCTCGGCATCGGCGATGCCAACCAGGGCATCGGCTATACCCTGAGCAGCATCGCGGCGGTGGTCCTTGGCGGCGCCAGCCTGTTTGGCGGCCGCGGCTCCTTCATCGGCGCCGTCTTCGGAGCGGCCCTGATCGTCGTCGTGAACTCGACCACGGTGTTCATCGGGCTGTCGGACGCCTGGCAATACTGGTTCATCGGCTTTCTCACGCTCGGCGCGGTGGCTGTCTACTCGCAGGCGCGGCGCAGGTCTCAGCAGGGTTAAACGTCAATCCAACATTTTGGGAGGTTGTCATGGGCTCGCCGTTCGAAATTCTGGATCAGCGCTTTCGGAAGCTCTGGGCGCCCATCGCCCAGCTCGAGAAGCTGCATACGGGCATGCGATTCTCCGAAGGTGCCGTGTATTTTGCCGATCATCGCTGCGTCCTGTTCAGCGATATCCCGAACTCGCGCATGCTGCGCTGGGACGAGGACACCGGGCAGGTTACCTTGTTCCGGACGAACCAGGATTTTTCGAACGGCAACACGCGCGACCGCGAAGGCCGGCTGATTACATGCGAGCAGGGGGCCCGCCGGGTGACCCGCACCGAGATCGACGGCACGATCAACGTCATCGCCGACAGCTGGAAGGGCAGGAAGCTGAACTCTCCCAATGACGTGGTGGTGAAATCGGACGGCACGATCTGGTTCACGGATCCGACCTACGGCATCAGCTCCTACTTCGAAGGCGGAAAGGCCGAAAGCGAGACGGGCGCCCGCAATGTCTACCGGCTCGATCCGAAGACCGGCTCGCTGGATGTCGTCGTGGACGATTTCGCGCAGCCCAATGGCCTGGCGTTCTCGCCGGACGAAAACCTGCTTTACATAGTCGATTCGGGGATCGCTCCCGATCCCGACGGGCCCCATCACATCCGCGCCTTCAAGGTTACGAGCAAGGGAACGCTGACCGGCGGCGAGGTCCTCGTCGAGGTGGCTCCGGGAATCCCGGACGGGATGCGCGTCGATGTGGAGGGCAATCTGTGGTGCACGGCGGCGGATGGCGTCCACTGCTTCACCAGGCAGGGCGAGCTCATCGGCAAGGTTCGCGTGCCCGAGGTCTGCGCCAATGTGGTCTTCGGCGGGCCGCTGCGGAACCGGCTCTTCATATGTGGCTCGAGCTCGCTCTATGCGGTCTACACCAATACGAGAGGGGTCCAGGTGCCCTGATTGCCGTCTCGGGGAAGGCGCAAGCCTGTCGATCCGGCATGTGACCGTTCCGCGATTGCCAGCGGGAAGGGCCGGCGTTATGCTGCCGGCGCTCGATTGCAGGACTTAAGTCATTGGATAACATTGCCCGGCGCGCGTCCCCCCGCAAAGGACGAAAAAATGCGACGAGCCACATCAAGAAAAGGGTCACCTCCTACGACGTCGCCGCGGCGGCGGAGGTCTCCCAGTCGACGGTTTCGCGTGCCTTCGCGGGCGGCGCGAAAGTCGCTCCCCATGTGCTGAAGCGCATCCAGGATGTGGCGGAACGGCTCGGCTACCGGCCGAACGAGCTCGCCCGCACGCTGATCAGCCGCAGGTCCAACATGGTCGGGCTGGTCATGGGCGAGACGCAGAATCCGTTCTACCCGGCCGTCATGAGCGGCTTCACGCGGGAGCTTCAGAAGATCGGCAGAAGGGTTCTGCTGTTCAGCGTTCCGCCGGGACATGACGTCGACGCCGTGCTGCCCCAGGTGCTCCAGTATCACGTGAGCGGCGTCATCGTCGCCTCGGCGTCCATCTCCTCGAAGATGGCGCGCAGCCTCAAGGCCGAAGGCACGCCCGCCGTGGTGTTCAGCCGGGCCATCTACGACGGAGAGATCAGTGCCGTCTGCTGCGCCAACGCCGCCGCGGCGAGGCTGGTCGCCCAGCGGCTGCTCGACGCCGGCTACCGGCGTTTCGGCCTCATCGGAGGCCAGGCCAATACGTCGACCCATATCGAGCGCCGCAGGGCTTTCGCCGAGCGCCTGCGTCGCAACGGCATCGACAGCTTCGAGGAGGAGCCCGGCCTGAACACCTATGAGGGCGGTTATGCGGCCGCCTTGAAAATACTGAAAAAGAAGCCGCGTCCGGAAGCGTTGTTCTGCATCAGCGACATCGCCGCTCTCGGCGCGCTGGAAGCGGCCCGCCACGAGCTCAGGCTCAGGGTTCCGGAAGATCTGGCGGTCGTCGGCTTCGACGATATTCCCGCCGCCTCATGGCCGAGCTACAGCCTGACCACGGTCCGCCAGCCGGTCGAGGAAATGATCGCCAAGTCGATCGAGCTCCTGCTGGAGCAGATCGACGGAAAGCGCGTGACCCCGACGACTGTCCGTATCCCCGCGGAGCTGATCGTTCGGAGATCGGCCGTCCTGTGACTGTGCGGGCGGCCGGAGTTGTATTTCGAGCTTCGTCGGCTCGCACGCGCCCCGCGCTGTTTCCCGGTGGTCAGACGATGAGCAGATCGTGCGGCAAGGTGGTAATCGCCTCGTATCCCCGCTCGGTGACGACAACGGTGTCTTCGACCATCATTCCTCCCCAGCCCAGCTGGTAATAGGGGGTTTCGACGCAAAGACACATCCCGGCCTCGATTTGCGCCCGCGATCCTTCGGAAAGGATTGGAGCTTCATAACCATTCACGCCGAGGCCATGTCCCACATGGTGTCTGCGGTAGCTCGCGATGGTGTGGCGGACCGCGTCGACGGCGGCCTTGTGCAAGGAGCCGGCCGCGACGCCGGCCCGGAGCACCGAGAGCTCGGCTTCCAGGCCGTGTGCCAGGGCGGCATAGCGCGATGTTGCCAGCCGGCCCGGATCACCTGCTGAAAGCGTGCGCGCCATGTCCGACGCGAAGCCGTCGACGACACAGCCTCCGTCGAACCTCACCAGTTCGCCTTCGCGGATCCTTCTGCCGGTGGGGTAGGCATCGGCAAGCGCCGAGCGGGGGCCGGAGGTCACGCTGATAAAGCGGGCCGTGCCCCCGCCGGCCGCCATCCGGTGAGCGACAACGCCGGCGAGTTCGTTTTCCGTGACGCCGGGCCGCAGCACGTCCGCCATGGCGGCGATCCCGTCTTCGACGAGCTTCGTCGCATGGCGTATGCGCTCGATCTCGCCGGGCAGCTTGATGAGGCGGCAGGCGAGTATCTCTTTGCGCACGTCCTTGCCGTGGAATCCGTCGGGCACCTCGCCGCCATAGGCGAAATCCGTGCCCACGGTTTCGCCCGCGGAGGCGATGGCCCGGATGGCTGCTTCGAGAGCCGCTTCGAAAGACGGATAACCCGGAAGGTCATAGCCGATATCGCTCTGATCCGGAGCGCTTTCGAAATAGAACGTTCCGTAGCGATAGATCAACGCTGGATCGCCGACGCGCTCCAGGGCCGGACCGGCATCCGCGGCACTCACGACGAGCACCGCCCGCTCGCGAGTGGCGACGGCGGCGGTCCGATAGTCGACGATCGTGTCGTTCGACATACTGTGATAGCCGGTCAGATATCCCTTGTTGACCGGATCGGTGGTGACCACCGCGCCAACGGTGCCGCCGAGCCGGTCAAAGAGAGCGCTGCGACGCTGCCTTGCCAGCGTTGTCAGATCGGTGTCGAAAGTCATGAGGGCTCCTGATGGCGAGGTTTGCGGATGAGCGGATCCGGAAAAGAGCAAAAGCGATTGCGGCGGTGGCCTTGAACAAGCCATTCACACGATGGAAAGAAATTCGCTCTCGCCGTTCATCGCTTCAGAGAGTTCGAAGAGGCCGCGTTCCAGGCCCGGAAGGCCGGGGATCGAGCCGAGGCAGATGCGAATGCCTCCGTCGGAACGATTGCCCACCGTGAACGCGTCGGCGGGGGTCAACAGAACCTGCCGCGCGGTGGCGCGGCGGATCACGGCTTCCGCCTCCGCGCTCTTCATCGGGATCCAGACGTGGAAACTGCTGTCGCAACTCGGAGCCTGAAGGCCGGGCAGGAGGCTCATCGCCACCGACATGCGGTGGCGGGCTTCCTTCCGCAGCCGGTCGGTCACGTGGTCGACGATGCCCTCACGCACCAGTTCCGAGGCGATATGCGTCAGCAGCGGACTGGCCATCCAGCACGTAACTCCCAGGCGCCGCTGCAGCCGCGTGACATGATCGGCTGGCGACACCACAAAGCCGATACGCAGTCCGGGGGCGATGCATTTTGAGATGCTCGATACGTAGAATGTACGCTCCGGAGCGATGCTGGCCATCGGCGATGGCGCATCGGGCGCCAGGAAACCATACACGTCGTCCTCGATGATCACCAGGTCATGGGCGCGGCACACCTTCGCCAGGTCGCGGCGGCGCGTCTCGGACATGATGCGCGCCGTCGGCGTCTGGAGCGTCGGCATGATATAGATCGCCGCGATCCGGCGTTCCCGGCAGGCTTGGTCGAGCGCGTCCGGACGCATCCCTTCTTCGTCCATCTCTATTGGCTGAAGGGGACGTTCGAGTTCCTGCGCCAGCGACTTGAGTCCGTAATAGGTGAAGTTCTCGCAGGCCATTGCGGCCCCTTGGCCGAGCGCGACTTCCATGACGAGGCAGACGGCATGCTGGGCGCCGTTGGTGAGCAGCAGGTTGTCGCGGTCGGCCGGCACCCCGCGCCGCGCGAGCCATTGGCTGATCGTGGCGCGATGGGCCTCGACCCCGCCATGCGGGACATAGTCCAGATAGCTGCGTATGTCGGGTTCGCGCTGGAGGTAGTGGAACATCTTGCCGAGGCTCTCGGCGGTCAGGACCGGCGGCGGGACGTTCCTGCTGAGGTCGAAGATGCCGCCATGAGGCTTCGACGGCTGCGCCTTCGCCGCGCCGATGACATAGGTGCCGCGTCCTTTCTGGCCGCCAACGAGATTGTTTCTCTCGACTTCGGCGTAGGCGCGGGTGACCGTGCCGAGACTGATGCCCAGGCGGTCGGACAGTTCGCGATGCGTTGGCAGCTGGGCGCCCGGCGGCAGGACGCCGGAGCGGATGTCCCTGTCGAAGGCTGCCGCAAGACGCAGGTAGAGCGGTTCCCTGCCGTCCGGAATTTCTGGTTCCCAAGTCGAATTCTTCACTGCCGTCTGCCTCATACCGGTTCGCGAGCGCTGCCCGAGGTGTTGATGATCGCCACCCGCGAGCCGGGCCGCAGTTGTCCATTCCGAACGACATGCTCGACCGCCGCCGCGGCGGCTGCCGAGCAGAGTTCCATGTCATAACCCGCGCGCGCCATCCTGTCGCGCATCGCCGATGCCGTTGCGTCGCCGATGACCACTGCGGTCCCGCCGGTTTCGCTGACGGCGCGCAACGACTGGTCGGTCGCCGTCGAGCCCGCGATTGAGAGTTGCGCCGTGGTGCCGGCGAAATCGTCGGAAATTCGGGCCCGTCCGGCGATCACGGCGTCGAGACGCGGAAACGGCTCCGACAATACGAGGCGTGGCACGGAATAATCGAGGATCCCGGCGCTTTGCAGCGCGCGGTATCCGTCCATGACGCCCCATGCAAGATCGCCGCGGGCTACCGGCATGGCTATGGCATCCAGCGGGCCGACAGCCTCATGCAACTCGAAAGCGATGGTCCGATAGCCCTGGACGCCAAAGGGATTGCTGCCGACCGCAGGCTTGACGTAGTTGGTGACCGCCAGCCAACCCTTTGTTCGCACCAGATCGGCCATGATGGACCATCTTTGCTCGAAGTCGGGCGCGACGATGATCTTCGCGCCCATCCGCTCGATCACGCGCCGGTAGTTTTCCGGAAATTCGGTGGCGACGATCCAGCACGGCAGCGAGCCGGCGGCCGCGTAGGCCGCCAGGGACAGTGCTGCGTTTCCCGTGCTGGCGCATATGACGCCTGGGGCGGCGGTCTCGAGCGCCCGCGCGACGCAGAGCGGACTCATGCGATCCTTATGGCTCCCCGTCGGGTTCGCCGATTCCTGCTTCAACCACACGTTCCGAAGGTCCAGGCTTGCGGCGAAGTCGTTCAGGGGCACGGTCGGGGTGTCGCCTTCGCCAAGTGATGGGAATTGGCTGTAGGGCAACCAGTCGCCGAACCGGAGCATGCCCCTGCCAGCCGTCAGGCCGGCGGGCAGGGAAGAATAAATGGCGGCAACGGAGGTGGCCACTCCGTTCTCGCCCCTGTCGGGAGCGCCCTCGCCGAAATCCCGGACGGGATGGGGCTCGCCGCCGTGAAGGCTGCGAAAGCCGGCCAGCCTAGCATTGCGCCGGATTGCGACTGCCATCTTCCACTCCCCGCCTCTGCCTATTCATGTCATAATTGTGATATGACAATAACAGTGTTACATCAAGAGTAATTTTACATTGACTTCCTAGATTGTCTTAATACAGTGTCGCAATACAAAAGGGAGGAATGTATCATGCTCAATATGTCACGCCGAAAATTCCTTGCCGCCTCGGCGGCGATTCCGGCCGCCGCCGCGCTCCCGTCGGCGGGGCGCGCGCAAGCCGGCCAGCCGGTCCGAAAACTGAGCCTTGTCACATCGAATGCGGCATTTGATCCGGTGCGGGCCGAAGCTGCCCGGCTGATCTCGCGGTCGGCCCGCAGCATCGGGCTGGATGTCGAGCAGAATCTGATGGACTACAATGCGGGCTTCCAGAAGGTGGCGACCGATCACGACTTCGATCTCACCATCATCCGCTTTTCGGGCACGGCGGAAAGGCTCGATCCAAACGTTTTCCTGAGCAAGCTCTACGCGTCGAGCGAGTACAAGCCCGGAAGTTTCAATTGGACCGGTCTGAAGGACGAGAAGCTCGACGCCTTCATCCTGAAGCAGCAGAGCGAAATGGATGTCGAGAAGCGCCGCGAGATCGTATTCGCCGCGCAAAAGGCCGCCTTCGACGTCCACTCGCGCTCGGTACTGGTATATCCGGCGAACACCCAGGCCTATCGATCCGATCGAGTTCGCAATCTCGTTCCGGGCGCCGGCGAAGGCATTGGCGCCCTGTGGACGGACCTCAGCGCGGAGCCGATTGGCGGCGACGGCTTCATCCGCACCGGCGCGACCGTGGAGTTAAAGAGCCTGAATCCCGTCGCGGTGGCCGACAACAACGAGATATTCGAGCTCCGGATGATCTACGACCGCCTCCTGCAGGTCGGAGCCGACGGTTCCATCAAGATGTGGGCGGCGCGGGACGTGAAGCTCCGGGACCCCGTCACGATCGATATCCAGTTGCGCGAGAACATGACGTTCCACGATGGAAAGCCGGTGACGGCGGAGGACGTCAAATTCTCGATAGACTATCACAAGCGGTGGAATGCGCCGTATTATCTGGAGGCGCTGTCGAAGGTCGCCGGCGTCACCGTGACCGCTTCGCATACCCTCACTCTCCGCCTGACCGAGGCATACGCGCCGCTCTACTTCAACCTGCTCGCTTCGATCTTCATCATTCCGAAGCATATCTGGCAAACCTTTCCGGAGAGCGTCGGGGTCGATGACCCGCTGAAGTGGGACAATCCGACGCCGGTCGGCAGCGGTCCTTTCAAGTTCGACTATTGGCGGCGGGGGGCGGAGCTCCGTGTGAGCGCCAACACCGGCCATTTCAATCCGCCGAAGAACGCCGGGATCCTCCGCATAGTCTATGGCAGCCATGACGCGCTGGCGGCCGCGATCGAGCGTAACGAATGTGATCGCACGCGCTATGTGATCAAGCCGTCGCTCATGGACGCCCTTTCGAAGGTCGAGAACTGCGTGGGCAAGGCCTATCCGAGTCACGGTGTCTACGATTTCAGCTATAATTGCGTGAACACGCCGTTCTCCGATCCGGCGCTGCGCCGCGCTTTCGAGCATATCCTTCCCAAGGAGGTCATCCGCTCCGTTCTGCTGTCGGGCTACGCCGACATTGGAGGATCGATCATCGCTCCTTCCAACGAATTCTGGCACAATGACGACGTCAAGCCCTTGGCCGAGGACGTGCAGGCGGCGCGCGGCATCCTTTCGGAAGCAGGCTATAGCTGGGACGGCGGCGGTTCTCTGCTCATGCCTCGATAGAGCCGGGGACGACATGGCCCCATACATCCTCAAGCGCATGATGTATGCGATCGGCACCCTGTTCGCCGTCGCCACCATTCTCTTCTTCATCTTCAGGCTGATGCCCGGCGATCCGGCGACAACCGTGATCAATCCGAACATGGATGCCGCGGCGCAGGCGCGCCTGAGAGAGGCGTTCGGCGTGGATAAGCCGCTGCTCACGCAATACGCCATCTACCTGAAGAACACCGTCACTTTCGAGTGGGGCCGGTCGTTCAATACGGCCCAGCCGGTCAGCGAGATCATTGCCTATCGGCTGGGCAATACCCTGCTGCTGATGACGGGCGGCGTGCTCATCGCGATCGTCCTCGGCCTGACGCTGGGCATCGTGCTCGCCTGGCGGCGGAACAGCATGCTGGACGTTGTCGGGACGGTATCCGCCCTGATCTTCCAGTCGGCGCCGCCTTTCGTGACGGGGCTGCTCCTGCTGATCGTGTTCAGCTACACGCTGAATCTCTTTCCGACCGGCGGCATGATCGTCGCGGGCGGCGGCGATCCCGGCACGATCGACCTGCTGACGAGGGCGGACTTCTACCATCATCTGGCGCTGCCGACGGCCGCCATCGCCATCTACTATCTGGCGACACCCATGCTGGTGATGCGTGACAGCATGCTGGACGTCATCGGCGCGGATTACGTCGACCTTGCGAGGGCCAAGGGCGTCTCCCCTGCGGGAGTGTTCATCCGCCATGCCGCGCGCAACGCGCTGCTCAGCATCGTAACCGTCATTTCCATTCTGACCGCATTCGCCATCGGAGGCCAGGTGGTCGTCGAGACGCTGTTCTCCTGGCCGGGAATGGGACAGTTGCTCGTCCAGGCCGCTTCCCAGCACGACTATCCCGTGGCGCAGGGCTCGTTCCTCGTCCTGGCGTGCATCGTGATCTTCATGAACCTGTTCGCCGACATTCTCTACTGCGTCATCGATCCCCGCATCCAGGTGACGAGCGGAGGCATAGCGTGAGCGTGGCCGCCATCGGCACCAGCAGGAGCGGCCGGATGACTTTCGCAGTGCCGCTGCGGCGCTGGCTGGGCAACCAGACCAGGATCATGCGTGCCAGTCCGCTGGGGATGGTGGGCATCGTCGTCGTCGCGTTCTTCCTGGCCGTCGCCGTCCTGGCGCCGTTTCTTGCGCCGCACGATCCATTCGAGATGCTGAAGGGCAGCGCGGGCTTTGCATCGCTTGTTCCGCCGGGGTCCGAATTCCTGCTCGGCACCACGGACCTCGGCTACGACGTGCTGAGCCAGCTCCTTCTCGGCACCCGCACGACCATGGTGGTCGGGCTCACCGCCGGCATCGTCTCGATATTCATCGGCGCGAATATCGGGCTGTGGGCCGGCTATTTCGGAGGCCGCGCCGATCAGGTGATCATGCGGCTGACGGACGTCGTCTACGGCATGCCGTTCCTGCCCTTCATCCTCGTCCTCATGTCCCTGTTCGGCAAGAGCTGGTGGTATCTCGTCATCGCCATCGTGGTGATCCTCTGGCGCACTCCGGCGCGGGTTATCCGCGCCCAGGTCATCGGCATCCGAAAGCGGCAATTCGTGATCGCCGCGAGAGCGCGCGGCTGCTCGGACCTGCGGATCATGTATCGGCATATCGTCCCGAACATCCTTCCGCTGATCATGCTCTACGGCGCCTTCAACGTCGCCACGGCGGTCGTTACGGAAGCGGGCATCAGCTTCCTGGGCTTCGGCGATCCCGATCGGATCTCGTGGGGTACGATGCTGTACGACCTCTGGTCGTCCGGTCACAGCCGTGTGGCCTGGTGGTGGTTTGCGGCGCCCTCGACCTGCATCGTCCTGCTGGTCACGGCCTTCGTCTTCGTCAGCCGCGCCTACGAGGAAGAAGCCAATCCTCGCCTGAAAGGGCGCTGATCATGCTGCTCGACGTGGAAAACCTTCGCATAGGCTACGACACCGACGCCGGCATCGTCTGGGCCGTCGACGGAGTGAGCTTCGGCCTTGCGGAAAATGGCGTGCTGGGCATCGCCGGAGAGTCCGGGTGCGGCAAGAGCACCTTGATCCGCAGCCTGTTTCGCCTCTTGCCGCCGGGCACGCTCATCGAGGCGGACCGGCTGGAATTCCGCGGCCGCGACCTGCTGGCCATGAACGACAGGCAATACCGCAGGGAGATCCTGTGGCGAGAGATCGCGCTCGTGCCGCAGAGCGCGATGAACGCGCTCAATCCCATGTACCGTCTCGGCAGTCAGCTGATCGAAGCCGTGAAGGTGCATCGCCGGACCGATCGCTCCACCGCGCGCGACCGTGCGGCCGCGATGTTCGACGTGGTCGGCCTGCAGTCCAAGTTGCTGGACGCATACCCGCATGAGCTCAGCGGCGGCATGCGGCAGCGGGCGCTGATCGCGATGGCGCTTCTCCTCGATCCCGGGCTGATCGTCATGGACGAGCCGACCACCGGCCTGGACGTGCTGGTGCAGGAGCGCATCCTGAGCAAGCTGGTCGAACTGCGGCGAGAGGTTAAGAGCTCGATCATCCTGGCCACCCACGACATAGGCGTGATCTCGCAGATGAGCGATCAGATCGCCATCATGTATGCGGGGCGGTTCGCGGAGCGGGCCGGCACTCGTGAGGTGTTCGACGAGCCGATGCATCCTTATACGCTCGGCCTGAAGAACGCCTTCCCGGACATCACCAAGCTCGACCGGCCGATGATCTCCATTCCCGGAACTCCGCCCAGCATGTTGGGCGGGGTGGTCGGCTGCGCCTTCGCTCCGCGCTGCCCGTTCACCCTCGAGGAGTGCAGACGGGGCCGTCCCGCCGATCGCCTTGTCGCACCCGACCACGTCGTGAACTGCCTGCGCATCGAGGATATCGGGATGATGCGCGCGGCTGCCGGAAAGAAGTCGACATGGCATTGCTGAACGTCAGGAACGTCTCGCGTCACTACACGCTGCGCTCCGGGTTCTGGGACCGCGTGGTGCGCCGTCGCCCGCCGGCGGTGCTCAAGGCGGTCGACGATGTGAGCTTCGAAGTCGCGCCGGGCGAGGTGCTGGGCATCGTCGGCGAGAGCGGCAGCGGCAAAACGACGACATGCCTGATGGTCGCCGACCTCGTGAGCCCGACGAGCGGCTCGATCGTCTTCGACGGAACGGACGTGACGCGTCGGGAGGCGGCGCTGAGACGCCGGTTCCGCAGCAAGGTGCAGATCGTCTTCCAGGACCCTTATGAATCCCTGAATCCGCGCATGCGGGTGGTCGACCTCGTGGCGGAGGGGCCGCGCGCTCTGAAGCTCTGGCCGGAAGAAGAGACCCGCCGGCGCGCGATGGCGATGCTTGAGCGGGTCGGGCTGCATCCGGCCGCATATTGCGACCGGTTCCCGCATCAGATGAGCGGCGGCGAACGGCAGCGGGTCGGCATAGCCTCGGCGCTCGTCATGGAACCGAAGCTCGTCATTGCGGACGAACCGCTGTCGATGCTCGACGTATCGATCCGCGCCGGGATTGTCGATCTGCTCGCGAGGCTGTCGGAGCAGATCGGCTTCTCCGCCATTTACGTATCTCACGATCTCTCGGTGCTGTCCCAGATCGCCGACCGGCTGATGGTCATGTATCTCGGCCAGGTGGTGGAGATCGGACCGACGCGGGAGGTCGTGACCGCACCTCGCCACCACTACACCCGAGCGCTCATCGAGGCGGTCCCTGTCCCCGATCCATCATGGCGTCGGCGCCCCAGCCGGCTTCGCGATGCCATCGCCGAACCCGTCGGCGCATCGGATGCGTGCCGGTTCGCACCGCGCTGTCCCGCCGCGACCGATCTGTGCAGGACGCAACGTGCCGGCGAGACCTCTTCTTCGGCGGGCCATCGCTTTCATTGCCATCATCCGGTGAGCCAATGATGTTCCGGCGTCTCCATCCCGTCGGGCAGACGGTTCGGATCTTTGTCGACGGCAAGCGGATCGACGCCGCCGCCGGAGACTCCGTCGCCGCCGCGTTGCTGGCCGCCGGCTACCTGAAGTTCCGGCGCTCTCCGCGCGGAGGTCACGAAAGGGCGCCGGTCTGCATGATCGGCAACTGCTTCGAGTGCCTCTGCGAGATCGACGGAATCGCGAATAGGCAATCCTGCCTGGTACCGGTTTCGGAAGATATGCGCGTGAGGCTCGACACATGGTGAAGGACCGACGGACGTCCGGCAAATGGGACGTGGCGATCATCGGCGCGGGCCCGGCGGGTCTTGCCGCGGCGATGGAAGCGTCGAAGCACGGCCTGTCCGCGGTGCTGTTCGATGAGCAGCATTCGCCGGGCGGACAGGTCTATCGCGCGCTCGAGGCGCCCACCTCCTCGCGGGAGTGGGCGGGGAGCATCCTCGGTCCCGACTACCTATCCGGCCGTCCGCTCATCGATGCTTTCCGCTCGAGCGGCTGCGACTATCGGCCCGGATCGCTGGTCTGGCAGGTCCTGCCGGACGGAACGCTCGGCATTCACGACGCATCCGGCATCTGGCAGACGTCGGTCAGGCGGGCAATCCTCTGCACGGGCGCGCAGGAACGCCCGGTTCCGCTCCCTGGATGGACATTGCCGGGCGTCATGACCGTCGGTGCGGCGCAGACGCTGCTCAAATCCTCGGGCCTCGTGCCTTCGGGCCGTGTCGCGATCGCGGGCTCCGGCCCGCTTGTCTATCTTTTTGCCAGTCAGCTGCTGCGCGCCGGAGTGGAATGCCTCTCGATCCTGATCACCACGCCTTCGCGGCAGATAAGGCCGCGGCCGTCCGATCTGCCGGCGATGATCGGTCTGCGCAAGGACTTCCTGAAGGGCTATCGCTGGGTTCGCAAGCTCCGCGCCTGCGCCGACAGGTTCGTCGCTTCCGGCGTCACCGATATACGCATCGCCGAAGGCAGCCGCATGAAGAGCCTGTCCTTCGTCCATGCGGGTCGCGCGGAGACGGTCGAGGCCGACCTCGTCCTTCTGCACGAGGGCGTGATCCCGAATATCCAGATCACTCGAAGCCTGCGCTGCGACCACAACTGGGATGCGCTGCAGCGCTGCTGGGTGCCCGCGACCGATGCGTGGGGCGCCACGTCGCAACCGGCCATAGCCCTCGCGGGCGACGGCGCCGGCATAATGGGAGCTTCGGTCGCCCCGTTGCGGGGCCAGCTGGCGGCTCTCGACGCGGCGTTCCGCATCGGCCGGCTGTCGGAGACGCAGCGGGACCGGCAGGCCGCCCCGCTTCTGGCGCGCGTCGATCGCGTTCTGCCTGGCCGGCGCTTGCTGGACCGGATGTTCTCGCCCGATCCGGGAATGCTGCTCCCTCCCGGTCCCGACGCGATCGTCTGCCGCTGCGAGGATGTCACGCGCGGAGCCATCGAGGCGGCGGTGGCGGAGGGGGCGACCGATTGCAACCTCGTCAAGACCGCAACCCGCTGCGGCATGGGGCCGTGCCAGGGCCGCATGTGCGGGGTGACCATCGCCGAAGTCATCGCCAGTTCGCTCGGCATCGCCGTCCATGACGTCAGCGCGCTGCGTGGACGCTTCCCGATCAAGCCCGTGCCTCTCGCGGCCTTCGTGGCTCTTGCGGCGGTGCCGGAAAGCCACGCCTCATGAGCGCGCATGTCGTTGTCGTCGGAGGCGGTCTGCACGGTTGTTCCGCCGCGATCCATCTCGCCCGTCGCGGATATGGGGTGACCATTTTCGAGAAGGACTATGTCGGCCGGCATGCGTCGGGGGTCAATGCAGGCGGGTTGCGCCGGCTTCGGCGGCACGCCGCGGAGATTCCGCTGTCGATCGTGGCGATGGAGATGTGGCATCGGCTCGACGAGTTGCTGGGGCAGCGGCTTTCCGGATCGTGCGAGTTCTCCGGGCAGGTGGGGCAGGTCTCCGTCGCCGAGGATGAAAGTGACATGCAGGCCCTCGTCGCCCGCGCCGCGGAGGTCAGAGCGCTGGGCTACGACCACGAGGAGGTGATCGACCGGGCAGAGCTGCGCCGGGTGGTCCCGGCGCTGGCCCCATCCTGCATCGGGGGCCTGATTTCGCGGCGGGACGGGTTCGCCACCCCCTATCTCACAAGCAAGGCGTTTCGCCTGCGCGCCCTGGAGCTTGGCGTTTCCTTGCGCGAGGGCGTCGGCGTCATGGCGCTGGACAGGCGCGGCTCCGGATGGCGGGTGCATACTGCCGGCGGACCGGTCGAAGCCGATATCGTCGTCAACTGCGCGGGTGCGTGGGGATGGCAGGTGGCCGCGATGTGCGGCGAGATATTGCCGAAGGGATATTTCGGGCTTTCGCAGATGGTGACGGCCCGGATGCCGCATTTCGTGACGCCGGTGGTCCTGGGCACCGGCCGGTCCATGTCGTTTCACCAGACTCCCGACGGCACGGTGCTCATCGGGGGCGGCATCGAGGGCAGTCACGATCTTGAGGGCAACTACGCCGATGCCGTTGCCGGCAATCTCGCCCGCACCGGGCAGGTGGTCCTCGACCTGTTTCCCGTCATGCGTGACGCGACGATCATCCGCAGCTGGGCCGGTCTCGAGGCCCGCATGCCCGACGTCATCCCGGTCATCGGCCGCAGCGCCAAGGACCCGGCTCTGATCCATTCTTTCGGGTTCTCGGCGCATGGCTTCCAACTCGTGCCGGTTGCCGGCTCGATCGTCGCCGAACTCGTCGACGAGGGATCGTCCCGCCTGCCGATCGAGGCCTTTCGCGCCAGCCGGTTCGAAGAAGGCAGGAACGACGCGGAAACAAGCGCGCTCTGACGGAAACATCATCCGGCGGTTGGCCGGGGCAAAAGGAGAAGGAGAAGATTATGACGATCGAGAGGATTTCACCGCGTGCCAGATACTGCGGCGCAGTCGTATATGACGGGATGGTCCATCTTGCGGGCCAGGTCGCCCGCGACAGGGAGGCGGATGTGGAAACGCAGACCGCCGACATCCTGAAACAGATCGACGATCTCCTGGCGGAAGCCGGCTCGAGCAAGGCGCATCTGCTCTCGGTCCAGGTCTTCCTCGCCGACGCCGCCGATTTCGATGCCATGAACCGCGCTTGGGACGCGTGGGCGGATACGGCCAACAAGCCGACGCGCGCCACCGTGATTGCCCAGCCCGTGGATCCCAAGTGGAAAGTCGAGATCGCGGGTTTCGCGGCCGTGCCGGACTGAACGCAACCGGTCCCGAATGTGAGACGGGCGGCCCTGCAGGGCAGCTATTTATCATCTACGAGGAAAGACATGAGCAGACTGAAGGACAAGACCGCCATCGTTACGGGCGCGGCGCGTGGAATTGGCGCGGGGATCGCCCGCCGGTTCGTCGCGGAGGGGGCACGGGTGCTCCTGGCGGACATAGAGCCCGAGGGGCTGGAGGCCACCGCCGGGGAACTGGCGCAGCCCTTCGTACGCACCGATGTCACCAAGCGCGCCGACATCGAGGCGATGGTCGAGCGCGCAATGGACGAGTTCGGCCGGATCGACATCCTGGTCAACAATGCCGGGGTCAATATCGCGGGCGACTTCCTGACCTTGCCGGAAGAGACGTTCGACCGGGTGCTGGCGACCAATCTGAAGTCGGCCTTCCTCGCCAGCCAGCTCGCGGGCAAGCACATGGCGAGCCGGCGCTCCGGCGTGATCGTCAACATGTCCTCGGTCAACTCCAACCTCGCCATACCGAACCAGCTTCCTTACGCGGTCTCCAAGGGCGGATTGAAACAGCTCACCAACGCCTCTGCGCTCGCCTTGGCGCCCTATGGCATACGGGTCGTCGCGATCGGCCCCGGCACGATCATGACGGATCTCGCCCGCACCACCTTGACCGATCCCTCGGTTCTGGAAAAAGTCATGGCCCGCACGCCGCTCGGCCGCGTCGGCGAAATCGAGGAAGTCGCCGCATTGACGGTGTTCCTGGCGAGCGACGAGGCTGGATATATCACCGGGCACACGGTTTTCATGGACGGCGGGCGCATGGGCCTCAATCTGACGATGCCTCCTGCCAACTGACGGATCCGCGTGCGGTTAATTTTCGGCGCTGCCTTGTCCACCGCAGACAGGGCAGCGACGAGAGATCTCGCAAGGGCGTCAGGCGGCGGCTTAAGGAGGCTCTACTCGAGGCTCACGCCACTGCTTTCGTAGGGGGATACGGGGGGATGCCTTGAACCGGCGAAAGCTAAATCAGGATTGATCCTCGGATCAGCGCTGCGGCACACTCGTAGTGCCAGTTGGTACTGCGGATGGTGTGGAACTTCACAGCATGGCAATGTGCAAGGTCGGGCTTGCTTGCCGAACGGTAGAAAATGGTCTTCGGAGCATCGATCGTCTGGGTAAGCTTCCCGAACAGCAGGACGTAATCCTTGCCGCCGAGAAAGACGATCGGCTCGGTGACATTCGAAGGCAGCATGCAGAAATCATTGTAGCAATCAGAGTTGCGACGGCGCTTCCAGGCATCGGCCTGACCAAGAAAGGTGATGTCGTAAAGCGGCGTGAGGAATGTCGCCGAAATCAGTCCCCAACCTGCCGAAAGGATGTAAACCTTATCGACGCCGAAGTGCCTGACCAGTTCACCGTACGCTGAAGCGCCGTAGAGTTTGTACGCAGGCAAAAGGCCCAGCGGATTGGTTGGCTCCGTTTGATTATAGGCCCATACCCGATCGCGCCAGGGCTCGCCGGTATCCGATATATCTTCAGGATGGGCGTACTGCATGCCGTCATCCGGCGCTCGATCGGGATCGCCTACAAAATACACGGGGCGTCCGTCGCTGGTTTTCATCATACCCGCATTTGGCTGTTTCTTGCCGGCGCACTGAATGACAATAATCATGCTCGATCCTGCGCGGCCACGAGTTCCGCCATTCGTTCCAGAAAAGCGGGATTGTAGGCCTCGTCAACGTGATTGTTGTTCCAGAGGCCCGACGCGCGGACACGCTCGCGAGTGCAGTACCGTCCAAGCCAGCCCGCCGAAGGCGGATCGATTGGCTCTTTTCCGAAATTGCTGAGAAGCGCGATGCTGTTACGCTCAATATAACCGCGCAAGCTGTCGCGTGAGGGATCGTCATTGACGTCCAGCCAAAGAAAACGCATCGCCCCGATCGTCTTGCTCACGCGCTGCTCAAGGGCCACTTCACCCGCGCGGACCTCCGCGCCGGCTGTCGACCGGCGATCATCCCAACTCGCACAAGGATCACCATCTCTGGCGATCAGCGCTGTCCCGACAATCAGCCGGAATATCGATCCGCGATGATTGCCCCCTCCGGTGCGGTTCTGACCGCGATGCTGCGAAAGACGAGTCCATAACTTGGTCGACGATCCTGATTTCAGGGCATGCGTTCCGACGCGGACGATGCGCGACCCCGCTCCGCTATCGCTCCGCTCCTCACCGGGTTCCGTAAAGAAATACACGCCGCGCGACGGCCATTTCTGCGAACCGGAGCACGCCGAAAGCGTGCGTCCGCCCTCGCACGCGCTCTCAAGCGCGGTGAGCAGGCCATAGAACCTCTTCAAATCATCCGCTCGCCGTCCGTCCATATGCCGAGCATACCGAATTCATCACTGCCTTTTCCAGCTTTTTGGCTTTGGCCGCAGCCCAAAGCGCGAGGGACCGAAGCTACGGGGCCGAGATCGTGCCAAGCCCGCGGACACGGTAGGAACTCGGTTCACGAGAGCCC
Organism: Parvibaculaceae bacterium; assembly: GCA_050246735.1. Lineage (GTDB taxonomy): Bacteria > Pseudomonadota > Alphaproteobacteria > Rhizobiales > Aestuariivirgaceae > Taklimakanibacter. The sequence continues at coordinate 73,330 of JBFWVM010000008.1, read as the reverse complement.
GATCGTCCGAAGCCTTGACGCAGGAGGACGCGCCGCAATTCCCGCTGGCCAGAAGATCGGCATCAAGCAAGTGACCGACCGCATATGGCTCGTCACCTTCATGGACTATGATCTGGGCTACTTCGATGATACGGAATGCCGGATGGAGCCACTCGAAAACCCGTTCGGGCCAAAGGTGTTACCTATGTCTCCGGAATAATCCGTAACCCATGTCTTCGGTATAGACCTGAAATGGATGGTGCCCAGGGGCGGAATCGAACCACCGACACGCGGATTTTCAGTCCGCTGCTCTACCAACTGAGCTACCTGGGCGCCGTGCCCCGCGACGAGGCATTTTGAACGAGGCGGGCGGGTTATAGGCGAGGGTCCGGGCCTTGTCCAGTTTCAAAAACGATCCACGCCGGACCCCTTATGATATTGGAATCCCGCGCGGTTTGAGCGCCGCGTCAGTCCTTCCCGAACAGGCCTTTCAGAAGCGTCCTGCCCCGGTCCTCGACGGCCTTGCCGGCTTCGCGGCCGGCGGCGTCGTCGCCCAGGGCCTTGCCGATCCGCTCCGAGACCTCGTCCTTGATCTGCCGCTCGATCTCCTGGCCCTTTTCCTTGAGGCTCGCGGTCGTTCCCTCGCCGACGAGCTTGCGCAGCGTGTCATAGGCGGCTTCGGGATTATCGAGGATGCCGGCGATATCGGGATAGATCCGCGGCGCCGCCCACGGCCCCTTGATGATGATCGGCACCGCGAGGCCGGCAAAGTCGAGGCCTTGCGCCTCGGCCAGGGTGAGCGTGGGGCTGACCTTCAGATTGAGCGCCTGGCGCGGCAGGTCGATGGTGCCGCCGCCCTTCACCGTCATCACCGGGCTGGTGAAGTTGAGGTTGGCCGTCGCCGCGATGCCCTTGTTGACGGTGAAGCTCGCGCTCAGGGCGTCGAAAGGCGTCTTCGCGTCGGGCCCCTGGCGCCAGCCGGTAAGGATATTGGCGGCGACGCCCTTCACCATCGCTTCGATGTCGATGCCGCGTATGGCGCCCCTGGCGAAGCTGAAGGCGCCGGTGCCTCGGAGCGAGGAAACGAGCTCCGCCTGCGAGCGGCCCCGGGCCGAGAGATCGAGCGTCGCTCCCGCCGTGCCCTCGAAGCGCTCGAGCCCGGCATAGTCGCGAAGCAGGCGCAGGCCGTCGAAGCCTCGGGCGTCGAGCGTCATCGCGAGCGCCGGCACCTTGGCCGCGCCGTCGAGGACGAGCCGCCCTTGCGCGCTGCCGCCATAGAGCGAGATGCGCTCGAGCGCCGCATCCAGCCGGCCGCTCTTCAGCGCCGCGTCGATCGCGATCTTGCCGGTCTTGAGATCGCGATAGACGAGGCTGTTGGCGGTGAGCCTGAGCCTGCCGTCGATCGCGTCCAGCCCGGCGAAGGAGATGGGGGCGGTGCTCCAGCCCGACGCCCCGGGCGGCGCGTCGGCGCGCGGCGGCAGATAGCGGTTCACGTCGATCACGTCGAAGCCGAGGCTGGCGGTGAGCGCGGGCCGTCCGGCAAGGGTGAGGCCGAAATCGCCCTGGGCCGCGAGGCCGTCGAGGCTGACGCGCGCCTTGCCGAGCTTCACCGACTTGGGCGTGAAGGAAAGCGCGCCATTGACCTTGGCGGGGCCGAAGCCCGGTCCGTCCGGAACGGCGATCTTCGCCCAGCGCGCGAGCTCGCGCAGCGAGGCGGTCTCAGCCTTGACCGTGCCGTCGAGGACGAGGCCGTCGCGCATCACGGCCTCGCCCGAGAAGGCGAAAGCGAGCCGCTTGCTCTCGACCGCGAGGCTCACCGGCGAGCCTGCCGCCGCGAGCTCTCCCGGCGCCTCGGCGCTGAAGGCGAGGGTGATCTCATCGCCCAGCGCCGTGAGCGATCCTTCGACCGCGACCGGCCCGGTGAGCGAGCCCAGGGTGACGGTCATGTCGACATTCTGCGCCATGAAGGCCTTGCCCGAGCGCTCGTCGAGGAAGCGCACGTCGCCGTCCTCGATGGTGATGGGAGCGATCGCGCCGGTCTCGAGGCCCGGGCCGCCGCCGTCCTCTGCGCCGCCATTCGTCGCCATGACCCAGTTCGGCCGGCCCTCGCCGTCGACGACCAGCGACAGACGCGGGCGGACGAGATGCAGTTCCTTGATGTCGAGCACGCGGTTGAACAGCGAGCGGACCTCGACTCGGATGCGCAATTCGTCCATCTGCGCCACCTGGCCCTCGAACAGGCCGGGCGGGTTGGAGAGTCGCACATCCTTGAGGGTGACGGCGAAGTCCGGCCAGAAGACGAGCCTCGGCGCCTCGCCGATGGTCAGGGTGCGGCCGGTCTCGGCCTTGACCGCGTCGCGCAACTGGCCGGCGATGAAGTCGTGCGGGATGATGAAGGGAAGGGCCAGCACCACGCCGACCAGCAGGACCAGAAGGACCCCGCCGAACTTCAATATCCGCCACATATGCGCTCCTCCTCGATCCGGGGAGCTTCATTCTAGCTGATTCGCCGCTGCTGCGGTGGGCGCCCTGCTCAGCGCTCGTCGGTGACGAGCTTGCCGTGCCCGGCGAAGGCCTTGCGCAGCCACAGCACGCCGGGCGCCGTCCAGTTCGGCTCCTCGCCGCAGACGAGATCGAAGAAGCCGACGGCGGTCTCGGGATCCTCGAGCGTGTTCTCGCGGAACGAGTTCCAGAAGCCAGGATCGTCGGTCACCTCGGCCGGCGCCGGCTCCTCGTCGCCCATTTCCTTGAGGATGGCGGCGGCGACCGACAGGCAGAAGCTCGTATAGGCATAGCCTTCGGGCCAGCGCGCCAGCGCATGGTCGATATCGCCCGGCAGCGACGGGAGCGCCGCGTCCTTGGTCGCCTTGAGGGGCTGCGCGACGATGAGCTCGCGCAGCATGAGGCCCGCCGCATAGATCACGTAATCGTGCCGGTTCACGTCGGCGAGGTGCTTCGTCACGTCGAACTTCTGGCGCCAGCGCGCGAAGGCCTCGGCGAGCGCGGCATGGTCGACGGTGGCCGACAGGCCGGTATCCTTGAACAGGAGCTCGAGATTGCGCTGGAACGACCACACGATGGTGCGGAAGCGCCGCGCCTCGTGGCTCAGGTCGTCGACCTTCAGGACTTCCTTCTTGAGCGGGGTCAGCATGGCGCCATCACGTCTTTCTGATCAGGAGCTCACGCGCCGTCGCCTCGTTGGTGATCAGCACGTTGCAGTCGATGAGCCCGATGGCGCCGAGGAGAGTGTCGACCTTCTCGTTGCCGCCGGAGGCGATCATCCGTTTCGGCACGTCGCGCAGCTGCCCGATCGGGATCGACATCACCCGCTTGTTGATCGGGTGGTCGACCAGCCGTCCCGACCGGTCGAAGAAGTTGAACAGGATGTCGCCGACGGCGCCGAGCCGGATGAGCGCGGTCCGGTCCTCGTCGGACAGGAGGTCGAAGCGGAAGGCGGTCGAATCGGGCGCCATGGTGCCGCAGCTCAGGACCGCCATGTCGAGCCGCTCGGCGCGCCGCAGCACGTCCCTCAGGCCGCATTTCTCGATCAGCGTCTCGCGCGTCTCTGGCGAATCGACCACCGCCGGCGCCGCGAGAAGATAGCAGTCGGCGCCGACCATGCGCGCCACCTGCCAGGCGAATTCGGACGGGTTGTAGCGCCGCGCCTGGACGATGCCGCCGAGCAGCGAGATCACCTGCACGTTCTCGAGCTCGCGCGGCGCCAGCGTCTGCAGGGACTGGTAGAGCGTGGCACCCCAGCCGACGCCGATCGACATGTCGTCGGTGAGATTGTCGGTGATGTACATGCCGGCCGCGACCCCGATGGCCTTGGTGGTGAAAGCGGGGTTGGACGGCTCGGGCACCACCACCGCTTCCTTGAAGCCGAAGGCCTCCTTCAGCCGGCCCTCGAGCTCGAGGCATTCGGCGACGTCGCCCTCGATCCAGATCTTCACTTCGCGCTGGCGGATGGCTTCGTTGATGTTGCGCACCACGGTGACGCGGCCGATGCCGAGCTTGTCGGCGATCTCGTTCTGCGTCAGGCCCTCGACATAGTACATCCACGCGATGCGCATGCGGTTGCGCGCGACACGGCCCGGGCTCGAATCCGCCGCGGCCGGCCGGCTCTTGCGTGGTGGTGTCTTCTCGAGCATTCGGGGCCCTGCTTGACATGTGGCGGCGGATCACCGGCGAGGGGATATCCTAACATAATGTGTCCGTTTCGCCTGCATAGTCTGTCACCAGACGATACAAAATGATGATGGAGTATACGATTGTAGCCTTTCATAGTCCAATTTAACATATGCAATGCCGGACTGAGGACAAAGCGGTGAGCGTCGGCGGCCAAGAGATTGCTGCAAAGCAGCATGGTTCCCCTCGTTTCTCGAATGCGAAACATTTGCATTGATAATTGTTGTTTAGTACGCTCGATCCAGGAAACATAGCTACGGTCCTGACGGGAATGGGAGGAGAATGTGCGTCGAGCCGCCTGTCTGCCCTTCGCTCGTCTTCATTCCCATCCTTCATCGATCGAGCGCCAGCCCGCGACCGGGGTGGTACAATCCGGCCTGACCTGGCCGATTAGGGAGGAGACGAAGTGATGCTGCACAAATCCGCCGGCCGCCTGTCGCGCCGGTCCCTGCTGAAGTCGGCCACCGCCTTCGGTGCCGCGGGTCTCGCGGGCACGGGCGGCGTCGGCCTGTTCAACGTGCGCCGCAGCTTGGCCGCAGAGCTTCCGGATCCCGCGAGCGTGCTCGCCAGGATCAATGTCGGCAATTACGTGAAGAAGGACTATCGCGATCTCTACAAGCTCGCCGACGACGAGCAATTGTGGGATCCGGCCAGGGACTGGATCCGCACCGTCGACTGGGAGCAGGTGCGCAAGGAGTTCTCCGGCACCACGGTGAAGTTCGCCATCGGCGCGGCCGATGCCGAATCCGCCGCCGACGGCCTGAAGCCCTTCCAGCAATTGTCGGGCATGACGGTGGAGCTGGTGCCGATCCCGGACGATTCGCTCTACGACAAGGTGGTCGCCGAATTCATCTCCGGCAATGCGAGCTTCGACGCCCTGCAGTTCTTCTCGCCCTGGCTCGGCGATTTCGCCGCCCCGGGCTTCCTTGCGCCGCTCGACGACTATGTCGCCAAATGGAAGCTGCCGGTGGACGACTTCTACGACACCTACTGGCTGAATTACGGCTCGTGGGGCGGCAAGGGCATCTTCGGCATTCCCTTCGACTGCGACATCCAGCAGGTCCATGTCCGCGCCAAGTACTTCAAGGAAGTGACCGGCGGCGATGTCGATCCCAAGACCACCATCAAGACCTATGACGACCTGATCCGCCTCTCGGCCGAGCTCAACAAGACCGACAAGGGGGTGGCGGGCGTCGGCTTCATGGCGGCGCGCGGCTTCTGGTCGACCTATACCTGGGAGCATCTCGCCGCCCAGTTCGGCGTCGATCTCTTCAACGACAAATGGGAGCCCGTCTTCAACGCCGATGCCGGCGTCAAGGCGCTCGAGACCATCCTGGCACTCGGGAAGAACGCGCCGGAAGGCGTCGCCGGCTGGGGCTGGGGCGAGAACCGCGCCGCCTGGCTCGGCGGCCAGCTCGCCACCAACATCTCCTGGCAGGATTCCGGCACCCAGGCGACGCGTCCCGACCAGAGCAAGATCGTCGGCGACGTCATCACCATCTACGAGCCGCGCGTCGCGGGCGGCCGCTTCGCGCCGCCCAACATCGCGGGCTCGACCTCGGTCGTCACCGCCACGTCGAAGAATCCGGAAGGCGCCTTCCTGATGCTGGCCTTCCTCACCACCGCCTCGATCATGGCGATGAACGAGGCCAACGCCAACGGCGTGGCGCCCGGCTACCGCTCGGTGCTGACCAACCCCAATCTGCGCAAGGTCTCGCAGCCCGCCGAGGTCTGGGCGAGCGAACTCGACTATGCCTGGTGCGCGCCGCGTTTGCCCGGCATGTTCGAGATGGAGCAGGCGCTCGGCAACGAGATCAACAAGGCGGTGGTGGGCCAGGCGAGCCCGAAGGAGGCTCTCGATGCCGGCGTCAAGGCCTGGCGCGAGATCATGGACAAGAACGGCTTCTATTCGTCGGCACCGCCCGTCGATTTCGCCGCCATGGCGGAGGCGGGCTGGATCGGCAAGGGCAAGACGCCGCCGGTGTGACTTGCCTGCGGCTCTCTTGACCCGTCATGGCCGGGCTCCGACCCGGCCATCCAGACTCGACACCATGCACCTGCTGCATGGATGGGCTGGATGGCTGCCTCGGGGGTGGCCATGACGAGTTGGGAAGGAGCGGGCGCCCGTCCGCCGCTTCGCCGCCGCAGCCCGTTCCGGCGCAAGGCCTTTCCCTATCTGCTGGTGGCGCCCGCGGTGCTCTATCTTCTGGGCATCACCTTCTATCCCGGCCTCTATGCCGTCTATCAGAGCCTGTTTCGCGTCCGCTTCAACAGCTGGACCTTCATCGGGTTCGACAACTACGCCAAGCTCGCCGGCGACCGGGAATTCTGGGCGAGCCTGTGGAACACCTTCGTCATGGGCTCGGGGGCGTTGCTCCTCGAATTCGTCATCGCGCTGACGCTCGCCGCTCTCGCCTACCGCGATCCCTGGATCCGGAGCTGGCGCATCCTCTTCCTGCTGCCGATGCTGTTCATGCCCTCCGCCGTGTCCTTCATCTGGAAGCTCGCCTTCAATGACGGCCGCGTGGTGAGCGACCTCCTGATGCGCGTCGGCATGATCGCGCGGCCGCTCGATTTCTTAGGCAATGTCTGGCTGGCCAGGCTCTCCCTCGTCGTCACCGACGTCTGGCAGTGGACGCCGTTCCTGTTCATCATCTTCGTCGCCGCCCTCCAGGGCCAGGATGCCGAGATCGAGGAGGCGGCGCGCCTCGACGGCGCCCGCTGGTCGCAGGTCTTCTGGAACGTCTCGCTGCCGATGCTCCGGCCCATCATCGCCGTGGCGCTGGTGCTGCGCGGCATCGACATCGTGACCATGTTCACCTCGATCTTCATCATCACCGGCGGCACGCCGGGCGGCGCCACCGAGACGATGAGCTATTTCATCTACCGCACCGGCTTCAAGCGCTTCGACTTCGGCTATGCCTCGGCGGCTTCCGTGCTCCTGCTCGCCTTGACGGTGGTCATCGCCCAGAGCTTCGTGAAGCGCTTCTTCCGCTCGGGGAGGGAATAGCATGCCCCGCCGCCGCAAGCCCCGGTCCGGATCGCTCGTCCTGCGCTATGCCGTCCTCGCCGCCTGGGCGCTGTTCTGCGCAGCGCCGGTCGTCTGGTTCCTGACCATCGGCCTGCGGCCGCGCACCGAGATCGTCCTGCCGCGCCCGCTCTATGTGCCGACCTTCACGCTCGATGCCTGGACCATGATCTGGACGTCCTGGCCGATGGGCGCCTATCTGCGCAATTCCCTGCTCGCCATTTCCGGCAGCGTCGTCATCGACCTCCTGCTCGCCATTCCCGCTGCCTATTCGCTGGCGCGCTACACCTACCGCTTCCGCGACGACATCGGCTTCTACATCCTCTCGACCCGGATGATGGCGCCCGCCATCGTCGCCATTCCGATCTTCTTCCTGTTCAAGACCCTGGGGCTGCTGGATACGGTCTGGGCGCTCATGCTGGTCTATGCGGCGATGAACCTGTCGCTCGTCACCTGGATCGTGCGCTCCTACATGCTCGACATTCCCTCCGAGATCGAGGACGCGGCCCGGACCGACGGGGCCTCCGACCTGCGCATCCTGGTCTCGATCGTCGTGCCCATGTGCCTGCCGGGCATCGTCACCGCGGCGGTCATCGCCGTCATCTTCGCCATCAATGAATTCCTGTTCACGCTCCTCATCGCCTCGACGCAGAACGCCTATACGCTGTCCGTGGCGCTCGCCAATTTCACCGGCGGTTCCGACGGCGTCATCTATAATGCCATCGCCATGGTCGCCTTCATCGCCTTCGTGCCGGTCCTCGTCCTGGTGGTCGCCATCCAGAAGCATCTCTCGCGCGGCTTGACGATGGGGGCCGTGAAAGGCTGATATGGGCGCATGACCACTGCTTCGCGCCGTCACGATACGCTTGCTTCCCACGCCGTCTGCGCCGCCGCGGGGGCGCGCGACAGCGTGCGCACCGCGCAGTTCTTCCTGCGCCTGCTGTCGGGCGCCGAATATTGGGGCCGGGCGCCCGAGCCCGCGGGCCAGGCCCCGGCCGGCCAGGCGCACGCTCCCTCCGACATCCGCCCCGGCGGCTTCCTCCTCGCCGCACTGGTGTCGCGCCTGGCCCGCATCGCCGACCGCCTGACCACCTGGTCGGTCAACCTGTCGATCGCGCTCTTCGCGCCCGGCTGGCGCAAGCTGCCCTCGCCTTTCACCCATGGCATGATGAGCGAGGTGGCGCGCGCGATCCGCGCCGACAGCTTCCTGGTCAATCCGCTGTTCAACGCCTATTTCTACCGCGCCGCCATACATATATTGCGCCGCTACCGCACGCCGCCCTTCCTCGTCCTCGAGCATCGCGTCGACGCGGCCCGCCGCACCCTGCTGGCCGAGATCGGCGCCGGTCCCGACGGCTCGGAGCCCCGCTTCCTCGCCCATGCCATCATCGCTCTGGCCGACGTGGCGCCGGTGGCGCGGGCCGGCAAGCCGCGCGACGGCTCGGCCATCGCCGCGAGCGCCAAGCAGAATGTCGCCGTCTATGCCATCGCCTGCGTGGCGCTGCTCTTTGCCGAGCAGGGCAAGCCCGCCGGGGAGCTGGACGAGGACCAGTTCTTCGCCGTCGTCGGCGCGCTGATCGCGCCGCGCCTCAAGGCGATCGCCGCCCTCGCCGCCAACCGCGACGTCGAGGGCCTCGCCCGCGAGCTGGCCGAGATCCGGACGATGTATTGATTGGTTCTTCTTGCGGCGTCACCCTCCGCCCGCAGATGGGGGTGCACTTGAAATGCGGCCCCGTTGGTAATACCTAGATCGTACTGACTATTACCGGAGCTTTGCAATGAGCACCACCGTTACCGCAAAAGGCCAGGTAACCATTCCGAAGCCGGTTCGCGATCTGCTGGGGATTGCTCCGGGCAGCAAAGTTGATTTTCGCCGCACTGCCGATGGAAGCATCGTGCTCGTGCGTGCCGACAAAAATCGTCCGCCCAGCCGGTTCGCCAAGATGCGCGGTCACGCCGGCAAAGGGCTGACCACGGATGAGATCATGGCGCTGACGCGTGGCGAAAATTGACGCTGGTCGACGCCAACGTTCTACTCGATCTCGTTACCGGTGATCCAGATTGGGCTGATTGGTCCATTGCGCAGCTCGAGGCGCAAAGCTTGACGGGTCCTCTTTGGATAAATGACGTGGTTTATGCAGAGCTGTCGGTTCGCTACGACAGCATGGAAAATTTGGAGATGTTTCTCAAACAGACCGGCATTGAAGTTGCCGCAATGCCAAGGGCGGCCCTGTTTCTCGCCGGAAAGGTGTTCGCACGATATCGTCGTTCCGGCGGCAGGCGAATGGGCGTCCTGCCCGACTTTTTCATCGGAGCCCATGCCGCGGTTAGCCAATGGCCTCTTGTGACCCGGGACGCCGGCCGTTATCGCACCTATTTCTCTTCGCTGATGCTCATAAGCCCGCAATGAAGCAGGCAGCTCCAGCTCGCGGAGAGCTGGACGAAATCCTATTTCCCTCCCCCCGCGCAAGCGAACGCTTCGCGGGGGGAAGGTAGCGCGGAGCGCCGGGCGGGGTCGCGCCGTCGCACTATGCGAAGGAAATCCGGTTTCCGCTTTCGCCGTCGAACAGGAACACGCGGCCTTGGGCGAAGCGGAACGCGATCGGCGTGTCGACCTCCTGCCGGAAGATGCGCGGTCCCTTGGCGACGACGAGCTGCTCGCCGGCGAAGGCGGTCACCAGGGTGACGTCGCCGGTGGGCTCCAGCGAATAGAGCCTGGATCTGAGATGGCCGTCCTCGGCCGCGGTGATCTCCATGTCCTCCGGCCTGACGCCGAGCACGGCATTGGCCCGGCTGCCCCGGGCCACGCCGGGGACGCGCGTGTCGGGGCCGACGAAACCGCCGTCCTCGATGGCGCCCGGGATGAGGTTCATCGCCGGCGAGCCGATGAAGCCCGCGACGAAGAGGTGATTGGGATCGTTATAGACTTCGTCCGGCGTGCCGAGCTGCTGGATCTTTCCCTTGTTCATGACCGCGATGCGGTCGGCGAGCGTCATCGCCTCGATCTGGTCGTGCGTCACATAGACCGTCGTGGTCTCGAGCCGGCGCTGGATGTGCTTGAGCTGGGCGCGCATGGTGAGGCGCAGCTTGGCGTCGAGATTGGACAGCGGCTCGTCCATGAGGAAGACCTGTGGCTGGCGCACGATGGCGCGCGCCAGTGCGGCGCGCTGGCGCTGGCCGCCGGAAAGCGCCCTGGGCTTGCGATCGAGATAGTCGCCGAGCTCGACCATGCGGGCCGCCTGGCGCACCAGCCGGTCGTGGTCGGCGGACGGGATGCCGCGCATCTTCAGGGGAAAGCGGATATTGTCGTAGATCGACATGTTGGGATAGAGCGCATAGCTCTGGAACACCATGGCGACGTCGCGGTCGCGCGCGTCGACCTCGTTGACGACCTCGCCGTCGATGCTGATCTCGCCCGCAGTCGGATCCTCGAGGCCCGCGATCATGCGCATGGTCGTCGTCTTGCCGCAGCCAGAGGGGCCGAGGAATACCATGAATTCCTTGTCCCTGATGTCGAGATCGATATTGTCGACGCCGACGAAGCCGCCCCAGGACTTCGATATGCCGCGCAGTCTGATTTCAGCCATGCGTCCCGCCTCTGCCTCGCCTCCCTTGCCCATTCTGTTGGTCCGCACGGCCCGGCGCAAACACTATAGACCCGGTCCAGAAATGCAACACTTTCAAGTATGAAGGACATTTGTACCACTTCCATCGGACAATAAAATCGGCTCTGCCGTACTGTTTTTGCCTTAACTCTTCGATCGTACGTGCCCAAAATCCATTACATATTGACAATACGGAGCATAAAAGTATCCTTTTGACGAAAAGGAGAGCTCCTCTTGGCAGGCAGAATGGCCCTCGCAGCCCGCCCGAACTCCGCGCGCTTTTCGGGCACGCTGGCGACGGATCTGGCGCGCCGCTGCGAGGCCGAAGGCCGCCCGATCCGGATCGGCCTCGTCGGCTCGGGCGAGATGGGGACCGACATCGTCACCCAATGCGGCCAGATGCCGGGCATCACGGTCGCCGCCATCGCCGAGATCGATATCGGGGCCGCCGAGCGCGCTCTCGCGATCGCCGGGCGGGCGCCCGGGAGCCATGTGATCGCGCGCGGCAGGGCCGAGTTCGACGACGCCTTGCGCCGGGGCCGCACCGCCGTCACCGAGGACGCGCTCACCCTGTGCGCCGATGACGGGATCGACGTCGTCATAGACGCGACCGGCCGCCCCGCCGTCGGCGCCGAGATCGGCCTTGCGGCGATGGAGCACGGCAAGCACCTGGTGATGATGAATGTCGAGGCCGACGTCACCATCGGCGCCTATCTGAAGCGCGAGGCGCGACGCCTCGGCGTCGTCTACACGCTGGGGGCGGGCGACGAGCCCAGCGCCTGCATGGAGCTCGTCAATTTCGTCCAGAGCCTCGGCTATCCGATCGTCGCAGCCGGCAAGGGCAAGAACAACCCGCTCGACATCGAAGCGACGCCCGACGCCTGTCGCGACGAAGCGCGCCGGCGCAACATGAATCCGCGCATGCTGGTCGAGTTCGTCGACGGCTCGAAGACCATGGTCGAGATGGCGGCGATCGCCAATGCCACCGGCCTCGAGCCCGACTGCCCCGGCATGCACGGGCCCCGGGCCACGCTTCCCGAGCTCGAGAAGGTCCTGTGCCCCAGGAGCGACGGCGGCGTCCTGTCGCGCAAGGGCGTCGTCGACTATTCGGTCGGCAAGGGTGTCGCGCCCGGCGTCTTCGTCGTCGCCGAGATGGCGCATCCGCGCCTGCGCGAGCGCATGCGTGACCTTAAGCTGGGGGAGGGTCCCTATTACACCTTCTACCGGCCTTATCATCTGACCAGCCTCGAAGTGCCGCTCTCCTGCGCCAGGGCCGTGCTCTACGGCACCGCCGACATGCAGCCGCTCGACGAGCCCACGGCCGAGGTCTGTGCCCTGGCGAAGAAGGATCTCGCTCCCGGCGAGCGGCTCGACGCCATCGGCGAATATGCCTATCGCGCATGGATCATGACCTGCGGCGACGCCGGGGCCGCGAATGCCGTGCCGTGCGGGCTCCTCGAGCAGGCGACCGTCACCCGGGCCATCGCCAAGGGCGGCCTCATCACCCATGACGACGTGAGGCTCGATGCGAGATCGCGCATCGTCGCCCTGCGCCGCCGCCAGGACGACATGCTGGCCCGGGGGACGTCATGAACGAGGCCGTGCGCGACATGGGCTCCGGCATGGGCCCCGCCTCCAACCTGCGCGACTTCTATCGTCATTTCGACGCTGGCGCGCTGCGTGAGGCACTGAGGCGCATGTATCTCATCCGCCGCTTCGAGGAAGGGGCCGAGGACGCCTATATGCGCGGCCTCATCCACGGCACCATGCATCTATCGATCGGCCAGGAGGCGAGCGCGGTCGGCGCCTGCATGGACCTGCGCAAGTCGGACTACATCACCTCGACCCATCGTGGCCATGGCCACTGCATCGCCAAGGGGGCCGATCCCCGGCTGATGTTCGCCGAGTTCTTCGGCAAGGAGGAGGGCTATTGCCGGGGCCGCGGCGGCTCCATGCATATCGCCGACGTCGAGAGCGGCAATCTCGGCGCCAACGGCATCGTCGGCGGCGGCCTGCCGATCGCGGTGGGCGCGGCGCTCGCCATCCGCAGGCAGAAGCGCGACGACGTCGCTCTGTGCTTCTTCGGCGACGGAGCCTCAAACGAGGGCGCCTTCCACGAGGCGCTCAACATGGCGGCGATCTGGCGGCTGCCGGTGCTGTTCGTCTGCGAGAACAACAAATACGGCATGTCGGTCTCGACCGAGCGCTCCATGTCGGTCGCGCATGTCGCCGACCGCGCCACCGCCTATCGCATGCCGGGCGAGATTGTCGACGGCAACCGGATCGAGGACGTCAGCGAGGCGGTGATGCGGGCGACCGCGCGCGCACGGAGCGGCGAGGGCCCGACGCTCCTCGAATGCAAGACCTACCGCATCCGCGGCCATTCAAAGAGCGACCGCAACCGCTATCGCAGCAAGGAAGAGATAGAATCCTGGATGGAGCGCGACCCGATCGGCCATTTCGAGGCCAGTCTCGAGGCGTTCGGCATCCTGACGAAGGACGAGGTGGCGGCCATCCGCGCCGATGCCGCGGCCGAGATCGCCGCGGCCATCGAATTCGCCAAAGGCGGCACCGATCCTTCGCCCGCCGAGGTCACCCGCGACGTCTATACGCAGGGAGCCTGACCGTGGGGCCCCCACGCGAGCTGAGCTATGCCGAAGCCGTCCGTGAAGCGCTGGGCCAGGCGATGGAGGCCGATGAGCGCGTCTTCCTCATGGGCGAGGACATCGGCGTCTATGGCGGCGCCTTCCAGGTGACGGGCGATCTCGTCCATCGCTTCGGCGAGGACCGGGTGATGGACACGCCGATCGCCGAGTTGGGCGCCGCCGGCGTCGCGGTCGGCGCGGCACTCGCCGGCTGCCGGCCGGTCTTCGAGTTCCAGTTCTCCGATTTCGCGACGCTGGCCATGGAGCAGATCGTCAACCAGGCCGCCAAGATCCGCTTCATGCTGGGCGGCAAGGTGTCGGTGCCGCTGGTCATGCGCTTGCCCGCAGGCTCCGGCACCGGTGCCGCGGCCCAGCACAGCCAGTCGCTCGACGCCTGGTTCGCCCATGTGCCGGGCCTCAAGGTGGTGCAGCCCTCGACGCCGCACGACGCCAAGGGCCTGCTGCTCGCCGCCATCGACGATCCCGATCCGGTGATGGTCTTCGAGCACAAGCTACTCTACAAGATGAAGGGCGAGGTGCCGGAAGACGCCTATCGCGTGCCGATCGGCCAGGCGGCGGTCAGGCGCGAGGGCGGCCATGTCACGCTGGTGGCGACCGCCGTCATGGTCCACCGCGCTCTGGAGGCGGCCGCGATCCTGGCGCGCGAGGGCATCGAGGCGGAAGTCATCGACCTGCGCACGCTGCGCCCGCTCGACACGCGCACGATCATCGACAGCGTCAGGAAGACGAGCCGGCTCGCCTGCGTCTATGAGGGCGTCAAGACGCTCGGCATCGGCGCCGAGATCAGCGCCATGATCGCCGAGAGCGAGGCCTTCGACTATCTCGACGCGCCGATCCTGAGGCTGGGCGGGGCCGAGGCGCCGATCCCCTATAATCCAGTGCTCGAAAGAGCGGCGGTGCCGCAGACCGACGGCATCGTCGCCGCGGTCCGCCGTCTCGTCACCGGACGGATCTGATGCGTCAACCTTCATCCGTGACCCTGGCATGCGCCATATCTCCCTCCCCGCGCTGCGCGCGGCGGAGGGAGGACAGAGTCTGCCATGCCTCTTGAGGTCATCCTCCCGCGCGTCGACATGGACATGGCGACCGGCAGGATCAGCAAGTGGCACGTCCGGGAAGGCGAGACGGTCGCCCGGGGCGCGCCGATCTTCGAGATCGAGACCGACAAGGCGGCGATGGAGGTGGAGGCGCCGGGCGCGGGCGTCATCCGCAACATCATGACGGGCGAGGGGATCGACATCCCGGTCGGAACGGCGGTCGCCTTCATCTATGGCGAAGGCGAGGCCGTCGGCCCGCCGCCGGCGCCCGGCGCCGCGAAGCCTCCGGCTCCGGCGCCCGCCCGGCAGGAAGCGGCGGTCCCGGCGCCGCCGCCCGCCGCAACGGCTCCTTCCGACAGGTCCGGGCCCCTGCGCGCCACACCTCTGGCGCGGCGGCTGGCGCGCGAGCGCGGCATCCCGCTGCCGGAGATCGCGGGCACGGGCCCCGGCGGCCGCATCCAGGCCGGCGATGTGCGCAGCTTCCGCGATAGAGAGGACGCCGCGGCGATCATGGGCCTTTACCGCCAGGGCAGCTACGACATCGAGCCCGTGAGCGCCATGCGCCGCGCCATGGCCGACCGGCTCGTCCGGTCGAAGCGGACGGTGCCGCATTTCTACCTGACCCTCGCCTGCGACCTGACCCGGCTCCTCGAGACCCGCCACAGGCTCGACGAGCGCGCGCCGCCCGGACCGGACGGGCAGCCTTTGTGGAGTCTCTCGGTCGACGACTTCGTCGTCAAGGCGCTGGCGCTGGCGCTCAGGCGCGTGCCGGACGCCAATGTCACCTGGACGGAGGCCGGCATCCTCAAGCACCGCGTTTTCGATGTCGGCGTCGCCGTCGCGGCCGAAGGCGGCGGCCTCTCGACGCCGGTCGTCCGCTCCGCCGACGAAAAACCGCTCTCGCGGATCTCGCTCGAGATGAAGGACCTGGCGGCCAGGGCGCGGGCCGGCCGGCTGCAGCCCGCCGACTGTCGGGGCGGCACCACCGCCATCGCCAATCTCGGCATGTACGGCATCGAAGAGTTCGCGGCGATCATCGACCCGCCGCAGGCGACGGTCCTCGCCGTCGGCGCCGCCGGCGGGCGCCCGGCGGTGGTTGATGGGCGGATCGTCGCCAGGACGCAGATGACGGTGACGCTCTCCTGCGATCATCGCGCCGTCGACGGGGCGCTCGGCGCCGGGCTGCTCGCGGCCTTCCGGTTGTTCATCGAGGATCCGGCCCTTATGCTGGCGTGAGGCGGATCATCAGGGAACGGCATGAGATACGACTATTCGTCGATCGGTTTCTATACCTTCGACTGCCTGGGCTGGCCCTTCACCGCGGTGCCGGAAGGCGGCGGCACGCATTTCATCGACGAGCTCACCCTCGCGGTCTCGGGTGCTGCGGGAACGGCCGCGATCGCCGCCGCCAGGATGGGCCTCAAGGTGCTGGCGGTCGGCGGCGTCGGCCCCGACCTCATGGGCGACTGGGTGCTGGCGCGTCTCGCGAGCTTCTCCGTCGACACCTCCGCCATGCAGCGCATCGAGGGCTCGCGCACTTCCTCCTCGATCGTGACGACGCGCGCCGACGGCACCAGGCCGGCGCTTCACATGAAAGGCGCCACCGGCGACTTCTTCGTCGACGACGCGCTGCTCGCCCAGGCGATCGACGCGCGCGTGGTCCATATCGGCGGCATCGGACTCACCGGGCGCATGGACAAGGGCCGCAATGCCGAACTGATGCAGGCGGCCAGGGCGCATGGCGCGACGACGACGCTCGACGTCTTCGCGAGCTCTCCGGCCGACCTGCCGGCGGTGGCGCAGGTGCTGCCGCATGTCGACTATTTCATGCCCTCGATCGAGGAGGCTTCGGCGCTCACCGGCCTGGCGGGGCTCGCCGACAATGCCGGATTCTTCCTCGACCGCGGCGTCGGAGCCTGCGTCTTCACCATGGGGGCCGAGGGCGCCTATTATCACGACGCCAGGGGTGATCGCTTCCGCCTGCCGGCCTTCGACGTCCAGGTCAAATGCACCTGCGGCTGCGGCGACGCCTTCAATGCCGGCTTTGCGGTCGCCTTCTGCCACGGCTTCGATCCGGAGACGACCGTCCGCTTCGCCCAGGCGACCTCGGCGCTCAACGCCACCGGCCTCGGCTCGCAGGCCGGTGTCCGATCCTTCGAGCACACGCTCGGCTTCATGAAGACGACCCCGGCCCGCGCGATGTCCGGCGCGGCATAGACGTCCGGCTTGACCCGGTCATCCAGTCTCGACGTTTCACATCTGCTGCATGGAGAGGCTGGGTGGCCGCCTCGGAGGCAAGCGCCGGCAGCGCCTTCGCGGCGGAATCGAGACCTCAGAGCCTCATTCCGCGCAGGCGCAGCGCGTTGGCGATGACGCTGACCGAGGAGAGCGCCATGGCGGCGGCGGCGATGACCGGCGACAGCAGGAGGCCGAAGACCGGATAGAGCACGCCCGCAGCGATGGGCACGCCCGCCGCATTGTAGATGAAGGCGAAGAGCAGGTTCTGGCGGATGTTGCGCATCGTGGCCCGGCTCAGCCTCAGCGCCTGCGCGATGCCCGTCAGGTTTCCTTTCAGCAGCGTGACCCCGGCGCTTTCGATGGCGACGTCGGTGCCCCTGCCCATGGCGATGCCGATATCGGCCGTGGCGAGCGCCGGCGCGTCGTTCACGCCGTCGCCCGCCATGGCGACGACCAGGCCTTCGCCCTGCAGCCGCTTCACCACCTGCGCCTTCCGGTCGGGCAGGATGTCGGCCTCGACCTCGCCGATGCCGAGCTGCTCCGCCACCGCTTCCGCCGTGGTGCGACTGTCGCCGGTCAGCATGACGATCCTGAGGCCGGCCGCGCGCAGATCCGCGAGGGCTCGCGGGGTCGTCGCCTTGACCGGATCGGCGATGGCGATGGCGCCCATGGCGGTGCCGCCGATGCCGGCGAAGACGACGGTGGCACCCTCGCAGCGCAAGGCCTCGGCCTCGGCGGCAAATGGCGCGGCATCGATCCCCTGCGAGGCGAGGAAGGCGGCATTGCCGAGCACGACCGGCCTGCCCTCGACGGTGCCCCTGGCGCCTTTGCCGCCCGGCGAGTCGAAGTCCGCGACCTTCGGCAGGGCGAGGTTCCTCTCTTCCGCCGCGGCGACGACGGCATGGCCGATCGGATGCTCCGAGGCGCGCTCGACGGCGCCGGCCAGGCGCAGGAGCTCGTTCTCGTCCGTGCCGCGGGTCACGATGCGGGTGACCTTCGGCCTGCCTTCGGTGAGCGTGCCGGTCTTGTCCACGAGGAGGACCTGCGCTTTCTCCAGCCGCTCCAGCGCCTCGGCATTCCTGATCAATATGCCGGTCTCAGCTCCCTTGCCGACGCCGACCATGATCGACATGGGCGTCGCGAGGCCGAGCGCGCAGGGACATGCGATGATGAGCACCGAGACGGCCGCGAGGAGGGCATGGGAGAAGCGTGGCTCGGGGCCGAAGACCATCCAGGCGGCGAAGGCGAGTGCCGCCACCGCGACGACCAGCGGCACGAACCATCCCGAGACCTGATCGGCGAGGCGCTGGATGGGCGCCCTCGATCGTTGCGCATCCGCCACCATCTGCACGATGCGCGACAGCATGGTCTCGCGACCGACCTTGACGGCGCGGATGGTGAGCGCGCCCGTCTGGTTGAGCGTGCCGCCGGTCACCGCCGAGCCCTGGGTCTTCACGACCGGCATGGCCTCGCCGGTGATCATTGCTTCATCGACGCTCGAGCGGCCCTCGATCACCTCGCCGTCGACCGGCACCTTCTCGCCGGGCCGGACGCGCAACGTGTCGCCGGCCGCGACCTGGTCGAGCGGGATCTCCGCTTCGCCGCCCTGGCCGTCGATGCGGCGCGCCGTCCTGGGCGCCAGGCCGAGCAGCGCCTTGATGGCGCCCGACGTCTGCTCGCGGGCGCGGAGCTCCAGCACCTGGCCGAGCAGGACGAGGACGGTGATGACCGCGGCGGCCTCGAAATAGACGGGAACGCCGCCGTCATGCCCCTTGAGCGCCGCCGGGAAGATGTCCGGAGCGAGGGTGGCGATCACGCTGTAGGCCCAGGCGGCGCCGCTGCCCATGGCGATCAGCGTGAACATATTGAGCTTGCGCGTGACGAGCGAGCGCCAGCCGCGCCGGAAGAAGGGCAGGCCCGCCCACAGGACGACCGGTGTCGCGAAAGCGAGCTGGATCCAGCTCGACACGCTGTGCGGGAGCGCATGCGTCAGCGCCGGGAAAATGTGGCCCCCCATGTCCAGGACGAAGACCGGCAGGGTGAGGACGAGGCCGATCCGGAAGCGCCGCGTCATGTCGGCGAGCTCGGGGTTCGGTCCGCCGCCGGCGTCGGCGATCTCGGGCTCGAGCGCCATGCCGCAGATCGGGCACGAGCCCGGCCCCATCTGGCGGATCTCGGGATGCATCGGGCAGGTATGGATGGCGGCCGGATCGGCCGATGCCTCGGGCTTCCTGGGTGCGAGGAAACGCGCAGGATCCGCCTCGAACCTCGCCTTGCAGCCGGCCGAGCAGAAGTGGAAGGTCTCGCCGCGATGGGTCGTCCTGTGCCTGGCCGTTTCGGGATCGACGGTCATGCCGCAGACCGGGTCCTTGGCTTTCGCGCCATGCCGGGCATGATCGCCGTGGTTTTCTTTCCTGGTCACGATTGGACTCCGTCGTAGATACCCCTGGAGGGTATATCCATCGGCTTGCCTTATATACCCCCATAGGGTATATGGCAAGCATGAAGACGGACATCAAGCAATCCTGCCTGAAGCGGCTGGGACGGATCGAGGGTCAGGTGCGCGGCGTGGCGCGCATGGTCGAGGACGACCGCTACTGCATCGACGTGATGACGCAGATATCGGCCATTCGCGCCGCCCTGAAGCGCGTCGAGGAGGAGGTGCTCAAGGACCACGTCGCGCATTGCGTCGAGCATGCGATCGTCTCGGGCCGCAAGGACGAGCAGCGCAAAAAGATCGCCGAGCTCATGGCGGTTCTCGGAAAGCTGCAGAACTGACCTGAAGCTGCCCCCGGCGCTCAAATGTCCGGAGTTGGGGCATAACCCATAGCTGGGAAGAATCTGGGAACGTCAGTGGTGGCAGGACTCAAGGGCTTCGCCGCCTATAAGCGCCTGCTGGGGCTGGCCGGCGGCTGAAGCGAGACGGGCTTCAGGTTGAACGGTCGGCTCGCGATTACTGGGTGCGCCAGATGCTGAACAGCCGGCGCGGATCGCCCGCGGTCACCCGGGTCCACAGCTTTTCGGCCGCCCTGGCGCCCTCCGCCCTGATCCGGTCCTCGTCGACCAGCGTCGCGTGGCCGTCCTCGACGACGATGCGGCCGTCCACCACCACCATGGCGACGTCGCGGCCCTGGCCGGTGTGGACGAGCGTGCCGATCGGATTGAGGGCCGGGGTCAGATGCGCGCGGCGGAAATCGAACAGCACCATGTCGGCCTTCTTGCCGACCTTAAGGCTTCCGAGGTCCTGTTCGCGGCCGATCGCTTCCGCGGCCCCGAGCGTCGCCATGTGAAGGACGTCGGCCGCCTGCCAGAAATCGCTCACGGCGCCGTCCTGCAGCCGTCCCGACGCCAGCGCCCAGCGCATGCATTCCACGATGTCGCCATGCATGTTGTCCGTCGCCAGGGCGATCCGCGCGCCGGCCCGGCGCAGCTTCGACGTGACCGGAAGAAAGCCGCCCGACATGTTGACCTTGGGCGCGTGCGCCACCGTGATGCCGGCTCTGCCGGCCTTCTCGATGTCGCTCTCGGTCATGATGAGGCAATGCGCGGCGATGAGCTTGTCGTGCAGCAGCCCGACGTCCTCGACCGCTTCTGTGGGCGTCATGCCGTCACGGCGCCGGACCTGCTCGACCTCGATGCGGCTCTGGGCGAGATGGGTCATGACGCGGACGCCCATCCGCCGCCGCTCCGCCTCGACGTCGCGCAGGAAATCGCGCGAGCACGTGTCTATCGCATGCGGCGCCAGCATGACGCTGGCCCGCCCGTCGAAGGCGCCCTGCCAGCGCTCCGCCAGCTCTATCCCGTAGCGCAGCGTCCTTTTGCCGATCGCCGGATCGTAGGTCCAGACCTTGTTGTGGACGTCCGCGAAATCGACGTCGTGTATCCAGGCCGAGGACGAGATGCGCAGCCCCAGCTCGCCAATGGCCGGCAGGGTGGCATGGGCGTGAGTATACATGTCGTTGATGAGCGTCGAGCCGAACAGCATCGCTTCGAGGGCGGTCACCCGCCCGAGCGCGACGGCCTCATCCTCCTGGACGTCATAGGCGTGCGGTATGCCGGGCGTGTAGGCCGGGGCCCATCCCATGTCCTCGGTCATGCCGCGGGCCAGGGCGAGCACGGCATGCGTATGCACGTTGACGAAGCCGGGGATCAGCAGATGGCCCGACGCGTCGACGGTTCGAAGCGCGCGCAAGGGCTCCTTGATCCCACCGCCGCCTGCCATGAGCGCGATCCGGTCGCCGCGCACGCCCACCACCGCGTCCTCTATCGCGGCGGCGCCGGGCTCGCCGGTGATCGCCGTAGCGCCCCGGATCAGCAGATCATAGGGCTTGCTGTTCTCCACGGTCCGTCCTCCCGTTTGAAATGATGAAGTGCTCGAGGAACCGGCGCGTGCGCTCCTCCTGCGGCGCGCCGAACAGCCGCTCGGGCGGGCCCTGTTCCACGATGGAGCCGTCGTCCATGAAGATGACGCGATTGGCGACCTGACGGGCGAAGGACATCTCGTGGGTCACGATGACCGAGGTCATGCCGGCCTTTGCGAGCAGCTTGATCGCGTCCAGCACTTCGCGCACGAGCTCGGGATCGAGCGCCGACGTCGGCTCGTCGAACAGGATGATCGTCGGGTCCATGGCGATCGCCCGCGCGATCGCGACGCGCTGCTGCTGGCCGCCGGAGAGCTGCGAGGGCTTCTTGAGAAGGTGATCGCCGAGAAACACCGCCTTGAGATGCCCTTCCGCTTTTTCCCGCGCGGCCCGCTTCGGCATGCCGCGCACCAGCCTGAGGCTGATCGCGACGTTGTCGAGCGCGGTCAGGTGAGGGAAGAGATTGAAGCGCTGGAACACGAAGCCGATCGCCTCGCGCTGCCGGGCCAGCACCCGCTCGGACACGTCCTTCCAGCTTCCGTCGCCCGCCGGCGCGCGGCCGATCGGCTTTCCGTTGACGGCGATCGTGCCGTCGCTCGGGTGCTCCAGATAGTTTACGCATCGCAGGAGCGTCGTCTTGCCGGAACCAGACGCGCCGATGATGACCACGGTTTCGCCCTGGGCGACGTCGAGATCGACGCTCCGAAGCACGACCTTGGTGTCGAAGCGTTTGTGAAGGCCCCTTACCTCCAGGACGTTGTGCGTTTTCCGGTCCATCACAGCACCGGCATCCGGTTCTCGAGCTTGCGGGACAGGACGCTCAGGGTCTTGATGATCGCGTAGTAATAGAGGGCCAGCAGGAGATAGATCTCGAAAGGCACGAAATGCACGGAGATGATGGCCTGGCCCGCCCGGGTCAGCTCGTAGACGGAGATCGCCGACAGCAGTGACGTGTTCTTCGTCATGCTGATCAGCTCGTTGGTCAGCGGGGGAATGATGGGCCGGATAGCCTGCGGCAGAAGGATGTAGGTGAGGATCTGCGGATGCGTCATGCCCATCGATTTGGCCGCTTCGGTCTGGCCCCGCTCGATGCCGCCGACGCCGCCCCGCACGGTCTCCGCGATATAGCCGCTGGTATTGAACGCCAGGGCGATGATGCCCGCCCAGACCTCGTTGAAGCGGATGCCGATCACCGGAAGCGCGAAAAAGACGAGGAATATCTGGATCAGCAGCGGAGTGCCGCGCACGAAGTCGATGTAGCCCGCGACGAACCAGCGAAGACCCCTCACATGGCTCAAGGCGCAAAGCCCGAGCGTGAAGCCGAGCAGGCAGGAGAGTATGCCGGCAGCCAGGCTGATCTCCAGCGTGGTGATCGTGCCGTGCGCCAGAAGGGGAATCGCTGTCTCGACGATACTCCAGTCTATGGTCACTTTCGGGGCTCCGTCGTCCGGGCGGCATCGTCGAGTGTTCGGGGGGCGCCGGATCCGCCGGCGATCAATCGAAGGTCGGAATCTTGTCCGCGACGTTCATCTTGAACCCGAACCACTTCTCCTGCAGGCTGTAGAGTTCGCCCGAGGCTTTGAGCTCGGTGATCCGGCTGTCGATGAAGGCGCCGAGATCGGTGTCTTCCTTCCGGAAGGCATAGCCGTGCCAGTTGTTGCCGCCCACGTCGTAGACGATCGAATACACGCCGGGCCTGTCTCGCAGGACGACGCTCAGGGTGGGGACGGTATTGAGCACGCCGTCCAGCGTTCCCTGGGCCAGCGCCAGATAGGCGGCGGGATGGTCGTCATAGGTCTTCACGCTTTCAAAGCCCGAGCCGCGCTCCTTCTTGAGACGGGTATCGAGCTTGTCCTTCAGGGTCTCGCCGGGCGAGCCCAGCTTGATTCCCAGGACCTTTCCCGCCATGTCGTCGATGGTCTTGATCTTGTCCTTGTCTTCGGCGCGGATCAGCAGCGCCTGCGAGGCGTCGGCATAGGGAATGCTGAACAATACCCGCTCGAGCCTCTCCTTGGTGTAGCTCATGCCGGGGATCATCTCGAACCGGCCGGCATAGAGCGCCGGTATGATTCCCGACCACTGCGTATCGATGAATTCGGCCGTAATACCCAGCGGCTCGACGAACTTCGCGACCAGGTCGACGTCGTAGCCGATGATCTTCCCGGAATTGTCGCGATAGGTGAAGGGGACGTAGGCCGCCTCGCAGCCGACCCGCAGGACGCCCTCCTTCTTGATCCGCTCGAGGGTGCCGCTGGCTGCGCGGCTGGCCGTGGGCCGGCCCGCCAGCCCGCCGGCAAACGCACCGCCGGCGAGAACTCCGAAGGCTTTTCGACGATTGAGAACCATCCCGGTCATGTTTTCAGTCTCCCTTGCTGGCACCGAAAAGCCCTTCATCCAGGCATTGAAACGGATGCTCATCGGGAGCATATAAGATTCAGGATTGAATGCAATAGAAAAAACTGATTTAATAACATAAGGATAGATATTCCATACAAGGAGCAGCCCGCAGCCGGGATGGATTCGGGCTCGAAATTGCGCTTTTCCTTGAGCAAGCGCGGCATGAACGGCATGCGGCGGCGAACGGCGGGTCATCATATCGGAGGGGGCCTTTGAACATATTGCTGATCAATCCAAACACGAGCGTGAGCGTGACCAATTCGCTCGCGGAGGCCGCGCGGGCGGTGGCCGCCCCGGCCACCGTCATAACCTCGATGACCGCCGAGCGCGGCTTTGCCTACATAGCGACGCGCGCGGAAGCCGCTGTCGGGGCGTCCGTGACCCTGGAAATGATCGCGCGCGCGCCCGCCGACGTCGACGCGATCATCATCGGAGCGTTCGGCGATCCGGGTCTTGGCGGCGCCCGCGAGATGCTCGACGTCCCCGTCGTCGGTCTCAGCGAGGCCGGCATGCTGACCGCCTGCATGCTGGGCCGCCGGTTCGCCGTCGTCAGCTTTGCGCGCCAGCTTGCCCCCTGGTATCAGGAATGCGTGGAGTGGCACGGACTGACCTCCCGCTGCAGCGGCATCCGGACGCTGGACGGCTCCTTCACGTCGATTTCCGATGTGCAGAACGAGAAGGCCGACCTCCTGGTGCAATTGGCCATAGACGCAGTCGAGGAGGACGGCGCCGATGTCGTCGTCCTGGCCGGGGCGCCGCTGGCGGGACTGGCGACCCATATCGCGGACCGCATTCCGGTGCCCCTTGTCGATTGCGTAAGCGCGGCGGTGAAACAGGCCGAGGCGCTGCACGCCCTCAAGCCGCGCAAGGCGACGAAAGGCACCTTCAGCCGGCCGGCGCCGAAGGCGGCCGTCGGTCTCGCTCCCGACCTGGTGAAGCTGTTCTCCGGACCCGTTCGACCACGCAAATGACGGAACCGGCCATTGCAACGTCGCGACTCTCCCGGCGCATGCCCTTCGCCCGCCAGATCGCATCGATCATACGCGAAAGGATCATCCACGGAGAGATCGCCAACGGCGAGCGCATCATCGAGAACGCCTTGAGCGAGCAGCTCAGGATTTCCCGGACGCCGTTGCGGGAGGCGCTGAAGCTTCTCGAAGCGGAGGGCCTGATCGAGATCTCACAGAACAAGGGCGCGCGCGTCACCTCCTTCACCGTCGATGAGGCGCGCAATCTCTTCGAGGTGATCGCCGGGCTCGAGAGCATGGCGGCGGAGCTGGCGGTTGCGCGGATCGACGGCGATCAGCTGCGGGATCTCGAGATGATCCACAACAAGATGCTGGCCTATTATGCGGAGGGAGACACCGGCCGGTATTTCGAGCTCAACAGCCAGGTGCACGACTGGATCGTCAGGGCCTCGGCCAATCCGATATTGATCGCGACGCACGCCAATCTGGTGGTTCGCGCCCGCCGCGGCCGCTACATGGCGATATTCGACGCCGACCGCTGGCGCCAGGCGGTCGAAGAGCACGATTCGCTGATGTCGTCCCTGCGGACGAAGGACAGCGAATCTGCCAGGAAGGTCTGGCGGCTGCATCTGCTGAATACCGGCAAGGCGGTGTGCCGCGCCCTTTCCGAGGTCAGGACGTCGTCCGAAGGCCTGATGCCCGGTGGCGGAGAGATGTCTCGCCGGGAGCTGGATTGACGGCCGCGAGATCATTCTCCCGGGCGCGCTCCCTCTTCCTCATGCCATGGTGTGGCAGTCTTCGACCGGGCATTTGTCGATCAGCGCCCGCAGTCTCGCGAACGCATCGCGCACCGCATCCTGCGACGGCGCCGGCCCGAAGCAGGCGCGGATGGCGTTCTGCTGCACCGAGGGATCCATGGCGAAGGCGGTCCCGGGCGTCACCTTGATGCCGGCGGCGAGGGCCGCCGCGGCGAAGTCGGCCGGCCGCCAGTAGCGCGGCAGCGTGATCCACGCGAACATCGCGCCCGGCGCGCAGTTCACCTGGAGGCCGTGCAGATGCTCGAGCGCAGCGGCGCGGCGCAGATCGAGCTCCTTGCGGATGGCGGTGAGCGCGCGCGCCGCCACGCCGCTCTCGATCCAGCGGCGCGAGAGCTCGGCCGCGAGCGCGTTGGGCCGGCCGCCGATGATCATCTGCTGGCGGTTGACCGCCTCGGTGGCGCCGGGCGGCGGCGCCATGAAGGCCATGCGCAGGCCGGGCGCCGTCGTCTTCGACAAGCTGGTGATGTAATAGGTGCGCTCCGGCGCCAGCGACCGCAGCGTGACCGGCGGATCGTCGGCGAGGAGCCGGAATACGTCGTCCTCGATGACGGTGAGGTCGTAGCGCCGGGCGATCTCGGCGATGGCGTGACGGCGCTCTTCGGAGAGCGTGACGGTCGTCGGGTTCTGGAGCGTCGGCACGATATAGACGAGGCGCGCTTCGCCGCGCCGGGCATAGTGCTCGAGCGAGTCGGGCGTGACGCCTTCGGCGTCGTTCTGCAAGGTGCGCATCTGCAGGCCGAACTGCCGCGTGATCGGCTGCATGGTGGGATAGGTGAGGGGCTCGATGAGGATGCGCTCGCCCGGCGTGGTGATGGTCGAGAACAGGGAAATGAGGGCGGCCTGGGCGCCGGCGCTCAGCACCACCTGGTCGGGGGCGGCGTCGATGCCGCTTTTCCCCAGCCATTGCGCGCCGGCCTCGCGATGCGGCGCGAAGCCTTGCGCCGAGGGATAGTCGAGGAGCTCGATCCAGCCCGGGTCGCGGGCGATGTCGCGCAAGGCCGTCTCGAAATCGACTGGCTGCGCGACCCGCGGCGGCGCCGACATCTGCATGTCGAGGAGCCCGGGCTCGACGCCGTTCGAGATGCTTTGCGCGGCGGCGTAATTGGGCCGCGGATCGCGCAGATAGCTGCCGCGGCCGACCTCGCCGGAAAGCAGTCCGCGTTTCGACGCTTCCTGATAGGCGCGGGTCACCGTCCCGATGGTCACCCCCAGCTTCCAGGCGAGCTCGCGCTGCGGCGGCAGGCGGTCTCCGGCCTTGAGCTTCCCGCCGGACAGGTCGGCCGCGATCGCATCGGCGATCGCGACATAGCGGGGCTTGTCGGGAGCCAGAATGGGAGTCCAATTTGTCATGGTGACAATATTCCATTTGACGGTAACAATAGGTACATTATATAACAACAATCACTGCAATTGGCAAGATAATTGTGATCAGACTGAGTCAATAGATACAATTTCTTGTGACTGCAATTGTCAGCAGGAATGACACTGCTGACACGATCGGGTCGATCCCGGTCGTATTCTTCCGACTGTCCGAAACCCGTCCGATTGAGGTGTGCCATGCGCGACTATATCCTGACCCAGGCCGAAACCGCTGATAAGACCTTCACGTTTCCCGCCCTGCGCCGGATTGTGGCGAATTGGCGCAAGCGCCGGCAGCTGCGCCAGCTCGAGCAGCTCGACGATCATGTCCTGATGGATATCGGCCTGACGCGCGACGAGCTGATCCGCGTTCAGCGGGTGCCGATGGGCGTCGATCCGGTGATGGAGCTGCTCAAGATCAAGCCCATGACCCGCGGCCTGCGCCACAAGTAGCGTCCGCTTGCGGCGGGCGCCGTCTTCCTCCCCCAGCGCGGTCCACCCCACCGCGTGACCCGCAGCCTGGCCTTCCCCGGTTTGAGCGAAGCCGGATCCGGAAGGCCAGGCTGTTCTTTTGCCGCCTTATTCCCCTCCCCTTGTGGCTACGCGATTCACACATCCGAGGGGCCGGTTGTTCCCCTTTCCGTCACCCCGACGAAAGTCGGGGGATGGATTCACGTTTGAAGCGCGACGGTTAAGAGAACGCATTGAATACCTCGAAGGCTGTCTTGAAGCCAAGGCATTTTCGCGGGATCGAGTTGTTGCGTCGTGCGATGGCCCTGATTTGATGATGAGAGAGGGTGGCGAGATCGGTTCTTCGCGGCAGACTTCGGCGAAGCCTTCCGTTCATGTTCTCGATGCCGCCCTTCTGCCAGGGGCTATGTGGGTCGTAGAAGAAGGTCTTGATCGCGAGCGGCTTGTGGAGCCTGTAATGGACAAATTCGGTGCCGTTGTCCTGGGTGAGGGTCCGGCGCAAGCCACCAGGAAGGGGCTTAAGCCAGCGGCGCAGCAGGCGGGTGATGACGGCAGCGTGACGCGAAGATGAAGCGCGAGGAGCGCTCCTGGGCGACAAGGAGGTTCTGACCCGAGCGGCTGAAACTCATGAGGTCGGTTTCCCACCCAGTGTCCCGGCTGCCTGCGTTTGAGAATGTAGGCGGGACGTTCAGCGACGGAAACAGAGATTCCCAAATACGTCGGCGTTCCAGAACCGGAGGACATGAAAGCCTTGCGTTTCCAGAATTCTTGTTCGTTCCCGGTCACGCGCGAGTCCTTCCGGCGTATTGCGCTGCCCGCCATCCAGCTCGGTGACAAGTCGGCAGTCGTGACAGGCGAAGTCGGCAATGAAGCTTGCAATCGGAACCTGGCGGCGAAAATGCCGGCCTTCCTGCTTCAAGACGCGCAACTCGTACCAAGCCGCTTCTCGGCATCAGTGACATTGTGCCGCAACCGGCGTGCGAACTGATTGGCCACTGCCCGACCCCACCCCTCCCCTCCCCGCAAGGGTAATTATATACTTGACAACGGAATTGTGAGCCATCTATCCTTCCCTAAGGGGAGCCGAAGGGATGGGGGTAATGGCTGACATCGAATTGAAGATCGAACACCTTGTACTCGATAATGACAATCCACGCATTACCCATTCAGATGGGCAACAGCAGGCTCTTCAAAAGGTCATCAAAGACCAGAAAATGAAGCTAGTCCGTTTGGCGGAGAGCATCGTCGAGCGGGGCCTCAGTCCCATTGAAAAATTCATGGTCTTGGAGGTGAACCAAAAGCCAAAGCGATATATCGCTTTGGAGGGGAACCGACGCGTCACCGCCCTTCGTTTGTTGACAAATCCAGCCGCCATGACGGGGCTTGATATGCCGGATGGGATGCAGCGCGCAATCGAACGTCTCGCCAAGATTTTCGACAAGAGCAAAGTTGAGCCGCTGGACGCGCATGAGGTCGGCTCGCGGGAGGAAGGCCGTTATTGGATAGAACTCCGACACAACGGTGAAGATGACGGACGAGGCATAGTCGGCTGGAAGCCGATAGTAGCGGCTCGCTTTCGTAAGAAGGAGCCAGCTATCCAAGCATTCGATATGGTATTGGAGCATGGTGGATTCAGCGAGGAGGAGGCGGAAGCTCTACGCTCGGGTTTCTCCCTCACCACCTTGCGTCGCCTCATCGAATCAAAGGACGTGCGGGCGGCAATAGGTTTGTCGATCAAGGATGGACAGTTGCTGACGCGGCTGCCGGGCGATGAGGTAATTAAACCCTTGAAGAAATTCGTGATCGACATCGCTGAAAAGACGGTCGACTCGCGGCGCTTCAACAAGACTGAGCCGATGCTTGAATACGTGCGCGGCTTCAAAAAGTCGGAAAAGCCGGATCTCAGCAAGAAGGTCGCTGAGCGGCCCGTCGAAGGAATCCAAAAGTCGGAGTTTCAGAAGGCCCCTGTGAGGAAGAAGACGATAACGCGCAAGAAATCCGCGGAGCGGCTTCAGGTGGTGCCCAAAGGCACTCAGCTCAACGTTACGGACAACAGGATTGCGGAAATTTATCAAGAGCTGCAAACGCTCAAGCTTGAAGGTGCCCGTAACGCTATCGCCGTGCTGATGCGCGTGTTTCTCGAATTGTCGGTGGATCACTTCTTGGAGGATCATGGCGGCTCATTGAAGTTTACCCCGTCGGGTTCTCCACGGGAAAAATTCAAAACCCTCGATAATAAGCTGGCCGAGACGGTGGACATGCTGGTATCTATGGGGGTGCCAAAGGCACATTTTACTAATATCGTTCGAGACCTGAGTTTGGACAGTAGCCCGATGAATACCGATCTATTCCATAGATACGTGCATGACCGCTTCGCGACGCCATCTCCGAAAGAGTTGACAGCCGCATGGGATCACGCCCAGCCACTCTTTGCCAAGATATGGCCATGACCAAAAAGGAGGACGAGCCGCGCCGCTTGGTGCATTTCACTCCACTGCGTTACCCGGGGGGAAAAGGCAAGCTCGCCGCCTATGTCAAACAGATAATCGAAACTAACAAGCTCTACGATTGCGAGTACGTCGAACCATATGCCGGCGGCGCTGCAATCGGGCTTGAACTTCTCTTTCAAGAGTACGTCACCAAGATTCACATCAACGATCTCAGCGGCCCTGTTTATTCGTTCTGGAAGGCCGTCTTACATGATACCGATGAGCTTTGCAGGCTGGCGAAGAACACTCGCCTTTCCGTTGCATCTTGGGACCGCCAGAAACGCATTTTCTCCAATCCCCGCGACCATAGTTACACCCAGGTTGGGTTCGCCACGTTCTTCCTAAATCGGACCAATCGATCGGGCATACTGAACGGCGGCGTCATCGGTGGCCGCGATCAGACAGGACCATGGAAGATCGACGCCCGCTACAACGCCAATGAGTTGATCTTCCGGATCGAGTCCATTGCCAAGATGCGACGCCGTATCAGACTCACGCGAAGCGATGCGCTGGCGCTCCTGAAACATGGCCTGCCGAAGTGGCCAGTGAAGACCCTTGTCTATCTCGACCCGCCCTATTTCGAGCGAGGCCGGGAGTTGTATTATGACTATTACAAAGCGAACGACCACAGCGCCCTCGAACAATTCATCGAAGCGAACATGAAGGATCGATTCTGGATCGTGTCCTATGACAACGTGGCGCCGATCAAGAAGCTCTACGTCGGATTCCGAAGCGTCGTGTACAGTGTCGGCTATACGGCGAGAGAGAACCGGACCGGGACCGAGGTGATGTTCTTCGCTCCGAAGCTCACCATCCCCGCGCTAGTCGGTCCCGTTCGCCAAATCGGCAAGATCAGGGAAGCGGCGTAAGACGATGCAAACCACGCCAACGATCATTATTCTCAGGACGACCGCTGAGCACATGAAGGGCGTGATCGACCATCAAAAGCACGCTTTGGACCGACCAATGAGGAGAGCCCGGCCCGGCGATCTCCTCCTCGTCGCACAAATGCAACCGAGAGGCCCGGCCATCGCCCGATATGCGATGTGGCTTAAGAGCCAGCATCCCGATGATGCCCACGAATCTGAGGCAATCTGGGGGAGGCGGTGGAACTTCATCATTGACGGTGAACGAGGTCACGAATTGGCCGATCCCTTCGCGCCGGCTGAGGTCAAACCTGCTGGCCCATATGGTCAAGGTGGGCCTTATGTCTATGTCGTGCCGGAAGATGCAGAGGATTTTAGACGGGACGGCCGTTTGGCCCCTTTCCTCTGAACGTAACGAGCGGTAGCCGTGGCGACGAAGAAACCTCGACTGGACGCGGCAACGCTAATGGTGGTGAAGCAAGTTTTGGCCATGCCGCCCAAGCACCACGACGACATAAAAGTCGGCCGACCCGCCCCAAAGAAGAAGCGCAGGCCTAAGGCCCGCGCCTCTTCCGCCAAGCCGCAGAACGCCTAATAAACTGTTGCCGACAGGTGATTTCAGTTAATCGGCCGGTACGTGAGGCGTTTGCCTCGATATCCTTCGCAATCAGCGTCGCACGTTCCCCATAGGTTATCTTGCGGGTGTTAACCTTGAAAAAATCCCCATTCGGCCAGGTAGCGCGACAGGTGCGCTTCGCTGATCGAATGGTGTGTGCCGAACACGGCCCGTGATGTGAGCATCGTCGCGAACATATTCCTCTTTGCCATGATCCACCATTTCATAAGGTGCAAATTCTTTGCCTATATGAAGGTAGCCGCCAGCCGTATCAGTCATCAGTGCCGACTTGCGGTTGACGTGTTTATCGAGGACGGGGCGCAGCGTTGCGCCGTTGATGTTAGCGATATGCTCCGACCGGGAATGTCCGTCGCGCTCAACAAGCGTATGGATAATCTGCTTCCCCACGCCGTCGATGTTTGAACCCTTGCGCTTGCTGCGGTGTTTATTCCTCCCCTTGCCACCAATGAAGGTCGTGTCGGCTTTGACGATCTTACCTTCGCCATCAATGGGAGTGGAATTCAAATTCTTCATCGCTTCGCGGATGCGATGACATAAAAACCACGCGGTCTTATAAGTCACCCCAAGCATGCGGCTGAGTTGCAGAGCGCTCATGCCTTTCTTTGACGCGCCAATCAAGTGTATCGCGAACAGCCATTTTGACAAGGGAATCTTGCTCCGCTCCATAACGGTACCGACCGTTACGGTGAATTGACCATTGCACGCGGCGCAGTAATACAGGCCAGCTCGATGCGCCTTGCCATGGCCCTTTGCGATCTTTTCCTGATCGAGATTGCCGCAATGAGAACAATAGGGACCGTTAGGCCAACGGACCGCTTCGAGGGCTTCGCGGGCCGCATCCTCGTCGTGAAAAGCGCGATTCTGAATGTCAGGTTTGGCCATAAAATCTCTCCGTTGTGGCCACTATCGACAAGCTTGTTTCCGTTGTCAAGTATATAATCACCTCGCAAGGGGGAGGGGAAATGAATACCATGCGTTGTGTATGAGAGACGTTCGGTCTTGTCGCATCCGTCGACCTGAGTTCTTATTTCCCTCCCCTTGTGGGAAGAGGTTAGGGGTGGGGGGCGCCCCGGGGTCAGGCGCCGATGCTGTTGCGCTTGACGATGCGGTCGAGGAGCCCGAGGAACGTCTCCACTTCCTCGGCGGTGTTGTAATGCGCCAGCCCCACGCGCAGGACGCCGCCGCTATCGAGCAGCCCCAGCGTGCGCGTGACCTCGATCGCATAGTTGCTGCCGTTCCAGACGAAGCAGCTTTCCTGGCCGAGCGCGATCGAAAGCGCGGAGGGAGAAAGCCTGTCATGGGTGAAGGACACCGTCGGCACGCGCCGATGGAAGCCTTGCGGGTCCGTGATGCCGTGGATCTTCAGGCCCGGCACCCTCTCCAGCCCGGCGATCAGCTGCCGGCACAGGCCGGCCTCATAGTCTCCCAGAAGCTCCCAGGCGGCGCGCAGGCGCGCGCGCCGCGGCGACTCGGAGCCGGTCCCGGTGACCCGGCCCATGGTCTTCCCGACCCATTCGAGATATTCCACCGCCCCCAGCGTTCCGGCCATGCCTTCATGGCTGAGCGTGCCGGTCTCGTGGCGATAGGGGATGCGGTCGTCGGCGGGCCGCACCTTGTAGGGCGACAGCGCCTCGATGACCTCGCTCCTGCCCCACAGGACGCCCTGATGCGGGCCGAAGAACTTGTAGGGCGAGCAGACGAGGAAGTCGCAGCCGAGCCGCGCGACGTCGATGAGTCCGTGCGGCGCGAACTGCACCGCATCCACATAGACGAGCGCGCTCGGCGAGCGCGCCTTGACCAGGGCGCAGATCCCCCGCACGTCGTTGATGGTGCCGGTCGAATTGCTGGCGTAGTTCAAGGCGACGATGCGCGTCTTGGCCGTCAGCATCCGCTCGAGATCGGCGATGTCGAACTCGTAGGTCGACGGATCGAAGTCGAACCAGCGTATGGTGCAGCCGCGGTCGCGGGCCAGGAGCAGCCAGGGCGAGATGTTCGCGTCGTGATCCATGCGCGTCACGACGATCTCGTCGCCGCGCCCAAGCGTCAGTCCGAGGGTGCGCGACATGTGGAAGGTGAGCGTCGTCATGTTCTGCCCGAACATGATCTCGCCGGGCGATGCGGCGCCGACGAAGTCGGCCATGGCGGCGCGCGCCTGCTGCGTGATCTCGTCGGCGGCGACCGACGTGGCGAAGTGGCCGCCGAGATTGGCGTTGCTGTCGACCAGGCTCTCGAGCGTCCGGTCGATCACCGGCTTCGGGACCTGCGTGCCGCCGGGATTGTCGAAATAGATGCGCGGCCTGCCGTTGCTCTCGCGCACGAGGGCCGGGAATTCCTGGCGGATGCGGGAAATGTCGATCGTCATGTGATGCTCCTTGGCGGGCGCGACGGGCGCCGCTTCAATCGGTGAGAATGGTGCTGTCGGCTGGATTCCAGGAAAGCGAGACCTCCTGCGACGGCGCGAAGCTGCGGCCGTGGCGGTTCTGCAGCTTGGCGACGATCCGTTCGCCGCCGACCTCGATGATGTAGCGGGAGACCTCGCCGAGATAGACGGCCTGGCGGACGACGCCGGTGATCCGGCCCGGTCCGCTCCGGATATCGATGGCCTCGGGCCGCACCAGGAGCCAGCCGCCGGCGAGTCCGCCCGCGTCCTTCCCCGCCTCGACGGTGACGCCGCAGGTCAGCTCCATGCCGCCGCCCGCCGCCGCGCGGAAGGGCAGGAGGTTGGATTCGCCGATGAAGGTCGCCACGAAGCGGTTGACCGGCCGGTTGTAGAGGTCGTGCGCCGTTGAGATCTGCTCGAGCCTGCCGTTGCGCATGACGGCGATGCGGTCGGAAAGGACGAGCGCTTCGTCCTGGTCGTGCGTCACATAGACGATCGTCATGCCGAGCTCGCGGTGGATGCGGCGGATCTCGTCCTTGAGCTGCTCGCGCAGATTGCGGTCGAGGGCCCCGAGGGGCTCGTCCATCAGCACCATGCGCGGTTCGAAGACGACGGCGCGGGCCAGGGCCACCCGCTGCTGCTGGCCGCCGGAAAGCTGGCTCGGATAGCGCCGGCCGAGATCGGGCAGCCGGACGATATCGAGGGCCTCGCGCACCCGCCGGTCCATCGCGGCCTTGTCGACCCCGCGCAGATCGAGGGGGAAGGCGATGTTCTCGGCGACCGTCAGGTGCGGGAAGAGGGCATAGTTCTGGAACACCATGCCGATGCCGCGCTCATAGGGCGGCCGGTTGACGACGGGCTGCCCGTCGATCGATATGTCGCCGCTGCTCGGCTCCTCGAAACCGGCGATCATTTTCAGGACCGTGGTCTTGCCGGAGCCCGATGCGCCCAGCAGCGTCACGAACTCGCCCGGCATCACCGCGAGATCGAAGTCGCGGACCGCCACGATGTCGGGCTCGTAGGTCTTGCCGAGCCCGCGCAGCGTGAGGATGGGCTGCCCGTCCATCGTCATGTCGCCGCCTCGGGTTCGGCCGAGCGGCGCCGTTCGGCGCGGATCCTGAGCCACTGTCCGGCCAGGACCGCCGCGACGATGGCGACGATGATGATGCTCGAGGCGGAGCTGATGACCGGATTGATCTGCATGCGGATGTCGTTCCACATCTTGATGGGCAGGGTCGGCGGCTGGCGTCCGAGCAGGAAGAGCGCGATGATCAGTTCGTCGAAGGACGCCAGGAAGGCGAGGAGCCCGGCGGTGAGCACCGCCGGCCTGAGGATCGGCAGGGTGACGCGCCGGAGAACCGCGAGCGGCCTTGCGCCCAGGATCGCGGCGGCATTGCTGAGGTTCCAGTCGAAGCTCCGGAACGCCGACACCATGATCACCACCGCATAGGGCGCCCCGATGAGCGCGTGTCCGAGGACCATGCCGGTCACCGTGCCGAGAAGGTCGAGGTCGATCATTTCCCGGTAGAGCCCGAGCGCCAGGACGATGGTCGGCGTCACCAGCGGCGCCAGCATGATGAGGAATGCCGCCCGCTGTCCGCGGAATTTACGCCTCACCACCAGGAAGGCGCCGCATATGCCGACGGCGACCGCCAGCAGGCTCGACAGGATGCCGATCTCGAAGCTGAACAGCACGGCGTTCCGCCAGGCCGGCGAGGTGAAGAAGTCGGCATACCAGCGGGTGGAGAAGCCGGGCGGCGGGAACACCAGGAAGGGCGACGAGCTGAACGACAGGACGATCACGACGAGGAGCGGCAGCACGAGGAAGACGATGCCCGCCGCCACATAGGTCCATAGCAGGAGCTTCCGGAGGTGTGGGGCCCGGCCGAGCAGCAGGACGAGAACCGTCTCGGCCATGCGGCTCGTCCGGCGAAGCGGCGCGCTGCCGGCCCACCGCCTGCGGGATCTGTTGTCCGGCCCGATGCCCTGCGACCACAGGAGATCGAGCGGGATGAAGAAATTGGCGACATAGAGCAGGAGCGCCATGGCGGCGAGCACCGTCATCGACAGCGCATAGCCGAGCTGGAAGTTGAACAGGTCGCTGACCTGGGTGACGATGAGCTGGGCGATCATCGTGTCCTGCGGTCCGCCGAGCAGGCTCGGGACGACGTAGAAGCCCATGGAGGTGATGAAGACCAGTATAGCCGCCGCGATGACGCCGGGCATCGACAGGGGCAGGAACACCCGCGTGAAGCTGCGCACCGGATCGGCGCCCATGATGGCGGCGGCCGCGCCCAGATTGCGGTCGATCTGCGCCATGACCGCATGCATGGTGAAGACGGCGATGGGCATCAGGGAATGCACCATGCCGACATAGACGCCCGTGCGGTTGTGGAGGAGCGACAGCGGCTGGTCGATGACGCCCAGATAGAGAAGCGTCTTGTTCAGCACGCCGGCACGGCCGAGCAGGATGATCCAGGCATAGCTGCGGATGAGGAAGGCCGTGAACAGCGGCACGAGCAGGGCGATGCCGAGGACGATGGCGGTCCTCCGCCTGGCGATCGTCAGGGCATAGGCGAGCGGATAGCCGAGCATCACACAGGCCAGGGTGATGCCGCCGCTCAGCTTGAAGGTGCGCAGGATGACGTCGAAATAGAGCGGTTCGTAGACGAGGTGGGCATAGCTCCCCAGGTCGAACGCCAGGCCGGAGACGCTTCCGATGGCGATGCGCGCCAGCGGAT
Source organism: Parvibaculaceae bacterium (assembly GCA_050246735.1). Classification (GTDB taxonomy): domain Bacteria; phylum Pseudomonadota; class Alphaproteobacteria; order Rhizobiales; family Aestuariivirgaceae; genus Taklimakanibacter. The sequence goes on along the minus strand of JBFWVM010000008.1, from coordinate 37,102 downwards.
ACAGGAACAGCCCGCCGAAGAAGACCGCGACCGCAAGCGCCGGCAGCGCCGCCGGAAGGCTGCGGCGCAGCGATGCCAGCCGTCCCGAGCCGGCCTGGCCGAGCCGCCCCGCCATCACGATCGCGCGAAGCCGTGATCGGCGAGATAGCCGGCATCGACGATGCCCCGCGCCACAGTCGTGGCCGGGCCGGTGAGCGTGGCGCCGGTCACGACGCCGCCGTCGAGCTGGAGGGCCGCCGTGAGGCGGTCGCCGCCGCCCGTGATGATGGTTGCCGTGGTTCCGGCATGGCCGAGCAGGTGGCAGATCAGCAACGAGGCGACGGAGCCCGTCCCGCAGGCGAGCGTCTCGGCCTCGACGCCGCGCTCGAAGGTGCGCACCGCGATGCCGCCGTCGGCCAGCGCGATGAAGTTGGCGTTGGAGCCTTGCGCGAAAGCCTCGTGGTGGCGGAGCAGCGGGCCCTCGACGGCGACGGGGTGGCGCGCCAGGTCGTCGACGACCGTCACGCTGTGTGGGACGCCGACCACCGCATAGTGGACGGTGGCCGTGCGGCCGCCGACGGCGAGCTTGAGATTGAGCCGGACGTCCCGGGGCGGCGGCATCGCGATGGTCACCTCCGAGACGCCGATATCGGCCGCGATGAGGCCGGCGTCGGTGGTGAAGGCGGCCTTCGCGCCGACGATGCCGAGATCATGCGCGAACCGTGCGGCGCAGCGCGCGCCGTTCCCGCACATTTCGCCGGGCATGCCCGTGGCGTTGATGTAGCGCATGTCGAAATCCGCCGTGCCGCCCGGCTTGCGCAGCACGATGAGCCCGTCGGCGCCGATGCCGCGCCGCCGGTCGCACAGGATGGCTGCCAACCTGTTCAAATCGGCTTCCGCGAGCTGGTCGCGGCCGTCGATGACGATGAAGTCGTTCCCGCAGCCATGCATCTTCGTATAGGCGAGGCTCATGCGACGATCCAGCTTTGTCAGACGAGGTCGGGGACGCCGAGGCCGCACACCTTCTCGCCCCGCTGCGTGATGCGATGGGTGATGTGCCACATGACCAGGCCCGCCTCGGGCGCCCTGATCTCGCCGAGCGGACGGCCGAAGCTGTCGGTGACCGTGGCGAGGACGTCGCCTTCGGCGGCGCGGCTCATCGGCCCGACGCGGGGATAGAGAAGCCCGTCGGCGGGCGCCGCCAGCCACAGATATTTCCCGAGCACGATCTGCTCGCGCCTGGCCGGCGTCGCGGGCTCCTCGCGCATGCCGATGGAGGACATCACGTTCAGAAGGCCGTCGAGGTGGAAGGCGACCGAGGCGGCATCGACGATGCCGTGAGATCCGGCCTCCGACATGACGGCGTGGCGGCGCGCGCGCGCCCGCGCCGTGCATGCCCGCGCCGGCGCCTTCATGTGGCCGGGATCGAGGGTGGCGATGAGGTCGCCGTCGAAGCAGCGCGCCAGCGCCAGGTTGCGCTCGTCGAAGGCGGCGTCTCCGGTCAGCTGGCATATCGAGAAGGTGGCGAGCGCCTCGCACAGGTCGCCGCCATGCAGGTCGGCGAGGACGTCGGCATCGGCCGCCCATTCGTTGAGGACGGCGTCCGCCAGGGCCTCGCTGAAGGTGCCGCGCGGATTTCCGGGGAACGAGAAATTGATGTTCTTGTTGTCGATCGGACAGACATATTGCGAGCGCAGCGGAACCGCTGGCAGGTTCAGTATGGGGATGACCGAAAGCGAGCCGCGCAGGGTCCGGGGATCGACGCGTCCGAGCAGCCGCACGGCGGCTTCGATGCTCGCCCCTTCGTTCACATGCATGCCGGCCATGACGCACAGCCGGGGTCCCGGCCGGCTGCCGCGGATCTCGGCGACCGGCCATTCCCAGCCGGCAAGCGTCGGGTTGTCGAATTTCAGCGTGCGGTACTGGACCGGCGCGCCGCTGGAGTGAGCTTGCTGCATGACATATCCGGGCTGTGAGCGGCGGAGCAGGGCCGTTGCGCCTGCTCCGCCTCGATGGGCTAGTTGGACAGGAGCTTGACGCACTTCTCGACGCCGACGTCCCAGTTGGTGCGGCCGTCGCTTCCCGCCGAGGTCCACCAGTCGTAGTCCTGGAGGATCTGGCGCTTGATGTTTTCCGGAGAGCCCGGCAGGTCGGGCGACATGGCGGGATCGAGCAGCTTGTAGGTGTCGTCGTTGATCGGTCCGTAGCCGATGGCCTTGACGAAGGCGGCCTGCTGCTCGGGCTTGGAGATGAAGGCCAGGAACTTGGCCGCGTTTTCGGGGTTGGGCGATCCGCGCATGGTGACCCAGTAGTCATATTGCAGCAGCGACTGGTCCCATTCGAACTTCAGCGGCGCGCCCTGCTTGCGTGCCGCGAAGATCCGGCCGTTATAGGCGCTGGAGACGTCGAGCTCGCCGTTGATCAGGCCTTGTGGCGCTTCGGCGCCCGCCGCCCACCACTTCTTGACCTGCGGCTTGAACGCCTCGATCTTCTTGAAGGCGCGGTCCATGTCGAGCGGGTAGAGCTTGTCGGGCTCGACTCCGTCGCCGAGCAGCGCTCCCTCGAGCATGCCGCCGTCGATGATCTTGTCGCAATTGGCCATGCCGCGCGGGCCGGGGTACTTTTCGATATCGAAATAGTCGCGCCAGTTCTTGGGTCCTTTGTCATCGGGGAACCGGTCGGTGTTGTAGGCGACGCCGATCGAATAATAATTGGCGCCGACGCCATATTCGTTCTTGAGCACCTTGGGTATTCCGGCCAGCGTTTCCGGGGTGAAGAACGAATAGTTGGTGGGCACGATGGCGTTGCGCTTCTTGAAGCCGGTGAGCTGGCCGGCATTGATCGAGGTCAGGTCGGCCTCGGTGACGCCGGCGTCGACCGATGCCAGGAGCTTGGCGTGGTCCTCGGCCACCAGCGCCACCTTGATCCCGGTCTCCTTTTCGAAGGGCTCGAAGAAGGCGATGCGCTGGGCGTCCTCCCAGCTGCCGCCGCCGGAGGTGACGATGACTTCGCCGGTGCCTTTGAGCGCGGCATCCTCGGCGAGAGCGGCCGGAAACAGCGCGCCGAGCCCGGCGAGCATGGACACGGCCATGAGCAAGCTGCGTTGTGTGTGCATGATGTTCTCCCTGTTCGGAGCGTCGCAGCGCGTCCTGGAAACGCTTGAATTAGCTACGGCAATGCTCCCCGGGCTACAGTCGATCACGGTCCGCGGCGCGTGTCTAATATCGATAGGTGCATGGCCCATTCATTTTTGATATGACCGGAAGGGATGGAATTTTCCCTTCGCCAGGTCGAGATCTTCTGGGCGGTAGCGACCGTGGGCAGCGTGACCGGCGCGGCCAGATTGCTGCGCACCTCCCAGCCCACGGTCAGCCGCGAGCTCAAGCGTTTCGAGGAGCTGTGCGCCTTGCGCCTGTTCGACCGGACCGGGGGCCGGCTCAAGCCCACGATGGAGGGCCTTGCGCTCTTCGACGAGGTGAGGCGGTCCTTCTACGGCGTCGAGCGGATCGCCCATGCCGCTCACGCCATCCGTCAGTTCGGACAGGGTCAGGTCATTGCCGCCTGCCCGCCCGCGATCGCGCAGGGCCTCATGCCGGCGGCGTTCCGCCTGTTCCTCGACCGCTATCCGAAGGTCAGCCTTGTCCTGCATGCGCAGGATTCCCCCGTCCTCGAGGAATGGCTGACCGCCCAGCGCTACGACATCGGCCTCACCGATGCGCTGCAGGCGCCGCCGGGAACCCGCACCGAGACGCTGGCGAGCACCGCCGAGGTCTGCGTGCTGCCCAAGGGGCATCCGCTCGCCGCCAAGGTCGTCCTGCATCCGCGCGATTTTCACGGCGCGAACTTCGTGCACCTCGCGGCCGAGGATCCTTACCGCATCCAGATCGACCGCGTCTTCGTCGGCGCCGGGATCGAGCGGCGCCTGACCATCGAGACGCCGAGCGCCGACGCGCTGTGCCGGATGGTGCGCGAGGGGATCGGCGTCGCCATCGTCAATCCGTTCACGGCCCTCGCCTATGCCGCGCACGGCGTCGAGGTCCGCCGCTTCGCCGTGACCATTCCCTATGTGCTGAGCCTGGTCAGGCCCGAGCACCGGCCCTATTCGCGCGTCATCGAGCAGTTCGCCGGCGTCCTGCGCGAAAGCTGCGACCAGGCCGTCGCCCGGCTGAATGATTTCGGCCTGATCTGAAGCCGGCTTTTCCGGGATTCAAGCGAGGATTGCAGCCGGGACGGGCGCGCATCTGGTATGTGCCATTTCCGGGCCCTGGCGCATTTCCTAACCCTCGGACTTTCTGCTAGTTTCCGCCTTACCCTAACCCCGAGGAGCCACTCATGAACAAGCACGCGGGCGCCGCCCACTGGGACCCGTCGCCGAACAATCTCGAACCCTTCTGGATGGGCTTCACGCCGAACCGCGCCTTCAAGAAGAGGCCGCGCCTCATCGCCCGCGCCAAGGACATGCATTATTACGACATGACCGGCCGCGTGGTGCTCGACGCGACGGCGGGCCTGTGGTGCTCCAATGCCGGCCATTGCCGCGACCGCATCGTCGAGGCGATCCAGAAGCAGGCGGCCGAGCTCGACTTCGCTCCGACCTTCCAGTTCGGCCATCCCAAGGTGTTCGAGCTCTCGTCCCGTCTCGCCAACCTGGCGCCCGGCGATCTGAACTACGCCTTCTTCTGCAATTCGGGATCGGAAGCGGCCGACACGGCGCTCAAGATCGCTCTCGCCTATCACCGCGCCAGGGGCGAGGCCTCGCGCACCCGCCTGATCGGCCGTGAGCGCGGCTATCACGGCGTCAATTTCGGCGGCATCAGCGTCGGCGGCATGTCCGCCAACCGCAAATACTTCGGCGCCATGATCGCGGGCGTCGACCATCTGCCGCACACCTACAACCGCGCCGAGCAGGCCTACACCAAGGGCGAGCCGAAATGGGGCGGGCATCTCGCCGACGAGCTCGAAAGGCTGGTGGCGCTGCACGACGCCTCGACCATCGCCGCCGTCATCGTCGAGCCGATGGCGGGCTCGACCGGCGTGCTGCCGCCGCCCGTCGGCTATCTCAAGAAGCTGCGCCAGATCTGCGACAAGCACGGCATCCTCCTCATCTTCGACGAGGTCATCACCGCTTTCGGGCGCCTGGGCTATCCCTTCGCCGCCGAGCGCTTCGGCGTCGTCCCCGACCTGCTCACTTTCGCCAAGGGCGTCACCTCGGGCGCCGTGCCGATGGGCGGCGTGATGGCCCGCCAGCACATCTACGATGCCTTCATGAGCGGTCCCGACCACGTGATCGAGCTGTTCCACGGCTACACCTATTCGGGCCACCCGATCGCCGCGGCGGCCGCGGTCGCCACGCTCGAGACCTACAAGGAGGAGGGCCTCTTCGAGCGCGCCCGCAAGCTCGAGGACAAGTGGGCCGACGCCGCCATGGGGCTCAAGGGCAAGCCGCATGTGGCCGACATCCGCACCATGGGCCTGGTCGCCGCCATCGATCTCGATCCGCTCGCGGATGCGCCCGGCAAGCGCGCCTATGACGCCATGGAGAAGGGCTTCCATGATCACGGCATCATGCTGCGCATCACCGGCGACACGATCGCCCTGTCGCCGCCTTTGATCGTCAAGGAGGAGCAGATCGGCGAGATCTTCGAGGACAAGCTGCCCAAGCTCCTCGCCGAGATCTGAGGCCGCATCCGGCAGGCAGGAGATAGAGCGCCGGGCGTTGCGGTTCCATCGCGATGTCCGGCGTTCCCGCCTTTTCCGTCGATCGACTTTTGTCCGAGTGTGTTAGTCTCGGGCCAGAGTGATTCGCGAGACGGGAATATGAAGCAGCCAATGCTGCCCCTGGGCGTCGCGGCCATGATGGCCGCAGCGATCAGTGTCGCAGCCGGTGCCGGCGTGATCGCGGCGGGACTGCGTCTCGATCTCGCTTTTGCCGTCTCAGCCTTTCTCCTGGCCGGCTCGCAGCTGCTGATCTCTCTCTATCGCGACTTCCACCATCGGCGGACATTCGCCGGCCTTGCGGAAACGCATCAGCGCCTGCGCAAGCTCGGCGAGGAATTGTCGGATCTGACCGCAAGGGTCGATATCCTGAACGAGGAGCGCGCCGAAGCCGCGCCGCCGCCTCCCAGGCCCGGCACGGACGGCTTCAACCGCGAATTCGAGGAGTTGCGCCGTTCGATCGAGGAGCTCGCTGAAGCCTATGGGCGGGACTCAGGGTCCGCCGAACGGCACCGCGAGCCGGAAAGGCGCGAGCCCGGGATCCGGCAAAGCGCCGTGTCCGAGGAGAAGCCCGCCCCGGCCGAGCATCACCTCGAATTCTTCCTCGAGCCGATCGTGTCGCTGTCCGAGGACGTGACGGCCCACTATCGCGCCTCGCTGGTGCTCGAAGGCGCCGGCCGGCGCGTGACCTTCGAGGACCTAGTGCGCCAGGCCGCGGCCAACGGGCTCAGGCCCGATCTCGACGGCCACGCGGTGAGCCGGGCGCTGGCGGTCGGCGGCAGGCTCACCGCGAAACGGCCGGGCACCGCGATTTTCGTGCCGATCGGACCCGAGACCCTCGCCTCGCAATCGGCGCTCGCGGCCATCGAGTGGCAGGTCGGCCGGGCCGGCCCCGGCGCCATCAACCTGGTCTTCGAGATCGATCACACCGCCATGGCCGCCCTGGGCCCGCGCGGCATCGAAGGCATGGCGCGCCTCGCCCGCATCGGCGCCGGCCTGGCGCTCGCCCGCGCGCATGGCATGGGGCTCGATCTCGCCGCCTTGCGCGACCTGCATTTCCGCTTCATCACCTTCAGCGCGGCGGCGCTGCCCGCCGACCGCCGTGCCGTTCCCGCCTGGGCCGAGACGGCGCGCGTCGCCGGCGACTACGGCTTCACCATCGGCGTGCAGGGCCTGTTCTACGAGGAGCAGATCCATGTCGCGAGCCGCTGGGCGTCGCTCGGCTCGGGTCCGGCCTTCGCGCCGCCGCGCCGCGTCAAGGGCGAGGCCGTTCCGGTCAACCAGATCCGCCCGGCCGCCTAACCCGTCATGCGGGACCTGTCGGCGCGCTATCCCGTCTGGCTGTGCGACATCTGGGGCGTCGTCCACAATGGCGTCGCGCATTTCCCTGAAGCCCTCGACGCCCTGCAGCGCCATCGCGGCAATGGCGGCCTCGTCGTGCTGCTCACAAATGCGCCGCGCAGCGCCGCCAAGGTGGCCGGGCATCTCGCCCATCTCGGCGTGACGCGGGCGCATTACGACCTGATCGTCACCTCGGGCGACGTGACGCATGAACTGATGAAGCCCTATGACGGGCATCGCATCTATTATCTGGGGCCGGAGCGCGATCTGGGAGTCCTCGACGATCTGCGGATCGAGAAGGTCGCGCCCGATCGGGCCGAGGCGGTCCTGTGCGTCGGTCTCGTCCATGACGACAGCGAGACGCCTGAGGATTATGCCCCGTTGCTTTCGCAGATGAGCCGCCGCGGGCTGCCGATGATCTGCGCCAATCCCGACAAGGTGGTGCGGCGCGGCAGCCGGCTCGTCTATTGCGCCGGCGCCCTGGCCGAGCTTTACGCATCCATGGGCGGCGCGGTCACCATGGCCGGCAAGCCTTACCGGCCCATCTACGAGCTGGCATCGGCCGGAATCGAAGAGAAGCGCGGCATGACGCCGGCCGCGGACATCCTCGCCATCGGCGACGGGCCCGAGACCGACATCAGGGGGGCGGCCGACTATGGGCTCGACGCGGTGCTGGTCACCGCCGGGGGCATTTCGGAAGAAGGCGCCGACGCTGCGGGCCTCGAGGCCGAGATCCGCTCGCTGGTGCCCCATGCCCGTATCGTGCGGACGCTAGCGCGGCTGGAATGGGATAATTTATAAGCGAACCAAGGATTTGCAGCTTGTGTTAGGCGGCAACCTGGCGGCTTTGGGAAGGTCTTTCCTTGTGCGGCGCAATATGTTTATTTAGCATCCGCAAAAATCATCAAGGAGCGTGGCGATGTCGGGCGCCCATTATTGCATCGAGGATCTCGAGATCGGCATGGAGGCCGCTCATGAGCGCGTCGTCACCGGCGGCGACATCGAGACCTTCGCCGAGCTGTCCGGCGACAACAACCCGGTGCATCTCGATGCCGATTTTGCCGCCAGCTCGCCGTTCAAGGCGCGCATCGCCCATGGCATGCTGACCGCGAGCTTCATCTCGACGGTGCTGGGCACCAAGCTCCCGGGCTATGGCTGCATCTATCTGTCCCAGACCTTGCGGTTCAAGGCGCCGGTGAGGATCGGCGACACGGTGCGCGCCCTCGCCCGCATCACCAGCCTCGACCGCGACAGGCGCCGGGCCGCCCTCGACTGCTCCGTCTCGGTCGGCGGCAAGGTGGTGCTCGAAGGCGAGGCCCTTGTCCTCGTGCCGTCGCGCGGATAGAGCATCGGGCCGAACCGATGCGGAATCCCCGAACGTCACCTCACGCGTCATGACCAGGACCATTGTCGAAGCCGGCGCGCCGCTGCCCGCGGCACTGCGCGGCGCCGTGATCGCCATCGGCAATTTCGACGGCATCCACCGCGGGCACCAGCAATTGCTGGCGGAGGCCGAGAGCGAAGCCCGGCGCCGCGGCACGCTTTGGGGGCTCGTCACCTTCGAGCCGCATCCGAAGAGCTTCTTCCGTCCCGCCGACCCGGTCTTCCGCCTGACGCCCTTGGCCCTCAAGGCCCGTCTCGTCGGCGCTCTCGGCGCGAGCTTCACCGCGGTGCTCGCCTTCGACGCAGGCCTGGCGGCGATGACGCCGGAGGATTTCGTCCGCCGCGAGCTCAGCGAGCGCCTCGGCGTGTCGCATGTCGTCACCGGCTACGACTTCCATTTCGGCCATGGCCGCAAGGGCACGCCCGCGACGATGCGCGAGCTCGGCCGGCAGCTCGGCTTCGGCGTGACGGTCATCGACCAGGTGACCGACGACGACGGCTTCGCGCCGTTTTCCTCGAGCGCCATCCGCGATTCGCTGCGCCACGGCCATGTCAGCGAGGCCGCCCGCCAGCTCGGCTACTGGTGGACCGTCGAAGGCGAGGTCGTCCATGGCGACCGGCGTGGCCGCGCCATCGGCTTCCCCACGCTCAATATCGTGCTGCCGGACGGATCGGAGCCTTTCCAGGGCATCTATGCGGTGCGCGTGCGCGATGCCGCGACATCCGGCTCGCCGCACTGGAAGGGAGCGGGCTATTTCGGACGCCGGCCCACCTTCGCCAGCGAGAAGACCTTTCTCGAAGTCTATCTCCTGGACTTCAGCGGCGATCTCTATGGCAGGACGATGCTGGTCGAGTTCATGGACCTGATCCGCCCCGACCGGCGCTTCGACACGATCGACGATCTGGTGGCGCAGATGAAGCTCGACTGCGCCGAGGCGGAGAAGCGGCTTCACGCGGTCGAGATCCAAGATCCACTGGCCGGACTTCCTCTGGCCCAAGCCCAGGGGCAAGGAAAACTGTAGCGGATGAGGGTGTCGGTTCAGCTTGCCGCGCCGCGTCACGGCACGGTTTCTTCCTCCTCGAGTAGGCCGGTCGGAAGCCCGTCGATGCTGGTGGAGTTCTCCTCGCGCCAATAGGCCTGAAGCCCGTCCTCGCCCTGCGCCTGCGCCCAGCGGTCGAGATTGGGTCTTTCCGCCCGGTAGTCGAACAGCGGCACGCCATAGCCGCACGAGGTCTGAACCAGGTCGATATCGAGGCGGATGATCTGCCGCGCGCCGAGAGGCTCCTCGCCGCCATAGTGAGCGGCGATGAGGCTGCGATATTCAGGCCCACCGCGCCGGATCGCCCGGCCCCGGCCATAGAGCCTCAGGATGACCGGCGGACCTTCGAAAGCGCAGAACATGATGGTGAGCCGCCCGTCGGCGAGGAGATGCGCCGCCGTCTCGTTGCCGCTGCCGGTCTTGTCGAGATAGATGGCGGTCACGTCGTCGATGAGGCATAGCGCCTCGGTCGGGCGCGGCGATATGTTGACCCGGGTGCCCCGGGCCGCCGAGGCGGTGAAGAAGATGCGCTGGCGCGCGATGAAGCTCTTGTGATTGTCTTCTACGCGGGCGAATTGCTTGGCCATGAACCGGACTCGTCGGTCGCTAACGATCCGCGAGCTTATAGTTCATGAGCCGGCGAGCGTCCATCGGCGCTTCCCTTGGGGTCCCTCGGGTCAGCGTTTCTTTTTCGCCGCATCGCTCGCCGGATCGAGCAGGCGGTGCAGATGCACGATGAAATAGCGCATCTGGGCATTGTCGATCGTCTCGCGCGCCTTGGTGAGCCAGGCCTTGTGCGCCGTCGCGAAGCTCGGATAGATGCCGACGATGTCGAGGCCGGCGACGTCCTTGAAGGTGATGCCGTCGAGATCGGTGAGTTCGCCGCCGAAGACCAGGTGGAGAAGCTGCTCCGGTTGTTTCTTGGGTGTCTTGCTCATGACGTTGCGAGTTGCTCCAGAAGTGCCGCATGCAATGCCGGCGACGATGCCACGTAATCCTTCTGCCGCGTCTCCGGGCGGTTGTAGACGAATCTCCCGCCGTCCAGTCCGGTGACGATGCCGCCCGCTTCGTGCACCAGGAGGTCGCCTGCCGCAAGGTCCCAGTCGTGCTTGGGCGTCGTCGACAGGGCCGCGTCGAGCCGGCCTTGCGCGACGCGCGCCAGCCGCATGGCGAGCGGCGTGCTGCCGGCGGCGACGGCCTCGACCGGCGCCGCGGCCTGAAGCCGCTTGAGCGCCGCGGCATTGCCGAGGACGCGGGCGCCGGCGAGCGCCGAGCTCCCGGCGACGCGCAGCGGCTCGCCGTTGAGCCTGGCGCCGCTTCCCTGCGCGGCCTCGTAGAAGTCCCCGGTCATGGGACGGTGAATGGCGGCGAGCCTGGGCCGTCCGTCGACGAGGAGGGCGGCCGCCACGCACCATTCGTCGCCGCCCTCGGCGAAGGCGCGGGTGCCGTCGATCGGATCGACGATCCACACATGGCTGCGGGCGAGACGGTCGCCGCTGTCGGGCGTCTCCTCCGAGAGCCAGCCATAGTCCGGCCGCGCCGCGTGAAGGCGGGCCTTGAGCGTCGCGTCGACGGCGAGATCGGCCTCGGTGACCGGCGAGCCGTCGCTCTTCGTCCAGCCCTTCACCGATTGCCGGAAGAGCGAGCAGGCGAGAGCGCCCGCTTCACGCACCGCCCCGGCGAGAAGCTCAGCGTCCGCCAAGGGTCATCCCTTCGACGAGGCACGAAGGCGCGTTGACGGCGGTGCGGAAGGTGAGATCGTCGGCCGGCGTCAGCTTCCGGAACATGTCCTCGAGCTTGCCGGCCAGCGTCACCTCGCTCACCGGATAGGCGATCTCGCCGTTCTCGATCCAGAATCCGGACGCGCCGCGGCTGTAGTCGCCGGTCACGATATTGAGGCCGTGACCGATGAGCTCGGTGACGTAGAAGCCCTGGCCGATCGCCTTCATCATTTGCGCGAGCGAGGCTTCTCCAGCCTCCAGATGGACATTTGTGGACGAAGGGCCGGGCGGACCCGCAAGGCCGCGCGCCGCATGCCCCGTCGTGGCGAGACCGAGTTGGCGCGCCGATCCGAGATCGAGGATCCAGCTCTTCAGCACGCCGTCGGCGACGAGCGGCAGCGGCCGCGTCGCGATGCCCTCCGCATCGAAGGGACGCGAAGCGAGGCCGCGGGGGCGGTGCGGATCGTCGCGGATCTCGATTCCCCGGGCGAAGACCTGCGTTCCGAGTTTGTCGCGCAAGAAGCTCGTGCCGCGCGCCACCGCCGATCCCATGACGGCGGAGAGCAGATGGCCGACGAGGCTCGAGGCGACGCGGCCGTCATAGATGACGGGCACGGACTGCGACCTGATCTTGCGCGCGCCGACGCGCCGAGCGGCGCGAAGCCCGGCCTCGGCTCCGACGTCTTCGGGCCTGCGCAGGTCCTTGGCGTGGATGACGGAGGAAAAGTCGTAGTCGCGCTCCATGGCCGTGCCCTCGCCGGCGATCGCCGTGGCGCTGAGCGAGACGCCGGTGCGCCGATAGCTGCCGGCAAAGCCGTTGGAGGCGGCGAGAAGGACGGTGCGCTCCGACGCGGAGGCGCCCGCACCTCCCGACTTGCTCACGCCCGCGACGCCGAGCGCATGCGCTTCGGCGGTGAGCGCCATCTCGCGCAAGAGGGTGGCGTCGGGCAGGTCGTCTCCCGCCATGTCGAGCTCGGGCCATGTCCTGGCGATCTCGTCCGCCGCGGCGATCCCCGCATGGGGGTCGGCGGGCGCCGCCTTCGCCATGGCGACCGCCTGCTCGGCGATGCGCGCGATGCCGGCGTCGTCGGTCCTGGACGTGGCAATGGCGGCCGAGGCCTGGCCGACGAAAACCCTGAGCCCGATCTCGCAGGCTTCCGACTGCTCCAGATTTTCGATGGCGCCGTCGCGCACGCCGACATCGAGTGCGCGGCCGTCGATGACCAGCGCATCGGCGGCGGTGGCGCCGAGCGCCTTGGCGCGCGCCAGCGCGATTTCGGCAAGATCGAGGAGGTTTTTCGTCATCGGGTCAGCGTGTCGAGAAGGAGGCCGAGGAGGATCAGCAGTCCGAATTCGCGATTGGACCGGAACAGCGCGAGACAGCGCCGCGGGTCGTCGATGTCGAGGCGTGAGATCTGCCAGGCGGCATGGAGCGCCGCCGCGGCCACGCCCATATGGGCGAGAAGCCCGGCCTGCGCAAGCCACAGGCTCGCCTCGATGAGAAGAAGCGCCGCCGCGAAGAAGCCGCCGATCCACAAGGACGAGGCCGCGCCGAATTTGAGCGCCGTCGATTTGACCCCGATCAATATGTCGTCCTCCTTGTCCTGATGCGCATAGATCGTGTCATAGGCGAGCGTCCAGGAAATGCCACCGAGATAGAGGAGGCAGGCCGCAAGGCCGAGCCCGTCATGGACGGCGCTCCAGCCGACGAGCGCCCCCCAGTTGAAGGCCAGCCCCAGGAAGACCTGCGGCCAGTAGGTGAAGCGCTTCATGAACGGATAGACGGCGACGATCGCGAGCGATGCCGCGCCGATCATGATCGTGGTCCGGTTGAACTGCAGCAGGACGACGAGTCCCGCGAGGCCTTGCAGGACGAGGAAGAGGAGGGCGGCCTGGACGCTCACCTGGCCGGAGGGGATCGGCCGCGAGCGGGTGCGCGCCACCCGGGCGTCGAAATCGCGGTCGGCGATGTCGTTGAGGGTGCAGCCGGCGCCGCGCATGACGATGGCGCCGAGAAGGAAGCAGAGCCCGTACCACAGATCGGGCATGCCGCCCGGGCCGGCGATCTGGGCCAGCCCCAGGCCCCACCAGCAGGGCAGGAGCAGGAGCCACCAGCCGATCGGCCGGTCGAGCCGCATCAGCCGGGCATAGGGCCGCAATGCCGCGGGCATGAACCGGTCGACCCAGTTGTCGGCAGGGGCATCGGCGACATGGTCGGTCATGGTGGTCTGTTAGCCCGGTCCGCGGGCTTCGGCAAATGGGGCCATTGCGCGCGGGGGCGCGGCAAGGTTACGAGAGAAGCATGCGGGATACGCCACGGCTTTACGTTGCCCGGAAGCTTGCCGGACAAAGCGAATATGCGCTGGAGCAGGATCAGTCGCACTATGTGCGCGACGTCATGCGGCTCAAGCCGGGCGACCCCTTGCGCCTGTTCAATGAGAGCGACGGCGAATGGCTCGGCTTTCTGACGGAAGCGACCCGCAAGAAGGTCGGCCTGCGCGTGGAGAAGAAGCTTGCCGAGGCCGCCCCGCCGCCCGACATCGACTTCGTCTTCGCGCCCTTGAAGCATGCCCGCCTCGACTACATGGTGCAGAAGGCGACCGAGCTCGGCGCCCGCCGCCTGCGCCCCGTCCTCACCCGGCGCACCATCGTCGAGCGCGTCAATCTCGAGCGCATGCGCGCCAATGCCGTCGAGGCCGCCGAGCAGTGCAACCTCGTCTTCGTGCCGGAAGTGATGGAGCCCCGCAAGCTCGGCCAATTGCTCGCCGGCTGGGAGGCGGGCCGCGCCCTCATCCATTGCGACGAGGGCGCGCAAGGCCTCGACCCGCTCGCGGTCCTCAAGGGCCTGCGGCTGCCGGCCGCCGTGCTGGTCGGACCCGAGGGCGGCTTCACCGGGGAGGAGCGTTCGGACCTCGGGCGGCTGCCTTTCGTGACCGCGATCTCCCTGGGTCCCCGGATCATGCGGGCGGACACGGCCGGCACCGCGGCGCTCGCTCTCCTCCAGGCGGCGCTCGGCGACTGGCACCCCTGAGGCGCTCCATGAAAATCGCGCCGGCACCCATCACAATCTTTGACTTGTCGCAAGCCCGGCCCCCGCCTAAACCGCTTTTTTCATCGCCGAAGCCCTGCACCTCCGGCGGCAAGCGATCGAGGCAACAAAGGATTTCATCTTGAGCGTACCTTCGCCCGACACGCCCGAAACGCGCGCGCCGATCACCGGCAAGCGCCAGCTGGTCGACTATATCGCCAAGGGCGAGAAGCCCGCGAGCGAATGGCGCATCGGCACCGAGCATGAGAAGTTCCCGTTCCTGACCGACACTCTGGGGCCGGTGCCCTATGACGGACCGCGCTCGATCAGGGCGCTGCTCGAGGGCCTCAAGGGCCGCTTCGGCTGGACCGGCCTCTATGAGGGCGAGAACATCATCGGCCTCACCGATCCGGGCGGCATGGGCTCGATCTCGCTCGAGCCCGGCGGCCAGTTCGAACTGTCGGGCGCGCCGCTCGCCACGGTGCACGAGACCTGCGACGAGGTGCACAATCATCTGGCCCAGGTGCGCGAGATCGGCGACGGGCTGGGGATCGGCTTCCTGGGGCTCGGCGCCTCGCCGCTATGGACCCGCGCCGAGACGCCGGTCATGCCCAAGGGCCGCTACAGGATCATGGCGCCCTATATGGACAGGAAGGGCGGGCATGGCCGCGACATGATGTTCCGCACCTCGACGGTGCAGGTCAATCTCGATTTCTCCTCCGAAGCCGACATGGTGAAGAAGCTCAGGGTGTCGCTGGCCTTGCAGCCGGTGGCGACGGCGCTCTTCGCCAATTCTCCGTTCACGGAAGGAAAGCCCAACGGCTACCGGAGCTTCCGTTCCGCCGTCTGGCTCGATACCGATCCCGACCGCTCCGGCATGCTGCCCTTCGCCTTCGAGGCGGGCATGGGCTATGAGCGCTATGTCGACTATGCGCTCGACGTGCCGATGTATTTCGTCTACCGCGACGGCCGCTATCACGACACGTCGGGCGAGAGCTTCCGCGCCTTTCTCGACGGCAAGCTGCCGCAATTGCCGGGCGAACGACCGGTTCTGCAGGACTGGTCGGATCACCTGACCACGATCTTCCCGGAAGTGCGCCTCAAGAAGTTCCTGGAGATGCGGGGCGCCGATACGGGTCCCTGGCGCACGCTCTGCGCGCTTCCGGCGCTCTGGGTCGGCCTTCTCTACCATCAGCCCTCGCTCGATGCCGCCTGGGACCTGGTCAAGGACTGGTCGGCCGAGGACCGTCGGAATTTGCGCGAGGCGGTGCCGCGCGAGGCGCTCGCGGCCAAGGTGAAAGGCCGGCTGGTGCAGGATGTTGCCAAGGACATGCTGGCCCTGTCGCGCAAGGGCCTGGGCGAGCGCCGCATCCTCGGCTGCAAGGACAAGACCGAGACCCGCTATCTGGGCGATCTCGACGACATCGCCGCGTCCGGCCGCACCCGCGCCGACGAGCTGTTGCAGCTCTACGAGACGAGCTGGAACCACGACGTGCGGCGGGTGTTCCGGGACTTCGCCTATTAGGTCTGAAAAGCGTTTGATCGCGCCGCTATCAGATGCGACATCCTCGGGCGAACTCCCTCTATCCGTCATGCCGGCGAAAGCCGGCACTCCCTGAATAAGAGCGGGCGGCGGCATCACGCATTTGCGCTCTGCCGGAAGCACCGCCCGTCTCGGCCCGTTCAACAGGCCCCGACTTTCGTCGGGCGGCAAAAAGGGAGAGCAAGGGGCGATTCATATCCGCGCGAACGAGGCTCGAGCAGAGCCCCGGATGTATGAACGCATAGGCCGTGGCGGATCAGCCTGTTCCCGCTCCCGCCCGCGTTTCGAGCAGCCTTTCGGCGCTCTCGGCGATTTCGCGCACGATGTCGCCCGCCGGCCTGATGTCGTGGATGAGGTCGAGGCCCTCGCCGGCGAAGACGACCGCTTTGCTGGTGTCGGCGGTCCTGGCCGCGGCCCAATAGGCTTCGCTCTCGCCTTCGAGAGTCCGGGCGAGCTCGGTTTCGCGGCCATGCCACCGGCGCGAGAAGTCGTTGGCGATGGCGCGCCCGGTATAGCCTTCGGGCCAGTCGAGGCCGCGCACGATGTCGAAGACGCGGGTGCGCAGCGTGTCGTCGCCGCGCGCTCTGGTGAGGAGCTGTTTCGCCTGGTCGCTGCCCAGGGCTTCGGGCGTCGCCCAGAAGCGCGTGCCGACGAGAATGCCGGAAGCGCCCAGCATGAGCGCCGCCGCGAGGCCGCGGCCGTCCGAAAGCCCGCCCGCCGCCACGACCGGCACTTTCCCGGCGATGTCGGCGATGGCCGGCGTCAATGTCAGCGTGGTGCGTCCCGATTTGCCGTGGCCGCCGGCCTCGGTGCCTTGCGCGACGATGATGTCGGCGCCGGCGTCGAGGGCGCGCCTGGCGCCGTCGAGATCCTGCACCTGGCACAGGAGCGTCACGCCCGCCGCCTTCACGCGCGGCGCGAAACGCGTCTCGTCGCCGAAGGCGAGTCCGAAGACCTTCGGCGCATGCGCCAGCGCCTGCTCGAAGAGCTCGGGGAAGCGCTCGAGCGACCAGGTGATGTAGCCCACGCCGATCCGGGCATTGCCGGCGGCGCGGAACTGGTCGTCCATCCAGTCCTTGCCGCCATAGCCCGCTTTCGGATCGCCATAGCCGCCGCCGATCATGCCGAAGCCGCCCGCCTGGCTGACCGCCGCCGCCAGCCGGCCGCCGGCGACCCCGCCCATGGGTGCCAGGATGATCGGATGGGTGATGCCGAGGAGGCGGGTCAGCGCGGTGGCGACGGCCATGCCTATTCGGCCGCCATCAGCGGGCGCGGGATGTTGGAGATGCTCTCCGAGACATGGCGGCTCAGGGCCTCCTGCGCCGAGCTGCGCCGGCCGGGCCGGTGCACGATGCCGAGGCGGAACGATCCCAGTTTCGGGAAGCCGTCCTTTTCGGTGAGGACGCGCATGCCCGCGCGCACGCAGATCTCCGGCACGGAGCCGACCGCGAGGCCCGCCAGCACCGCGGCATTGACCGCGTTGGAGTTGGGCGAGGAATAGGCGATGCGGTATTTGCGCCCCTCGCGCTCGAGCGCGTTGATCGTCAGGGTGCGCCATTCGCAGCCCGTGTGCGAGATGGCGATCGGCACCGTGTCGAGCAGGTGCACGCTGTGGCGCATCGAGGTGACCCAGACGAGCTGCTCGGTGCGCACGATCTCGTCGACGACGACCTCGGAGCAGGCGGTGACCAAAGCGAGATCGAGCTCGCCATGGCGGGCGCGCTCGACCAGTTGCGGAGTCTGGGTGCAGTCGACATTGACCGTCACCAGCGGATGGGTGCGCGCGAAACGCGCCAGGATCTCCGGCAGGAACCGGTCGGCATAGTCGTCGGGCGTGCCGAAGCGCAAGGTGCCGGTGAGCTCGGGCTTGGTGAAGGCCGAGACCGCCTCGTCGTTGAGCTTCACGATGCGCCGCGCATATTCGATGAGCCGGTCGCCGTCCGCCGTGAAGCGGCTCTGCCGCCCGTCGCGCACGAAGAGCGGCCGGCCGATCAGGTCCTCGAGCCGCTTCATCTGCATGGAAACCGCCGACTGGGTCTTGTTCACCTCCTCGGCGGCGCGGGTGAAATTGCCGGTATCGGCAATGGCCAGGAATGTCTTCAGCAGATCGACGTCGAGATTGGGGATCATGGTCGTCCTCTTCCATCAAGACTGTTGATGAATAACATAAGACATATTCGTTGGATTCATCAATAGCCGGGGCGCATATTCCGATCATCCACAGAGACAGCTCGCGCCGCTTTCGGGTGGCGGGCAACGCAAGGAGAATGGTCTTCTTGCGGCATGGAGGATCGTGTCATGA
Organism: Parvibaculaceae bacterium; assembly: GCA_050246735.1. Taxonomy (GTDB): domain Bacteria; phylum Pseudomonadota; class Alphaproteobacteria; order Rhizobiales; family Aestuariivirgaceae; genus Taklimakanibacter. The sequence continues at coordinate 19,050 of JBFWVM010000008.1, read as the reverse complement.
GAGACTATGTCCTGAGCCGCGCGATTTTCGACGACAGGATCGGCAACCGTTCGCTGTTCTCGCGCCTGCTCCACAACTGGAGGGCTCGCCGCTCGGTGGCGCAGCTTGCCGGCTTCGACGATTTCATGCTGGCCGATATCGGCCTCAGCCGGGCCGACGTCGAATGGGCGGCGCATCTGCCCCTGACGCACGATGCGACGCAGGCCCTTGATGAGAAGGTCACGATGCGCCTGCGTCACCCGGCGGCGAATCGTGCCGGCTGGGGCGCCTACTGATTTCAGCCTCACCGCAGGCGGCGTCCCCCCGATTCCTTCCGATCGCGCCTCGGGCAGGCGGCCTTGCGATCCTCCCCTTGCCGCGCAAGGCCGCCTGTTGCGCCGGTTAGCGCCGCCGCGTCATCCGCTCGACCGAGTTGAGGAGGTCGTCGGCGGCATTGCCGGTCCTGGTGCCGCCGCCCAGCACATCGTCGATCCGTTGGCGGCTGCGGTCGGCGACGTCGCGGTTGACGCCGCCGCCCCGGCCTCCGCCCATCATCTCGCGCAGGAGATCATCGAGGCTGACCGAGCCCGGCTGCGGCCGCGGCGCGCCGCCGCTGTCTCCGCCGGCCGGTCCGGCGGGCGGGCGCCCGCCGCCCAATATGTCGCCGAGGATGTCGCCGAGGCCGCCCGACCCGTCACTTTTCGGCGCCGGGGCCGCCTGGCCCTGCCGGCCGCCGCCGAGGATGTCGCCCAATATGTCGCCGAGCCCGCCGCCGGAGGGAGGAGCCCCGGCCGTGGCGTCCCCCGACGGCGCGCTCTGCCGCCCGCCGCCCAGAATATCGCCCAGTATGTCGCCGAGCCCGCCGCCCGCCGAGCCGCCTTGCGGGGCTCTCGCCGCTCCGCCGCCGCCCATCTTCTTGGCGAGCTGGCCCATGACGATCGCGGCAATGACCGGCAGCATCTTCTTGAGGACCGCAGCGCCCACGCCCGACAGGTCGGCCGCCTGGCTGGCGACGCCGCGGCTCACATCCTTCGATCCGAAGACATGGCCCAGTATGGCATTGCCGTCGTCGGCGACCTGGTCGAGCCGCAGCGCCGAGGGGTCATCGGCATAGCGCCCGTGATTGCCGGCGCTCAGCGCCTTGAGCAGGTTCTCGAGCCCGCTGTCGCTCTGGTTGTTGCGCCGGATGCCGGCCGCCACCACAGGAGCGAGCTGCTCGAAAGCAGCGCGCGTCTGCGCTTCGTCGAGGCCGAATTGCCGGCCGATTTCCGCGTAATTCATTTCATGTCTCCACCTGCAGTTAAAGCCGAAGGGTTCCCAGCAATTCGCCGAAAATCTGCTCGAGCGACGGTGCCTTGCCGCGCCGGCGGCGCCGCGGGCGCTTTTTGTGCGTGCCGAAATAGCTGGTCGTCCTGCGCCGTCGCCGCCGCGGCGTGATCTGGCGTTTGGCGCCTTGCACCGCGCCTTTGATGAGGGCATCGACGATCGTCGAGAGGATGCCGCCTTGCCCGGCATCGCCGGCCGCCTCGGCGGCGGCCGTCAGGCCCAGGGGCTGCCTGTAGCTGCGCGCCAGGGCGGCGAGCACGGCGCTCGCCCCGATCGCGGCGAGCCGTTGCGCCGCCGCATCATCGGCCCGGATCGCCAGCGCCTTGTGCGCTTGCGTCGCCGATCCGTAGAGGTCGGCGAGCACCGCCTTGCCGTCGTCCACGATCTCGGGATCGTAGATCAGGCTTGCATCGTCGAGAAAGACGTCGCCATTGCCGCCGTCCAGAAGGTCGAGAATATCTTCGAAGGCCTGCGGGTCTTCGGCGCGCTTGCGCAATTCGAGCACGATGGCCGGCGCCAGCGTGCCGAGCCGGCGCTCGGCCTCGGCCGCATCGACACCCGCCGCGCGCCCGGCATTGGCGAAGAACTCCCCGTTCTGGGCGCCGCGCAGAATATCCATCACCGCCATTCGGGCCGCCTGCTTTTCGATTGCCTTCACGATCCTATAGGCCCGCGCAAGGGAGGCAATACCGAAGATGAGCGGGCCTGGCGCCATGCCGCGCGCCGCCGCACGGCCGGATCAGCGACCGGGCGCCCCGCGCGCGTCCGCGCCGGACTCATGCGAGGATCAATTGCCGTTCGAGGAGATCCCGGCGAAGCTGCGCCGCCGAGACGAAATGATGGGCATGGAGCCCGGCGATGCGGGCGCCGTCGACGTTCGACTTCTTGTCGTCGGTGAACCAGGCTTGCGGGGGATCGATCCCGAGATGCGCCATGAGCCGCCGGTAGCTCTCGGGATCGGGCTTCTTCGTGCGGAACTCGCAGGAGAAATAGCAATCCTTGCCGAACAGCTCGGCGGCCGCGGGGAAGACCTCGGCCAGGCTCTCCTTCATCAATGGGCCGTTGTTGCTGAACAGCGCGATTCTCGTGCGCGGTGCGATCCGGCGGATGAGCGAGAGCATGTCCGGCCACGGCGCGATCGCGGCCCGCCGCGCTTCGATCCATTGCGCGCGGCTGATCGGATGGCCGAGGCGCCGGCCGAATTCGGCGAGATATTCCCGGGGCGTCGGATATTGTCCGGCATCGGCGGCGTCCTCGAAGCCCGAATCCCACAAGGCCGCGCGGATGTCGCGCGGCATCTTGCCGGAAACCCGCGACAGGACCCTGAGCCTCCTGCCGAGATCATAGCGGCAGAGGACGTCGTCGAGATCGAATATGGCTATTTCAATGGCCATGCCGTCGGTGGTCCCGCGTGCAAACCCGATTTCCGATCCCTCATGATGAATGCGCCTGCGACGCCGTTTTGACAAGCCGTCGGGAGCCCGCTAGGTCGGGCGCCTGCATTGCCCGACGATCTCGGAAAAGAGGGGACGATGGACCTGACGAAGATCAGGAGCGACACGCCGGCCGCGGCGCGCCTCGCCTACCTGCATAATGCCGGGGCGGCGCTCATGCCGCGTCCGGTGGTCCGGGCGGTCAAGGATCACATCGACCTCGAGGCGGAGATCGGCGGCTATGCGGCGGCGCGGCGCGAGGAGAAGCGCTGCGAGGCGGTCTATTCGTCGGTGGCACGCCTTCTCAATGCAGCCGCCGAGGAAATAGCTTTGGTCGAGAATGCGACCGTCGCCTGGCAGATGGCTTTCTATTCGCTGGCCTTCGCGCCGGGCGACCGCATCCTCACCGCCGAAGCCGAATATGGCGCCAACTACGTGGCGTTCCTGCAGGTGGCCAGGCGCACCGGTGCGGTGATCGATGTCGTGCCGAGCGATGCGACGGGCGAGCTCGACCTTGCCGCCCTCGAAGGCATGATCGACCGTAGCGTCAAGCTCATCGCTGTGACCTGGGTCCCGACCAATGGCGGTCTCGCCAATCCGGCGGCCGCCATCGGGCGCATCGCCAGGGCGCATGGCATTCCCTATCTGCTCGACGCCTGCCAGGCGGTCGGCCAGATGGCGGCCGATGTCGAGGCGCTCAACTGCGACATGCTGTCGGCGACGGGCCGCAAGTTCCTGCGCGGCCCGCGCGGCACCGGCTTTCTCTATGTGCGCAAGGGCCTGCTCGACCGTCTCGAGCCGCCGGTGATCGATCATTATGCCGCGCCCTGGGTGGCGCGCGACCGCTACGAGCTGCGTCCCGACGCCCGCCGCTTCGAGAATTGGGAGAACAACTACGCCGCACGCCTGGGGCTCGGCGCCGCCGTCGATTATGCGCTCGGCATCGGCCTCGCCGCGATCGAGGCGCGCTGCCGCGATCTGTCGCGCAGATTGCGCGACGGGCTTTCACGCATCGCCGGCGTCACCTTGCGCGATCTCGGCCGCGACCCGTCGGCCATCGTGAGCTTCACCGTCGACGGCGTCGATGCCCGCGAGGTCGTGAGAAAGGCGGAAGCGGCGGGGGTCATCATCGGCGCGTCGGAGCCGGCGAGCACCCGCATCGATGCCGAGAGGCGCCGCCTGCCCGATCTCGTCCGCGCCTCGCCGCACTACTACAATACCGAAGAGGAGGTCGACCGGCTGGTCGAATTGTGCGCCGAGATGGGCCGCTGGCCATGAAGACCAGACCCTTCAGCGAGCTGCGCCGGAATCTGGCGGCCACGCTGGACGGCATGACTGAAGATCATGAGCCGGTGCTCATCACGCGCGGCCGCGGCAAGCCAGCCGCCGTGCTCATTTCTCTCGAAGACTTCGCCTCGTATGAAGAAAGCCTTCATCTCTTGGGGAGCCCGCGCAATGCAGACCGGCTGTTGAAGGCCATAGCGGAATTTGAGGCAGCTCAGTGAACCGAACGATGGCTCACCGAGGGAGGGAGGCGGCTTACGCCGCGGTGCCGCCGACGGTGATCTGGTCCAGCCTGAGGCTCGGCTGGCCGACGCAGACCGGGACACCCTGGCCCTGCTTGCCGCAGGTGCCGATGCCGGGATCGAGCGCCATGTCGTTGCCGACCATGGAGATGCGCTTGAGCGCGTCGGCGCCGTTGCCGATGATCGTGGCGCCCTTGACCGGCGCGCCGAGGCGGCCGTTCTCGATGAGATAGGCCTCGGTGCAGGAGAAGACGAACTTGCCGGAGGTGATGTCGACCTGGCCGCCGCCGAAGGATCTGGCGTAGAGGCCGCGCTTCACCGAGGCCAGGATCTCCTGCGGATGCCTGTCGCCGTTGAGCATGTAGGTGTTGGTCATGCGCGGCATGGGGTTGTGGGCGAAGGACTGGCGCCGCCCGTTGCCGGTGGGCTTCATGCCCATGAGCCGGGCGTTGAGCCGGTCCTGCATATAGCCGACCAGGACGCCGTCCTCGATGAGCGTCGTCGTGGAGGAAGGCGTTCCCTCGTCGTCGATGGCGAGCGACCCGCGCGCCCCCGGCACGGTCCCGTCGTCGACGACGGTGATGCCGGGCGCGGCGATCCGCGTTCCCATCAGGCCGGAAAAGGCGCTGGTCCGCTTGCGGTTGAAGTCGCCTTCGAGGCCATGGCCGATCGCTTCATGCAGCAGGATGCCGGGCCAGCCGGGACCGAGCACCACGTCCATCTCGCCCGCCGGCGCCGGCTTCGCTTCGAGGCCCACCAGCGCCTGGCGCACCGCTTCCCTAACGGCATCCTGCCATTTCCGATCTGTGAGATGATCGCCATAGAGGCCGCGTCCGCCGAAGCCATGGGTGCCGCTGGCGCGCTCGGCGCCATCCGAGGCCATCACCGTCACCGAGAAGCGCACGAGCGGCCGGCTGTCGCGATAGGCCTCGCCGCCGGCGCGCATGATCTCGATCTCCTGCCAGTCGCCGGAGAGCGATACCGTCACCTGCCTGACGCGCGGATCCGCCTTGCGGGCGAAATCGTCGACGCGCTGCAGAAGCGCCACCTTGTCGGCGAAGGCGAAATGATCGGAAGGATTCTGCGCCACATAGAGCTGGCGGTTGGTGCGCGCCGGTGCCGGGAAGATGCCGGAAGAGGTGCTCCCGATGATGGTGCGGCAGATGTCGCCCGCCCGCCTCATGGCGGCGGCGGAGACTTCGGTCGAATGCGAATAGCCTTGCGTCTCGCCGCTGACCACGCGCAGGCCGAATCCCTGCGCCTCGTCGAAGCTCGCCGATTTGAGCCGCCCGTCGTCGAAGACCGCCCGCTCGGAAAGGCGCTCTTCGACGAAGAGCTCGCCGTCGTCGGCGCCGTGAAGGGCGGAATCGAGGATATGCGCCGCCGCGCTCCGCGAGACTTGCGCCTTTTCGAGGAGCGAGATCACCTTGGGCCGGGCCGCTCAGAGCTTGCCCAGGGCCGTGTAGGCGGCGGCGAAGCCGTTGAGGGAGAACTTGACCGGCATGCCGATGCCCGGCGCCTCATAGATGATGAAGTTGGCGGCGGAGCCTTTCCGGAACTTGTCCAGCGTCTGGTTGCCCGCTTCGCCGAAGGCCACGCAGATCTGCGGCAGGCAGCGCATGAAGGGGATGCGGCCGATGGCGCCGCCGTCGACCTCGAGCGCCACGCCGGTCGGAAGGTAGACGCCGATCGGGGCCAGGATGCGCATCATGGTGATGTCCTTGCCGTTCTGCTTGCCGCGCACGAAGACGGTGGTGAGGCCGAGCTTGGCGTTCTTCTCGCTCCTTGCCGTCTGCACCATGGCGCATTGCTTGTCGTTCTCGGGCTGTCCTTCCGTCTTGGCCGCATCGGCCTTGCCGGCCGCCTCGCACTGGATCTTCCAGTCGCCGTGGGTGGCGATGACCTCGGGTGCCGGCCCCCTCTTGGCGCGCGGGCCGGGCTGGCCCTGCTTGTTCTGCGCCTGCGGATTGCGCGGACCGAAATTGTTCTTTTGCGGCGCCTGTTCCTCCTGGGCGAAGGCCGGGCTTGCGACCAGGAGGGCGGCCACCGTCAAAGCGGCCAAACGCAAGGACTGTCTGGAAAAGATTGGCACGGGGCTATCCTCGTATGTCTCGATTCGCGGGGCGGCTATTAGCGCTCTCAAGGCTGTTAGACAATCACGAAAGCACCTCCGGCGCGCGTTTGTTCGCAAAAAATGAGGCGGAATTCCGATTGCTGCAAAGGCCCCTGGCGCAATGACGTTTTGCCGCGCCCGGCTTGGTTGCGGCGGCTTGGCGAATGTGGTTCACAATTGGTTCCGGATCGCTGAAAAGGCAGGTCTTCGCCTATTATTGAGCGAAGCAATAAGGCATAGGAAAGAGGCGGGAATGAGATTTGCGAAACTTTGGGCGGGCGCCGCGCTGGCCTGGGTGGCCGGCGCCGGTGCTGCACTGGCCGAGGCCGGCGGGCATGCCGTTCCCTGGCAGATGGGCCTGCAGCCGGGCGTCACCCCGGTCGCCCAGTTCATCCACTGGTTCCACAACTATCTGCTCCTGCCGATCGTCACCGTCATCACGCTCTTCGTGCTGGGCCTTCTCATCTTCGTGATGGTGAAGTTCAACGCCAAGGCCAACCCGGTCCCCTCCAAGACGACTCACAACACCCTGGTCGAGGTCCTGTGGACGGTGATCCCGATCATCATCCTGGTCGTCATCGCCATTCCCTCCTTCAGGCTTCTCTATTTCCAGCGCGACGTGCCCCAGGGCGACATGACCATCAAGGTCATCGGCAATCCGTCCTGGAACTGGACTTACGAATATCCCGACCTCGGCACCAACGAGGACGGTTCGGCGCAGGTCTCCTTCACCGCCTACCTCAAGCCCAAGGACCAGCTCGGGCCCGACGACACCTGGCTGCTGTCGACCGACGTCCCGGTGGTCGTGCCGGTCAACAAGGTCGTGCGCCTGCATGTGACGGCCGATCCCGAGGGCATCATCCATGCCTGGACGATCCCCGCCTTCGGCATGAAGATCGACGCCATTCCCGGCCGCCTCAACGAGGACTGGTTCGAGGCCACCAAGGAGGGCGTCTATTACGGCCAGTGCTCGGAACTCTGCGGCAAGGATCACGCTTTCATGCCGATCGAGGTCCATGTCGTCTCGCAGGCCGACTTCGACGCATGGTCCCAGAAGATCAAGACCGCCGGCGCGGACGAGGCGCGCGACTATCTGATGGCGCTGCTCAAGGCCGAGGGCCGGGTCGCGCAGAAATAAAGGGCTCCCGGCGACGGGAGACAGATTTAGAGGTTAATGAACATGGCACATGCCGCAACCGCCCATGCTGATCACGGCCATCCGACCGGATGGCGGCGCTACGTCTATTCGACCAATCACAAGGACATCGGCACGATGTATCTGTGGTTCGCGATCTTCGCCGGCGTGATCGGCGGCGTGCTTTCGGTGCTGATGCGCATCGAATTGGCCGAGCCCGGCATCCAGCTCTTCCACGGCCTGGCGGCCATGGTCTATGGCGGCGAAGCCAACGCCTCGATCGACGCCGGCAAGCAGATGTTCAACGTGTTCGTGACCGCGCACGGCCTGCTCATGATCTTCTTCATGGTCATGCCGGCGATGATCGGCGGCTACGGCAACTGGTTCGTGCCCCTGATGATCGGCGCGCCCGACATGGCGTTTCCGCGCATGAACAACGTCTCGTTCTGGCTGCTGCCTCCGGCCCTGGCGCTCCTTCTCCTCTCGATGTTCTTCGAGGGCCCGGCGGGCGCCTATGGCGCCGGAACCGGCTGGACGGCCTATCCGCCGCTGTCGACGACCGGCCACCCGGGACCGGCGATGGACTTCGCCATCCTGGCCCTGCACATAGCCGGCGCTTCGTCCATCCTCGGCGCCATCAACTTCATCACCACGATCTTCAACATGCGCGCGCCCGGCATGACGCTGCACAAGATGCCGCTCTTCGTGTGGTCGATCCTGGTGACGGTATTCCTGCTGCTCCTGTCGCTGCCGGTGCTCGCCGGCGCCATCACCATGCTGCTGACCGACCGCAATTTCGGCACCAGCTTCTTCGTGGCGTCCAAGGGCGGCGATCCGGTGCTGTTCCAGCATCTGTTCTGGTTCTTCGGCCACCCGGAAGTCTACATCCTCATCCTTCCCGGTTTCGGCATCGTCAGCCACATCGTGTCGACCTTCTCGAGGAAGCCGGTCTTCGGCTATCTCGGCATGGCCTACGCCATGGTGGCGATCGGCGTTGTCGGCTTCGTCGTCTGGGCCCACCACATGTATACGGTCGGCATGGACGCCGACACCCAGGCTTATTTCGTCGCCGCCACGATGATCATCGCGGTGCCGACCGGCGTCAAGATCTTCTCCTGGATCGCCACCATGTGGGGCGGCTCGATCGAGTTCAGGACGCCGATGCTGTGGGCGATCGGCTTCATCTTCCTGTTCACCGTGGGCGGCGTGACGGGCGTGATTCTGGCCAATGCCGGCGTCGACCGGTCATTGCACGACACCTATTACGTCGTTGCGCATTTCCACTACGTGCTGTCGCTGGGCGCCGTCTTCGCCATCTTCGGCGCCTGGTACTACTGGTTCCCGAAGATGTCGGGCTACATGTATTCGGAAGCCATCGGCAAGGCGCATTTCTGGATCCAGTTCATCGGCGTGAACCTGATCTTCTTCCCGCAGCACTTCCTCGGCCTCGCCGGCATGCCGCGCCGATATATCGACTATCCGGAAGTCTATGCCGGCTGGAACATGGTGTCCTCGATCGGCTCCTATATCTCGGGCTTCTCGGTGCTGATCTTCCTCTATGGCGTGTACCTGGCCTATGCCAGGAAGCAGAAGGCGGCCGACAATCCGTGGGGCGAGGGGGCGACGACGCTCGAATGGACCTTGTCCTCGCCGCCGCCTTTCCACCAGTTCAACACCCTGCCGGTCATCCGGTGACGAAACAAGGCGGGGCCGCCGGATCGAGGCGGCTTCGCCGCATTGAAGGATCAGCATGAGCGACATTCACGCCGATATCTCCAACACCGGCTCCGCCGCCCTGGGCGGCGCGGGCTCGGTCGGCGACTATTGGACCCTGCTCAAGCCCAGGGTGATGTCGCTCGTCATCTTCACCGCCCTTGCGGGGCTGGTCGCGGCCCCGGGCGGCATCCATCCCTGGCTCGCCCTGGTGGCGCTGCTGGCGATCGCGGTGGGAGCCGGCGCCTCGGGCGCCCTCAACATGTGGTATGACGCCGACATCGACGCGGTGATGGCGCGCACCGCCAACCGGCCGGTGCCGCGCGGCGCCATACTTCCGGGCGAGGCTCTCGGCTTCGGTCTCGCTCTCGCCGTGGGCTCGGTGCTGGTGCTGGGCCTTCTCGTCAACGTCGTCGCCGCGGCGCTTCTCGCTTTCACCATCTTCTTCTACGTCGTCGTCTACACGATGTGGCTCAAGCGCTCGACGCCGCAGAACATCGTCATCGGCGGAGCGGCCGGCGCCTTCCCGCCGATGATCGGCTGGGCCGCGGCGACCGGCCAGGTCACGCTCGCCTCGATCGCGCTCTTCCTCATCATCTTCATGTGGACGCCGCCGCATTTCTGGGCCCTGGCGCTGTTCCGCGAGAACGATTATGCGCGCGCCAACGTGCCGATGCTGCCCAATGTCGCCGGTGCCCCGGAGACGCGCAGGCAGATCCTGCTCTACAGCCTCATCCTGGTGCCGGCCACCTTCCTGCCGCCGCTTCTCGGCACGACGGGCATGCTCTACACGGTCGTGACGGCGCTGCTCGGCGCCGCCTTTCTCTGGCATGCGTTCGATGTGTACCGCCGGCGCGAGGGCGAAGCGGCGCGCCGCGCCTGCCGGCGCCTCTTCGGCTTCTCGATCCTCTATCTCTTCGCCGTTTTCGCCCTCATCATCGTCGAGCGCGTCCTGGGCGTTGCGCCTTTCGCGCCGGTCTTCGGATGACCCCCGCCATGAGCCGGAAGCCTTTCTCGCCCGAGGACATGAGCCGCCGCCGCAAGCGCTCCATCGTCCTGGCGCTGGTGCTGGCGGGCCTCGTGGTGCTGTTCTTCGTGACCACCATCGTCAGGCTCGGCGGCGACGTCGCCTTGAGGTCGTTCTGACATGTCGCGTCTTCCGGTCACGCCCGATCCCGCCAGGAACCGCAAGGTCGCCGCGGTCTCGGCGCTCGCCGTGGCAGCCATGATCGGGCTCGCCTACGCGTCGGTGCCGCTCTACCGGGCGTTCTGCCAGGCCACCGGCTTCGGCGGCACCACCCAGCGCGCCGAAGCCGCGCCCGAGAAGACGCTCGACCGGCGCATGACCATCCGCTTCGACGCCAACACGGCGGCCACCCTTCCCTGGACTTTCGAGCCGGTGCAGCGCTCGCTCGAGGTCAAGGTCGGCGAGGAGAACTTCGCCTATTACCGCGCCACCAACAGGTCGGACCACGCCATCACCGGCAGCGCCGTGTTCAATGTCACGCCCGACACGGCCGGCGCCTATTTCAACAAGATCCAATGCTTCTGCTTCACCGAGCAGACGCTGAAGGCGGGCGAGACCGTCGAGATGCCGGTGTCCTTCTTCGTCGATCCGGCGATCGCCGAGGACCGCGACCTCGACAAGGTGGACACCATCACGCTGTCCTACACTTTCTATCCGGCCGACGAGCCCGACACGCTGTCGTCGGCCGAGACGAAACCTTCGAGCAGAACCAACCTGAATTGACCGACCGAGGAGCAGGGCCCATGGCCGACGCACACGCAAAGAACCACGACTACCACCTGGTCGATCCGAGTCCGTGGCCGGCGGTCGGCGCGGCCGGCGCCTTCATCCTCGCCGTCGGCGCCATCCTGTGGATGCATGGTTCGGCGCCCTGGGGCGCCCTCGTAGGCCTCGCCGTCGTGCTCTACACCATGTTCATGTGGTGGCGCGACGTGGTCAAGGAAAGCCACAAGGGCGACCATACCGACGTCGTGTCGCTGCATCTGCGCTACGGCATGCTCCTGTTCATCGCCTCGGAGGTCATGTTCTTCGTGGCCTGGTTCTGGGCCTTCTTCGATGCGAGCCTGTTCGCCGGCGATGCCATGCAGCCGTCGCGCTTCGACGTGACGGCCGGCGTGTGGCCGCCCAAGGGCGTCGATGTCTTCGATCCCTGGCATCTGCCGCTGGTCAACACTCTCATCCTCCTGACCTCGGGCACGACGGTCACCTGGGCGCATCACGCGCTCCTCAACAACGACCGCAAGGGCCTCAAATGGGGCCTCGCCCTCACCATCGGGCTCGGCCTCCTGTTCACCTGCGTGCAGGCCTATGAATATGCCCATGCCGCTTTCGCCTTCAACCGCGACAATGGCGGCAACATCTACGGCTCGACCTTCTTCATGGCGACGGGCTTCCACGGCTTCCACGTCATCGTCGGGACGCTGTTCCTGATCGTCTGCCTGTTCCGCGCCCTCAAGGGCCATTTCCGCCCCGAGAAGCATTTCGGCTTCGAGGCGGCGGCGTGGTACTGGCATTTCGTCGACGTCGTCTGGCTGTTCCTCTTCGCCTGCATCTATGTGTGGGGTTCGGCGGGCGTGCAGTTCGTCGAGCATTGATCGGTTACGGCCGGCCTTCCCCTGCCGGGAGGGTCGGCATATGGCCGGAGTGGAGGCAAGCCTCGATGACCGAGCCCTATTATCCCGATCTTTCGCCGATCAGGACCGGCCTTGCCGGCAAATGCCCGCGCTGCGGGCGCGGCCGGCTGTTCTCGGGCTATCTTTCGGTGGCCGAGAAGTGCGCCGCCTGCGGGCTCTCCTTCGACTTCGCCGATGCCGGCGACGGTGCCGCCTGGTTCGTCATGCTGTTCACCTGCTTCGTCGGCGTGGGCGCGATCCTCGGCATCGAGGTGGCGTATTCGCCGCCCTTCTGGGTCCATGCGCTGATCGCCGTCCCGTTCATCATCCTGCTGCCCTTGCTTCTCCTGCGCCCGGCCAAGGGCATGCTGCTGTGCCAGCAGTGGAAGACCAAGGCCGAGCAGGGGCGGCTTCCGCCCTGATGACAGGCAGGATCTGGCAGATCGCCATCGCGACGGTCCTGGGCGTTGCCCTGCTTGTCGGCCTGGGCGTGTGGCAACTGCAGCGCCTGTCGTGGAAGGAAGGGCTCATCGCCGAGCGCGATGCCCGTCTCACGGCCCGGCCCGTGACCCTCGACCGGGCCTTGCGCGAATTCGACGCCGGCCGTTCGGTCGAGTTCCTGAAGGTCGAGGTCACCGGCACCTTCCAGAACGGCGCCGAGCTGTTCCTCCTGACCACCGAGGGCGGGGTGCCGGGTTTCGAGGTCATAACCCCGCTGACAGGCCGGAACGGCATCGTCGTCCTGACCGACCGCGGCTTCGTCCCGGAGTCGCTCAAGGACCCGGCGAAGCGGCCCGAAAGCCGGCCTGAGAACGAAGTGACGGTGACGGGCGTCCTGCGCCGTCATGCCGGGAGCCGGGGCCCCTTCACGCCCGACAACGATCCCGACGCCAATATCTGGTACTGGTGGGATATCCCGGCCATGCTGGCCTTCGCCCATATCGAAGCCGATGCGCGTGTGGCCCCCTTCGCGCTGCATCTCCTGCCCGGGGAGGGCCAGGGCCTGCCGCGCCCGGTCGCCGTCGATGCGGGCCTGGCCAACAATCACCTTCAATATGCCCTGACCTGGTTCGCGCTCGCGGGCCTGCTCGTCGTCATGTCGGGCCTGCTGGTCCGCCAGACGCTGCGCCGCGACGATTGAAATGCCGGAACCCGCCTTTGGAGCAAATCCCGCCAAAGGCCTGCCCCGGACCAGATCCGGGGTTGAAGACTTTGGCGATAAGGATTTGCTCCAAAGATATTGATTTGGCACGAATCCTTTTCGGCGAAGTGATTCCACTTCGCCGGGATGCGCGCTAAGGTGCCCGCCCCAGACAAGGATCTCCCTTCCCGTGCGCTATGTCTCCACCCGGGGCGAGGCCCCTGAGCTCGCTTTCGAGGATGTGCTGCTCACCGGCCTCGCTCGTGACGGCGGGCTCTATGTGCCGGCCCGGTGGCCGGAATTCTCAGCCGCGGAGCTCGCCGGGCTCGCCGGGCGGCCCTATGCCGACGTTGCCTTCGCGGTCATCGCTAAATTCACCGCCGGCGAGGTGCCGCAGGCCGAGCTCGAGGCGATGATCGGCGACGCCTATCGGGGCTTCGGGCATCCGGCCGTGACGCCGCTCAAGCAGCTCGACGCCGGCCAGTGGCTGCTCGAGCTCTTCCATGGGCCGACGCTGGCCTTCAAGGACCTCGCCATGCAGTTCCTGGCGCGGGTGATTGACTGGGCCCTGGCGCGCCGCGGGATGCGCGCGACCATCGTCGGCGCCACCTCGGGCGACACCGGCGGCGCCGCCATCGAAGCCTTCAGGACGAGCCGCAACGCCTCGATCTTCATCCTGCATCCGCACGGCAAGGTCAGCGAGGTCCAGCGCCGGCAGATGACGACGGTGCTCGCGCCCTCCGTGCACAATATCGCGGTCGATGGCACGTTCGACGACTGCCAGGCCATCCTGAAGGCGCTGTTCAACGACCATCCGTTTCGCGACCGCGTCGGCCTGGCCGGGGTGAACTCGATCAACTGGGCCCGCATCATGGCCCAGATCGTCTATTATGTGACATCGGCGCTGGCGCTGGGCGGAGCGGGGCGGCCGGTGAGCTTCACCGTCCCGACCGGGAATTTCGGCGACATCTTCGCCGGCCTGGTGGCCAGGCGCATGGGCGCCCCCATAGGCCGCCTCGTCATCGCGACGAACGAGAACGACATTCTCGACCGCGCCTTGCGGACCGGCCGCTACGAGGTGAGGGCGGTCAGGCCGTCGACCAGCCCGTCCATGGACATCCAGGTCTCGAGCAATTTCGAGCGTCTGCTGTTCGAGGCTCATGGCCGCGACGCCGGCGCGGTCCGCCGCCTGATGGCGAGCCTCGGACAGTCGGGCGCCTTCACCATCGAGGCCGGCCCCTTGCGCGCCATCCGCGCGGAATTCTCATCGGGCAGCACCTCCATGGCGGAGGCGGCAGGCGTCATCGCGCGCACCCGCGCGGCGACCGGCGAGCTGCTCGACCCGCATACGGCCGTGGGCTACGGGGTGGCCCGCAGGGAAGGGGGCCATGAAGGTCCCATGGTGACGCTGGCGACCGCGCATCCCGCCAAATTCCCCGATGCGGTCGAACAGGCTTGCGGCCTAAGACCGGGCTTGCCGCCGCGCCTTGCACCCCTCATGATGGCCGAGGAGCGGGTGAGCGTCCTGGCCAATGATCCCGAGGAGGTCAAGGCCTTCATCCTGGAACGGGTCGGGTCCTAGCTGGTGTGGCATGAGCGTCGAAATCTCGCGTCTTGACAACGGTCTGCATGTTGTGACGCACAGCATGCCGCATCTCGAGACCGTGGCGCTCGGCATCTGGGTGAAAGCGGGCTCCCGCGACGAGCTGCCGGAGGAGAACGGCATCGCCCATTTCCTCGAGCACATGGCGTTCAAGGGCACGAAGCGGCGCTCGGCCCAGGCGATCGCCGAGGAGATCGAATCCGCCGGCGGCGAGATCAACGCCTCGACCGGCATGGAGACCACCACCTATTACGCCCGCGTGCTCAAGAACGACTGGCCGCAGGCGCTCGACATCCTGGCCGACATCCTGACCGAATCGGTCTTCGACGCCGACGAGCTCGAGCGCGAGCGCCACGTCATCCTGCAGGAGATCGCCGCCGCCGGCGACACGCCGGACGACCTGGTCTTCGACCTCGCCCAGAGTGCCGCCTTCGGCGCGCATCCGCTGGGCCGGCCCATACTGGGCGTGCACGAGCTGATCGCCGGCGTGACCCGCGACGAGATCCTGGCCTGGCGCAACCGCAACTACTGGGCCTCGCGCATGGTGGTCGCGGCGGCCGGCAATATCGAGCACCAGGCCTTGCGCCACGAGGCCGAGAAGCTGCTGGGCTCGTTGAGCTCGGGCGTGCCGCCGGGGCGCAACCGGCCCGATTTCGTCTCCCAGACCGAGCTGGCGCAGAAGCCCCTCGACCAGACTCACATGGTTTTGTCCTTCTCGGCGCCCGGCTACCGCAATCCCGAGATCTATCGCCTCCAGGTGCTCTCGAGCCTGCTCGGCGGCGGCATGTCCTCGCGCCTCTTCCAGGAGGTGCGCGAGAAGCGCGGCCTCTGCTACAGCGTGTTCTCCTTCGCCTCCGCCTACGAGGATGCCGGCCAGTTCGGCGTCTATGCCGCGACCTCGCCCGACGACACGCCCGAGCTTGTCGACGTGACCGCCGAGGTGATGCTGTCGACCGCCAGGAGCGTCACCGAGGTCGAGGTGGCACGGGCCAAGGCCCAGCTCAAGGCGAGCCTGGTGATGAGCCTCGAAAGCGCGACCGGCCGGGCCGACCAGATCGCCCGCCAGTTCCTGGCCTTCGGCGAGGTACCGGCCATGGAGACGCTGGTGGCCAAGATCGATGCGGTCTCGGCCGATCATGTCGCCGGGCTCGCCGCCGGCCTGTTCCGCGGCCAGTCGCCGGCCCTCTCCGCCGTCGGCCAGCTCTCGACGCTGACACCCTATGACCGGATCAAGGCCCAGTTCACCTGATGGTTTTCCTCCGCAGCCCCTTCGCGCGCGACCTGCCGCCCGTCCTGACCCAGGGCGGCGTCGAGTTGCGCGTGCCGGAGATGGCGGACTATGAGAGCTGGGCGGCGCTGCGCCTCGAAAGCCGCGCCTTCCTGACGCCCTGGGAACCGTCCTGGCCGCAGGACGACCTGACCCGCGCCGCCTTCCGCAGCCGGGTGAAGCGCTATATCCGCGATATCGAAGGCGACATCGCCTACCCGTTTTTCGTTTACCGGACCGAAGATGATGCGCTGATGGGCGCCATCACCCTGTCCAACATCCGCCGCGGCGTCGCCCAGACCGGCTCGGTCGGCTACTGGATCGGCATTTCCTTCGCCCGCCGGGGCCACATGACGGCGGCGCTGACGACGCTCGTGCCCTTCGCCTTCGGGCATCTGCATCTGCACCGGCTGGAAGCGGCCTGCATCCCGGTCAACCAGGCATCGATCAGACTACTGACGAAATGCGGCTTTCGCCAGGAAGGACTCGCCCGCAGATACCTCAAGATCAACGGCCGCTGGGAGGACCATCTGCTGTTCGGCCGGCTTGGCGAAGATGGATGAAGCCCGCCGGATTTGCCATTATCCGGCCTCCGGGGGTATCAGGGAATTGATTCGCATTGGGGCACGGTCCGGGAAAGCGAGCACCGGCTTTCTGGAAGGTCGTGCTCGAACTACGGGATGAAGCGTGGTGGGGCATCGCGCTTTGCGACAGGTGAGGTCGGCTGACAATGGCGCTGTTGCGCATATCGATCGCAATCTTATTCGTGCTGCTCTCGTCCGTATCCGCCCGGGCGCAGGACAAGGCGGTCGATGCGGCCTTTGAGGGCGCCGGCATCGACCTTCTTCCCCATCTGCTCTCGGTAGATACCGACAAGCCGGTGGTGACGATCCGGACGGCCGAAGACGCGAGCGGCCTCCTGATGGAGTTGCCCGCCAAGGGCAGCGAGCGGGTGCACCGCTGGGCCGTGGTGACGCTGACCAACAGCGCAACGCAGGCCCGCGACGTCGTCGTCGCCACGCCGCATCAGGGCTTCGCCGGCTCGGGGCTCTTCTGGCCCAGACCCATCGGATCGCGGATCCAGAACGTCGTCGCGGCCGGCCAGGCCACCATCGCCCCCTTGCGGGTCGTCAATTCCGACGCCTTCGCTCTGCGCGTCGAGCCCGGGGGAAAGGTGACGGTGGCCATGGAGCTGACCCGTACCGGCCTCGACGAGATCGAGCTGTGGCAGCGCATCGCCTTCGACGCCAAGGCCGAGCAGAACGGCTTCTATCGCGGCGTCCTTCTCGGCATCGCCATGCTGCTCGGCGTGGTCGCGCTGTCGCTTTACGCCGTGCGCACCATCGCGGTGTTCCCCTTCGCCTCGGTGTTCATCTGGTCGGCCATCGGGTTCATAGCGCTCGAATCCGGATATCTCCCGCAGGTCAACGACCTGCTGCCCAGGCAATACGAGCTCGGCCCCGAGATCCGCGCGGTGATCGAGGGCCTGATGGCCATTGGCCTCATCCTGTGCCTCGTCGCCTTCGCCGATTTGCGCCGCAGGCGTCCGCTCGCCTGGAACATCCTTCTCCTCGCCGCCGGGCTGCTGCTGGCTCTGCCCGTCTATGGCTGGTTCGAGCCGGCGCGCGCATCCGGCATCGCCCGCATCGTCTTTGCCGTCGTCGCGGCGCTGGGCTCCGTCGTCATCTTCGCGATGTGGCGCGAAGGGGCGGCGCGGGCGCGCGTGTCGCTCCTGTCCTGGGCTATGGTCGTGGCCTGGACCGTGCTTGCCGCCGTCGCCGCCCTGACCCCGGCGGCCGACAGCGTGACCAAGCCACTGCTGTCGGCGGGCCTCGTTCTCGTCATCCTGACCATGAGCTTCGCCCTCGCCCAGTTCGCTTTCGCGCAAGGCTTCCTCGCCCAGCGCTTCTTCGCCGAAGATGCGCGCCGGGCCCTGGCGCTGGCCGCCTCTCAGCAATGCGTCTGGGACTGGCAGGTCGAGGAGAACAACCTGCATGTCGGGGAGGACCTCGAGAAGATCCTCGGGCTGCGCCGCGGCAGTCTCAGAAATGCCGCCCCGGACGTCTGGCTCGAGCTCGTCCATCCCGCCGACCGCAGCGCCTATCTGGCGGCGATCGAGGAGGCGGAGCGGCGCGGCCACGGCAGCTTCTCCCAGGAATTCCGCCTGCGCCGCGGCGACGGGACGTTCCGCTGGTTCCTGTTGCGCGCCCGCGCCATTCCCGGCGCCGAGCACAGGGCGGCGCGCTGCGTCGGCACGCTGTGCGACATCACGGCGACGCGCCGCGCCCAGGACCAGCTGCTGAGCGATGCGGTGCATGACCGCGTCACCGGCCTGCCCAACCGGGCGCTGCTCCTCGACCGGGTCGAGCGCGAGATCAGTGCGTCGGGGCACAGCCCGGTCAACAACCTCTATCTCCTGCTGATCGACCTCGACCGCTTCAAGGCGGTGAATGACGGGCTGGGCCACGAGACCGGCGACGGCCTGCTCAAGATCGTCGGCCGCCGGCTCGCGGCCATCGCGAGCGAGCACGACACCGTGGCGCGCATGCCGGGCGACCAGTTCGCCATCCTCTTTCACGGCGACAAGCCGAAGCGCGACATCCTGCCGTTCACCGACAAGGTGCGCGCCACGGTCTCGAAGCCGGTGAACATGCGCCCGCAGGAGATATTCCTCACCGCCAGCATCGGCGTTTCGGCCCTGCGCGAGGGCAGCCTCACCGCCGAGGGGCTGGTCAAGGACGCCGCCGTCGCGCTCTACGAGGCCAAGCGGCGCGGCAAGGACACCGTCGAATTCTTCCGCCAGGCGATGCGCGACGACCGCACCGAGCTCGTGGTGCTGGAGGCGGAGCTGCGCCGGGCGGTCGAGCGCAACGAGATCGAGGTGCTCTATCAGCCGATCGCGCGTCTCGCCGACATGGAGCTCGCGGGCTTCGAGGCTCTGGTGCGCTGGCGCCACAAGAGCATGGGCCTTCTCGGCCCCGAGACCTTCATCGGCCTCGCCGAGACCACCGGGATCATCAAGGATATCGGCCATCATGTGCTCAACGAGGCCGGCCGCCAGCTCGGCATCTGGCAGCGCGCCTTCCGCCCGCACGATCCGCTGTTCGTCGCCGTCAACGTGTCGTCGAGCCAGTTCCTCGCCGCCGACCTCATCGACGACGTGAAGGCGCTGCT
>JBFWVM010000007.1:0-298260 GCA_050246735.1 Parvibaculaceae bacterium | reverse complement strand
TTCAGGACCAAGCCTTCAAGCTTCTCGGCCTCGATCCGATGCGTGTCCAGTAACCGAAAAACCCGATCGCCGAATTAACGTGTCGGATCAACACCTTGCACAAATCACATATAAAAACTTCGGTCTAGAATAGCGGGGAGCGGTTGCAAGTCGGCAAGGCCGCCATTTTCCTATCCTTCGAACCGGCATGCAGACAAACTTGTCACGATGTCTTGCCCGAAGCCCTGGGCAGGCGGTGGGACGGCGCGGCACCGAACTTTTGCCGGTAGGCGATCCGAAGGGTGTTCGCCGACCGGAAGCCGGAAGCGGCCGCTATCTCGGTGATGGACATGTTGGTTTCGGTCATGAGGCTGTTGGCGCGTTCCAGCCGGAGCTCGCGGATCTTCTCGCCGGGGGATATTCCGAGATTGTTCTTGAACAACCGTTCCATCTGGCGGCGTGAAACGCCGCTCGCAGCCGCAAGTCCCTCGATGTCGATCTCCTCGGCGAAGTCGGATTTCATCCTGTGCAGGATATTGACCAGGACCGGGTGCCGGAGCCCTATTTCCGCGGCCGTCGATACGCGCTGACTGCTGCTGCCGGCACGGCGGCCGCCATGAAGGCACATCGCCGCGACCTTGCCAGAAAGACCGGCGCCGTAATGCTCTTCAATCAGCGACACCATCATGTCGATGCCGGCATCCCCGCCGCCACAGGTGATGATCGCGCCGTCGCGGCAATAAAGCTGCTTCTCGACCGCCAGGTGAGGAAAGAGCTCCTCGAATGCCGGCTGGTTCTCCCAATGCAATGTGAACCGCCGGCCCGCAAGAAGTCCGGCCCGGGCGAGGCTGAAAGCGCCGGTGCACAGGCCGCCGATCGTTCTCCCATGCCGGGCCTGTTCGCATATCCACGCGATCGTCCTTTTCGTCGCGGCGAGATACCCGTCGACGCCGGAACAGACGAACACCGTGTCGCCGCGCCGGGTGTCGGTTAGGGCCATGTCCACGGCGATCGAGACGCCGTTCGAGCACCTTATGGGATGGCCGTCTTGCGAGAGAAGGAACCAGCGGTACAGGCATTTGCCGGTCAGCTGGTTGGCGATGCGCAAAGGCTCGATGGCCGCGGCGAAGGCGAGCATCGTCATGTTCGGGAGCATCAGGAAATAGAAGTCCCGCTCGACGACTTCCGCGTTCAGCGCATAGAATGCCGCGCCCTTGCTGACAAAACGCTCATGGCTGTCGTCGGCTGCGCCATGCCGCTTTTGTGGCTTCATCTCCTCGATCTCCGGCGATCGCCCGACATCCTATGGGAGCTCCTCCGCAAAAGCCAGACTAGCCGCGATAATAGAGCATGACGCTGTGCGTCGCCTCGGCAAAAAAGAGCCAGCGCTCGATCAGGATGCCGGCAAGCTGAAGCAGCGCGGCCGCGAGCGACAGGGCGGGCGCCGCCGCAGGAAGACCGAGCGCCGCACCCAGAAGGGCCAGCGGCAGGGCGAAGCACGAAGCCTGCGCTATCCGGCGCAGCCTGGCGCGATGCTTGCGCGCGATGCGGAAGCCCATCTCCTTGAGGATATAGTTCTCCTCGCTGTGCGGCCATTCGAGCACACGCACTTCGCCACCGGCAAGTCCGGTCGCGGCATTGACGCTCGATCCCGCCGTGAGCGTGTCGTTGTGGCGCCAGGTCGCGAGCTTCCACAGCCAGCCGATCACCGTCAGCGCCATGGCCATGGCCGTCATTGTCGGGGAGGGGGAGCCGAGAAGCTGGAGCAACGCATTGAACAGGAGCGATCCGGTCATGGCCGCGAAGATGAGATAGGACGGCAAGGTGAAGAGGCTATGCCATTGGGCGATGGTCTTCATCGAGGCGTAGATCATGCCGGTGGTCGAGACGGTCACGACCGCGCCGAGGGCGGCGGCGAGGCCGCTCGCCGCGACCCATCCATCGTGGCGATCGAGCACGATCCAGCCCAGAGCGAGAAAGCCTGCGGGCACGAAAGTCGCGAGCGCCGCCACGGCTTCACGCGACAGCCAGGAACTGCGCCATTGCGACAAGGCCCGCCAGGCGCGTTCCGGCCGGCCGAGATGAGCCGTCGAGGACAGGAGGCCGGCGACGATCAGCGCCATGGCCAGGCCAAGTCCGACGAAACGGAAGGCAAAATTCCCTTCCGCGCCGAAGCCGGCGGCAAGGCCGATCCAGGCGAGGAGGCCGTAGCCGGCGCCCGAGGCCGCGGTGAAGAAGACGATGGAGAAAGCCGGATGCATGAGGGCTCAGGCGGACAGCAGGCGGTCGACCCAGCCGAGAAATCCGGCTTCCGCATGAGCGGGCTCGAGGTCCGGCGCCGCGACGGCGGCCACCTGGCCGGTCTGGGCGCGGGGCGGAAGATAGCGGTTGGTCGGCTTGTAGCCGAGCTCGGGCATGAGTTCGACCCCGCCGCGGTCGGCGGCCAGCCGGGAAATGGCGGATTGCGGATCGCCCAGATCGCCGAAATGTCGAGCTCCCGTCGGGCAGGCGGCGACGCAGGCGGGTACGCGATCCTCCGCTGCGAGGTTCTCGTTGTAGATGCGATCGACGCACAGGGTGCATTTCTTCATCACGCCGGCATCGAGGTCGAATTCCCGTGCGCCATAGGGACAGGCCCAGCTGCACAACTTGCAGCCGATGCATTTGTCCTCGTCGACCAGGACGATGCCGTCGGACGCACGCTTGTAGGATGCGCCCGTGGGACAGACCGACACGCAGGCCGCCTGCTCGCAATGCAGGCAGGACCGCGGAAAGTGCACCGTGCGTCCGCCTTTTTCCGTCACATGCTCATAGCTGTGGACGCGGTTGAACCAGACGCCGTCGACCTTGCCGCCATAGGGATCGAGGTCGGTGAGGGGCGCCATCAGGCCGCCGGCGTTCCATTCCTTGCAGGACGTGGCGCAGGCCTGGCAGCCGACGCAGGTGTCGAGGTCGATGACCAGGCCAAGCTTCTTTTCGGTGGTCGGGGGAAGCGATGTCATTCGTCGAATCCGCGGCGGTTCCTGAACTCGGCGCCGAAGCGCAGCTTTTCGGCCGGGGCGGTGAAATGCGGAGGCGGGGCGAGCGGAGCGAATGCGGGCTCGGTGAAGCCCGCCGCGGAGCCTACGCATCTGACCAGGCGCACGCGCAGATCGAACCATGCCGCCTGGCCGGTCACCGGATCCGAGTTGGAATAGGCCTTCCTGTCGCCGTCGGGCGGCAGCAGATCGCCGATGATGTGATTGAGAAGGAAACCGCGTTTCACCTCGCCGGCGTCGTCCTTCAATCCCCAGCTGCCGCGCCGCTTGCCGATGGCATTCCACGTCCATACCGTGCCCGGGTTGACGCCGTCGACCAGCCGGATCTGGCCCTTGACCGCGCCATGAGCGCTTTCGATCCAGACCCAGTCGTCGTCGGCGAGGCCGAGACCGGCCGCCGTCGCGCGGTGCACGAACAACCGGTTCTGGCTGGTGATCTGTCTGAGCCAGGCATTCTGCGATCCCCAGGAATGATACATGTGCATCGGCCGCTGGGTGAGCGCGTGCAGGGAATATTTATCGCCATCCAGCGATTTCTCCTCCAGCGGCGCATGCCAGAAAGGCAGCGGATCCATGTAGGTCTCGATGCGGGCGCGGTCGGCCGGCGCCGGCACGACCCGGCCGTGACCGCGTGCGGCGAGCCTGAACCGCTGCAGCGTCTCCGAATAGAGCTGGAAGATCACCGGCTTGGCGCTCGTCAGGAAGCCCATGGCGGTGGCCAGATCGAGATAGGACCGGTTCGCCATCTTGTAGTAGCGCTGATCGGCCTCGAGCTCGTGCTGCCAGAAGCCGCCATTGTCGATATAGCGCTGGAGCTGACCGGGATTGGGCTCGCCGACGCCGGGAGCCGAACCGTCCCCGCCCCGCCATCCCGCGAGCGGGCCGATGCCGGGCAGGCGCTCATGGTTGACGATATAGTCGGCATAGTCGCGATATTTCGCCGAGCCGTCGTCGTTGACCAGGCCCGGCAATGCGAGGCGTGCGCCGAGCTCGATCAGCACGCTCTGGAACGGGCGTACGTCGCGGTCGGGCGCCACCACCGGATGGCGTATCGCATCGGCGGGCGCATCGGCGCCGCCGATCGGCCGGTCGAGCAGGCTTATGCAGTCATGCCGCTCGAGATAAGTGGTGTCGGGCAGGACGAGATCGGCGAAGGGAACCGTCTCGGAATAGTAGGCGTCCGAATAGATGATGAAGGGGATCCTGTATTCGCCCGTCGCCTGCTTGTCGGTCAGCATGGCGATGGTCTCGCCGGTATTCATCGACGAGTTCCACGCCATGTTGGTCATGTACATGAAGAGAGTGTCGATGGGATAGGGATCATGAGCCCAGGCATTGCGGATGACGAGGTGCATGAGCCCGTGCACGGCGAGCGGCGCCTCCCACGAAAAGGCCTTGTCGAGGCGCAGCGGCCCGCCTTCGTCGTCGACGAGCAGATCGTCGGGGCCTGCGGGAAATCCGAGCGGCATGCCGGAAAGCGGCGTCATCGGCCTGCCGCCGTCCTTGCCGGCGGGCCGCGGGCCCGGCGGAACCGGCTTGGGAAAAGGCGGCTTGAAGCGAAACCCGCCCGGAACGTCGACGGTGCCCAGGAGAAGCTGGAGCACATGGATGGCGCGACAGGTATGAAAGCCGTTCGAATGAGCCGAGATTCCCCGCATCGCATGGATGGCGATGGGACGGCCCCGCGTCGTCGGATGCCGGCGGCCGCCGCTGTCGGTCCAGGCGACCGGCAGCTCGACCGGCTGCGTGAAAGCGACATGGGCGAGTTCGGCGGCGATGCGCTTGATGGTCGACGCCGCGACGCCGCAGCGGCCGGCGACCGCTTCCGGTGAATATTGCGCATCGAGATATCGCGTCGCCAGGAGCTCGAAGACCGGAACGCAGGACCGTCCGTCGACGTCATATGTGCCGGTGAGCAGGGGCCTGGCATCGGCGTCGCCTGCCTTGCGGGCCGTTTTCGTCAGCCGGTCCCAGATGAGCGGGCCGCCATCCTCGTCCTTCGCGAAGAGACCGTCGTCGGGTGCGCCGGGATCCTTGACGACAAGCCAGGGCGCATTGGTGAAAGCGACGAGATAATCGAGATCGACGCGGCCCGCCTTGAGCAATTCGTGCACGAGGGCCAGCACCAGCAGCCCGTCGCTGCCCGGTGTGATGCCGATCCACTCGTCCGCGATGGCATTGTAGCCGGTGCGGCAGGGATTGACCGACAAGATCTTGACGCCGCGCTTCTTGAGCTGGCCCAGGCCGATCTTGATCGGGTTGGAATCGTGATCCTCCGCGACTCCGAAGAGAATGAAATAGCGGGTGTGCTGCCAGTCCGGCTCGCCGAATTCCCAGAACGAGCCGCCGATCGTATAAAGGCCGCCGGCCGCCATGTTGACCGAACAGAAGCCGCCATGGGCCGCGTAATTCGGGGTGCCGAAGCGCGCCGCCCACCAGCCGGTGAGCGACTGCGACTGGTCGCGGCCGGTGAAGAAGGCGAGCTTGCGGGGATCGGTTTGCCGGATGCGCGCCAGCCTCTCGGTGGCGATCGCCAGCGCTTCATCCCACTCGATCTCGCGAAACTCGCCGGAGCCGCGCGGACCGGTGCGCAGCAACGGCTTGCTGAGGCGCGCCGGGCTGTAATGCTGCATGATGCCGGCGCTGCCCTTGCCGCACAGGACGCCGCGGTTCACCGGATGGTCCTTGTTGCCGCTGATGTAGCGGATCTTGCCGTCCTTGACGTGGACGTCGATCCCGCAGCGGCAGGCGCACATATAGCAGGTGGTCTTGGCGACGCGATCGGCAACCGCCGGCGATGTGTCGACGCCGTCACGTTCGTCCGGCGCGCCCGCCACTTCGAGCGCGCGCTGCGAGGGAGCCGAATTCGCCCAGCTGGTCATGTTCGCGCCGATGACCGGCGCCGGCCGGTGAGGGTGTTCATGCTCTTTGCCATTGCGGCAGACAGAAATGGGTTATATGAATCAATCGGTCCAATTGATTCTTCTTGTCAATTCAATCGAAAAAACTTCTTACTCGTCCATGACCCTCGAGCAGTTGCGCATATTCATCGCGGTGGCGGAGCGCGGCCATATGACCAAGGCGGCGGAGATGCTGGGCCTGTCGCAGTCCGCCGCCTCCGCCGCAATCAAGGCGCTCGAGCAGGGCTCCGGCGTCAGGCTGTTCAACCGTGTCGGCCGCCGCATCGAGCTGGCGCCGGCGGGACGGCGCTTCCTGCCGGAGGCGAAGGCGGTCATCGAACGCTGTGCGGCGGCACGCGCCATGCTCGAGCATGATTCCGGCATCGTCACCGGCAGCCTGGCGATCGCCGCCAGCCAGACCATTGCCAGCTATTGGCTCCCGCGCCGGCTGGCGGCCTTCCAGGAGAAGCATCCGGAAGTCAGGCTCAATGTGAGCATCGGCAATACGCGGCGGGTCGAGAACGAGATTCTCGACGGCGCCGCGGATCTCGGCCTGGTGGAAGGCCGGACCGCATCCGACCTGCTTCGCCGCAGCCGGATCGCGAGCGATCGGCTGATGCTGGTCGTCGCGCGCGCGCATGCGCCGGTCGCCGAGGTTGCGGCTGGGCGTCCCGATCTCAGGAGCCTGCGCTGGATCGTGCGGGAAGGGGGCTCGGGCACGCGGGAAGTGCTGCAGGATCTGGCGCGCCGGATGCGGATCGCTTTCGAAGACTTGCGCATCTTCCTCGTGCTGCCCAGCAACGAGGCGGTGATGCAGGCGGTCGAAGCCGGCGCCGGCGCGACGATCATGTCGGAACTCGTGGTCGCCAAGGCCATTGCCGAAGGTTCCCTCAGGCATGTTCGCCTGACGCTGCCCAAGCGCGAATTCGCCCTGATCTCGCATCGCGACCGCCAGCCTGCGGTAGTCCAGGTGGCGCTCAAATCTTTCCTCTCGGCGCGGCGGAACGTCGGCTGAATCCCGCGCCGGCACCGGCGATTATTGATTTTCATGCAACTATCGTTGCCGTCTTGCCATTTGAGGTCGCCGCGAAACTCCCTTGATATCGGCCGCAATCGCGGCACGGCGCGAAGCCTCCGCATCTGTGGTGATCGCGAACGCATCCGGTTCGCTTGGCAGGGAGCATTGGGAATGAGCGGCGTGGACGACAAGGAACTGGACCGCATGCTGAATCAGGCATTCGAAGCGTCAACCCGCATCTATCAGGAGCGTGGCTTCCAGCGCCGGGTCGGCTTCGGCAAGCAGCCGGCGTTGATCAGCGTCGATCTGGCCAATGCCTGGACGCGCCCCGGCAATCCGTTCACCTGCGACCAGGAAGCGATGGACGGCAAGATCATCCCCGGCATGCAGCAGCTTCTCAAGGCATGCCGCGCGAACGGGCATCCGGTCGTCCATGTCACCACCGCCTATGAGATCACCGACCGCAACTCGCTCTTCACCGACATGGGGCTGTGGCACTGCAAGATTCCGGTCGACGTCGTCAATCTCAAGGACAAGGAGCTGTGGGCCATCGATTCGCGCATCGCTCCGGTCGACGGCGAGTACACGATGCTCAAGAAGCGGGCGAGCGCCTTTCACGGCACCGGACTTGCGGGGCTGTTGCGCGCCGCCGGCGTCGACACCATCCTGGTCACCGGCGTCACCGCCACGGCCTGCGTGCGCACGACGATCTGCGACGGCCTGGCCGACGGGTTCCGCACCATCGCGGTGCGCGAATGCATCGGCGACCGCGTGCCCGGCGCGGTGGCCTGGAACCTCTATGACATCGACGCGAAGTTCGCCGACGTGCACAGCGTCGAGGAGTGCGTGAACTATCTCAATACGGTCAACGCGGCCCGCGCCGCAGCGGAATAAGACAAAGAGTGTCCCGCGACGCACGGGGCACCATTTTGCCAGGGAGGTCGAAAGCATGGCTCGAATTGGCGTCGACGTCGGCGGAACGAACACCGACTTCGTTCTCGAATGCGCGAAGGGCGTATTCTATCACAAGGTGCCGACCACGCTGAAAAACCAGTCGATCGGCGTCGTCGAGGGCGTCAAGGGCGTATGCGCGATGGCCGGCATCGACATGGCGGAAGTCGACGTCATCGTGCACGGCACGACCACCGCGACCAACATCACGATCGAGCACAACGGTTCGGAAACCGGAATGCTGACCACTCGCGGCTTCCGCGACATCCTGCATATCGGCCGGCATAAGCGCCCCTATAACTTCTCGCTTCACTTCAACGTGCCGTGGCAGAGCCAGCCTCTGGTCAAGCGGCGCAACCGGATCGCCGTCAGCGAGCGCATCCTGCCGCCGGACGGCAAGGTCGAGATGGCGCTGAACGAGCAGGAGGTGCGCAAGGCGACGCGGCTCTTCCGCAAGCGCGGCATCAACTCCATCGTCATCGGCTTCATGTTCTCCTTCCTCAACGACGCGCATGAGCGGAGGGCGCGCGAGATCGTGCTCGAAGAGATGCCCGACGTCTACGTCACGCTGTCGAGCGAAGTCGCCAACGTGATGCGGGAGTACGAGCGCTTCTCGACCGCGGCGATGAATTGCTTCGTCGGACCGAAGACCGCCTTCTATCTGCGCGACCTGGAAACCAAGCTGCGCGAGGCAGGCGTGAATTCGAAGCTCCGCATCATGCAGTCGAATGGCGGCGTCTCGACCGTCGAGGCCTGCTCGGCGCGCGCGGTGCGCATCCTGATGTCGGGGCCGGCCGGGGGCGTCATCGGCGGTGCTTCGGAAGGCGCCATGGCCGGCGAGAAGAACATCATTACCGTCGATATCGGCGGGACTTCGGCGGACATCAGCACCATTCCCGACGGCCGCCTGAAGATCATGAATCCGCGAGACACCTATGTCTCGGGCCATCCGGTGCTGACGCCGATGATCGACCTGGTGACGATCGGCGCGGGCGGCGGCTCCGTCGCCTATATCGACGAGGCAGGCGCCTTCCACGTCGGCCCGCGCTCGGCGGGGTCCGAGCCCGGTCCCGCCTGCTATGGGCGCGGCGGCACCGAGCCGACGGTCACCGACGCGCAGATCGTGCTCGGCCGGCTCGATCACGACCATGCGCTCGGCGGCGACCTGAAGCTCGATCCGCGGCTTTCCGTCCGGGCGATCGAGGAGAAGATCGCCAAGCCGCTCGGAATGTCGGTCAAGCAGGCGGCGCTCGGCATCGTGCGGATCATAAACTCCAACATGGCGCTGGCCATCCGGTCCAACTCGGTGGCGCGCGGCGTCGATCCGCGTCAGTTCTCGATCCTGCCCTTCGGCGGCGCCGGACCGCTGCACGGGGTGGCGCTCGCCGAGCTGATCTCGGCGAGGGACGTCATCGTCCCAGTGGCGCCCGGCATCACCGCGGCCGTGGGTCTCCTGAAGACCGACCTGCAATACGAGCATACCGAGGCGGTGATCGTCGAGCTCAACGCGGCGAGCGACAGTCAGATCTCGCGCATCAACGCGGCGGCGCAGGCGCTGCGCGAGCGGGTCGGCGCCGAGCTCCACGACGACGGCATCCCGGCGGCGCGGCAGAGCATAGAGATCATTGCCGAATGCCGGTACCGCGGCCAGGGATTCGAATTGCGGGCGCGCATGCCGGATGGGCCGGTGACCCAGGCCAACAAGTCGGTCATCGCGGCGAGCTTCCACGACCAGCACCAGCTGGACTATGGCTACAGCTATCGCGACGCCGAGGTCGAGCTGATCACGCTTCGCGCGATCGGACGCGCGGCGGTGGAGCGCCTGGCCATTCCGAAGATCAAGGCGAGCGACGGCTCGGGCATCGATCGCGCGCTCATGTTCGTGCGTCCGACCACTTTCGACGACGGACGTGTGCTGGAGACCCCGCGCTACGACCGCGGCAAGCTGCTTGCCGGCGACCGCGTGAGCGGTCCGGCGATTCTGATCCAGCATGATTCGACCACGCTCGTGCCGCCCGGCTATGTGGCCGAGACGCTCGACTACGGCAATACGCGCATCAGGCCCGCCGGCGCCGTCTGAACCGGCGCCGCTCATAGGGAGGATCATTCAATGGCCATCGCCCAAGCGGTCGCGACAGTCCCTCAGGAGATCGACCCGATCACACTGCAGGTCATCCGCGGCTCGTTCGAGACCATCGCCGAAGAGATGGCGCATGTGCTCTACCGCATGTCCTTCTCCTCGATCATACGTGAATCCGAAGACCTTGGCGCCGGCCTGTTCGACACCAGCTTCAACACCCTGTGCGAATCCGAATCGACGCCGATGCATATCGGCTCCATCCCCGGCTACCTGCGCGGCATCGCCAGGACGCTGGAGGACGGGCAATGGTTCGAAGGCGACGTCGTCGTCCACAACCATCCTTATCACGGCTCGAGCCATACGCCCGATCTCGCCATCGTGGCGCCGGTCTTCTACCGCGGGCGCCTGGTCGGCTTTGCCGGCAACACCGCCCATCACGTCGACATCGGGGCGGCGACGCCCGGCCTCATCATCGATGTCCCCGACGTCTATGCCGAGGGCATGCTGTTCGCCGGCACCAAGCTCTACCGCAAAGGCGAGCCCAACAGCGCGATGTGGAACTTCATCCGCAACAACAGCCGCGCCGCGCAACAGCTGGTGAGCGACATCGAGGCGCAGGTCGCATCGGCGCGCCTGGGCGCGCGGCGCTTCGTCGAGCTCCTCGACAAGTACGGCGAGGCCACCGTCTTCCAGGCGGTGAACCAGCTCATGGATTACGCCGAGCGCATGATGCGCCAGCGAATCAGCGAGATTCCGGACGGCGAATATTCCGCCGAGGGCTGGCTCGACGACGACGGCCGCAACCGCGACCGGAAGCTCAAGGTCAAGGTGACGGTGCGCGTCAGGGGGGATGAGCTCGACGTCGATCTCACCGGGTCGGCCGACCAGACGCCGACCGCCTACAATGTGCCCTTTGAAGGCTCGACCAAGGTCGCCGCCTACGCCGCCTTCCGCAAGCTGCTGCTCGATGCCTATACGAGCGAGGCCCGGGTGCCGTCCAACGAAGGATCGTTCCGGCCAATCAACATCATCGCGCCGGAAGGCTCGATCTTCAATCCGAAGGCGCCGGCCTCCGCCGAGGCCCGCTTCACCCAATGCAACCGGATGATCGATCTGATCATCAAGGCCCTGGCGCCGGTGATGCCGGACAAGGTCATCGCCGGCAGCTCCGCCTCGATATCCTTCGCCGCCTATTCGGGCGTGAGGCCGAGCGGCGACTACTGGGTCTTCCTGGAGGTCAATGAAGGCGCTTACGGCGGACGCCCGCGCTCGGACGGCCCCGACAGCATCGACAATCTGATGGCCAATACCCGCAACAACCCGCTCGAGGACCTGGCCATGCATATACCGATGATCTGCGACCGGTATGAATTGCGCGACGACGAGCCGCCGGGCGCCGGACAGTACCGTGGCGGGCTCGGCGTGGTGAAGGCACAGCGGGTCCTGACGCCGGGATTCATCACGCACGAGTCGGAACGCCACAAGGAGGCGCCATGGGGCGTGTTCGGCGGCACCGACGGAACGGTGGGCAAGTGCCTCGTCTACAATTCCGCCAATCCCAAGAAGACGCGCGAGATGTACTCGAAGTTCTCCGGCCTCGAGGTCAAGGCGAACGACGTCATGGCCTATTACAGCCCGAATGGCGGAGGCTACGGCTCGCCTCTGAAACGTCCGGCGCAGAAGGTCCTCGAGGACGTGCTCGATGGCTTCTATTCCAGCGAGCATGCCCGCGCGGTCTATGGCGTAGTGGTCGATGTCAAGGACGAGACCGTCGACATGGAGGCGACCAACCGGCTGCGGATGCGCCTGCAGGGCGGGGCCGGCAAGCGCCAATCCTCGCCCGCATCCAGGCCGAAGACGGCGCGCCGGAGCCGCAGGCCGTGAAGCCGCCGATCTTCGAGCATCATCTGCCGGCAACCCTGCAGGAAGCCTTGCGCGCCCTGATGGAGCTCGACAACGCGCGGGTCATTGCCGGCGGCCAATCGCTCATGCCGATGCTCAATTTCAGGATCGCCCAGCCCGATCACCTGATCGATCTCAATACCGTCGCCGGGCTCGTCCACATAAGGGAAGACGATGGCGAGATCGCCATCGGTGCGATGACGGCGCAGCGCGAGATCGAGTTTTCGCCGCTCGTCGCCCGGCACCTGCCTCTGCTGGCGCAGGCGATCCTCTCCGTCGGGCATCGCCAGACGCGCAATCGCGGCACCATCGGCGGCAGCCTGTGCCACCTCGATCCGTCGGCCGAATTGCCGCTGATCGCCTGCACGATGGAGGCGACCATCATGGTGAGCAGCCTCGATGAGGTGCGTGCGGTGAAGATGGTCGATTTCGCCGAGGACATGATGACGCCGTCGATCGCGCCCCACGAGATCGTGACGGAGATCAGATTCAGGCCGTGGCGCGAAGGGCATGGCTGGGGTTTTACCGAATATGCCCGGCGCCAGGGCGACTTCGCCATAGTGTCGGCCGCGGCCCTCCTCGATCTGGAGCCGGACGGCCGCATCGGCCGCGCCGCGCTGGCACTGGGCGGAGTGGGTCCGGTCCCGGCGCGGATCACGTCGGCGGAAGCCGAACTGGCCGGCCGGAGCCCGAGCGCCGCCCTCTTCGCCGGCGCCGCCGGCCGCTGCGCGGAGATCGAGCCGCTCGACGATCCCTTCGCGCCCGGCTGGTACCGCCGCAAGCTGTCGGTGTCGCTGGCGCGGCGCGTGCTCCACCAAGCCTGGCAGCGCGCCCGTGGCAGGGTGGAGAGCTGACATGCCGGCCAACGAGCCCATGCGCACAGTGACGGTTACCGTCAACGGCGTCGCTCATGCGCGCGAGGTGGAGCATCGCCTGACGCTCGCCGACTTCCTGCGCCATACGCTGGGCCTCACCGGCACTCATGTCGGCTGCGAGCATGGCGTCTGCGGCGCCTGCACGGTGCTCGTCGACGGCATAGCCATGCGCTCATGCCTCATGCTGGCGGCGCAGGCTGCCGGGAAGGAAATCACGACGGTAGAGGGGCTGTCGCCAAAGGAAGGGCTGAGCCGGCTCCAGAGCGCGCTGTGGGAAAGGCACGGCCTGCAATGCGGCTTCTGCACGCCGGGGATTCTCGCGAGCCTCACCGAGCACCTCGAAAAAGACCGGCCCTGCAGCGAAGACGCGATCCGTGACGTGCTGTCAGGGCATCTGTGCCGGTGCACCGGCTACCAGAACATCGTCGCCGCCGTGCTCGACGTCGCCAGGGAGAGGGCCGCGCCATGAATGCTCCCGATCCGCGCTATATCGGCCGGCGGGTGCGGCGCGTCGAGGACCCGGCACTGTTGCGCGGCGAAGGCACGTATCTCGACGACATCAGGATACCCGGCCTGCTGCATGCCGCTTTCGTGCGCAGCCCGCATGCGCATGCCACGATCAAAGCGATCGACTGCGGCGCGGCGCGCGCCATGCCCGGCATCGTCGCGGTGTTCTGCGCTTCGGACCTGGCAAGGTCGCTGAACGACGTCAGGCTGCCTCTCCATTTCCCTCCCGGCAAGCTCGAGGCCGACGCGATGCCTTTCGTGCTGGCGCCGAGCGAGGTTTGCCATGTCGGCGAGGCGGTCGCGCTGGTCGTCGCGACCTCGCGCTACCTCGCCGAGGATGCGGCGGACCGGGTCGAGGCCGACTATGACGTCCTGGCGGCCGCCGTCGACGCGCGGGACGCCCTGTCCGCCGACGCGCCGAGGTCGCGGAACGGGACGCAGACGAACGTCTTCACCACCATCAAGGTCGACTATGGCGACTGCGCGCGCGAGTTCGCCGCGGCAGCCCACGTGCTGAGAGAGAAGTTCTTCCAGCACCGCGGCGTGGCGCATCCTATCGAAGGCCGCGGTGTGCTGGTGTCGATCGATCCCGGCAGCGGCGCGCTCAGCGTGTGGTCGTCGACACAGGTGACGCACGAACTGCGCAGCAACATCGTCGAGATGATGGACCTTCGCCAGGACGAGGTACGGGTCATACCGTGCGATGTCGGCGGCGGGTTCGGCTGCAAGTTCATGGTCTATCCGGAAGAAGTCGCCGTCGCCGCCGCGGCGCGGCTGCTCGGACGCCCGGTCAAGTGGATCGAGGATCGCCGCGAGCATTTCCTGTGCGCCATCCAGGAGCGTGACCAGTTCTGGGACGTCGAAGCCGCCGTCGACCGCGATGGGCGCCTGCGCGGCGTGCGGGGGCAGCTCATCCACGACCAGGGCGCCTATGCGCCGCATGCCATCACGGTGCCCTACAACAGCGCCAGCAGCCTCGTCGGCGCCTACATGCTTCCCGCCTATCAGCTCGACGTCCACGTGGTGCGCACCAACAAGCCGCCGGTGATTCCGATCCGCGGCGCGGGCTATCAGCAGGGCACGTTCGTGATGGAGCGGCTGCTCGACGGCGTCGCCGGGCTCCTCGGGATCGACCGGGCCGAGATCCGCCGCCGCAACCTGATACCGGCGAAGCGCATGCCCTACCGGATCGGTCTCGCCAACCGGGCCGGCAAGCCCGTCGTCTATGACAGCGGCGACTATGAGGCCTGCCAGGACCTGGGGCTGCGGGCCGCCGATTACGCCGGCTTCCCGGCGCGCCAGGCGGCGGCGCTGAAGCAGGGACGCCATATCGGCATCGGCTGCGCGCACGGCGTCAAATGCACCGGCCGCGGGCCGTTCGAATCGGCGACGATACGCGTTTCCACGACGGGCCAGGTCACCGTCTATACCGGCGCCACCGCGATCGGTCAGGGGACGCAGACGACGCTGGCGCAAATCTGCGCCGACACGCTCGGCGTGAACATTGCAGATGTGCGGGTCATATGCGGCGACACCGCCTTCGTCCAGTATGGTCTGGGCTCGTTCGGAAGCCGCCAGACCATGATCGCCGGCAGCTCGGTCGAAATGGCGGCGAGAGTGGTGCGCGACAAGGCGCTTGCCGTCGCCCGGCAGATGCTGGGCGCCGAGCTCGGACCGCCCCTCACCAACGCCGAGAAGGAGCTGTTCGTCGCAGACGGCAAGGTGCAGGTGACGGACCGGCCCGATCTCGCCATACCGCTCGCCAGGATCGCTCATGCTCTGCGCGGTGCGGCCGGCTATGCCTTCCCGCTCGGCGTCGAGGTCGGGCTCGAGGCCACCCAGTATTTCCGCACCGACGAGATGGCCTACGCCAACGGCTTCCATGTCTGCGAGGCGGAAGTGGACACAGAGACCGGGCATGTGACCATCCTGCGCTATATTGCCGTCCAGGACAGCGGGAAGATCGTGAACCCGCTGACCTCCGAAGGGCAGGTCTGCGGCGGCGTGGTGCATGGTATCGGCAACGCGCTGCTCGAGTGGATGCGCTACAGCGAGGACGGCCAGCCGATCACCACGACATTTGCCGACTACCTGCTGCCGACCGCCACGGACGTGCCCAATATCGAATGCATCTTCCACGAGACTTTGTCGCCGCTCAATCCGATGGGCATGAAGGGCGTGGGCGAAGTCTCGATCGTGCCGGTTCCGGCGGTGATCGCTTCGGCGGTCGAGAACGCGCTCAGCCCGTTCTCGATCCGCATCCGCGACGTGCCGATTACACCCATTCGACTGCTTGAGCTCATCGAGCGAGCGCAGGCGGGCGAAGCGGCCGAGGTCCCGGAACTGATCGAGGCCTGAATGAGTCGATGCGGCAACCAGTCAACAGAAGACAAGGGAGGAAACGGATGTTCAGGAAAACACTCTTTGGTTTGCTCAAGGCGGCGTCGCTGTCCATTGCGGTGCTCGCCTTCACGAACGGCAGCGCCACATCCGAGCAGCTGAAGCTCGTCAGCGGCTCGGTCGGCGGCGGCTACTACCAGGCGGCGGCGGTGCTGGCGGAATATGTCGCCAAGGAGGTGCCTGATCTCAGGATCACGGTGATGCCCGGCACCACCTGGGCCAATGTCGACCAGCTGGACAGCGGCGCGGTCGACCTCGCGATCATCGAGAACATCACCTCGACGCTGGCCTGGAAGGGCGAATCGCCCACCGGGCAGAAGTATGATTTCCGCATGATGGCCGCGGTGCGCGGCCCCAGCGTCGTCCAGGCCTTCATCCCGAGCGACCGCGGCATCACGTCGTTCGAGCAGATCGCGCAGGAGAAGCGTCCGATCCGCATCGCCACCTTCGAGCGCTCGCAGGCGGTGACGCCGATCGCACTCGATATTCTGGCCGCCTATGGCATCACTAAGGACGCGCTGGAATCGTGGGGCGGCCAGCTCATCTTCACCTCGATCAACGAGGGATTCCAGATGATCGGCAACGGCACGGCCGACATGTGGATCTCGGGCGGTTCCTACTATCCGCATCCTTCCGCCATCGAGCTCGGCGTGAAGGGGCCATTCCTCCTGCTGCCGCTCAGCCAGAAGGTGGCCGACTCCGTCGCCCAGAAATACGGCATGTCGGTCGCCACCGTGCCCGCCAACGCCTATGGCGGCAACAACGGCTCGAACGAAGCCTATCCGAGCCCCGTCCTGATCCTGGCCTTTGCCGCGCGCACCGGCCTCAGCGACGACACCGTCTACAAGATCATGGACGCGCTATGGAAGCATCGCGACGAGTTCCGCGCCGTGCATGAGCAGCACAAGGTCTATGACCTGCCCTTCGCGGCCAAGAATGTCGGCGAGGCGCCGCTGCATCCAGGCGCCGTCGCCTGGTACGCCGACCACGGCGTCAAATAGGACGAACGACCGCCGGTGGCGCCGGACGCGCAAAGCGCGCCGGCGCCGTTGCGAGCACACCCGCCCGCGCGGGGGAAACAGGAACACCCGGGAGAGAAACATTATGTCGACATTGCGCATAACCGATCTCATCACGCGCACGGTCGCGGTCAGCCTGTCGCTGTTCGCCATCTACACGGCCTATTTCGGCACGTTCTATCCCTATATCCAGAGATCCATCCCTCTGCTGCTGACGGTCGTCCTGGCGCTCCTGACGATCCGGGCGTCGCCGGAGAAAAAGGATTCGCGCGTGCCGATCTACGACTGGCTGATGATCGCCGCCGCCGTCGTCGTCTTCGGCTATGTGGCGCTCTATTCGGACTATTTCGCCAACCGCTGGCCGATGTCGCGCATGTCCACGCCGGCCACGTTCGAGATCGTCTTCGGAATCGTGGCGGTCGGCCTCATACTGGAAGCGGTGCGGCGCACCATCGGCTGGACGCTGGTCGTGATCACCCTTCTGATGTTCGCCTATGTCCTGCTGGGCGACAGGATTCCCTGGCAGGCATTGAGCCATGGCGGCTTCTCGCTGACCAACACGGTCGACTACTTCTATATGACGATCGAAGGCATCTGGGGCGAGTGTCTCGCCATCGCGGCGACCTATATCACGCTCTTCATCATCTTCGGGGCGTTCATGGAGAAGGGCGGAGCGACCGAGTTCTTTCTCGACCTTTCCAACGCGATCGCCGGCGAATCGCGGGGCGGGCCCGCCAAGGTCACGATCTTCGGGTCGGCTCTCGTCGGCTCGGTGACCGGCTCGACCGTCGCCAATGTCTATGCGGTCGGCCCCTTGACCATTCCGCTCATGAAGAAGGTGGGCTACCGGCCGAGCTTCGCGGCGGCCGTCGAGGCGCTCGCTTCCAATGGCGGGCAGCTCATGCCGCCGATCATGGGCGCGGCCGCATTCATTCTCGCCGCCAATGTGGGCATGCCCTACTGGTCGGTCGCGGTGGCCGGTATCATCCCCGCCCTGCTCTATTTCGGCGCCCTGCTCTGGTACATTCATCTCGAAGCGGTGAAACGGGGACTCAAAGGCCTCCCGAAAGGCTCCACGCCCAGGGTGCTCAGCGTTCTGTTCAAGCGCGGCTATCTGCTGCTTCCGCTCTTCCTTCTGATGTATCTCCTGGCGCGCGGCTACTCGCCCATGCTTGCCGGCTTCTACGCCATAGTCGCCATGGTGGCGCTGAGCTGGCTGCGCAAGGAGACGCGCATCGGACCGAAGGAGTGCCTGGAGGCGCTCGAGTCCGGCGGCAGAAGCTCGGTGATGATCATGGTGGTTTGCGCCGCGGTCGGCATCGTCATCGGCACCTTCACCCAGACCGGGCTCGGTCTCAGCCTGACCAGCGTCATCCTGAGCGTGTCGGGAGGCAGCTTCGTCGTCCTGACGCTGCTCGTGTTCGTGGCCGCCCTGATCATGGGCACGGGCCTCAACACCGTCGCTTCCTACATTCTCGTCGCGGTGATCGGCGTTCCCGCCATGCAGGCGCATGGTGTCGACGTATTCACGGCCAACATGTTCGTCTTCTACGTGGCGACCCTGTCGCATATCACTCCGCCCGTGGCGCTCGCCTGCTTCGCCGGCGCCGCCATCGCGGAAGCCGACATCTGGGAGACCTCCTTCCTGTCGATGCGGCTCGGCATCGTCGCTTACCTGTTGCCGTTCCTCGCGGTCTTTGCGCCCGGCATGCTGCTTGTCGGCTCCGGCACGACCATCATCGTCGATACCTGCGCGGCCGTCATCGCCTGCGGCCTTCTGGTATCGGTGACGCAGAACTGGATGTTCGGACCCATGCTTCTTCCGCTGCGCGGGCTGGCTATAGGCGCTTCGGTGGCGCTGCTGTGGCCGGTGCTCATGGTGAAAGGCGTCGGTCTCGGGCTCGCCGTCTTGAGCGTGGTCATCGCCTGGGCCGTGGCGCGGCATCAGCGCCAGATTGTCGGAATCGATGCCGCTCCGAGGGAGGTGGAGGAAAGTCCCAGCGCGCGGCGCGCCTAGGACATGGCTTGAGGAGTCTTGACCGTTATGACCATGAAGATGAAGGGCGAATACACCCTGCCGGTCGATCAGGCCGTCGTATGGGATGCGCTCAACGACGCCGAAGTCCTCGCCGCCTGCATCCCGGGCTGCGAGGAATTCGAGAAGGCCGGAGACACCCGGTTCCGCGCGGTGGCCCAGGTCAAAATCGGTCCCGTCAAAGCGCGCTTCCGCGGCGAGGTCACGCTCTCGGAGATCGACGCGCCGAACAGCTACCGGATCTCGGGGCAGGGCGAAGGCGGGCTCGCCGGATTCGCCAAGGGCGGGGCGGTCGTGCGCCTCGCCCCGACCGACGGCGGCGGCACCCTGCTCACCTATGAAGTCGATGCCCAGATCGGCGGCAAGCTGGCCCAGATCGGCCAGCGTCTGCTCAGCGGCGCGGCGAAGAAGACGGCGGACGAGTTCTTCGAGAATTTCCGCGCCCAGATCGCTCTTCGGTCGGCAGTACCGGCGGCTTCGGTGGCCTGAACACAGAGAACTACGATATTCGAGGGAGTTGCCATGAGCAGGATAATCGATCTCACTTTGCCGATTTTTACCGGATTGCCCAGGGTTCCGGGCACCGACCGCACGATCCGGGTCGAGCCGGACATGACCTTCGACACGCCCTACAAGCGCAATACCAGCCGGCTGTTCTTCCACAGCCATATGTGCAGCACCCATATCGACGCGCCCAAGCATGCGCTCGCCGACGGCTTCGGCATCGACAAATATTCGCTGGAGCGGCATCTCACCGGTGAGGCCTACATGCTGGACTTCCGGCATGTGCCGCCGGGATACCGGATCACCATCGACGACTTCAGGACGGCGG
This sequence comes from Parvibaculaceae bacterium, assembly GCA_050246735.1. Lineage (GTDB taxonomy): Bacteria > Pseudomonadota > Alphaproteobacteria > Rhizobiales > Aestuariivirgaceae > Taklimakanibacter. The sequence goes on along the minus strand of JBFWVM010000007.1, from coordinate 278,724 downwards.
TGGAGAAGACGGGTAGGCCGTTCCCGCGCGGCTGCATCCTGGGCATCAATACCGCCTGGACCGACCGCAGCTGGGGCAAGCCGGAGTTCTTCGACCAGATGATCAGCCTGGACACGCCGGGCGTCGGCGACTGGCTGGCCGACCAGGGGCCGAAAGCCATCATGTTCGACTGCTACAACGATACCTGGGAAGGATTCATGACAGGCGACTGCTTCCTCAATCACAAGCCGCTCCTGCGCAACGAAATCCCGCTCATCGAATTCTGCTGCAACATGGGCGAGCTCCATGGCGGCAAATGGGAGATCTTCGCCCTGCCCCTGAAGATCGTGGATTGCGATGGCTCGCCCGCGCGGGTGATCGCGGTGGCGCGCGAATAGGGGTCCTGCGCGTGGCGAAGCTTCCCATCACTCTGGCCACCTGGGACTACGACCGGGTGCGGCCGCTCATCGACGGCCGGGTCGCCATCGAGGGCTGCGCCGTCAGCTATCTGGTGCTGCCGCCCGAAGAGTGCTTCTTCCGCGCCTATGAGCTGCGCGAATTCGAGGTCTCCGAGATCGGCTTCGTTCCTTACATCATCGCCAAGTCGCGGGGGATTGCGCCTTACGCGGCGCTGCCGGTGTTCCTGTCGCGCATGTTCAGGCACTCCGCCCTCTATGTGAGGACCGACCGCGGCATCCGCGCGCCTGCCGACCTCAAGGGCAAGGTGATCGGGGTGGTGGAGTATCAGATGTCGGCGGCGATGTGGTGCCGCGGCATGCTGGCGGACGACTATGGCCTCGAACCTCGCGACATGATCTGGCGCCAGGGCGGGGTCAATGTTCCCGGCCGCAAGGAGAAGTTTCCTCTCAACCTGCCGCCGGGCTTTCCGCTCCGGCCGATTCCGGAAGGCCGGACCCTGTCGGAGCTGCTGGCCGAGGGCGAGCTCGATGCGGTGATCTCACCCGAGCCGCCGCTCTGCTTCGGCAGAAGCGGCGTTCCGATCGGGCGCCTGTTCGACGATTACGAAGCGGCGGAAAGAGAGTATTTCGCGCGCCACGGGCACTTCCCGATCATGCATGCGCTTGGCGTGCGCAACGATGTCCAGGCGCGTCATCCCTGGCTCGCTTCCCGGCTGTACAAGGCCTTCCGCGAGGCCAAGGAGATTTCCGACCGCGATCTGTTCGACATGCGCGCCCCCAAGATCGGCCTGCCGTGGATCGCGGCGCATGCACGCGCGACGCGCGATCTCATGGGCGACGATTTCTGGTCCTACGGGATCGAGGCGAACCGGCGGACCGTCGAGGCCATGACCCGCTATGCCCACGAGCAGGGCCTCGCCGCCCGCAAGCTCGCGGTGGACGAACTGTTCGCGCCGCTCGAGGAAACGTGAGGCTTCTTCCGGCTCACCAGCGCGTCGGCAGGTTCTTGGCGATCTCGACGAACTTGCGCACCGCTTTGGTGCGGTTGGTCGACTTCCAGGCGAGGACCGTTTCGATGTGGAAGGCGTCGTGCGTGATCGGGCGCGCCTCGATATTGCGGCCGGCGAACCCGATCAGGCTTTCGGGATATATGGTGACGCCGAGGCCGACCGAGACGAGGCCGAAAAGGCCCAGAGTGTTGGAGGCTTCCAGGACGATCTTGAGCGAGACTCCCTCGCTCGAGAACATCTCCGTCAGGCGCCAGCGATAGGCTTCCCATTCGACCATGTCGCCCAGGATGAGGTCCTCGCCGGCGAGATCGATGGGGCGTATCTCGGACAGCCGCGTCAGGCGATGGTTCTTGGGCGTGACCACGTAGAGCGGATCGGATCGCAGGACTAGGCTGTGGAAGTCGCTGTGCTCGAAGGGGCCGATCATGTAGCCGAGATCGATCTCGTCACGGGCCAGAGCGATCTTCTGCCCTTGGGTGCGGATGTATCTGAGGGTGACGTCGACATAGGGATGGGCGCGGCGGAAGCGGGCGACCGCCTGCGGCACCAGTTCGGTGGTGGCGAAAGCCATGTAGCCGATGCGCAGGACACCCGTCTTGCCGGCGGCGACGCGCCTCGCCGACTCGACGGCCTGCTCATAGCCCTGCACCAGGCGGGCATTCTCCTCGTAGAACACACGCCCGGCCGGTGTCAGGGATACCTCCCTCGTGGTGCGTTCGAACAGCGGGAACCGCAGGATATGCTCGAGTTTCTGAATGCGCCGGGTGAGCGCCGACTGGTCGACATTCAGTCTTTCGGCGCTGCGCCGGAAGCTCAGCTCCTCTGCGACCACGATGAAGGAATCGATCAGATCCAGGCCGGCAGGGCTGTCCATGAACGCGCTCCGATGAAAATGGCAGCTTATTGATTATTGCGTTCCATGCAAGAATAGTCCGGCCGCCGATTGGCGCACCGGGCGGTCCAAGACGCCCGTCAGTTCGAAGACGCCCAATAATCCCTTGCCGGCGATCCACGTTCCTCCGGGCCCGCCGAGCAGGAAGCCGGGCCGATGCAAGCTTTCGGCTATGGCTCGAGCTGAGCTACATGACCTTCAGCTGCGATGACCTGACTGAGCGGCGAGACACCGGCACGGGGCAAGGACGCATACGTCTCCCGGCCTCCCATGGCCGTGGTGGGTGTCGGCAGCGAGAACCGATGTGGCGAGGACGTTTCGGGCTCGCTACGCTCGCGCCTTCCAGGCAAGATGTTGCCGGCAAGGATCGGATCACTGTCTCACGACAGCGATCGGATCATAATAGTGCTCGTCATAGCCGCCGGGATCGCCGGGCTTGGGCGGCGCGCCCGCTCCCGGTATTTCCGCCGACGTGTCGTATTGCGCATAGCCGTCGACGACCGGACTGCCCCAGAGAAGGATCCCTGACAGATGCGCGGCAGCCGCGGATGTGCCGGTGCATTCGGCGATGTCGGGTCCCGGCCATAAGGAGGCAACCTTCACGCCGGGCAGAGCGTAGTCCGGCAGGCTCTGCGCCTGCGTGGGCGGGTCGGCCGCCATGTCCGTGTAATAGTTGCCGAAGGCGGAGCCCGGCCAGAACGCGTCCTTCGCATCGATCGCGGAGGTCGTCGCGATCATGCCGCCGCCCTTGGCGGCGCGGTAGCCGCCGGCTCTCGCCGGTGATATGGCGCTCACATAGCCCAGGCCGCCGAGGTCATCGATATTTCCCGCCGCAACCGAGATCCGGAAGCCGGCATCCGCCAGATCCCGAAGCTTCTCCTCGATGGAATTGAAATTCAGGAGGCTCTTGGAGACCCATGGCCCTCCGAGGCTCAGATTGATCACGTCGCCGGGGCTCGGCGTCGAGGGATCCGTGTCGGTCTTGGTCGCCTTCTCGATCCAGTCGAGCGTGTTCAGCAGGTGATCGAGATTGACCTCGCCGGTGCTTCCGGTGGTCACGCGCAGCGAGTTCACCGGGGCGCCCGGCGCAATGCCCGTCACGCCGAGCCTGTTGTCCATGGCGGCGATGATCCCGGCAATCATCGTGCCGTGGCCGATCAGGTCGGTGCTCTGTCCTTCGGTCCGGCAATAGGGCGCCTTCGCATATGTGCAGTCGCGCAGCAGCTCCAGCCGGAGCTCGATGCCGCCAAGGCCCTCCGCAATTCCGCTGTCGATGATCCATACCGCGGCGGTGCCGGTGTATTTCCTGGGCGGCGCGTTGCGCCAGACCCTCTTCACTCCCCAATCGACATAGGTCTGCTTGCCCTCATACTTCTTGTAGGCGTCGCTGCAGATGGCGAAGCTCTTGAGGACGCCATTCGGCTCGACGACATAATCGACCTTGCCGTCGCCGGCGCTGAAATTCCGCTTCAGGAATTCGCGGACCTCGTCGGCGGGCTTGTCGACGAACAGGCCGCGGCCGCGGCGGAGATTGTAGACAGCGAAATTCGTGAGGCCCTGCTTTTGCCAGCTCGCGATCAGACTGCTCGCCGCATCGGCGAATTCCTTGTCGGTCGCCTGGCTGCCCGTCAGCCAGACGAAGGACGTGCGCTCGGCGCGCTCGGACGGGCTGCTGAAGCCGTCCTCCGCATGGGCACAAGAGAGCATGAGCTGCAGGGCGATGCCCATGGAAAAAGCCCATTTACCGTGTTTCATGGCATACGCGCTCCCTTCCAATAAGGCATGCGTGATTATATATTGCGCTGGGGAATTCAGCTAGGGGTGCATCATGGCACGCGGAAAGGTGAGACCCGATCGCAGCGCGAAGGAGATCTCCGACGCGATACTTGCCGAATGGTACCGGGTCCTGCCCGAAGGGCCGGATGCCAATGGCGACATACCGGCGCCTCTGGAGATGGACAAGCATGCGCTCACGGCGGCATTCAATCTCATCCTCGACGACAGCAGCCGCTGCCAGGTCATACTGGACGAGAAGGACAAGCCCATCAAGGTGGTCGTCCCCTTTCCGCCGGCGAAAACACGCGCGGAACTGCTGAAATACATCCAGGAGAACGCCGATTTTCAGCAGGGGATGGGGGTCGCCATCCTGTTCGGCTGCGGCCGCTAGATCGGCTTGCTCGACCGAGGACCGGGGCCGGCCTGGAATACCGCGCTGTCGGCCCCGGCGGCCATCGGGTCGGCCCTGAGCACGACGATTTCCTGGCACAGGGGACAACGAACCTCGCGCACAAGCCCGAGCGAGGGATCGCTATTCAGATCGCGAAGGAAATCGTTCGAAGTTTCGATAAAAAACGAGCAATTGTCGCGCTTGATGCCGGCGATCCGCCAGCCTGCCGATTGCGCCCGGACGCCTTGAGCGGACCATGCGGGAAGGAGGGCGCCGGCCGCCACACCGCCGACTATCGCATCCCTTCTGTTCACCATGACATTCTCCTCAGGCGCAAGGTGGATCCTAGTTCGCCGACAGAACTCTCACCGTCTGATTTTCCCCATATGAGTCGCTTCCGGTCCTTTCCTGCCCGTCGTCTTGCCGCTTATGGGACCAAACGAGAGCTTTCGGCGGGGTACCATGAACGACGGCGTCGGCCTTGTCGCCCGGAGCCATCAGCGTGCTGTCCAGCACGTTGTCGGGGGTGCAATCGGGACACTTCACCTCGACATAGCCACTGACGCCTTCATTCCGGATGACGACCTCATAGTCCTGCGCCTGCGCGCAGACGGTTTGCGCGGCGCATGTCGCCAGCAACCACAGGCTTCGACGGATCCACATCGGACTTCGTCCTCGAAGGCGAAATGACGTCGGCAATAGTCGCACAACTTTCAACCTGTCGCAAGGTCAGCCGCTCACGGAATGCCGACGGCGCGCAGGTCGCCGACGAAGGCGTCGAGCAGCCCCTCGTCGTTGAACGGCTTGGCGCGGGCCCATTCGGCGGCGGAAAAGGTCGGCTCGAGCGAGAGGATCGTCTCGGCCGAGCGTCTCGCTTCCGCCGATTTGCCCTGGCGGTTCAGGGCCACGACCAATCCGATCCAGGCCCGCAGATATTCCGGATGATGCTGCAGAACCTCGCGATAGATATGCTCGGCTTCGGCGTTGTTGCCCAGCGCCAGATAGGACAGGCCGAGATTGGACGGGATCCAGGCCGGCGAATGCGCGCTCAGCATGAGAGCGCTGGTATAGGCCCGAATGGCCGAGCGGTAGTCGCCGAGGAGGTCGAACAGCGCGCCCTGGTAGCCGGCGATCTCGGGGCTCTGCGGCGCCAGGAAAACGGCATGGTCCATGTCCTCGCGAGCGGCCGCCCATTCACCCTTGAAGAAGCTCAGAAAGGCCGCGAGCGCCAGGCTGTCGGCCTGCGGCCCGGCCAGTTCCTTGGCTCTTCCGCAGAGCGTCTCGGCCACGGCAATGGATTCGCGCTCGTTCCTGCTCCAGCCGAGGCGCACGTCGTCGAGATGGCAAAAGCCCAGCGCTACCAGTGCGCTCAGATAGTCCGGGTCGAAAGTCAGCGCGGCATTGTAGAGCTCCTTTGCCTTCATGTGACCGTGGCGGGTGAACCGCCGTTCGATGTCATGCGCGCGCTGGTAGCATTCCCAGGCCTTGCCCGAGCTCGTTCCGCGCCTGGAGAGCTGAACATGCTCGCCGTCGGTCAGACGCAGTTGCAGAGCCGCCACGATCTCCTGGGAAATCTGGTCCTGCAGGTCGAATGTGCGCTCGAGATCGCAGTCGAAGCGGTCGGACCAGAGGGTCAGGCCGTCGATGCATGACGTCAGACGCGCCACCACACGAATGTGAGAGCCGCCCGCCTGCACCGAACCGGAAAGAGCGTAGTCCTGCTTGCCCGGCGCGACGCTGCCGGGATCGGTCACCGAGATCGAATTGCTCAACCTGGACAGGATCAGCTGGATCTCCCCGACAAGGGCCTCACCGAACATCTGGCCCTTGGAAGTCTGGCTGAGATCGCGAAACGGCTCGAGCCGGACCACCGGCTTGCGCAGGTGCTTGAGCAAGGTCGGCGTGGTGGAGAACCGCGACGGCGAGGTCTGCATCAAAAGATCATAGGCCGGGACGACGGCGCGATGGACGCGCAAGGCCTGGTCGATGTTCTTGAGAGTCTTCAGTCCGAGGTCGTGAACGACGACGCCGTCGGGAAAGCCGATGCCGGTCGGCGCTCCGGTGAAATAGATCTCGCCCGGGCCGGCGAGCGCCTGCAGCCGCGACGCGACGTTGATCGCATTGCCGAAATAGTCGTCCTCGACGGTATAGACCTCTCCGAAGGCGATGCCGATCTTCCAATGCGCCACCTTGTCCGCGACCGACGACTGGTTCCGCTTCAAGAGATGCATCTGGGCCCCGGTCGATGCCTTGAGGGCGACCTCGAAATCATCGAATGCCGCCAGGATGAAATCGCCAGGGGTCTGCAGGATCTTTCCGCCTTCGCGCCGGATGCAATTGGTGAGAATGGACCTGGTCTCGCGCAGGAGCACGATGCTTTGATGCACGTCGCGGAACACGATCTCGCTGTATCCGACGAGGTCGGCCGTCACGATGACGAGATGGTGAGGCTCGCCGGACGTGATCCGGTCAAGTTCTGCAACTTCAGGTAGTTGGGCGTGATCGGCGGGTGACATCCTGATCTGTCCTGAAGGCACTGTAGTCGATCCGTCGCCCAAAGTCGTGCATACCGCGACGACGGCCGCTGCGCTATGCACGCTTATGGTTTCCATTAAAATCCCGGACTTCATCGACCGGTTGCATGGCTATGACCTGGGAGAGGGATGTCCGGTCCATGTGGCCATTGCCGCATTGAAAGCCGACAAATGGGGCAGACGGCGGATCGTAAGCGGCCGCGGTGAAACCCCCGGCAAGGCAGCCCGGCGATGTGTTTTCGAAGCGATCGAGCGCCAGGCCGCGATATTCGACGAGACACGGGAGCTGACCTTTGGATCGCAGGCAAGGCTCGAACCGGCTGCGGTCGAAGCGCAGCGCCTCATTCTTATCTCCGAGCGCCAATATGCGCGCAGAGACGAATGGAACAAGCAGGTCGGCCCCGACCACGCGATACCTCGCCGGTTCGATGAACGCCGTACGATCGCATGGGTCCGGGTACAATCCATGCTCACCGGAAATGAGCGTCTGGTTCCCGCAGCAGCTTGTTTCCTGGGCTATCCCCGAGCCCTTGAGGATGGTTTCCCGGTGCCGGATTCAAGCGGCCTGGCCTTCGGCGCCCGCCGCGCCGACGCCATCGAACGGGCGTTCCTGGAGCTTGTCGAACGGGATGCCGTGTCGATCTGGTGGTATTGCCGGCTGCGCCGGCCCGCAGTCGAGCCGGAGCCCGGAATCGCCGCCCTCTGGAAGGCATTCGCGGACTGGATGCGCAACTGCGGTCGGACATTCTGGATACTGGACCTGACCCATGATCTCGGCATCCCGGTGGCGGCCGCGGTCTCCTGCAATAACGAGGGGAGCGATCTGGCCTTCGGCTTTGCCGCCGGAAGGACCCCGGCAGCAGCCGCAAGATCGGCCATGGGCGAGCTTGTCCAGTTCGAGGCGACCAAGCGGCTGTCGAGGCAAAGCAAACCGTCCTCGCCGCCGGGTCTTCTGGCATGGTGCGCCTCGGCGCGAGTCGATGAAAATCCCTTCCTCACGCCCAGCCGCGATGCCCGCCGGGCACCGGTCTCGACCTCGGCGCAAAGTGCGGTCCATCCGGAGCTGTCCAAAACAGATGGCCACGACGTGCTCGTGGCGGAGCTTCCGCATGAGCCGGAAAACGGGCATGTCGTCCGGGTCTTCGTTCCGGGGCTCAGATGCATCTGGCCGCGCTTTGCCCCCGGGAGACTTTACGACGTGCCGGTCAGGCTGGCCTGGCGGGAGCGCCGGTTGAGCCAATCCGAGCTCAATCCCATTCCCATCCTCTATTAAGGCTCAGGGCGGTCGGAATAGTCCGGACGGCTTTGACAATTCGGCAAGAATGGTCTTGATCTGGCATGCTGACCTTAAGCAAACGTGTCGAGTGGCACGTGGGCGCCCCGTGGAGATGAGAGGATAAATTCATGGCCTTTATTGCGGATCCTGCCGCGTTCAGGAACAGTATCGCTTCCCTGCCCGTGACGACTTTCGAGCCCGGAGAAACCGTGCTGGCGGCGGGGTCGAGTACGGGACAGCTGTTCATTCTCAGGCAAGGCGTCGTCGAGGTCGTCAGAGACGGCCATCATATCGCCACCGTCTCCGAACCCGGCGCAGTGTTCGGCGAGCTCGCCATCATCCTGGACAAGCCCCATACCGCCGACGTGCGCGCCGTCGAACGGTCGGAATTCCATGTCGCCGATGCGTCCTCGCTGCTCGGTGAGAACGTGGCGGCGCTGCTTTATGTTTCCGCGCTGCTGGCGCGACGGCTCGACAGCGCCAATGACGTCATTGTCGAGATCAAGCGCGAGCTCGACGCAGGCAAACGCCCCGGCGTGATCACCACCGCGCTGGAAAAACTGGAGAAGCTTTTGAGCCCGGCCGGCGTCAACACGCCGGACTTCGCCTACTATCCCATCCTTTAGATCCTGCTCTCGGTCCTCCGCCGGAGACTTCACGGCGGCGGGCCAACGTCGTCCGGCCCATAAAGGATAGTAGAGAAATCCTGCCCGACTTCGCCGGACATAGGCTAACACAGCGGGAGGCGGCGAGAGCAGCCGTACAGGTCGGGCCTTTCCCGTTACGCTAATTCGATTTGACGTGGTGTCATGGCGGGGGCAGGATGCCGGCCGGAGCGGGCGCCTATCCTGAGAGGTCGGAAACTTGCGTTCATATCCTCACCCATATCATTCCGCGGGTCTCATTCTCGCCGGCATGCTCCTGCTGCCGTGCACGACATCGGCGTTCGCAGAGGTGACCGGCACCGGACCTGCAATGAACAAGAAAGAGATGTCCGGCTATTGCCGCAACATGGCCGTCGAGACGTTCGCGGTGAAAGCGAACAAGGTGAAACTGAAGAAGCTGGTCGAAGGCAAGGACGCTTTCTCGATCGCCGGCGCCGCCGACCAGGGCGCCAATGGCAGGCTGGACTTCCAATGCACTTTCGATGCCGAGGGCAGGTTCATCGAAATGGCTATCGACCGTGGCGTCGAATGAACGTGCCGCCCCCGCCTTCAGGCTAAGCGATCCGAAAACTCAATCCGTCAAGATGACGGACGGGCGGGATCTATCGCCGACGAAGCGGCTTTCGCGGGTGGACTTTCGCGCGCCGTCTTCATCAGCCGCGCCGCGATTTCGTTTTCCTGCGCCGCCGTCAGCGCGCCATGCTCGCGCGCATATTGCGCGCATTCATGCTGAAGCTCCTTGTATAGAGCCGCAAGCCGTGCGCCGTCGAAGTAGCCCGTAGCCATGCTCAATCCTCCCTGACGAGGGATGCCGAATCTCAATGCTCAAGATCATGCCAGCGCTTGGAGATATAGACGTCGTGATCCACGCGCCGGATCCATTCTTTCGGAATCGGCTGGTCGGACCTGGTCATGAAAATCCGATCCCAGTGCAGGTGCTTACATGGCCAGCGCACCGGCCGTCGGCGGTGATCACTTCCATCTGCTGACGAATACGGCTTATCGGATCATCGTGAAGGCGGGCTTCTGTCATTTTTGCCTCCTTAGCCCCCCTACGCCGTCCTGCGCCGATGATAGGCTCGGGAGCCGGAGCGGGCGAATCACTTTTGCGAAATAAACAGCGGATTTCGGCGATGTTGCGCAGCTGGTGACATGTTAGCTCGAGGCCGCTCGGCAGGTCATCGCCATCTCCTGCAGGCCGGGCGATTGCCGCAAAATAAAGGCCCCGCGAGCGGGCCCAAGGAACCTGCCGGCGCGGCTCAACTACCAGCCTTGACTGGCGTACCAGCTATCGACGTCCCGGCGGACATGGTCACGCTCCCAACCATAACGCTCCTGGATCTTGCCTTCCAATTGATCGCGGCGTCCATTGATCACGTCGAGATCGTCGTCGGTGAGCTTGCCCCACTGCTCCTTGACCTTGCCTTTGACCTGCTTCCAATTGCCTTCGACACGATTCCAGTCCATCGCAACCTCCTTTCCTTCATGAAGGAAAAACGTGCTCAGAAGGCAATCGTTCCGGAACGATGAATAGAGAGACGCGTTGGGAAACAATGGTACCCATACTCACGCCCGACCCCCCAGCACCGCCCGGGCCGCCAAGCCCGGGTCCGCTGCCGCGACCGGCGCCGCCGCATGATCCCCTGCCAAGCCCGCAGCCGCCGCTACCGACGCCCAACCGGCCTACATGAGACCAGGACACGAAAGGCGGCGGTTTCTTGTGACACAGTCGTCACGGTCCGGAGCGGTACTGTTCATCGCTCACATGCTCCAGCCATTCGACCGCCTTGCCATCGAGCGCTTCCTGAATGGCGATATGCGTCATCGACGATGAGGGCGACGCCCCATGCCAATGCTTTTCGCCGGGCGGAAACCAGATGACGTCGCCGCGCTGGATTTCATGGATCGGACCATCCCATTGCTGCGCCCGGCCGGAACCTTCGACGACAATCAGCAACTGACCCAGCGGATGGCTATGCCATGCGGTGCGGGCGCCGGGCTCGAAGGTGACGACGGCCGAACGCAGCCGCGCCGGATCGGATGCTTCATACACCGGTTCGATTCGCACATTGCCGATGAAATACTCCGCCGGACCTCTTCTCGGGGCCTGCGCGTCCTTGCGTCTGATCTCCATCCTATCCTCACTTGCTTCTCTCGATGGCGCGCAATGACGACGGCCGCTCGGGACAGCCGTCAGTCTCGCCCCGAAGAACAAAACAGTCTCGCCAATCCGCATCATGCGCCAGCAGGGAGCCCTTTTCCAGGTCGGATGCTCGGAGCTGCCGTCTTCCGGCCATCGCCTGAAGCCGCCGGAAACTCGCGGCCGCCTTGGGCGTGCTTTGGCCATGGCTCGGGCGCCTCGACCTTGGACGGTTGCGGGGGTTATCTTGATCGAGGGCGAAGAATTCACCTTCTATGCACCGATGACGACGGGCATCTCGTCAGCGGAGTGGTTTCGGGGACCCTCTGGTTTCTCAACCGCTGAAGCAGCTCGGAGACTGCCATGCCGAAAAGAAGCGCCGGAATCCTGCCATATCGGAAAGGGGTGGGGGAGATCGAGGTTCTCCTGGTTCATCCCGGCGGGCCGTTCTGGCGGAACCGCGACGACGGAGCCTGGTCTCTCGCCAAGGGCGAGTATGCCGAAACGGAGGCAGCTTCCGACGCGGCGCGGCGGGAGTTCAAGGAAGAGACGGGATGGGATGTCGCCGGGGACATGCATCCTTTGGGCGAGATCCGCCAGGCCGGGGGGAAGTATCTGACCGCCTTCGCCTTGGAGGCTGGCTTCGATCCGGCGAACTTCGTGAGCAACAGCTTCGAATTGGAATGGCCGCCGCACAGCGGGCGCCGTCAGACCTTTCCAGAGGTCGACCAGGCGGCCTGGTTCGGTCTCGGTGCGGCGCGGCGGAAAATCCTCCCCAGCCAGGCGCCATTGCTCGATCGCCTCCAAGAGATGCTCGGGCGGGCCGGATGACGTATAAGGCGCAGCGCGGCCGCACCGGCGGCCCGCAATGACCGTTGCGTCATTTCGGCAAACAGGCTCAAATGAGGATCGGCAATCGACAACGGGGATAGGCGATCATGGATTGGCTTAAGCGTCTCGGCAGTCTGGGCACGGTAATGGCCGCAATGCTGGCGACCGGGGTCCTCGCCGCGGCCTCGCAAGAGGCGACCGGCCAGGGCAATCAGTCCAACCAGGCGGGGCAAGCCAATCCCGCCAAGCAGAAGGCCGCCATCCCGTGGTCGAGCACCTGCTCTTCGGGCGGTCGTGCTCTGCCCCTCGAATGCGCCATCGAGCAGCGGGCCTTCGTGCGCGAGACCGGACAGCTCATCGGGCTGATTACCATCAGGGTGCCCGCCGACACCAAGAAGCCGGTGGCGATGATCCAGGCCCCATTGGGTCTTTTCATTCCCGCCGGCATCACGGTGGATGTCGACGGCGACATGGCCCAGAATTATCCGCTGCAGACCTGCAACGCCAATGGCTGCTATGCCGGATTTCCGATAACGGACCAGCTGCTCGCCCGCATGCTGAATGGCGGCAAGCTCAATGTCATCTTCCAGTACCTGGACAAAAAGCCGTTCACGCTGCCTATGTCTCTCACCGGCTTCACCGAGGCCTTTGGCCGGATCAAATGATGACGGCAGGGTCGGCAGCAAGGCTGAATAGACGCGCCATCGCCATCACTTCCGCCTGAGGAACCGGATCGTCGCATGGATTACGGCGAATAGGACGGGAGGATCACCGCAGCTGACGCCTTGCTTCTCAGCATGACGGTCGACCCCGTAAGCAGCGCGATGACACAAGTGGGTTTGGCGGGACCATTACAGAAATGTAACTGTCGGTTCTCAACGGCGCGCCTTATGCCCAGGTGACAGCGCTGGCTTGATCACTCTGGATGATCAGCCGTTCACCGGCGTGGCAAAAGTGATGCCGAGCGCCGTGAGACAGCACTGCATGCCGATGGGAATGCTTAACAAGTTTCTGAGAACCCGGTGTCTTTCTGATCCGTTGGCGCAAGGAGAACACAAGTTTCCCTTGCGAAACGCCGTCAATGGTCGTCGAAGCTCCTCGAGTCGAGCCACGTCCTTTGAAGCCGAAGGGCAACTTCCAATGTTGGCGCGTTGCCGACATGGTCGAGACCCTGGCGCACGACAATGTGAGGATCGGAATCGCGTTTATCCCTTGCCGGCTGAGCTGCTCTGCTTCTTTTGCCATTGTGAGCATCGCGTTGTTTCCTTATATCCGATTGCAGAGGGTAGAAGACATGAAAGTTCCTGCACAAGAAGAGACGTTGATGTCACTTGGGCGGCTCACGGTCCGCGAAGAGAAATGCGTGATCGTGCGCGAGATCCTTTCCCGCCTCGGCGACAGGTGGAGCGTGCGTGTGGTCTATCAGGCCGCCGGTGCGCCGATTCGCTTCAGTGAACTCAAGCGCAAGATCGATCGGACGACGCCCATTTCCTCGCGAGTCCTGACGCGCACGTTGAAGCAGCTCGAGCGCGACGGCCTTGTTTATCGCCAGGTTTTTCCCATCATTCCACCGCGCGTCGAGTATAGCCTTACCCGCCTCGGCGAACGCTTTCTCTCTCTCGCCAACGAGATCATCGACTGGACGATCGAGAACCAAGACGATTTTGAAACGGCGCGGCGCGAATTCGAGTCGCAATCCACACGGCAATAGCGAAACAGCGGGAAAAACTCCCGGCTGCTGCACAGTTGCCACTTACTCGGCGGCATGAGATGCGCGGGTAACCAAGTTACATGCGTGTAACCGAGAGCAGGCGCCGTGCTCGTGTGGGGGGCCGGCCTGCCGCCAGCCGGTGGTTCATTTCTGTCCGTCAGTAACTTCCATGTTCCTGTTACATAAACCGCACAACGAAAATTAATCGCGATCGTCAGCGGGCGAAGTGATTGTAATCCGGTTCGTCGAAGGTAAGTATGCATCCATCTCGATTCACCGCGTGGGGGGTTGAGTGGGCTCCAAAGGGGCAGTCGTAGTGATATCGCAACACAGTGGATCTCACTGTTTTGAGGGAGAACAATAATGAAGATGATGAAGTGGGCGCTTCTGGGCGGTGCGGCTTTCGCCGTGACGGCTACGGCTGCCCGCGCTGACGATTTGTCTGATCTCAAGGCGCAAATCGAAACTTTGCAGACGCGGGTGTCGCAGCTCGAGGCTCAGCCGCAGGCGGCGATGCCGTCGGGCTACAGCCTGCTGACGTTCCGCGACGGCCAGGGCGTTTATGAGAATTTCGCCGGCGTTCGCGCCGAAGACCGCGTGCGCGAAGACTCGGGCTTCACGCTGTCGGTCATGCCGACGGCCGACGCGGCTCCGGTCGCGGAAGTGTCGGTGTCGGGCGAAATCCGCACGGCGTTGATCTACCAGGATTTCGACGATGACGGCGGCGACAGCGACGACCATGCCGACCTCAACGTCCGCGGGCGCATCTTCATCCGCGGCCGGACGGATACGGCGGTCGGCGAAGTCGGCGGCTACTTCCGTCTCGAAGCCCAGGGCGGCGGCTTCTTCAGCTCGAACGACTACGACCAGACGACCACCATGGACAAGGCTTATGGCTGGTGGAAGTTCTCTCCGAACTGGGAGCTGATGGCCGGTGTCAACGACAACACCGCCGCCCTGCAGACCGGCTGGGACTGGAATGCGGCGACGGCGCCTACCGCCTCCTTCGGCCCTTCGAACGACAGCAGCAACGAGCAGATCCGACTGACTTATGCGAGCGGTCCGCTGTCCTTCGCCATCGCGCTCGAAGATCCGGATAATATCTCGGAGACGACGGTCGTGGCCACTGACCTGAACGGTGATGGCGATTTCACCGATCCGGGCGAGGTGCTTGACACGGCGGGCTCGGATTCGGTCGACAAGTCCGACATCCCGAACCTCCAGGCTTACCTGATGTATTCGAGCGACGCCTTCACGGCGCAGCTCGTCGGCCTCTATCAGGACGACGATTTCGGCTCGGACGACTGGGCGATCGGCGGCGGCGCCAATATCGGCATCGCTGACCACTTCACCCTCACCGCCGGCGCGGTGGTCGGTGAGGGCACCAGCCTCTATGCCGACAACCTCGCGCCGCTCACCACGGACGACGAGTTCTGGGCAGCGTCCCTCGGCTTGCTGTTCAACATCTCCGAAGATACCCGCATCGAGCTTGGTGCCGGTTACGAAGACTACGATCTCGCCGGCGAGGCTCTCGCCTTCGGCGGCGGCATCTACTGGGATCCGGTCAGCCAGCTCACGCTGGGCGTCGGCGCCAGCTACGTCGAGTACAGCGATCGCTCCGAGTTTGTCGCTGTCGCCGATACTGATACCGGCACTGCCGGCTCTCAGCCGGGAGTTGTCCTGGCCGACGACGATGATGCGGACGACCTCCAGGTCTTCTTCGGAACCTGGTTCCGCTTCCCGTAATCCTATGGGTTGAGCCTGGCCGAGGTTGTTCCCACGTCCTGGCGCCAGACCCGATCCCCTAACGAAGGCTCCCGCTCAAAGGCCGAGCGGGAGCTTTTCCTTTCGTGCCGCGGCGCTGCGGTTCTTTTCATGTTCCCGATTGCTGCGCCATAAAGCGCAAGAGCGCGGTGCGCTCAGGATCGGCAAGCTGCAACAGAACCCGGAAGAACAGGATCAGGCCCCGACAGTTGCGCTCGGGCGCGAGCTTGAACTGGATCGCCTTTTCCAGATCGTCGGGCGAGAATCCGTTGCTTTGGGCTTCGGGCAGCAATCGCGCGAGGATGGCTTCCGCCTCCTGCCTCTCGATCGGCTTGCCGGCATAGCTGCCGCTGGTGCGGAGCAACTCGGCTGTGGCGGCGAGCTCGCGCTCGCGCAGTGCTTCAGACAGCAGGCCCTGGTCGAACCCGTCGCTCTGCCCGCGCAGATAAGCTTCACAGCTGCGCGCATCCCTTGCGGCATAGACCTCGGCTTCGTCCACGGCGACGCCGTAGAATGAAATGAGAGCCGCGTCGGATGCAGACGACAAGCTCTTGTTCACGGTCGGCAATATGACGGTCCAGATCCGTTGGCGCACCACCTCCGCCGGCTGGCCCGTGACGTAGCCATTGCGCAAGATCGCGAAGATCGCCTTATGCACGTCAGGATGTTTGTCGCGCAGCACGCGATAGAGGGCGATCTGGTCCAGAGCAGTCTGCGCGTCCTCGATCTCGCGCATCGGAATGCCCGCGACGGCCACTTCGGCATCGGTCGCATAGGCGGTCGCGAACCTGGCGGCGAACAATTCGGCGTGAGTCGGGCGCCAGGCGGCGTCCCGCGGGCTCGCAAGGCCGCGCTCGATGAACTTGGCGGCGATGCCGCGGCTCTCCAGGAAGGCTTTCATCCTGGCCGTCCCGGCTCCGTGATCGGATGATTCCGCCGCGGGCCGGTGCAAAGCCACCTCAGCTTCGCGCGACAGCCAGCGATTCCTGCCGGCGGCGAACACGGTCGCGCAGTCGCCCAGGCAGGAAGTCGAGATATAGGTGTTCAGCTTCCTCCCCAGGACGATGTCGGCCAGCCTGTCGGCCTCGCTCAGCCTTCCGCCAGGGCTGTTGACGTGCAGCGTGACTACCCTCGGATTGTTGTCGAGAAAGGCGGCAACCGTGTCGGCGACGCCAAAATCCAACGGTCCGACGAGCTCGAGTTCGGTATTGTCGCGCAGCAGCCGAAGCTGATAGCGTGGCGTCATCGTCTCGGAAATCACGTTCGCCGACTCGCGGATTTCGGGTACGCCCCGCTGTACGAAGACGGCGAGAACGGCCAGGGCGGCGACTGCGGTCATGACCTTGCCGGCGCTTCCCCAGTGCCCGTTCGCATACTGGTCGAGGAAGCGTAGGACGCCGATGCCGAGCCACAGCATCGCCGCAAGGAGCGTAACCCACAGCATGATCAGGCCGGCGCTGATGAGGCGGGGATGATCGGTGGAATCGATATTGAGCAGAGCGGTCGAGGACGCGGCGAAGAAGGCCGCGATGACGATGCCGGCGCCCCAATAGCTCGTCAGCAAGGGGAGCCACGCGCGCCATCGGCCGGGAAGTACCGCCGCGTTCGCGGTCACGGCATGTGCGGAGGAGGACGGCATCTCTTCGGGCCTGGTCAGATCGACTGTCCCGATCTGCACCCATTCCTTGAAGCCGCTGCGCCAGATCCAGTCGGACGGCTTCACCGCACCGTCGGCGAGGGCGGTCTCGACCGCCGCGGTCGTCAATGGCCCGATCTGATTGCCGCCCGCGTGCAGGAACCACGTGAGGTTCGCGGCCGCCCGCACGCCGGCATCCCGACCGGCAGCGATGGCGATGGCGTCGAGGGTGAAGATGATGAGCGAGGGGAGCGCAAAGCCGGCTAGCGCCGCCTGCCACTGCGGCATGCCGCCGTCGCGCGAAGCGAGGGAATAGAACAGGACGGCGGAGCCGTAGGTGAGGAGGTGGGCGAGAGCCAGACGCAGGAAGCTTTTCTTCGTCCAGGCGCGCAAGGCCCAGATCGGAATTCGAGAGATCAATGCAATGCCAAGAAGCGCTCCGGTAAGGGTCGCGGTCGCTACTGTCGCCATGGTCCTGCCTAGCAAACCCGGGGTAAGCTACGTCCAAGCCGGGCGCCTAAGCAAGCATCAAGGCAGCCGCGTGGCGACCGCGCTCGCGTCGCGGTAAATGGTAAAAGCTTTATTAAAATCAAAGATATAGCAAAAGCAAGCTGGCCCGAGCGCGGCTCCGCGAGAGCTCGCCCCGGCTGCTCTCCGATTGGCCGCAGGGCATTGCGTTCTCCTGATCCGCGTGCGCGGGAACAGAGATCGCGCGGGCTCCCTCATCGCAAAATTAGACCGCCGACGGACGAATTCGCGCAATGAAGCGCAAGTCATGCCGAGCCTGGTCCGGTCCGGCATTTGCGAATTGAGGAGTTGAATCCGTTAACCAAAACGCGCATGCTCACGCGCTGTTGCGGCTTGGGGCCAGAGACGAGGAAGAATGCCCGGCATCGGTCATGTGCAATCGTCGGAGCCTTGGCGCGTTGGCGTCCTCTTCTCGCGCAGCGGCTACATGGCGCTGATCGAGGACACCCAGTATCGCGGCACGATGCTGGCGATCGACGAGATCAACGAGGCGGGCGGCATCAATGGGCGCGAGCTCGTGCCCTCGGTCTTCGATCCCGGCTCCGACAATGCCCAGTTCCGCGCCTATACGCGCAAGATGCTGGCCGAGGACGGCATCCGCACCATCTTCGGCTGCTATACTTCGTCGAGCCGCAAAGCGGTGTTGCCCATCGTCGAGCGCCTGAACGGACTCCTGTGGTATCCGACGCTCTATGAAGGCTTCGAATTCTCGCCCAACATCATCTATACCGGCGCCGCGCCCAATCAGAACAGCCTTACCCTGTTCAATTATCTAGCCGCCAATTACGGCACGCGTTTCTATTTCGTCGGCTCCGACTATGTCTATCCGCGCGAATCGAACCGCATCATGCGTGGACTCATCAACCAGTCGGGCGGCGAGGTGGTGGGCGAGATGTATGTCTCGCTCAATGCCAGGCGCGAGGAATTCTACCCGATCATGCGGGACATCAAGACCGCCAGTCCCGATGTCGTCTTCTCGACCGTCGTCGGCGAAGCGACCGTCTTTCTCTATCAGACCTTCAGTGATTTCGGCTTCGATGCGCGCAAGCTGCCGATCGCGAGCCTTACCACCACCGAGGCCGAGATCAGGGCGATGGGCGCCGATGTCGGCGAGCATCATGTCACCGCCGCGTCCTATTTCCAGGGCGCGGGCGGTGATCGGGAGGAGGCCTTCGTCCGGCGCTACCGCAAGCGCTATGGCGAGAGCGAGAGCACCAATATGTGCGTGGAAGCAGCCTATTTCCAGGTGCATCTCCTGGCCAAGGCGCTGGAGCAGGTGAATACTCTCGACACCGATATCCTGCGGCCGTTCGTCCTCGGATCCACCATAGATGCGCCCCAGGGCAAGGTGACGATAAATCCGTCGTGCAGCCATGCCAATGTCTGGTCGAGAGTGGGGCGGGTCAATCGCGGCGGCCAGTTCACGATCGTCCATCAATCCCTGTCGCAGATCGATGCCGATCCGTATCTGATCGGCTCGCGTGCCTGATCATGGCGGCCAATCCGCTGAGCCAGTTCTCGCGCCTGCGTATCCTCGTCGTCTGCGAGGGAGATGAGGAGGGGCAGGGGCTGCTGCGCCATCTGCAGCGCACGCGCGCGGCGGTAAGGCATCAATGGCCGGCGCCCGACCGCATCGGCGAGAATTCCGATGTGCTGTTCTGCGAATATGGCCCGAGCCTCGGCAAGCGCCTCGCCTGGATGCCGGGTGAAGCGGAAGCGGCGCTCGTCGTCCTGCTGCCGCAGAACGGGCGGGTCGACTTCAACGAGTTGCACGTCGCCTGTCCCAATGCTGTGCTGCATCGTCCTTATCTGCCGAATGCGATCGATGCGGCGCTCCTCGTCGCGCATGACCAGTTTGCCTTCTTCAAGCGGCAGAAATCGCGCATCATGCGCATGGAGGAGAATGCCCGGGCGATGCGCGACATCGAGAAGGCCAAGCAGTTGATCATGTTGCGCGACCACGTCAACGAAGCCGAGGCTTTTCGCACCTTGCGCGACATCGCGATGAAAAAACGCGTGACGATCGCTTCGATCGCCTCGAAGCTCGTTGACACGTCCGACAGGCTCGTATAAGAAAATTCATCCGTCCAAGGCGGAAAGCGGCAAAAATGCCGCTCACATAATCGGGCAGTAACGCCTCCATGCTTGACCCTCTGTGGTCAACTTGGGGGTTTTTTGTTGTTGTCATGGAGGAAACGATGGTTATCAGGAGACGAGCTTTCCTGAGGGGAACGGCTGCGGTCGGCGCAGGTTTGATTGGCGGCTTCCCTCATATCTGGATCAAGGATTACTCGCTGGCACGCGCGGCAGACGGCGAGATCACGGTCGGCGTGCTGTTCTCGCTGACCGGCACGACCGCAATCATCGAGGAATCGCTCAACAAGGCGACCATCCTCGCGATCGAGGAGATCAATGCGGCGGGCGGCATCAACGGAATGAAGATCAACGCGATCGTCGAGGATCCGGCATCCGATCCGGCGACCTTCGCCGAGAAGGCGCGCAAGCTGGTGGTCGGCGACAAATGCGTCAGCGTCTTCGGCTCCTACACCTCGGCGAGCCGCAAGGCGGTGCTTCCCGTCTTCGAGAAGCGCAACAACCTCTATTTCTATCCGACGCTCTACGAGGGCCGCGAGTGCTCGAAGAACGTCATCTATACCGGCGCCGTTCCCAACCAGCAGCAGGACGAGTTCGTCCCCTGGCTGATCGAGAAATTCGGCAAGAAGTTCTTCCTCATCGGCTCGAACTACATCTATCCCAAGGAAGAGAACAATTACTGCAAGAAGCTGCTCGAGAAGCTCGGCGGCGAGGTGGTGAACGAGGAATACGTGCCGCTCGGCCACTCCGAGTTCTCCTCCGTCATCAACAAGATCAAGAGCACCGAGCCCAACGTGATCTTCTCGACCGTCGTCGGGGATTCCGTCGTGGCCCTGCACCGGCAATATCGCGCCGCCGGACTCGATCCCGTCAAGATGCCGATGGCGAGCCTCACCACGTCGGAGAACGAGATCGCCGCCATGGGCGGCGATGCCGCCGCCGGCCATTTCACCTCAGCACCTTATTTCATGGTGCACAAATCGCCCGAGAACGAGAAATTCGTGGCCGCCTACAAGAAGCGCTGGGGCGACGATAAGGTCACGCATTTCGTCTCGGAGGCCTGCTATTTCCAGACCTATCTGTTCAAGCAGGCGGTCGAGAAGCTCGCCGGCAGCGACATCACGCCCGTGGCGATCCGCGAGGCGGTGAAAGGCCAGGAATACCAGGCGCCGCAGGGCAAGATCCGGCTGGAGAAGGAGAATCTCCACACCTGGCTGTGGCCGAAGATCGCAGTCGCCAAGCCGGACGGCCAGTTCGAGGTGCTGAAGGATTCGGCCGAATGGAAGGCGCCCGATCCCTATGCCGCCTATCCGAACCAGAAATGCACCGAGGCGGGCCTCAAGGAAAGCTGAACCTCGCTCACGGCGCCGCGGCGGCCGTGTTGCCGCCGCGGCCCGGTTTCACGGGTGCCGCCCATGGAATTCCTGCTTGAACAGTTCATCACCGGACTCAGCATCGGATCGATATTGCTGATCGTCGCGCTCGGCCTGTCCATCATCTACGGCTCGATGGGCGTCATCAACATGGCGCATGGCGAGTTCATCATGCTCGGCGCCTATGGCGCCTGGGTGCTGAGGACCCTCGCCGGCATCAGCCTGTTTCCGGCTCTGGTCATCATCTTCATCGTCACGGCGCTCCTCGGCGCGGTGATCGAGCGCGGCGTCATCCGCTACCTCTACAAACGACCGATCGACACGATCCTCGCGACGTGGGGCATCGGCGTCATGCTGCAGCAGGCGGTGCGGCTCTCGGCCGGCGGCGAGTTGCGCTATGTCGAGATGCCGCCCAGCCTGTCGGTCACCGTCAACGTCCTCGGCGTCGACGTGTCGGCATACCGGGTCTTCATCATCATCGCCGGCGGCGCGCTCTTCGGCCTGACCTGGATCCTCGTCAACAAGACGGCGGTCGGCATGCAGTTGCGGGCCGTCGTCGAGGACCGCAGCATCGCCACCGCCTTCGGCATCGACGCAAGCAAGATCTATACGGGCACCTTCGCCTATGGCGCGGGCCTGGCCGGCCTTGCCGGGGCGCTCGTGGCCCCGCTCAAGAGCGTTTCGCCGGAAATGGGCACGAGCTATGTCGTCGACGCCTTCTTTGTCGTCGTGCTCGGCGGCGTGCAGAGCCTGTTCGGCACGGTGGCGAGCTCGGTGCTCCTCGGCCAGCTCTCGGGCGTCCTCGCCTTCTGGCAGAACGATACGATCGCCAAGGCGCTGGTGCTGGTCGCCATCGTCATCCTCATCAGGTTCAGGCCGCAGGGCCTGTTCGCGACACGGGTGAGGACATGATGTCGAACAAGACGCTCACGCAAGTGATCCTCTATGGCGTGGTCTGCCTCGCCATCCTGCTGCTGCCGATGCTGATCAATGACGATTTCCTGCTGAACCGCGTCGCGCGCTATCTGGTGCTCGCCATGGTGTCGATGGCGCTGGCTCTGTCCTGGGGCTATGCCGGCATCCTCAATCTCGGCCAGGCGATGAGCTTCGGTCTCGGCTCCTATTGCATGGCGATGGCGCTCAAACTGCGCACCATTCCGGTCCATACGGGCTCGGAAGGCCTGCCCGACTTCATGGTGTGGAACAATGTCGAGACGCTGCCCTGGTTCTGGCAGCCCTTCTACTCGATGCCCTTCGCCATCGCGGCGGGAATCCTCGTTCCGGCGGCGGTCTCGGCGATCCTCGCCTGGTTCATGTTCCGGGGAAGAGTGACCGGCGTCTATGTGGCGATCATCACGCTGGCGACGCTGGTGGTCGTCAATCTGGTGATCATCGACCAGCAATGGGCGACGGGCGGCTTCAACGGCATCACCGACCTGGCCCAGCTCGAGCTCTTCGGCGTCACCTTCGATGCCTATAGCGCCACGACCTACTATCTCATTGCCGCCTGCCTCACCCTGTGCCTGTTCCTGGCACTCGCCGTCACCAAGAGCAAGGCCGGCCTCATCCTGCAGGCGATCCGCGACCAGGAAGCGCGCGTGCGCTTCTTCGGCTATGACGTCGCCCTGTTCAAGACCATGGTGTTCTGCATCTCGGCCGGCATAGCGGGTCTCGCCGGCATGCTCTACACGATCGTGATGGAGTTCGCCTCGCCGACCTTCCTCGGCGTGCAGCTCAGCCTGTCGATCGTCGTCTGGTGCGCGGTCGGCGGCCGGCAAAGCCTCGTCGGAGCGCTTCTCGGCGCCATCCTGGTCGCCGGCATGCAGGGCGCGCTCTCGGAGTCGGAGGTTTTCCTCGATACCTGGACGCTGGTCATGGGAGCGCTCTTCGTCCTGGTCGTGCTCTTCCTGCCCAACGGGCTCGCCAGCCTCGGCGAGATGCTCGTCGAAAAGATCGGGCAGATGCGCGGCGGCGCGGCACCGGCCGCGGCGCGAGAAAAGCCCGCCGTCTCCGGCAAGCCTCCGCGCAACAGCAAGCTGATCGAGGGTCAATGAGCGCACATCTCGAGCTCGACGACGTCAGTGTCAGCTTCAACGGCTTCCAGGCCGTGAACGGCCTGTCGCTCGCGGTCGGCAAAGGCGAGCTGCGCTGCCTCATCGGGCCGAACGGCGCGGGCAAGACCACCGCGCTCGACCTCATCTGCGGCAAGACGGTGCCGACCGCCGGGTCGATCCGGTTCAAGGGCGCCGAAGTGAGCAGGCTCGACGACTATCAGATCGCGCGCTGCGGCGTGGGCCGCAAATTCCAGGTGCCGAGCGTGTTCCGCCAGCTGACGGTCAGGGAAAATCTCGAAGTCGGCTATTGCAAGCGCAACGGGGTAGCCGCGAACCTGTTCCGCTGGGCGCGCTCGAGCGACAGCGACGGCCTCGACAAGCTTGCGGAATTCGTGGGCCTGAGCGAGGCGCTCGACGTCCCGGCGGGCCATCTCTCGCATGGCCAGACGCAATGGCTGGAGATCGCGCTGCTCCTCGCCCAGGACGCCGAGCTCATCCTGCTCGATGAGCCGACGGCCGGCATGACGGTGCAGGAAACCCAGAAGACCGCCGACATCTGCAACCGGCTCAAGGGCAAGCACACGATCGTCGTCGTCGAGCACGACATGAGCTTCGTAAAGGCGATCGGCGACATCATCTCGGTGATGCATCAGGGGCGGCTCCTGGCCGAAGGTCCGGTCGCCGAAATCGAGAACAATCCGAAAGTGAAGCAGGTCTATCTGGGATCGGTGGGAATCAGCGGTGCTTGAGATCAGGAACCTCGAAGCCTATTACGGCAATTCACGCGCCCTGCAGGGCATCAATCTCAAGATCGAGACCGGCAAGGTCATGGCCGTGCTCGGCCGCAACGGCGTCGGCAAGACCACGCTGTTCAAGGCGATCCTCGGACTCATGGACCGCTGCGGCGGCGAGATCGCGCTCGGCGGCGAAAGGCTCGACCACATGCCGACCCACAGGCGCGCTTATGCCGGGATCGGCTATGTGCCGCAGGGCCGCGGCATCATCCCGACCTTCACGGTGCGCGAGAACCTGAAAATGGGGACGTTCGCGCGCGCCGGCAACGGCCAGAAGACGTATGACGATCTCGTCTTCGAGATCTTCCCTGCCTTGCGCGAATTCCTCGACCGTCCGGGCGGCAACCTGTCCGGCGGGCAGCAGCAGCAACTGGCGATCGGCCGCGCGCTCCTCACCAATCCCAAGATCATCCTGCTCGACGAGCCGACCGAAGGCATCCAGCCCAATATCGTCGAACAGATCGAGCATGCGATCATGACGCTCAACCGGGCGCATGGCATCACCATCGTCCTCGTCGAGCAGGATATCGATTTCGCAAGGCGTGCGTCCGACTCCTTCGCAATCATGGAGAAGGGCCGTGTCGTGGCGGAGGGTCCGATCAAGTCACTGACGGACAGTCTCATGCACAAGCACATGGCGGTGTGACCCATGGATCTGTGCGCATCGAGTGGCAACATTATGGGAGACGAAAATGATTCATGGCGATATCGGTAGCAGCAACGACACGGTCGGCGTCGCCGTCGTCAATTACAAGATGCCGCGTCTGCACACCCGCAAGGAGGTGCTCGACAATGCGCGCAAGATCGCCGACATGCTGGTGGGCATGAAGGTGGGCCTGCCCGGCATGGATCTGGTGATCTTCCCGGAATACAGCACCCACGGCATCATGTACGACCAGAAGGAGATGTACGAGACGGCCTCCCAGATCCCGGGCGAGGAGACCGAGATCTTCGCGGCCGCCTGCCGCAAGGCGAAGACCTGGGGCGTGTTCTCGCTGACCGGCGAGCGCCACGAGGAGCATCCCAACAAGGCGCCCTACAACACGCTCATCCTGATGAACGACAAGGGCGAGATCATGCAGAAATACCGCAAGATCATGCCGTGGGTGCCGATCGAGGGCTGGTATCCCGGCAACTGCACCTATGTGTCGGAAGGCCCCAAGGGGCTGAAGGTCAGCCTCATCATCTGCGACGACGGCAACTATCCCGAGATCTGGCGCGACTGCGCCATGAAGGGCGCGGAGCTCATCGTGCGCTGCCAGGGCTACATGTATCCGGCCAAGGACCAGCAGGTGCTGATGGCCAAGGCCATGGCCTGGGCCAACAACAGTTACGTCGCGGTCGCCAACGCGGCCGGTTTCGACGGCGTCTACTCGTATTTCGGCCATTCGGCGATCGTCGGCTTCGACGGCCGCACGCTCGGCGAGTGCGGCGAAGAGGAAATGGGCATCCAGTTCGCGCAATTGTCCAAGTCGCTGATCCGCGACGCGCGCAAGAACAGCCAGTCGAACAACCATCTGTTCAAGCTGGTGCACCGCGGCTATACCGGCCTGATCAATTCGCGCGAAGGGGCGCAGGGTGTCGCCAGCTGCCCCTATGACTTCTACAAGAAGTGGATCACGGATCCCGAAGGCACGCGCGAGATGGTCGAGGCGATCACCCGCTCGACGGTCGGCACGGAGGAATCCCCGATCGAGGGCATCCCCAATCCCAAGACGCGGGCCCACCGCTAGAGGTCCATTCGTCTGGGTCAGCACCGGAGGACCGTCCATGGCCCTCCGGCCCTTTTTTCGCGACAAGGCCGAACTTAGATGGAACTGGACAGCTATCTCGTCACCGCCGAGCCTTACTATCACGCCACCGGCAACGAGGTGGCGGTGTTCGAGGCCGCCCATGCGACGCGCCTGCCGATGATGCTGAAAGGCCCCACCGGCTGCGGCAAGACGCGCTTCATCGAGCACATGGCCTTCAGGCTGAAAAAGCCCCTGATCACCGTCGCCTGCCACGAGGACATGACGGCGTCTGACCTCGTCGGCCGCTTCCTGCTCGACGCCCAGGGCACGGTCTGGCATGACGGCCCCTTGACCCTCGCCGTCCGCCACGGCGCCATCTGCTATCTCGACGAGATCGTCGAGGCGCGCCAGGACACGACGGTCGTGATCCATCCCTTGACCGACGACCGTCGCATACTCCCGCTCGAGAAGAAGAACGAGATCATCAAGGCGCATCCCGGCTTTCACCTGGTGATCTCCTACAATCCGGGATACCAGAGCGTGATCAAGGACCTGAAGGAGTCCACGAAGCAGCGTTTCGCCGCGCTCGACTTCACCTATCCGGAGGCCGGGGTCGAGACCGAAATCGTCGCCCATGAAGCGGGCATCGATTCCAAGCATGCCGCGGCACTGGTGCGGATCGCGGGCCGTACGCGCAATCTCAAAGGCCACGGGCTGGACGAGGGCGTGTCGACGCGGATGCTCATCCAGGCCGGGCGCCTGATGAGCCGGTCGGTGCCGCTCGCCGAGGCCTGCGAGGTGGCGCTGGTGCTGCCGATCACCGACGATCCCGACATGCGCATGGCGCTCAGCGAAACCATCGCCGCCTGCATCTAGGACGAGATGAGCGGCGGCCTCATAGACGATCTCCTGAAGTCGGCGCGCTATGCCGGCGTCATCGACAGCCAGACCTGGGAGGAGGTCCGCCGGACGTTTCCGCAGTCTCTCTTCGATCAGTGGACCGACGGGCTTGCCCGCATCGCCGCCGTCATCCGCGATCCCGAGGCGTGCGCCCAGTTCGCCCGGGGCAGCGCCACCGTGGGGCGGATGCACGGCGCCGATCTCGCCCTGGCGACGGTGCCGGCGGCAACCGGCATTGCGGGCGCGGCAGGACCGGACGCCGCCGGCGCCTTTCTCGCCGCGCTTCCGGCCGCATCCCGGCTCTTCCGCGACCGCGCGGCCTTCCGCGTCTGGCTCAGGACCATCGAGGAGGGCGCCAATCTGGCGCCGCATTCGATCGCGGCCATCATCCAGTCTTCGCTTCTCGCCAAGGTGAGCGTCTTCGCCTTCCGCGCCTGGATGCTGAACGGGATCCGCGAAACCGGCGGCGACGCCGTCAGATGCGCGGCCTATTTCGCCGAGATCGACAGCGCCACGCTCAGGGCCTTCGAGCGCGCGCCCGACGACGTGACCTTCAGCGACGTCGAGGCTTCGCTCAGGGCCTTTGTGATGGCGCTGTGGAAGCTCCGCCCCGTCATCCGCACCGCCAGCGTCAGGCCGGGCGGGCGCATGATGCGGCGCGCGTCCTTCGACGGCGCCTTCATCCGCCTGCCGGAGATCTATTCCGGCTATCGCGGAAGCGAGGCCCGCGCCCACTATCACGCGGTCCTGGCGCATATCGGCGCGCATCTGGCCTATGGCCAGGCCAGGCTGCCGGTCGGGTCGCTCAAGCCGGTGCAGGTCGCTCTCGCGGGCCTGATCGAAGATGCCCGCGTCGAGGCCCTGGCGGCGGCCGACTATCCGGGGCTGGCGCGGTTATGGCGGCGGTTCCATCGCGCCGAAGCATCGCCGGCGCTCACCGCCGAGCTCCTGATGCTGCGCCTGTCGCGGGCGCTGATCGACCCGTCCTTCGTCGACGGCGATCCCTGGGTCACCAAGGCGAAGGCCATGTTCTTCGCCGCCCGCGACGACTGGAGGGATCCGGCCATGAGCCGCAGGATCGGCGGGCTTCTCGGCAACGACATCGGGCAGATGCGCATTCAGTTCAATGCCAAGAGCTATGTTGTCGAGCCCTCCTATCGCGACGACAATCTGGGCCTGTGGGACTGGGGCGAGCCGCCGCCCGAGCAGGCGGAAACCGCGGAGACGATCCTGGAAGCCGTGCGCCTCTCGGAAAAGGAAGACAAGGACAAGGGCGAGAAACGCGACCGTAATGACGATGCATCGCCGGCGAACCGGGCGACGCGCGTGACGGAAGTGCCCGAAGACGCCGGCATCCCGATCGCCCGGCATGCCGAGTGGGATCATATCAGCAGCATCCTGCGTCACGACTGGACGACGATCGTCGAGTTCAAGCCACGACCGGTGTCGGCGGCGGCGATCGACGGCATCCTCGCCGAACATGCCGATGTCGAGCAGCGGATCGCCCGGCTGGTGAAGGCGGCGAAGATCAGCCGCCCGGTCCGCATGCGCCGCCAGCCGCAGGGCGACAGCCTGGATCTCGACGCCTCGATCCGGGCGATGATCGACTACCGGACGGGCGTCACGCCCGATGCACGAATCTACGAGACGAAAGAAATGCGTGCGCGGGATCTCTCCGTGCTTCTCCTGCTCGATATCTCGGAATCGACGCGCGACCGGGTGCGCGACACGACCACCACCGTCATCGCGCTCGAGCGCGCCGCGGCGGCTCTCCTGGCGCAGGCGATGGCCGATCTCGACGATCCGTTCGCCATACACGCCTTCTGCTCGAACGGCCGCGAGGAAGTGCGCTACTACCGGGTCAAGGATTTCGCCGAAGGCAACTCCGATGTGCTCAAGGCGCGGCTGGCGGGCCTGCGCGGCATGCTTTCGACGCGGCTCGGCGCCGCCCTGCGCCAGGCCGGCGCCGAGATCGAACGGCAGGTCACGCATCGCAAGCTCGTGCTCGTCATCACCGACGGCGAGCCCTCCGATATCGACGTTGCGGACCGGAAATATCTGGTCGAGGATGCGCGCAAGGCCGTGCATGAGCTCGCCCACAGGGGGATCGACGTGTTCTGCGTCGGTCTCGACAGCGGTGGCGAAAGCTATCTTTCCCGTATCTTCGGCTTGCGCAACCATATGATGATCAACCGGATAGAGGCCTTGCCCGAGAAGCTGCCGATGCTCTATTTCAGGCTGACGATCTGACCATGACCGACATCCCGGCGGACGACAGAATGGCGCCCTATGCGGCCGAATTCATCGGCACCGCGCTCCTGGTGTTCTTCGCCGCGGGCTCGGTGATGGCGGCGACGATGGTCGGCGGCCTGCCGGTCCCGCTGATCGGCGGGGCGGCGTCCGGCATCGCTCTCATGATCCTGATCTGGTGCTTCCTCGACATATCGGGCGGCCATTTCAACCCGGCGCTGACGGTCGCTCTCGCCGTCTTCGGCGACTTCCCCAGGTCGCGCGTCGCCGGCTATCTCGTGGCCCAGCTCGCCGGGTCGGCGGCGGGTGCGGCTCTCCTTTATTGCACGCTGGGCCTTCAGGCGGCCATGGGCGCCAACCTGCCCAACAAGGCGCTCGCAATATCGAGCCTCGGCGCCTTCGTCATCGAAAGCTTCCTGTCCTTCGCCATGATGCTCACCATCCGCGCCGCGTTCGCCGCGGACGAGCCCTTGCGCCGGTTCGCCGCCGTGCCGATCGGTCTCATCGTCGGCATCGAGGTGATGGTCATGGGACCCATCGCCGGAGCCGCCATGAACCCGGCGCGCGCCTTCGGACCCTATGTCTTCCTCGGCGAGTGGCGATATTACTGGATCTATGCCGTGGGACCGGTCCTCGGCATCCTCTTGGGCGGCCTCGCCTGGGACAGGCTGATCGCGGCACGGCGCGGAAAGGCTCCGGCGCAAGTGCCTGTCGAGCCGGACGAGGTCCGCCAGTCCCATCCTCCGGCAGCCGCCGCAGCGCGGATCGTGCCGACCGTCAGCGGAGAAGGCTGATGAGGCTCAGCCCGAGGAGGCCGGGCTCCAGTCGCGCAGGCGCTGGAGCAGCGCGCGTGACGGGTGGCCGTCGGCGAGCAGCCCTTCCGTCTTCTGGAACTTGATGATCGCCAGGCGAATGACATGGCTGCCGCTGCCGGCCGGCTTGCCGGGCTTGAGCACTTTCTCGGCGATCAGCTCCTCGAGCTCCTTGCGCTCGCTGCGCGACAGCGGCACCACGTCCTCGGGCCAGGGGCTGACGAAGCCGTCCGCGCCCTTGATGCGGTCGGCCAGATGCGCCACGGCGAGCGCGTAGGAGTCGGCATTGTTGTAGCGCTTGATGACGTCGAAATTCCTGAGCACCAGGAAGGCCGGGCCGCCGCCGCCCGCGGGCAGGTAGAAGCGGGCCTTCTCGCGCGGATGCGGGAACGGCTTTCCATCCACGCGCCTGAGTCCCAGCTTGGCCCAGTCGGCAAGCGTCATGTTCTTTTTCTTCCAGGCCGCGGCGAAATCGAACTTCTCGGGAATCTTCACCTCGTAGCCCCAGTCCCTGCCCGGCTGCCAGCCGCTCTTCTTGAGATAGTTGGCGGTCGAGGCCAGCGCATCGGGGACCGATTTCCAGATATCCTTGCGGCCGTCGCCGTCGTGATCGACGGCATAGGCGAGATAGCTCGAGGGCATGAACTGGACCTGGCCCATGGCGCCCGCCCAGGAGCCGACCATCTCAGCCTTGTCGACCTTGCCGTCACGCACCATCTCGAGCGCGGCCAGCAGCTCGCCGTTGAAATAATCGCTGCGATAGCCGGCCTTGGTGAGCGTGGCGAGCGAGCCCAGGACATTCTTGTCGCCCATCGACTTGCCGAAATTGGACTCTATGCCCCAGATCGCGACCAGCATCTCGGCCGGCACGCCGTATTTCTTCTCGATGCCGGCGACGGCGTCCTTCCACTCGGCGATCTTCACCTTGCCGGTCTCGATCCGCGTGGGGCTCACGCGTCGCTCCACATAGTCCTTGACCGGCATGACAACTTCAGGTTGGCTCCTGGCGCGGTCGAGGACGTCGGGATCGGAAGACCAGAAGGCCAGGTCGATCAGGTCCCAGGACATGCTGCGCGACTGGGCATCCGTCCACAGCTTGGCGATGAAGCTGCCGCGACCGCTCATATATAATGTGACGGCGGCGGCGCAGACCACTGCCATCCCCACAAGCGCGCCAATTTTCCACGGTCTGCGCATAACGAAGTTCCTCTCCGTTACCCTCTGCCGTCATTAACAATGAATATGATTAAAATAAGGATACGCAGCACTACAAGCGATTGAGGTTAACCCCACCTTACCGCATTCCAAGCCTTGTCTCCACGACCTTAGCGCGCGAGCGCGGCTCCCCGTCCCTCGTAGCGCTCCAGGAAGGC
Organism: Parvibaculaceae bacterium; assembly: GCA_050246735.1. Classification (GTDB taxonomy): domain Bacteria; phylum Pseudomonadota; class Alphaproteobacteria; order Rhizobiales; family Aestuariivirgaceae; genus Taklimakanibacter. Next base: position 247,789 of record JBFWVM010000007.1, on the reverse strand, counting down.
CTCGACCGGGAGCGCGCGGAAGTCCTTGAGCGCCCGGCGCAGCGCCGCATGGTCCCAGTCCCACCAGGCGAACTCGCGCAGGCGCCGGGCGATCGCCTCGGGATGGCGCCATTTGATGAACCGCGCCGGCGCGCCGGCCACAATGGCATAGGGCGCGACGTCCCTGGTGACGACCGAGAGAGAGCCGACGATGGCGCCATCGCCGACCGTGACGCCCTTCATGATCACCGAACCGTGGCCGAGCCAGGTGTCATGGCCGATGACGGCACCGCGCGAGCGCCGCCAGTGGAAGACCGCTTCCTCGTTTTCCTCCTCCGGCCAGTAGTATTCCGAACGGTACATGAAGTGATGCAACGAGGCGCGCCGATAGGGATGCTCGCCGGGATTGATGCGCGCGAAAGCGGCGACGTTCACGAACTTGCCGAGGATCGAATAGGCGATGTCGGCATAGCGGTCGGTGTAGCTGTAGTCGCCGAGCGTGCTTTCGGTGACGCGGGCGCCCATGCCGATCTCGACATAGCGGCCGAGCGTCGAGCCGACGACGGCGGCGCCGTCATGCAGATAAGGTGTCTCGGACAGGCGCGGCACAGGACGCTCCGGCGAAGCTCAGGAGGGCGGTGGTGAAGGCCATGGCGGCACGATCGAGCGACGCGTCGTTGACGATGGTGACGGTCTCGACGCCGCTCTCGAAATGCGCGGGCTCTCGCCCGATGCGGCGCGCGATGTCGGCAGCCGTCTCGCGCCCGCGCCGGGCGAGCCTTTCGGCAAGGACGCTCGCGGGAGCGGTGACGTGGAGGACGGCCATGTTGGGAAAGCGCCGCTTCGCTTCAGCGATGACGGCGCGCGACACGTTGACGGCGACGGCGCGGCCGGCGGCGAGATCGCGCCGGATGGCGGCGGAAATACCGTAATGGAGGCCGTGCGCCTCCCAGGACAGGACGAAATCGCCTCTCGCCTCGGCCGCGCGGAACTCTTCGACGGTCAGGCTCACATGGTCTTCCGCCGCATCGCAAGCGGCGCGCGTGATGGCGCGGCGCGGAAAGACGATGCGCGGCTCATCGGCCAGCCGCCTCGCGGCATGGCGCAGGAGACTGTCCTTGCCGGCACCGCTCGGCCCCACCACCAGAACGAGCCTGCCCGGCAGAGGCGTCATGGTCAGAGCACGCGCTCGCCGGCGCGCCAGACCGACCGCACCACCGGAAATCCGTCGACACGGCGCACCTCGATGAGATCGGCGCGCTTGCCCGCGGCGATCTCGCCCCGGTCGTCGAGGCCCATGACGCGGGCCGGATTGCGCGACACGATGTTCACCGCCTCGGGCAGGCCGATTCCGGGCGCCTTCTCCGGCAGGGCGAAGGCGGCATGCAGCAGGCTCACCGGCACATAGTCGGACGACATGAGGTCGAGGCATCGCGCCCTGGCGACGTCGAGCGTCGGGATGTTGCCGGAATGCGAGCCGCCGCGCACCAGATTGGGGGCGCCCATCAGCACCGAGAGGCCGGCGGCGTGGGCGGCGCGGGCGGCCTCTCCGGTCGTCGGAAATTCCGAGATGGCGACGCCGTCGGCGACCGCCTCGGCGACGTGCGCGAGAGTCGCATCGTCGTGGCTGGCGAGCTTCAGGCCGTTGGCCGAGGCGAGGTCGGCGATGGCGCGGCGGTTGCGGGCGGAATGGAGGATGTTCAGCTCGCGGCGCTCGGCGATGAACGCTTCGAGGCGCTCCGCCGTCATGATGTTCTTGCCGAGGTAATATTCCCGGAACTTGTCGAGACTCACGAACTGGCGCTCGCCCGGCGTGTGGTCCATGACCGAAACGAGATCGACGAGGCCGTCCGCGACCAGCTCCTCGGCGCTGTCGAGCGTGTCGGCGCAGGGCAGCTCGCAGCGCAGATGGATGCGGTGATCGGCGCGCAGCATGGCGCTGCCGCGGGCCGAGGCGATCGCCCGGCAGAGTTCGCCATTGGCGCGGCGCAAGGGGCTGTCCTCCGTGTCGAAGGTGCCGGCGCGCAGGGCGTCGAATACGGTGGTGATGCCGGCGGCGGCGATCTGCGCGTCATGGGCGATGAGGGCGCCGACCGCGGGCCAGGCGACGCCGGGGCGCGGGCGGTAATGATGCTCGAGATGATCGGTATGGAGCTCGACCAGTCCCGGCATCAGATAGGCGTCGTCGAGATCGACGTCCATGGTTGCGACCGGCCCTCTCGTGATATCGGCGATCAGACCGCCGCGCAGCAGCACCGCGCCGGCGACGGTCTCGTCGGCCGTCACGATCCTGGCGTTGCCGAGCACCCGTTCCTTCGTCATCTCACACCCAGTTTCCAGATCTCGGGCCAGCGGCTTTCGACCCTGCCGGCTAGCGCGAAGCGGTCCTCGGCGCAGAAAGGGGCGCCAGGCCCGGCTTCGCAGAAGATCGAGACCGCATCGATCAGCAGGGGCGCGCCGATGACGGCGGCGAAGTGCCTCTCGGCCAGGGGCCTGAGCCGGGCCATGTCCGCAGCACCAAGCCTGCCGCTCAGCGTCATGTGAAAGCGGAACTGATCGAGCACATGCGGATAGCCCCAGTTCAGGAGCAGCCGGCTCTGGCGCGCAGTGAGGCCGGAGCGCTGGCGGCGCGCGATCTCGTCCTGTTGCAGCGGTCCGCGGAAGCCGTCGAAGTCCATGACGCAGCGGGCGGCGAACGCGTCCAGCCGGTCGCTCTCGCCGCCGGGGACGAGCGCCAGGAAGCCGTCGAGGACGTCGAGGCGGAGCCTCGGCAGCGATACCGGCGCGTGGCGGCCGGCGAATTCGGCGGCGAAGACCGAGAGATCGGCGCGGCTCTTGCCCGCCGCCAGCCTGAACGGCGCCTTGAGCGTCGCATGGAAGCCATAGCGGCGCGGCTCGCCGGTGAGGCCGGCGATACCGTCCACCATGGGCTGAGAGGTCATCGTCCGCGACCAGGCGTCGCGGCCGAGCCAGGTCGCGCCCAGGGCGTGAAAAGGCGTGTCCGGAGCCGGCGCGTAATAGAGGGCGCAGCGCGGGCTCATATGAGGACCTTGCGCAGCCGTTGCGAGATCATGTCGATGATGGCCACGGTCACGACCACGACGATCATGATCGCGGCCGTCTCGCCATAGTAGAAGCCGCGGATGTTCTCGAAGAGAAGCTGGCCGATGCCGCCGGCGCCGACGATGCCGAGCACGGTGGCGCCGCGCACATTGGACTCGAAGCGATAGAGCCCATAGCTCAGCCACAGCGGCATCACCTGCGGGACGATGCCGTAGACGACCTCCTGGAGGCGGGTGGCGCCGGTGGCGCGGATGCCCTCGACCGGACGCGGGTCGGATGCCTCCACGGCTTCCGAGAACAGCTTGGAGATGATGCCGAGATTGTGGACGAAGACGGCCATGACGCCGGCAAAGGGACCGAGGCCCACGGCGACGACGAAGAGGACGGCGAAGACGAGCTCGTTGATCGCGCGGCAGGCGTCCATCAGCCGGCGCACCGGCTGAACGATCCAGACCGGCGCGACATTGTTGGACGCGAGGAGCGAAAACGGGATGCCGAGCAGGATCGCGAGAAAGGTCCCCCAGACCGCGATATGCACCGTCACCAGCATTTCCGCGACATAGAGCCGCCAGTCGGCGAAATTCGGCGTAAGGAAGCCCGAGGCGTATTTCGCCATGTTGCCGGCGTCGGTGACGAGCAGGGAAGCGCGATAGATTTCCGCCGGCACGAAGCTCCAGGCGAGGAGCCCGGCGAGGATCGACCAGAAGGCGAGCTGGCCGTAGCGCTGCGCCGCCGGCACGGGAGGAACCTGGATCGTGCCCGTGGTGGTCGCGCTTGTGGTCATCGTCGCGTCTCCGTGGCCGCCATCCCAAGACCTCAGTCGCCTCTCCCGTCGCCAAGCGACGGGAGAGGCGAGCAAGCGTTGCGGGCTCAGCTCTGCGGCACTTCCGCCATCAGCTTCTCGAACTCGGCCTTCTGCGCTTCGAGCTCCTTGAGCCTGGCGTCCCTGTCGGCCTGGCTCAGCGCCTCGTCGGCCTTGACCTTGTTGATCGACTTGGAGATCTCCATGATCCGGACCGGATAGAGCTGCGCGTCCGAGGACGGCTTGAACGGCGCCCAGTTCAGCTTCCTGAGGTTCTCGCGCGCCGTCTTCACCTCCTCGACCGAGCCCTGGCGGCCATAGCTCATGAAGAAGGAGAGCAGCTTGTCCTTGGTCGTCCGATCGAGATCCTTGCGCCAGACGATGGGATCGGACGGGATCAGCGGCGAGCGCCAGATCTCCTTGATCTTCTTCAGCTCTTCGGGATGCGACTTGGCGAAGTTGCGCAGGTTCTCGGTGTTGTTGGTGGCGAAGTCGACCTGCTTGTTCACCACCGCCATGAGATTGGTCTCGTGATTGGCGTTGGTGACCGTCTTGTAGCAGGCCTTGGGGTCGACGTTGTTGGCGCTGAAGACGAAGACCGACGGCACCAGGAATCCGGACGTCGAATTGGGATCGCCATTGCCGAAGCTCAGCGTCTTGTCGCATTTGAGGACATCGGCGACGCCGTTGATACTGGAGTTCTCGGCATTGGCGACGAGCAGCGACCAGTAGCCGGGATTGCCCTCGACGTCGACCGACTGGGCGAAGATCTGGCCCTCGGCGCGGTCCACCGCCTCCATCGCCGACGTGTTGCCGTACCAGGCGACCTGCACCTTGCCGAAGCGCATGCCCTCGATGATACCGGCATAGTCGGAAGCGAAGAACGGATTGACCTTGATGCCCGTCTCCTTCTCGAGATCGGTCAGGAAGGGCGTCCAGTACTGCTTGAGATTCTGTGTCGATTCGGTCGATATGATGCCGAAATTGATCTCCTTGGTCTCGGCGTGAGCGCCGCCGGCCATGAGCATGGCCGCCGCGAATACGGCAAGCCGTCGTGTAGTCCGTATCATGTGGTTTCTCCTGACAACGAAGGTTCTGACGCAACTATGCGGCGGCCGCGGCAAGTCCTTCCACGGGAGGGACGGGCCGGCGGACCTCACCCGCATCGGGAAGGATCAGCTCTTCGCTGGCCGATCCGTAAATCTGGCGCAGGCGCTCGTTGGAGAGCTGCGCGCTCGGCCCGTCGAAGACCACGCGCCCCGCCTGCATGGCAATGGTGCGCGGGCAGAAGCGGCGGGCATATTCGACCTGATGCAGGGCCACGACGACGGTGATGCCGTCCTGCCGGTTGATGGTCTCCAGCGTCTCCATGACCCGGCGCGCGGAAGCGGGATCGAGCGAGGCGATGGGCTCGTCGGCGAGAAGGACGCGCGCCCCCTGCACCAGGGCGCGGGCGATGGCGGCACGCTGCTGCTGGCCGCCGGACAGGGTGGAGGCGCGCTGGCGCGCCGTCTCGGCGATGCCGACGCGCGCCATGGCGGCCATGGCGGCCCGCTGTTCGCCTGCCGGGAAGGCGCCGACCGTGCCGCGCCAGGCGGGGATCCGGCCGAGGACGCCGGTCAGCACGTTGGTCAGCACCGACATGCGGCCGACCAGGTTGAACTGCTGGAAAATGACGCCGATCCCGCGGCGGATGGCGCGCACATCGGAAGCGATGCGGCCCTCGTCCTGCACGGCGCGATCATGCACCCTGATGGCGCCGCCCGCCGCCCTGTCGGCCGCGAGGAGGCCGGCAATGTGACGGATGAGGGTCGACTTGCCGGAGCCCGAGGCGCCGATGAGGGCCACCATCTCGCCCTCCGCGATGGCGAGAGATATGCCGTCCAGCCCACGCTTGCCGCTGCTGAACGTCTTGCTCAGCCGGTCGATCAGGATCGCGCTCAACGTCTACCCCTTTATCGTTTCAAGAAGGGGTAGCGGGCTTTCATGACAGTCTTCTGAAGACTTCGTGTCAGCCCGGTCAAGCCGCCGCGCTTTTCAACCGGGCAAGGTCGAACTCGCGCGTGCACACGGCTTTCCGGTCCGCCGCATCGTGGAAAATGCCGATGACGGCGCTGCCGGCGCGGCGCGTCTCGGCGATCATGGCGAGGACGACGGCCCTGTTCTCCTGGTCGAGCGAGGCGGTCGGCTCGTCGAGCAGCAGGATCGGATAGGGCGCGGCGAAGCCGCGGGCGATGTTGACGCGCTGCTGCTCGCCGCCGGAGAAGGTCATGGGCGACAGGGTCCACAGGCGCTCGGGGATATTGAGCCGGCCGAGAAGGCCGGCGGCGCGCTCGCGCGCCGCCTGCGCCGCGACGCCGCGCTCGAGCAGGGGCTCGGCGACGATGTCGAGCGCCGGGACGCGCGGAATGACGCGCAGGAACTGGGTGACGTAGCCGATCGTGTGCCGGCGGGCTTCGAGCACCTGGCGGGGCGCTGCGCGCGCGAGATCGAGCCAGCCGTCCCGATGGCGGACGAGGATCTCGCCGTGGCCGGCCTTGTAGGTGCCGTAGACCAGCTTGAGCAGGGAGCTCTTGCCCCTGCCGGACGGACCGGTGACGGCGAGCGCCTCGCCTTCGGCAAGCTCGAGGGTGAGGTCATCGAAGACGGGAATGCGTGCGCCACCCTGCAGATGCAGGCGGAACGCCTTGGCGAGATGGCGGATCTCGAGGACGAGGCCCATCGGTCACACCTGCAGGACCGAGGACACGAGAAGCTGGGTGTAAGGCGCCTGCGGGTCCTCGAGCACCTGGTCGGTGAGGCCGGTCTCGATGACCTCGCCCTGCTGCATGACCAATAGACGGCTCGACAGCAGGCGCGCCACCGCCAGGTCGTGGGTCACGATGATGACGGAAAGGCCGAGGCTGCGCACCAGGCCGCGCAGGAGGTCGAGCAGGCGCGCCTGGACCGAGACGTCGAGGCCGCCGGTCGGCTCGTCCATGAAGACGAGGCGCGGAACGGTCACCAGATTGCGCGCGATCTGCAGGCGCTGGCGCATGCCGCCCGAATAGTGGCGCGGGCTGTCGTCGATGCGGTCGCCGGCGATCTCGACGCGGGCGAGCCAGTCGAGCGCCGTCTCCCGGATGCGGCCATAGTGCCGCTCGCCCACCGCCATCAGGCGCTCGCCGACATTGGCGCCGGCCGAGACCCCCATGCGCAGGCCCTCGCGCGGGTCCTGGTGGACGAAGCCCCAGTCGGTGCGCATCAGGAAACGGCGCTCGGCCTCGCTCAGATCGGCCAGGGCCACAATGCGGCCGTCGCGCAAGGCATAGAGCACGCGGCCCGAGGAGGGCGCGATCTGCATGGAAAGGCATTTGAGCAGCGTGGTCTTGCCGGAGCCCGATTCGCCCACCACCGCCAGCACCTCTCCCGGCCAGAGCTCGAAGCTCACCTTCCCGCAGGCGGCGCGTCCGTCATAGGACTTGCCGATTCCATCGGCGATCAGGAGAGGCCCGCTCATGCGGCCGCCTCGCGCGCCTTGCGGCAATGATCGGTGTCGGAGCACACGAATATGCGCTTGCCCCGGTCGTCGAGAATGATCTCGTCGAGATAGGTGTCGCGCGATCCGCACAGGGAACAGGGCTCGTCCCATCTCTGCACGCTGAACGGATGGTCCTCGAAATCGAGGCTCTTCACCGGCGTGCAAGGCGGCAGCGCGTAGATGCGCTTCTCCCGGCCGGCGCCGAAAAGCTGCAAGGCGGCGCAATTGTCGAGCTTCGGATTGTCGAATTTCGGGATCGGCGAGGGATCGAAGACGTAGCGTCCGTTCACCTTGGCCGGGTAGGCATAGGACGTCGCGATGCGGCCGTGGCGGGCGATGTCCTCGTAGAGCTTCACATGCATGATGCCATATTCCTCGAGCGCATGCATCTTGCGCGTCTCGGTCTCGCGCGGCTCGAGGAAGCGCAAGGGCTCCGGTATCGGCACCTGATAAACGAGGATCTGGCTCTGCGAGAGCCTGGTCTCGGGCACGCGGTGCCGGGTCTGGATGATCGACGCTTTCGCGGTGTCTTCCGTCGTGGCGACGCCGGCGGTGCGGACGAAGAACTTGCGGATGCTGACCGCATTGGTGGTGTCGTCGGCACCCTGGTCGATCACCTTGAGCGTGTCCTCGGGGGTGAGGATCGAGGCCGTCACCTGGACGCCGCCCGTGCCCCAGCCATAGGGCATCGGCATCTCGCGGCTGGCGAAAGGCACCTGGTAGCCCGGAACAGCCACCGCCTTCAGCAGCGCGCGGCGGATCATGCGCTTCGTCTGCTCGTTCAGATAGGCGAAGTTGTAGCCCGCGGTCATTCGGCCGCCTCCTGGCCGAGGCCGAGGGCCTTGCGCCTGAGCCGGCGCAGCAGTTCGAGCTCGGCCTGGAAGTCGACATGATGCGGCAGCTTCAGATGTTCGACGAAGCCCGTCGCCTGCACGTTGTCGGCATGGGAGAGCACGAATTCCTCGTCCTGCGCCGGCGCCGCCTGCTCCTCGTCCAGCTCGCGCGCGCGCAAGGCGCGGTCGACCAGGGCCATGGCCATGGCCTTGCGCTCGCACTGGCCGAAGCTCAGGCCGTAGCCGCGGGTGAATTGCGGCGGTACGCCGCCCGACCCCTTGAACTGGTTGATCATCTCGCATTCGGTGACGGCGACGACACCGATCTCGATCTCGAAGCCGAGCTCCTCGGGCGCGAAGCTCACCCTGACCTCGCCATAGCGGATCTCGCCGGCGAAAGGATGGCTGCGGCCGTAGCCGCGCTGCGTCGAATAGCCGAGCGCCAGAAGGAAGCCCTCGTCGCCGCGCGCCAGGCTCTGCAGGCGCAGATCGCGTCCGGCCGGAAAGGAGAGTGGCTCGCGGGTGAGATCGCCGGGCTCGCCCGCGGCGGCGGAGGCCGGCTCGATCAGGCCCTCGGCGCCGATCAGGTCGAGCACCCGGGGCATGCTGCGGTCGATGTCGGCGGGCCCGGTCTCGACGGGCGCCGGGACCATGTCGGCGGCCGGCGCGAAATCGAGCAGCCGGTGGGTATAGTCGAAGGTCGGGCCGAGGATCTGTCCGCCCGGCACGTCCTTGAAGGCGGCCGAGATGCGCCGGCGCACCAGCATCTTCGAGGTCTCGATGGGCGTCGAATAGCCGAAGCGCGGCAAGGTGGCGCGCGCGGCGCGGACGAGGAAGATCGCCTCGATGAGATCGCCGCGCGCCTGCCTGATCGCAAGCGCCGCCATCTCGCGGTCATAGAGGGAGCCTTCGGTCATGACCCGGTCGACGGCGAGGGAAAGCTGCGCCCCGATCTGGGCGGCGGTCAGCTCCGGGATACCGGGGTCGCCGCGCCGTTCCTCCGCCAGCTGCCGGTGCGCCGCGTCGATCGCCTTCTCGCCGCCTTTGACCGCGACATACATCGGCTCAGGCCTCCTCTTTCATGCGGGTCGAACGGGGCAGAGCGGCGATCTCGCCCGGCGCGGCAAAGAATATGTCGGCGCCCAGCGGAAAGGCGGCGTGATTGGCGGCCATGAGGTCCCAAAAGCGGGAGTCGAGGCCGCAGGCGCGGAAATCGCGTGTTCCGTCGATGCCCGGTCCTTCGAGGAGCAGCCGTCCGCCCGATCGCAGCTCGTCGACCTGGACGATCAGCGTCGCCGAGGCATCGGGATATTCCGCGGTGCCGCGATCGGCGGCGGCGAGTGCCGCGGCGGCCGAGGTCCGGCTGCACAGAAGAAACCGCGCCGAGGCCGCTTCGGCCACCATCGGGGCGCCGCAATGGAAGCGCAGATGGTCGAGCACGGCGGGCCTGCGCAGGGCGTCGTCGAGCCAGAGCGGGGTGTCATGGTCGCAAAGCGTCAGGCAGATGGCCGCGGCCGACGGCAGCAGGGGCTGGGGTGCCTCCACCGTTGCGGGCATCGCCACGATGCGGCCCGGATGCGCCATGGCGTCGAGCATGAGCCGGAAGGCGCGGGCGCTGCCCCGAGCGGGGTCGGCAAAGCCGCTGACCGCCTCAATCATCCTCGCCTCTCACCATGGTGAAGAAGTCCACCTTCGTCGCCGCGTTCTTCAGGGCGAGATCACGATCCCGCTCTGCGCGCTCCTGCGCCAGGGGCGCGACCACGGTCTCGGCCAGGTCACGGCCATCGCCCTGGAGCAGCGCGTCGCAGACCGCGGCGGCGAGCGCGTGCTCATGCGAGCGGCCCATGACGAAAGCCTGGCCGACCGTCCCGTCGCCGAGGCGGACGGCACAGCGCGTCACCGTGGCTTCGCCCAGATTGAACGCGCCGCCGGTGCCGCCGATGCGGCCGCGCAGCATCACCAGGCCGGTCTCGGGCCTACGCAGATAGACGAAGCGCGGAAAGCGCTCGCGCGGGAACAGGGCGTCGAGCCTGGCCGGCATGGCCGATGCGAGAAGCGACATCCACCGCTGCCGTGCGGCTTTTCCGGCTGCAGCCTGCGGGGATTCGTCGAGCGCCATGGGGCTATCAACCAGCCCATTGTAAAAGTTCTGTGACAGGGAAGGGGTGTGACGGTTGTTTTTGCCCTCGAAACGATATCGTGCTTGGATGGCCGGCAAGTTCGGGGAGCAGGCGGGGCCGGCCCGATCCGTCAGCAGTCGCAATTTGCGCCAGCGCAAAGATGGGATGCCGTTCTCGCCTAGATTGGGCGAGGAGATTCTCTGAATTGTCTTACGTTCCGACGGCGGTCGATCAATGATCGCGAAACTGACAGTGGGCGAGCGGCAAGCGGCGCTGGGCCTCCTTTTCCTCATATCCGCCCTCGGCCTCGTGATGGCCGCGGCGGGCCGCGACAACGCGCTCGGCGTCCATGGCTTCATCGTTATGGCCTCGGCTCTCGGGCTCGCCGCTCTGGTGCTGCGCAAGCTCGACGCGCCGGAGCCCGATGCCGCCCAGTACGCGCACTACTATGACGATCCAACCAAAGCGGGCATCGTGCTGGCGATGTTCTGGGCCGTCGCCGGCATGTTCGTCGGCGTGTGGGTGGCGGCACTTCTCGCCTGGCCGGAACTCACCTTCGATGCGGCCTGGGCGAGCTTCGGCAGGCTGCGGCCGGTCCATACCAGCGGCGTCATCTTCGGTTTCGGCGGCAATGCGCTCATCGCCACGTCCCTCCATGTCCTGCAGCGCACCTCGCGCGCCCGCCTGCCGGACCATCTGAGCCCGTGGTTCGTTCTCCTGGGCTACAATCTGTTCTGCGTCGTCGCGGCCAGCGGCTACCTCATGGGCGTGACCCAGTCCAAGGAATATGCCGAGCCCGAATGGTATGCCGACATCTGGCTGGTGATCGTCTGGGTCGTCTATTTCCTCATCTATCTGCGCACGCTGGCGCGCCGCAGGGAGCCGCATATCTATGTGGCCAACTGGTACTACATGGCCTTCATCCTGGTGGTGGCGATGCTCCACATCGTCAACAACCTGGCGGTGCCGGTATCCTTCGCCGGCGTGAAGAGCTACCCGCTGTTCTCAGGCGTCCAGGACGCGATGACGCAGTGGTGGTACGGGCACAATGCGGTCGCCTTCTTCCTCACCGCGGGATTTCTCGGCATGATGTACTACTATCTGCCGAAGCGCGCCGGCCGTCCGATCTTCTCCTACCGGCTGTCGATCATCAGCTTCTGGGGCATCACCTTCGTCTATATGTGGGCGGGCTCGCACCATCTGCATTACACCGCGCTGCCGCAGTGGGTGCAGACGCTCGGCATGACCTTCTCGGTCATCCTCCTGGTGCCGTCCTGGGCATCGGCCGGCAACGCGCTCGCCACCCTCAACGGCGCCTGGCACAAGGTGCGCGACGACGCGACGCTGCGTTTCATGATGGTCGCCGCCGTCTTCTACGGCCTCGCCACCTTCGAAGGCTCGTTCATGGCCATCCGCCCGGTCAACTCGCTGTCGCATTACACGGACTGGACGGTCGGCCATGTGCATGCCGGCGCGCTCGGCTGGGTGGCCATGATCACCTTCGGCTCGATCTACGCGCTCGTCCCCTGGATGTGGAAACGCCAGGCGATGTACTCGGCGCGCCTGGTGGAAGTCCATTTCTGGCTCGCTCTCGCCGGCTCCGTCGTCTACGTCTTCGCGATGTGGAACTCCGGCATCATCCAGGGGCTGATGTGGCGGACCTACACCGAAAGCGGCACGCTCGCCTATTCCTTCATCGACTCGCTGGTGGCGATGCATCCCTATTACATCGCCCGCGCCTTCGGCGGGCTCCTGTTCCTCGTCGGGGCGATCGTCGGAACCTACAATGTGCTGATGACCATCCGGGCGGCGCGCAGGGAGCGCGCAGCCGGCACCGGCGAGGCCGACCGGCCGGCTTTCGCCCGCGATCCCGTCATCCAGCCGGGCGAGTGACAGATCATGGCGGAATTTCATCGCAAGGTAGAGCGCAACGCCATCGGTTTCGTGCTGGCCATCGTCGCGGTGGCCTCGGTCGGCGGCTTCGTCGAGATCGCGCCCCTGTTCACCATCGCCGGGACGGTCGAGGCGGCGCCCGACATGCGCCTCTACACGCCGCTCGAGCTCGCCGGCCGCAACATCTATATGAGAGAAGGCTGCTATGCCTGCCATTCGCAGATGATCCGCACGCTGCGCGACGAGGTCGAGCGCTATGGACCTTATTCGCTGGCGGTCGAATCCAAGTATGACCACCCGATGCTGTGGGGCTCGAAGCGGACCGGACCCGACCTCGCGCGCATAGGCGAGAAATATTCCGACGCCTGGCATGTCGCGCATCTCTACAATCCGCGCGACGTCGTGCCGGAATCGGTCATGCCGGCCTATCGCTGGCTGCTGCGCAACGAGCTGAAGGCGGACGACCTCGGCCGGCACCTCCAGGCGATGCGGGCGGTCGGCGTGCCCTATAGCGACGAGATGATCGCCAATGCCGGCCGGGACGCCGAGGGCCAGGCGGCCCCCGACAGCGACTGGGCGTCGGGCGTCGCAGACCGCTATGGTCCGGCCACGCATGTCCGCCTGTTCGACGGCGATCCGGCAAGGCTGACCGAGATGGATGCGATCGTCGCCTATCTGCAGATCGTCGGCGGGCTCACCGATGCCGCCAAGAGGGCGGAGCAGACGGTGCCGGGAGACTGACCATGCATGACGCGATCGTCGCCTTCTCCAAGAGCTGGGGCCTGTTCTATCTGATCGCGCTCGCCGTCGGCGTCGTGGCCTATGCCTGCTGGCCGGCCAACCGGGCGGGCTTCGAGCGCGCCAAGAACAGCATCCTCGACAAGGACGACAGGCCATGGACATAGGCAGGCGCGATCCGATCACCGGCCGCCTGACCACCGGCCACGAATGGAACGGCATCGAGGAGCTCGAGACGCCGGTGCCGCGCGTGGTGCTGGCCTTTCTGGCGATCACCATCCTGTTCGCGATCGGCTACTGGATCGCGATGCCGGCCTGGCCTCTGGGCTCGACCTATACGAGGGGGCTGCTCGGCATCGACCAGCGCGACATCGTGACCAGGCAGGTGGAAGCGGCGCGGCTCGCCCGCGGTGCGTGGATGGACAGGATCGGCGCCCAGGACCTTGCCGCGCTCAAGGCCGACCCCGTGATCATGCGGCATGTGCGGGAAGCCGGACGCACCCTGTTCACCGACAACTGCGCCGCCTGCCACGGCGTCTCGGCCACCGGCGGACCGGGCTTCCCCGACCTGACGGCCAAGGCCTGGCTATGGGGCGGGGCGCCCGAGATGCTCGCCCAGACGATCAGCATCGGCATCAATTCGACCAACGACGATACGCGGACGTCGCAGATGATGGGCTTCGGCAGCACCGGCGCGCTCGAGCCCAGGCAGGTGGCGCAGGTCGCCGCCTATGTCCGCTCGCTTTCGGGCGCGGCCGGCGAGGAAGGCGGCGACGCCGGGACGCTGGCGGCCGGGCAGGAGATATTCAAGGCCAATTGCGTGAGCTGTCATGGCGACGACGCCAGGGGCAAGCAGGATGTCGGCGCGCCCGATCTGACCGACAGGACCTGGATCTATGGCGGCGACCTCGAGTCCGTCTATCGCACCGTCTATTCCGGCCGGCAGGGACACATGCCGCACTGGAAAGGCCGGCTGTCGCCGGCCGAGATCAAGCTGCTGGCGCTCTATGTCGACGACCTGGGGACGGCGCCATGACGAAGCGGATCGGCTGGCGGATCACGGCGCTGGCGATCGCCGCCGCGGTCCTCGCCGTCTTTGCCGCCGCCAATGCGCATCTGGTCTATGTCGCGGTGCGCTCGCAGCCCGACTGCGTTCCGCATCAGAAGGAAGCCGGCGGCGAATACCAGGCGGCGAGATCGGCATGCTGAGACAAGGGGTCTGACATGAGCGCAAGCCACAGCGCGGACGACACCGGAGAACGGCCCTATATCGAGCGCAACCGCCGTAATCTGCCGGCCGCCACGGCGTTCGCCTGGCTCGCGGCGGGATGGCGCGATGTCCTGAACCGGCCGGGATCCAGCCTGGCTTACGGGCTGGCGGTCGCCGCCGTGTCGCTCGCCATCATATGGAGCCTGTTCGCGCTCGGCTATGACTACATCCTTTTCCCGGCGCTGGCCGGCTTCATGGTGATGGGGCCGCTGGTGGCGGTGGGCCTCTATGAGAAGAGCCGCGCCCTCGCCAGGGGCGAGCCCGTCCCGCTCGCCCGCATGGTCTTCGTCAGGCCGCGCTCGGGCGCCCAGATCTGGTTCACCGGCGCCATACTCTGCGGGCTGATGCTGCTGTGGATGCGTGCCGCGGTCCTGATCTATGCGCTGTTCTTCGGGCTGACCCCGTTTCCAGGGCTCGATCACGTCACCGCGATGCTGTTCACCTCGTGGACCGGCTGGGCGATGCTCGCGGTGGGCTCCGCCGTCGGCGGCGTCTTCGCCGCCTTCTCCTTCGCCATCAGCACCTTCTCCATCCCGATGCTGCTCGACGAGGAGACCGACGCCTTCACCGCCATGGGCAACAGCATCTCGCTCGTCTGGAGCAACCTGCCGGTGATGCTGACCTGGGGCGGCATCGTGCTCGTGCTGATCCTCGCCGGACTCGCGACGGCGCTCATCGGCCTGATCGTCGTGTTCCCGCTGCTCGGCCATGCCACCTGGCACGCCTACAGGGCGATGAGATGACCTGCTGCGCGTCGGCGGCCGCCCACGTCCCGGAACAGACCGGCGCGCCGTCGCGCGAGGAAATCAGGCTCGCGAGCCGGGTGCTGGGCGGCGGCCTCCACCAGACCGACCTGTCCGTTCCCGGCATTCATTGCGCCCGGTGCATCGGCGCGATCGAGGGTGCCTTCAGGCACATGCCGGACGTCGAGGGAGCGCGAGTCAATCTCTCCAGCCGGCGCGTCGCCGTCAGATGGCGCGGCGACGAGCCGCCGCCGCTGGTCGAGACGCTGCGCGGGCTGGGCTACGACGCCCATCTCCCGGGCGACGACCGGCCGGGCGATCCGCAGCTCGCCCGGCTCGTCCGCGCCCTGGCGGTCGCCGGCTTCTCGGCCATGAACATCATGCTGCTGTCGGTCTCGATATGGTCAGGAGCGGAGACGGGAACCCGCCAGGCCTTCCATTGGATCTCCGCCGCCCTCGCCCTGCCGGCGCTCGCCTATTCCGGAAGCATTTTCTTCGCTTCCGCCTGGTCGGCGCTGAGGCGGCGGCGGACCAATATGGACGTGCCGATCTCGATCGGCGTTATCCTGGCTTTCGGCATCAGCCTCTACGACACGATCACCCACGGCCGGCACGCCTATTTCGATGCCGCGACCTCGCTCCTGTTCTTCCTGCTGATCGGGCGGACGCTCGACCATGTCATGCGCGAGAAAGCCCGCAGCGCCGTGCGCGGCCTCATGCAGATGATGCCGCGGGGCGCCACGGTCATCGGCGCCGGCGGCGCCTGCGACTATCTTCCCGCCGGCGCCATCGAGACGGGCATGCTGCTGCAGGTCTCCCCGGGCGAACGCGTCGTGGTCGACGGCGTGATCGAGAGCGGCGCGTCCGACGTCGACTGCTCGCTGGCGACGGGCGAGAGCGCGCCGCAGACCGTGAAGCCCGGCGACGCCCTGCGCTCGGGAACCCTCAACCTGACCGGCCTCCTGACGCTGAGAGCGCGCTCGACCGTCGCGACGTCGTTCCTCGCCGAGATGACGGCGCTCATGGAAACCGCCGAGACCGGCCGCGGCCACTATCGCCGGCTCGCCGACCGCGCCGCCGCGCTCTATTCGCCGTTCGTGCATACGGCCGCCTTCCTGACCCTGATCGGCTGGATCGCGGGCACCGGCGACATCTATCGCGCGGTCACCGTCGCCATCTCCGTTCTCATCATCACCTGCCCTTGCGCGCTCGGCCTCGCGGTTCCGATCGTGCAGACAGTGGCGGCGCGCCGACTGTTCGAGTGCGGCGTCATGGTCAAGGACGGCGCGGCGCTCGAGCGCCTGGCCGAGGCGGATATCGTCGCCTTCGACAAGACCGGCACGCTGACGCTGGGCCGGCCGAGCCTCGTCAACGCGCGGGAGATCGAGCCGTCGCATCTCGCCTTGGCCGCGAAGCTTGCCGCGGGCTCGAGCCATCCGGTATGCCGGGCGCTTGCCGGCGTTGGCGGCGGCAAGACCATGCCGGCCGAGATCACCGAAGTCCCGGGCGCGGGTATCGAGGCGAAGATCGGCGGCCGCCTCTATCGGCTCGGCCGATCGGACTGGGCGGGCGGCAAGGACGCAGAGCGGACGGTCCTGACCGAGGACGGCCGGCAGCTGGCGGCTTTCGCCTTCGAGGACGATCCGAGGCCCGGCGCCAGGGCGGCCGTGGCGGCATTGCGGCGCCGCGGCCTGAGCCTGCTCATCCTCTCGGGCGACGCGCCGCGGGCGGTGGCGAAGGTCGCGGAGGAGCTCGGCATCGCCGAAGCGAAGGCGGGCTTGCTGCCGCGGGAGAAGATCGCGTGCATCGCGGGCCTTGCCGAAGCCGGGGGCAAGGTGCTGATGGTGGGCGACGGTCTCAATGACGCTCCGGCGCTCGCCGCGGCCCATGTGTCGATGGCGCCGGCCAGCGCTTCCGACATCGGCCGCAACGCCGCCGACTTCGTCTTCCTGCATGGCCGTCTCGACGCGGTGCCGCTCGCGATCCGCGTGGCCCGGGATGCGAAACGGCTGATCGGCCAGAATTTCGCGCTCGCCGTGCTCTACAACGCCGTCGCATTGCCGGCCGCCATCGCCGGCCATGTGACGCCGCTTCTCGCCGCGCTCGCCATGTCGTTCTCCTCGGTCATCGTCGTCGCCAACGCGCTCAGATTGCGCGGCGCCCAAGCGCCGGCGCAATCGGCGGAGCGGGATACGGGCGCGGCGGCCTCCATGCCTCCTCGCGCGGTGGCCGCATCATGAGCAGCCTCGTCTATCTCGTGCCGCTCGCCCTCGTTCTCGGCGGCGGGGCGCTATGGGCGTTCCTCTGGTCGCTGAAGAGCGGCCAGTATGACGATCTCGACGGAGCGGCCCAGCGCATCCTGATCGATGACGACATGGAAGGCTGACGGAGCGGTCACTCGCCGGCGAGCGCCTGCAGCCGCCGGGCGTCGACCACCGTCACCTTCTTGCGCGTGCTTTTGACCAGGCCCTGATATTCCCAGGCGGTCAGCAGGCGGCTGACGGTGTGCAACGTCGTTCCCGTCATATCGGCTATATCCTGACGGGTGATGGGGAAGCCGATCTGCACCCCCTGGTCGGTCTTGCGGCCGGTCTGCCGGGCGAGGCGCAGCACGGCGCGCGCCACGCGGCGGTCGACCTGCGCGGTGGCGAGCTCGATCACGCGGTCATGCGCCTCCTCCATCCGCTCGCCGACCGCCTTGTAGGTGTTGGCGGCAAAGGCCGGATAGCGAGTGCTGAGGTCGCTCCAGGCGTCGCTCGGCCAGGCGAGCAGCATGCAGTCCATCGCGGCGACGGCGGTCGCCGGATAGGTCGACCGGCCCAGGGCCCTGGCAATGCCGATGAGCTGGCCGGAGCTCACATAGCGCATGATCACCTGTTCGCCCTCGGCCGTCGTCTTGACCACCCGGACATGACCGTCGAGCAGCAGGAAGAAGGAGCGGGCCTCGGCGTCCTGCTCGAAGACCGGCCGGCCCTCGGCGACGCGCTGCGGCCGCGCCTTCGCCAGAATGTGATCGAGGTCCTGAGGCGACAGGCCCGCAAAGGGTGCCAGATCGGCGATCAGAGATCGGTCAAGTGTATACAAGGCGGCTCCACGGGATCATGGACTGAAGGACCGATTCGCATTTTTTGCCGGCTGGCGCCAGGACGAAAGGCCGCAGGCGATTCCAGCCCGTGTTTGCGCTTCCGCAAAGTCGCTTGATTGCCGGCCGCACAATAGGGGTGCAACACTGAAGCCCAGGATCATATGCGACGGGCCTCGCGGCGATTCTCGCTGAGGTTCCGACAGGTCAACATGAGCAGGCGGTGTCCGGGCGGAGCCGGATGCCTTAATAAGAACTATGGCGACTGCACGCATCAGGCCCGGCCGTTATCCGGCTGTTCTTTCCTACGGCTTCAGGCCGTTCTTCCTCGCCGGGGCGCTCTATGCCGGCCTCACGATCCTCCTTTGGCTGCCGCTCTTTCGCGGCCGGCTCGAAATATCGAGCCTGTTTGCCCCGGTCGACTGGCATGCGCATGAAATGCTCTATGGCTATCTCCCGGCCGTCATGACCGGGTTCCTCCTGACCGCGATCCCCAACTGGACCGGCCGCCTGCCGGTCCAGGGCCTGCCGCTTCTCGGCCTCGTCGCGCTATGGCTCGCCGGCCGCCTGGCGGTGCTGTGCTCCGCCGAGATCGGCTGGCTCGCCGCGGCGGCCATCGACGGCGCTTTCCTGCTCGTGGTCGTCGCCGTCGCCGCCCGCGAGATCGCCGCAGGCAGGAACTGGCGCAATCTCAAGGTGCTGGCGCCGGTCAGCGTCCTCTGCGCGGCGAACATCCTGTTCCACTGGGAGGCGCATCATTGGGGCGTGGCCGATATCGGCCGCAGACTCGGCCTCGGCGCGGCGATCCTGCTCATCATGATTATCGGCGGCCGCATCATTCCGAGCTTCACCCATAACTGGCTGGTGCGCGAGAATCCCGGCCGCCTTCCGGTGCCCTTCAACCGCTTCGACATGGCGACCATCGCCGTCACGGCCGTGGCGCTTGCCGCCTGGACTTTCCTGCCGCTGCGGCCGGAGACCGGCGTCCTCCTGGTGACGGGGGCGGCGGCCAACAGCCTGCGGCTGGCGCGCTGGGCAGGCCAGCGGACCTGGCGCGACCCGCTGGTGCTGATCCTGCACGTCGCCTATGGCTTCGTGCCACTGGGCCTGCTGCTGGCGGGGCTGGCGGCGCTCGTGCCCGAGCGGGTTCCGCCGGTCGCTGCCATCCACGCTTTCGGCGTCGGCGCGATCGGCGCCATGACGCTCGCCGTCATGGTCCGCGCGACGCTCGGACATACGGGGCGGATGCTGAAAGCGGGAACAGCCGGCTCGGCCATCTTCGCCGGCATCCTCCTTGCGGCGCTCCTGCGTCTCGCTGCCGTGTGCTTTCCGGCGGCCGATCTCCTGGTCGACCTCTCCGCCGCGGCCTGGGCCTTCGCCTTCCTGGGCTATGCCGTGCGATATGGCGGCATGCTGCTGCGCCCGAGACCGCAGGCTCACGCCGTCGCCTGAGGCGAGGTCATCCGGCCGCGGCCACCGCCTCGAGCAAAGGCCTGTTCTGCCGCCTGATCGCCGCGCGCAATTCGGCGATCGTCATGCCTTCGTCCTTCACGAAGAGGATGAACATCATATTGGTGTTGTTGAAGATCATCTCGCCGACGCTCCTGGCGTCGACGCCGCGGCGCACATGTCCCAACTCCTGGAGACGCGCAAACAGGGCGCAGGTCTGGTCGGTGAGCGCGCGGTCGAGATCCGAATAGGTCCGGCCGGAGGGGCTTTCCGGCTGCCGGGTCGAGATCGCCATGGCCTGGCGCCACATTTCCTTGCTCAGATAGACGAGCGAATGCTCGATATAGCCGGTGACGAGCCTGTCCACCGCCTTCGCCACCTGGGGCGGAGGCCTTCCGATGACGCGGCTACCGGCATTCAGCACCTCGTTCACCTCCATGGCGACGATGGCGACCAGGAGATCGCCCTTGTTCTGATAGTAATTGTAGATCGTGCCGATCGAGACCTCGGCCATCGCCGCGATCGCCTCGATCTTGGCGCCCTCATAGCCCGACTTGCGGAAAAGCTCCGATGCCGCCTGCAAAATCCGCCGGTGGCGGTCGGCCTTCTGGCGCGCTCTCAGTCCGCTCATGCGTGGGACTTTCGCATATTTTTGGAATTGACTCAATTTTATAAATGGTTCAATTTTTATCCCGGAACGAAGATCAGGGAGGAATACCCATGAAATCTCTGCCATCGCTCGCGCGCTCCATGCGCCGGCTCGCTCTTTCGGCGACGGCCGTCCTGGCGCTCGCCGTTTCCCCCGTCCTTGCCGAAGACATCAATGCGCTGGTCTGGTGCGACCATTCCGACCCCGACTTCCTCAAGCCCTTCGAGGAGGCGAGCGGGATCAAGGTGAACGTCAAGGAGTTCGAAGGCACCGGCGCCGGCCTCGCCATTCTCGACCAGTCGCAGCCCGGCGAGTGGGACGTCATGGTGATCGATTCGATCGACGTGCGCCGTGGCGTCGAGAAGAAGCTGTTCGAGCCTCTGTCCGAGGACAAGCTGCCCTTCGCCGATCTCTATCCCGAGGTGACCCTCGACCAGTTCACCAAGTTCGACGGCAAGCGCTACGGCATCACCGAGAAATTCGGATACAACACCATCGGCTTCAACAACAGCAAGGTCGATGTCGACGACATGCAGAGCCTGCAGTCGCTGCTCGGCGACAAGTACAAAGGCCGCATCGCCATCTACGACTACTATCTGCCGGTGATCGGCATGGCGGCGCTCGCCGCCGGCAAGAAGACGGCTGATCTCACCGAGGCCGACCTGCCGGCGATCAAGGACGTGCTTCTCAAGATGAAGACCAACGCCAAGCTTGTCGGCGAGGTGACCGCCAGCCAGACGGCGCTGGCGACCGGCGAGGTCGACATCCTCGTGGGCGGCGGCGAATGGGTGACCGCGGGCCTCGCCAAGGAGAATCCGGCCCTCGATTTCTCCATCCCCAAGGAAGGCGGCATATTATGGTCGCAGTCGCTCGCCATGCTGGCCGGCAGCCAGAAGAAGGACGCGGCCCTCAAATTCATCCAGTATGTGCTGAGCCCGGAAGGCCAGGCCAGGCTCTCGACCTCGTCGTGCTATTGGGGCATGCCGGCCAATCGCCGGGCGACGCTCACCGACGAGCAGAAGAAGGTGCTGCGTTTCGACGAGCAGCCCGACTTCCTCAAGCGCGCCCAGCTCTATCCGGCGCCCGACGAGAAGCTCGACAAACAGATGCAGGACGTGTGGACCGAGATGCTGCAGGCGCAGTAGGACCACGGAACATGGCGGTTGCAAAGGGCCGCCCGGCGCCATGACGGGAAGCGCGAATGCCGGCCGCGCCTTGCCCTGGTCCATGACCGGACCGGCGCTCTTCTGGACGCTCGCCTTCTTCGTCGCGCCCTTCATCGCCATGGCGGTGGTGAGCGTCTCCGCTCCGGAGGGCGGCTATACGCTCGCCAACTACCGGCAGTTCTTCGGCAATCCGAGCTATTACCAGGCGCTCGTCAACTCGCTCGAGGTCACGCTCATCGTGACGGCGGTTTCGATTCTCCTCGCCTATCCCTTCGCCTGGATTCTCGCCGAACAGATTCCCGAACGCTGGCAGAGGCTGGCTCTCATGCTCGCTGTCCTGCCCTTCTGGACGTCCTATGTCGTGCGTTCCTACAGCTGGCTCCTGGTCCTTGCCCAGAAGGGCGTCGTCAACAACGCGCTGGTCGGGCTCGGCTTGGTCTCCGAGCCCATCCAGCTCGCCAATACCCGCTTCGCCACGGTCACGGGCTTCGTCCATTTCTTCGTCATGCTGCTGACGCTCACCATCTATGCCAACCTGAAGCAGTTGAGCCCGAGCTATCGCAAAGCGGCCGCCGATCTCGGCGCCGGACCAGTCAGGACCTTCATCCACGTCGTCCTGCCGCTCACCCTTCCCGGCATCATGGTCGGCGCCTTTCTCACCTTCGTGCTCGCGATCGGCGACTACATCACGCCGCAGATCCTCGGAGGCAACAACGAGCTCCTGATGCCGCAGCTCATCATGCTGCAGATCGGCCGGCGCGGCGACTTCCCGCTGGCCTCGGCCCTGTCCATCCTGCTGATGGCGGTGGTCACGGTGGCCTATCTGGCTTGCGCCCGCTGGCTCAGAATAGAGAGAGCATAGCCCATGACAGGCAGCATGCGCCTCGCCGCCGCGGTCTACGCCGCACTGGTCTACGGCTTCATCTTCCTGCCGGTCGCGACCCTGGTGCTGTTCTCCTTCCAGGCGACGTCCTTTCCGATCCCGCCCTTCACGGGCCCGTCGCTGCGCTGGTACCAGGCCGTGCTTGCCGATCAGAGGCTCACATCGGCGCTCGGCAACTCGCTCGTCGTCGCCGTCCTGTCGTCCGCCCTGGCCACGCTCATCGGCTTTCTCGCCGCCTGGGGCTTCGCCCGCTTCACCCTGCCGGCCTCGGCGCTGCTGCGCGGCCTCATCACCCTGCCGCTCACGGTGAGCTACCTCATCATCGGCATGGGGCTGCTGGTCCTCTTCAACGCCGTCGGCTTTCCCAAATCGCTCCTGGCCGCCGGCATCGGACATGTGGTGATCAACCTGCCGCTCTGCTTCGCCATCCTCTACAGCCAGATGGGCGAGCACCAGGCGAATATCGAGCGCGCCGCGCGCGACCTCGGCGCCCGGGAATGGCAGGTGCTGGTGCTGGTCACCGCGCCGATGCTGTGGCCGGCACTCTTCGCCGGCTTCTTCCTGTCGATGACCTTCTCCTGGGACGAGTTCGTCATCTCCTTCCTGCTCACCCGCTTCGACACGACGCTGCCGGTCGAGATCTGGAACCTGCTGCGCTCCGGCCTCAACCCCAAGACCAATGCGGTCGGCGCGCTGGTCTTCCTCGTCTCCATCGGCTTCGTGCTGCTGTTCGAGATCGCGCTGTTACGGAAGCCCAGATCATGACGCCCCTGGTCCAGGTCAGGAACGTCACCCAGCTTTTCGGCGGCATGCGTGCGCTCGACGACGTCTCGCTCGACGTCGCGCCGGAAAGCTACACGGTCCTGCTCGGGCCGTCGGGCTCGGGCAAGACCACACTGCTGTCGATCCTGGGCGGGTTCCTCAGGCCGAGCGCAGGACGCGTGCTCATCGGGGGCGAGGATTGCACCGGCATGCCGCCGGCGCGGCGGCCGACCACGACCGTCTTCCAGGACTATGCGCTCTTCCCGCATATGACGGTCGGCGGCAATGTCGGCTTCGGCCTGCGCATGCGCGGCGTGGCGAGACCGGAGCGCGACAGGCGGGCACGGGACGTCCTGGCGCTGGTCGGCCTCGCCGAGGCCGCGGCCAAGAAGCCGCACCAGCTTTCGGGCGGCCAGCGCCAGCGCGTGGCGCTCGCCCGCGCGCTCGTGGTCGAACCTTCGGTGCTGCTTCTCGACGAGCCGCTGGGAGCGCTCGACCTCAAGCTCCGGCGGCAGATGCAGGACGAGCTCAAGTCCATCCAGAAGCGCGTCGGCACGGCCTTCGTCCATGTCACCCACGACCAGGAGGAGGCCATGGCGCTCGCCGACCACTGCGTGGTGATGAACCATGGCCGGATCGAGGATCAGGGCCCGGCGGAGCGCATTTATTCGAAGCCCGCGAGCCGCTTCAGCGCCACCTTCATGGGCGAGAGCACCATCTTCTCCGGCCGGGTGACGCCGTCCGGCGACATCGAGACCCCCTTCGGCCCCTGGCGGCTGGCCGGCGGTGCCGGCGCCGGGACGGAGGTCGCGCTGGCGCTGCGGCCCGAGCACGTCACGATCGGCACGGGACCGCTGCCGCTCGGACGCGCCAGGGTCGGCGACGTCGTCTTCCAGGGCAGCTTCAAGCGCGTGACCGCGATTCCGGACGCTGCGCCGCAGCTGAGCCTCCTCGCCCGCCTGCCCGCCGATACGCCAGTCCGGCCCGGCGATCCGGTCGACTTCGCATGCGAACCCCGGCATGTGCTGGTGCTGACGAGGTAGGGCATGACCAGGCTCGAGATCGCCGAAGCGCATGAATGGTACGAGACGCTCCGCATGGGCGACGGCGTGACGCTCATCCATGAGCCGTGGATCAAGCCGTTCTTCCGCTGCAACATGTGGCATGTGCACGGGCGCGACCGCGACCTCCTGTTCGATACGGGCCTCGGCCATTTCAGCCTGAAGGCGCATGTGGCATGGTTGAGCGGGCGTCCGCTGCTCTGCGTCGCCAGCCACACGCATTTCGATCATATCGGCTGCCACCACGAATTCACGGATCGCCTGGTGCATTCGGCGGAAGCGCGAATCCTCGCCGATCCGCGCAACGAGCTGACGCTCGCCGACAGATACGCGACGGAAGCGATGTTCGACCGCCTGCCGTCGGGCTGGCGCAGCGAGGGCTACCGGATCAGGCCGGCGCCGGCCGGGCGCCTGCTCGAAGGCGGCGACGTGGTCGATCTCGGCGACCGCGCCTTCGAGGTCGTGCACACGCCCGGCCATTCGCCCGGCGGGATCGGCCTCTTCGAGAAGAAGACCGGCATCTTCCTGTCGGGCGACATCGTCTATGACGGTCCCCTGATCGATGATGCCTATCACTCCAACCGCCAGGCCTATCACGCGACCTTCGAGCGGATCAGGCCGCTTCCCGTCACGATCGTCCATGGCGGTCATTTCCCGAGCTTCGGACCCACGCGCTACCGCCAGATCATCGACGAGTATCTGGACGGGCTGCGCAAGGCGGGATGTCACCTGGCAGGAAGGTAATGACCCGCTGTGTGGTGAACCCGCAGGGCGGGAGAAGGGAAGGTGCTCCGAAGGCGCTGCTCTATTCCCGCTTCTGGTTCTGCATGCGCCGGACCCACATGGAGATGTGGCTGCGGCGGATGAAGCCGACGCTCTCCCAGTCGCCGAGCTCCATGGCGGCGAGGATGTCGGCCACCTCGCGACGGAAGACGGTCACCTCGGCGGCGAGGTCGAGATGCGGCGCGGCGCGCAGCCACACGCGGTTGGTCAGGAAGTAGAGCCTTTCGGAAATCTCGCGTAAGGGGGCGTTGCCGATCATCGCGGCGAGCTCATGGAAGAAATCCATGTTGAGGCGGGCATAGGCCCTGGGATCGGGCGCTTCGATGAGCTCGTCGCAGCGGCCGAGCAAAGCGCGCACCCGCGCCAGGTCCTCCGGCGAGCGCGGCAGGGGATCGAGCTTGCCCATGAGCGCGGCGAGTTCCATGCGCAGGCGATAGACCGGCAGCAGCGCCTCCAGATCGACGTCGATGACGAAGGTGCCGACGCCATGCCGGCTTTCGAGCAGCCCCTCGCTTTCGAGCCGGGCGAGGACGCGCCGCACCGGGGTGCGCGACACCCCGAACTCGCGCGCCAGCTCCTCCTCGGCGAGCCTCTTGCCCGGCTCGTATTCGATGAGGCAGATGCGGTCGCGGATGGTGTTGTAGATGCGCTCGAAACGCTCGCGCGCCGGTGTCGGCGGCCGGTCGTCGGTGTCGGCGGCAAGGCTCATCCGGCTTCCAGGACCGCGTGCAGGAACTGCTTGGTGCGTTCGTTCTTCGGATTGCCGAAGAACTCCTTCGGATGTCCCTGCTCGCAGATCTTGCCCTGGTAAAAGAAGCAGACGCGGTCGGCGAACTCCTTGGCGAAGCCCATCTGATGGGTGACCATGAGCATGGTCAGGTCGTGCTCGCTGCCCAGCTTCCTGATCACCTGAAGCACTTCGCCGACGAGCTCCGGATCGAGAGCGGAGGTCACCTCGTCGAACAGCATGATCTTGGGACGCATGGCGAGGGCGCGCGCGATGGCGACGCGCTGCTGCTGGCCGCCGGAGAGCTGCGAGGGGTAATGCTGCTTCTTCTGCGACAGGCCGACCATGTCGAGAAGCTCGGCGGCGCGGGCCTCGGCTTCCGCCTTCTTCATGCCGAGGACGGTGACCGGGGCTTCGATGCAATTGGCCATGGCGGTCATATGCGGGAAGAGGTTGAAGGACTGGAACACCATGCCGATCTTGGCGCGGATCTTGCGGATATGCGCCTGGTCGGCCCGCACCAGGCTGCCGTTGCGCTGCATATGAGTGAGCGGCTCGCCCTCGACCCAGATCACGCCGTCATCGATCGCCTCGAGCGTCATCAGCATGCGCAGGACCGTGGTCTTGCCCGAGCCCGACGGCCCGATGATGGCCACCTTTTCACCGCGCGCGACGTCGAGCTCGAGCGAATCGAGCACGGTCAGCGGGCCATAGCGTTTCGAGACCTTGTCGAAACGCACCATCGGCTTGTCGGTCATCGCGCGGGTCTCCGGTTGAGCATGCGTTCGGCGGCACGAATGAGGCTGGCGGAAACAAGGCTCATCGCCAGGAAGAACAGGCCGACCAGCGTGATCGGCTCGGTATAACGGAACGTCTCCGAGCCGATGATCTTGGCGGTCTGCATGAGCTCGAGCACGGCGATGGCGGAGAGCAACGGCGTCTCCTTGAACAGAGCCACCAGATAGTTGCCGAGCGCCGGCACGATGGGCGGGATGGCTTGCGGGATGATGATGTCCCGGAAGGTCGTCCAGGTGCTCAGATTGAGGGCGGTCGAGGCCTCCCACTGGCCGCGGTGGATGTTGTCGAATCCGGCCCGATAGACCTCGGAGCAATAGGCGGCATAGTGGATGCCGAGCGCCAGGACGCCGGCGGTGAAGGCATCGAGGGTCAGCCCGAAGGACGGGAAGACGAAGAACAGGAAGAAGATCTGGATGAGGAGCGGGGTGGAGCGGACCAATTCCACCAAGACCGAGATCGGCCAGGCTGTCCAGGGAAAGGCGATGCGGGCGAGAGCGAGGACGAGCCCGAGGACGGCGGCCAGCACGAAGCCCAGCAGCGTCGCCTCGATCGAGATGATCGCGGCCTTGGCGAGGACGGGAAGGATCTCGAAAGTGAAAGCCCAATCCCACATCAGACGGTCCTCCCGCGCGCCATGCCGCGCGAGGTGCGGCCCTCGAGGAAGCGCATGGCGATGGTGATGACGAGCGACATGGCCAGATAGATGAGAAGGACGAGGGTGAAGATCGGGATCGTCTTCATCGTCGTCTGGTTCATCTGCTGCGCCTTGAAGGCGAGATCGGACAGGGTGATGAGCGACACCAGCGCCGTCGATTTGAGAAGCTCGATGAAGAGATTGCCCCAGGGCGGTATCATTGCGATGAAGGCCTGCGGCAGGATGATCCGGCGCAACATCTGGAAGCGCGTCATGTTGAGCGCAATCGACGCTTCCCATTGGCCGCGCGCCACGGAGGTTATGGCGCCGCGCGCGACCTCGGCGCCATACGCCCCGATATTGAGGCCGAGCGCCAGCACGGCGACGGTGAAGGCCTCGAGATTGACGCCGAATTGCGGAAGGACGAAGAACAGCCAGAAGAGCTGGACCAGGGCGGAGGTGCCGCGGAAGATCTCGACATAAAGATTGGCGAGCCAGCGTACCGGCGTCGGGCCGTAGAGCTTGCCGAGAGCGGCCAGCACGCCCATCACGACGGCGAGCAGGGCGCCGAGGACGGTGATCTGGGCGGTGAGGGCGGCCCCCTCGAGGAGACCGGGCAGGAAGATGCGATAGGTTTCCCCCGTCGCGAGGATTGCGATGACGACCAAGGACGCCACCAGCATGACGATGAGCGTGCGAATGCCCATGCGTGTCCCCCTTTCCCGATGAGACGTCTCGAGAAGGCGAGCGGCACGCCGTGCCGCTGCGCCTTCAAGCCCAGACCGCGAACCCCCGGTCTTCGCGGCTGAGACTATTCACCCTTGCAGAGCTGCTCCATGGTCTTGTTCGGCAGGTAGTCCTTGCCGAAGCCGAGGGGCGTCACCAGCGCCAGGTGCTCCGGCGATCCGATGAAGGCCTTGAGCTCCTTGTTGAAGGCTTCGTAGAGGTCCTTGTCTTCCTTGCGGAAGCCGAAGCCGCCATGGCCCTTGACCGATTTGCCGGCGACCTCGCCGAAGGGCGTCGTCGATTCGACGCCTTCGCCCTTCTTGGCCATGTTGGCGATCGAGAGCGCGGTCAGCGCGGCGCCGTCGGCGCGTCCCGATTGCACGGCGGCGACGAGGCTCGACTGGTCGGGCAGGACCACCAGCTGCTCCTGGGGCACGCCCGCATCCTTGGCATAGCCCACCTCGACGGCGCCCGCCATGACGGCAAGCTTCAGCTCTCCATTGTCCTTGAAGCTCGAATAATCCTTGATACCCTTGGGATTGCCCTTTTTCACCAGCATGGCCTGGCCGATGCCGTAGGAAGGCTCGGAGAAGGCGATCTCGGCGCAGCGCTTCGGATTGATGAACATGCCGGCGGCGATGATGTCGAAGCGGCCGGCCTTCAGGCCCGGGATCAGCGATCCGAATTCGGTGAGCACGCCGTCGACCTGCGGGATGCCCATCTTGGCGAGCACCGCCTTGGCGACTTCCGGCGCCTCGCCGGTGAGCTTGCCGTCGGGCGTGGCGAAACCGAACGGCGCCTCATTGGCGAAACCGACACGGATGAAGCCTTGCGCCTTGACGCGCTCGAGCGTCGTCTCGGCGAAGGCCGAAGAGGCAAAGGTCATGGTCGATGCCGCCAGTGCAAGGCCGGCGGTACGGGTCAGCAAATGGCGGCGCGTGATGATCATTCTGGACATGCGTTTCTCCCTGAAACATCGCGAAGGGGGACCCCGGTCTTGAAACGGAAAGCCGTAGGCTTGGTGCCGGGTATGGGATGTTGTATACATCTTATCTGGACATGCTGCAAGGGAAGATGTAGTTTACCAAGAAAAGAACGGCTCCGGCGATCTGATTTATCTCCTTTGCTGGCTGTTGTGCACATTTGAGGGTCAAATGGAGTTTGCTCTTGCCGAGGTCATGGAGGCTCACAGCCTCATTGCCGGGCTCGCCAGAAAGACTCCGCTCATCGAAGCACGGGGATTCGGCACCGAATCGCGCCATCCCCTTCTCCTCAAGCTCGAGACCCTTCAGCCCATCGGCGCCTTCAAGATCAGGGGCGCGGCGCACGCCCTCCTACGCCTCGACGATGAGGCCAGGCAACGCGGGGTGGTGTGCTGCTCGACCGGCAATCATGGCCGGGCGGTCGCCTATGCCGCGAGCCGTCTGGGGATTCCCGCCACCATCTGCCTCTCCCGTCTGGTGCCTAAGACCAAGATCGACGCGATTGCCGCCCTCGGCGCCACCGTCGCGCGCTGCGGCGAGAGCCAGGACGATGCGCAGCGCGAGGCCCGCCGCCTGGTCGCCGAGAAATCCTACACCGATATCTCGCCTTTCGACCATCGCGACGTGATCCTGGGGCAGGCGACGATCGCGCTCGAGCTTTTGGGCGAGCGGCCCGACCTCACCCGGATCGTCGTGCCCTTGTCGGGCGGCGGCCTCATCAGCGGCATCGCCTTCGCGGCCAAGGCGCTGAAGCCGTCGATCCGCGTCACCGGCATCAGCATGGAAGAGGGGGCGGCCATGCATGAAAGCCTGAAGGCCGGCCGCCCGGTTGCGGTGACCGAGGTGCCCTCGCTCGCCGATTCGCTCGGCGGCGGCATCAATCTCGACAATCGATGGACATTCGACCTGTGCCGCCGGCATGTCGATGAAACGCTGCTGGTGAGCGAGGAGGATATCTATCGGGGCATGCGGGCGCTGTTTCTCAGGGAGCGCCTCGTCGCCGAGGGGGCGGGCGCCATCGGCGTCGCGGCGCTGCTGGCCGGCAAGCTCACGCTCGACGGACCGACCGCGATGATCATCTCCGGCCAGAATGTCGACATGGACCAGTTCATGACAATTGCGCGGGGCGAGCCCGTCAGGCTCGGCGAGCGCCTGGTGAAAGGATAGACATGGCCGATATCGCCATCCTGACCGAGAGTGACTTGCGCCGGGCCGTCAGGCTCGACGGCGAGGCCGTCGCCGTCGTCGAAGAAGCCTTCCGGCTGCTGGCGTCGGGCAAGGTCATCATGCCGCCGATCCTGTCGATGGAGATCGAAGACGCCCATGGCGAGGTCGATGTGAAGACCGCCTATCTGCCGGGCTTCGACAATTTCGCCATCAAGGTGAGCCCGGGCTTCTTCGACAATCCGAAAATCGGCCTGCCGAGCCTCAATGGCCTGATGATCCTGTTCTCGGCGAAGACCGGCCTGGTCACGGCGCTGCTCCTCGACAACGGCTATCTGACCGATGTCCGCACCGCGGCCGCCGGCGCCGTCGCCGCCAAATATCTGGCGCCGAAGAAGGTCGATACCGCGGCCGTTCTCGGCGCCGGTGCTCAGGCGCGGCTGCAGATCGTGGCCGCGCATCTGGTGCGGCCGTTCAGGAAAGTCCTGGTCTGGGGCCGCGACAAGGCGCGCGCCGAAGCTTGCGCCAGGGATATCGGCGAGGCGCTCAAGATCAAGACGGAAACGGTAGCGGACGCGGCGCATGCCGTCGAAGAAGCGCAGCTCGTGGTGACGACGACGTCGGCCAGGAAGCCGGTCCTCAAGGCCGAATGGCTGCATAAGGGGTTGCATGTCACCGCCATGGGCTCGGACCAGGCGGGCAAGAACGAGATCGATCCGCGCGCCCTGGCGCTCGCCGATCTCTATGTCTGCGACCGTGTCGCCCAGGCCGCCTCCCTCGGCGAGTTGCGCGCCGCGCGCAACGCCGGTCTCATGAATGGCGGAACGCCTCCCGAGCTCGGCCAGATCGTCGCCGGCCGGCATCCCGGCCGGACGTTGGAGAGCGCCGTAACCATCTGCGACCTGACCGGCACCGGAGCCCAGGACACCGCCATCGCATCCCATGCCTATGCGCTGGCGCAGAAAGCCGGCATCGGCACCATGATCAAAAGCTGAAGAGGCCCACGTGAACACGCCATTCTCCGCTGAGGAATATGCGCAACGGTTGTCCCAGGTCAAAGCGCGCATGGACAAGGCGGGCTTCGATTTGATCGTCTGCCAGGATCCGGCCAATATGTGCTGGCTCACGGGCTTCGACGGCTGGTCCTTCTATGTGCCGCAATGCGTGCTGGTGCACGGGCAGGAAGAGACGCCGATCTGGTTCGGCCGCGCCCAGGACGCCAAGAGCGCCCGCTTCACCACCTATCTGCCCGACCGCAACATCGTGCCCTTTTCGGAGAAGCTCATCCAGCATGCCGTTGGCCATCCCTATGACGAGCTGGCCGAGCTCATCCGCTCGCGCGGCTGGGGCAAGGCCCGCATCGGCGTCGAGATGGACGCGCATTATTATACGGCGCGTTGCCATGCGCATCTGACCAGGGGCCTGCCCGAGGCGCGTTTCAGCAATAATGGCGACCTCGTCAACTGGGCGCGGCTCGTCAAGTCTGAGGCCGAGCTGCGTTTCATGCGCGAGGCGGGCCGCATCTGCACCCATGCGATGAGCAGCGCCATCGCCAGGATGAAGCCCGGGGTGCCGCAATATCACGTGATCGCCGAGATCTATCACGCCCAGACGATGGGCGTCGGCGGCGTCGGCGGCGACTATGCCGCCATCTGTCCGCTGATGCCGGTCGGCGAGGGCACCAGCACGCCGCATCTGACCTGGACCGACGATCCCTTGCCGGATTCGGGCCTGGTGATGCTCGAGATCGCCGGCGCGCGCCGGCGCTATCACGCGCCTCTCACCCGTACCATGCATCTGGGCAAGGCGCCGCAGAAGATCGCCGATGTCGCCAAGGCCGTGGTCGAAGGCGTCGATGCCGGCCTTGCAAAGGCCAGGAGCGGCAACACGGCGGCGGAGGTCGAAGCGGCCTGGCAGGCGGTGCTGCGCAAGCACGGCCTCAAGAAGGAAAGCCGGGTCGGCTATTCGGTCGGCCTGTCCTATCCGCCCGACTGGGGCGAGCGCACGGTGAGCCTCAGGCCCGGAGACGACACCGTCCTTCAGGCCGGCATGTGCTTCCACATCCAGTCGGGCGTATGGCTCGAGGATTTCGGCGTCGCCATATCGGAATCCTTCGCCGTCACCGACAAGGGCGGCGAGCGCCTCACCGATGTGGCCCGCGAGCTGATCGTCATCGATTGAGACCCTCATGCACGACAATCCCTTCAGCGACGGCGAGATCGACGCGAGACTGGTTCGGGTGCGAAAGGAGCTCGAGCGGCGCAAGCTCGACGCTGCGGTCTTCGCGTCGCCCGAGAACGTCTTCTATCTGACCGGTCTCGACCATTGGGGTTACTTCGCGCCGCATCTCCTCATCGTGCCGGTCGCGGGCGAGAACGTCCTCATCACCCGCGCCATGGAGCGGGTCTCGGTCGAGAAGCAGGTGCGATCGGCCCGGTTCCGCGGCCACAGCGACAGCGAGACCGCGGCCAACATGGCCGCGCGCGTGCTCAAGGAGCTGAGGCTCGAAGGGAGAGTAGTCGGCCTCGAATACTGGACGTCGGGCCTCAGCTTCGGCCTTGCCACGTCGTTGCAGCGGCAGGTCGAGGCTAGCTGGTCCGATGTAACGGGGCTCGCCGACGGCCTGCGCCTGGTGAAGAGCGCCGAAGAGCAGGACCTGATGCGCCGCGCCGCCCGCATCAGCGACGAGGCGGCGGCCGTGGCGGTCATGTCCATCGCCGACGGCGCGCGTGAGCGCGACGTCGCCGCCGCGTGCGTGGAGGCGATGGTCAAGGCGGGCGGGCATCCGCCGGGCTTCGGACCGTTCATCCGCCCGGGCAGCCGGCTCGGCGAGGAGCATGCGACCTGGGGGGACGGGCGGTACAGGAAAGGCGAGCCGGTCTTTCTCGAGCTCTCGGGCTGCGTCTCGCGCTATCACGCGCCCCTGGGCCGGCTGGTGCATATCGGCGCGATCCGCGAGGAAGACGCGCGGATCGCCGGCATCGTGCGGCAGGCCTTCGATGCGGTGGTGGCCGCGATCAAGCCCGGCACCACCGCGAAGGCCGTCTACGCCGCCTGGCAGAAGATCGTCGACGAGGCCGGGCTCGCGCATTACCGGCGCCACCATTGCGGCTATTGCGTCGGCATCGGGCAGCCGCCCTCATGGACGGGCGGCAACAGCGTGACCGGGCTCAGGCACGACTCCGAACTCGAGATCCGGACCGGCATGAGCTTTCACATCCTGTCATGGCTGATGGGCAGCGGACGGGGTGACGACTTCCTGTCCAATACGGTATTGCTGACCGGGAACGGGCCCGAGGTGCTGACCAGGCTCGCCGCCGGGCCAATCGTCATTTAATGTTGCATCGGTTTGTCCGAAAACCGCACACACTTTTCGGGCCGATGCTGTAGGAGACCGCCATGCTGCGCAATACGCAACTCGACCAATGGGATCGCGAGCATTTCTTCCATCCCTCGACCCATCTCGGCCAATTCGCGCGCGGCGAAATGCCGGCGCGCATCGTCACCGGCGGCGAGGGCGCCCATATCGTCGATCGTGACGGCAATCGCCTGCTCGACGGCTTTGCCGGGCTCTATTGCGTCAATATCGGCTATGGCCGCACGGAGGTCGCCGAGGCCATCGCGCGCCAGGCGAGGGAGCTCGCCTACTATCATGCCTATGCCGGCCATGGCAGCGAGGCGTCGATCACCCTCGCCAAGATGGTCATCGACCGGGCGCCCGCCGGCATGTCGCGCGTCTATTTCGGGCTCGGCGGATCGGACGCCAACGAGACGAACATCAAGCTCGTCTGGTATTACAACAATGTTCTCAAGCGGCCGAAAAAGAAGAAGATCATCTCGCGCTGGCGCGGCTATCACGGCTCCGGCCTCATGACCGGCTCGCTCACCGGGCTCGAGGTCTTCCACAAGCATTTCGACCTGCCGCTCGCCCCGGTCTTTCATACCGAAGCGCCCTATTATTACCGTCGCCAGGACCCGAATCTCACGGAAGAGCAGTTCGCGCAATTCTGTGCGGACGAGCTCGACAGGCTCATCCGGAAAGAGGGGCCGGATACGGTCGCCGCCTTCATCGGCGAGCCGGTGCTCGGCACCGGCGGCATCGTGCCGCCGCCCAAGGGTTATTGGGCGGCCATCCAGAAAGTGCTCGAGGCGCATGATGTCCTCCTGATCGTGGACGAGGTGGTGACAGGCTTCGGACGCCTCGGCAGCATGTTCGGCTCGGATCACTATGGGATCGCGCCCGACCTCATCACCATCGCCAAGGGGCTGACCTCGGCCTATGCGCCGCTGTCGGGCTCGATCGTCGCGGAGAAGATGTGGAAGGTGCTGGAGCAGGGCAACGACGAATTCGGCCCGCTCGGCCATGGCTGGACCTATTCGGCACATCCGATCGGCGCCGCGGCCGGCGTCGCCAATCTCGAGCTCATCGACAAGCTGAAGCTGGTCGACAACGCGAAGAAGACGGGCGCCTATCTGAAGGACGGCCTGCGCGATGCGCTCGGCCGCCATCCGAATGTGGGCGACGTGCGGGGTGAAGGTCTCCTGGCGGCGGTCGAGCTGGTCGAGGACAAGGCTTCGCGCCGTTTCTTCGAAGCGGCGAAGAAGGTCGGACCGACGGTGGCCGCGGCCCTCCTGCGCCGCAAGGTGATCGCCCGCGCCATGCCGCATGGCGACATCATCGGCTTCGCGCCGCCGCTCTGCCTGACGACGGCGGAAGCCGACCAGATCGTCGGCGCGACGGCGGAAGCGGTGAAGGAAGTAATGGGGTAGCTCACGCCGCCTCGATCGCCAGCGCCACACCCTGACCCACGCCGACGCAGAGCGTCACCAGAGCGCGCCTGGCGTCGCGTCGACCGAGCTCGAGCGCCGCTGTGCCGGCGATGCGCGCGCCCGAGGCGCCCAGCGGATGGCCGAGCGCGATGGCGCCGCCATTCGGGTTGAAATTCTCGTCACCGGCATCGATGCCCAGCATGCGGGTCACGGCAAGGACCTGGGCCGCGAAAGCCTCGTTGAGCTCGATCACGCCGAAGTCGATGAGCTTCAGCGTGCGGCGCTCGAGCAGCCTTCCGACGGCGGGAACCGGACCCATGCCCATCAGGCGCGGCGCGACGCCGGCGCTCGCCGCGCCGGTGATGCGGGCGAGAGGCGCGAGGCCATGTCTCGTGACCGCCTTCTCCGAGGCGAGCAGCAGGGCCGCGGCGCCGTCATTGACGCCCGACGAATTGCCGGCAGTCACCGTGCCGCCCTTCCGAAAGGGCGTCGGCAGCTTGGCCAGCTTCTCGACCGTGGTGCCGGGGCGGGGATGCTCGTCGAGCGCGACCGAGAGGACTTCGCCCTTCTTCTGGGGAATGGTCACGGCGACGATCTCCCGGGCGAAGCGGCCGTTCGCCTGCGCCTGCACGGCGCGCGCCTGGCTTTGCGCCGCATAGGCGTCCTGATCGGCGCGCGAGACCCGATGCTCGGCGGCGACGTTCTCGGCCGTTTCCGGCATGGACTCGATGCCATATTGCGCTTCGATCAGGGGGTTGACGAAGCGCCAGCCGATGGTCGTGTCATGGATGTCCGCCTTGCGGGCGAAGGCGGCCTCGGCCTTCGGCATCACGAAGGGTGCCCGCGACATGGATTCGACGCCGCCTGCGATCACGAGATCGGCCTCGCCGGTCCTGATCTGGCGCGCGCCGGCGATGACCGCGTCGAGCCCCGAGGCGCAGAGCCGGTTGACGGTGAGCGCCGGCACGGTTTCCGGCAGGCCCGCCAGCAGCGCCGCCATGCGCGCGACATTGCGGTTGTCCTCGCCCGCCTGGTTGGCGCAGCCCAGGATCACTTCGTCGACGAGCGCGGGATCGATCGTCCCGTGGCGCTGCATGAGTGCTCGGACGGGAAGGGCGGCGAGATCGTCGGCGCGCACCGGCGCGAGCGCGCCACCATAACGCCCGACCGGCGTGCGGACGAAATCGACGATGAAGACTTCCATGATCAGGACTCCCTGAGCCAGCCCGCGCTGACCTCCGGCAAGGGAATGCAATCGCGCAGGAGCCTTGTATAGGCGTGACGCGGCCGGTCGAAAAGCGCGGCCGTATCGGCCTCCTCGACGATCTCGCCACGGCGCATGACGATCACGCGGTCGCATAGCCGCCGCACCACCGACAGGTCATGGCTGATGAAGGCCATGGTGAAGCGCATCTCCCTGCGCAAGGTCATGAGCAGATCCAGGATCTGAGCCTGGCTCGACACGTCGAGGCCGGAGACGATCTCGTCCGCCAGGATGAAGCGCGGCCTGAGCGCCACGGCCCGCGCAATGCCGACACGCTGGCGCTGTCCGCCGGACAATTCATGCGGATAGCGCGCGGCGAAGCTTTCCGGCAGGCCGACCTGGCGCAGCGCTTCGCCGACATGGGCCCGCCGGTCCCGGCCGCTCGCCACACCGTGCAGCAGCAGCGGGCCGCCGATGATGGCGCCCACCGTCTTGCGCGGGTTGAGGGAGGAGAAGGGATCCTGGAAGACGATCTGGAGATCACGCCGCAAAGGCCTGATCTCGACATCGGAAAGCGTGCCGATATCGCGTCCGGCGAAGACGATCCGTCCGGAATCGGGCTTGAGCAAACGAATGAGCGTGCGCCCGAGCGACGTCTTGCCCGAGCCTGACTCGCCCACGATGCCGGTGATGGCGCCTTCCTCGACCGCGAAGCTCAGGCCCTTCAGGATCTCGATGCGAGGGGCCGCGCCCAGCAGGGGCTTCCTGCTCATGTCGGGCAAGGAAAGCCGCAGCTTCTCGACCATGAACAAAGCGTCAGCCATGGCCGCGCCTCCGGCTCCAGACCGCATCGGTCTCCGCCACCTCGCGGGCCAGCGCCGCGATCAGCTCCGGCGAGGCGGCTTTCAGCGATTCCTCCGGCCGGTCGTAGCGCGGCGTCGCCGCCAGGAGAGCGCGCGTATAGGCATGCTTGGGGCTCGCGAACAGCTCCTTGACAGGCGCCTGCTCCACCACCTTGCCGGCATAGAGCACCGTGGCCTGCTGGCAGAGCTTGGCCACGACGCCGAGATTGTGGGTGATGAAGAGCAGCGCCGTGCCGTGGCGCGCCTGCATGCCGGCGATGAGAGCCAGGATCTGCTTCTGGACGGTGACGTCGAGCGCCGTCGTCGGCTCGTCCGCCACGATCAGCCGCGGCCCGGCGCTGAAGGCCGAGGCGATGAGGACGCGCTGGCGCATGCCGCCCGACAATTCATGCGGGTAGAGGCGCAGGACGCGTTCGGGATCGGCGATCTTCACCTCGGCGAGAAGCGCCAGCGCCCGGGACCGCGCCTCGGCCGCCTTCATGCCGAAGATATGGACGAGCCGGTCGCAGACCTGCCGCTCGATGCGCTTGGCGGGGTTGAGCGCGGTCAGGGGGTCCTGGGGTATGAAGGCGGCGCGCCTGCCGATGAACAGACGGCGGGCGCTTTCGGACAGGCGGGCCAGATCCTGGCCCTCCAGCGTCACCCGGCCTTCGAGGATCTCGACGGCCCGGGGCAGGATGCCGAAGACGGCGCGCGCGATCATGCTCTTGCCGGCGCCCGATTCGCCGACCAGCGCATGGACCTCGCCCGGACGGACGGCGAGCGACGCCGATCGCAGGAGCCGTCCGCCCCCTTTGAGAGCGACGCTCAGCTCCGCGATGTCGAGATAGGGGGCCGTCATCTGAGCACCGGATCGAAGCGTTCCTTCAGGCCTTCGCCGAACTGGCTGAAGGCAAGGACGGTGAGGAACAGGGCGATCATGGGGAAGAGCAGGACCCACCAGGCCTGATAGACGATGCCGCGTCCTTCGGCGATCATGCTGCCCCAGGTCGCCTGGTCGGTCGACACCGAGAGATTGACATAGGACAGGATGGCCTCGACGATCACCGCGATGCCCATTTCAAGCGACAGCAGCACCGTGATCGCCGGCAGCACGTTGGGCAGGATCTCCTCGAGCAAGGCTGCGCGGGGCAGAAGGCCCATGGCGCGGGCGCTTTCGACATAGTCCATGCGGCGCTGCTGCATCGTCTCGGCGCGCACCACGCGGCAGAAGCGGGTCCAGTCGATGACGGCAATGGCGAGGATCACCGAGGTGAGGCTCGGGCTGAAGAAGGCGACCAGGAGGATGGAGAGGAGGACCGGCGGAAAGGCCATCCAGATGTCGACGACGCGCGAGATGATGCGGTCGGTCCAGCCGCCGTAGAAGCCGGCCAGGAGACCGAGCGCCGAGCCGAGGATACAGGCGGCGAGGCCCGCGCCGGTCGCGACGATCAGGGCCGGGCGCGCCGCCGAAACCAGCCTGGACAGGACATCGCGGCCGAGACTGTCGGTGCCCAGCCAGTAGCCGGGTTCGCCGTCCGGAATCCAGGCGGGCGGCAATTTGCCGAGCATCAGGTCCTGCGCCAGAGGGTCATGCGGCATGACGAGCGGAGCGAAGATCGCCGCCAGCATGATCAGCCCGAGCCACAGGCCCGAAAGCCACAGCCTCGGGCCCGTCCTCACCGTGATGGCGCGGGCCTCAGCCATGCCGCAGCCTCGGATTGAGCAGCGCATAGCTCAGATCGACCAGGAGATTGATGACGACGAAGAGAGCCGCGAAGACGAGGACGATGCCCTGGATGAGCGGCAGGTCGCGGTTGATCACGGCATCGATCGCCATGTTGCCGAGACCTTCATAGGAGAACAGCCGTTCCACGATCACCGTGCCGCCGATCAGGAAAGTGAACTGGACGCCGGCAAGAGTGAGGGTCGGGATGACGGCGTTGCGCAAGGCCTCAGACAAGAGCACGCGGGTCTCGGAAAATCCCCTGGTGCGGGCGAGCATCACATAGTCCTGCTGCATCGCCTCCTTGAGGGTGGTCTTCAGGAGCTGGGCGATGACCGCCGCGAGCGGGAGGGCGAGCGCCAGGGCCGGCATCAGCATATGGCGCATGAGGTCGGCGAAGAGATCGAAACGCAGGCGCAGGATGCTTTCGAGGAGATAGAAGTCCGAGACGAAGGGGAGGTCGAGGCTCGGCGAGACACGGCCCGATATGGCGAAGACCGGGATGGCGACTCCGAAGACGAGGATCAGCGTCAGCCCCCAGAGGAAGTCCGGCATGGCGAGGCTCGCGCCGTTGAAGAGGTCGATGCCGGTCTCCATGGCGGAGCCGCGGAAGCGCGCGGCGGCGACGGCGAGGCCGCCGCCGAGCGCCATGGCGATGACGAGCGCCAGGCTCGCGAGCTCGAGCGTCGCCGGCAGGCGGCCGAAGATCAGCCCCATCACGTCCTGGCGCAGCGAGATCGACGTGCCGAAGTCGCCCTGGAGCGCGCGCAGCAGCCATATCCAGAACTGGGTCATGACCGGCTTGTCGAGGCCGTAATGGGCGGTGAGCAGGGCGATGTCGGCATCGGAGGCGCCGGGCGGCAGCATCATGGCGATCGGATTGCCCGGAACCACGCGCACGAGGACGAAGACGACAAGCGCGACGCCGAACAGTGTGACCGCTGTCGAGCCGAGCCGGATCAGGAAAGTTCGGCCCATGCCAACTCTCAAAGCTCCTCATGCCGAGATGGCCGCGAAGCCGCCCTCGAAGCATCCGTCAGGATAGAGCGAGAGCGGTGAGGGAAAAACAAATCCCGCCAGTCTTAGGCCGGCGACATCAAGGCCGGCAAGAGCGCGCCCGATATATGCGGCGTGACCTTGACGGACGTCGCATGCACGATCGGCTGCACGTATTGCAGGAGCGGAATGACATAGCCTTCCTCGGCGATGTATCTGCTGACCGCTTTCCAGCCTTCGATGCGCTTCGTCTCGTCCTTCTCGCCCCAGAGCGGGATGATCCTGTCGATCAGGTCTTTCGAATCCCAGACCGAATGCGGGCTCGGCCCGAACATGGCGAAGCCGGTGGAGGTGGTGGGATCGCCGATGGCGTTGCCCCAGTTGTAGAAGGCGGCCGGCGCCAGGGTATCGGCGGCGCGCAGCTCGTAGTGCTTGGCGATCTCGTAGATCTCGATCTCGGCCTCGATGCCGACCTTGCGCCACATGCCGACGATGGCCTGGATCATCTCATAGTCCTTGGGCTTGAAGCCCCTGGTGGTCTGGATCTTGAACCTCACCGGCTTGTCGGGGCTGAAGCCCGAGGCGGCGAGGAGCTCCTTGGCCTTTTCGAGGTCGTAGCCGACCTTGATGGAAGGATCGTAGGCCGCATATTGCGGCGTCTCCAGCGTGTCTATGGGGATGCCATAGCCGTTGAGCAGGCGGTCGATGATGAGCTTCTTGTCGATGGCATGATGGGCGGCGAGGCGCACGTTCTTGTCGAGCATCACATCGACGTCGTTCAGGAAGATCATGCCGATGTCGGAGATCGGCGTGGTGATGCCGGCGAGGCCCTCCCTGGTCTTGAGGCGGTCGAACTCGTCATAGGGGATCTCCAGGGTCACCTGCGAGGAGCCCGATTCGATCTCGGCGACGCGGCTCGACGCGTCGGGCACGAATTTGATGATGACGGTGTCGAATGCGGGCTTGCCGCCCCAGTAATCCGGATTGGCCTTGAGGCGCACGAAGGCGTTGCGCTCGAACTTCTCCATCATATAGGGGCCGGTGCCGATCGGGGCCTTCTCGAAG
The DNA here is from genome assembly GCA_050246735.1 of Parvibaculaceae bacterium. Taxonomy (GTDB): domain Bacteria; phylum Pseudomonadota; class Alphaproteobacteria; order Rhizobiales; family Aestuariivirgaceae; genus Taklimakanibacter. Next base: position 207,358 of record JBFWVM010000007.1, on the reverse strand, counting down.
CCTTCGGCGCCCACTTTCTCGTAATAGGCCTTGGGCAGCACATAGCCGGTCAGGAACGACATCCATTTGAACAGGACCGGCTCGAACTCCTTCACGTCGGCGGTGATCCGGTTGCCGTCGACCTTGAAATTGCCGACCTTGCTCCACACGAACTGGATCGGATTGCCGGTCTCGGGCTTGCCGGCGCGCTCGAGCGACCAGGCGACGTCCCCGGCCGTGAAGGGCGAGCCGTCATGCCATGTGACGCCGTCCCGCACCTCCATCATGATCTGCGTCTTGTCGTCGTTCCAGCCCCATTTGGTGAGGAGACCCGGCGCGAAGGAGAGATCGGGGTTCTGCGCGATATACATGTCGAAGACCGACTGATAGATCGCCTGGATCGTCGGGTTGACCGCGGACGGACCGACGGTCGGATCCCAGGAGGGGAGGTTCACGTTGTAGGCGATGGTGAGCTCCGAGCCTTGCGCCGAGACATTGCCGGCAGGAAGCCCGGCAACGAATGCCGCGCCGCCGAACGCCCCCATTTTCAACAGATCACGCCTGGATGTCGTCATGTTCCTCTCCCTGTCACCCCGTTGTCGGCGGGCATTCGTTTTCATTACCAGATACTTTAGGTCTGAAATAAAACTGCCGCAAGATCATGGTTGTCGGCGGCGTCACCGGGCGAGCATCCTCGCCAGCATGAAGCCCGATCCGGCGCCCACGCCCGCCCCCGGCCAGGTCGCGGCGCCGACGAGATGAAGGCCGGGAAGCGGCGTCCCGTAGCGCGACCAGCCGGGCGCCGGCCGGAACAGGAAGTTCTGGCTCAGATGATGGCTGCCGCCGAGACTGTCGCCGCCGACGAGATTCGGATTCTCGCTTTCGAGATCGCGCGGGGAGAAGACGGCGCGGCCCATGATCTTCGACGCGAAGCCCGGCGCATAGCCTTCGAGAACGGCCATGACCCGGTCGGCATATGCCTCCTTGATATCCGCCCAGTCGCGGCCGCCGATCCTGTCCAGAGCATCGCCGCGAATGGAGGCGGGAAGCACCCGCACCTGGATCCACAGGATGTGCCTGCCTTCGGGCGCCCGGCCCGGATCGATCGCCGTCGGCTGGCCCACGACCACAACCGGCTCGCCCGGCAATAGCCCGGCCAGCGCTTCGTGATAGGCGCGGCTCATCATGTCGAGCGTCGGCGCAAGATGGACATAGGCAAAGCGCTGGAGCTCGGCGCCGGCCGTCCAGTCGGGAAGCCCGCTCGCGGCGAGATGGATCATCATCGTGGCGGGACCCGGCCGGAAGGAGGCCAGCCGCCGGTCGGCTTCCGCATTGCCGCTGCCGCCGTCGAGGAGCTTTCCGAAGACGATCTGCGGCACGACATTGGCGATGACGGCGCGCCCGGCCGTGAAGCTTCGTCCGTCGGCGAGCGTGACGCCCGAGGCCCGGCCGTTCGCCTTGTCGATGCGGACGACGTCGGCATCGACATGAAGCTCGCCGCCGAGCTCCACGAGATAGCCGGTCATGGCCCTGATCATCGTGTCGGCGCCGCCTTTGCCCAGCGCCATGCCGAAGCTCTGGTCGGCCATCGCCTCGAGATAGGGAAAGAGAGCGCCGCCCGCGATGTCCGGCGCAAAGTCGAGATGCATACCCCAGGCGGCGAGCGCGGCCTTGACCCTGTCGGACTCGAAATGGGCGTCGAGGAAGGCGCGCGGCGAGGAGACGAGGAGCTTCAGCGTGTCGACGATCCAGGACAGCCCGCGCGCCCGCCAGGCTTTCCAGCCGATGGAGAGGAGATCGCGCGAGGGCATCGGGCTGCCGAGCAGCGAGAAGATATGCGGCGCATCCCGGCCGAAGGCCTCGCTCATGCGGCGCCAGCTTTCGGCGTCGCGCTCCGAGAAGGCGCGGGCGCGATCGACGTTCCTGGCCATGTCCCGCGACACGCCGAACCAGGAGCCATCGGCGAAGGGCGTGGCGAAGCAGTCGCTCGCGGCGGCGAAAGCGAGCCCGTGCCGCGTCAGCGCCTCGCCATGCGCGCGCATGAAGGGGGAGCCGGCGAAGAGGCCGAGATTCATGGCGAAGAGGTCGTGGCGGAAGCCGGGAAGCGTCACCTCGCGCGTCTGGACGGCGCCGCCCGCCACCCTGTTGCGCTCGAAGACGCCGACCTTCCATCCCCGCTTCGCCAGATGGACGGCGCAGGCGAGGCCATTATGCCCGCTGCCGACGATGACGGCGTCATAGGTCATCCGCATTCCCCTCGATCATATACTGGCATATGCATACAATCTGTCCACGACATTCAGCAGCAGCTGGAAATCGGGACAAGGCTTACTTGCAATTGCAAGTATTGGGCATAGGATGGCGGAGAACAACAAGCCGCTGCGGAGGAAATCATGGCGAAAGCAGATTTGAGTCCACTGGCCGAAGCCCTTCTGTCGGGTGCCGTCGAGGTTGTCGATCTCTCGGCGCCGCTCGGGCCCGAGACGCCCCTGATCAAGCTGCCGCCCGAGATCGCCAAGAACACGCCCACGGTCGAGATCCACAACATCTCCAACTACGACCAGAACGGCCCCTTCTGGTCGTGGAACTGGCTCAAGCTCGGCGAGCATTCCGGCACGCATTTCGACGCGCCGATCCATTGGATCACCGGCAAGGACCATGCCGACGGCTCGACCGACCGGATCAATCCGAGGAACTTCGTGGCGCCGGCCAATGTCATCGACTGCAGCGCCGAGGTGAAGAGGAATCCCGATTTCCTGCTCTCGGCAGACGGCGTGCGCGCCTGGGAGAAGACGCATGGCGACATCGCCAAAGGCACCTGGGTGCTGATGCGCACCGACTGGTACACCCGCAACGGCAGCGAGAAGGACTTCCTCAACGCCGACGACAAAGGTCCGCATTCGCCGGGGCCGACGGTCGATTGCATCGAATACATCCTGTCGAAAGGCGCGGTCGGCTGGGGCAGCGAGACGGTGGGCACCGACGCAGGAGCCGCCGGCGGCATGACGCCGCCCTTTCCGGCGCATAGCCTGATGCACAGGTCGAACCGCTATGGCCTGGCGAGCCTGTGCAATCTCGACAGGCTGCCGCCCAAGGGCGCCATCCTGATCGCGGCACCGCTCAAGATCGTGAACGGTACCGGCAGTCCGGTGCGCGTCCTGGCCCTGGTGGCGCGCTAGGGTAAGCCGGCGCCCAGGCAAGGCGCCTGAGGAGAATAATGATGTGATGCTACGTGAAATTCACCCTCCTTTTCCCTCCTCGCAAGGGAGGAAAGTCATATGCGCCTCGCATGTCCGATCCTGACTATGTGATCGTCGGCAGCGGCATCAACGCGCTGGTCGCGGCGGCACTCCTCGGCAAGAGCGGCAAGCGCGTGCTGATGCTCGAGCGCAACGAGCGCATCGGCGGCTGCATCCGCAGCGAGGAGATCACCGCGCCAGGCTATATCCACGACGTGATGGCGACGACGTTCGTCCTCTTCGTCACGTCGCCCGCCTATGCCGCGCTCGCCTCCGATCTCGGCCGGCACGGGCTCGAATTCTGCCACAGCGAGCATCCCACGGGCGTGCTCCTGCCGGACGGGCGATCGGCCGTCATCGGCATGAAGCGCGCCGAAAACGGCGCGAGCCTCGACCGGCTGAGCCCCGGCGACGGCGTCCGGCATCTCGCCGACGTCGGCGCCGTCGAGCAGAACGCGATCCTGCTCTTCGCCCTGCTCGGCGGCCGGCTGTGGGGCTGGCCGACCGCAAGGCTGCTCGCGCGCGAGGCCTGGCGGCGCGGGCCGCGCCGGCTGGCGCAGTTCTTCGGCGAGGCGCTCACCACCGCGCGGGCGTGGCTCGAAGCGAACTACCGCTCCGACGTTGCCCGCGCTCTGTGGGCGCCGTGGGTTCTGCATGCCGGACTTTCGCCGGAAAGCGCCTATTCGGCGCAGATGGCGAAGGTGATCGCCTTCGCGCTGGAGGCGGCGGGCGCCCCCATCGTCAAGGGCGGCGGACAGAGATTGCTCGACGCCTTCACCGCCCTGATCCGCGAGACGGGCGGCGAGATCCGGACCAAGACCGATGTTACGTCCATCGTCCCGGGCCCCGGCGGCAGGGCGCGCGGCGTCAGGCTCGCCGCTGGCGGCGAGATCGCGGCTCGTGCCGGCATCATCTGCTCGGTCACGCCGAACCAGCTCTATGAGCGGCTGCTGGACGGCTGGACCCTGCCGGCCGAGATCGCCGGCGCCGTCTCCAATTACCGCTATGGCAAAGGCAACTTCCAGCTTCACTACGCGCTGAAGTCGCCGCCGCGCTGGCGGGAGCCGGGTCTCGAAAAGGTGGCTCTCCTCCATCTGACACTGGGTCTCGACGGCGTCTCGAAGGCCGCGAACGAGGCCGAGCGCGGCATGCTGCCGGAAGTGCCGACGATCTGCGTCGGGCAGCCCACAGCGCTCGATCCGAGCCGGTGCCCCGAGGGCGCGGCCATACTCTGGCTGCAGCTGCCGGAAGCGCCGCGGCATCTCAAGGGCGACGCGGCGGGGCGGATCGCCGTGCCGGCCGATGGAAGCTGGACCGACGCGGTGCGCGAGGCCTATGCCGACCGGGTCGAGGCCATCCTCGCCGCGCATATCGCCGATTTCGCCGCCATCAGGCTCCAGCGCAAGGCCTATTCGCCGGCCGATCTCGAAAGGCTGAACGTCAATCTCGCCGGCGGCGATCCCTATGGCGGCTTCTGCGGCCTCGACCAGTCCTTCCTGTGGCGGCCGTTCAAATCGACGGTCAATCACCGGACGTTCATCGCCAATGTCTATCATATCGGCGCGTCGACCCATCCCGGCGCCGGCCTGAGCGGCGGCTCGGGCTTCATGCTGGCGCAAGCCTTGAGGTGATCACCATGGTCGGGCGCTTCGGAACCGCCTTGCTCAAGCCTGCCAATGGCGACACGGACGCCATCCCGTCGATCGGGGAGATCGGGCTCAACCATTTCGCGCCCTATCTCATCAACCGCATCTCGGCGCGCTGGAACGCCGACATGCTGGAGACTCTCAGATCCTTCGACCTCACCACGGCGAAGATGCGCACGCTCGCCGTGCTCGCGATCACCCCGGGCATGACGGCGAACGATCTGGCGCTCCATACGATCACCGAGCAGTCGACCATGAGCCGCACCCTCGACGCCATGGAAGAGCAGGGGCTGGTCGAGAGCCGTCCGCGCAAGGAGGACCTCAGGGTGCGCGAAGTCTACCCGACCGAGAAGGGCCGCGAGCTCTTCGCGGCATTCTGGCCGGCCATGTACCGGCGCTACAGCGACGTCTTCAGCAGCGTCAGCGAGGCCGAATATGAAAGTTTCATCTCGGTCCTGCACAAGATGCTGCAGAATATGAACCAGGCCTGACGGAGGCGACCATGGCCGAACGATCCTTCGCGAGAGAAGTCCGGCAGCTCAAGATCGGCGCCGGAGAGGAGTTCCGCGGCGAGGGCATCCTCGCCATCACCAAGGCGCTCCTGCAATGCGGGGTCGGCTATGTCGTCGGCTATCAGGGCGCGCCCATATCGCATCTCATGGACGTGCTCACCGACGCCCAGGACATTCTGGGCGAGCTCGGCGTCCATTTCGAGGCGAGCGCCAGCGAGGCTGCTGCTGCTGCTGCTCTGGCGGCTTCCGTGCACTACCCCATCCGCGGAGCGGCGACGTGGAAATCGACGGTCGGCACCAATGTGGCCTCGGACGCGCTCGCCAACCTGTCCTCCGGCGGGGTCACCGGCGGCGCCCTCATCATCGTCGGCGAGGACTATGGCGAAGGCTCCTCCATCATGCAGGAGCGCAGTCATTCCTTCGCGATGAAGTCGCAGCTCTGGCTGCTCGATCCCAAGCCCAACCTGGAAGCCATCGTGAAGGCGGTGGAAGACGGCTTCGAGCTCTCGGAAGCCACCAACACGCCGGTGATGCTCGAGGTCCGGATCAGGTCCTGCCATGTGCATGGCCGCTTCGTCGCCAAGGACAACAGGCGGCCGCCCATGACGGTGGCTGAAGCGCTGGAATCGCCGCGCCGCGACACGCAGCGCATCGTGCTGCCGCCCGCGTCCTTCCTGCACGAGCAGGAAAAAGTCGGAAAGCGCTGGCCGGCGGCGATCGAGTTCATCAAATCGCGCAAGCTCAACGAGATCGTCGGGCCGAAGCGCGGCAAGGTCGGCATCGTCCTGCAGGGCGGCATGTACAACGGCGTGATCCGTGCGCTGCAGCGCCTGGGACTGGCCGACCTCTACGGCTCCCTGATGGTGCCGCTCTATGTCCTCAATGTCACCTATCCGCTGGTCGAGGAGGAATTCCTCGGCTTCTGCAAGGACAAGGAGGCGGTGCTGGTCGTCGAGGAAGGCCAGCCCGACCATCTCGAGCAGGCTTTCGGCCATATGCTGCACAAGGCCCGGGCGACGACGAGGCTCCACGGCAAAGACTACCTGCCGATGGCCGGCGAATATACCGGCCAGGCGATGCTCGACGGGCTGTCGGGCTTCCTGCGCGACCGCGCGCCGGAGCTCCTCAGCGCCCGGATCCGCCTGCCCAATGCGACCATGGCGCCGCCCGACGTCTCGCACCTGGCCAAGGTCGTGCCGATGCGCCCGCCGGGCTTCTGCACCGGCTGCCCCGAGCGGCCGATCTTCTCGGCCATGAAGCTGGTGGAGATGGAGCTCGGTCCTCATCATGTCGCGGCGGATATCGGCTGTCATCTGTTCTCGATCATGCCGCCCTTCAACATCGGCGCCACCACCATGGGCTACGGCCTCGGCCCTGCTTCGGCCTCGGCCTTCAACATGCCGGCCAAGAAGCGCTCCATCGCCGTCATGGGCGACGGCGGCTTCTGGCACAACGGCCTCGCCTCGGGCGTCGGCAATGCCGTCTTCAACAAGAGCGACGGCGTCATCCTGGTGGTGGACAACTACTATTCGGCGGCGACCGGCGGGCAGGACATCCTGTCGTCCAGGGCCAGCAACAGGACGCGCTCCACCAGGCATCCGATCGAGGATGCGGTCAAAGGCGTCGGCGTCGAGTGGGTGCGCCGCATCGATCGCACCTATGACGTCGCGCGCATGCGCGACACGCTGCGCGAGGCGCTGACCACGGCGGAGAAAGGACCCAAGGTCATCGTCGCCTCTTCCGAATGCATGCTCAACCGGCAGAGGCGCGAGCGGCCGCTTCTCGCCAAGGCGATCCGTGACGGCAAGCGCGTGGTCAAGCCGCGTTTCGGCGTCGACGAGGAGGTGTGCACCGGTGACCATGCGTGCATCCGCCTGTCGGGCTGCCCGTCGCTCAGCGTGAAGAAGCTCGATGATCCGCTGCGCGACGATCCGGTGGCGGCGATCGACCAGTCCTGCGTGGGCTGCGGGAATTGCGGCGAGGTCGCCGACGCCGCGGTGCTGTGCCCGTCCTTCTACCGCGCCGACGTGGTCAGCAATCCGACGACGCTCGACGTTCTGGCGGCGCGCATCCGCCGTGCGGTGATATCCTGGTTGCAGAGACGGCGCGACCGCAAGTCCCTGAGCTTCGCCAGGATGGAGCCGGCGCCGTGAACATGCAGCTGCCGCGGCAGAGCCAGATCATCAAGCTCGCCATACTGGCGGTCGGCGGGCAGGGCGGCGGCGTGATCTCCGACTGGATCGTGCATCTCGCGGAGGAGAACGGCTGGTACGCACAGTCGACCTCGGTGCCGGGCGTCGCCCAGCGCACCGGCGCCACGATCTACTACATCGAGATGGTGCCCGATCGCGGCAGGACGCCGGTATTGGCGCTGATGCCCTCGCCCGGTGACGTCGACGTCGTGCTCGCCGCCGAACTCATGGAAGCCGGGCGCGCCATGATGCGCGGGCTCGTCACGCCGGAGCGCACCACGCTCATCGCCTCATCGCACCGCGCCTATGCGGTATCGGAGAAGGTCGTTCCCGGCGACGGCATCAGCGACGGCGGCCAGGTCGTCGCCACGGCGCGCAAGACGGCGCGGCGCTTCATCGCCGCCGATCTCGAGCGCATCGCCGTCAGGAACGGCAGCGTGATCTCGGCGAGCCTGTTCGGCGCGCTGGCGGCGGCCGGCGTCCTGCCCTTCAGCCCCGAGAGTTTCGAAGCGACCATCCGGAGCGGCGGCAGAGGCATCGAGGCGAGCCTGAGAGCCTTCCGCGACGCCTTCGACGCCGCCCTGGCGCCCTCTCCCGAAGGGCTGCCCGAAGCGGCGTCCGGACTCTCGACCGTCAAGGGGCCGGACGCGCTCGCCACGCGCTACCAGGATCTTGCGATGCGCATCAGCGACGAGATGCCGGCGCAGGCGCGCGACATGGCGCATGCCGGCCTCGCCAAGGTGGTGGAGTTCCAGGACCTCGCCTATGGCGAGGAGTATCTCGGGCGGCTGGTGCGCATCGCAGCCCTCGATCACGATGTCGGCGGCGATGCCCGCGGCCGGGCGCTCACGCTGGAGGCGGCGAAATACATCGCCAATGCCATGGCCTATGACGACGTCATCCGGGTGGCGCGGATCAAGACGCAAGCCAGCCGCTTCGCGCGGGTGCGCAAGGAGATGGGCCTCGGCGACGGCCAGGTGCTGAAGCTCACCGAGTTCATGCACCCGCGCATGGAGGAAGTGTGCGGCATGCTGCCCCGGCGCCTCGGCCGCCATATCGAGAGCCGGCCGCGCCTGTTCAGGGCGCTCGACCGCATGGTCGATCGCGGCCGGCATGTGCGCACCGATTCCATCTTCTGGTTCACGATGCTCTACATGATCGGCGGCCTGGCGCGGTTCCGCCGCCGGCTGCTGCGCCATGCGGTGGAGCAGGCCCATCTCGAGAGCTGGCTCGGCGAGACCGAGAGGCTCGCCCGGGTGAACTACGATCTCGCCGTCGAGGTGCTGCGCTGCCGCCGGCTGATCAAGGGCTACAGCGACACGCATGCCCGCGGCCTGTCGCGCTTCGACCGGGTGCTGTCGGCGCTGCCCCTGCTGGAAGCGCGCGACGACGGCGCCGACTGGCTGCGCCGCCTGCGCGAGGCGGCACTCAAGGACGAGACCGGCGCTGCGCTGGACGGCGCGCTGAGGACGGTGGCCAGTCTTTGACAGCATCTGACGATCCCAGGGCGCATCCCTCTATCCGTCATGGGAAGCCAATTACTTCAGGCCTATAGCATTGTCCGGGAATTACTTTAGTTCTATAGTAATTCTCCAGGTGCCCCTCGCACGATACCGGACCGGCTCGGCACCGGCCTGTCCCGGAGGAAGCAACATGCTGAAGAGACTTGCCGCATCCTTGCCGCTTGCCTTCTGCCTCATCGCGCCCGCCATGGCCGGCGCGCTGCCGGGCCTGCGCGGCCATGATCACACCGGCGTCACCGTTCCCGACATCAAACAGGCCCTCGACTTCTTCACCAACGTGCTGGGCTGCCGGCATGCGATGACCTTCGGGCCGTTCTCGGACGACAAGGGCAATTTCATGCAGGACCTGCTCGGCGTCCATCCGCGCGCCAGGATCGAGCAGATATCGATGGTGCGCTGCGGCTATGGCTCCAATATCGAGCTCTTTCAATATTCGTCGCCCGACCAGAAGGACATGACGCCGAGGAACAGCGACATCGGCGGCTATCACATCGCCTTCTATGTCGACGACATCAAGGCCGCGGCCGACTACCTCAAGGCCAACAATGTGAAGACCTTCATGGGACCTTTGCCGGTCGACCAAGGGCCTGCCGCCGGCCAGTCGATCCTCTATTTCACCGCCCCCTGGGGACTTCAGTTCGAGGCCATCAGCTATCCCAAGGGCATGGCTTACGAAAAGGACGCGGACACGGTGCTATGGTCGCCCAAGGATCCGGCGAAATAGGCCGGTCCGGAGCTTGAACGATGCGGATCAAGGTGATCGGCGGCGGGCCCGGCGGGCTCTATTTCGCCCTTCTGACCAAGAAGGCGAAGCCGCAATGGGACATCGAGGTCATCGAGCAGAACCGGGACGACGACACCTTCGGCTTCGGTGTCGTCTTCTCGGACGACACGCTCGACGAGTTCCTGTGCCACGACCCCAGATCCTATGCGCGCATCCGCGAGAAGTTCGCCTATTGGGACGACGTCGCGATCCACTACAAGGGCCATGAGGCGCGCTGCGGCGGCAACGGCTTCTGCGGCCTGTCGCGCATCACGCTCCTCAAGCTGCTGCACGGGCGCTGCCGCGAGGAAGGCATCCATCTGACCTTCAGCCGCCGCATCGATCCGGAGGAGATCGAGCAGGTCTCTTCCTCCGCGGATATCGTGGTGGCGGCGGACGGCATCAATTCGGTGATCCGCGAGCACTACAAGGAGCATTTCCGACCGACGGTGTCGGTCAAGGCCAACCGCTTCTGCTGGATGGGCTCGACCCGGCCGATGGACGAGTTCAACTATTTCTTCAAGCAGACGCAGCACGGCGTGATCTGCGCTCACAGCTATCAATATGAGAAGGGCAGATCGACCTGGGTCTTCGAGATGGACGAGGCCTGCTGGCAGGGCCACGGCTTCAGCGAGACCGACGAGGAGGATTCGCGCGCTAAGCTCGAAACGCTCTATGCCGGAGAGCTCCACGGGCACGGCCTCCTGCTCAACCGTTCGCATTGGCGGCGCTTCCCGCGCATCTTCTGCGAGACCTGGTCGCACAAGAACATCGTGCTCCTGGGCGATGCCAAGGCCTCGGCGCATTTCTCGATCGGTTCCGGCACCAAGCTCGCGATGGAATGCGCCATCGGCCTGTCCGAGGCGGTCGTCGAGCATGCGCAAACCAGCATAGAAGACGCCTTCACCGCCTATGACGCCAGGCGCCGCACGCCCTGCCGGATCGTCCAGCACAATGCCGACGTCTCGCTCGCCTGGTTCGAGCACATGACGCGTTCCTTCGACATGGAGCCGATGCAGTTCGCCATGGTGGTCATGTGCCGCGCCAAGACGATCACTTACGACAACCTGCTGATGCGCGATCCGGGCTTCGTCGAGAAGGCCGACACCGAATGGTACGAGCGCTACTACCGCGAGACCGGCTACGACTATCGCCGGTCGCGGCCGACGCCGATGTTCACCAGGTTCCGGCTGCGCGGCATGGAAGTGCCGAACCGGGTGGTGATGTCGCCCATGGCGCAATATTCGGCCGACGCCCTGGGCAACCTGACCGATTGGCACTTCGTGCACTATTGCTCGCATGCGCTGGGCGGCATGGGATTGATCTTCGCCGAGATGACCTGCCCGTCGCCCGAGGCGCGCATCACGCCAGGCTGTGCGGGGCTGTGGACCGACGACCACGAGGCGCAATGGAAGCGCATCGTCGATTTCGTCCATGCTCATTCCGACGCCAGGATCTGCATGCAGCTCGGCCATGCCGGCCGCAAGGGCTCGACCCAGCTCGGCTGGGAAGAGGCCGATCACCCGCTGCCCGACCCTGAAGACAACTGGCCGCTGGTCTCGGCCTCGCCCATTCCCTATTTCGAGGGGATCAGCGCGCCGCCGTCAGAGCTCGACCGCGCCGGCATGGACCGGATCGCTCACAAATTCGTCGCGGCCGCGAAGCGCGCGGCGCGGGCGGGCTTCGACATGCTCGAGCTCCACTGCGCTCATGGCTATCTCTTCGCCTCCTTCATCTCGCCGCTCACCAACCGGCGTGAGGACGACTACGGCGGCGGCATAGAGAACCGCCTGCGCTTCCCGCTCGAGGTGTTCACCGCCATGCGCGCGGCGTGGCCGGCGGAGCGGCCGATGTCGGTACGCATATCGGCCTCGGACTGGAAGCCGGGCGGCCTCGGCGAGGCGGAGCTCTTCGTCGTCGCCGAGAAATTCCGCGCGGCGGGCTGCGACCTGATCGACGTCTCCTCGGGCCAGACGGTGCCCGACCAGCAGCCGGTCTATGGCCGCATGTATCAGGTGCCCTTCGCCGAGGCGATCCGCAACGTGCCGAAGATGGCGACCATGGCGGTCGGCGCCATCACCGAGCCGGCGCAGGTCAACACCATCCTCCATACCAGGCGCGCCGATCTCGTGGCGCTGGCGCGGCCGCATCTGTGGAATCCCTATTTCACGCACCAGGCGCAGGCCTGGTACGGCGCGAAGGAGCAGATCTGGCCCAAGCCCTACCTGCCGGGGCGCGACCAGGCCTTCCGTGAGCAGGCGCGGATCCGGCAGAAGCAAATGGAACTGCAGACGAAGGCGCGGCCGACACGTCATGCGCTGGATGAAGGGAGCGCGTGACATGAACGAGGTGAAGAAAGCCCGCGGCGCGGCGGCGCATCGCATCCTGCAGCCGCCGGGCTGGCCCAGGCCCAAAGGCTATGCCAACGGCATATCGGCCGAAGGCCGCCTCGTCTTCACCGGCGGCCTCGTCGGCTGGAACGAGGAGGGCGTCTTCCCGGCCGGCTTCGTGGCGCAGGCGCGCCAGACGCTCCTCAATGTCAGGGCCGTCCTTCACGAGGCGGGAGCGGGTCCTCAGCATCTCGTGCGTCTCACCTGGTATGTCACCTCGATTGAGCGGTACCTCGCCGACCCGCGAGGCCTCGGCACCGCCTATCGCGAGATCATCGGCGCCTATTATCCGGCGATGGCGACGGTCGAGGTCACGCGCCTAGTCGAGCCCCGGGCTCTGGTCGAGATCGAGGCGACGGCGGTCGTCCCGTAAGCGCGCCGCCCGGTCTCATCCAGACGAGGGCGACGAACCGCGCAGGTAGGCATTCTCGTCATGCAGCAATGCGCTTGCCGGAAGGGCCTCCCCAAGCGGACCCAGGCTGCGGCCGATCCGGGCGACATAGAACTGCGGCAGGGCGCGGCTCACGCCGTCGAAGAAGCGGCGCATGCTCCCGTCGTTGCGAAGCGCCTCGTGCATCGTTCTCTGGAACCTGGCCCGCCGGGACGAATGCGAGCGCACCAGGTTGACCCATCGGGTCGCGCCTCTATTGGCGGCCCAGCGTCTCACCATGCGAAAGCCCTTCATCGCATATTGCGTCAGGTCGGCGGCATGCGCGTAGATTTCGGTCCATTCGTAGTTCAGCGGACGCACATTCATGGCATGGTTGCCGTCCAGAAACAGGAAAGGAACGGGCAGGACGCGGCCGGCGCGCTGAAGCTCGAGATTGAGCGGAGCCGCACGACCATAGGCGGTCAGCATGGAGAAGGCCGGATAGGCGCCGGGCGCGCGGTCGAGAAACCGCTTGGTGCATTCGAAGGGGTCGGCGCCCGAATCGGTGTCCAGACCGAGCACGAAATTGGTCTGCACAAATGGAATATAACGCAGGATGGTGTTGACGTGATCGGCAACCTGCCTGACCTTCTCGGCTCCGATGTTGTTGCCGGTCTTCGACTTGTTGCCCAGATCGAACCACGATTCGATGCCGGGCATGATCCCCACAAAGCCGTTGTCCCGAAGCCTCCTGAGACGATCTTCGGACAGGATGCTCAAGCTGCTTTCCGCAACGAACTTGATTCGCCCTTTCGGAGCAGCGTCCTCGATGGCGGACATGTAATCGTTGAAGCGGATGCCGAAATTCGGATCGTGCCAGCCGACCACCGGCCGTCTCACCTTGGTCAGCAGGAACTTCAGATCCTGTCTGATCTGGTCGAAGGGCAGCGGCTTGTAGTCCACGGTGGAGTCGATGCAGAAACTGCACGTGTAAGGACATCCCATGCTGCCGATCATCGGCACGATCTTGATCAGGGGAGCCTTGTCGAGCATCGCTTCGATGAACGTCCAGCGCGCGGCGACGGGAGGCAGATCGGCCGGCTGCCGGCCCGAGCTCAGCATTCGGCCGGCCTGCGCACGCGGCGCCAGTTCACGCAGCAGATCGTCGATCGTCGTCTTGCTCGTGAAGCCGAGGACATAGTCGAAATATTGCGCCGCGTCCTCGGGATAGCAGCGGGCGTGCGGCCCACCCAGGACGGTCACGACGCCGCGCCGCCGATAGAGATTGCTGATGGCATAGGCGGTGAAGGCGGAACGCGTGAAGGAGCCGATGAAGACGACGTCGGTCTCCTGCGCGATCAGATCGGCGAGCGACTCACGCCCGGTGTAGCAGACATAGGAGACCCGGTGACCGAGTTCCTGGCACCAGACGCCGACCACCTGGGGCATGATGCTGGCGAGATTCGCGTTCATCATGCTGGCGAACAAGCCCTTGGTCGGCCCCTTGGTCACCAGATCGATGATCGTCACATGCTTTGGGGTCATCTCTATGTCCGAGCGGAACGGTCACGTCGTCGGTTCGGCCGTCACTTCCGCAGCAGCCGTCGTCCTGGCAGGCGGGGATGAACGGAAGATGTCACGCGGCCGTGCCGGCCGCTCCTTGGGCTTGGGCTGCGGTATCAATCCTTCCCGCTGCGCCTTCTTGCGGGCCAGCTTCCTGATGCGGCGGATCGCCTCGGCCTTCTCGCGCGACTTGCGCTCCGACGGCTTCTCATATGCCGAACGTTTCTTGATCTCGCGGAAGATGCCCTCCCGCTGCATCTTCTTCTTCAGGATACGGAGTGCCTGGTCGATATTGTTGTCGCGCACTAATACTTGCATGAACACCTCTTGGCTGGAGCGATCCGAACGTCACGAAGAGAAGGCTGGCAGAACAGCCGGTACATCCGCGGTCTGCCCTGCCGGCAGCGACGGTTAAGCCGCGTTTTCCAGGTTGCCGGCCGAAGTCTTGCCCGTCCGGCGGTCGGAGACCAGCTCGAACCGGATCTTCTGGCCTTCCGTGAGCGTGCCGATATTGGCGCGCTCGACGGCGCTGATGTGGACGAAAACGTCCTTGCCTCCGTCTTCCGGCTGAATGAAGCCAAACCCTTTCTGGGTATTGAAGAACTTGACTGTACCTAACTGCATGGTTGAACCTTTCATAGTGCCAGGCGTCGCGGGAACGCACCATCGCGCCCGCTTAAACGATCGATGTTCAGGAGAGAGGTCGTCAGTTGGCGCCAAGCTCTGGCCTGCGCGCTAGACCGATAATCAATGCGGCCGAAACTCGAAGCCAGTCATATGGGCGCTTTCCCAGGAAAGCGCAAGCAGGAAACGACCGGGAAACGACCGCAGCCCGAACTAACTGGCGGCATGAGGCCATCCCGGCCAGCCTCCTCGCCGGTTGGACCAGCCGGCTTTTCACTTCGCCTCAGGCGATTTGCCCTCTTCATCGGCCTTGCCCTGCTGCGCCAGCCGCAATTGCCGCAGACGGGCGGTCTTCATCAGATGCTGCGCCTTCTCGGCGGCGACGATCTTCATTGCCGCGACATGGGTCGCCTGTGCCTTCGAATCTCTGGAAGCGCCTGCCATCGCCCTCCGCTCCTTCGTATCGGCGGGAGCAAATCGGCTCTCAGTCGTCGAAATGCCTTGTAAGTATCTTTCCGACGATAACCGAATATTGCACAAATCCCCGCTTCGGGACACCCCTCGTTTCCGGACGCCTGCCGTAGCGTTTTCACCGCTTCTCCCTTGCCGGCCGCCGCCGGATTGGTTAGGCCGTCTGAAGACTTGCGGGCAAGGAGCGAATGATGCAGCAGCATGCACGGGCGGTGGTCATCGGCGGCGGGTGCGTGGGCGCCGGCATTCTCTACGGCCTGGCGCGGCGCGGCTGGTCCGACGTCGCGCTCATCGAGCGCACGCGGCTGACCGCGGGCTCGACCTGGCATGCCGCCGGCCTCGTTCCCTCCTATACGCGGAACTTCAATGTCGGGCGCATGATCGCCAGGACGATCGAGATCTATGAAGGGCTCGAAGCCGATACGGGACAAAGCGTCGGCTGGCACAAATGCGGCCAGCTGCGCCTGGCGAACACGAAGGAGCGGCTCGACGAATTCAAGAGCTATATGAGCGTCGCGCAGGCGCAGGGCACGCGCGCCGAGCTTCTGACCCCCGACGAAGCCCGCAAGCTCTGGCCGCTCATCGAAGGCGGACGCATGCTGGCCGCGCTCTACAATCCCGACGACGGGCATATCGCGCCGGCCGACGTCACCCAGGCGATGGCCAAGGGGGCCCGTGACCGCGGCGCCAAGGTCCATCTCGAGACCGAGGTCAACGGGTTCGAGAGGACGCGGGGCGGCGAGTGGAAGGTCAGGACCACGAAGGGCGACATCACCTGCGAGCATGTGATCTGCGCCACCGGCAACTATGCGCGCCAGACCGGCGCCCTGCTGGGGCTCGAGATCCCGGCCATCCCGATCATCCACCAATACTGGATCACCGAGGCGGTCCCCGAGCTCGTCGAGCGCAAGCGGCAGGGAGCCCCCGAAATGCCGATCCTGCGCGACGAGGACGTCGAGGGCTATATCCGCCAGGAAGGCGACGGGCTGATGTTCGGACCCTATGAGCGGACCGAAAATCTCAAGCTCTTCGCCGAGGACGGCGTGCCCGACTGGTTCGGCGCCGATCTCCTGGAAGAGGATTTCGACGCCGTGGAAGCGAACTGGGAGCACGCCACGGAACTGCTGCCGATCCTCGCGTGCGCCGGCATCAAGGCCAATGTCCGCGGACCCTTCCAGATGACGGCGGACGAACTGCCGCTGATGGGTCCCGCCTGGGGGCTCGAGAACGTCTGGCTCGCCGAAGGCGTGCCGGGCGGCATATTGTGGGGCGCGGCGATCGGCTATTATCTCTCCGAGCGCATCGTCGAGGGCGGCAACAGCATCGACGTGTCGGATCTCGATCCGCGGCGCTTCGGCGACTACGCCAACAAGAGCTGGACGCGGCAGAAGGTGCGCGAGGCCTGGGGCACGCATGCGCTCCTGCACTATCCGGGCGAAAGCCTGCCGGCGGCGCGGCCGCAGAAGACCACCCCCGCCTATGACCGCCTGACGGCGCTCGGCGCCAGATGGGGCGTGCTCAACGGCTGGGAGATCGCCAACTGGTATGCGCCGAAGGGGGTCGAGCTGCCCGACGGCAACAGCTGGCGCTGGACGCCCTTCGACAAATATGTCGGCGAGGAAGTCCATGCGGTGCGCCATGGCGTGGGCCTGGTCGATATCTCGCCGATGACCAAATTCGAGGTCGAGGGGCCCGGCGCGGCGCAATGGCTCGACCGCCTCCTCGCCAACCGCCTGCCCGAGCCGGGCCGCGTCAGGCTCTCGCATCACCTCACGGAAAAGGGCTGCGTCAGGGCCGAATATATGGTGGCGCGCCTTGCCGCCGATGCCTTCTATCTCGTCTCGACGCCGCGCGCGGAGCGCTGGAATCTCGACGAGCTCAACAGGCTCCTGCCCGCCGGGGGCGGCGTGCGCCTGCGCAACGTCACCGATGAGCGCGGCTGCTTCACCATCGTCGGGCCGAAGGCGCGCGAGGTGCTGCGCAAGCTCACGGAAACCGATCTCTCCAACCAGGCCTTTCCGTGGTTCAGCCTGCGCGTGGGCACGGTCGGCCTGGCGAGCGACGTGCGCCTCCTGCGCGTCAACTACGAGGGCGAGCTCGGCTGGGAGCTCTATCACCCTTACGCCTATCAGCGGCATCTGCTGGACGAGATCCTCAAGGCGGGCGAGGAGCACGGCATCAGGCTGGTCGGGCTCCATGCGCTCGAATCCCTCCGTCTCGAGAAGTCCTTCAAGGCCATGTATCGCGACATGAATCCCGAGCTCAGTGCCTGGGAAAGCGGCCTCGAGCGTTTTATCGCCCTCGACAAGGGCGATTTCACCGGCCGTGACGCGCTCGTCCGCCATCGCGAAAGCGGCGTCGCGCGCCGGCTGGCGACGCTTCGGATCGAAAGCCGGGGCGCCAGCGTCCTGGCGCATGAGAGCGTCTATCACCAGGGCCGGCTCGCCGGCCGCGTGACCTCGGGCGGCTTCGCCCATACCCTCGGACATGACGTGGCCCTCGCCTTGCTGCCGGCCGACCTGTGCAAGCCCGGCACCGAGCTCGAGGTCCCGATCCTCGATGAGAGGCACAAAGCCCGCGTGATCGCGGATTCGCCCTATGACCCGGAGTCGCTGCGCTGCCGAGGTTAGTTCACGCCAGGGAATTCTTTTCGAGAACAGGGAATAACAGGGAATTTGGCTCGGGCTTCGATCACGAGAAATCAGGGGGCTAACTAAACGTTCTTAGGAAAAGAGATTAATATTAAGGAATTTTATCCGATCCTGCCGCCATCGAAAGTCGCGCCAGAAGAGCGAAAGCAACGGCTGATTTGCGAAGCCGCCGGCGGCTGTTCCCGGCTATTCAGCCGGCCCAAGCCCGCATATGGCCGGCAAAATGGCATGCCGCCATCCTGCCGCCGTCGCCCTGGGTCACCAGCTCCGGGAACGTCGTCGCGCAGACGTCCGGCTTCCCCAGATCACGCCACATCCAGCATTGATCGCGATATGGACAACCAGTCACTGACGCCGCATCGCCCGGTTCCGGCACCTTCAGGCGGCGCCTGGTCCGCTCCCTGACCGGGTCGGGTATCGGCACTGCCGAGAGCAACGCGGCGGTATAGGGATGAAGAGGCGCGCCATAGATCTCGCAGGGACGCCCTTGCTCCACGATGTTTCCGCGGGACATGACGACGACGCGGTCCGAAATCCGGCTTACGACCGCCAGATCGTGCGATATGAATACAAGCGACACGGAACGGCCCGATCGCAAGCGCAGAAGAAGATCGAGAATCTGAGCCTGGACCGAAACGTCGAGCGAGCTCGTCGGCTCGTCGCATATGATGACCTTCGGGTTCAACATCAGGGCGCGGGCTATGGCGACCCTCTGGCACTGTCCGCCGCTCAATTGCCGCGGACGACGGGTCCTGAGATCGGGCGCCAGGCCGACGGCCGTCATCGCCGCCGCGACTTGCGCGGAGCCGTCGCCGGTCACCTCACGATGGACGATCAGAGGCTCCAGCAATATCTTTTCCACGGTAAAGTAGGGGTTCAAGCTGGAATATGGGTCCTGAAAGACGCATTGAATGAACCGGCCGGAGCGGCGGCGGTCAGCTCGGCGGGAGGCGGACAAGGCTTGCCCGTCGATCAGAATCCCGCCCCGCGAGATCGGCGCAAGTCCGAGGATCGCTCGCCCGAGCGTGGACTTCCCGGATCCCGATTCCCCGACTATCCCGATGATCTCGCCCTGGCTCACGTCCAAGGAAACGTCATTCAGCGCCCTGACGATCTTTCGGCTCGCCCCGAGCCGGTACTCCACCGCCAGGCGGCGCACGCTGATCAGCGGGCCGGGCGACGGCCGGGGAGCTGCCGGCTGTGGAGCGGTCATCCTCGAGCCTTCCGGCTGGAAGACCAGGCGATCGTCGGGACCGCGGCCAGCAGCGACTTCGTATAGCCGTGCCTGGGCTTGCCGAACACATCCATGATATCTCCGACTTCGACTATCTCGCCCTTGTATAGAACGACGACCTTGTCCGCCAATCGCGCCACCATGCCCAGATTATGGGTTATGACGAGTATCGCCATCGAGAATCTCCGGCGAAGGTCCAGCAGCAGCTCTATGATCCTTTCCTGCACCGTCACGTCGAGCGCGGTCGTAGGCTCGTCGGCAATGAGGAGCGAGGGGTTGCACGCGGTCGCCATCGCGATCATCGCCCGCTGCCTCATTCCGCCGCTGAACTGGTGGGGGTACATCCGTGCGGCCGCGGCCGGATCCCTGATCCCGACCAGGGCAAGGAGCTCGCGAACGCGCGCCTCGACGACGTCGGATGCCCCGTTGCGAATCCTGAGCACTTCGCCTATCTGCCATCCGATCGACCTGACCGGGTTCAGCGCGCTCGATGGATCCTGAAAGATCATTCCTATCTGCGCGCCGCGCACGCTGCGCATTTTCGCCTCGTCGTACCGGAGCAGGTCTTCTCCCTTGAACGTGATCTTGCCTTCGATCCTCGCGCCCGCTCCCAGCAGCCGCAGGATGGACAAGGCGGCCGTCGACTTTCCGGATCCCGATTCGCCTACGATGGCGACGATCTCGCCCGGCGCGACGGAAAATCCGATAGTCCTGAGAGCGCGTGCCGGTCCGGCCGCGGTCTCGAACCACACGCTCAGGCCTTCGACATCGAGGAGGCTGTCTGGGCGATCCTGGACCATCATTCCAAACGCACCCGCGGGTCCGCCAGGCCATAGAGAACATCCGCCAGGAAATTGATCATGCTGTAGAAGACGGCGCCGAGTATGATGATCGCCTGAACCGGCGCGAAGTCTTGCGCGACGATCGATTCGGTCACGAAGCCGCCGACTCCCGGCCACGAGAATACGGTTTCAACCATGATGGAGCCGGCAATCATGTCGCCCAGGGCCAGGGTGGACAGCGTCAGGATGGGAAGAAGCGCGTTCGGGAGCGCATGATGACAGAGGATGCGGGTCTCGCTCGCGCCTTTTGAGCGAGCGGTCTTGATATACTCCGCTTGCGATGCATCGATCACGCTGCGGCGGGCGATCATGGCCAGCCATGCGGCAAGCGGCAAGGCCAGCGTCAAGGTCGGCAGAACGAGATGGCCGAGAGCATCCTTGAACGCCGTGAGATCGCCGCGGATCATCGAATCGAGGATCGCGAATCCGGTGATGTCGGCCGGCATGAGCCCGCTGCTCAGACGCTCGAACGGCGGCGGAACCAGGCCAAGGACCGTGAACATCAGGAGGATCAGGACGAGGCCGAGCCAGAATGGCGGCGTTCCCAGGATGACGATCGATGCGGAGCGGATCACATAGTCGAGCGCCGAGTCGGGCCGAAAGGCCGCGAGGGTCCCGAGACCCACGCCCGCCGGAACGGCGACGATCAAGGCCGAAAAGGCCAGCTCCAGACTGGCCGGGAGTCGCGAGGCGAGGACTTCGGCCACCGGCTGCCGGGTGTGCCAGGCGGTTCCCCAGTCGCCCGTCAGCAATCCCGCCACGTAGGTGAAGTATTGATGCCAGAGCGGCTGGTCGAGGCCCATCTGGCGGCGCATGGACTCGACCGCCGCCTCGCTCGCCAGCGGCCCCATGACCAGCCGCGCGGGATCGCCCGGAATGACGCGCATCATCAGGAACACCGCGATGGAGACCAGCACGATCACGACAAGCGCGCTTGCAATCCGGCGGGCTATCACTTCACATCACCCGTCCAAGGCCAAATCGATCGCTCAGGCGATTGCCCGCGGCAAAGGCCAGCGCGACAAGGACCACAATCCCGATACCCGGGAATATCGAGAGCCACCAGCTGCCACCCAGCAGATAGCGTCTTCCGTCGGTGATCATCACGCCCCACTCGGCGATGGGCGGCTGGACACCGAGGCCCAGAAAGCCCAGCGCGCTCAGCGTCAGAACCGCATAGCCGACGCCGAGCGAGGCTTGCGCGACGACACCGCTCAGCAGTCCCGGCATGATATGGAGAAAGATGATGCGGGATCTGGAAGCGCCCAGGACCTGAGCCGCCTCGACCGAGGGCCGTGAGCGCAGGGACAGGACTTCGCCGCGAACGCGCCTGGCATACCAGGGTACCGCGACGATGACGACGGCAATGCCGGCCGACAGAATGCCGGGCCGGAACGCGATGGCGATCCCCATGGCGAGGATCAGGGCCGGAAAGGCCAGAACCGCATCCATGATCCTGGCCACGAGACCATCCACCCACCCGCCGGAAAGTCCCGCGATCAATCCGAGGATCATGCCGGCGCTCGACGCGGCGGTGACGCAGGCAAGGCTGAAGAAGATCGACAGCCGCGCTCCGCTCAAGAACCGGGCCAGGACGTCGCGACCGAACTGGTCAGTGCCGAACGGGTGCAGCAGGCTCGGCGGATGAAGCCGGTTCGTCAAAAAGATCTGGTCGGAACGGTGGATCCAGACTTCCGGCCCGAGAACCGCGACGGCCAGGACCAGCCCGCAGAAGACGATGAGAAGCCGCAATCCCACGTCTGTCCCGGCCTTGCCCACCGCTAGTCCCGAGGCTGCCAAAGCTCAAACCGCACACCGCCGGGCGAGACGCCGGTGCTGACGCGGTGCCGCACATCGCCCAAGCCGGTCTCGACGACCTTGCCGAAGGCTGCCGACGTCATCCTGGCCATCGCCTTTTCGAGGTCGGGGACCCTGAAGGCGCCACCGTGAAAGCCGCCCTTCAGGGGCCAATCGCCGCGGCGAGGAACCTGGTCGTCCACGAAGTGCATCAGCTCCATGCGCCGATTGATGTCCGGGTCGGCAACCTGCACGGCCCCGAACCTCACCGGACGAGGATGGTCCATCAGGTCGACCATGGCCTGGGGATCGAGCAGCACGTCGCGCATGATGGTGAGGCCAGCCTCTTCGGTCCAGAACCTGCGTTCCTCGTCTATCCTGTCGACGATCCAGCATAGCATGTGAACCTGCGAATGAGCCCGCCAATATTCGCGGTCGAGGACGCTCGGGAAACGCTGCTCGAGAGATTCAATCAGAAATACCGTGAACTCCTCCGGCCCCAGAGCCCGGGCTTCACGTCGCGGCCAGCCTTCGACCTCGTAAGGCACGATCCGAGTCGTCCGAAAGCCGGCGGACTCCACCATGGACAAGGTGAGCTTCAGGTCGGACGAATAGATGTCGATGCCGTAGGGCCCCTTCTGCATGGGGACAGCCTTTTCCGCCTTGTGCGGCGTCGCGACGATCCGTATCGGGCTGTCGGTCGCAGGAGACCGCAGCAGCCATTGCTCCGCCTCGGCATCAAGACCGTAAAGGGCGCCGGCGGCTTCCTTGCTCAGGCCGGCCATTTTCCGCGGCTGATAGCCGAAGAGGGCGAAGAAGCCTGCCAGCCTTGCGAAGTCGGTGGTGCCGAAAATCGAATGGTGAGGATAGGTCAGGCCCGGGGCGCGCCGGTCGAAGTCCTTGTCGTTCGTCGCCAGCGGATCGTTCTCGAATAAAGAGGGTGTGGGCTTCATCTGCGGGCCTTCCGAAAGTCAGTTCTTGGACAACCAGTAAAAGCGGTCTTCGCTTTCCGGAGAAAAGACAAAGCCGTCCACGTTCTTCGCCGCGATCACGACCTGATCCTTCTGGAACAGCTGAAGGTAGGGCGCGTCCCGCGCGACCTGGAGAGCGATTTCATGATAGATCTGCGCCCGCTTCTGCGGATCGCCGGCATCGCGGCCCTCGACCAGCAACCGGTCGACGGTCTCGCTACAGTAGCCCGACCAGTTATAGGGGTCGTTGCAGCGGACGAAGAAGCTCAGAAGGTAGGCCGGATCCGGGTTGGCCGATTTGTCCTCTATCATGTACATGTCGTTTTTCCGCGACATGACCTCATCGAAGAAGGCCGACGACCCGAGCGTCTTTATCTCGAGGTCTATTCCGATCGCTTTCCACGACGCCTGGAGAACCGTGGCGATTTCCTGCTGGACGGTCTGACCCGATTTGATGGCGACCGTCAGGGTCGTGCCGGCGAGGCCGGCATCGGCGATCAAGCTCGTCGCCTTGGCGACGTCCGTTGGATAAGGATTCTCGATCGCCTGGTGAAATGGCTGGCCGATCATGATCGGTCCGACCAGTGGATGGCTGTATTTGCCGCCGAATGCAGCGAGGATCTCGCCGAACGGCGTCGCATAGCTCAGCGCTTGACGAAGCCTTATGTCGTCGAGCGGCTTCCTGGTGACGTTGAGCCCGACATTCACGAAGGTGAGCGACGGTCCGGCGACCGCTTTCAGGGCGGGGAGGCTCGCGAGACGGTCGATATCCTGGGCCGGCACGTCATAGGCCACGTCGGCGGCGCCCGAACCGAGCAGGAGCTCGGTCGTGCTCGGATCCTTCGCGATCTGGAAGATCAGCTGAGAGGCAGCCGCGGGTCCTTTCCAATAGTCGGGCCTGGCATCGAGGACGATCTGGCTTTCGGGATCATAGCCGCCCAGGGTGAAGGGGCCCGATCCGGCGGCGTTCTTGCTCAGCCAGGCCGTGCCGGCTTCCGTCAGGCCGCCGTTGGCTTCGAGTACGGCCTTGTCGATGATGCCGATATTGTTGGTGAGGTCGGTAAGAAACAGCGGATCGGGATTTTTCATCCTGACGACCACGGTGGCCGCATCGACGGCTTCGATCGACGTGATGTTTCCGGTCTGCCCGCCTTCGAGATTGTACCCCTGGCATCCGCCGAGCTTGCGTGTCCGCTCCAGGCTGTAGACCACGTCCTCGGCGGTGATCGGGTTGCCGCTCGCGAATTTGAGGCCGGGGCGCAGCGCGAAGCGATATTCCCGGCCGTCGTCCGAGACCTGCCACGACTGAGCCACCATCGGTTCCACATCGGGACCCAGCCGGTCTCCGGCTTTCTTGTATTCCACCAGGCGGTCATAGAGGTTGTTGACCAGCGAGCCGCCGAAGATCGTGCAGGTGAGCGCCGGGTCTATGTTGTCCGGCGCCGTTGTCCGGAGAATCCTTATGGGTTCTCCGGCAGCCGCGAACGTCATGCCCGAAAGCCCGACCAGGGCCAGCAGCGAACTTCCGAAACAGACCGAACGTAAAACCGTCTTCATCTCGCTCTCCCATGACATTTCTTGGTCTTGACTATAAACATGAACGCACTCACTTTTAGAGTCAACTTTAAAAATAGAGTCAGGCCCAATTGTGTTCCGAGGCACGAGGGCCTAATGTCGGCGGCATCGCGTGGACGATGTATGAAACAGTAGAGAAAACAATCATTTGGCGGGGGAGAGAATGAGTCTTTACGAGAAGAATCGCAGGCGGCGGCGGCGGGACATCCTCATGGCCGCCGCCGAAGTTTTCAGAACCGCAGGCTTCGTGGCGGCAAGAATAGACGCGATTGCGGAACGGGCGGAAGTCGCGACGGCTACCGTGTACAATTATTTCCCCACCAAGGATGCATTGCTCCTCGCCCTCGTCAACGAGCATCGCGCCGAATCGATCGCCAAGCGTGAGCTGCTCATCTCGAATCCGGTCAGCGATCCGGTCGAAGCCCTGCACTCCTACTTCGCCGAGCTCGTCGATATAAGCCTGCTGTATCTCGACAAAAGCTTGTGGCGCCATGTCTGCGCCGCCAGCATCGTCGGCTCGTGGGAAAACATGAGCGAGAAGATGATGAAAAACGAGCAGCACATGATCAAAGAGAAAATCCAGATCCTCAGAGCCCTGAAATCGCGAGGATGCCTCAGCGAGGACATCGATGAGGTCGCCCATGCCAATATCATTCATTCGGTAGGCTACTTCCTCTGGCAGGTTTTCCTGTCCGAGGAGGAACTGACGGCCGACTGGCTCAAGGCGTCCATGAAGGCCAAACTTTCCTATATCTTCTCGGATGTAGGCATGAGGTGCCGTTCCGCCTCGTAGGGACCTCGAGCCGTTGCGTGGTCCAGACCGGACTGGCCGCAGGTGTCCGCCGAGGGCCTCGCCGCGGCTTCTTCCCAGCCGGCCAATGCCGGGGAGTTCAGCGGGGCGACGCAGGACCGGCGAATGTTCCGCCCGTTTCCGCCAGCCGCCGCACGAGCGCCGCAGGCTGCCAGAACCAGGCATCTTCCCGGCTCAGCGCCTCGATGCGGCGCAGGACTTCCCCGGCGCCCATCTCGTCGGCCATGAACATCGGGCCGCCGCGCCAGCGCGGGAAGCCATAGCCGTTGACCATCACCACGTCGATGTCGCCGGCGCGCAAGGCGATGCCTTCATCCAGGATGCGCGCGCCCTCATTGACCATGGCGAGGAGGATGCGGTCCATGATCTCGCCGGGGCCGAAGCTCCTGGGCGTCATGCCCCGGCGCCGGCGCTCCTCGGCGATGATGGCGAGGGTCGTTTCGTCCGGCACCGGAGCCTTGCCTGCATAGTCGTAATAGCCGCTGCCGGTCTTGCGCCCGAAGCGGCCGCTCTCGCAGATGCGGTCGAGGACGCGCACATAGCGCTCCTTCGGATCGCGTCCGGCGGCGCCGGCCTTGCGGTTCGCCCAGATGATGTCGAGGCCGGCCATGTCCTGCATCTCGAACACGCCCATGGGCATGCCGAAGGCGTGAAAAGCGGCATCGATCCCGGCGGGCGAGGCCCCGTCCTCCATCAGATATTCGGCCTGCTTGCGATAGGCCGAGAGGATGCGGTTGCCGATGAAGCCCTCGCAGACGCCGGCCCGGACCGCGATCTTGCCGAGCCTGCGACCGAGCGCGAAGCCCGTCGCCACGGTTTCGGGCGCGGCCCCTTCCGGCACGATCACTTCCAGGAGCTTCATGATATGGGCGGGCGAGAAGAAATGCAGGCCGATGACCTTCCCCGGCCGCGCCGCAGCTTCGGCGATCGCGCCGACATCGAGATAGGAGGTGTTGCTCGCGAGGATGGTCCCGGGGCTCGTCACCCCGGCGAGCTCGCGGAAGATGGCCCGCTTGACGTCCAGATCCTCGAAGGCCGCTTCGATCACCAGCTCGGCGGAAGCGAGATCGCCATAGGCGGCCGTGGTGGCGAGCCGGCCCGAAGCAATGGCGTCGTAGTCGGCGGCTGCGAGCTTGCCGCGCTGGACGGAGGTCTTGAGCAGGCCGAGCGTGCGCTCCCGAGCAACCCCGGCCGCAGGCTCGTCGCGCTCGACGAGGGTGACCGGCAGGCCGGCGAGGAGAGCGGCGGCGGCGATCCCCGTGCCCATGAGCCCGCCTCCGACGATACCCAGTCGCGCAACGGCTTTCGGCTTCGAACCGGCTTCGGGTATTCTTGCGATCTCGCGCTCGGCAAAGAAGACGTGGCGCAAGGCGCGGGCCTGGCCCGAGCCGCGCAACTCGGCGAAGACCTCCGCCTCGCGCGCCATGCCCTCGCCGAAGCCGGCTCCCGTGGTCTCCTCCAGAAGATCGAGCGCGCGCAAGGGGCCGGCCTGGCCGCGGGATCTCGCGGCGAGCGCTTTGCGGGCCTCCGCGAAAATCCCGGGCGGTGCGGAAGCGGCCGGGCATTGCGAAAGCCGCGGCGGCGGCAGGGCGCGCTTTCCGGCGAGGAGGTGCCGCGCGGCGGCGATAAGATCGCCCTCGGCGACGGCATCAACGATGCCGAGCCGCAGGGCTTCCGCCGCGCCGACGCGGCGGCCCGAGGTGATCATGTCGATCGTCGGCGCAAGGCCCGCCAGGCGCG
The DNA here is from genome assembly GCA_050246735.1 of Parvibaculaceae bacterium. Taxonomy (GTDB): domain Bacteria; phylum Pseudomonadota; class Alphaproteobacteria; order Rhizobiales; family Aestuariivirgaceae; genus Taklimakanibacter. The sequence continues at coordinate 180,465 of JBFWVM010000007.1, read as the reverse complement.
GCAGGCGCTGCGTCCCGCCGGCGCCCGGGACGATGCCGAGCGTCACTTCGGGCAGGCCGACGAAGGCTTTCGCCTCCATCACGCGGTAATGGCAGCCGAGCGCCAGCTCGAAGCCGCCGCCCAGCGCCGTGCCGTGGATCGCCGCCACCACCGGCCGGTCGAGCGCCTCGATGGCGGCGATCACGTCGCGCAGCATCGGCGGCGCCGGCGGCTTGCCGAACTCGCGGATGTCGGCCCCGGCGACGAAGGTCCTCCCGGCGCAGGCGAGAATGACGCCCTTCACCGCGGCATCGGCGGCGATCGATCCGACGGCAGCGGAGAGATCCTGCCGCACCTCCTGCGACAGCGCGTTCACCGGCGGATTGTCGATGGTGAGGATGGCGATGCCGTCCTGGCGGGCGAGCGTCACGGACAAGGTCGTCTCCCAATTCTGTCATCTGCGGCGCAGGCCGGGACGGCGGCGGAGGAGAGCAGCGCGCGGGCGATGATGACTTTCTGCACCGCACTCGCACCTTCATAGATGCGCAGGGCGCGGATCTCGCGATAGAGCTGCTCGGGCTTCGAGCCCGACTTCACGCCGAGCCCGCCGAAGAGCTGCACCGCCGTGTCGATCACGCGCTGGCCGGCCTCGGTCGCCGTATATTTCGCCATGGCGGCCTCGCGGGCGATGCGCTCGGCCCCCTGATCCTTGGTCCATGCGGCGCGATAGACCATCAGGGCGGAGGCATCGACGTCGAGCGCCATGTCGGCAAGCTGGCCCTGCACCATCTGCAGGTCGGCGAGCACGCCGTCCATCATGCGCCGGCGCGTCACATGGGCGAGGGCCTCGTCGAGGGCGCGCCGGGCGAGGCCGAGCGCCGCGGCGCCGACCGTCGGACGGAAGACGTCGAGCGTCGCCATGGCGATCCGGAAGCCTTCGCCGCCCTTGCCGATGCGATCGGCGAGCGGCACGCGGCATCCCTCGAAGCGCAGCCGCGCGAGCGGATGGGGTGAAATGGTCTCGAGCCGCTCGGCGACGGTGAGACCGGGGGTCTCCGCCTCGACCATGAAAGCCGAAAGCCCCCTGGCGCCCGGCGCCTCGCCGGTGCGGCAGAAGACGACATAGCGGTCGGCGATGCCGCCATTGGAGATCCAGGTCTTCTCGCCCTCGATGACGACATGGTCGCTGCCGTCGGCCCTGGCGCTGCAGGAAAGAGCCGCGACGTCGGAGCCCGCTTCCGGCTCCGACAGCGCGAAGGCCGGGATCGCCCGGCCTTCGGCGACCGGCGGCAGCCAGCGGCGCTTCTGCTCCCCGGTGCCGAACAGGGTGACGGGCCCGGTGCCGAGACCCTGCATCGCGAAAGCGAAGTCGGCGAGACCGTCGGCATAGCTCAGGGTCTCGCGGACGAGGCAGAGCGAGCGCACGTCGAGCTTTTCCGCGACGCCGCCATGGGGTGCGGTGACCGCATGGCGCAGGAAGCCCTGCGCGCCGAGTGCCGCCACCAGCCGGCGGCAGGAATTGTCCGGATCGCGATGGTCGACGAGGGATGGGACGACGTTGGCGGCGAAGTCCTCGACATCGTCGCGAAGCGCGCGATGCGTCTGCGCGAAAAAAGGCCAGGCGAGGAAGCTCTTGTCGCCCATGGCTCAATCGCCCTCGAAGACGGGCTTGCGCTTCGCGGCGAAGGCTTCATAGGCGCGGCGGAAATCTCCGGTCTTCATGCACAAGGCCTGGGCGATCGCCTCGGCCTCGACCGCATCGTCGATGCTCATCGCCCATTCCATCTGCAGCATGCGCTTGGTCATGCCGTTGGCGAAGGTCGGTCCGTCTGCGATCTGCCGGGCGAGCTTGAGCGCCTCCTCGAGAAGCGCCTCGGACTCGACCAGACGGTTGAAGAAGCCCCAGCGCTCGGCCTCAGCGCCGCCGAGCGAGCGGCCGGTATAAAGCAGTTCCGCGGCGCGGCCCTGGCCGACGAGGCGCGGCAGCATGGCACAAGCGCCCATGTCGCAGCCGGCGAGACCGACGCGGTTGAACAGGAAGGCGACCTTCGCCTGTGCGGTGCCGAGCCTGATGTCGGAGGCCATGGCGATGATGGCGCCGGCGCCGGCGCAGATGCCGTCGATGCCCGAGACGATCGGCTGCGGACAGCCGCGCATCGCCTTCACCAGATCGCCGGTCGTCTCGGTGAAGCGCAGCAGCTGCGGCACGTTCATCCCGGTCAGCGGTCCGATGATCTCGAACACGTCGCCGCCCGAGCAGAAATTGCCGCCCGAGCCGGAGATCACGAAAGCATGGACGCCGTCATCCTTGCGTGCCGCCCGGAAGATCGCGACGAGCTCGTCATAGGACTCGAATGTCAGCGGGTTCTTCTTCTCCGGCCGGTCGAGCGTGATCCGGGCGATGCCGTCCTCGACGGAGAGCCGCAGGTGGCGCGCCCGATAGCCGCGCAAGGGCAGGGCGATGGCGTGGGCGCTGCTCATGAGTCCTGCCTGGATACGAGGCCGCGGCGCGCCGAATCCTTGAGCATCGCCAGAAGGTCCATAAGCCGGTCGATGTCCTTCTGCGACATATGCTCGAAATAGGCGGCGATCCAGTCGCCATGCACCTTGGCCATGCGGCGGAATTCGCGCCGGCCCTTGTCGGTGAGACGGATGACCTGGGCGCGGCGATCGCCGCTCGAGGTGGTGCGGGTGATGTGGCCCGATCTCACCAAGCCGTCGACCAAGCTGGTGATATTGCCGGCCGAGACCATCAGCCGGCGCGACACCTCGCCCAGGACGAGCCCGTCATCGGCGCGGTCGAGCTGCGCCAGTATGTCGAAGCGCGGCAGGCTGAAATCGAACTCGGCATTGAGATGGCGGCGGATGTCGTTCTCGATGAGGCGCGAGCAGGAGAAGAGCCTGAGCCACAGGCGCAGCTCCATCTTGTGATCGGCGGGCCGCAGGGCGACCGCCGTCTCGGCGTCGATCCACAAGGAATCGTCGCTCATGGATCGCCTCCGGCGACCGCGATCGCCTGGCCGGTCACGGCGGCGGCGCCGTCGGAGCACAGCCACAGAGCGGCATCGGCGATTTCCTCCGGCGTGATCAGCCGGCCCGACGGGTTCGTCCTGGCGAAATGGCCGATGGCCTCGCCGGCGGTGCGGCCGGTCTTGCGCGCAATGGCATCGGCGGCACCGGCGACGAGATCGGTGTCGGTATAGCCCGGGCAGAGGGCATTGACGGTGATGCCGGACTTGACGAGCTCGGCGGCAAGCGCGCGCGTCATGCCGATGACGGCGTGCTTCGCCGCGCAATAGGCCGAGACATAGGCATAGCCCTTCAGGCCGGCGATCGAGGCGACATTGACGATGCGGCCGAAGCCCAGCTCCATCATGCCGGGCAGGGCGGCGCGCGACGCGGTGAAGGCGCTCTCCACATTGACCGCCATCATGCGGCGGACGAGAGCAAGGTCGGTCCCCGCCAAAGGCGCCGACTCGGCCGCGCCCGCATTGTTGACCAGCACGTGCCAGGGACCGCTCTGCGCGACCGCCCTGTGCAAGGCGTCGTCGTCGGTGACGTCGACGGCCTGCGATCTTAGCGCCACGCCCGCGGCGACCGCCTGGGCCAGCGCCTTCTCCGAGCGGCCCATGACCGTCACCGCATAGCCCCTGGCGCCGAGCGCCAGGGCTATGGCGCGGCCGATGCCCCGGCTGCCGCCGGTGACGAGTGCTTTACGTTCCGACATTCCCATCGCTCGCTTTCGCCGATTGTAGCGGGCTCGCGGAAATTATTTCAAGTCTAAAGCGATTTTCCCAGCGCCGCCACGGTCGCGGAATTGACATCGGGACCGATTATTTTAGAATTAAACTATCGGCGCGGCGCGTTGACCAGCAAAGCTTCCCCGCGGAGATGCCATGCCATGATTCCGAGTGCCTATGCCGACACATTCGCACGCGATCATCTGCCGCCGGCCGGGCAATGGCCCGACCTGATCTTCGACCTTCCCGATTACCGCTATCCCGACCGCCTCAATTGCGTGACCGAGCTCCTCGACCATTGGCTCGCCCGGGGCGGGCGCGACCGCCCCTGTCTCGTCACCGACAGCGAGACCCTGACCTATGGCGCGCTGGCCGAGCGGGTGAGCCGCATCGCCAATGTGCTGGTGAAAGGCCTCGGCCTCAGAACCGGCGAGCGCGTGCTCCTGCGCTCGGCCAACAACCCGCAGTTCGTCGCCGCCTATCTGGCGGTGATGAAAGCCGGCGGCATCGCGGTCGCCACCATGCCGTTGCTGCGCGCCAAAGAACTGGCCTTTCCGATCGACAAGGCCCGGATATCGCTCGCTTTGTGCGATCACCGGCTCGCCGGGGAGATGGAAAAGACGAGGGCGCTGGCGCCCGCCTTGCGGCGCATCGTCTATTTCAACAGCCCGGAGGACGACGGGCTCGAAGCGCTGATGCGCGAGGCTGCGCCGGACTTCACGAGCGCCGACACGGCGGCGGACGATGTGTGCCTGATCGGCTTCACCTCGGGCACCACGGGCGAGCCCAAGGGCACGATGCATTTCCACCGCGACGTGCTCCTCATCGCCGACGGCTATGGCCGGCATGTGCTCAAGGCCGGGGCGGATGACCGGTTCATCGGCTCGCCGCCGCTTGCCTTCACTTTCGGCCTCGGCGGGCTCGTCGTCTTCCCGATGCGGGTCGGCGCCGCATCGATTCTGCTCGAGAAGGCGACGCCGGACGATCTCGTCGCCGCCATCGACCGGCATCGGGCGACGGTCGCCTTCACCGCACCCACCGCCTATCGCGCGATGCTGGCGAAGCTTGGGCCGGGTTCCTGCCGGTCGTTGCGCAAATGCGTCTCGGCCGGCGAGACCCTGCCCATGGCGGTGTTCGAGGCGTGGCGCGAGGCGACCGGCATCAAGCTCATGGACGGGATCGGCGCCACCGAGATGCTGCATATCTTCATCGGCGCGCCGGAAGACAAGATCCGCCCCGGCGCGACCGGCCTGCCGGTGCCCGGCTATCTTGCCAGGATCGTCGATGCCGAGGGCCGGGAGGTGCCGCGCGGAACGGCCGGGCGCCTCGCGGTCAAGGGGCCGATCGGCTGCCGCTATCTCGACGACCCGCGCTAGGCCGACTATGTGGAGAACGGCTGGAACATCACCGGAGACACGTTCATCGAGGATGAGGACGGTTACTTCTGGTACCGGGCGCGCTCCGACGACATGATCGTCTCGGCCGGCTACAATATTTCAGGCCCCGAGATCGAAAATGCGCTCCTCACCCATCCCGCGATCGCCGAATGCGCGGTCGTCGGCATTGCCGACGACGAGCGCGGCATGGTACCCAAGGCCTTCGTCGTGCTGAGGTCCGGGCACCGAGGCGATGCGCGGATGGGGAAGGCGTTGCAGGATCACGTGAAAGCCGAGATCGCGCCCTACAAATACCCGCGCCGCATCGAGTTCCGCGACGCCCTCCCGAAGACCCAGACCGGCAAGCTCCAGCGTTTCGCGCTGCGCGCCGGGGAGACGCGCCGATGATCACCCGCCGGGAAGCCGAGGCGCTGGACGAAGCCGATGCCCTCGGCGCCCGGCGCGACCTCTTCGCCCTCCCTGAGAACACGATCTATCTCGACGGCAATTCCCTTGGGCCTTTGCCGCGCCATGTGCCCGCCCGCCTGGCGCGCGCGGTCGATGAGGAATGGGGCCGAAGCCTCATCCGCGGCTGGAACGCGCATGGCTGGTTCGACCTGCCGAGGACGCTCGGCCTGCGCATCGGCAGGCTGATCGGCGCCGCGCCCGGCACGGTCGTCGCGGCGGATTCGACCTCGATCAACCTGGCGAAGGTGCTGACCGCCGCGCTCGGGCTGAGGCCGGACCGCAGCGTCATCCTGTCCGACAGCGGCAACTTCCCGAGCGATCTCTATGTCGCGCAAGGCGTCGTCAAGACGCTGGGCGGGAAATGGGAATTGCGCATCGCCGCGCCGGAGGCCGTGGAGGACGCGATCGGCGGCGATCTCGCGGTGCTGATGCTGACCGAGGTCGACTACCGCACCGGACGCCGCCACGACATGAAGCGCCTCATCGCCAGGGCGCATGACGCGGGCGCGCTCACGATCTGGGATCTCTGCCATTCGGCCGGCGCCTTCCCGGTCGATCTTGCGGGCGGCGATGCCGATTTCGCCGTGGGCTGCGGCTATAAATATCTCAATGGCGGGCCGGGAGCGCCGGCCTTCGTCTATGTGCGGCCCGATCTCCAGGACAGGGTCGAGCCTTCGCTCGCCGGCTGGATGGGCCATGTGGCGCCCTTCGCCTTCGATCTCGACTACCGGCCGGCCAAGGGCATCGACCGGCTCAGGGCCGGGACGCCGGGTGTTTTGTCGATGATCGCCCTCGATGCGGCGCTCGACGTCTGGGAGGGCGTCGACATGGAGGCGGTGCGCGACAAATCCGTGCGCCTCGCCGAGCTGTTCATTTCCGAGGCCGAAGGGCGCTGCGCGTCGCATGGGCTGAAGCTCGCGAGCCCGCGCGCGCCCGGGATGCGCGGCAGCCAGGTGTCGTTCCATTGCGCCGACGGCTATGCGGTGATGCAGGCGCTGATCGCCCAGGGCGTCATCGGCGATTTCCGCGCCCCCGACATCATCCGTTTCGGCCTGACGCCGCTCTATACCGGCTTCGCCGATGTGTGGGATGCCGCCCATATGCTCGGGCGCGTCCTCGCCGAGCGCCTGTGGGACCGGGCCGATTTCAAGACGAGAGCGGCGGTCACATGAGCGGCGAGCCCTTCGACCCGCGCCGGGACGGCGCCGAGACCGATTTCACGAGCCGCATGTCCTATGGCGACTATCTCCAGCTCGACAGGATCCTCGACGCGCAGAAGCCTCTGTCGGACGCGCATGACGAGCTTCTGTTCATCATCCAGCATCAGACCTCGGAATTGTGGATGAAGCTCGCCATCCACGAACTGGGCGCCGCGACCGGCGCCATAGCGGGCGACGATCTGCAGCCCGCCTTCAAGATGCTGGCGCGGGTGGCGCGCATCATGGAGCAGCTCAATTCCGCCTGGGACGTGCTGCGCACCATGACGCCCAGCGAATACACCCGTTTCCGCTCGAGCCTCGGCCAGTCCTCGGGGCTGCAATCCTATCAATACCGCGCCATCGAATATCTCGCCGGCAACAAGAACGCCGCGATGCTGAAGCCGCATGAGCACCGGCGCGGGATCCGCGACCGGCTCGACGCCATCCGGCGCAAGGCCAGCCTCTATGACGAGGCGATCGCCATCCTGGCGCGGCGCGGCTTCGCCATCGACGATCGGGTGCTGGCGCGCGACAAGGCCGAGCCCTATCGCCGCGACGACAGCGTCAAGGCGGCCTGGTTGCAGGTCTATCGCGATCCGGCGCGGCATTGGGAGCTCTACGAGCTGGCCGAGAAGCTGGTCGACTTCGAGGACTATTTCCGCCGCTGGCGCTTCAACCACGTGACCACCGTCGAGCGCGTCATCGGGTTCAAGCGCGGCACCGGCGGCACGTCGGGTGTGTCGTATCTCAGGCGCATGCTGGAGGTGGTGCTGTTCCCGGAACTATGGGACGTGCGCACCGAGCTTTAGGAGCGACTCCATCTACAATTTCGCAATTTCGGCAATTTCGGTGACAGTGCATTTAACTCATGATCCATGATCCGACTCGTCGACCAACGAGTGAGTATAACGAGTCGGGGCATGTAACAATTTCGGTGACAGCACATTTAATTGATCTTGTGAGTTAAATGCACTGTCACCGAAATCAGTGATGTTCATTCGTCGCTGTCCTGTCCCGGGCGGGGCCCGCGCTTGCCGGGCATGAGGGACCGTCCGGTCTTGCGCTCGATCCGCCGGACGAAGACCGGCTCGCCCACCGGCCGCCCGATCGTCTCCGCCGCCCTCAGCCGGCGCACCGCCTCGGCATCCGCCTCGCGCTTCAGCATCTCGCCCATGTCGGGAAACCGGCCGAGCACCGGTCCGGTGTCCGTGAGCCCGTCGGCGACGCCTCTCAGATAGGCGCGCGCGCTCGACCATCGCCAGTCCGGCGCCCGTCCGACGAGCCGCGCCCGCACCGGATTGAGCATCACATAGACGAGCGCCGCCGCAAGATGGTCCTCGTCCATCACGGCGCAGCCGAAGCGGCCCTGCCAGAAATGGCCGCTGCGCTTGCGCCGGGCGTGGATGATGCCGGCATAGCGCCGATGCGCCGGCGCCAGAGCGCGCCTCAGACCGTCCGCGTCGGACGGCGCCAGGATCAGGTGCACATGGTTGGGCATCAGCACCCAGGCCCAGCAGGCGACGCCCGCGGCCTTCAGGCTTTCGGCCAGGAGATCGCGATAGAGCGCATAGTCGGTGTCGTCGAAGAAGGTACGCTGACGGCCATTGCCGCGCTGGGTGACATGGTGCGGCAGACCGGGGACGACGACACGGGCGAGGCGGGCCATCGCGGCAGGCTACACCGCGCCGGCCCGGCAGTCAAAATTAAATGCACTGTCACCGAATTAGGTCCGGCCGCGGTTCCAGCCGCGGCCGGCATCGCCATAGGGCTCATAGCCGGTGGCGGTGACGGCGAGCGTGTCCTCGAGCTTCACATAGCCGCGCCGCGGATGCGGCAAGGTGGTCTCGATCGAGACGACCATGCCGGCCTCGAGCGGCAGATCCTCGTCATAGGCGGGATAAGGCACCGGTCCCGAGCTCGTCAGCCGTGGCGCCTCGTGCGCGATCATGCCCATGCCATGGGCGCAGAACTGCATGATGTCGCGGTGCGGCGCCGTCCCGAACGCCTTGCCGGCCTCGGCATAGATGTCGCCGCCGCGGACGCCGGCCCTGATCGGCTTGCGCGCTGCCTGCTGGATCAGGTCGACCTCGGCGAGGAGGTCCTTCAGTTCCTGGTCGGGCTCGCCCAGGCACGCCATGCGGCACAGATCGCCGATATAGCCCCTGTAGTTGCCGCCGGAATCGAGGGACAGCACCTCGCCCCTGTTCCACGTGGCGGACGAGGGCGAGCGGTTGTGGCTGGCGCCCACTGTGATCAGGCAATATTCGAAGGTGAGGCCGCGCCCGACCTCCTCGAGCCGCAAGGCCTCGGTCAGCTGCCGCTTGCTCGCGCCGGGACCATGTGCGCCCATGACCGACAGCATCGAGCCGACCACGCCTTCCGATGCCTGCCTGAGGAGCGCCAGCTCTTCCGGAGTCTTCACCGCGCGCAGCCTTTCCAGGGTGACGAGCGCATCGACGATCTCGCCGTTCGGAACGGCCGCGCGCAGGGCGGCGTGGGCGTCGGCCGGCAGAAAGGCCATCTCGACCCCGATGCTGCGGACGGGACCGAGCTTCTTCAGATGCGTGCCGGCGAGCTCCATCACGTCGAGGGTGCCCCATGATCTGGTCTCGACCGTCCCGGGCCAGAACTTGTCGAGCTGGCGCTCATGGGTCTCGAGCCCGTTGCCGAAATAGGCGGCCTGGTCGGGGCGGCCTTTGCGGTAGATCAGTACCGGCAGATAGCGGCTGACGCCGATCGCGTCCATGAAGTCGAAGAAGAAGAAGCGATAGCCGCCGAGCAGGTACTGGATGTTGTGCTTGGAGGTGACGAGGAGAACGTCAATGCCTGCCTTGTCCATCAGGCCGTCGAGCTTCGCCTGGTCGAAAGGTACGGGCTTCGCGGCCGGCCGCGCTTCCATCCGCGCCGTGGGCATCGGGCTTCCTCCCTGAGGGTCCGTTCGCCAGGATAGCCGGATCGGCGGCGGAAGGGAAACGGCGAAGCGGGCTCAGCCCGTGCCGGGGACGGCCTCGTCCCGTTCAGGCTGCCAGGAGTAGGGAATTTCCTCGACCGCTTCGGACAGGAAACGCCGCCTGGCGATGGTGCGGCGCGGCGCCGTCTCGTGCCAGTTGGCGAAGGCCGTGCGGCCGCGCGGCGCATAAGTTATCTCGTCGCCTTCGATCTTGGTGATCAGCCGGACCAGATCGGTCCTGGTCCGGTAGCATTTGTCGACACGGATCGATTGCGCAGACATATTCACTATGCATCCTCATGGCCGGAGGGCCAGCCTGGTTCAAACGCGCGAAAGGCAAGATGGTTCCATTGGAAAACGCCGCAAGGTGGAACTTTCCGCAGTCTTCCGCGTTTCGATTCCCGCGGGCGGCTCATAGGAACGGGTGGTGAATGCCGAGCGCGCCGTCTTACAGTCCTTCAGATCTTCTTCTCTTCACCCATGTCATGGACCGTATCGCCCTCGAAGCCGGAGGCCTCGACGAGGCGATGCGCGCTCAGGTGGGCCTGCGCATTACCATGGGCGCGGCGGCGGGCCTCAGCGGCGTCGACGAGCTCGTCGCCTATGCGCGGGAGGGCCTGAGCAGGGCATCGCCCCGCGACGGGCGCCGCCGGGACGAGGGTTCGAGAGTGGCGGTCATTCGGCCGTCTCCTTGCCCACCCTGGCCATGATGACGCGGATACCCGCATCTTCCAGCATCCGGGCCTGCTCGTCGGCGAGGCCGTCATCGGTGATGAGGGTCGAGATGCGCGACAGGGGCAGCACAGTATAGCGGGTGCGGATCGAGAATTTGCGGCTGTCGGCGAGCAGCACCAGCTCGTCGGCGCGGGACAGCAGACGCTCGGACTCGCGTGCGATCAGAGGGTGAGATTCCATGATCCCCTGAGGGCCGATGCCCTGCGCGCCGAGGAACAGTTTAGAGGCATAGAAATCAGGCGGACCCGAGCCTTGCGCATAGATGATGCCGGGCTCGCGATAAAGCTCGCCGCCGGCGAGCGTCAGGTGGCAGGAGCCGTCCTCCCAGAGGCGGGCGGCGAGCGGCATGGAGTTGGTGTAGATCTTCACGTTGCGGCGCGCCAGCCTGAGCGCGAAGAGATAGCAGGTGGTGCCGCCATGGATGATGAGGGCGTCGCCATCGCGCACCAGAGCCTCGGCCTCGCGCGCGATGGCGCGCTTGGCGTCGACCGCCAGCATGCGGTTCTCCTCGAAGGGCCGGGCGGCGAGGCGCTCGGACGACGGCTCGTGCCGGCCCGAGGCGATGCCGCCGAAGACCTTGCGCACGCTGCCCGCCGCATGCAGCTTGGCGATGTCGCGGCGGATGGTGGCCGGCGACGCCTTCACGACGCCGAGCAGGTCCTTCACCGTGGCGAAGGGCCGCTCATCGAGCCTGTCGAGGATGAGGCGGTGGCGCGCGCTCTCATCCATGGCGGGGCTTGCCACAGGGCGGAGGGATCATTTGAGCGGCGATGATCATGGGCGTGATCGGGCGCTCACGCGCATTTGTCGGATGATTGCGATTCATGGCTTGACCATATTTGCTCATCACTGTTCAATCTTAATCACACGAAGACCTGAATTCAATGCCGTGACAGATCCTGGAGAGTTCCGCAACGCCGCCGGATTGCCTTGCGGAAAACCCATAAATCAGCTGATCCGGGTGAGAGGATGCTGCGAATGGACGCCATCGGCGCAGTTTCTCGATTGTCGGCGGGCAGGATCCTTCCGGCCCGGACGCACACCGCCGCTTTCCAGCAGGCGATTAAATACAATCATCCTGATCAGGACCGCCCCGGCGAGGGACCGCCATGACGGCGCTGGTCGAGCTCAGGAGTGTTTCCAAGTCCTTCACCGGGGTGCGCGTCCTCAACGGGGTCGATTTCGACGTGCGGCCGGGCGAGGTGCATGCGCTGCTCGGCGAGAACGGCGCCGGCAAGTCGACCCTCATCAAGATCATCGCCGGCGTGCATGCGCCCGATTCGGGCGACATCGTCATGGACGGCGGTGCCGTCAAATTCGCCCATCCGGGCCAGGCGGTGAAGGCCGGCATCGCCATCGTCCATCAGGAGCTGCTGCTCTTCCCGGAGCTCTCGGTGGCCGAGAACATCTTCATCAACCATGCGCCGCGCAGCGCCTGGGGCGGCCTCGACTGGGCGCAGATGCGCCGGCGGTCGCGCAAGCTCCTCGACGATCTCGATTCGCCCAATCTCGACGTCGACGCCAGGGTCGGCTCGCTCTCGGTCGCCAACCGCCAGCGCATCGAGATCGCCAAGGCGCTGTCGCAGAACGCCCGCATCGTGATCATGGACGAGCCCACCGCCTCGCTCGCCGAAGCCGACGTGCAGCAATTGATGACCATCATCCGGCGCCTGCGCGACCGGGGCGTGGGCATCGTCTATGTCAGCCACAAGCTGCCTGAGATCTTCGCGCTCACCGACCGGGTGACGGTGCTGCGCGACGGCAATCACGTCGGCACGAAGGCGATCGAGGACGTCACGGAAGGGTCGCTCGTCTCGATGATGGTCGGGCGCTCCATCGACCAGCTCTTTCCCAAGGAGGAGGCCAGGATCGGGCCGCCGCGCCTCGAGCTGCGCAAGGTCTCGCACGGCAAAAGCGTGCGCGACGTCTCCTTCACGCTCAACGCCGGCGAAATCGTCGGGATCGCCGGCCTCGTCGGCTCGGGCCGTACCGAGACGGCGCTCACCATCTTCGGGGTGACGCCTGCGACCGCGGGCGAGATCCTGGTCGACGGACGGCCGGTCGCCATCGCTTCGCCGCAGCAGGCGCGTGATCTCGGCATCGCCTATGTTCCCGAAGACCGCGGGCTGCAGGGCCTGGTCCGGCCGCAGACGATCGCGGAGAACATCTCGCTCACCGTCCTCAAGAAGCTCGCCCGCGCCTCCATCGTCGACCGCAGGAAAGAGGACGCGCTTGCCCGCGACTTCATCAAGCGCCTGGGCATCAGGGCGCGCGGACCGGGACAGGCGGCGCGCCAGCTCTCGGGCGGCAACCAGCAGAAGGTCGTGCTCGCCAAATGGCTCGCCGCGGAGCCGTCGATCCTCATCATGGACGAGCCGACGCGAGGCATCGACGTCGGCGCCAAGTCCGAGATCCACGCGCTCATGTCGAAGCTCGCCAGGAACGGCCTCGCCATCCTGATGATCTCGAGCGAGCTGCCGGAAGTGCTGGGCATGAGCGACCGCGTGCTGGTGATGAACGGCGGGCGCATCGTGGCCGAGATCGCGCGCCGGGACGCGACGCCGGAGACAGTCGGCGCCGCCATGACGCTGGCAGAAGCGCCGGAGGCCGCGGCATGACCGACGTCGCCCTGGCGCACCGGCGCGCCTCCTATCCGGCGCGGATCTTCGAGGCCTATGGCCAGGAGATCGTCGTGCTCTCGGCCATCGCGGCGCTGTTCGTGATCGTCGGCCTCTACAACCCACGCTTCCTCTCCGACACCAATCTCACCAGCATCTTCTCCGGCAATGCCTATATCGCGGTGGCGGCGATCGGCATGGCCATGGTCATCATCTGCGGGCATATCGACGTGTCGGTCGGCTCGCTCATCGGCGTGCTCGCCACCATCGCCGGGACGCTGGCGGTCTCGGGCGCCCCGGTCTGGGTCGCCTGGCTCGTGCCGGTCATGGCCGGCATCGCCATCAATGCCGGTCTCGGCGCCCTCATCGCCTATATGCGCATCCCCTCGATCGTGGCGACGCTCGGCATGCTGTCGATCCTCAAGGGTGGGCTCATCAGCGTGACCGGCGGCACCTGGATCACCGGCATGCCGCCCGGATTCTTCATCGCCCAGGCGCGTCTCCTCGGCATCCCGGCGCCGGTCTATTTCATGGTCGTCCTGACCGCCGCCGCCGCCCTGTGGATGCGCTACTCGGCGACCGGGCGCTCGATCTACGCGGTCGGCGGCAATGGGGAAGCGGCGCGCGCCGCGGGGCTTTCTCCCGAGCGCACCTGCGTCCTCGTCTTCGCGCTGCACGGACTGTTCGCCGGCATTGCCGCACTCCTTTTCGCCACGCAGCTGCAGGTCATCCAGTCGACGGTGCCGGCGAATCTCGAGCTCACCGTCATCACCGCGGCGGTCATCGGCGGCGTTTCCATCCTCGGCGGTACCGGCACGGTGATCGGCTCGACGCTGGCCGCCATCCTCTTCGCCTGCATCGGCTCGGCGCTGATCTTCCTCAACGTCTCGGCCTACTGGCTGCGCGCGGTGCTCGGCCTCCTCATCCTGGCGACGGTGCTCGCCGACATGGCGCGGCGCCGGCGGAGCCTCGTGCCATGAGCGCGAAGCTCAGAACGCTGCTCACGCGCCACGAGACGATCCTCGGAGTCCTCCTCGTCTTCGCCCTCGTCGTCCTGGCCTTCCAGTCCGACCGCTTCTTCACCGCCGACAACCTCCTCAACCAAGGACGTCTGATGGCCGAGGCCGGGCTGGTGGCGCTGGCCATGACCTTCGTCATCGTGACCGGCGGCATCGATCTCTCGGTCGGCTCGATCCTCGGGCTGGTCGCGATACTGCTCGGCGTCTTCTGGCACAATCTCGGGCTCCCGCTGCCGCTCGCCATGGCCCTCGGCATAGCGGTCGGCGGCGCGGCGGGCCTGGCGAACGGCCTCATCATCACCCGCTTCGGCGTGCCGCCGCTCATCGCGACGCTGGCGACGCTTGCCCTCTATCGCGGCCTCGCCGAAGGCATCAGCCAGGCGCGCTCGGTCAGGGGCTATCCCGACTGGTTCTTCGCCCTGGGCCAGGGCGAGATCGCCGGCGTGCCGGTGCAGCTGTGGATCTTCGCCGTCCTCGCCGTGGCCGCCGCCATCATCCTCGGCCTCTCGACCTTCGGGCGCGCCACCTATGCGATCGGCTCCAACGCCGTCGCCGCGCGCTTCTCCGGGCTCGGCGTCGACCGCACGCTGCTTCTCATCTATACGGCATCGGGCCTGGTGGCGGGCCTCGCCGCCGTCATTTTCGTCTCGCGCGTCTCGACGACGCGCTCCGACATGGGAACCGGCCTCGAGCTCGACGTCATCACCGCCGTCGTGCTGGGCGGCACCAGCATCTTCGGCGGACGCGGCACCATCATCGGCACGCTGCTCGGCCTCGTCCTGATGCAGGCGCTGAAGAACGGCCTCGCTCTTGCCGGCGTCAAGGGCGACGGCACCATCGTGGTGATCGGCGCCGTGCTCATCGGCACGATCCTCGTGAGCAACATATTCCGCAGGGATGCAGACGGTTGAACGACAAGGGAGAGTCCGGGCCGCAGCCGTCGGCACAATGAAGGTTCGGACGCGAAGCGCAAGGAGCACAGAGATGATACGCAAGACACTGATCGCCGCGGCGGCGCTTACCGCCATGACGGGGAGCGCCTTCGCCGCCCCGGCGTGGACCGGAGGCGACGACCTGCCGACCAATCCGCTCGCCTGCGACGGCACGCCGGGAACCGCCGCGGCCAAGCCCTATGACGGCGGCGAGCCGACCGGCGCCCCCGACCGCAAGGGCAAGAAGATCACCGTCGTCGACGTGCCGAAGCTCATCGGCATCGGCTATTTCAACGCCACCTCGAAGGGCATCGCCGACGCCGCGAAGGAGCTCGGCAATGTCGACGTCAAGACCGACGGTCCGACCCAGGCCAATATCGACCAGCAGATCACCTTCATCGACAACTACATCACCAGCGGCGTCGACGGCATCCTGTTCGCCGCCAACGATCCGGTGGCGATCGCGCCGGTATTGAAGAAAGCCCTGTCCAAGGGCATCAATGTCGTGGGCTATGACGCCAACTCCGAGCCGGATGCGCGGCAATGGTTCGTCAACCAGGCCGAGTTCAACGGCATCGCCAAGGCGATGGTCGACAACATGGCCAAGGAGATCGGGGAAGAGGGCGCCTTCGCCATCGTCACCTCGACCTTCACCACGCCGAACCAGGCGCGCTGGATCGCCGAGATGGCGGCCTATGCGGAGAAGTGCCACCCAAAGATGAAGTGGCTGGAGACGGTCGAGGCGCAGGAGGACAATGTGCTGTCCTTCAACCAGGCGACCACGCTCATCAATAAGCATGGTGACGAGCTCAAGGGCATCTTCGGCATGACCAGCGTCGCGACGCCGGCCTCCGCCGAGGCGGTGACGCAGGCCGGCAAGTGCGGCACGATCGCAGTGGTCGGCCTCGCCACGCCCAACGCGATGAAGCCCTATGTCGAGAAGGACTGCGTCAAGTCGGTGGTGCTGTGGAACCCGGTCGACCTGGGCTATGCGGCGATGCATGTGCTGCGCGCCGTCGCCGACGGTGATCTGAAAGCCGGCGCCACCTCGGTCAAGGCCGGCAAGCTCGGCGAGCTCCAGGTCATCAACGGCTCGGAGATCCTGCTCGGCGCGCCCTTCGTCTTCACCAAGGAGAATATCGGCGAGTTCGATTTCTGAGAAGGACATCCGCTCTCACCAGCATTCCCCTTCTTCCGCCGGCGGGAGAAGGGGAATCGAAGCCGGGAGAGCGATTTCAATGAAAGGCCAATGATTTCCATGACGACGAGCGCCATTCCCGATCTGTGGGACGACCATGTTGCCGCGAGCCTGAGCGAGCCCGGGCTCCTCCTCTACCGCTCGAACCTCCTCGGCAGCGACCTGCGCATCACCAATTTCGGCGGCGGCAACACCTCGGCCAAGATCAAGATGACCGATCCCCTGACCCGCCAGGAGGAAACGGTGCTGTGGGTGAAGGGCTCGGGCGGCGATCTCGGCTCGATGAAGCTCGACGGCTTCGCGACGCTCTATCTCGAGAAGCTCGATGCGCTCAAGGGCCTCTATCGCGGCATCGCCCATGAGGACGAGATGGTCGACTATCTGCCGCACTGCACCTTCGATCTCAATCCGCGCGCCGCGTCGATCGACACGCCCCTGCACGGCTTCGTGCCGGCGGCGCATGTCGACCACATGCATGCCGACGCGGTGATCGCCATCGCCGCGGCCAGGGACGCGGAAAGGCTGACGCGGGAGGTCTTCGGCGACGAGATGGGCTACCTGCCCTGGCAGCGGCCGGGCTTCGACCTCGGCCTCAGGCTTGGCGAGATGGCCGGGAACAACCCGCATCTCGCGGGCGTCGTGCTCGGCGCCCATGGCCTGTTCACCTGGGGCCGGACAGCCAGGGAGTCGTACCAGACGACCTTGCGCATCATCAACAAGGCCGCAGAGTGGCTGGAGGAGCATCGCGCCAGGCCCGCCTTCAGGGGGGCGCGTTTCCACAGTCTCGATGCCGGGGCCCGAGCGCTCGCCGCCAGGCGGCTGATGCCGGAGATCCGCGGCCGCATCTCGAGGGAGACGCGCAAGATCGGCCATTTCACCGACGCGCCGGAAGTGCTCGAATTCGTGAACAGCAACGCCCTCGAGGCGCTGGCGCCGCTCGGCACCTCCTGCCCCGACCATTTCCTGCGCACCAAGATCAGGCCGCTGGTGCTGGCCTTCGAGCCCGGACGCGATACACTGGAGGAGCTGATCGCGGGCCTCGACGGCGCGCTCGCGGCCTATGCCAGCGACTACGCGGCCTATTACGAGCGCTCGCAGCACGCCGATTCGCCCCCGATGCGCGACGCCAATGCGGTCATCTATCTGGTGCCGGGCGTCGGCATGCTGTCCTTCGCCAAGGACAAGGCGACGGCGCGCATCGCGTCGGAATTCTACGTCAACGCCATCAACGTCATGCGCGGAGCGTCCGGCGTCTCGGACTATGCGGGCCTGCCCGAGCAGGAAGCCTTCAATATCGAATACTGGCGGCTCGAGGAGGCGAAGCTCAAGCGCATGCCGAAGCCCAAGAGCCTCGCCGGCCGCGTCGCTTTCGTCACCGGCGGCGCCGGCGGCATCGGCCAGGCGATCGCGCACCGGCTCCTGAGCGAGGGCGCCTGCGTCGTCCTCGCCGATATCGACGAGGCGGCGCTCACGGCGGCAACCGAGGACTTCCGTTCACGCTTCGGCAAGGATCAGGTGCAAGGTGCGATCCTCGACGTCACCCATGAGGATGCCGTCATCGCGGCGATGGGGGACGCGGTGCTGCGCTATGGCGGCCTCGACATCGTCGTCAACAATGCCGGCATCTCCTCGGCCGCAGCGGTCGAGGACACGACGCTCGACCTGTGGAACCGGAACATGGCGATCCTCGGCACCGGCTACTTCCTGGTGGCGCGCGAAGGCTACCGGCTCATGAAGACGCAGGGGCTCGGCGGGTCGATGGTGTTCATCGGCTCGAAGAACGCCATCGCCGCCTCGGCCGGCGCTTCCGCCTACTGCACCGCCAAGGCGGCGGAAGTGCATCTGGCGCGCTGCCTGGCGCTCGAGGGGGCGCCGCTCGGCATCCGCGTCAACGTCGTCAATCCCGATGCGGTGCTGCGCGGCTCCAGGATCTGGCAGGGCGAATGGCGCCGGCAGCGGGCGCAATCGAACAAGATCAAGGAGGAGGAGCTCGAGGAGTTCTACCGCAAGCGCTCGCTGCTGCAGCGCCCGGTCTACCCTGAGGACATCGCCGAAGCGGCCTTCTTCTTCGCCTCCGACCTCTCGGCCAAGTCGACCGGCAATTTCCTCAACGTCGATGCCGGCAACGCCACGACCTTCACCAGGTGATCATGACGAGGGGCATAGCATGACCTTTTCCATATCCCCGGAGTTCATCGCCGACGAGAACCGCAAGGCGGAGGAAGCCTTGGCCGAGGACTATGCGGCGCTCGGCCGGCAGCTCGAAAGGCGCGGGATCGATATCGAGGCGGTGACGCGGCGCGCCATGGCCTATGCCGTGGCGGTGCCGAGCTGGGGGGTGGGCACCGGCGGCACGCGCTTCGCGCGCTTCCCGGGGCCCGGCGAGCCGCGCAACGTCTTCGAGAAGATCGACGATTGCGGCGTCATCCACCAGCTCACCCGCACGACGCCAGCCGTCTCGCCGCACATACCGTGGGACAAGGTCGACGATCTGAGCGCGCTCAGGCAGAAAGCGGCTTCGCACGGGCTCTCCTTCGACGCCGTGAACTCCAATACCTTCCAGGACGCCGGGGGACAGAAGCTCTCCTACAAATTCGGCTCCCTCACCCATGCCGACAAGGGCACGCGCGAGCAGGCGGTGGCGCATAATCTCGACTGCATCGAGATCGGCCGCAAGCTCGGCTCGAGCGCGCTCACCGTTTGGATCGCCGACGGGTCAAACTTCCCCGGCCAGTCGAACCTCAATGCCGCCTTCGACCGCTATCTCGATTCGCTCGGCCGCATCTATGACGCCCTGCCCAAGGACTGGTCGGTCTTCCTCGAGCACAAGCTCTACGAGCCGGCCTTCTATTCGACCGTGATCTCCGACTGGGGCTCGAGCTTCATGGCGGCCTCGGAGCTCGGCCCCAAGGCCAGATGCCTGGTCGATCTCGGCCATCACGCGCCCAACACCAATATCGAGCAGATCGTGGCGCGCCTGATCCGGGCGCAGAAGCTCGCCGGCTTCCATTTCAACGATTCGAAATATGGCGACGACGACCTCGATTCGGGCTCCGTCGATCCCTTCCGCCTGTTCCTCGTCTTCAACGAGCTGGTCGACGCCGAACTGCGCCGAGCGCCCGGCTTCAACCCGGCCTATATGATCGACCAGTCGCACAACGTCACCGATCCGATCGAGAGCCTGATGCAGTCGGCAGCCGAGATCCTGCGCGCCCATGTCCAGGCTTCGCTCGTCGACCGCGCGGCGCTCGCGGCGGCGCAGGAAGAGAGCGACACCATGGGCGGCCACCTTCTCGTCAAGCAGGCCTTTGTCACCGACGTGACGCCGATCATCGCCGAAGCGCGGCGGCGCAAGGGCGGGGCGATCGATCCGATCGGCACCTACCGCGCCTCGGCCTATCGCCGCCACAAGGCACGGGAGCGGCCTCCTTCCGGCACGGCTGCGGCCGGGATCGTTTGATTTCCCTCGCGCCGGAAAATCCTCTAGAACGGCTGGCGAATTTTGAGAGTGCGCAGATGAGCAGCAGAGACATCACCAGCTATTTCCGCTTCGAGCCGGCGCCGAAGCGCATCGAGGATCTCGAGACCCCGGTTCCCGTCATCGACATCGACGTCGTGGAGCGCAACCTGAAGCGCTGGCAGGAGCGCTGCGACAAGCTCGGGCTGGCCAACCGGCCGCATATCAAGACCCACAAGCTGGTGCCGCTCGCCAGATACCAGTTGGCGCTGGGCGCCAGGGGCGTCACGGTGCAGAAGCTCGGCGAGGCGGAGGTCATGGCCGATGCCGGGATCCGCGACCTCCTTCTCACCTTCAACGTGGTGGGCGCGCACAAGCTCAGGCGCCTGGCCGATCTCGCCCGGCGCACAGACATCTCCGTCGTCGCCGACAACGAGGCGGTGGTCGCGGGGCTCGGCACCGCCGGCGCCGCGGCGGGACGCGACATCGCGGTGCTGGTCGAATGCGATACCGGCGGCAGGCGCAATGGCGTTCAGACGCCCCAGGCCGCGGTCGAGCTGGCACAGCTGATCGAGCGCACTTCCGGGATCACCTATGGCGGGCTTATGACCTATACGGTGGCGGGCACGCGCAGGCAGGCGGAGACCTTCTTCACCGAAGCCCTCGAGCGCGCCGGGAAAGCCGGCCTCGAGACCCGCGTCGTCTCGACCGGTGGCTCACCCGACATGTGGAGCGACGAAGGTCTGGGCGTCGCCACCGAATACCGCGCCGGCACCTATATCTATTTCGACCGCTCGCTCGCCGAGCGCGGCACCTGCTCCTATGACGACTGCGCCCTCGACGTCCTCGCCACGGTGGTGAGCCGGCCGACGGACGAGCGCGCCCTCGTCGATGCCGGCAGCAAGGCGCTGACCAGCGATCTCCTCGGCCTCAAGGGCTATGGCGTGGTGAAGGCGCTGGACAAGGCGCATATCTACACGACGAGCGAGGAGCACGGCTTCCTCGACATTTCCGGCCTCGCCCGCAAGCCCGAGATCGGCGAGCTGGTGCGGATAACGCCGAACCATGTCTGTCCGGTCACCAATCTCTTCGACCGCGTCGTCTTCACCAGGGGTGGCGAGGTGCTGGGCGCCGTCAAGGTCGATGCGCGCGGCATGGTGCAGTAGCCGGCAGCGGCGTGCCGGCGCCCGCCGTCACGAGAGGCCCTTGAGGACCGTGTCGATGAAGGGAATGAAGCCGGCCGTGGCGCCGGCGTCGACAGGGAGGCTGATGCCGGTGATGCCGCTCGACAAGGGCGATGCCAGGAAGACCACGGCGTTCGCCACCTCCTCGGGCGTGACCATGCGCTTCAGCGCATAGAGCCTGGTGACGCGCGCCAGGAGATGCGGCTCGGCGGCAAGCCGGTGGTCCCAGGCATGAGTGCGCGTCGAGCCCGGACAGACGGCGTTCGAGCGGATGCCATGCCCGCCATATTCGACCGCGATGGCACGAGAATAGGCCTCGATGCCGGCCTTGGCCGCGGCATAGACCGGGTTGCCGAAATGCAGGACCGCATTGACCGAGCTCACGAAGACGATGCTGCCGAGCTTGCGCTCGACCATCGCCGGCAGGAAGCCCTGGGTGAACTGCATGACGCCCGCGAGATTGAGCTGCAATTCGCGCTCGATCGCCTCCGGCGTCACATCGCCCATGAGCTCGGCCCGCGTCCAGCCGGCATTGTTGACGAGGCAGTCGGGGGCACCGAAGCGCTCGATGATGTTCGCCGCCGCCCGGCCGATCGACGCGGGCGCCAGAAGATCGAAGACCTCCAGATGATCGGGCGCGACCGGCTCGGCCGTGTCCGCGGTCCTGTCGCAGCCGATCACGGTGGCGCCTGCGTCGGCGAAGACTTTCACCAGGACGGCGCCGATGCCGCCGCCGGCTCCGGTGATCACAACCCGCTTTCCCTCAAGTCCAGTCATGACGCCTCGCTGCTGTTCACGGGAAGATGACCTGCAAAACGCACCTAAGCAACAGGATTTATGCTTATTTTCCTTTGATCGCCGATGCGGGGATGTGAATGGGTCGCAATCGCTGTAGCCCCTTCAGCGGAATGGGCTTATGAATCAATGGCCTGACAGTGGAGGACCCATGCGACGCCGTTTTCTGCAGACCAGCCTCGCGGCGGCGTTGAGCCTGCTTTTCCTTGCCGGCGCGGGGTTCGCGAGCACCGTCCGGGTCGCCGTCCCCGAATACAGCGCCAGGACCAAGCCCTATTTCTCCGAAGCCGAGCATGCCTTCGAGGCCGCCAATCCCGGCATCGACATCCGGGTCGACATCGTGCCCAGGGAGGAGCTGCGGCGGCGGCTCACCACCGAGATGGGCGAGGGCGGCAATCCGGACCTCGCCATCATCAGCGGCCGCTGGCTTGTCGATTTCGTCAGGCTCGACGCGCTCGAGCCTCTCGACGGCCTCATCACCGGTGATCTGAAGAGCCGGCTCATCGCGCCCTTCCTCGCCGCCGCGGCGGTGGACGGCAAGACCTACGGCCTGCCCTTCACCGCCTCGGTGCGGGCCCTTTACTACAACAGAGACCTGTTCGCGAAAACCGGCATCGCCGAGGCGCCGAAGACCTGGGACGAGCTCAAGACGGCGGCGGAGAAGATCGCAGGCCTCGGCGGCGGGCGCTATGGCTATGGGCTCGCCGGCAAGGGGGTCGAGGCGGACGTGTTCTTCTATTATGTCATGTGGGGGCAGGGCGTCGAGGTCATCGACGAGAACGGCCGGTCGGGGCTCGCCAGCGACGGGGCCATCGCGGCGGCTAAATTCTACAAGGAGCTCATCGACAAGGGCGCCACCCAGCCCGCCGTCACCGCGTTCCCGCGGGAAGGTGTAGAGAACCTCTTCAAGGAAGGCAAGCTCGGCATGGTCATCGCCGATCCGCTCCTCGCCAGGGAGATCCGGCAGCAGGGACGCGGCGTTGATTACGGCGTCGCAACCGTGCCCGCGGGCCCGACGGGCGCGCGCGGCACCTATGGCGAGGCCGACCTGGCCGTGATGTTCAAGACGTCCAAGGCCAAGGAGGACGCCTGGAAATTCCTCGACTATCTCTTCACCGCCGACCTGCGCGCCAGGTTCACGCTGGACGAGGGCTTCCTGCCGGTCACCATGGAGGAGGCCAAGGCCGAGCACTATGCCAACGACGCCGATCTCAAGCCTTTCGTCGATCTCCTGCCGCTGGCGCGATTCACGCCGCCGATCGCCGGCTGGGAGATCGTGGCGCAGAGGACCACCGAGGCGCTGGAGAAAGTCTATCTCGGCGGCGACATCGAGGCGACGCTCAAGGCGGTCGCCGAAGAGATCAACCGCATCCTGCTGAAATGACGAATGGAGCAACACGTATGAAGAAACAGGTCTTCGGCACATCGCATGTGCCGCTCTCGCCCGCGGTCAGGGCCGGCGATCTCGTCTATGTCTCGGGCCAGGTCCCGGTCGATGCGCAAGGCAATATCGTCGCCGGCGGCGTCAAGGAGCAGACGCGCCAGGTGCTCGAGAACGTCAAGGCGGCATTGGCGCTGGCCGGCGCCACTCTGGAGGAGGTCGTCAAGACCACCGTGTGGCTCGAGGATGCGCGTGACTTCGGCGCCTTCAACCAGGTCTATGCGACCTACTTCTCCAAGGAGCCGCCGGCGCGCTCGACCGCCGAAAGCCGCCTCATGATCCCCATCAGGGTCGAGATCGAAGCCATCGCCTACTCGCCGAAAAAGCAGCCCGCATAATATTTCGGTGCATTTAACTCTTTTCACAATTAAATGCACTGTCACCGAAATAGGGGATATTGAGCGGGCGTTGCCGTCCGAAAACCGCGAGCGCTTTTCGGGCGGATGCGCTAACCTTGCCCCCGATCGAGCAAACGAGGAGGATCCGAACCGGCCATGGCGCCGCCCCGTCTTCACCTCGTCGTGCCGGAGACGACCGGCCAGCACGCCATCCGCTGCTTCACGGCGATCTGCGCCGCGGGCGACGTGGCGAGCGCGCTGGCGCCCGGCGATCTCGTGCCGGCGCTGATGCCCGCCGCCGTCAAGCACGACGTGGCGCTGCTCAGCGCGGACGAGAAGCATGCGCGCGATTGCGACGGCATCGAGATCACCACGCGGGCCGATTACGACCATGCCCGCAAGCTCCTGGGCGGCGGCAAGATCATCGGCGCGCTCGCCGGGGTGTCGCGCCACGCGGCGATGGATCTGGCCGAGGCCGGCGCCGACTATATCGCCTTCCACCAGGCCCGGCTCAAGCCGCATGACGAGCCGATCATCCGGTGGTGGTCGGGCTTGTTCGACGTACCCTGCATCGCCGCCGATCCGGTGGGGCCGGAAGGCGTCGCCCAATTGTTGACGCAACAACCCGATTTCATCCGTCCGCCGGATTCGATCTGGACGTCGCCCGAAGAGGCCCGGCGCATCGTCGCCGAGGTCATGCAGGCGATTTCGGGACAAGCGCCATGACACGCATCTTCTGCCTGCTCCTGTGCCTCCTCGCCGCCACCCCGGCCCTGGCGCAGGCCTCCTATGAAGAGGCCGTGCTGCTCTACGAGGACAAGGACTACAAGGGCGCGCGCGAGATCGCCGAGGCCGCGGCCAAGAAGGGCGACGCGCGCGCCATGGCGATGCTCGGCCTCTTCTATCAGAAAGGCTATGGCGTCGGCGCCGACCTCAACAAGGCGGTCGACTGGTACGCCGGGGCCGCCGAGAAGAACAATGTCGACGCGCAATATGCGCTGGCCGACATCTATCTCGGCGGTGCGCTCGGCGAGCCCGACATGGAGCGCGGCCGCTACTGGCTCATCAAGGCGGCCGGGCAGGGGAGGCCCGAAGCGGAGCACCGGCTCGGCCTCCTCGCCGCCGAGGAGACGCCGCCCGACTGGACGTCGGCGGCCGACTGGTTCCGCAAGGCGGCGGCTCAGGGCTATCCGGACGCGCAATACAATCTCGGCGTCCTCTATTCCGAGGGCAAAGGCGTCGAGCAGAGCAAGATCACGGCCGGCGAATGGTTCGCCAAGGCGGCGATGAAGGGCCATCCGGACGCGGCGCTCGATTACGGCATCATGGTGTTTCGCGGCGACGGGGTGAAGAAGGACGAGAAGGTGGGCGCCCAGTGGCTCATGGTCTCGGCCAAGCGCGGCAATCCAGTGGCGCAGAATCGGGTGGCGCGGCTCTACGCGACAGGACGGGTCTTCCCGGTCGATCCCGCGGAAGCGATGAAATGGCACATCCTGGCGCGGCAGGGTGGGCGCAGCGACGCATGGCTCGACGATTTCACCGGCCGCCTGCCGCAGGCCACCAAGACGGAAGCCGAAAAGCGGGCGCGCGACTTCAAGCCGGACTAACGCCGGTACGCCGTCCAACCTCGCGAAGACCGCGCCGCCATGCGGAGCCCGACGGTCATGCATGCCGGAACATCCATTCCCGCAACGCGTTAACCCCTTGTGGGAATTTCGGCTTTGCTACCTAATGCCGCAAAATCCACGCCTTGATCTTGCCACCCCGTTCGGCCAAGCACGCGTCATGACCGCAGCCCAGACAGCTTCCCGCCGTGATCACCGCGTCGACTTCCTGCGCGGGCTGGCGCTCGCCACCATCTTCATCAATCATGTGCCGGGCAATTTCTACGAGAAGCTGACACCGAAGAATCTCGGTTTTTCCGACTCGGCGGAGATCTTCGTCATGCTGGCGGGCTTCGCCTCGGCCTATGCCTATTTCGCGCGTTTCGAGCGCGGCGAATTGTGGGATGCGACGGCCAAGGCATGGCGCCGCGCCGGTGTCCTCTATGTCTCGCATGTGGTGACGTCGGTGATCGGCATCGCGCTGTTCTGCCTTGCAGCGCTCTATTTCGTGAATCCGGGGTATCTCGACGACACCATCATCTATGTCGACGTCAAGCCGTTGCTGGACGACCCGGCGCGCGGCTTCGTCGGGCTCGCCAGCCTCGGACACCAACTCGGCTATTTCAACATCCTGTCCATGTACATGGCGCTGCTCCTGATGCTGCCGGCCATGATGGTGCTGGCCCGGCTCGGCCTCACGCTGCTTCTCGCCGTCTCGGCCACGCTGTGGCTCGTCACCGGCATACTGGCACTCGACCTGCCGAACTACCCGATGCCCGGCGGCTGGTTCTTCAATCCCTTTGCCTGGCAACTGCTGTTCGTCATCGGCTTCATTCTCGGACAGCGCCAGCGCGAGGAGAAGCCGATGCCATTCTCGCCCTGGGTCTACGGACTGGCGGCGCTCTATCTCGTCTGCGCCTATTGGTGGGTGCCGTTCGACTGGCTGATCAACTCTTCCGGCATCAAGCTGCCGGCGACGATATGGGGTTTCGACAAGGGCTTCGTCGCCTGGCCGCGCCTCCTGCACGTGCTGGCGCTCGGCTATGTCGTGATGATGTCGCCGCTCGGCCGCCTCATGCACCAGATCCCGAAAACCAACTTCATCACCGCCATGGGCCGCCATTCGCTGCCGGTGTTCTGCGTCGGTTCGCTGCTCTCGATGACGGGCGCGATCCTGCGTCATGAATGGGGCGGCAGCTTCGCCCATGACACGCTGATCATCGCAGCCGGACTCACGCTGCTCGGGCTGCTGGCGCTGTTCCTCGACGGGCGCAAGCCCGCGCCGCCGAAAACCCTGGCCGAGCCGAGTCCGGCGGCGACATAGCGGCCTTCCGCCGCGGCGGCGGATATAATAAGACGGGGCGCGATGAGCCCGTCCATCTACGACCGCGACCTGCCGAAGTCCCCGGCCAATCACCAGCCGCTGACGCCCCTGTCCTTTCTCGCCCGCGCCGGCGCCGTCTATCCCGGCCATATCGCCATCATCCATGGACGGCAGCGCGTCACCTATGCCGACTTCTATGCGCGCTGCCGGCGGCTGGCCGCCAGCCTCGCCAAGGCCGGCATTGGGCGCGGCGACACGGTGTCGGCCCTTCTCGCCAATACGCCGCCGATGCTCGAAGCCCATTACGGCGTGCCGATGGCCGGCGCCGTCCTCAATACGCTCAACACCAGGCTCGACGCGCAGGTCATCGCCTTCTCGCTCGCCCATGCCGAGACCAGGCTCGTCCTGGTCGACACGGAATTCTCGGCGCTCCTGAAGGACGCGCTGGCGCTGATGCAGGGGCCGAAGCCCATCGTCGTCGACTATCACGACCGCGAGTTCGTGACCCAGGGCCAGCGCCTCGGCGCGCTCGACTATGAGAGCTTCATCGCCGACGGCGATCCCGATTTCCCATGGCGCATGCCGGACGACGAATGGGACGCGATCTCGCTCAACTACACGTCGGGCACCACCGGCAATCCGAAAGGGGTCGTGTGCCATCACCGCGGCGCCTATCTCATCGCCACCGGCAACGTCCTCACCCAGCAGATGGCCAAGCACCCGGTCTATCTGTGGACCCTGCCGATGTTCCATTGCAACGGCTGGGGCTATCCGTGGTCGCTCTCGGTCATGGGCGGCACACATGTCACCTTGCGCGCGGTCAGGGCCAAGGCGATCTGGCAGGCGCTGGCCGAGCACGAGGTCACCCATCTCTGCGGCGCGCCGATCGTGATGGCGACCATCCTCAACGCGCCGGCCGAGGAAAAGACTAAGCTCGCGCATACGGTCGAATTCACCACCGCGGCGGCGCCCCCGCCCGAGACCGTGCTCGAGCGCATGGCGGAAGCGGGCTTCAACGTCACCCATGTCTATGGCCTGACCGAGACCTATGGCCCGGCGGTGGTGAACGACTGGCATCCGGCATGGGACGCGCTCGAGCCCGCCGCGCGGGCCGCCAGGAAGGCGCGCCAGGGTGTCAACTACATCCCGCTCGAGCAGCTGACGGTGATGGACGACCGGACCATGACGCGGGTGCCGGCCGACGGCCGGACGCTGGGCGAGGTGATGTTCCGCGGCAATATCGTGATGAAGGGCTATCTCAAGAACCGGAAAGCGAGCGAAGAGGCGTTCAAGGGCGGCTGGTTCCATTCCGGCGACCTCGCGGTGCTCCATCCCGACGGCTATATCCAGCTCAAGGACCGCTCCAAGGACATCATCATCTCGGGCGGAGAGAACATCTCCTCGATCGAGGTCGAGGAAGCGCTCTACAAGAACCCCAAGGTCCAGGCGGCGGCGGTCGTCGCCAAGGCGGACGAGACATGGGGCGAGACGCCTTGCGCCTTCATCGAGCTCAAGCCCGGCATGGAGGCGACGGCGGAGGAGATCGTCGAATGGTGCCGCCAGGGGCTGGCGCGCTTCAAGGTGCCGAAGCATGTGATCTTCGCCGAATTGCCGAAGACCTCGACCGGCAAGATCCAGAAATTCAAGCTCCGGGAAATGGCGAAGGATGTGTGAGGCACGTCCGTCGCCGGCGTTCCTCCCTTCACGTCATCTGCATTGATGTAGCATGAGGGTCTTCGACATCACCTATCATGGCGAGACGGTCACGCTCGCCGACCTTCCGGAATACCGGAAATTCTACGCCAAGCTCGCCAGCGGCGCCTGGGAGCCCCGGACCTTCCATGTGCTGTGCGACCAGCTCGGTCCCGACATCACCTATATCGATATCGGCGGCTGGATCGGCGTCACGCCCTTCTGGGCGGCCAGGCGGGCGAAGCGCGTCATCGTGGTGGAGCCCGATCCCAAATGCCGCGGCATCCTCAAGGCCCTCCTGCCGCATTATCCCAACGTGACGCTGAGGGAGTGCGCGCTTTCGCCGAAGGCCGGCCTGACGCTCAATGCTGTGGAGGGCTTCGGCAGCTCGGAGTCGAGCGCGCTCGCCATCGGCGATGGCGGCTCGGTCGAGGTCCCGTGCTGCTCGATGGCCGAGCTTCTCGCGCAGGCGGGGGCCGGCCCGGTCTTCGTCAAGGTCGACATCGAGGGCTATGAATACGAGATCGCCGAGGAGTTGAGACGGCTCGACACCGAGACCGTCACGGGTGTCCAGCTCGCCCTCCATCCCGCACTCTATGAGAGGAGCCTCGGCGGATTCTCCTTCTGCCGCCGCGGCAGGACGGTTCTCGCCACCTTGCGGCTGGCGCGGCTCTACCGGCGGCTCGAACGTGCAGCCCGGATCGGCGCCTTTCCCGGCCTTGCCGCCTATCTTGCCCGCGGCGTCGCCTTGAGGTCCTGTCCCCGGGGGGCGGACGTCCTTTTCCTCAATCCGCGACCCCCGTTGCAATCCGGCGGCGACAACCACACATTACCCGACCGGTGAGCCTCGCCGCTCCGGATCGCCCGATCCGAAAGGCCAAGAGGTTCTATAGTCACATGGATGGCGCTTTCCGCCCCCGCCGGCGACCTTGGCGGGAGGCGCCGCGACGGGAGCACTGCATGACGGCCGCCTATGAAACGTCCGGAATTCTCATCGACAAGGTATCGGACTGGCTCAAGCAGGCGTCGCTCCGCAACACCGATCTCGAGACGGTCGTGCGTGGCTGCTGCGAGAGGCTGGCCGCGACCGGCATCCCGCTGAAGCGCATTCACATATCGCTCTCCATGCTGCATCCGCTCTATCGCGCCATGGGCTTCACCTGGCGGCGCGGCGAAGGGCTGACGGTCGAAGGCTACCGTCATGTCGAGCCCGGCCAGGAGAAGAACGACCTCTTCCTCAAGTCGCCCTATTTCCACTTGCTGAGCCACGGCCTCGAGCATATGCGCCGGCGCATCGACGTCGACACCCAGCCGGAATTCCCGATCTTCGAGAATCTCAAGAAGGAAGGCATAACCGACTATCTCGCTTTCGTCTCGGGCTTCGACGAGGAATGGACGCAAGGCATACTGGGCTCCTGGTCGACGGACCGGCCCGGCGGCTTCAACGAAAGCGATATCGCGGCATTGCTGAGGATCCAGGGCCGGCTCGCGGTGGCGACGCGCGTCGCGGTGCTGAGCCAGCTCGCCGGCAACATGCTCACCACCTATCTCGGCACCGGCGCGGGCAGACGGGTGCTGTCGGGACAGGTGCAGCGCGGCGACGGCGAAACCATACGCGCCGCCCTCATCATGGCCGACATGAGAGGTTCGACCGCGATCGCCGAGCATGCCGGGCGCCAGGTCTTCATCGACACGCTCAACCAGTTCTTCGACGCCCTCGCCACGCCATTCGGCGAGGGCGGCGCCGAAATCCTGAGCTTTCTCGGCGATGGATTCCTCGCCGTCATTCCCTGCGCCCGCCACCGGGGGCCATCCGAGATCGCCTGCCGGCAGGCGCTCGCCGCGGCGCACAGCGCGGTGGCCCGCATGACCCAGCTCAACGAGCAGCGCGGCAGCAACAACCTGCCCGCGATCGGCTATGGCATCGGCCTCCATGTCGGCAACGTCATGTTCGGCAATGTGGGCCTCAGGGACCGGCTCACCTTCTCGGCCTTCGGCCAGGCGGTCAACGAGGTGCAGCGCCTGGAAAGCCTGTCGAAGAAATACAAGACGCCGATCATTGCCAGCGACGATTTTGCGCTTTATAGCGGCGGGAACTGGAAAATGCTGGGGATGGAGACGTTGCGCGGCACCGAATACGACATGAAGGTCCACTCGCCGATCGAAGGCGAAAGGGGGACGGTCACCGAATATGTGCCGGCCAGCAAGGCGCGCGAACTCACCGACGCCGAGCAGCTCATCCTCCTGCATCGCGACAAGTATCTCACGAACCGGCGCAAGGCGAGCTGATGGCGATGCGGCGCGCAGCCGGATGCTGCCTTCTGGCCGGGCTTCTCCTGGCCGGAATATCGCCTGCTTCCGCCAATCCCCCGCTGTCCTACGGGGACAGGCTGGTCGACGGTTTCGAAGGCAAGGACTTCGCGCCGGAAGGCGGCCTCTACTACAAGAAGAACTACGAGCAGAGCGCCGGAACGGTCGAATTCCAGGACAAGGTCGTGAAAAGCGGCAAGGGAGCCCTGCGACTGTCCGTGAAACCCCTGTGCCCGGCCAGCAAACCCCTGTGCAGCGAGAGGGCCGAGGTCTGGGAGCGCACCAAGCTCCGGGTGCCCTATGAGACGGGTGCCTGGTTCGGCTTCGCGGTCAAGTTCGAGGAGCCGCTGCCTCAGGACGACCACCGCTATCTGATCGCCCAGTGGAAGCGCGAGATCGATGCCGGAGCGGTGGGCGATTTCAGCCCGTTCCTCGCTTTCCGCTACAACGAAGGGAAGTTCTTCATCACCGTCGAGACCAACCTGGTGCCGGGCCGGGAGGTCGCGAAAGGCAGGCGGGCGCAATGTGGCGAGGACGAAACGCCGGTCTGGCTTCGTCCCGACACCAACCAGGCGCGCGCCCTGGTCGCCTTCGACAAGAATTTCGGGCCCGAGAACGGCGACGAATTCACCGCATGCACCGACAAGATCACCGTGATCGACCGCGGCAATCGCCTGCCGGCGCCAGACACCGGCTGGATCGATTTCGCCGTCTATTCGAAGCCCGGGCCCGAGGGTACCGGCCATATCGAGATTTTCGCCAACGGCAAATGGGTGGTCACCGTCAAGGGCCGCATCGGCCATAACGATAAGGGCCTGGGCGAAAACCAATATTTCAAGTTCGGTCCATACCGGGCCGGCGGGCCGGGCGTATGGGCGCTCTACTATGACGATTTCCGCCGCAGCCTGCGTTGCGCCGATGTTATCAACTCCGAGATTTGCCCCTTTCCCTAGGGACCGAAAAGCGGCTAGGCTCCGGTCCAAGTTTGGGGAAGGCGTTTGGTGGCGATGTCCGCAAGGTACAAGTCCGGACCGCAATGACGGCGGTGGGTGACATTCTCCGCATTGAGGATCTGGGCATAGCTTTCGCGCTGCACGCCTGGGATTTCGACGCGGTCAGAGGCGCGAGCTTCCGGGTCCTCCCCGGAAAGGTGACGGCGCTCGTCGGCGAATCGGGCTCCGGCAAATCGGTCATCGCCCAGTCGATCATGGGCATCCTGCCGAGACCCGGCCGCATCAAGCACGGCCGGATTCTGTTCGCCGATCCCAAGAAGAACAAGA
Organism: Parvibaculaceae bacterium; assembly: GCA_050246735.1. Classification (GTDB taxonomy): domain Bacteria; phylum Pseudomonadota; class Alphaproteobacteria; order Rhizobiales; family Aestuariivirgaceae; genus Taklimakanibacter. The sequence continues at coordinate 148,826 of JBFWVM010000007.1, read as the reverse complement.
CCACCGATCTCGCCAGCCTCGATGTCGACGGCGAAAAATACCGCCATATCCGCGGCGGCCGCATCTCGATGATCTTCCAGGAGCCGATGACCTCGCTGTCGCCGCTGCATACGATCGGCGACCAGGTGAGCGAGGCCTATCGCATCCATTTCCAGGCTTCCGACCAGGAGGTCCGCGCCTGCACCGAGGAGATGCTGGGCATGGTCGGCTTCCCCGACCCCAGGCGCGCCTACGGCATGTATCCCTTCGAACTGTCGGGCGGCCTGCGCCAGCGCGCCATGATCGCGATGGCGCTGATCTGCCGGCCGGCGCTGCTCATCGCCGACGAGCCCACCACCGCGCTCGACGTCACCATCCAGGCGCAGATCCTGCAGCTCCTCAAGGAGCTGCAGCAGAAGCTCAACATGGCGGTGCTGATCATCACCCACGATCTCGGCATCGTCGCCAATATCGCCGACGAGGTGGTCGTCATCTATCGCGGCGAGATCATGGAGGCGGGGACCGTCACCGACATCTTCGCGACGCCGGCTCATCCCTATCTCAAGGCACTGCTCAACGCGGTGCCGCATTTCGACATGAAGCCCGGCCAGAGACTGAAGGCCCTGCGCGAGGTGCCGGTCAAGGCGGGAACGCTGCTCGGCGGCATCAACAAGCGCCAGCGCAAGTCGGGCGGCATCCTGCTCAACGTGCGCAACGTCGGCAAGTCTTTCGCCACGCGCCGATCCGGCTGGTTCGGCAAGGGTGATGTCAGCGAGATCCGTGCCGTCGACAATGTCAGCTTCGACATCAAGCATGGCGAATGCTTCGGGCTGGTCGGCGAATCGGGCTGCGGCAAGACCACGGTCAGCAAGATCATCATGCGCGCCCTGACGCCGGACGAAGGCGAGATCACCTTCGATTGCGCCGAAGGCGAGACCGACCTCCTCAAGGCCGAGGGCGAGAAGTTGCAGAATCTCAGGCGCCGCATCCAGATGGTGTTCCAGGATCCGTTCAGCTCGCTGAGCCCGCGCATGACGGTGCAGAACATCCTGAGCGAACCGCTCGAGATCCATCGGATGGGCACGTCCACCGAGCGCAAGGAGATCGTCGAGAAGCTTATCCAGGCGGTCGGCCTCGATCCGCGCTTCCTGTCGCGCTATCCGCACAGCTTCTCCGGCGGCCAGCGCCAGCGCATCGGCATCGCCCGCGCCCTGGCGCTCGGACCGGATCTCCTCATCTGCGACGAACCGGTCTCGGCGCTCGACGTCTCGGTGCAGGCGCAGATCCTCAACCTGCTCAAGGACCTGCAGAAAGAGCTCGGCCTCACCTACCTGTTCATCTCGCACAACCTGGCCGTCGTCGACTACATGGCCGACCGCATTGCGGTCATGTGCCGGGGCCGCATCGTCGAGATCGCGCCCAGGGAGACGCTGTTCCGCAACCCGGTGCATCCCTATACGCGCGCGCTCCTCGCCGCCGTGCCTTATCCCGATCTCGGCCGGCCGCTCGATTTCACGACGCTCAAGCTTGGCGGCGCGTCCGACAACAGCGGCTGGGCCAGGGAGTTCCGCGACGAGGGTGACGGCCTCGACTATTGCGATCTGGGCGGGTCGCACTGGATCCTTGCCCAGCGCGGTTCGCAAATCCGGGAGTTAGAGCAATGAACCTGCGCCTTCTCTGTGGTTTCTTGACGATGATCCTTCTCGCAGCACCTGCCGCGGCGGGCTACATCGAGCCGGACTTCCTGAAGGAGAAGGTGGCCAAGGGCGAGCTGCCCCCGGTCGACGCCCGTCTGCCGCAGCATCCGCTCAGCGTCGACCTGGCCGCGAGCGGAAAGTTGCCCGGCCGGTATGGCGGCACGGCGCGCATGCTCATCGGCGGCCAGCGCAATATCAGCCTGATGACGGTCTACGGCTATACGCGGCTGCTGCGCTATGACGAGAAGCTCCAGCTTCAGCCGGACGTGCTCGAATCCTACGAGGTGAAGGAAGGGCGCATCTTCACGTTCCATCTGCGGCCGGGCCACAAATGGTCCGACGGCGAGCCGCTGACGCCGGAGGATTTCCGCTATGCGCTCGAGGACGTGCAGCTGAACGAGGAGTTGAGCAAGGTCATCTCGTCCTTCCTTCTGGTCGACGGCAAGCCGCCGAAATTCGAGATCGTCGACGACCTGACGGTCCGCTACACCTGGGATGCGCCCAATCCCGATTTCCTGCCGCAGATCGCCGCGCCGCAGCCGCTCAGCATGGTCATGCCGGCGCACTACCTCAAGCAGTTCCACAAGAAGTACCAGGATGAGACCAAGCTCAAGGAGCTGATGGCGGCCAACAACGAGAAGAGATGGACCGGCCTCCATATCAACAAGTCACGGCAATACCGGCCGGAGAATCCCGACCTGCCGACGCTCGATCCCTGGCGCAATACGACCAAGCCTCCGGCCGAGCAGTTCGTCTTCGAGCGCAATCCGTATTTCCATCGTGTCGACGCGCAGGGACGTCAGCTCCCCTATATCGACCGCTTCGTTCTCAATGTCAGCTCGTCGTCGCTCATTCCGGCCAAGACCGGCGCCGGGGAGACCGATCTCCAGGGCCTGGGCATAAGCTTCGGCGACTATACCTTCCTGAAGGAGGCGGAGCTCTCCCACCCCATACGCGTCAGGCTGTGGCAGAGCGGCAGGGGATCGCGGGTCGCGCTCTACCCCAATCTCAACTTCGTCGACCCGGTCTGGAACAAGGTCCTGCGCGACGTACGTTTCCGGCGCGCCCTGTCTCTCGCCATCGACCGCAACGAGATCAACCAGGCCAAGTTCTTCGGGCTCAGCCAGCCGAGCGCCGATACGGTGCTGCCGCTGAGCCCGCTCTATAAAGAGGAATACGCGAACGCCTATATCGATCACGATCCGGCGGCGGCCAATGCGCTGCTCGACGAAATGGGGCTGACGCAACGCAACGGCGCCGGCATCCGGCTGCTGCCCGACGGGCGCCCGGCCGAGATCATCGTCGAGACCGCCGGCGAGGACCCTCTCGAGACCGACGTGCTCCAGCTCATCACCGATCACTGGAAGGAGGTCGGGCTCAAGCTGGTGATCAGGACTTCCCAGACCGACGTGCTGAGAAGCCGCGTCATCGGCGGCACCACGATGATGACAATGGCCTCCGGCCTCGACAACGGCACGCCGACCGCGGACATGAATCCGCGCGCTCTGGCGCCCACCACCCACGAGCAGATGCAGTGGCCGCAATGGGGCATATTCGTCGAATCGCACGGAGAAAAAGGCGTCGAGACCGACGACAAGGAGGCCAAGGAGCTCTCCGCGCTCTATCAGCAATGGCACAAGACCGCCGACACGCAGGAGCGGGCGGACATCTGGCACCGCATGCTGGCGATCTATACGAGCCAGGTGTTCTCGATCGGCATCGTCAATGCCACGCAGCAGCCCATCGTCGCGTCGGCGAAGCTGCGCAATCTGCCCGACACGGGAATCTACGCTTTCGACCCGACCTGCTATTTCGGGGTCTACGGGATGGACACTTTCTGGTTCGACAAGGGAGGCTCCTGAGAATGCTGCGCTATATCGCCTGGCGCATTTTCATGATGGTGCCGACGCTGGTCGTCATTTCGGCGCTGGTCTTCACCATCATCGAACTTCCTCCCGGCGACTATTTCGAAAGCTATATGGCGGAGCTCGCCGCCCAGGGCGAGAACGTCAACTCCGAGCAGATCGCGGCCCTGCGCAAGGAATACGGCTTCGATCAGCCGCCGGTCATCCGCTATTTCCACTGGGTCGGAGGGATGCTCACCGGCGATTTCGGCTATTCGTTCGAATACCGCCTGCCGGTGATGGACGTGGTCGGCGACAGGCTGTGGCTCACCATCATCGTCTCCTTCACGACGATCATCTTCACGTGGCTGATCGCCTTTCCGATCGGCATCTATTCGGCAACCCATCAATACAGCTGGGGAGATTACGGGCTCACCTTCCTCGGCCTGCTCGGCATCGCCATCCCCAACTTCATGATGGCCCTGGTGTTCATGTATCTCGCCAACGTGTGGTTCGGCACGTCGATCGGCCACCTGATGGACCCGCAATATATGGGCGAGCCGCTGAGCTGGGACAAGTTCAAGTCCATCCTGGCGCATCTGTGGATCCCGGTCATCATCATCGGCACCGGCGGAACCGCCGGCATGATCCGACGCCTGCGCGCCAATCTGCTCGATGAGCTGCAGAAGCAGTATGTGGTGACGGCGCGCGCCAAGGGCCTGCATCCGTTCCGGGCGCTGGTCAAGTATCCTCTGCGCATGGCGCTCAACTTCTTCATCGCCGACATCGGCTCGATCCTGCCGGCGATCATCTCGGGCGCCGAGATTACCGCGATCGTGCTGTCTCTCGAAACCACCGGTCCCTTGCTGATCCGGGCGCTGAAGAGCCAGGACATGTATCTGGCCGGCTCGTTCCTGATGTTCCTCGCCTTCCTGACCGTGATCGGCGTCCTCATATCGGACCTGGCGCTGGCGGTGCTCGATCCGCGCATAAGGCTTGCGGGCGGCAGCACGAAATGAACGACATGACACCGCTGCCGCCGCCCGGCCAGCCGCTCAAGCACTATGTCTCGACGGCGCCGTTCGATCCCGCCGCCGCCGAGGTGATGAGCGAGCAGCAGAAGCGCATCCACATGGCTTCGCAATGGAAGCTCATGTGGTGGAAATTCAAGCGCCACCGGCTGGCCCTGCTCTCCGGCGTCGTGCTCGCCATCCTCTACGCCATGATCCTCGTCTGCGAGTTCCTGGCACCCTATAATCTCGCCACGCGCAACGTCGACAGCATCTATGCGCCGCCGCAGGCGGTCCACCTTTTCCATGACGGCGAGTTCGTCGGCCCATTCGTCTACGGCCGCACGGTCAAGCTCAACATGGAGAATCTCAAGCGCGAATATTCCGACGACACGACGAAAGTCCAGAAACTGCGCTTCTTCTGCCGAGGCGACGCCTACGCCTTCTGGGGCTTCATCGAAGGCAACCTGCATCTCGTCTGTCCGGCCGAGAACGGCCGGTTCTTCCTGCTCGGCACCGATCAGCTCGGACGCGACGTGCTTTCGCGCATCATCTATGGTGCCCGCATTTCCCTGACCATCGGCCTCCTGGGCGTCGCCGTCAGCTTCATTCTCGGCGTTGTGATCGGCGGCATAGCCGGCTATCGCGGCGGCGTCTTCGACTTCGTGACGCAGCGTGTCATCGAAGTCCTGCAGTCCCTGCCGAGCATTCCCCTGTGGCTGGCGCTCGCCGCCATCATGCCGGTCACCTGGTCGCCGCTCCTCGTCTATTTCGGCATCACCTTCATACTCGGCCTTCTCGATTGGACCGGCCTCGCACGGGCGGTGCGCTCGAAGCTGCTGGCATTGCGCGAAGAGGATTATGTCCTCGCGGCGCAGCTGATGGGCGCGAAGGGCAGCCGTATCATCGCCCGGCATCTGGTCCCGGGGTTCATGTCGCATCTGATCGCCTCGGCCACCATATCCATCCCCGGCATGATCCTCGGCGAGACCGCATTGAGCTTCCTGGGCCTCGGCCTCAGGCCGCCCATCACCAGCTGGGGCGTGCTGCTGAATGAAGCCACCAACATCAATGTCGTGGCGCTTTATCCCTGGCTGATGCTGCCGGTGGTGCCGGTGATCGTGGTCATACTGGCCTTCAACTTCCTGGGCGATGGACTGCGCGATGCGGCCGACCCGTATAAGTGACGGCCGGAGCCTGCCCAAAGCGGGAATTGGCCGGGCTTCGGCCCTGTGGCATAGTCCGCCGCGAACGGGCCGGGCACGAACAACGGGAGGGGACTGACGATGCGGCGGCTGGAACACGCGCGCATTCTGATGTACAGCCATGACACGTTCGGCCTCGGCCATCTCAGGCGATGCCGGACGATCGCCCACTCGCTGGTCGAGAACTACCGGGGCCTGAGCGTCCTCATCATCTCGGGCTCGACGATCGCCGGCGCTTTCGACTATCGCGTGCGCGTCGACTTCGTGAAGATCCCCTCGATCATCAAGCTGCACAACGGCGAATATACCTCGATCGATAGGCATACCGACCTGCACGAGACGCTGGAGATGCGCCAGGCGATCATCCGCCATACGGCGGAATCCTTCCAGCCCGACATGTTCATCGTCGACAAGGAGCCGCTCGGCCTGCGCGGTGAACTCGAGGAAACCCTGTCCTATCTCAAGACGCGCGGCACGACGCTGGTCCTCGGCCTGCGCGAGGTCATGGACGCGCCCCATCTGCTCAAGGCCGAGTGGGCGAAGCGCGACGTCCTGCGCAAGATCGGCATGTTCTACGACGCGATCTGGGTCTACGGCCCCGCCGACTTCCACGACCCGCTTGCCGGCTTCGATGTTCCCAAAGCGATCCGTTCGCGCATGGACTATGTCGGGTTCCTGCAACGGCACCTGCCGCACGCCGACGGGACGGGGCGCGAGATCGAAGGCGGCTACATCCTGGCGACGACCGGCGGCGGCGGCGACGGCGCCGACCTGATCCACAACATCTTCGACGGCTATCGCCATGACGGCACGCTCAGGCAACGGCTGCTGGTGGTGCTCGGACCGTTCATGCCGGCGCGCAAGCGGCGCAAGCTGGTCAAGAAGGGATCGGCGGTTCCCGGCGTCCAGATCATCGAATTCGACAACCGCATGGAGAACCTTGTCGCCGGGGCGCGCGCCGTCGTCGGCATGGGCGGCTACAACACCTTCTGCGAGATCCTGTCCTTCGACAAGCCGGCGCTCATCGTGCCGCGCATCACGCCGCGCGAGGAGCAGCTCATCCGCGCCAGGCGGGCGGCCGAGCTGGGCGTCATCGACATGCTGCTGCCGCAGGAGGCGGAGGACCCGATGCTGATGGCCAGGGCGCTCAAGGCTCTGCCCGACCGCGCCCCGCCGTCACGGGTCACATCCAAGCTCAGGCTGGACGGTCTCGAGAACATCACCGATCTCGTCGGCGAATGGCTCGAGCCCGGCTCGCAGAAACGTCTTTCGGTCGTCGAAGGCGGCACTTGACGAAAAAAATCGTCATCGTGCTCAAAGGCTATCCGCGTCTGTCGGAGACATTCATTGCCCAGGAGCTGCGCGGTCTCGAGCTTTCCGGCCTCGAGCTCTCTCTCGTCTCGCTGCGCCGGCCGAGCGACGAGAAGCGCCATCCGGTCCATGACGAGATCAAGGCGCGCGTCGCCTACCTGCCGGAATATCTTCATGACGATCCCTTGCGCGTGCTGCGCTCATGGTGGAAGGCGCGCCGCCTTGCGCACTACCCCGCGATGCGCAGGACCTTCCTCGCCGATCTCCGGCGCGACCCGACGCGCAACCGCTGGCGCCGCTTCGGACAAGCCCTGGTGCTCGCCGCCGAATTTCCGGCCGATTCCGACTGGCTGCATGCGCATTTCATCCACACGCCAGCCTCGGTCACCCGCTATGCCGGCATGCTGCTCGGCATCGGCTGGAGCTGCTCGGCGCATGCCAAGGACATCTGGACCTCGCCGGACTGGGATCTCACCGAAAAGCTCGGCGCCGCGCGTTTCATCGCCACCTGCACCAGGGCCGGCTTCGACAAGCTCAGGAGCCTGGCCGCCGATCCGGCGCGCATCCATCTGAGCTATCACGGCCTCGATCTCGAGCGCTTCGGCCGGTTCGCGGGCGAGCGTCCGGCACGCGACGGATCCGATTCCGCGAATCCGGTGATGCTGGTGAGCGTCGGCCGCGCGGTCGAGAAGAAGGGCTATGCCGTGCTCCTCGAAGCGCTGGCGCTGCTGCCGAGGTCGCTGGCCTGGCGTTTCATCCACATCGGCGGCGGCGAGCTTCTCGACGCGCTGAAGGCGCAAGCCGGAAGACTGGAATTGACCCGGCGCATCGACTGGCTCGGCGCGCGGGCGCAGGACGACGTCCTGGCGCACTATCGCGCCGGCGATCTCTTCGTGCTGCCCTGCCGGGTGGCGAGCGACGGTGATCGCGACGGGCTGCCGAATGTGCTGGTCGAGGCGTCGAGCCAGCGGCTGGCCTGCGTTTCGACAAGGATCTCCGGCGTGCCCGAGCTCCTGACCGACGACGTCGACGGCCTGCTGGTCCCGCCCGACGACCCGCGGGCCCTGAGCGCGGCGCTCGCCCGTGCCATTCGCGAGCCTGGCCTCAGGAGGCGGCTCGGCGATGCGGCCGAGCGGCGGGTCCGCGCGGCATTCGATCACAAGGCAGGCAACGCGCAGCTCGTGGCATTGTTCGAAACAGCGCGCAGTGCGGCGGCTCCGGAAGCCGCATCGTGAAAGCGCTCATCTATGTCCAGCACCTTCTCGGCATCGGCCATCTGGCGCGGGTCAGCCGCATCGCCGCGGCCCTTGCCGAGGCAGGGGCCGATGTCACGCTGGCGAGCGGCGGCGCGCCGGTCGCGGGCTTCCCCGCAGCGGCGGTCAGGCTCGTCCAGCTGCCGCCGATCCGGTCGCGCGACGCCTCCTTCTCCGAGCTCGTCGATGCCGAAGACCGTCCGCTGAGCGACACGTTCAGGGCGCTTCGCCGCGAGCGCCTTCTCTGCGTGTTCGAGGCGGTTCGGCCGGATGTCCTCGTCGTCGAGGCGTTCCCCTTCGGCCGCCGGCAAATGCGCTTCGAGCTCGTTCCCCTGCTGGAGCGGGCGAGAGCGCAACGGCACCCGCCGATCATCGCCAGCTCGGTGCGCGACATCCTGCAGGACAGCCGCAAGCCGGGCCGGGCCGAAGAGACGCTCGAACTTGTCGAGCGGTTCTTCGACATCGTCCTCGTCCATGGCGATCCCGGCTTCGCGCGCCTCGAGGAAACCTTTCCGCTTGCCCGGCGGATGGCGGAGCGCATCGCCTATACCGGACTGGTGGCGGGCGAGCCCCAGGGCACGCCGGAGCGCTTCGACGTCGTGGTCTCGGCCGGGGGCGGTGTCGCCGGCCGCAAGCTCATCGAGGCCGCAGCCGCGGCCGCGCCCGGCCTCATGACGCGATGGCCGCGCTGGTGCATCATCACCGGCCCCAATTTCCCCCAGGCGGAGCGGTCGGCGCTGGCCGGGCGGCTGCCCGACGGCGTACGGCTCGAGACCTTCCGCCCGGACTTTCCCGGCCTTCTGGCGAAGGCCGCGCTTTCGGTCTCGCAAGCCGGCTATAATACGGTGTGCGATCTGTTGCGGGCGCGCTGCCGCGCCGTCCTCGTTCCCTTTGCCGAGGGAGGCGAGACGGAGCAAAGCAAAAGGGCGGAGCGGCTCGCCAGCCTCGGGCTCGCGGTCATGGTGAGGGAGGACGGGCTTGACCCGGAAGGCCTCGCCCAGGCGATGAAGGCGGCGCCCGATCCGGCTTCCCATCGGATCGATCTCGACGGCGCCGCCCAGACCGCACGCCTGCTGGGCGCGCGGCTGGCCTCCCGAGAGGCTCCGGCGGGAGGCCTTGAGCATTGATCCACATGGTTTATTGCCAGTAGCGGGAAAACGGACGATTTTGTATGCTGAAACAGCCGTCATGAACACTCTCTCCTCTCCCGCCCGACTGTTCCCGTCCAGCGCGCGTCCAGGCCCGCATGGATAAGAATCTCGCCAAATACATCTGGCGTCACACGAGCCGGCAACAGCTGTGGATATTGTTCATCATCCTTCTGTCGATGCCGACCTATTTCATGTCGCTCGACCTGCCCAAGCAGATCGTCAACGGACCGATCCAGGGGGACGGCTTCAATACGCCGGGCGCGCGCCAGACTTTCCTCAGGCTCGCCGTCGACCTGCCCGACTGGATCAGCACGCGCGAGCCGGTCGTCCTGTTCCAGGGCTTCGATCTCGACCGCTTCGACATGCTGATGGCGCTGTCGGCCGCCTTTCTGTTCCTGGTCATCGTGAACGGTCTCTTCAAGCTCTACATCAACACCTACAAGGGCCGGCTCGGCGAGCGCATGCTGCGCCGCATGCGCTTCGAGCTCGTCGACCGGGTGCTGCGCTTTCCGCCCAACGTATTCAAGCGCCTGAAGTCGGCGGAAGTCGCCACCATGGTGAAGGACGAGGTCGAGCCGCTGGGTGGCTTCATCGGCGATGCTTTTGTGCAGCCGGCATTCCTCGGCCTGCAGGCGGCGACGTCGCTGTTCTTCATCATCCTGCAGAATCTCTGGCTCGGCATCCTCGCCGCCTTCATGATCGGCATCCAGGGGATCGTCATCCCGAAGATGCGCCGCCGCCTGATCCGGCTCGGCAAGGAACGCCAGCTGACCGCCCGCCAGCTCGCCGGACGCGTCGGCGAGATCGTCGACGGCATCTCCTCGGTCCATGTCCACGACACGTCCAACTACGAGCGCGCCGACATCGCCGCGCGGCTCGGACGCATCTTCAAGATCCGCTACGACCTCTATCAGTGGAAGTTCTTCGTCAAGTTCCTCAACAACTTCCTGGCCCAGCTCACGCCGTTCCTGTTCTACGCCATCGGCGGCTATCTGGCGCTGCGGGGCGAGCTCGACATCGGCCAGCTGGTCGCGGTGATCTCGGCCTACAAGGACCTGCCAAGCCCGATCAAGGACCTGATCGATTGGGATCAGCAGCGTGTCGACGTTCAGGTGAAATACAGCCAGGTCTACGAGCAGTTCCATGTCGAGCAGATCCTCGATCCGAAGCTTCAGGAGCTGGCGCCGGAAAGAGCGCCATCGATCACGACGCCCATCCAGGTGGTGAATTTCTCGGCCAGCGACGACAGCGGCGCGCGGCTTCTCGAGAACGTGACGCTCGACATCAAGCCCGGCGAGAAGGTCGCCATCATCGGCACGGCGGGCGGCGGCACCGAAGCGCTCGCCGAGGCGATCGCCCGCCTGATCTGGCCGGACAGCGGCCGCATCGCCATCAACGGCGCCGATCTCATCGACATCCCGGAATCGCTGACGGGACGGCGCATCGCCTACGCTTCGAGCGACGCCTATCTCTTCCAGGGCAGCATCCTCGACAACCTGGTCTATGTGCTCAAGCATTTCCCGGTCCGCCATCAGACCTATGAAGGGGACGCGGCGAGCCTGCGCGAATGGGAGAAAGCGGAAGCGCTGCGCGCCGGAAATCCCGACCACGACGTGCGCAGCGACTGGGTCGATTACGAAGCCATCGGCGCCACGGGGCCGGAGGACCTCTTCGCCGCCATCGAGCAGGTGCTCGAGGCCGTTTCCTTCTCGGATGACGTGTTCGATCTGGGGTTGCGGGCCTCGGTCGAAAACCAGCATTCCGCGATCACCGAGCACATCGTGGAGGCGCGCAAGGCGCTGCAAGCGAGGCTCGACGAGGAAGGACTTTCCGGCCTCGTCGTCTCCTTCGACCTCGGCCTCTACAACACGGAAGCGACGGTGGCCGAGAACCTGCTGTTCGGCACTCCGGTGGGGCCGGCGCTTTCCAACGCCAATCTGGCGTCCGACGGCTATTTCCGCTCCATACTGGCGCAATCCAGTCTCGACGAGGCGCTCTACCGGATGGGCCTCGAGATCGCCCGCAACGCGGTCGAGCTGTTCCGCGACCTGCCGCCCGACCATCCGTTCTTCCAGCAGCTCATCTTCATGACGGCGGACGAGATCCCGGACTACCAGGCGCTGCTGCAGCGCGTCCAGGACAGGCCCTTCGCCGAAGTCACGGAGGCCGACCGGCAACGGATCATGCGGCTCACCTTCTCCTATGTCGAGCCGCGCTACCGCTTCGGCCTTCTCGACCAGGACATGATGGACCGGATCGTCGAGGCGCGGATGGCGTTTCACGACAACCTGCCCGACAGCCTCAAGGGCGCGATCGAGCTCTACGATTCCGAGCACTACAACAAATCCGCCAGCATCCTCGACAATGTGCTGTTCGGCCGCATCGGTCATCGCCATGCCGACGCCGGCGAGCGCATCCGCGGCATCGTGCGCTCGGTGCTCGACGACCTCGGTCTCAGCCAGGACGTGGTGAGGATCGGCCTCGAGTACAATGTCGGCGTCGGCGGCCGCCGCCTCACCACCGTGCAGCGCCAGAAACTGCATGTCGCCCGGGCGCTGCTCAAGCGCGGCGACTACATCATCCTCAACAAGGCGATGTCGTCGGTCGAGCAGCGCACACAGGAGCACTTGGTGCGCTCCGTCCTCGGCGAGGCCGAGCGCGACGGCCGCAAGCCGGCGGTGGTCTGGGTGCTGAGCAATCCGAACCTCGCTCGCCTGTTCGATCGGGTGGTGGTGCTCGATCGGGGAACGGCCGTGGAGGACGGGAACTATGATCATCTCATGGAGCGAAAGGGCGTTTTCGCAGGGCTCCTGGCGTCGTAAGATGGGACGGTTGAAGAAGGAGTATTGAGCATGCAGCTCAAGGATGAAGTCGAGCTGTTGCGGCGCGTGCCGCTGTTCGCCGGCGTGGCTCCGGCCAAGCTCAAGCTTCTGGCCTTCACCTCGGATCGGGTCAGCTTCGATGAAGGGCAGGTGCTGTTCAAGCAGGGCGACCCGGGCGATGCCGCCTATGTCGTGCTGTCGGGCTCAGCCGACGTGCTGGTCGACTCGCAAAGCGGCGAGATCAAGGTGGCGACGCTCGAGCCCAATTCCATCGTCGGCGAGATCGCGATACTGTGCGACGTGGCCCGCACCGCGACGGTGAGAGCCAATGCGCCGCTCGAGACATTGCGCATCCGCAAGGATCATTTTCTCAAACTGCTGGCCGAGTTTCCGGAGATGGCGGTCGAGATCATGCGGGTGCTCGCCGACCGATTGAGCCATACGACGGCCGAGCTCAGCGAGGCGCGCAGCAATCTCAGACGCAAAGCGAACTAGGCTTTCGCGCGTCCCCGAGGCCGACATGACGCATCCCGATGTCGCCTTGCCTTCCCCGCCGATCCTTCACCGCACGAGCTTGCGGCAGCTCAGGCTGTGGAGCGGCCTCGTCCTGTTTGCCTTTGCGCTCACCCATCTCCTCAATCACGCGGTCGGCCTGGTGTCGATCGACGCCATGGAGGCGGTGCGCCTGTGGCGCATCGCCGTCACCCGCAGCGCGCCGGGCACGGCGATCCTGCTCACCTCGTTTCTCCTGCATTTCGTGCTGGGCGTCGCCATATTCATCAGCCGCCGCAGCTTGCGGATCAGGCCGCATGAATGGGTGCAATTGGCCTTCGGCCTGCTGATCCCGGTCCTGCTGCTGCGCCACGCCACGGCCCTGCGCGGCGCCCATCTGACCGCCGGGGTGGACGACGACTACTCCTACGCGCTGTGGATCATGTGGCCGGGCGAGGCCTTGCCGCAGGCGGCGCTGATCGCCCTCGTCTGGGTGCATGGCTGCATCGGGCTGCATCACTGGCTGCAGCTCAAGAGCTGGTACCGCGATCTGAAATGGCTATGGGTCGCCCTCGCGGTCCTGGTACCGGCGCTCGGCTTCGCCGGCTTCACCTCGGCGGCGCGCGCCATCCGCTATGAGACGGACTTCGAGAACCCGCTGACCCCCGAGCAATGGGATTTCCTGAAGGCCGCCATCGCCTACGAAGTCTACGGCTATCTTGGCATCCTGGCCGTGATCGTGGCGGCGCGCATCGGCCTTGGCGTGCTCGACCACTATCGCAGCCGCGTCACCATCACCTATACGGGCGGCCAGAAGGTCTCGGCCCGGCGCGGACTCTCGGTGCTCGAGATCAGCCGGCTGCACGACATTCCGCACGCATCGGTCTGCGGCGGGCGGGCGCGCTGCTCCACCTGCCGGGTGCGCGTCACCGAGGGGCCGGTCGACCAGCCCCCTTCCGGCGCCAATGAACGGCGTGTCCTGCAGCGGGTGGGGGCGCCCGCCAATGTCCGGCTCGCCTGCCAGTTCAGGCCCCTGCACGACATCACCGTGACGACCCTGCTGCCGGCGGTGACCGCCGATGCCATAGGCGGGCTCGCCGACAAGTATTTCTGGGGCGTCGAGCAGGAGGTCACCGTCATGTTCTGCGACCTCAGGGGCTTCACCAGGCTGTCGGAGCAGCGCCTGTCCTATGACGTGGTCTTCCTGCTCAACCAGTATCTCGGCCGCATGAGCGAGGTCATCACCGACACCGGCGGCTATGTCGACAAATTCATGGGCGACGGCATCATGGCGATCTTCGGCATGGACAAGGCGGCGCAGACCGGCGCCATCGAGGCGCTGAAGGCGACCCGCGCAATGGGCGGCGTGCTCGACGCCCTCAATCAGAGCCTGCATGAGGAGCTGCGCGGCAGACTGGAAATGGGCATCGGACTCCATTCCGGCTCCGCCATTCTCGGGCGCATCGGGGCAGCGGGGAAATCGAGCGCCGCCGGCGCCGTGACCGCGCTCGGCGACACGGTCAATACCGCGAGCCGGCTCGAAGGCGCCTGCAAGGACCTCAACATGCAGGCCATCGTTTCCAAGGCGGTCCTCGACAGGGCCGGCGCCGACACCACGACCATCGCGATACAGAGCATCGACATCAGGGGCCGGGCCCAGCCCATCGAGGTCGTCCTGGCGAAGCGGGCGACCGAGCTGCCAGCTTTGGAGTCGCATAGCGCGCAAGACCTGCTACCATGGACGCCGAGCGAGGGTTCAAGTCATTGATGGCGAAGCATGAATTCACGGTGAAGTTCTGGGGTGCGCGGGGCAGCATCCCGGTCTCGGGACCCGGCTTTTCCCGCTATGGCGGCGATTCCTCCTGCGTCGCCATGCGCTGCGGCGAGCATCTCCTTATGTTCGACGCGGGCTCGGGCCTCAAGCGCGCCGGGCTCGAGATCGAGGAGGAGGGCCTGAACCGCCTCGACATGTTCTTCTCGCATTGCCATTGGGACCATATCTTCGGCATCCCCTTCTTCATGCCGCTCTATCGCGCCAGCATGAAGGCGCGCATCTGGTCGGGACATCTCGCCGGCGTCATGACGACGCACGACATGATCGCCGGCATCATGAAGGCGCCGTATTTCCCGATCGCTCCGGAAATCTTCATAGCGGACGTCGATTACCGGGATTTCACGCCCGGCGACGTGTTGCGGCCCCATGACGGGATCGTCATCGAGACCGGCAGCCTCAACCATCCCAATGGCGCGGTCGGCTACCGCGTCGAATTCCGGGGCAAATGCGCCTGCTACATCACCGACACCGAACATGTGCCGGGCAAGCTCGACCAGACCGTGCTCAAGCTCATCGATCACGCCGACCTCGTCATCTATGACGCGGCCTTCTGCGAGAGCGAAATGCAGCGCTATCGCGGCTTCGGGCATTCGAGCTGGGAAGAAGGGGTGCGGCTGTGCCGCGCCGCCAAGGCGAGGAAGCTCGCCATCTTCCATCACTCGCCTCTGCGCAAGGACGACGAGCTCGACCGGATCGCAGACGACGCGAAGGCCGAGTTTCCGGGCGCCTTCGTGGCGCGCCAGGGACAAGTGGTCGAGCTCTGAGCGCTCAGATCCCTAAAAGGCGATGGCTTCAAGCAGTTCGCGCGGCGCGCGCCAGCTCACGCGCGCCAGTGCTGCCGCCGTGAACAGGTCGCGCAGGAACCCGAAGGCCGCGTCGTCGCTCACGAGGTGGTGGCTCAATATGCCGACGGGCCTTCCGCCGGCGCTGCGCGCCCCGGCCAGTTCCCGGGCCAGGGCGGCGACCAGCCAGGCATGATCGCGGCAGGCATTGCCGGCATGCGAGTCGACGATGTCGATATGGGCATTCGCCACGACAAGCCCCGGCCGGGACCGCAGCCCGTCGCCGAAGGCCGAGAGCCCGCGGAATCCCAATGACGGCAGCTCGTCCACCAGCGCGGGAGCGATGCGGTTCCAGGGCGGCACCAGCATGGGCACGAGGCGCCCGCCGTAAAGCGTGGAGAGGCGGGCAAGCGCGGCGGCGAGGTCTTCCAGGATCACCGCTCGCGACCGATGCGGACCGAGCTCCTGCTTTTTTTCGGAAGGCGGGGCGTGATTGGCATGCGACCAGCCGTGAATGAGGGGATGGACGTGGCGTTCACCGGCGAGGCGGCCGGCGAGCGCCGGGCCCGAGCGCGCCGGCACGATCGCCAGCGCGACGGGGACCGCGAATTCCGCGGTCAGCGCAATCAGCCGGTCGAGTGCCGGCGTGGGCTCGACGGCGTCGTCGTCGCGCAGCCAGAGCTCGGCGGGAAGCCCCAGATCGCGCCAGCGGGCGAGCTCGTCCCGGACCGGCTGCCAGAGGCGAGCGCCGGTCATGACGCGGCGCTCCGGAGGATGAGGCCGAGCTTCAGGGCGGCGAGCCGCAGCGAGCGCTCCTCGAGGACGAAAGCGCGCGCCGCCCGGCCATAGGCCTCGCGCCTGGCGTCGTCGGCGAGCAGCGCGCGGATCGCCGCGGCGAACGCCGCGACGTCGCCTTCGGGCGTCAGCAACCCGGTCCTCCCGTGCCGCACCACGGCCGGAACGCCGGCGGTCGCCTGCGCCACGACCGGCATGCCGGCGGCCTGGGCTTCGAGATAGGCGAGGCCATAGGCCTCGCCGCAGCCCGGCCATACATAGATGCCGCCCGCGCGGAGCGCCGCCGGCACCGAGTCCGCCGGCAGCTCGCCCTGCCAGTCGATTCGACCGGCAGGGAGTCCGGCGAAGAGGGAGACCGTCTCGGCGCGCATCGGGCCGTCGCCGATCACCGTCAGATGCCAGCGCAGGTCGGCGATGAGCATGAGCGCCTCGGCGAGCATGGCGAAGCTCGCGAGCTTGTCGCCCTTGCGCATCATCGCGACCGTCACCAGCCTCGGGCCCGGCGGGAGGGATGCGACGCGCTCATAGGCCGAAGTGTCGATGAAGGGCGAGAGCGACGCGAAGCGCGCATGCGGCGCCGCAGTCTCGAGCCCGGGACGGTCGCGGTCGGTGAAGCAGAGATTGACATGCGCCTGGCCGACGGCCTCGCGCACCAGCGCCTGCGCCGCGGCCCAGCCCTGACGGTCGCGCTTGCCGGCATAGGAGGCCTCCGCCGTCACATAGGGGATATGCCATTCGCGCGCGAGGCCGGGGCCGATGAGGTCGGGAGCCTTGTAGTAGAGATGATAGGTGAACCACATATCCGGCTTTCCGCCCAGCGCCCATTCCCGCGCCAGCCGGATCTTTTCGGCATGAGCCTCGCGCCGCAGGTCTTCTTGAGGGCCAGGCTCGGCCCGGAAGGCGCGCAGGCGGCTCGCAAGCTCGACATCGAAGCCGCTCCGGACGAGGGCCTGCATGAGCAGGCGGCCCATCTGCCGGTCTCCGGACGGGACCGGATGATCGGGAGACTTGAGCGGTGCATAGAAGGCGATCTTCACCTGTCTGCCTATGACGGCCTTCCGCCGCGACGTCAATCACGCGCCGGGGACGGTCACGCCGGCTTTATCGCAAAAGTCCGCCGCGCCATGCTAGCCTTCCGGCCATGAGCGATGCGGACGCAGGCGGGTTCTTCGAGAGCCTGCCGACATTCAGCGAATTCTCGGGCGTGGCCGACGAGCGCAACTATGCGCCTCTGCCCGTCGACTGGTCGCTCGCGACCGCGGATATCGTGAGCTCGACGCGTGCCATCGAACGCGGCGAATACAAGGCGGTCAACGTGGCGGGCGTCAGCGTGATCTCGGCCGTGCTCAACGCGGTAGGCAGCGGCCGCATACCGTTCGTCTTCGGCGGCGACGGCGCGCTCCTCGCGATACCGCCCGATGCGGCCGCGAGGACGCGCGGGGCGCTGGCGGCGACGCAGGTCTGGGTCAGGGAGGATCTCGGCCTCGAGCTCAGGGCCGCGGTCGTTCCGATGAGCGATATCCGCAATCATGGACATGACGTAAGGGTCGCCCGCTTCCAGGCGAGCCCGCATGTCACCTATGCCATGTTCGCCGGCGGCGGCGCCAACTGGGCCGAGGCCCAGATGAAGGCGGGCAGATACGGCGTGCCCGCGGCCCCGGCCGGGTCACGCCCCGATCTCACCGGGCTGTCGTGCCGCTGGGATCCGATCGCGGCGAAGAACGGCGAGATCGTCTCGATCATCGTGACGCCTGCCGGCCAGGACCGCGGCGCGGAGTTCTCCAGGCTCGTCGACGACATCATCGGCATCGTCGGCGGCGAGGCCGCGGCCGGACTGCCGGTGCCACGCAAATTCGGCTTTCCGCCCAAGGGCCTGAACTATGAGGCGCTGGCCTCGCGGCGGGGCTCTCTCCTGGCGCGCAAGCTCCATATCCTGGCCGAAAGCCTCGCCGGCTGGCTGGTCTTCCGCACCAATGCGAAGGTCGGCCGGTTCGATGCCGCCGTCTACAAGAGCGACGTCGCCCGGAATACCGACTTCCGCAAGTTCGACGACGGCCTCAAGCTCACCGTGGACATAGCACCCGAGCGCGTCGCGCGGCTGGAAGAGCGCCTGCGCGAGGCTGCATCGCACGGGCTCTGCCGCTACGGCCTGCACCGCCAGAGCTCGGCGCTGATGACCTGCTTCGTCCCCAACCCCTTCGCCCGCGACCATTTCCATTTCATCGACGGGGCGGCCGGGGGCTATGCAGTGGCGGCCGCCAACATGAAAGCCATGGCCGCCGCGTGAAACTTGCGTCCCGTCCGGCAGTCGTCTAGGGACGAGCTACAATCCTCGAGCGCAGGGACGGGCATCGCATCGCATGAAAATAGCTGTCATCGGAGCCGGCTATGTCGGCTTGGTCTCTGGCGCCTGTCTTGCCGAATTCGGCTTCGACGTGTTCTGCGTCGACCAGGACAGGGCGCGCATCACCGATCTCGATGCCGGCCGGATTCCCATTCACGAGGCCGGCCTCGACACGCTCGTCCATTCCAACGTGCGCGCCGGGCGCCTGCATTTCACCGCCGATCTCCCGTCGGCGGTCGCCCAGGCGGAGGCGGTCTTCATCGCCGTCTCGACGCCGACCCGGCGTGGCGACGATGCCGCCGACCTCGCCTATGTGCATCAGGCGGCGAGCCAGATCGCCGGAGCGCTCGAGGGCTATTCCGTCATCATCACCAAATCCACCGTGCCGGTCGGTACCGCGCGCAAGCTCAAGGCGCAGATCCGTGAGCTCAGGCCCGACGCCGAATTCGACGTCGCCGCCAATCCGGAGTTCCTGCGCGAGGGCTCGGCGGTCGAGGACTTCCTGCATCCCGACCGGATCGTCGTCGGCAGCGAATCGAAGCGCGCCCAGGACACCTTGCGCAAGATCTATCAGCCGATCACCATGACCGGCGTGCCGCTCATCTTCACCGATTTCGAATCGGCCGAGCTCATCAAATATGCCGCGAACGGCTATCTCGCGATGCGCCTCGCTTTCATCAACCAGCTCGCCGATCTCTGCGAGAAGGTCGGCGGCGACATCGCCGTCGTCGCCAAGGGCATCGGCCACGACAAGCGCATCGGCCACCATTACCTTCATCCGGGGCCGGGCTTCGGCGGATCGTGCTTTCCCAAGGATACGCGCGCTCTCGCCGCCACCGCGCGCGAGGCCGAGGCGCCGTTGAGCCTCATCGAAGCGGTGGTCGGCGCCAACGACAGGCGTAAGGCGTCGCTCTTCGCGCGAGTAGCGACTGCGCTCGACGGCAGTGTCGCGGGAAAGCGCATCGCCATACTGGGACTGGCCTTCAAGGCCGAGACCGACGATCTGCGCGACGCGCCGGCCCTCGATCTCATCCCGGCCCTGACCCAGGCCAAGGCCGCGGTCGTCGCCTATGATCCGGTGGTGCGCAACAGCGGCAACGGCGCCTTTGCCGGGATCGACTGGGCGGAGACGCCCTATGACGCCGCCACGGATGCGGATGCCGCCGTCCTGCTCACCGAATGGAACGAATTCCGCGGCCTCGATCTCGTCAGGCTGGCGCGCGGCATGCGCGCGCCGGTGATGGTCGACCTGCGCAACCTCTATTCGATCGCCGATATCGCCCGGACGCCGTTCGTCTATCACAGCCTCGGCCGCCGGGCCTTGCGGCCGGCGACGGCGGGCGGCGCCTGACCGTTCCCGTTTACGCCTCGAGGGCTATAGCGCTGGCGTCGTCCGCCGGCTTGAAGCGCGGAAATCTCGTACAGTCCGGATCGGCCTTCTCGATCGCGCGCAGCCGGTCATGGAGCGCCGCGATCCCGCCCTCGCGGCAGGCTCGCACCAGGAGCTCATCCTCCGACAACTCCCCATAGTGGTCGACGAGGCGGAAGAAGCCGTCGCTGGCCATGAGCGCCGAGACCGGATCGGCCAGCGGCATGTGCTCGACGAAAGCAAGGCAGGCCGGGTCCGCCTCGATCACGCCATAGCCGCCCGGCCGGTTGCGGCGCCGGCGATTGGCGAAGAGTGCCGGCCGCAGCCGGTCCGAGATCGCGGCGATGTCGAGCATTCCGTCGGCGCGCAGGCGCCGGGCCTCAGCCGTGATCCAATGATCGAAATCGTCATTGGCGAAATCGACGATGCGCCGGAAGTCCGTGCCGTCGCGCGCCAGGAGCCGGCAATCGCCGAGGCGAAAGGCATGCCAGTCCGATCCGATCCGGCACAAGGCGGCGATGCAGGCGGCCGGCGGATCATAGGCGTCGGGCAGGGCCGCGCGCTTCGATGCTTCGGCCTGATCCTCGACCAGGCGATCGACGAGAGCCTGCATGAGTGTCCCGACGTCGCGCACCCCGGGCATCAGGGCGCGCAAATGCGCGTCGATGCGGGCGACGAACCATTGCGCGTCGCTTCCGGCGAGCCCGAGGCTCGCCTCGTTGATGCCGGTCACGCCGTCGAGGACCCAGGCGGCCCGGACGTCGTCGGGCTCGCCGATGAAGCCCGCGGCATCCTCGTTCACCCGGCCGCTGCCCTGGCTGATGCGACCGGCAAGTTTCAGCTTCATCGGGAAAAGGCCACTCCGTCGATCCATGTGCGGGTGACGGCGAGCGCGTCCGTCAGATGCACGAGATTAGCGCGGAAGCCCGGCGCCAGGCGACCCAGTTCGCCGTCGATCTTCAGGAAGGCTGCCGGATGGAGCGAAGCCATGCGCAAGGCTTCGGCGAGGTCGAGAGCCAGTGCAGTGACGCAGAAGCGCACCGCCTCGTCCATGGTGAGGAGCGAGCCGGCGAGCGTCCCGTCGTCGAGCTCGAGGCGACCATTGCGGGCGGTCACCCGACGGCCCTGAAGCATAAAGCCGGGCGGCCCGCCCGCGGCCGGCGGCATCGCGTCGGTCACGAGGAAAAGGCGGCCTTTCGGTTTCGCTTCGAGCGCCACCCGCAGGCCGAGCGGATGGACATGGTGGCCATCGGCGATGACGCCGCAGAAGCTCGAAGGATCGGCGAGGGCTGCGCCCACCATACCGGGCTCGCGCGCCTGCAACGGGCTCATGGCATTGAAGAGGTGGGTGAAGCCGCGGGCGCCGGCGGCGAGAGCGCTCTGCGCCTCCCTTGCCGTCGCCTCGGAATGGCCGAGAGAGGCGATGATGCCGGCCTCAGTCAGGTCGCGGATGGTCTCGGGCGTCACATGCGAGGGCGCCACGGTCAGGAGCACGATGCCGCAGTCGAGGCCCTTGAGCCAGGCGACGTCGTCCGGCGCGATGGGCCGGATATGCTGGGGCGGATGCGCGCCGGCGCGGCGGGGATCGATGAACGGGCCTTCGATATGGATGCCGATGATGCCCGGGACGCCCTGCGAGCGCGCCGCCGCGACGGCATCGGCCGCCTGCCGGATGACGTCCGGGGCGTCGGTAATCACGGTCGGCAGCAGGCTCGTGGTGCCGAAGGCGCGGAAGGCATCCGCCATGCGGCGGACGACGGCGACCGAGGGGCGCTCGTTGAGCAGGACGCCGCCGCCGCCATTCACCTGCACGTCGATGAAGCCCGGCGCCAGGATGCCGCCCGCAAGGTGGACCACCGGAACGCCGCCGGCGAGCCCGGATTCGGGCACGATCTCCTCGATCCGGCCGCCGGCGATCACCACCGCCTTCCCGTCGTGGAAGGCCTCGCCGTCGAACAGGCGGGCGCCTTTGAGGGCGAAGCGGGTCATCGGGTCTCCGTCACCTTCTTGAGGAGCCGCGGCCGGTCGGGATCGCGCCCGCGGCGCCGGGAGATGCGCTCGGCGCTGCCGTAGAAGGTCTGGATGAACGAGATGGGATCGAGCAGGGGATGCCGGGTGGCGGCATAGTCGGGAGCGATCACATGGGCACCGGCCTCGCCGAGACGCGTGGCCGTCTCGTGCGTGGTGGCCAAGGCCTGGTCCCGCGGCGAAAAGACGAGCACCGGAAATCCCTCGCTCACCAGCTCCATCGGGCCATGCAGCACCTCGGCGGCGGAATAGGCCTCGGCGTGAAGGCCTCCCGTCTCCTTGAGCTTGAGCGCGGCCTCCTGCGCCATCGGCAGGGAGGGGCCGCGGCCGAGCACGAAGGAAGACCGCGACCGCGCCAGAAGGTCCTCGACGTCGCTCCAGCGCAAAGCGAGGGCCTTGCCGAGATCTTCGGGCAGCGCCTGCAGGGCATCGGAAAGCCCGGCATCGCCGCTCGCCGCCGCGGCGAGCCCCGCCGCCATCGCGGCGGAAGCGATGAAGCTCTTGGTCGCGGCCACGCTCCGCTCGACACCGGCGCAGAGCGGCAGGCAGAGATCTGCCTCCCGGGCCAGGGGCGAATTTTCGGTGTTGGTCACGGCGAGAGTGGGAACGCCGGCACGCTTCGCCTCGGCCTGGAAGGCGAGGATGTCGGGGCTCCTGCCCGACTGCGAAATGGTGAGGAGCAGCGTGTCGCGCAAAGCGAGCCGCGCGCCATAGACCGAGACGACGGACGCGCCGAGCGAGCAGCAGGGGAGGCCGAGAGTGATCTCGACCAGATATTTGAAATAGGAAGCGGCGCAATCGGACGACCCTCTGGCGCAGGTGACGATATGGCTCGGCCGGCGCGCGGCATAGAGCCGGCCGAGCTCGGCCAGCGCCGCGGCATTGGCGGCGAGCATGCGCGCCACGGCTTCCGGGGCCTCGGCGGTCTCGCGCGCCATGTGGGTCGGGGTTGTGGTCATGATCCCGCCGCGAGATGGAGCTCGGCGACGAAATCATAGGAGTCGCCGCGATAGCGCGAGCGCGTGAATTCCACGATGCGGCCGTCGGCCAGATAGGAGACGCGCTGGATGAAGAGGGCGGGGCTGCCTGCCGGCAGGCCGAGCAGCTCGCCCTCGCCGGCGGTGAGCGCCACGGCATGGAGGCGCTGCAGCGCCCGGACCGGGCGCAGGCCGCGCGCGGCGAGCGCCGCATAGAGCGACGCGCCGGGAAAATCCGGATCGGGCAGAAGGCGATGCGGGATGGCGGCCCGCTCGATGGCGAGCGGCTTGCCGTCGGCGCGGCGCAGGCGGTCGAGCCGCGTGACCTTCTCGCCCGGCGACAGCGCCAGCACGAGCGATTCCTCCGGCGTCGGCAGCGCGATCGAGCGGTCGAGCCAGTCGGCGTCGGTGGTGATGCCGCGCAGGTGCATGTCCTCGGTGAAGCTGGTGAGCCGCGACAGCGGCTGCTCGATATGCGGTGGCCTCGGCGCCACGTAGGTGCCGGAGCCCCGACGCTGCACCAGCACGCCTTCGGCCACGAGATCGGCGAAGGCCTTGCGCACGGTGACGCGCGAAATGCCGAGCCTTCTGGCGAGGTCGCGCTCGGCCGGGATGGCCTCGTCATTGGCGAGACGGCCTTGCGCGATCGCCTCGGTCACGAGCTTCTTGAGCTGACGATAGAGCGGCGCCGGATTCGCCCCGGCGATGCGGGCGCGGTCGAAGATCGCATCGGGGCCGCTCATGTGCTCCAGTTCTCGAGGCCGGCGGCGCGGCGCGCCATCATGATGGCGCCGTCGAGCGGGTCGCGGCGCGGCTCGATCAGGTGCCGGCGCAGCCGCTCCGGAAGATAGGGCATGACCGGCCGCGCCAGGCCGCCGATGAGCGCGATCGAGGGTGCGCCGCGGGCGAGGAGCGCCTCGACCATCAGGGCGAGGCCCGTGGCGGCTTCCTCGACAAGGGCGATACCGTGCCGGTCGCCGGCGGCCGCGGCGGCGAAGATGCGCGGCGAGAAGCGCGCATAGTCGCGCGGCAAGGCGGTCAGCGCCCAATCGCCGAGCGCCTGGCGGTCGCGGCCGAACCCGGCGAGGAGATCGTCGAGCAGGGCCGAGCTCTCGATCATCCCGTCGAAGGCGAGGGCGGCGCGGCGCAGGGCGGCGCGGCCGAGAATGGCGCCCGAGCCGTCGTCGCCGAGAGGAAAGCCCCAGCCGCCGAGCCAATGACGCTTGCCGCCGACCAGGGCCAGGCCGGCAGAACCGGTGCCGGCGATGACGATGCCGCCGTCGCGGCCGTCATGGGCGCCGAGACAGGCGATATAGGCATCGACATCGACGCTGAAGGCGGCGAAGGGCAGGCCCGACCGGCGCACGCGCTCGGCCGCCTCCTCGGTGATCACGCCGGCGAGGCCCAGGCCCACATGCAGCCGCTCGAGCCCGATGTCGAAAAGACCCGCCCGGCGCAAGGCCTCGCGCGCGGTGGCCAGAATGGTGCGCAAGGCACCGTCGAAGTCCGAATAGATATTGGCAAGACCGCCGACGGCCTCGCTCCTGAGCGCGCCGTCTTCCGCCCTGATGCGGGCGCGGCATCTGGTGCCGCCGCCATCGATCCCCAGGAAGAGCCTTCCGGTCACGCCATTCTCCTTGCCTGCATCATACCAAATCGATACCTTAGAGGGAAATTAAAGATTGTGGTGTTATTTTGGTATTCTGTTATCTCGCTCTTGCGAGAGCTTGACCGGACGCCGCATCCGCCCTATCGGCATGTCCCGGCACCCGAGGACGGAAGCGAAAAGAGAGGCATCCCTGGCTGACCACAACGGCCGCATCATTCTGGTGACCGGCGCGTCCCGCGGCATCGGCCGCGCCGCCTTCAAGGCATTGGTCGAGGCCGGCGTCCATGTGGTCGCGACCGCCCGAAGCCTCGATGCGCTGGATGGATTCGATTCGGAAGCGAAATCATCCGGCGGGGAAGCTACTTTAGCCGCCTGCGAAATGGGCTCGGCGGAGGATATCGATCGCCTCTGCCGATTGATTCGGGACCGTTTCGGTCATCTCGACGGGCTTTTCGGCAATGCCGGCATATTGGGGCCCAAGCGGATGGTGGGCGACCTGCCGCCGGCGGAATTCGAAGCAGCGCTCGCCGTCAATCTGACCGCCAATTTCAGGCTTCTCCACGGGCTCGACGCCATGCTCAGGGCCGGTCCCGCGGGACGCTGCCTGTTCGCCACCTCGGGCGTCGCCTGGAAGCGCCATGCCGGCTGGTCGCCCTATGCGGTGAGCAAGGCCGCGCTCGAGGCCCTGGTCGGCGTCTATGCGCATGAAACGGCGGAAACGAGGGTCAGGGCCAATCTGATCAGCCCGGGACCGATCCGCACCGAATTGCGGGTCGAGGCCTGGCCCGACGAGGATCCAGGCTCGGTGCCGCCGCCCGCGGCGCTGGCGCCCGCCATCCTCACCATGCTGAGCCCTGGTTTCGACCGCAACGGCGTGATCTTTGATTTCAGGACCGGGCGCTACACACGCTGCCAGCCGCCGGCCTGACCGGTCGCGCGCAGTTGCGTCAGCCACCGTGCCATCTTCCGCCATCTTGATGGCAACCCCATATAGTCTTAATATCCAGACACAGGAGGTCCAATGGCAGAACCCCAGCTTTCCGTTCGCAGCGCCAAAGCGCGCGATCTCGCCCACCGGCTGGCTCGCCGCGAGAACCGTTCGATCGCCGATATCGTCGAGCGGGCCTTGGAAGCCTATGACGTCCGTGAAGCCGGACGCGAGCCCGCAGCGTCCTTCTATGCCCGGCTGACAGCCGAAAGCGGCACGGACATCGACCTCGAAGCGGTCATCAAGAAAGGCCGGAAGAAACACGCGGGCGTCGACCTTTGATCTTCCTGGATACGAACGTCGTCGCGGAATCCTTGAAAAGGGCGCCCGATCAAGGGGTCATGGCCTGGCTCGAGCGTTTCGACGTCGAACTCGCACTTGCCACCGTCGTCATCGCGGAGATTGCCTACGGTATTCAGAAAATACGTCCCGACGAGCGCTCGTCACGGCTGGAAAGAGGGCTTTCCCACTGGCGTCGCCGTTTCGCCGACCGGATATTCGGTCTGACGGAGGAAGCAGCACTCGCTTATGGCGAGATCATGGGGAGCGCTGCAAGGCAAGGTCGCCCGATGTCCGGATCGGATGGCATGATCGCCGCGATTGCGCGCGTGAACAACGGTCGGCTGGCTACTCGAAATCTCGCCGATTTCGAAAATACGGGCCTCGATCTCATATGCCCGTGGGACTTCTGAATCCGGGCCCGTCTTCGCACAGCTCTCCTGATGCGCCGCAGCGACGAATTTCGTTGACTCGCGTCCTGGATTGAAAAATATTGCAAGCAGCGAAAAAAATTGCAGGCGATGGGAGCGTTGGACCAGTCCCGGTCAAATATCACTCTCGACGAGGAAGCGACGCTGGCGGCGCGCGCCGCCTGGCTCTATTTCGCCGGAGGCCAGACCCAGGGCGAGATCGCCGACAAGCTCAACGTCCCCAGCACCAAGGCGCATCGGCTCATCGCGCGGGCAAGCCGCGACGGCCTCATCCGCGTCTTCGTCGAAGGGCCGATCGCGGGCTGCGTCGGCCTCGAGGAACAGCTCAAGGCGAAATACGGCCTCGGCCATTGCGAGGTCGTGCCCAATATCGATGAAGGCGCCCTGCCCCTGCGCACCCTCGGCATGGCGGGGGCGCGCCATCTGCGCAACGTGCTCGACCGCGGGCTGCACAGGATCATCGGCGTCGGCCATGGCCGCACGCTCGCCGCGGCGATCGATTTCCTGCCCAGCTCACCGGCGCCCAAGGTGAAGTTCGTCTCGCTGCTCGGCGGCCTCACGCGCCGCTTCGCCGCCAATCCCTATGACGTGATCCATCGCCTCTCCGAACGCACGGGCTCGGAGGCCTATCTCCTTCCGGTGCCGTTCTTCGCCAACAGCGTGACGGACAAGGCCGTGCTGCTGGCGCAATTCGGCATCGCCGACGTGGTGGCGCTGGCGCGCGAGGCGACATTGCATCTCGTCGGCATCGGGGAAGTGCACAATCAAGGCTTCATCACCTCGGCCGGCATGGTCGCGCCGGCCGAGATCGAAAGCGTGGCCGCCGCCGGGGCGCTCGGCGAGGTCCTGGGCTCGTTCTTCGACGATGAGGGTCGCCAGGTGCCGAACGATCTCTCCGAGCGCGCGCTCGCCCCCGATATCGAGACGTTGCGCGGGCGCGAGATGGTCGCCATCGCCGGCGGCCGCAGCAAGGCGAAAGCCATTCGCGCGGTGCTGAGAAGCGGGCTCCTGACCGGCCTCATCACCGACGAGGCGACCGCCCGGCAATTGACCGGGGAGGAAGCGGGCGCAGAACCCGACAGCAAGAGCGGCGTCGAGGCCGCATCCGCCTGATGACAGTTCAACCAACGGAGGAAAATGGGAATGTCTGAGAAAGAAAAAGGGCTGTTCGAGGCCTTCGTAGCCGGGAAGCTCTCGCGGCGCGAACTGCTCGCCGCCTCGGCCAGGCTCGGAATCTCGGCCGCCGCGGGCGGCATGCTGCTGACCCAGGCGCAGTCGCGCGCCATGGCGGCGAATTTCGACTGGATGGCGCACAAGGGCAAGAAGCTCAAGCTCCTGCTCAACAAGCATCCCTATGCCGACGCGATGATCGCCAACCTGCAGACCTTCAAGGACATGACCGGCATGGACGTCGCCTACGACGTCTTTCCGGAAGACGTCTATTTCGACAAGGTGACCGCGGCCCTGTCGTCGAGCTCGAGCGAATACGATGCCTTCATGACCGGCGCCTATATGACCTGGACCTATGGCCCGGCCGGCTGGACCGTCGATCTCAACGAGTACATCAAGGATCCGGCCAAGACGAATCCCAGCTACAATTGGGACGACGTGCTGCCAGGCCTGCGCGCCTCGACCGCCTGGAACGGCGTGCCGGGCGGCGAGCTGGGCTCTGCCGACGCCAAGCAATGGTGCATCCCCTGGGGCTATGAGCTCAACAACATCTCCTACAATGTGAAGATGTTCGAGAAGGCGAAAGTCCAGCCGCCGAACAATCTCGACGAGCTCGTGGCGACGGCGGCGAAGCTCACCAAGGACCTGGGCGGACCCTATGGCATCGGCGTGCGCGGCTCGCGCTCATGGGCGACGATCCATCCGGGCTTCCTGTCGGGCTATTCGAACTTCGGCCAGAGGGACTTCACCGTCACTGACGGCAAGCTCAAGGCGGCGATGAGCACCGCCGAATCCAAGGCCTTCCACAAGCAATGGGTGCAGATGATCCAGGAATCGGGGCCGAAGAACTGGTCGACCTACACCTGGTACCAGGTCGGCACCGATCTCGGCGCCGGAGCCTCCGCCATGATCTACGACGCCGACATCCTCGGCTACTTCATGAACGGCGGCGACAACAAGGAGAAGGGCAATATCGGCTACATACCCTTCGCCGCCAATCCGAAGGCCTCGGCGCCCACGCCCAATGTGTGGATCTGGTCGCTGGCGATGTCGAGCTTCTCCAACCAGAAGGACGCCGCCTGGTACTTCATGCAATGGGCCTCGTCGGTCGAGCACGACCTCTTCGGCGCGCGCAAGATGGACTTCGTCAATCCGGTTCGCGCCTCGGTGTGGAAGGACGAGGAATTCAGAAGCCGCATCGACAAGTCCTATCCGGGATATCTCAACCAGCACGACAAGTCGGCGCCGGGCGCCAAGATCTACTTCACCGCCCAGCCCCTGTTCTTCGATCTCACCACCCAGTGGGCCGAAACGCTCCAGAAGATGGTGGCCAAGGAGGTGCCGGTCGACGAAGGCCTCGACCAGCTCGCCGCCAATGTCGACAAGCAGCTGAAGGATGCCGGTCTCGGCTAGGCTTCGGCTGCTTCAACCGCGCAAGCCCGGCCACCTCCTCCCGGCCGGGCTTGCGCAACCTCTTCGCCATCGTTGCATGCCCTCTCCCTGCCGTCGCGGGGCAAGGGTAAGGTGTTCAGACCATGACCGCGGCAGCCGACCACGTGACCCGACCCAGGACAGGCAGCCGGTTCCTGCGCCGCGCTCTGCCCTATATCCTGAGCCTGCCGGCGCTCCTGGTCTGCATCGGCATCCTCATTCCGTTCTTCACCGCCGTCTATTATTCGATGCTCCGCTTCCGGCTCAACCTGCCGGCGCTCAAGGGCTTCATCTGGTTCGACAACTATGTCAACTTCCTGACCGACGCGGCCTTCTGGAACACGGTCAGGATCTCGCTCGTCTATGCCGGCCTCACCGTCGGCGTCGAGCTGCTGCTCGGGCTCGGCATAGCGCTCCTTCTGCAGAAGCCGACGCGCTTCAACAACATCGCCTCGATCCTGCTGCTCCTGCCGCTGATGACGGCGCCGGCGCTGGCGGCGCTGATGTGGAAGCTGATGACCAATCCGAATTTCGGCATCCTCAGCTATCTCGTGAGCCTCCTCGGCTTCACCAATTTCAAATGGGCGTCCGATCCCTCGACGGCGCTCCTCACCGTCACCCTCGTCGACGTCTGGGTCTATACGCCCTTCATCATGATCCTGCTGCTGGCGGGCCTGCGCTCGCTGCCCAAGGCGCCGTTCGAGGCGGCGGCGCTCGACGGCGTGCCGCGGAGCTTCGTGTTCTTCCGCATCACCCTGCCGATGCTCCTGCCCTATATCATCACCGCCTCGCTCTTCCGGCTTCTCGATTCCATCCAGCAGTTCGACATCATCTATTCGATGACGCAAGGCGGGCCCGGCGACCGGCTCATGGTCTTCCAGGTCCAGTCCTATCTCGAGTTCTTCCAGTACACGAATGTCGGCCGCTCGGCGGCGTTGCTCATCGTGCTCTGGGCGATCACCTTCCTGCTGTCCCACATCTTCATCAAGCAGTGGCTCAAGCTGCGCGAGCGCGCGCGCGGGGAGAGGTAAGGCATGGACCACACCTCCACCCTCGAACGCGTCGTCCGCGGCGTCCTCATCGGCCTGGTGCTGGTGTTCTTCCTGTTCCCGATCCTGTGGATCGTGCTCATGTCGTTCCAGACCAACGAGACGATCCTGCGCATCCCGCCCAGCATCGTCTTCGAGCCCACGCTGTCGAACTATTCGGCCCTGATCACCGGCCGGCTCGAAACCACCGCCGGCAATCTCGACATCGCCTTCATGAAGAACCTGTGGAACAGCGTGCTGCTCTCGGCCGCGTCGGTCGTCCTGTCGCTCGTGCTCGGCGTGCCGGCGGCCTACGCCTTCGCGCGCTTCCGCTTCCGGCTCGGCGAGGACATCGCCTTCACGCTCCTTTCCTTCCGCTTCGCGCCGCCGCTCCTTGTGCTCCTGCCGCTCAGCCTCTATTTCAAGCAGCTCGGCCTCACCAACACCTATATCGGCCTGATCTGGGTCTACCAGCTCATCTGCCTGCCCCTGATCCTGTGGATCGTGCGCGGCTATTTCGAGGACATCAGCCCCGACATCGAACATGCCTATCGCATCGCCGGCAACAGCTGGTGGCGGAGCTTCGCCAGGATCGCCGTGCCGCTGGCGATGCCGGGCATCGCCGCCGCGGGCCTCCTCGCCTTCATCTTCGCCTGGAACAATTTCGTCTTCGCGCTCATCCTCGCCTCCGCCGACAAGCAGCCGGTCACCGTGGGAGCGCTCGCCTTCGTCACCGCATCGGGCATTCAGTACGGCCAGATCGCCGCGGCCATCGTGCTGTCGATCGCCCCGACCCTGGCGCTCGCCCTCTATGCGCAGCGATATCTCGTCGAAGGATTGTCGCTGGGCGCGGTGAAGGGTTGATCATGCCGCATCTCGAGCTCGCCTCCGTCTCCAAGTCCTTCAAGTCCAACAAGGTCCTCGACGCCGTCTCGCTCGGCGCCGATGCCGGCGAGATCGTCGTCATCTTCGGGCCCTCGGGCACCGGCAAGACGGTGCTCCTGCGCCTCATCGCCGGCGTCGAGGAGCCGAGCTCGGGCGCCATCCGCATCGACAGCCAGGACATGGCGGACGTGGCGCCGGAGCATCGCGACGTGGGCATGGCATTCCAGAACTTCGCACTGTTCCCGCATCTCAGCGCCTTCGAGAACATCGCCAGCCCGCTCAGGGCGCGGGCGCGAAGCGAGACGCAGGTCAGGGACGGCGTCGCCCGGGTCGCCAGGCTGCTCAAGATCGACCATGTGCTCGGCCATGCGCCGCGGCAATTGTCGAACGGCCAGAAGCAGCGCACGGCGCTGGCGAGAGCGCTCGTCTCGTCGCCGAAGCTTCTCCTGCTCGACGACCCCTTGCGCAATGTCGACGCCAAGCTGCGCTTCGAGATGCGCCTCGAACTGCCGCGGCTGCTGCGCCAGGCCAAGTCGGCCGTGCTCTACGTCACCCAGGACTACAAAGAGGCGATGGCGCTTGCCGACCGCATCGCGGTCCTCGCCCATGGCAGATTCGTCCAGGTCGCCACGCCGGAAGACATCTACCGTGCTCCGGCGACCGTCGGCGTGGCCCGGCTGTTCGGCGATCCCGCCATCAATCTCTCCGAGACGACGGTCGCCGGCGACGGCAGCGTCGAGCTCGCCGGCGCCCGGGTGACGGTCGATCCGGGCTACTCGGCCTGGGCCGGCCGGAAAGTGACCTTCGGCGTCAGGCCGGAGGCGGTCATCGTGCGGCAGGCGGAGGGGCCGGGACTCACGGCGCGGGTCATGGCGGTGACGCCGCTCAACGAGCGCACCGTTCTGCTGCTCCGAAGCGCGTCCGGCGCCGAGCTTCTCGCCTCGCTGCCATCATCGTCGCCGGCGATCCCCAAGGCCGAAAGCGAGGTCCGGGTGGCGTTCGACACAAAGGGCGCGCATCTCTTCGATCACGAGACGGGCGCTGCGCTCGCGGGAGGACAGGCCTGATGCCCTCCGAGCTGACGCTCAGGAATGTCGACAAGATCTACGGGCCGGGCGCCGTGCATGCGGTCAGGGATCTGAGCTTCTCGGTGAAGCCGGGCGAGATCACAGCGCTCCTCGGCTCATCCGGCTGCGGCAAGACCTCCACCTTGCGCATGATCGCCGGCTTCGAGACGGTGACCCGCGGCTCGATCGAGCTCGACGGCAAGGTCATTCATACGCTGCCTCCCGCGCAGCGCGGCGTCGCCATGGCCTTCGAGACCTATTCGCTCTATCCGCCGCTCACCATTGCCGAGAACATCTCCTTCGCGCTCAAGGCCCAGAGGCTCGGCGCCCAGGATGTCGGCAAGCGCGTCAAGGAGATGGCCGAGCTCCTCGAGATCGGCGACGTGCTCCACAAATATCCAAGCTCCGTATCGGGCGGCCAGCAGCAGCGCGCCAGCCTCGGCCGCGCCCTGGTGCGCCAGGCCGGCCTCTATCTGCTCGACGAGCCCATGGGGCAGCTCGAGCCGCAATTGCGCGCGGTGCTGCGCGGCCGCATCAAGCACTATCTGCGCGAGCACCGCTGCACGACGATCCTGGTGACGCATGACCAGACCGAGGCCAATGCGCTGGCCGACCGCATCGCCGTCATGGAAGGCGGCGTGCTGCAGCAATATGCGACCCCTGCCGAGCTCAAGGCGCGCCCCGCCAATCTCTTCGTCGGCACCTTCATCGGCGAGCCGCCGATGAACGTCTTTCCGGTCAGCATGAGCGACGGCGGCGACAGAATCGCCTTCGACATCGAGGGCGGCGAAGGCCAGAACCTCGTCTACAAGGCGGCGGACTTCCCGTCCGAGCTGCGCCGGCGGCTGAAGCAGGAGTCCTCGCTGATGTTCGGCGTGCGTCCGCATGCGGTGCATATCGGCGGGCAGGGGCTCAGGGCCCGCGTCGTCACTTGCCAGTGGCTCGGCGACCAGACCCACATCGCCGCCGAAATCGCCGGCCGCACCGTGGTCTCGGTCTCGCATGAGCAGATCAGCGCCAGGCCCGGCAGCGAGGTCATGTTCGGCATCGCGGCGCCCGACCTCCATGTCTTCGCCGCCGGCGGGGCGGCCATCGCCCATGGAGGATCGCTGGCATGAGCGCCGACGTGATCATCGGCATCGACGCCGGAACGTCGGTGATCAAGTCCGTCGCCTTCTCGGCGGCCGGCGAGCAGCTCGCGGTGGCGGCCATTCCCAACAGCTACACGACGCTCGGCAATGGCGGGGTCGAGCAGGACATGGCGCGCACCTGGAAGGATGCCGCCCAGACGCTGCGCGACCTCGCCCGGAAGGTCGACAATCTCAACAATCGCGTCATCGCCGTCGCGGTCACGGGGCAGGGCGACGGCCTGTGGCTGATCGATGAGGCGGGCGAGCCCGTGGCGCCCGCCTGGCTATGGCTCGATGCGCGCGCCGCCGCGATCGCCGAGGAGTTCACCCGCTCGCCGTCCTACGCGGCCCATTACGAGCGCACCGGCACCGGCGTGAATGCCTGCCAGCAGAATGTCCAGCTCGCCTGGCTCAAGCGCCATGCGCCGGAGCTGCTCGCCCGGGCGCAGTCGTCGCACCACTGCAAGGACTGGCTCTATTTCAAGCTCACAGGGATGCGCGTCTGCGATCCCTCGGAAGCCAATTTCACCTTCGGCGACTATCGCACGCGCGACTATGCGCCGGGCATCCTCGATGCGCTGGGGGCCGCGGACGCCAAGCGGCTGCTGCCTCCGATCGTCGACGGCACCGAGCAGTCGCATGGGCTGAGCCTTGCCGGCGCGGCGGCCACCGGGCTTGCCGCCGGCACGCCGGTGGTCCTGGGCTATGTCGACGTCGCCTGCACCGGGCTCGGCGGCGGGCTGTTCGACCGCGAGGGCCGGGTCGGCTGCTCGATCGCGGGCTCGACCGGCATGCATATGCGGCTCGCACCCTCGGCCGCCGCGGTCAGGCTCAATCCCGAGCATACCGGCTACACCATGGCCTTCCCGGCGCCGGGCATGCTGGCGCAGATGCAATCCAACATGGCGTCCACGCTCAACATCGACTGGCTCTTGGACGTCGGGCGCGACCTCCTCGCCTCGCAAGGCGTCGAGCGCTCGCGCAAGGACCTGCTCGAGGGCCTCGACGACAGGATCCTGGCGCGCCCGGGCGGCCGGCTCATCTACCATCCCTATATCTCGCAAGCCGGCGAGCGCGGCCCGTTCCTGGACGCCGCGGCGCGGGCGCAGTTCACCGGGCTCGAGGCCGGCATGGGCTATGCCGACCTCATGCGCGCGGTGTTCGAGGGCCTGAGCTTCGCGGCGCGGGACTGCTACGCCGCCATGGGGCTGTTGCCCAAGGATATCAGGCTCACCGGGGGAGGCGCGCGCTCGAAAGCCCTGCGGCTGCTCTTCGCCAGCGCGCTCGACGCGCCGGTCAGGAGCGTCCTGCGCGAGGAAGCGGGGGCGGCGGGCGCGGCGATGATCGCCGCCGTCCAGCAGAAGGTCTTCCCGAGCATGGTGGACTGCGCCAAGACCTGGGTCGATCCGCTGCTGGGGCCCGAGACGAAGCCCGATGCGGGGCTGGTGAAACTCTTCGACGAAACATTCCCCATCTATCGGGAAACCCGCGAGCGGATGCGCGGCATCTGGCGCGCGCTGCAGACGGCAAGGCAAGGTGCTCATGCGTAAGCTCACGATCATCGGCGATCACTTCATGCGCTCGGACATGTTCGAGAAGGCGATCAGGGAGAAATGCCCGAAGGCCGATCTCGATATCGACGCCCATGACCTGCCCTGGCCCGACGAGCCGATGGAGCATGGCTATGCCAAGGCCGGCATGGCGGGGCTAAAGGAATATATGGGGACGGAAGAGGGGACCGTCGCGCTGATCGGCGACGCCGAGATCCTTGTCACGCATCTCGCGCCCCTGTCGGCGGGGATCCTGGAACGCTGTCCGGCGCTCAAATTCGTCGCCGTGTCGCGCGGCGGGCCGGTCAATATCGACATGGCGGCGGCGCGCCAGCGCGGCGTCACGGTGGTCAACACGCCCGGCCGCAATGCCTCGGCGGTCGCCGAATTCACCATCGGCGCCATCCTGGCCGAGACGCGGCTCATCACCCGCGGCCATGACGCGCTGCGCCAGGGCGTCTGGCGCGGCGACCTCTACCGCGCCGACCGCACCGGCGAGGAACTGTCGGAGATGACCGTCGGCGTCATCGGCTATGGCGAGGTCGGCACGCGGGTGGTGCGGCTCCTCAAGGCCTTCGGCTGCCGCATCCTGGTCGCCGACCCCTATGTCCAGCTCTCCGCCACCGACCTCGCCGACGGCGTCGAGCAGGTCTCGCTGGAAAAGCTCCTGGCGGAGTCCGACGTCGTCACCCTGCATCCGCGGGTGACCAGGGAGACCGAGAAGCTCATCAATGCCGAAACGCTGGCCCGGATGAAACGCTCGGCGGTGCTCGTCAACACGGCGCGCGGACCGCTCGTCGACTACGACGCACTCTACGAGGCGCTGGCGGGCAAGCGGATCAGGAGCGCCATGCTCGAGACCTTCGCGATCGAGCCGGCGCCGCCCGACTGGCCGCTGCTCAAGCTCGAGAACGTGACGCTCACCCCGCATATCGCCGGCGCCTCGGTCAGGACCGTCACCTATGCGGCGGGACTGGCGGCGGAGGAGGTCCGGCGCTATCTCGCAGGCGAGCCGCCGGTGAACCGGTGCTGATCTGATGGTGAAGCGGAGCCCGGTCGACCTCCTGGTCATCGGCGGCGGCATCAACGGCACCGGCATCGCCCGCGATGCCGCCGGGCGCGGCCTGTCGGTGATGCTGTGCGAGAAGGACGACCTCGCGCAGGGGACGAGCTCGCGCTCCGGCAAATATATCCATGGCGGCCTGCGCTATCTCGAATATTACGAATTCCGCCTGGTGCGCGAGGCCCTGAGCGAGCGCGAGGTGCTGCTCAAGGCGGCGCCGCATATCATCTGGCCGATGCGCCTGGTGCTGCTACACTCGCCCGAGCAGCGCCCGGCGTGGCTCATCCGGCTCGGTCTCTTCCTCTACGACCATCTGGGAAGACGCGAGACGCTGCCGGGCTCGCGGCGCGTCGATCTCGCCCGCGAGCCGGAAGGTGCAGTCATCAGGCGCGAGTTCAGGACGGGCTTCGAATATTCCGATTGCTGGGTGGACGACGCTAGGCTCGTCATCCTCAACGCCATCGACGCCCGCGACCGGGGAGCGGAGATCCTGACCCGCATGGCGGCGGTGTCGGCGAGGCGCGATAACGGACTGTGGCAGGTCGAGCTCAAGGGCACGGAAGGTTCGCGGCGCGTCCAGGCCCGCGCGCTGGTCAATGCGGCCGGGCCCTGGGTCCAGGACGTGCTCGGACACATCTCGGGCGTCAATTCCAGCCGCCGCATCCGCCTCGTCAAAGGCAGCCATATCGTGGTGTCGAAATTCTGGGACGGCCCCCACGCCTATCTGTTCCAGAACCACGACAAGCGCGTGATCTTCGTCAACCCCTACCAGGACAATCTCTGCCTCATCGGCACGACCGACATTCCCTATGAAGGCAGGCCGGAGGACGTCGCCATCGACGACGACGAGATCGACTACCTCCTGTCGGCCGTCAACCGCTATTGCACGCGCGAGCTCAGGCGCACCGACGTGGTGCAGGCCTTTTCGGGAGTCCGTCCGCTTCATGACGACAATGCCGCCAACCCCTCGGCCGTCACCCGCGACTATGTCTTCGACATCGACGGCGGCGGGGACCGGCCGCCATTGCTGTCGGTCTTCGGCGGCAAGATCACCACCTACCGCCGGCTCGCCGAACATGCGCTGCTGAAGCTCAAGCCTCATTTCCCGCAGATGACGGGCGACTGGACCGGCTCGGCACACCTGCCGGGCGGCGATCTCAAGGGGGCCGAAAGCTTTGCCCATTTCGTCGCCGTTCTCGAACAGCGCTATTCCTGGATCGATGCCTCCCTGGCGCGGCACTATGCGCGGCTTTACGGCGGCATGGCCTTCGATCTTCTCGACGGGGCGCGCTCGACGGCCGATCTCGGCCGCCATTTCGGGCACCTGCTCTACGAACGGGAAGTCTCCTATCTGCGCGAAGCGGAATGGGCGCAGACGGCGGAAGACATACTGGACCGGCGCACCAAGCACGGCCTGCATCTGACGCCCGACCAGGCCGCCGCTCTGCGCAGCTACCTCAAAGGCTGGAACGATGCATGAAATGTCGGCGCTGAAGGCGCTCTCGGCCGAGATCGGCGCCGACCCGCTGCTGGTCCAGGCGGCGGGCGGCAATACCTCGCTCAAGCAGGACGGTGTCATGTGGATCAAGGCCTCCGGCACCTGGCTTCAGCATGCCGAGACGCGCGACATCTTCGTTCCGGTGGCGATCGGCCCCTTGCTCGCCGCGCTCGAGCGCGACGATCCGGCCTGCGAGACCTCTGCCGATTTCGTCCGCGGCGATCTCAACAGCCTGGGGCTCAGGCCCTCGATCGAGACGACGGTGCATGCGAGCTTCGCCCACAAGGTCGTGGTGCATGTCCATTGCATCGCGACCATCTCGCTCGCGGTGCGCGAAGACGCCGAAACCGTCCTCGCTCCCCGGCTCGAAGGCTTTCGCTGGGCCTTCGTGCCTTATCGCAGACCCGGGCTGCCGCTCGCCCGCGAGATCCGCAAGCGGCTGAAGCCCGGCACAGACGTGCTCGTCCTCGGCAATCACGGACTGGTCGTGGCCGGGGAAACCGTCGCCGAAGCGGCGGAGCGGCTGAAGCAGGTGGTGCGGGCGCTCACCCGGCCGGCACGTCCGATGCGCGCCGGGCCCGAGCCCGGACTGGCCGGCCCGGCGCAAGGAGGAGCCTATGCACCGTCGCCCGATCCCGGCGTGCATTCCCTGGCGCTCGATCCGATGAGCCTCGCCGTGGCGCGCAGGGGAACGCTCTATCCCGACCATATCGTCTTCCTGGGCGCCGGGATCGCCGTCGCGGAGCCGGGTGAGGCGCCGGAACGCGCCGCCCGGCGGATCGGTCTGAAGGGCCGGCCGGAGCCGAAGCTCGTCGTGGTATCCGGCGAAGGCGTGCTCCTGCCGCATGACGCGACGCCCGCGATCCACGCCATGGCGCGCTGCCTTGCCGATGTCGCGGTGCGGCTCGAATCCGGCGACCCCATCCGCACGCTCAGCCGCGAAGAGGAACTCGCTCTCGTCAACTGGGACGCGGAGAAATACCGGCAGTCCCTGCCTACCGCTTGAGCGCCCTCGGCGACCCACCGCGCAGAGCGCCGGCGCGGCAGGCAATCTGTGCACTTGATATGCCGATTCATATGCATATATTGTGTAGAAAGTGAATGGAGACAGCCATGACACAAGCTCAGCCCGCACAGCACCACGCAGTCGTCTCCGGCTTTGTCGCCAGCCTTCAAGAGCCGCGCACGCCTTATATATCACCCCGGCGGCTATCGAAGGCGCTGGGCGTGAGGGTGGCGAATCTGGCGGAGCTCACTGGAGTTCATCGCAACACTCTGCGCAATCCGTCCTCTGAGCGGCTTCAAAGCAGGATGCGGGAGATGGTCAAGGTCATCTCGGCGGCGGCCGAGCTGACCGGTGATCTCGAAAAGGCAATCTACTGGTATCGCAATGAGCCGATTGCGGATTACGGCCATCGGACGGCGGCTGAGCTGGTTGCCGAGGGCCAAGTCGAAGCGACGCTCTCCTATATCCGGGACCTGGAAAACGGGGCGCGCGGGTGAAAACCGCCCAGATCGGTCCTGATGAGGTCTTTCATCGCTACCTGACACCGAAATGGGCGTTTCTTCCAACCAGCGGTGCGGGAGCCGCATTGGATGGCGGCCGTTTCAACCGTCCCGGCGTCGAGGCTCTTTATCTGTCACGCTCGCCTCAAACCGCGCTCAAGGAATATTGGCAAGGTGCGAGCATTGTGCCGCCGGCGACGCTCGCGGCCTATAAGATCACCCTTGGGGAAGTTACCGATCTATCTGAAGGCTTCGATCCGATCCGCTGGGGCGCCGCGTGGGCTGACTGGGATTGCGCGTGGCGACAGATCGCGCGCATCGACAAGAAGGTGCCGCCATCCTGGACGCTGGCAGACATGGTGATCGCGGCCGGGCTTCGGGGCATCCTTTTTCCCTCGTTACGTCATGCCGGAGGGACAAATCTCGTGGTCTTTCCCGTAAATCTGATCGCAGGCGACTCGATCGTGGTGCACGATCCCGATCAACGCTTACCGCGCGATCAATTGTCCTGGCCGTGACGCTATCTATCACGAGCGGTAGAGATCGGCATAGGCCTGCCGCAATAGGTTCTTCTGCACCTTGCCCATGGCGTTGCGCGGCAGGTCGTCGACGAAGACAACTCGCTTGGGCAGCTTGAACCCGGCCAGCCGGCCTTCCAGCGCCTTGACTATATCCGTCTCGATCACCGCGTCCTTGGCGCGCACCACGACGGCGGTGACGCCTTCGCCGAAATCGGGATGCGGCACGCCGATCACGGCCGATTCGAGGACGCCGCCGATGCTGTCGATCTCGCTCTCGACTTCCTTCGGATAGACATTGAAGCCGCCGGTGATGATGAGGTCCTTGCCGCGGCCGACGATCGAAACATAGCCCTTGTCGTCGATGCGGCCGAGATCGCCGGTGACGAAGAAGCCGTCGGGGCGGAACTCGGAGGCGGTCTTCTCCGGCATCCGCCAATAGCCCCTGAAGACATTGGGCCCGCGCACCTCGATCATGCCGATCTCGCCGGTGCCGAGCGGCTTGCCGCTGTCGGGATCGGCGATCCGCACGTCGATCCCGGCAAGCGGCAGTCCGACCGTGCCGGCGATGCGCTCGCCGTCATAGGGATTAGACGTGTTCATGTTGGTCTCGGTCATGCCGAAGCGCTCGAGGATGGCATGGCCGGTCCGCTCGCGGAACTCCCGATGCGTGTCGGCGAGGAGGGGAGCCGAGCCCGAGATGAAAAGGCGCATATGCGCGGCGGCCTCGCGCGTCAGCCCCGGATGGCGCAGCAGCCGCGTGTAGAAGGTCGGAACGCCCATCATCGCGGTCGCCTCCGGCATGATGCTCATCACGTCGCCGGCGTCGAATTTCTGCCGGAACAGCATGGTGCCGCCGGACAGAAGGAGGGTGTTCGTCGCCGTGAACAGCCCGTGCGTATGATAGACCGGCAAGGCGTGGATGAGGACGTCATGCTCGCTGAAGCGCCAGGTGTCGACGAGAGTGAGCGCGTTGCTGGCAAGATTGCCGTGGCTCAGCATGGCACCCTTGGAGCGCCCGGTCGTGCCCGACGTATAGAGAATGGCCACGAGATCGTCCCAGCCGACCTCGACGTCCACGAAAGTGTCGGGCTGCGCCCGCATTCCGTCCATGAAGGTGCCGTCGCCGCCGATGCCCAGCGAGAACAGGGCCCCCACCTCGTGGCGTCCGGCGAGCACGGCCATCGCGTCGAGCCGCTCGGGCGCTACGATCAGGGCGGAAGGTTCGGCGTCGCCGACGAAATAGTCGACCTCGGTCGGCGTATAGGCGGTGTTGAGGGGCAGGTAGACGGCACCCAGCCGTGCGCAGGCGAGGAACAGGGCGATGGCTTCAGGGCTCTTCTCGACCTGGACCGCCACCCGATCGCCGGTCCGGACACCGCCCGCGGCGAGCGCGCCGGCCATCCGGCCGGCCAGCGCCCAGATATCGGCGAAGGTGAAGCTGCGGCCGTCGCCGTTCCTGATGAAGAGCTTGTCGGGCTGCTTCATCCTGTGACGTACCAGCGCCGGCAGGTTGCGCAAGCGCGGCGCGTCGGCATAGGACCAGGTCATCTTCCGGCGGCTTCCTTCTTCCTGGGCTTCTCGGTGCCGAGAAGGCTCTGGACGTTGCGGGCGAGCACCGTCGATGTGTCGCTTGCCAGAATTTTCCTCACCGCGGAAGAGTGCACGACGTCGCCGCTGTCGGCATGTATCTCATGGTTCTTCTCGATGGCGGAGAGATCATAGAGATAGTTGACCATGACCCCGTGCGACTGGCGCAAACCCTTCGGGGAAAGGTCGGCCGAGGCATGGATATGCTCGAGCCGGGCGCCGTTGCCGAGATGGAACCTGGCCACGGGGTCCACCGGCCTTCCGGCTGCGTCCTTCGCCTGCACGAGATAGATGGCCGCCGCCCGCTGCAGAACCGGCTCGATCTCGCCTTTCAGCTCGGCATCCTCGCGCCAGTCCGCGCGGTCGAGCTCGGCGAGCCGGTCAAAGCCTTTCAGCGCTTCGATGTCGGCCGAACCCTCGAGCCTGAGCGACCTCAGCCATCGCGCGAAGCCCGGCAGCGGCGAAAGGGTGGCGAAAGTCCTGAGCCACGGCATCTCGCGCAGCAATTCCTCCACCACCTGCTTGATGAGGAAATTGCCGAAGGAAACGCCCTTCAGCCCGGCTTGTGTGTTCGATATGGAATAGAACACCGCCGTGTCGGCGGCACTGGGCGCTATGGCGGTGCGGCCCTCCCGCAACAGATCGCCGATATTGTCCGGAATGCCGGACGTGAGAGCGATCTCGACGAAGATCAGCGGCTCTTCCGGCATCTGCGGGTGAAAGAACGCGAAGCAGCGCCGGTCCTCGGGCTTGAGCCGGCGGCGCAGGTCGTCCCAATCCTTGATCTCGTGCACGGCCTCGTGCTGGATGACCTTCTCGAGGATATGGGCCGGCGATGACCAGTCGATCGGCCGCAGAAGGAGGAAGCCGCGGTTGAACCACGAGATGAAAAGATGGACGAAATCGGCGTCCACCGCCCGCAGGCCGGGGCTGGCCGCGAGCAGGCCGAGCAGCACTTCGCGCATGCTGACGAGAGCCGCCGTGCCTCCCGGCGCCAGATTGATGCGGCGCAGCAGCTCCTGGCGCAAGGGTTCCGCGGCGGCGTGCAGGCGCTGCGCCGCCGCGGGCGTCGCCTCGGCATGCCAGTCTTCCACGGCCGCAGCAAGCCTCTCCTTGTCGGGGCCGAATTGCTGCGCCAGCATCTCGAACCAGGCCTGACGGGCCGGCAGGTCCATCACCTTCCATTGCTCCACGATGGCGTGCGCCAGCGCCACGCCCGACGCCTCGCCCTTAGTCGAGATGAGGCTCGCTGCGAGCTCCTCGATCCGCACCGGCGAGGGCGAGCCGAAAACCAGCGGCCGGCCGAGCCATTGCCTGCCGCGCTCGGCGATCCTGGCGAGCAGGTCGCTCCAGAAGGCATTCTCTTGGTTGAAAGCGTTCATCCCTGTCTCCCGGCGGCCCCGCCGCCCGCTCCGCATTGGCGATACCCCAAATATGGGGAGAGCAGAAGACGCTTGCACCACCGTCCTGAAGATTGCATCGCAGCGTCCATGTGGACCGCTGCTCTTTCCGCAAAGTGGCCCTGTCGGCCATGCCGGCGCGCGCCATAAAGGTCGAAAAGGCAACCGTGGGAGGACTTTCCGATGTCAGATGTCGTCATCCGGCCGGCTCAGGCCCAGGACGAAGCGGAATGGCGAGCGCTGTGGGCGGGCTATCTCGCATTCTACCGCGCCACGGTGGCCGAGGAGGTGACCGCCAACACCTGGGCCATGATCCTCGACCCGAAAAGCAATATCGACGGGTTGGTGGCGGAACGCGACGGCGCGGTCATCGGCATCTGCAACTACCTGTTCCATGACAGCACCTGGAGCCTCAAGCCCATCTGCTATCTGCAGGATCTTTTCGTCGACCCGCGGGCGCGGGGCGGCGGCGCGGCCAAGGGACTCATTCTCGCCTGCGAGGAGAAAGCCAGGGAGAAAGGCGCCTTCCGCCTCTACTGGCAGACCCAGGAATACAATGGCGCCGCCCGCTCGCTCTACGACACGATCACGCCGCGCTCGTCCTTCATCGTCTATCGCAAGAACATCTGAGCGCCGCCCGCATGATCCGGCGAGAGAGCTTCTTTCCGATCCTCCTCGCGCTGCTCTGGGGCTTCAACTGGCCGGCGATCAAGATCGCGCTCGGCGAGCTTCCGCCTTTCGTCCTGCGCGGCGTCGGGCTCGGCAGCGCCAGCCTGCTCCTGCTTGGCGTCGCCCTGCTGCTGCGCCGGCCGCTCGGGGTCGAGCGATCCTCGCTGATGCCTCTGCTCATGGCGGGCACCCTCAACATCGCCGGCTTCAATATCTTCAGCGCCTTCGCCCAGCTCAGCACGACCACGTCGCGGGCGGCGATCCTCGCCTATACGATGCCCATCTGGTCGGTCATTCTGGCAGCGCTCGTCCTGCGCGAGCCGATCAGCCGCGACAAGACCGCCGCCGTGACCGCCGGCGCGATCGGAATAGGCCTCCTCGCGCTCCCGGTCTTCTCATCGGACGAGACCGCGGGCGTGATCCTGCCGCTGCTTGCCGCACTGGCCTGGGCGCT
Organism: Parvibaculaceae bacterium; assembly: GCA_050246735.1. GTDB lineage: Bacteria > Pseudomonadota > Alphaproteobacteria > Rhizobiales > Aestuariivirgaceae > Taklimakanibacter. Next base: position 105,667 of record JBFWVM010000007.1, on the reverse strand, counting down.
CGGGACCATTGTCCTCAAGACGTGGCCGCTCGAGGGTGATCCGATCGCCACCACCGCCTACCAGCTGATGATCGGCGCCGTCATCTCCATCATCTGCATGCGCGTTTCCGGACAGGAGGCGCCAGCGTCGGTTTCGACCGGGGTCGTGACCGCCATGCTGTTCCATATCGTCTGCGCCACCGCCGGCGCCTATCTCCTGTGGTTCACGATCCTGGCGCGCAATGCCGCCTCGACGTCGGCTCTCCTCAGCTTCGCAGTTCCCGTGGTCGGCGTGCTGTCGGCCATGCTCCTGGTCGGCGACCGGCCGAGCCTCGCCGATGTCGCAGGCTTTGCGGCGATCCTCGCAGCGCCGGCGCTCACGCTCCGGGCAAGCCTGAAAGCGAACCTATAGGGCCTGGCGTCCGCCGATCTCGTCGATATGGCGCAGCATGTCGGCAGGCTCGGCGAAGACGCGATAGGCGCCCGAGCGGAACAGCTCCTCTTCGCCATACCCGCCCGACAGCAGGCCGATGCCCAGCGCCCGCGCGCGGCGCGCCGCCAGCATGTCCCAGACCGCATCGCCGACCACAGTGGCGGTGGTGATGTCGATGCCGAGCCGGTCGGCGGCCTCGACGAAGAGATCGGGATCGGGCTTGGCGAAGCGCACCTGGTCGCGCGTCACCACCGGCGTCGCCTTGGGGTCGACTCCCAAGGTCTCGAGCACCGGCCCGGCCGTCTCCATCCGGCCGCTGGTGGCAATGGCCCAGGGAATGTTCGCGTCGGTCAGATATCTGAGAAGGGCCTGCGCGCCCGGCAGCGGCCGGACATGGCCCGAGCGCCTGGCATATGATTCGGCGTGAATGCGGCGCATGTGATCGATGCGCTCCTTGCTCAATTCGAGGCCGATCTCGCGGAGCAGGATGTTGGCGAAGAGCCCGCCCGACATGCCGATACGGCGATGGATCCGCCAGACCGGAAGGTCGATGCCCTCGGCCAGCAGGGCGTCGTGCCAGGCGAGCACATGATCATAGACGCTGTCGACGAGCGTGCCGTCGAGATCGAACAGGAAAGCAGGCTTGGCGATCGGCATGGTGTCCTTACATGATTCGGGCCGATGCTAGTGCGACATCAGGACCGGGCGCGTCATGTCGTCGAGCACATGCCGCGTGGCGCCGCCGAAGACGAATTCGCGCAAACGGCTGTGGCCATAGGCGCCCATGACCAGGAGGCCGGCATCGATCTCGACGGCATGCTTGAGCAGCGCCTTGCCGGCGCTCTCGCCGTGGCCGTCGATCGTCTTGGGAAGCGCGTTCACCTTGTGGCGCTCGAGCATGGCCACGATCCGCCGGCCGGGCTCTTCCGGCGTAACGCGCTCCTCTTTCTTGGAATCGACGCAGACGACATCGACCGACTTCGCCGCCTGGAGCAGCGGCAGCGCATCGAACACCGAGCGCGCGGCCTCGCGTCCGCCATTCCATCCGATCACGATGCGGTCGAGGCTGAGCACGTGTTCGTTGCTGCGCGGCAAGACCAGCAGCGGGCGGCCGGCGCCGACAAGGACGCGCTCGATGCAGTCGAGCTCGACGCCCGAGACTTCCGAAGGGTCGGTGGCGCTGGCGATGATGATGTCGGCGGACTTGCCGTGGCCGATGATCTCGTCCGAGATCAGCGGCGAGCGGCCCTCGAGAGAAACGAACTTGTGGTCGAGCCCGGCCTGCCTCATGGCGCCCTCGAAGGCGCCTTTCACCTTGGCGAGATTGTTCTTGAAGAACGTCTGATGGCCCTCGAACATCTGGGGCACGGCTTCGAAGCCGGTCGAGGGATATATCTGCGCGGCCGGGATGGTATAGAGGCCGCGCACGAAAGCGCCATCGAGACTGGCGATCCGGACTGCGGCGGCATTCAGGGCGTCGAGACGGTTGATTTCATTGAGGGCGACGAGAACGGTCTTGTAGGACATGTCCTTCTCCCGGGTTTGGGCGCGTTCACCCGCCGCAGGACGACGGGAACACTCATTAATATAATCATTGCGATAGGAATTGCGAGCGCCAGTTCGAGCGCGCCTCGGCTTGCCCGAAACCCCGGCGGACCCATTCAGGCCCGTATCTCAGGAGCTTAGGCTGCCCCAAACGGCGCAGCCCAGGACGCGACCCAAGGGTTTCATCTGCAGCAAAGCGACGCAGCTGGTGCTGTCCTCCGTCATCACGCTGTCCTTGGGCAGCGTGAAATTCGTGCTTTCGCCGTGCCACATGCCAGCCGGCACGAGCTTGCGCACGACATTCATATACACGATCTTCTGCCCGGCATTCTCGCCCTTCTCGATCTCCACGGGTATCCGCGGCGCGACCGAAACGAACCACAGGCTCGCCACCGGCGCCGGAACGTCAAGCGGCGCCTCAGCCACCGTGATCTGGAACTCGGCGTCATTGGCGAAAATGGAGACCGGAATCCACATCGGCGGCGGATTGGTGAGAGAGCGGTTGATGGCCGCGATCACGGCCGGCTTCTGGCTGCCGACGACGTGCGAGGCGCCGTCGATGATCATCTGCGGCGTATACACGTCCATGTCGCCGCGGGCTTTGGCATATTTGTATTGGCGCTTGGAATTTTCCGGCGCCGCCAGCGTGTCGCGCCAGCCACGGTAGTCCCAGTAGTCGACATTGTAGGTCAGCGCCACGACATCCTTCATCGCGCGCACTTCTTCCATGAAGGCATCGGCAGGCGGGCAGGACGAGCAGCCCTGGCTGGTGAACAACTCGACGATCGCCGGACGCACCGGTGCAGGTGCCTGAGCTTGCGCCTGCGCTCGACCGCGGCCGGCCAGGCCCGTCGCCGTGGCGCCCGCGGCAAGCGCCAGCACACCCCGGCGGGTCAGTTCAAGCGAGCTCTGCATCCCGGCCTATATGACGCAAACATGACACTCCATCGAGTCACGTTCAGGTGAGCCTCCTCACAAGGCGGTGAGCCCCGCTATGCCGCTTTTGCGAGACTGCGCAGGACATAGGGCATGATGCCCCCGTGCCTGTAGTAGTCGAGCTCGTCGAGCGTGTCGATGCGGCACTGCACATCCACGATGCGGCCCGCGCCATCAGGCGTCGTGATCATCAGCTGAAGCGTGGCCCGCGGTTTCAGCCCTTCAGCTAACCCATGAATGGTTACTATTTCGTCACCCTTGAGGCCGAGGGTCTGCCAGGACTCGCCTTCCTTGAACTGCAGCGGCGCCACGCCCATGCCGACCAGGTTGGAACGATGGATGCGCTCGAAGCTCTGGGCCACCACGGCGCGCACGCCGAGGAGGCGCGTGCCCTTCGCCGCCCAGTCGCGCGATGAGCCGGTGCCGTATTCCTTTCCGGCGAAGATGACGAGAGGCACGCCCTCATCGCGATAGCGCATCGCCGCGTCATAGATCGGCATCTGATCGCCAGAGGGATAGTGCATGGTGACGCCGCCTTCGACTCCCGGCACCATCTGGTTCTTGATGCGGATGTTGGCGAAGGTGCCGCGCATCATGACCTCGTGATTGCCGCGCCGCGCTCCATAGGAGTTGAAATCGACGGGGCGCACCTGACGATCGGTGAGATAGATGCCGGCCGGGCTCGTCGCCTTGATGTTGCCGGCGGGCGAGATGTGATCAGTGGTGATCGAGTCGAGGAAGAGGCCCAATATTCGGGCATCGACGACGTCGGTCACCGGATCGGGCGCCATCTTCATGCCTTCGAAATAGGGCGGGTTCTGGACATAGGTGGAAGAGGGACTCCATTTGAAGGTGAGGCCGCCCTCGACCTTGATCCTGCGCCATTCCGCGTCGCCCTTGAACACGTCCTTGTATCTGGTGGCGAAGGCCTTGCGGGTGACGTTCTTGCGGACATTGGCGGCGATATCCCTGGCCGCCGGCCAGATGTCCCGAAGATAGACGGGCTTGCCGTCCTTGCCGGCGCCGAGCGGATCCCTGATCAGGTCGACATTGAGCGAACCCGCAAGCGCATAGGCGACGACCAGCGGCGGAGAGGCCAGATAGTTGGCGCGCACGTCCGGATTGACTCGGCCTTCGAAATTGCGGTTGCCGGAAAGCACCGCGGCGGCCACGAGATCGTTCTTCCTGATCGTCTCCGAGATCGCCTCGGGCAGGGGACCCGAATTGCCGATGCAGGTGGTGCAGCCATAGCCGACGAGATCGAAGCCGAGCCTGTCGAGATCCGCCTGCAGCCCGGACGACTTGAGATATTCCGTCACCACCTGGCTGCCGGGGGCGAGCGAGGTCTTGACCCAGGGCTTGACGGTGAGGCCTCTCTTCACGGCATTGCGGGCGAGGAGGCCGGCGCCGATCATGACGGACGGATTGGAGGTGTTCGTGCACGAAGTGATGGCCGCGATCACAACATCGCCGTGCCCCAGATCGAAATTGCCGCCATCGACCTTGAAGCGCCGGTGCAGTTCATCGGCCTTCTTGAATTCGCTCGCCATGACGGCGGCGAAATCGGACGCCGCGTTCCTCAGCGTGACGCGATCCTGCGGACGCTTCGGCCCGGCCATCGACGGCTCGACGGTCGCGAGATCGAGGCTCAGCGTGTCGGTGAAGACCGGATCGGGCGACCTGGCAGTCCAGAACATGCCCTGGGCCCGGGCATAGGCCTCGACGAGGGCGACCTGGCCCGCGGGACGCGCGGTGCCTTTCAGATAGTCGAGCGTCTCGGCGGAGACGGGGAAGAAGCCGCAGGTCGCGCCATATTCGGGCGCCATATTGGCGATCGTCGCCATGTCCTCCAGCGCCAGGCTGGCGAGTCCCGGGCCATAGAATTCGACGAACTTGCCGACCACGCCCTTCTTGCGCAGCATCTGCGTCACTGTGAGGACGAGATCGGTGGCGGTGGTGCCTTCCGGCAAACCGCCTTCGAGCCGGAAGCCGATAACCTCCGGGATGAGCATGGAGGTCGGCTGGCCCAGCATGGCCGCTTCCGCCTCGATGCCGCCGACGCCCCAGCCGAGCACGGCCAGAGCGTTGACCATGGTGGTATGGCTGTCGGTGCCGACCAGCGTGTCGGGAAAGGCATATTCAACCGTCTTGCCCTTCTCCCGGACCTTCTTCGTCCACACTGTGCGGGCGAGATATTCGAGATTCACCTGATGGCAAATGCCGGTGCCCGGCGGAACGACACGGAAATTGTCGAAGGCGCTCTGACCCCATTTGAGGAAAGTATAGCGCTCGCCGTTGCGGCCGTATTCGAGCGCCACATTCTGCTTGAAGGCTTTCGAATTGGCGAAGAAGTCGACCATCACCGAATGGTCGATCACCAGATCGACGGGTGCCAGCGGATTGATCCTGTTCGGATCGCCCCCCAGGTTGCGCATGGCGTCGCGCATGGCGGCGAGATCGACGACCGCCGGGACGCCGGTGAAGTCCTGCATGAGCACGCGCGCCGGCCGGTAGGCGATTTCGTTCCCGGCCCGGCCGCGATCGGTGAGCCAATGGGCGAAGCGGGTGATGCTCTCCCGGGTGACGGAGCGACCATCCTCGTGGCGAAGGAGATTCTCCAGCAGCACCTTCAGCGAATAGGGGAGCGAGGAAACGCCGGTCAGTCCATTCTTCTCGGCCGCCTTGAGGCTGAAATAGGCATAGGTCTTGGCGCCGACCTTCAAAGTCTTGCGGCTTTTGAAGGAATCGAGGGACGTCGCAGTCATAACTTGTCCTTGGTGCAGATTGGTCCAGGCGGGTTGTCCAGCATATAGTTCCATTTCCGGCACAATGCCAAGACATAGCGCCCGCGGCTGTCGGAATGTCACACTTCGCGGTGCGAACAACAGTGCCCAAGGGGAAAAGGACAAGGGCATCGAACAGAAGCCGGGGTGCTCGCAATCTTGCTGGAATCGTTCGGTTTTCCTGCTCCCTTCGGAATTCCGGGGGCCACTCGACGCCAAGGCGGGACGAATCCCGGTTTCGGAACCGGGCGCATGGGTCCGGCTTTGCCTCGCGCCGCCGATGGGTTAAGCGGTGGACGATGGTCCGACTTCAGGCAAATTCGCTCGCCTGCCGCCGCGGCGGCCGCGCGGTCTTCAGCGATGTGAGTTTTTCCCTCGCCGCTGGCGAGCTCCTCGAGCTCAGGGGCCCGAACGGCTCGGGCAAGTCCTCGCTGCTGCGCCTGATCGCGGGGCTCGGCGAGCCGGCCGCGGGCGAGATCGCCCTGGCCGGCGCAAGCCCCGACCTCGGCATCGGCCAGCAGGCCCATTACGCGGCCCATCAGGAGGCGATCAAATCGCCGCTGACGGTGGCCGAGAACCTCGAATTCTGGGGCGACTTCCTGGGCGGCGGCGACGTCGCCCAGGCCCTTGCCGCCTTCGATCTGACCGATCTCGCCCAATATCCGGCGGCGCTGCTCTCCGCCGGGCAGAAGCGCCGCCTGTCGCTCTCCAGGCTCGCTCTGGTGCCGCGCCCTCTCTGGCTTCTCGACGAGCCCACCGTCGGTCTCGATCAGGCCTCGCTCGAAAGGCTGATGCGGCTCCTGCGCGGCCATCTGTCGGGCGGCGGGCTCGCCATCGTCGCGACCCATGCGCCGATCGCGCTCGGCGCCGACGTCACTCTCGTCCTCGGAGCCTCGGCATGAGGCTCATCTGGGCGCTCATCCGCCGCGATCTGATGCTCGCCACGCGGCAAGGCGGCGGCGCCGGCACCGCGATCGGCTTCTTCGTGACGGTGATCGTCCTATTGCCGCTGGGACTCGGACCCGACCAGGCGCTGCTGCAGCGCATAGCACCGGGCGCCCTGTGGATCGCGCTCCTCCTGTCGGTCCTGCTCTCGGCGGAACGCATCTTCCAGTCGGACTATGAAGACGGATCGCTCGATGCGATGGCGTTGGGCGTGGTGCCTCTCGAGGTCGTCGTCCTGGCCAAGGCCGCCGCGCATTGGCTGACCAGCGCCTTGCCGCTCGCCGTCGCGGCGCCACTCTTCGGCTTCCTGATCAATCTGGAAGCTTCCGCCATCGCGCCGCTCAGCCTGGCCATGGTGCTGGGATCGCTCTTCCTGTCGCTGCTTGCAGCACTGGGCGCGGCGCTCACGGTGGCGCTCCGGCGCGGCGGCCTTCTCGTGTCGCTGCTGATCCTGCCCTTCTATGTGCCCTGCCTCATCTTCGGCGTCGCGGCGAGTTCCAATGCCGCTCTCATCGGGCCGTCGCTTCTCGTCCTGACCGCCTTCGTCCTCGCCGGCCTCGTCCTGGTGCCGGTCGCCGCCGCTGCGGCGTTGCGCGCCTATCTGAAATGAGCCAGGAATTCTAAATAAGCGCCATGCAGCATTTCGCCAATCCAGCCCGGTTCCTCAAGCTCGCCCAGGCGGTCCTCACTCCGGTGTGGATACTGGCGGCGGCGGCTTTCGCCGCGGGTCTCTATATGGCGTTGGTCACGGCGCCGCCGGACTACCAGCAGGGCGAGACCGTCCGCATCATGTTCGTCCACGTGCCGGCCGCCTGGATGGCGCTCATGGTCTATACCTTCATGGCGGCGGCCAGCGCCGCGGCCGCGATCTTCCGCCATCCCCTGGCCGACATGGCGGCCAAGGCTGCGGCTCCCATCGGCGCCATGTTCTGCTTCCTGGCGCTGATCACCGGGTCGCTGTGGGGCAAGCCCATGTGGGGCGCATGGTGGGTTTGGGATGCGCGCCTCACCTCGATGTTCGTCCTGTTCCTCCTCTACCTGGGCTACATCGCCATATGGCAGGCGATCGAGGATCCACATCGCGGCGCGCTCGTGGCGCGCATCGTCGCCATCGCCGGCTTCATCAATGTGCCGATCGTCAAGTTCTCGGTCGATTGGTGGAATTCCCTGCACCAGGGCGCATCCGTGTTCCGCATCGGCGGGCCCACCATCGATGCGCGCATGCTGTGGCCGCTGCTGGTGATGGCGCTCGCCTATCTGCTGCTGTTCGTCGGCCTGCTGCTGATCGCGATGCGCAGCGAGATCACGTCGCGCAAGATCCGCCAGCAGCAATTGGCGCGGCTCGAAGGACGCTGATGAATCTCGCAGCCGCCCATGCCGCTTTCGTGATCGCCGCCTATGCCGCAAGCTTCGCGGGGCTTGCCGCGCTCGTGCTCCTCGTCCTGCTGCGCGACCGCAAGCTCAAGCGGCAGGCGGCGGCGCTCGACCGCGACAGAGGGCGCGGGCCATGACGGACGTCCCGGCCCGGCGCGGCGCGCGGCGATGGCTGGCCATCCTGCCGGTCGCGGTGTTCATGGCGCTCGCCGCGCTCTTCTATCTCGGCCTGTCGGGCGATCCGGCCGAGGTGCCCTCGGTGCTGATCGACAAGCCCGTTCCCGACTTCACGCTGACGCCGGTCCAGGATTTGAACCGGCCCGGGCTCTCCGCCGCCGATCTGAGGACGGGTGCCGTCACGCTGGTCAATGTCTGGGCCTCCTGGTGCGTGCCGTGCCGGAGCGAGCATCCCCTGCTCATGGAACTTGCCGGGCGTGAGGACCTGCGCGTCGTGGGCATCAACTACAAGGACGATCCCGAGAATGCCCGCCGGTTCCTGATGACGCTCGGCATTCCCTTTGCCGCGGTGGGCAGCGATCCCGATGGTCGGACGGCGGTCGACTGGGGCGTCTATGGCGTGCCCGAGAGCTTCCTGGTCGACGGCGAGGGGGTGATCCGCCTGAAATGGATCGGGCCTCTCACCGCAGAGGCCCTCAGGACGGAAATCATTCCGAAGATCGAAGCGCTCAGGCGCGCCGGCGGTTCTTGATCTTGAGGACGGGCTTGACCTCGCTCTCGTCCTCGACGCGATCCATTTCCGCCGCCAGCAGGGTCAGGGCTTCGGTGAACGGTTTGCGGTAGCCGGCCGGCACGACGGCCAGCACCTGCTTGTCCACCTCGTCGGCGCCTGGTTGCGCAAGCTTCAGCATGCGCTTGCCGGCCGAGGTGATGCGAACCGAATTGGTGCGGCCGTCATCCTTGGTGCGGCGGCGCTGCAGGTAGCCCTGTGCCAGGAGACGCGCCACCAGGTCGGCCAGGGTCGAGCGATCGATGCCGGTCATCCTGACGAGCGCCGTCTGACTGACGCCTTCGTTCTGGTCGACGGCGATGAGAACCGTGAATTGGCGCTGTGTAAGGCCGGCCTTGCCGACCTCCCCCTGATAGACAAAGGCCGCGTACTGAGCTGCTCTCTTCAATAGATGATATGGCGAGCGTGAAAGCTGCTTCACGTCTTTGTTGCCTGTCATCGACCCCTACTCCTGGCGCCGGGCAAGCCGCCAGCCTCGCCCCACGCGTCTGATGCCTCGCTTCGGATGCTTTTCGCCCGGCCATTTTCGCCCCGAAATGCTCAAGCTTGTTGTCGCCGTCACCCGAAGCCATTTGTCCTAGCGCCTCATAACGGCGACGGCAAGAGGATAAAGCAAAATGCCGTTTTGCGATCGCGAGAACGCTCGCCGCCGCGCGGTAAAATGCATCGTCAGCATACGGAAGGGTCTCGAAATGTGACAGAAATGCACAATCGCGCCGAGCCGGCGCTATTGCGGCGGCTTGGGGTCGTCCTGAATCATGTATTTGGTCATCATTGGCGCCTGCGACAGGGCGAAGACCAGCGTCACCGGCAGGAGCGCCACCTTGAAATTCACCCAGGTGTCGGTCGATACCATCCGCCACACCGCTTCATTGGCAACGGCGACGCACAGAAAGAAAATTCCCCAACGTATGGTGAGCGCGCGCCAGCCTTCGTCGGTCATCCTGATGGCTTCGCCCATCACGAATTTGAGAAAAGTCTGTCCAAAGAACAAGCCGCCGATGAGAACCACGCCGAACAGCGCATTGATGAGGGTGACTTTCACCTTGATGAAGGTTTCATCGTGCAGCCAAAGGGTCAAGACGCCGAAGACGGCGACGAAGCCGGCGCTGATCAGGGGCATGACCGCGAACTTGCGCGTGAGAATCCAGGACAGCAGCAAGGCGAAGGCGGTCGTCGCCATGAAGATGCCCGTCGCCCAGAAGATACCGCCCAGCCAGTTGGCCAGGAAGAAGGAGATCAGGGGGCCGGCCTCGACGAGGATCTTCACAAGAGGGTTCATTCTTCCAGACCTGCAATGGCACGCGAAAAGGCGGCGGCGTCGAAGGGCTGGAGATCTCCGATCTCTTCGCCGACGCCTATGGCGTGGATGGGCAATTTGAAGCGCTCGGCGATGGCGACGAGGATGCCGCCGCGCGCAGTGCCGTCGAGCTTGGTCATGACAATGCCGGTGACGCCCGCGACCTTGGCGAAGGCGTCGGCTTGCGTGATCGCATTCTGTCCGGTGGTGGCATCGAGCACCAGGAGAACCGCGTGCGGGGCAGTTTCGTCCTGCTTCCTGATGACGCGCACGATCTTGTCGAGCTCGGCCATGAGATTGGCCTTGTTGTGCAGGCGGCCGGCGGTATCGATGATGAGGATGTCGGCGGCCTCGGCCCTCGCCTCCCGCATCGCGTCGAAAGCGAGGCCGGCCGCATCGGCGCCGGTCGGACGCGCGATGACCTTGGCGCCGATCCGCTTGCCCCACACAGAGAGCTGCTCGATCGCGGCGGCGCGGAACGTGTCGCAAGCGGCCAGCATGACCGAAAAGCCTTCGCCCGACGCGATGGCGCCGAGCTTGCCGATGGTCGTCGTCTTGCCCGAGCCGTTGACGCCGACCACCAGGATGACGAAGGGCTTCTCGGCGCCGAAGCTGAACGGGACCTCGACCGGCTTCAGGACCTTCGCCACTTCGTCCGCGAGAATGGCCTTCACCTCGTCGGCCTCGATCTCCCTGTCATAGCGGCCGGCCGCGACCGCCTTGACGATGCGGTTCGTCATCTCGATGCCGAGGTCGGACTGGATGAGCACATCCTCCAGCTCTTCCAGGGTCGCCTTGTCGAGCCGGCGCTTGGTGAAGATGGCGCCGATCGATCCGTTGAGCGAGCGCGACGATTTCGCGAGGCCCTGGCTGAGGCGGCGGAACCAGCCGTCTCCCTGTTGCGGCGGCGCAGCCGGCGGCTCCGCCGGCGCGAAGGGCGGCCGGTCGACGGCCGGCGTTTCCGTCCGTGAAGCCGCAGGCTCCTCCGGCTCGGGCAACGCCTCGATCCCGTGCTCGGGAGGCGCCGGTGACTCGTCCTGATTTCCGGCGATCCGGGTGAAGAGCTTCTTGAAGAGACTCATGCCGCGAGGCTCGCCTCGAGATGATCGCTGCCGCGGCCCGTCACCCTGGCGCGGACAATGGCGCCGGCGCTCATGCGCTGCGCGAACTTCACCGAGGCGAAATGTTCCGTGCGTCCCGTGGATTCGGTCTCGACGAGGATCGAGCGCAGCCTGCCCACCTCGGCCCCGAGAAACGCGTCGAGCCGCTCCCTTCCCCGGGCGCGCAAGGCGCGGGCGCGATCCTGGACGAGCGCCCTGGGCAGTTGCGGCATGCGCGCGGCAGGCGTGCCCGGCCGCGGCGAGAACGGGAAGACATGCAGGAAAGTCAGGCCGCATTCCTCGACGAGCCGCAGCGAGTTCTCGAACATCCGGTCGGTCTCGGTCGGGAAGCCGGCGATGATGTCGGCGCCGAAGACGATGTCGGGCCTGAGCCTGCGGATGGCCGCGCAGAAGGCGATCGAATGGTCGCGCAGGTGACGGCGCTTCATCCGCTTCAGGATCATGTCGTCGCCGGCCTGCAGCGACAGATGCAGGTGCGGCATGAGACGCTCCTCCTCGGCGACGGCCTGCATCAGGTCGTCGTCGGCCTCGATCGAATCGATCGAGGACAGGCGCAGGCGCTTCAGCTCCGGCACCGCCTTGAGAATGCGGCGGACGAGATTGCCGAGGCGCGGGCGGCCTGGCAGATCGGCGCCCCAGGAGGTGATGTCGACGCCGGAGAGGACGATCTCGGAATAGCCGTTACCGGCGAGGCGGCGGATCTGCTCGACCACTTCGCCCGCCGGCACCGAACGCGAGTTGCCGCGTCCGAAGGGGATGATGCAGAACGTGCAGCGATGGTCGCAGCCGTTCTGGACCTGCACGAAGGCACGGGTGCGCTCGGCGAAGCCGTCGATCATGTGAAGCGCCGTCTCGCGCACCGACATGATGTCGTTCACCCTGACGCGCTCTTCGGCGCCGACACCGAAATCGGGGAAGCGGTAGCTCCCGGCGTCGAGCTTCTCCTGGTTGCCGAGCACGAGATCGACTTCCGGCATCGCGGAGAACATCCGAGGATCGGTCTGTGCCGCGCAGCCGGTCACGATGATGCGCGCTTCGGGATTTTCCTTGCGCGCCCGCCGGATCGCCTGGCGCGCCTGGCGGGTCGCTTCCGCCGTCACCGCGCAGGTGTTGAAGATGATCGCGTTCCGGAGGCCGGCCTTCCCGGTCTCGCGGCGCATGACCTCGGATTCGAAGGCGTTGAGGCGGCAGCCGAAAGTGATGATGTCGGGCTTCTGCATCGGACGTCACACCGCAAGATGGGCGGGGAGCGTACCCTCGAATTCATAGGCGACGGGGCCGGTCATCAGGATGTGATCGTCGTTCTCGCGCCACGCCATGGCGAGATCCCCGCCGGGAAGCGTGACAGTCGCCTGACGTCCAGTAAGGTTAATGCGCGCCGCAGCCGCAATGGTGGCGCAGGCCGCCGTGCCGCAGGCCCGGGTGAGGCCGGCGCCGCGCTCCCACACCTTGATCGTCACGTGATCCCGGGCATCGACGCGCGCCAGCGTGATGTTGGCGCGCTCCGGGAACAGCGGATGATGCTCGAGCATCGGTCCCGCCTTGGCGAGATCGACGACGTCGAGATCCTTCACCCAGAAGATGCAGTGCGGGTTGCCGACATTGACGACCGAGGGGGAGTGGATCAAAGGCGCCTCGATGGGGCCGAGCTGCAATTCGATATGGCGGGTGTCGGGAAAGGGCTCCGACAGAGGGATGTCCCGCCAGCCGAAGCGCGGCGCTCCCATATCGACCGTCACCATGCCGTCGGTACTCTTCTCGCAGACCAGGAAGCCTCCCCGCGTATCGATGGTGGCGGTGGACGATCCTTTTTCCGCGAACAGGATATCGGCGATGCAGCGGGATGCGTTGCCGCAGGATTCGACCTCGAAGCCGGCATTGTTCCAGATGCGCATCCGTACATCGGCCTTCGCGGAGGGCGCGATGACGATGAGCTGGTCGCAGCCGATGCCGCGCTCACGGTCGGCGATGGCACGGGCCTGCTCGTCGCTGATCGCCACCGGGCGCGCGCGGGCGTCGAGCACGACAAAATCGTTGCCGAGCCCGTTCATCTTGCGGAATTCCCTGGGTCCCAACCCGTTCATGGCCCGGTTTATATGGTGAAAGCGCCCGGGAAAGCCAGCCCTTAGAACGGTCCCGCCAAGGTTGAGGACCCTGCCGCGCCAGGCCTGCCGTCTTCCCTGCCGACAGAATTTCTGCCATAGAGCCGCCACGAAGCGGCCATATCCAATCATTCCCATGTCTGCCAACACCACCCACGGCGCCTTCGCTCCCGAAACACGCGACGAGGGGGATGATCAAAAGCTCGCCACCACCGGAATCGCGCCGCTCGAGCGGCCGAGCATCCTCACCCGTTTCTTCATGGGCATCGTCGCCCGGGCCGAGAAGCTCAACCTGAAGCATGCCAGGCTCGGCAATCCGCCGGTCTATGACAACGGGGCCTTTCCATGGGCAGTCGAGATCGAGAAGGCGGCTCCCAAGATCCGCGCCGAGCTCGAACGGGTCCTGGTGCGCAAGGCGGAATTGCCGAATTTCCAGGACATCTCGTCCGATGTGAAGACGATCAGCACCGACCAGGGCTGGAAGACGTTCTTCCTGCTGGCTTTCGGCATGAGATCGGAACAGAACATCGCGCAGTGCCCCGAAACCTGGAGAGCCGTCCAGGCGATACCCGGGCTCAAGACCGCGATGTTCTCGATCTTCGAGCCCGGCAAGCACCTGCCGCCGCATCGCGGACCCTATAATGGCGTGCTGCGGCTGCATCTCGGCCTCATCGTGCCGGAGCCGCGCGACAAGATCGCGATCCGGGTGAAAGACCAGGTCTGCCACTGGAGCGAGGGCAAGGTCCTGATCTTCGACGACGCCTATGAGCACGAGGCGTGGAACCATTCCGACAAGACGCGGGTGGTGCTGTTCGTCGATTTCGTCAAGCCGCTGCGCTTCCCGGCCAATATCATCAACTGGCTGTTGATGAATATCGCGCTGTTCACCCCCTTCATTCGCGAGGGCCTGGACAACCACAAGGAATGGGAAAAGCGCTTCTATGCCGAGGCGGAAGCCTTGCGGAACAGGCCGCGAAGCTGATTCCCCGACCACCCCGCCAGATCCGATCCATCAGCTCAGGCAATAGACTTATCAAATAAATTCGCTGGACCGATACCTGGCCCGCACGCCAAGTGGGCGGCATGACCCATTCCTTATCCGCCGCTCTTGCGAAATCGCACCGGCTCAATCCCTGGATCGTCGTCTGGCTGTGCTTCGCTGTCCTTTCCATCGTCATGTCGGCGCGCCAGGTCGTCGCCATCATGACCGACGACTGGACGAGGACGCTCGGCTGGTCGAAGACCTTCATCGGCTCGGGCCAGTCGGTAGCCCTGGTGATGGTCGCCATCGTGGCGCCGGTCGCCGGGAATCTCGCCGACCGCTATGGCGCCAGGGTCATGCTCGCCGCAGGGCTTCTCGTCGTCGCGGCGGGCCTTCTGCTGTTCGCCGCCTATCCCGTCGCCGCGCTCTATATCGTCGGCTACGGCCTCGTCGGCGGCATCGGCTTCGCCACCGCCAACATGCATCTGGTCTCGACCGCCATCGCCAGGCTGTTCGGCGAGCGCCGCGGGCTTGCCACCGGCATCGCCAATTCCGGCGCGACCGCCGGCCAGTTCATCACCGTGCCACTGGTCACCATCGGACTTGCCTATGTCAGCTGGCAATGGAGCATCATCGCGGTGGCGTTGGTCTGCCTGGCGATGGCGGCGGTCATATGGATCGCGCTCAAGCCTCCGGGGGGCGCCGAAGCCGAGGCCCGGGCGACTTTGGCCGAGCCCGGCGACGCCCTGGGCGCGCGGCTCAAATTCCTGGCGCTCAACCCCACCTTCCAGATCCTCTATTGGAGCTTCTTCATCTGCGGCGTCACCACCACGGGCGCGATCGAGACGCATTTCCTCCCTTATGCCGCCTTTTGCGGCTTCCCGCCGGTTCCGGCCTCGGGCATCTACGGCGCCATCATGGCCATCAACCTCGCCGGCATGTTCCTCGCAGGCTGGCTCACCGACAAGGTCAACCGGCCACTGCTGCTCGGCAGCATCTATATCGTGCGCTCCTTCTCCTTTCTGGTGCTCATGCAGGTGGGAACGAGCTATGAGATGCTGATGGTCTTCGCGGTGATCTACGGCATCTTCGACTATTCGACGGTGCCCCCGACGGCGAGCCTCGCCGCATCCCATCTCGGCCTCAGGATCATGGGCCTCGCCATGGGGCTGATCAGCGGCGGTCATGCGCTGGGCGGCGCGCTCGGCGCCTTCATGGGCGGCTATCTGTTCGACCTCTTCGCCCGCTACACGGAAATGTGGTGGGCCGCCTTCGCCACCGCCATCATCGCCGGACTCATGGTGTTCCTGGTCAGGGAGAACCGTCCGCAGAGAGGGCTGATCCTGGCGCCGGCCGGCTGATGGCGCAGTTGCCGCTTGCCTAATGACGGCGCCGCGGCCATTCTGACCTGGGGAGAGGGCGTTCCTCGCCGGGAGCGCATCATGGCTTCAGCCACAGACGTCATCATCATCGGCGCCGGCGCCGCGGGCCTCGGCGCGGCCAAAACCCTCATCGCCCAGGGCAGGTCGGTCCGCCTCCTCGAAGCGCAGAACCGCATCGGCGGACGGGCGCATACGGTGACGGCGAAGTTCGGCATACCCTTCGACTGGGGCTGCGCCTGGCTGCATGCCGCCGACCGGAACCCTTTCTTCGATGAAGCCATCGCCCAGAACGCCACGCTACAGCATCACGATCTCAATCTCGACCGGCTCTATTTCGGCGCCAGGCGCGCCACGGCGCTCGAGATGGCGCGGATGTTCAAGGCCGATTTCCAGTTCGCGGCGATGCTCGAGCACAGGACGGCCAAGGGCGACAGGCTGGCCGAGCTCCTCGAATTGACGCCCGTCGGCGCTGCGGCCGGCACCTATGCCGGTCCCATGGACTTCGCCCAGGACATGGACGAAATCTCGGCCGCCGACCTGACGGCCGCCGCCGATCTCGATCCGAATTTCCTGGTGCGGGAAGGCTTCGGCGCGGTCGTTGCGCAATGGGCGGGCGACGTCCCGGTCGAGCTCGAAACGCCGGTCAGGCGCCTGCGCTGGGACGGTCCGGGCGTCGTCGCCGAAACGCCGCGCGGCGAGCTCGCGGCCCGGGCGGCGATCGTCACGGTGTCGACCGGCGTTCTCGCTTTCGGCGGGCTACGCTTCGCGCCGGACCTGCCTCTGTCCCATGAGGAAGCGATCCACAACCTGCCCATGGGGCTCCTCGCCAAGATCCCGGTCGAGATCAGGGGCGGCCGCCTGGGCCTCAAGCCGTTCGAGGACATCCTCATCGAGCGCCACGGCCATCACGACGTGTACTTCCTGTGCTTCCCCTTCGACTGCGATCTCCTCGTCGGTTTCGTCGGCGGCGACTTCGCCTGGGAGCTGGCCGCGGCCGGAGAGGCGGCGGCGGTCGACTTCGCGGTGCAGAGCCTGGTGCGGGCCTTCGGGGCCGATGTCGGGAAGCAGATCGGGCGCGGCGCCATGACCGACTGGGGCGCCAACCCACATACACGCGGCGCCTATGCGGCGGCACGGCCGGGCTTCGCCGCGGCGCGCAAGACCTTGATGGAGCCCGTCGGAAGCCGCATCTTCTTTGCGGGCGAGGCACTGGGCGGATCGCTGGTCCAGACCTGCGCCGGCGCCCGGCTTTCGGGCGAGGCGGCTGCCGTCAGGGTCGGCGAGGCGCTGAGAATAGGAAAGGCCTCTTAGGCGGTCCGCTGATTGACTTTTGCGGGGCCGCCCTCTAGAACACGCCCGATTTCAGACGCTTGAACGTCTCGAGGCCTTGTCACACATGGGACACCGAGTCCCGGGAGGTGGCGAGCCGGCATCCGGCAGCGCGTTGCGCCCCCGGATGTTTTTGCGTTTGGGCGAGAAGGAACCTGTCATGTTCGACACACTGCAAGAGCGTCTCTCCGGCATTCTCGACAAGCTCACCGGCCGCGGTGCGCTGTCGGAGGCCGATGTCGATGCGGCCATGCGCGAAGTGAGACGCGCGCTGCTCGAAGCCGACGTGGCGCTCGACGTGGTGCGCGGCTTCATCGACCGGGTGAAGGCCAGGGCGGTCGGCGCCGATGTCGTGAAATCGGTGACCCCCGGGCAGATGGTGGTGAAGATCGTCCATGACGCGCTGGTCGAGACGCTGGGCTCGGAAGGCGCGACGCTCAATCTCAGGGCCTCGCCGCCCGTGCCGATCCTGATGGTGGGCCTGCAGGGCTCGGGCAAGACGACGACCACCGCCAAGATCGCCAGGCGCCTGCAGGAGCGCGAGAAGCGCAAGGTGCTGATGGCCTCGCTCGACACGCGCCGACCGGCGGCGCAGGAGCAGCTCGCCATTCTCGGGCGGCAGACGAATGTCGAGACGCTGGCCATAGTCAAGGGCGAGGATCCGGTGGCGATCGCCAGGCGTGCCATGTCGGAAGCGCGGCGCGGCGGCTTCGACGTCGTCATGCTCGACACGGCCGGCCGCCTCCATATCGACGAGGAACTGCTCGCCGAGGCGGCGGCGGTGCGCGACATCGCCAGGCCGAACGAGACACTGCTGGTGGCCGACGCCCTGACCGGACAGGACGCCGTCAACCTGGCGAAGAGCTTCGACGAGAAGATCGGCATCACCGGCATCGTGCTCACCCGCATCGACGGCGACGGCCGCGGCGGCGCGGCGCTTTCGATGCGCGCCGTCACCGGCAAGCCGATCAAGCTCATGGGCACGGGCGAGAAGCTCGACGGGCTCGAAGACTTCCATCCGCAGCGCATCGCCGGGCGCATCCTCGGCATGGGCGACGTGGTCGGCCTGGTCGAGCGCGCCGCGCAGACGATAGATGCCGACAAGGCGAAGCGCATCGCCGAGCGCATGAAGAAAGGCGCCTTCGATCTCGAAGACCTGGCCGAGCAGCTGCGCCAGCTGCAGAAGCTCGGCGGCATGTCGGGCATGATGGGACTGCTGCCCGGCATGGGCAAGATCAGGAAGCAGCTCGAAGGCGCCGATCTCGACAATTCGGTGCTGAAGCGGCAGATGGCGATCATCGGATCGATGACCAGGTTCGAGAAGCGCAACCCCAAGGTCATGAACGCCTCGCGCAAGAAACGCGTCGCGGCGGGCTCGGGCACCAAGGTCGAGGAGATCAACCGGCTGCTCAAGATGCATGTCCAGATGGCGGACATGATGAAGAAGATGGGCGGCAACCGGGGCCTGATGAACCGCATGTTCGGGGCCAAGGGCGCTCCCGACGCGGCCGAGATGGAAAAGATGCAGGCCGAGCTCGCCAAGCTCGATCCCGATGCGATCCCGGCCGAGTTGAAGGACATGATGCAGGGCGGCGCCTTGCCCGAGATGCCGAAGCTGCCGGCGGGCCTGCCGGGTCTCGGCGGCAAGCTCCCGGGGCTCGGCGGCCTGCCGGGCCTCGGCGGATCGCCGTTCAGGGGCGGCCTGCCGGGCCTCGGCAAGAAGAAATGACAGGACTGTCGCGAGAAGAGGCGCCAGCGCCCGGCCGTTCGATCCCGGCAACATCGTCCATCCGCATGCCAAGCACTGACTTATCACCATCCAAGGAGAAGTAGAATGTCCCTCAAGATCAGACTGTCGCGCGCCGGCTCGAAGAAGCGGCCCTACTATCACATCGTGGTGGCCGATTCGGCGTCGCCGCGCGACGGCAAGTTCATCGACGTGGTCGGCGCCTTCAACCCGATGCTCGGCAAGACCGACGAGAAGCGCGTGCAACTCGACGGCGAGAAGGCCGCCGCCTGGCTCAAGAAGGGCGCCCAGCCGACCGACCGCGTGCTGCGCTTCCTCGACAAGGCGGGCCTCAAGAAGCGCGAGGCGCGCAACAATCCGAAGAAGGCGCTGCCGGGCAAGAAGCGCCAGGAGCGCGAGAAGGCGCAAGCCGAGGCCGCCGCCAAGGCTGCCGAGGCTGCCGCCGGCCAGCCGGCTGAAGCGCAGAGCTGATCGGAGGGCGCATGGCTTCGCCCGAGGATAAAGTGCTGGCCGGGGTGATCGCGGCCGCGCATGGCATCAAGGGCGAGGTGAAGCTCAGGAGCTTCATGGCGGATCCGTCAGCGATCGCGGCCTATGGACCGCTTCTCGCCTCGACCGGCGAGCGCTTCGAGATAGAAAGGCTCAAGCCCCACAAGGACGGCTTCATCGCCACGCTCAAAGGCGTCGGCGACCGCAACAGGGCCGAGGCCCTGAAAGGGGTCGAGCTCTTCCTTCAGCGCCGGCAGCTGCCCGAGCCGCAGGACGATGAGGTCTATGTTCATGACCTCGTCGGCACCGCGGTGATGGATATGAGCGGCAAAGCATTCGGAACGGTCGTGGCGGTGCCGAATTTCGGCGCCGGCGACCTCATCGAGATCCGCCGCGACGGCGTGCAGGAGACGGTGCTGGTGCCTTTTACGCGCAGCTACGTGCCGGTGATCGATCTCGCCAAGGCGAGGATCGTCATCGACCTGCCGGAGACCTGGCTCGACGAGGACGACAGGCGAGAGACATGAGCTGGCAGGCCACCATATTGACGCTGTTTCCGGAGATGTTTCCGGGGCCGCTCGGCGCATCGCTCGCCGGCAAGGCGCTGGAGGCCCGGATCTGGTCGCTCGCGGTGCGCGACATCAGGGCGTCAGCCGCCGACCGGCATCGCACCGTGGACGATTCACCGGCCGGCGGCGGGCCCGGCATGGTGATGAAGCCCGACGTCCTGGCGGCGGCGATCGACCATGCGCCGCATGTGGGGCCGAGGCTCCTGATGAGTCCGAGGGGCGAGCGCCTGACCCAGGGCCTCGTCCGGCATCTGGCGGCGGGGCCCGGCGCCCTCATCGTCTGCGGCCGGTTCGAGGGTGTGGACGAGCGGGTGATCGAGCGCCGGCGGTTGCGCGAGGTCTCGCTCGGCGATTTCGTGCTCTCGGGCGGCGAGCCCGCGGCGCTGGTGCTCCTCGACGCGGTGGTGAGGCTCCTGCCGGGCGTCATGGGCGACGAGCGTTCCGGGCATGAGGAAAGCTTCGAGGACGGGCTCCTCGAACAGCCGCAATACACCCGGCCGCGGAGCTGGGAAGGTCTTGAAATCCCTGAGATTCTGCTCTCGGGCGACCACAAGGCGATGAGCCGATGGAAGAAGCGGCAGAGGGAAAGGCTCACCGAGACGCGCCGGGCCGATCTCTGGCAGGCCTATGTGCAGAGAAAGAATTGATTTTAGCCGGCTCAGCAGGTAAAGAGCCGCCAACTCCAAAAGGATTGAGCCCCATGAATATCATCGAGCAGCTCGAAAAAGAGCAGGCATCGGCGGTGGCCGCCAAGCGCGCCGTTCCCGAATTCGCCCCCGGCGACACGGTCGTCGTCAATGTGAAGGTCGTCGAAGGCGACCGCAGCCGCGTGCAGGCCTATGAAGGCGTGGTGATCGCGCGCTCGGGCGGCGGCCTCAACGAGAACTTCACCGTTCGCAAGATCTCCTATGGCGAAGGCGTAGAGCGGGTCTTCCCGGTCTATTCGCCGCTGATCGATTCGATCAAGGTGGTGCGCCGCGGCGACGTCCGCCGCGCCAAGCTCTATTATCTGCGCGGGCGCACCGGCAAGTCGGCGCGCATCGCCGAAAAGCAGAGGTCCGTGGTATCCAGCTCCTCCGACGCCGTGCCGGTGACCGAAGCCAGCGAAGCCGACCAGGCTTGATCGCAGTTCCAGCTTCCGATGGGCGCGGGCCGGCTCGGCGAGCCGGCCCGCTTCGTTTGCGAGGACGCATCATGGACGCCCAGGATTATTTCGACACCAACCGCAGGAGCTGGGACGAGCGCGTCGCCATCCACCGCCGCGACGTGACGGGGTTCTACGACGTGCAGAAGGTGCTCGACGGCAAGGACAAGCTCAATGCCATCGAGGCCGCCGAGATCGGCGACGTCGCCGGCTTGCGCATCGCGCATCTCCAATGTCATTTCGGGCTCGATTCGATCTGCCTGGCGCGCCGCGGGGCATCGGTCACCGGGCTCGATTTCTCGCCCGCCGCGATCGCGGAAGCGCGCCGCCTCGCCGGAACGCTCGGCGTCGATGCGCAATTCGTCGAAGGCAACGTCTATGACGCGCGCCGGCTTCTCCCCGGCGATTTCGACATGGTCTATGTGACCTGGGGCGCCATCAACTGGCTGCCCGATATCGCGCAGTGGGCGCAGGCCGCGGGCTCGCTGCTGCGGCCCGGCGGCCGGCTCTATCTCGCCGAGAGCCATCCGGTGATCCTGAGCTTCGACTGGGTCGACGGGCGCATGGCGCCGCGCTTCGACTGGCGCACTCCAAAGGATCGACCGATCGTCGAGGAGACGGAAACCACCTATACGGGCGCCGCCGACGTCCTCGAACACAAGAAGACCTATTCCTGGCAGCATCCCCTGTCGGACATCCTCAACGGGCTCATCGACGCCGGGATGACGCTCGACTGGCTCCATGAGCATGCCGCGCTGACCTGGCCGCTGTTTCCCAATATGAGCATGTCGCAGGACGGGCTTTACCGGCTGCCGCCCGATCACGTGCAATTGCCGCTTTCCTTCTCGCTCTCGGCAAGGAAAGCGTAGCGCCGGGAGTCGGCGCTCGAAGCCGCAAGCGCCTTTCGGGCCGGATGCTCCGTGCTTCCTACGGCACGGCCAGCTCGGTCCGTTCGCCCGCCTTGACGCTGAACGGTGTTTCGCTGTCCGGCTTGTCGATCGCATAGTTCGTCACGACCACATAGTCGCCGGCCACCATCGTCGTCTGCAGCGTCTCTCCGAAGCCATAGGTGATCTGCTTGCGCTCGCCCTGGAGGTCCTTCTTCGCTTCGAAGATCCTGAAGCCGTCGGCCCCCGGGGCGGTGATGGCCACTACCCCGGCATTCAGTGCGACGCCCACCTCCTTGAATTCGCCGACCGCGATCGAAAAGGGCTGCTCGGCCGTCGCCGCCTGCATCTCGGCGCCGGCGACATAGTCGCCGGGCGGCAGATCGAATTTCGCGCCGGGTCCGTAAGCATAGGCGACCTGCTCACGCGTGCCGTCGAGCCTCTTGGGCGCCTTGAATATCTTCCATGACAGGTTGACGGACTCCACTTCCTCGCCGCCCGCGGTATAGAAGGCGTCGGCCTTCGCCCTGCCGACACCGACGATGATCTCCTTCTCGATCGTCTGGCCGGCGGCTATCTGGACCGTCTCGTTCACTTCTCCCGCGCCGAGCTTCGCCGTCAGCGTGGTCTCGCCCGCCGGAACGACGGTCTTGACCTGTCCGTAGTTGGAGGAGGAGACGCCGTCGCCGGGATAGTCGATGATGATCTGGGTTTCGTCGTCGACGTCGGCGCCGGGCGCCGGCCGGGTGCGCAGGATGAGCACGCCGGCATTCAGATTGTATGTGGGCTCGGCCACCTTGCCGGCTTCGATCGTCAGGGGCTGCTCGATCTCCGCCTCGCCGCTGTCGACCAGGACGACATAGTCACCGGGCTCGAGGTTTTCCTTGAAGACGTTGTAGCCGCCGGTGACGCGTTCACCTTCGCTGCCGGCCACGGGCTTCCTGCGCACTTCGTAATAGACGTCGATCGGGGGCTTCTCACCGGCCGGCGACAGGACCGTGACGGGATTGAAATTGAAGTCCGGATTCGCGGGCTCGGGGGTGGGAGTGGGTTCCGGTTCGGGCGCCACCACCACCTCGAGCGCATCCTCGAGCGCGTCCTCGTTGCCGGCCTGGATATATTTGCCGCCGGTGTTCTCGGCCAGGCACGCGACCTGCCTGCCTTCCTCCGCGGTCAGTCCGAAGCCCACGACATGGGCGGTGAAATCGACGCCCGCCTGCTCGAGCTCCTTGCCGAGAGCGCAGGGATCGGCGCCGCAGGTCTCGATGCCGTCGGTGATCAGGATGACGGTAGCCTTGTCTTCCGTATATCTCAGATCTTCGGCCGCCTGCTTCACGGCGGCAGACAGCGGGGTCTTGCCCAGGAACTTCATGGAATCGGCCGCCGCCGCGATCGCCGAAGCGGTGCCCGCCGCCGGCGGCACGACCAGCTCGATGTCGCTGCAGCTTCCCTTGGTGCGGTGGCCGTAGGCCATCAGACCGAGCTCCATGTCGGCCGGTATGGTGCGCAGCACGTTCTTCAGCGTCTGCCGGGCGATCTCCAGTTTCGGCTTTCCGTCGATCTGGCCCCACATCGAGCCGGAGGCGTCGAGAACGATGATCGCACGGTCGGACGCCTGCGCCGCCGAGACGATGAAAAGGCCCAGAAGAAAGGGACCGATATACCGCGCAAACCCGCTCATGACGTCCTCGCCCATCGATTGTGGTGCCGTAACGATATACAAGCGCTTGCCGGAAAATGCCGGCGCTTGTCAATGCGGGGCTGGAGGGGGGCGGATGGCCGGCGAGCAATGGACGCGGCGCGGGAAACCTGCTCACATGGCGACCGCCGGGGGGGACGGGTGGGAAGATGACCAGCGATCTGATCGTCAGAAATGCGACTTTGCCGGACGGGCGGACCAGGGTGAGCATCCTGGCGCGGAAGGGCAAGATCGCCGAGGTCGGCACCGTGCCGGCCATCGAAGGGGCATACGAGATCGACGCCAAGGGCTATCTGGTCACGCCGCCTTTCGTCGATGCGCATTTCCACATGGACGCGACGCTCTCGCTCGGCGAGCCGCGCCTCAACGAATCCGGCACGCTGCTCGAAGGCATTGCGCTGTGGGGCGAGCTCAAGCCGCGGCTCACCCATGAGGCCGTCATCGAACGCGCCTTGCGCTATTGCGACCTTGCGGTAGCGCAAGGCCTGCTCGCCATCCGCACCCATGTCGATGTCTGCGACGACCGGCTGCTCTGCGTCGAAGCCTTGCTCGAAGTGCGCCGCAAGATCGCTCCCTATATCGACCTGCAGATCGTCGCCTTCCCGCAGGACGGCTATTTCCGCTCGGCCAATGCCGCCAGGAACCTGAAGCGGGCGCTCGTCCTTGGCGTCGACGTCGTCGGCGGCATCCCGCATTTCGAGCGCACGATGGAGGAGGGCGCGGCAAGCGTGAAGGCCTTGTGCGGGATCGCCGCCAAGCGCGGCCTCCTCGTCGACATGCATTGCGACGAGACCGACGATCCGCTGTCGCGCCATGTCGAGACCCTGGCCCGCGAGACGCAGAGGCTCGGTCTCCATGGCCGCGTGGCCGGCTCGCACCTGACCTCGATGCACTCGATGGACAATTATTACGTCTCGAAGCTCCTGCCCCTGATGGCGGAGGCGCAGCTTCATGCGACGCCCAATCCCCTGATCAACATCACGCTGCAGGGCCGGCACGACACCTATCCCAAGCGCCGCGGCATGACGCGCGTCCCGGAGCTACGGGCGCACGGCATCAACGTTTCCTTCGGCCAGGATTGCGTGCTCGATCCGTGGTATCCGCTGGGCCAGGGCGACATGCTGGAAGTCGCCAATATGGGCGTGCATGTGGCGCAGATGACGAGCCGCGAGGCGATGCGCTGGTGCTTCGATGCGGTGACCGCCAATGCTGCCAGGGCCATGCATCTCGAAGACTATGGGCTCGACAAGGGCTGCAATGCCGACATGGTCGTCGTGCAGGCCAGGGATCCGGTCGAGGCGATCCGCCTCAAGCCGCCGCGGCTCCATGTCGTCAGGCGTGGCGTGGTCATCGCCGAGACGCCGGAACGGGTGGCCGCCCTTCATATCGAAGACCGTCCGAGGACGGTGAACGCGGCCGACTATGCCCCGCGAACATAAAAATTTGACCTTTTGATAAATAATTTGACCAAAAAAGAAAATTAACCCATTATCGCCAGCATCCGGCGCGGAACGAGAGTTCCAAAAAAGCAAGACCGGCATGCGAGGAGACTGCCATGGGCCAACCCGATATTGCGGGCCGCCGTCTGTCCAAGGACGCCTATGCGAGGAATTTCGCCGACCTGCATCCGCCGCTCAGCACGCATGAGTCGCTGGTCGAGAGCGACCGCTGCTATTTCTGCCATGACGCGCCCTGCCAGCAGGCCTGTCCAACCGCGATCGATATCCCGATGTTCATCCGCCAGATCGGCGCCGGCAATGCGCAGGGTGCCGCCGAGACGATCTTCGAGCAGAACATACTGGGCGGCATGTGCGCCCGCGTCTGCCCGACCGAGACACTATGCGAGGAAGCCTGCGTGCGCGAAGCGGCTGAAGGCAAGCCGGTCAAGATCGGGCTTCTGCAGCGCTATGCCACCGACACGGCGATGCGGTCGGGACGGCAACCTTTCCAACGAGCGGCCGCGACCGGGAAGACTGTGGCTGTCGTAGGGGCGGGGCCTGCGGGCCTCGCCTGCGCTCATCGCCTTGCCTTGCATGGTCATGACGTGACCATCTTCGAGGCGCGCCGGAAGTCGGGCGGCCTCAACGAATATGGCATCGCGGCCTACAAGACGGTGAACGGCTTCGCCCAGGCCGAGGTCGATTTCATCTTGGGCGTCGGCGGCATCACCATCGAGCACGGCAAAGCGCTGGGCAAGGCGGTCACGCTCGAGCGCCTGCGCCGCGACCATGACGCGGTGTTCCTAGCCATGGGACTCCAAGGCGTCAATGCTCTCGGCGGCAGGCACGCGGATTCGGAGGGCGTCGAGGACGCCGTCGACTACATCGCCGAGCTCCGCCAGGCGAAGGACCTCGGCAAGCTTCCGGTCGGCCGCCATGTGCTGGTGATCGGCGGCGGCATGACAGCCATCGACATTGCGGTGCAGTCGAAGCTCTTGGGCGCCGAGGAGGTCACCATCCTCTATCGCCGCGGCGCCGACCAGATGAAGGCCTCGCGCTTCGAGCAGGAGCTGGCGCAGACCAGGGGCGTCAGGATCAAGCATTGGGCCATGCCGAAGCGGGTGCTGGTCAAGGACGGCAGGGCGGTCGGGCTCGAATGCGAATATACGGCCGAGAGGCAAGGCCGGCTCGCAGGCACGGGCGAGACCTTCCAGCTCAAGGGCGACATGATCTTCAAGGCCATAGGCCAGAGTTTCGTGCCGGAGCCGCTGCCGGAGACGGTCGCGCTCGACGGCGGGCGCATCAGGGTCGACGCTTCCCGGCGCACCAGCCTGCCCGACGTCTGGGCGGGCGGCGACTGCGCCCAGGGCGGGCAGGACCTCACCGTCGCCGCCGTCGACGACGGCCGCCGCGCCGCCGAATCGATCCACGCCTTCCTGTCGGAATGATTGCTTTGCGCATGATCTCATCCGGAAAGCCTGCAACTTTCCGGGATCATGCAGCCTAGGAGAGACCCATGGCAGACCTTCGCACCGATTTCGTCGGCATCAAGTCGCCGAACCCGTTCTGGCTCGCCTCCGCGCCGCCGACCGACAAGGAATACAATGTCGTGCGCGCCTTCAAGGCGGGCTGGGGCGGCGTCGTGTGGAAGACGCTGGGCGAGGACCCGCCTGTCGTCAACGTGAACGGGCCGCGCTATGGCGCCATCCATTCCGGCGACCGGCGGCTTCTCGGCTTCAACAATATCGAGCTCATCACCGACCGGCCGCTCCAGACGAATCTCGACGAGATCAAGCGGGTGAAGCGCGATTGGCCGGATCGCGCCATGGTGGTCTCGCTGATGGTGCCGTGCGAGGAGCGCAACTGGGCGGCGATCCTGAAGCGCGTCGAGGAGACGGCATGCGACGGCGTCGAGCTCAACTTCGGCTGCCCGCACGGCATGTCGGAGCGCGGCATGGGCTCGGCGGTGGGCCAGGTGCCGGAATATATCGAGATGGTGGCGCGCTGGTGCAAGGCCAATACGCGCATGCCGGTGATCGTGAAGCTCACCCCCAACGTCACCGACATCAGGAAGCCCGCCCGCGCCGCCAGGCAGGGCGGCGCCGATGCCGTGTCGCTCATCAACACGATCAACTCGATCATGGGCGTCGATCTCGACAGTTTCGCGCCCGAGCCCATGATCGACGGCAAGGGCACGCATGGCGGCTATTGCGGTCCGGCGGTGAAGCCGATCGCGCTCTCGATGGTGTCGGAGATCGCGCGCGATCCGGAGACGGAAAGCCTGCCGATCTCGGGGATAGGCGGCATCACCACCTGGCGCGACGCGCTCGAATACATCCTGCTCGGCGCCGGCACCGCGCAGGTCTGCACCGCCGCCATGACATATGGTTTCAAGGTGGTGCAGGAGATGATCACGGGGCTCGAGGACTGGATGAACCGGCGTGGCTATCCGCGCCTCGACGAACTCGTCGGCAAGGCGGTGCCCAACGTCACCGACTGGCAGTATCTCAACCTCAACTATGTGGCCAAGGCGCGCATCGACCAGGACAAATGCATCAAATGCGGACGCTGCTATGCGGCCTGCGAGGACACCTCGCACCAGGCGATCTCCAACGCACCGAAGAACGGCAGGCGCCATTTCGAGGTGATCGACGCGGAATGCGTCGCCTGCAACCTGTGCGTCGAGGTCTGCCCGGTCGAGGACTGCATCACCATGGTGCGGCTGACCGACGGTATCGATCCGCGCACCGGCAGGAAGATCGATCCCGGCTACGCCAACTGGACGACGCATCCAAACAATCCGGCGTCGAAGATCGCTGCGGAGTAGCCGCCGGCATTGACTGCCTTAGGGGACGTTCGAGCGCTTCAGGCGGCTTTGCGCCGGGCGCGAGGCCGCGGCTTTGCCGTCTTGCGGCGGGGCAGGGAGATGGGCTTGACGCCCAGGCCCAACGCTTTCATGACCTTCAGGACATTGGCAAAACTGGGGTTGCCGCTTTCGGAAAAAGCCTTGTAAAGGCCCTCACGGGTAAGGCCGGTCTCTTTCGCCGTCCGAATCATCCCATGGGCCCTGGTGGCCGCACCGATTGCGGCGGCTATGGCCGCCGGATCGTCTTGATTTTCCTCGAAGACGATCTCCAGGAACTGCTGGATTTCCGCAGGGGAACGGAGAAATTCGGCCGCATCGTATCTGGCATATTTCTCGGCATTCGGCATGGAATCAGCCTCTCCAGTCTCGAGCCATCCGTTTAGCTCGCTTGGTATCGGCGGGCTGCGTAGATTTGTCTCCGCCGCAAAGCAGGATGACAGCGCCACGCTGCACGAAATAGACCCGGTATCCCGGGCCATAATGTATCCTGAGCTCGCTAACTCCTTCGCCAACTGGCGCAGTATCGCCCATATTACCCGCTTCCAGGCGGATGATGCGTGCGTTGACGCGAAGGCGAGCTTGATTGTCCTTGAGGCCATTGAGCCAGTCCGCGAAGGTCTGCGATCTCAGGACCTCAACCATGGCCTCCAGTGTAAACCACAGTACTCCATATGTAAACCATGGTTTACATATGGAGTGGCGGGCTTGGCATCGCGCGCGAAGTCGGTGAAGATGGTACGGGAGGTGCCCCATGCAGAGGAACGGAAACTGGACGCTCGGCCTCATCGATTCCGCCTGGTTCGGCACGGACTACGAAGGCCGGCGCGGGCGCGAGGAGGCGAAGCGCATCGGCTTCGAGAGCCTCGACCTCTTCATCGGCTTCGATCCCGGCAAGCTCGATCGCGAGGAGCGCCGGGCCTATATCGACGACACTCTCTCGACCGGCCTGCCGGTCGTCTCGCTGGTCTGCACCTGCCTGGGCCTCAGCGACTTCAATCCGGCGATCCGCGGCTATCATATCGAGCGGGCGAAGAACGTCGTCGATCTCGCGGGCGACTTCCCGAGCGCGCGCAATCTCTGCTTCGTGCCGGGCGAGTACATGTTCCAGAAGAAGCTCATCCCCCCTATGGGCGAGTGGGACCAAGTCGTCGACGCGACGCGGCAGGTGGGCCGGCATGCGGCCACGCGCGACCGCGAGCTCGCCATCGAGCTCCTGCCTTTCGACTTCGCCTTCGTCAACTCGCTCGACACGATGGAGCGCTTCCTCGACGAGGTGGGGCTCGCCAATGTCAAGGCGACGGTCGACATCTCGCATTTCTGGCTGATGCGCATCCCGCCCGAAGAGGTCGCCCGAAGGCTCAAGGGCCGCATCGCCCATGTCCATATGTCGGACTGCGACGGCGTCAACCATGGCGACATGCCGCCCGGACGCGGCAATACGCCGTTCGGCGACTATCTCGCCGCCATAGCCGAGACGGGCTTCCAGGGTGCCGCCTCGATCGAGCTCGAATTCCCGCCCGATCCGAAGGGCATGGCGGCCTGGGTCGCGGAAGCGCACGGCGCGGCGCTCGCGCTCCTCAGGCACGCGAAGGTCCATGATCGCTGAAGCGGCGGCTAGCGATAGCCTGCGGCCTGCAATTCGAAAAGCTCAGCATATCGGCCGGATTGGGACATCAGCTCTTCGTGAGTGCCGGATGCCTCGACCTTGCCGTCCGCCAGGACGAGAATGCGATCGCCCATGCGAACGCTTGAAAACCGGTGGGAAATCAGGACCGCCGTCCTGCCAATACTGAGCTCCTTGAACCGCCTGAAGACTTCAAACTCGGACCGGGCGTCCAATGCGGCTGTCGGCTCGTCGAGGATGAGGACTGCCGCCTCGCGCATATAGGCTCGGGCTATGGCGATCTTCTGCCACTCGCCGCCGGAAAGCTCGACGCCTTTCCCGAACCGCTTTCCGAGCATTTGATCATAGCCGGCGGGAAGCCTGGCGACAACCTCATCCGCTCCGCTCTGCAGCGCGGCGCGCCCGATACGCGCATGATCGCCGCGCGCGTCGATGCGGCCGACCGCGATGTTGTCCGACGCGGTGAGATGATAGCGGACGAAGTCCTGGAAGATCACGCCCATATTGCTCCGCAGGTCGTCGAGATCGTAGGCGCGCAGGTCGTGGCCGTCGAGGAGGATGCGGCCTTCGTCGGGATCGTAGAGGCGCGTCAGGAGCTTGACCAGGGTCGTCTTGCCGGCGCCGTTCTCGCCGACGAGGGCGAGAACCTCGCCCGCATGCAGGGTGAAGCTGAGATGGCGGACGGCCCATCGCACGGCTCCGGGATATCTGAAGCCGACATCCTCGAATACGAAGCCATGACAGATGGGACGCGGAAAAGGCCGGGGATCTGCGGGCGAGTGGATTTCCGGGCTGATCTCGTAAAAGGAGAACAGGTCGTTGAGGTAGAGCGCCTGGCTGGCGGTGCTCGAAAAGCCCGCCAGAAGTCCTTCGAGGAGATTGCGCAGGCGCCGGAACGATCCGGCGAGAAAGGTGAGATCGCCGACGGTCAATGCGCCCATGAGGGTCTGCCAGACGATATAGGCGTAAGCGCAGTAATAGCCGATGGTTCCGATGGCGGTGAAGAGGCCGCCCCAGCCGGCGCGCCGGACGGCGATCTCGCGGTTGGCGGCATAGAGCTCGGTCGAAAGCCGACGGTAGCGGTCGATAAGGAACCGGTTCAGGCCGAAGATCTTGACTTCCTTGGCGGTCTCCGCACTCGCGGCGGTCTGCCTGACATAGTCCAGCTCGCGCCGTTCCGGCGTGCGCCTGAAATCGAGAGAATAGCTCTGGGCGTTGAAGTGCGCTTCGCCAAGGAAGGCCGGAATCAAGGCCAGGAGCAGAAACGCGATCAGCCAGGGTGCGTAGACGACCATCCCGGCGGCGAAGCTCGCGACGGTCACGATGTCCTGGGCCTGTCCGAACAATTGCGCCATGAGGGTCATGCGGCCGCTGCTCTGGCGCCGGGCCCGCTCCAGCTGGTCCTGAAACTCCGCGTCCTCGAAATCCTCGAGATCGAGAGTTGCCGCGTGCTCCATCAGCCGGACGCTCGAGGCGTTGGTGACGCGCTCCGACAGCAGGCTGTCGATCAGGGAAACGATCCGGCCGAATATGTCGGAGAGAACCGCGAGCGCGAATTCCGCCACCAGCAGCAGGGCGATGCCGTTCAGGTACCCGGCATCAAGCCAGCCCTGAAGCGACTGCGGCTTGTCGGGCATCTGCACCAGAGCCACGACGTCGTCGATGATCAGCTTGCCCACATAGAGCGTCGCCACCGGCAGAAGCGCGCGGGCGAGACGAAACACGAAAGTGGCCAGGGTGAGAGAGGGGCTCGTGCGCCATACCATCGCGAGAAAGGGCGCCACGTTGCGCAAGGCCCCGAGGCGTTCCTTGAAGGACGTCGCGGCAGGCAGCGATCCATCGGGCGGGCGCCCGAACGACTCCGGGGCTTTTCGCCCGCCCTGGCTGTATTGGCGCGGCAACTAACCTGTTCCTGTGCAGTCGTCACAAGTCATGAGACGGCGGTCGCCTTCTCGACCCATCGGGAAAAAGCATCGAGGATATCCTCCAGCATCTCGGCGTCCGTGCGTCCGCTCCTGGCAGGCACATGGAAGGAATGATCGGCCTGATCAAAAAGCTTCAGCGTCGCGCGTCCGCCCAGAGATCTGACCACGGGCTCGAGATGGCCGAGCTCGGCCAGCGCATCGCGCGTGCCGGAAAGGAAGAGCATCGGTATATGGACATCGGCCAGGTGATCGGCCCGTTCGCGCCCGGGCCGGCCGGCCGGATGCAGCGGGAAACCGAGAAAGACGAGACCCTTGACGCCGGGGAGCGGCTCGACGGCCTGCGCGCCCGATGTCATGCGGCCGCCGAAGGACCTGCCGCCGGCGAAGAGCGGCAGGCCGGGCACAAGCCGGCGCGCTTCGGCGACCGCGGCGCGCACCGCCGCCTGCGCGAGCTTCGGCGGATCCGGCCGCTTCTGC
This sequence comes from Parvibaculaceae bacterium, assembly GCA_050246735.1. Lineage (GTDB taxonomy): Bacteria > Pseudomonadota > Alphaproteobacteria > Rhizobiales > Aestuariivirgaceae > Taklimakanibacter. The sequence continues at coordinate 73,842 of JBFWVM010000007.1, read as the reverse complement.
TTCTTCTCCATATAGAGGAACTGATAGCGCAGGACCGCGATGCCGCGCAAAGCCAGGCCCGCGGCGATGGCCGCCATCGAGGGATGGGTCATGCCGGCGCCGGCGCCATGGGCCAGAACATAGAGCGCCTTCGCCCCGGACGGCTTCTGCAACAGCCCCGAGACATGGCCATGGCCGGCGATCTCGATGGTGACGGGCTCCTGATCTCGTGACGGCATCGCATGGTTTCCGATCGGGTGGAAGGCTCCCAATTCCGCCTTACTGCCCTACCATAAGGAGCCATTCCACAAGCTCCAAGAGGAGGTGACGATGTGCCGGAACATCCGCACTCTGTTCAATTTCGAGCCGCCGGCGAGCGACGACGAGATCCGCGCCTCGGCGCTGCAGTTCGTGCGCAAGCTCTCGGGCTTCACCCGCCCGTCGAAAGCCAATGAGGCCGCTTTCGACCGTGCGGTGGAGGACGTGACGGAAGCGGCGCGCAAGCTCATCTTCGCGCTCGAGACGCAGGCGCCGCCGCGCAACCGCGAGGTCGAGGCGACGAAAGCGCGCGAGCGGTCGAGAGCCCGCTTCGCCTGAAGCGGGAAAGATCACTCCTTCCTGCCATACGCCCCGAAGCACCACAGGTCGGTGAGGATCTCGGCGATCTCTTCCTCGTCCTGCGCCAGATGGGCGAGCGCCGGCTCATGGCGCAGATAGACCTGCCTCAGGAAATCGTCGATCATGCCGCCCAGGCCATAGGCCGCCGGCAGGAGATCCCGCGGCGCGGTCGCGCCGCCCCGTCGGCGGGCGATGGCCGCCGCGACACGGCCGTACCAGTCGCGATTGAGCCGCTGATAGGACGCGGCGAAAGGGAGACCGTCGCCGCCGAGCTCGAGAAGGCAGCGCATCAGCCCGGCATTGCGCCGGAAGAGACGCGCATAGAGCAGGGTTGCGCCCCTGACCCGCTCGCGCGAGCCGGCCTCGCCGTCCCTGGCGCCCGCCAGCGTCTCCCCTACGAAGCCTGAGAAGGCCTCGATGAGTGCTGCCGTCGCAGCCGGCATATCGGTGAAATAGCGATAGAAGGTGCCATGGGCGAGGCCTGCCTTGCGGGTGACGTCGGCCACCTTGAGATCGGTCCTCTCCACTCCCGCCATGAGCTCGCGGGCGATGCTGGACAGGATGCGCAGGCGGGTGCGCTCGGTCTTGCGGAAGGAAAGGTCTTCGGCCTTGGCAAGAAGGATGCGAGCGAAATCGAGCGCATGGCCGCTCGGCGTGCCAGGCGGTCCGGACGGGGCAGGGGCAACGCGTCTCATCTTCAGCATATTGACATATATGGATAAATAAAGAAAATGATATCATAGTCATTTATTAGGATCTCCTGTCGATGCTGGTGGAGAATGCGGACTTCGCCGATCTTGACGAACTCGCCATGCACCGTCAGCGGCTCTGGGAAGGCCAGCGCGACCATGTGGCGGCGCATTCGCCGCTGCACCGGCGCGCCTGGGGAAAGAGAAGCCCGCCGGCGCGGCTCGCCGATTTGGCCGACCTGCCCCTGATCGACAAGGAGATGCTGCGCCAAAGCCAGCGCGAGCATCCGCCCTTCGGCGATTATCTCGCCGCCCCGGCCGAGGCCATCGCGCGCATCCATCGCACCTCCGGCACCACCGGCACGGCGATGAACCTCGCCTTGTCGCGGCGCGATGCGGAGGAAACCGCGCTCATCGGCGCCCGCGCCCAGCGGGCCTCGGGCCTCAAGCCCGGCATACGCGTCGTCCATTGCCTGAACTACCGCCTGTGGATGGGCGGCTTCACCGATCATTCGATCCTGGAGGCGACCGGGGCCACGGTGGTGCCCTTCGGCGTCGGCGACACGCGGCTGCTGATCCGCACCGTGATGGAGCTTGGCATCACCGCCATTTCCTGCACGCCCTCCTATCCGGCGGTGCTCGAACGCGTCATCGCCGAGCATTTCCCGAAGCTCAGGCCGAAGGATCTCGGCCTCAGGCTCGGGCTCTTCGGCGGCGAGGCCGGGCTCGACGATCCCGAATTCCGCCGCCGGCTCGAGACCGCCTGGGGCTTCGCGGCGCGCAATTCCAACTACGGCGTCACCGACGTGTTCAGCACCATCGCCGGCCAGAGCGAGGTCGACAACGACCTGCATTTCATCGCCCTCGACGTCCTCCATCCGGAGCTCGTCGATCCCGCCAGCGGCGCGCCGCTCGCCTGGCGGGAGGGCGCCAGAGGCGAACTCGTCCTCACCCATCTCACGCGCCAGTGCCAGCCTCTGGTACGCTTCCGCACCGGCGACATCATCCTCGTCACCGGCACCGGCAAGGCACGCTGCGGGCGCACCGCGCCGCGCTTCCGCGTCTCAGGCCGCAGCGACGACATGGTGGTGGTGCGCGGCATCAACGTGTTCCCGACGCAGATCGCCGCCGTCCTCAACGGCTTCGCCGAGCTTTCGGGCGAATATCGCATCCTGCTCGAAGGGCCGGCACCTTACGACGTCCTGCCGGTGGAAGCGGAGCTCGCGGAAGGCCGTTCGCCGGACGAAGGCGTGGCCTTGGCCGTCGAGCGGCGCATCAAGACCGAGATCGGCGTCACCGCCAGGCTCTCGCTCCTCGCCTTCCACAGCCTGCCGCGGAGCGAAGGCAAGACCCGGCGGGTGTTCAGGAGATGAGCCCATGACGAAGACCGTGCTCAGCGACCATCTGGGCGATGGCGTCCGGAAGATCTCGCTCAACCGGCCGCACCGGCTCAACGCCATCGTGCCGGAGCTGCTCGAGGAGCTCATCGAAGCGATCGATGCCGCCAATCGCGATCCCGAGGTGGGCGCCATCCTGCTCACCGGAGAAGGCCGGGCCTTCTGCGCCGGCGACGACCTCAAGGAGTTCAACACGCAAGCCGCGGAGGCGGTGGGGACCCGGGCCTATATCGAGCGCATCCAGGACGTCACCCGCGCGATCATGATGGGAGCGCGGCCGGTGGTCGGCGCGATCCGCGGCTGGGCCGCGGGCGGCGGGCTCGAATGGGTGATCAACTGCGATTTCGCCCTGGCCGCGCAGGGCACGCGCTTCTTCTTCCCGGAGATCGCTCTCGGCGTCTTCGTCACCGGCGGCGTCACCGAGCTCCTGCCGCGCCTCGTCGGCCTTGCCCGGGCGCGAGAGATGATCATGCTCGGCGACAAATTCGATGCCGATCAGGCGAAGGCCTGGGGACTGGTCCGCGACGTGGTCCCCGACGAGGCGCTGCTCCCGGCCGCGGCCGGGCTCGCCAGGCGGCTCGCCGCCCTGCCGCGCGAGCGGGTCGCCGACCTGAGGCGCATATTGGCGCGTCCCGACCGTGCCGGTCTCGCTGCGGCGATGGCCGAGGAGACCGCGGCAACGGTGAAGGGCTTCCTCGATCCGGCGACCGCCCGGCGGGTCGCGCAATTCCGCTGAAGGAACGCCCGTCGGCGAGGGCCAGACTTCGAGCCGCAATCCCGGACGGTCAGGGCCGTGGCCGCAGCCCGTCCCGGATCAGGCGGATGATCGCCGTCTCGGCATCGGCGAAGTGATCGCTGTCCTGGCCGAGGACGGCGCGGATCTGGATATCGAAATCGGCGTAGTGCTGGGTCATGGCCCAGATGGTGAAGATCAGGTGATAGGGGTCGATGGCGGCGATCCCGCCCCTGGCGATCCAGCCCTTGACGATATTCGCGGTGTCGTCGACCAGGAGCTTCATGGGTCCGGAGAGGAAGTCGCCGATGGCGGGAGCGCCATGCAGCATCTCGTTGGCGAAAAGCCGCGAGGCCTTGGGATTGTCGCGCGACATGGCCAGCTTGACGCGGACATATTTCTCGATCTCCTCGAGAGGCTCGCCATCGGGATCGAGACCGCGCAGCGGCCGCAGCCAGTCGGCCAGCGTCTTTTCCAGGACGGCGCGGTAGATGTCGTCCTTGCGGCGGAAATAATAGAGCAGGTTGGGCTTCGACATACGGGCCCGCTCGGCGATCTGGTCGACGGTCGAACCACGGTAGCCGTAGGCGGAAAAGACCTCGAGCGCGGCGGCAAGGATGATATCCTCGTTGATCGCCTGGATGCGGGTCTTGCCCTGGATTTTCTGCTTGGGCTCTGCCATGGCCGATGGTGTTAATTCTTGATCAAATGGTCAAGAGCGCATAGCATCATTCTCCGGCGAGTCTCAAAGAAATTACACAAGGAATATGGGGAGGTTGAATGGCGGCAGCGTCCGTTATCGAGGCGCGCGGGCTCAGTCTGACATTCGAAACAGCCGATGGGCCGGTCTATGCTCTGTCGAAAGTCGATCTCACCGTCATGGACGGGGACTTCGTGTCCTTCATCGGTCCCTCGGGATGCGGCAAGACCACCCTGCTGCGGGTCATCGCCGATCTCGAGCAGGCAAGCGTAGGCACGGTCACGGTCAACGGCATGAAGCCCGACGAGGCCCGCAGGAAGCGCGCCTATGGCTATGTGTTCCAGGCGCCGGCGCTCTATCCCTGGCGCACCGTCGAGCGCAATGTCGCCTTGCCGCTCGAGATCATGGGCTTCAGCGCCGCCGAGCGGGCCGAGCGCATCGCGCGCAACCTGGATCTCGTCAATCTCACCGGCTTCGAAAAGAAATTTCCCTGGCAGCTCTCGGGCGGCATGCAGCAGCGCGTCTCGATCGCGCGCGCTTTGGCCTTCGACCCGCAGCTCCTTCTGATGGACGAGCCCTTCGGAGCCCTCGACGAGATCGTGCGCGACAAGCTCAACCAGCAGCTCCTGGAGCTGTGGGCGCGCACGCGGAAGACCGTGGTCTTCGTCACCCATTCGATCCCGGAAGCGGTGTTCCTGTCGAGCACGATCGTCGTCATGTCGCCACGGCCGGGACGCATCATCGACGTGATCGAGACGAATTTCGCGAGGGACCGCAGTCTCGACATCCGCGAGACGCCGGAATTCCTGAAAGTGGCGCATCGCGTGCGCGAGGGCCTGAGGCAAGGGCGCAGCTATGACGATTGAGCCGCCGGGAAGGGCAGCGCCCATCGGTCTGGCCCCGGCCGTCACGGCACGCAGGCCCTCGTCGATCGCCGGCGCGCTCGCCCGGGGCCACGCCCTCCCGGTGACGGCCATCGTGCTGATCGTCCTCGTGCTGTGGTATCTTGCCGCCATCCCGATGAACCGGGTGCTGAGCCAGCCTCTGATCGATGCCGCGGGCGGCGGACTGACGAACACGCTCGAGGTCTCCTGGTCGCTGCCCCGCCCGGTCCTGCCGGCGCCGCACCAAGTCGTCGCCGAATTGTGGAGCACGATCTTCACCACGGCGCCATGGCGGCCGCGCTCGCTCCTCTATCACTGCTGGGTCACGCTCGCCTCGACCGTGCTCGGCTTCGTGCTGGGCTCGATCCTCGGCATCGTCCTGGCCATCGCCATCGTTCATGTGAAGGCGCTCAACCGCAGCCTGATGCCGTGGATCATCGCCTCGCAGACCATCCCGATCCTCGCCATCGCGCCCATGATCATCGTGGTGCTGGGCTCGATGGGGCTCACCGGCCTCCTGCCCAAATCGCTGATCTCGATGTATCTCTGCTTCTTCCCGGTCACCATCGGCATGGTGAAGGGCCTGACCTCGCCCGACCCGATGCAGCTCGACCTCATGCGCACCTACAATGCGAGCACGGCGCAGTGCCTGTGGAAACTCCGCTGGCCGGCCTCGGTGCCGTTCCTCTTCGCCTCGCTCAAGGTGGCGGTCGCGATCGCATTGGTCGGCGCCATCGTCGGCGAATTGCCGACCGGGGCCCAGGCGGGCATCGGCGCCAGGCTCCTCAATGGCTCCTATTACGGCCAGACCCAGCAGATCTGGGCGGCGCTCGTCGCAGCCGCGGTCATGTCGTGCGGACTCGTCTGGCTCATCGGTTTCGTCGAGCGGCAGGCGGCGTGCGCCATGGGAGCGAAACCATGATCGGAGCGCTCAGGCGCAGTCCGCCGGCGGTGATCGCGGCACTGCTCGTTCCGGGCGCGCTGCTCTGGCTGATGGCGCATCAGGTGACGGCGCGGCCCGGCCTCCTCTTCTGGCTCGGCGTGATCGTCCTCTGGGCCCTGATCTGGACCGGCAACGACGCGCTGTCCGGACTCGAGGTTTCCTCGCCATCCGCCGAGCGCCTGCGCGACCTGGCGGTGCCAGCGATCTTCGGCGCGACGCTGCTGCTTCTCTGGCAACTCGTCGTCAAGGGCTTCGGGATCCCCCTGGTGCTGCTGCCGGCGCCTTCCGATATCTGGGCCAGGCTGGCGACGTCGCTCCCGACCCTCGAGGCCGATTTCGTCCAGACCTTCCTGCGCGCCGTGCTGCCCGGCTGGGCCGCAGGCTCGCTCCTGGGCTTCGCCGTCGCGATCCTGTGCGACGCCTGGGGCTTCCTCAGGCGCGGGCTGTTGCCGCTCGGCAATCTCTTCGCCGCTCTGCCCATCGTCGGCGTGGCGCCGATCATGGTCATGTGGTTCGGCTTCGACTGGCAATCCAAGGCCGCCGTGGTCATCATCATGACGTTCTTCCCCATGCTGGTGAATGCGGTGACGGGCCTTCAGGCGGCAGGCCGTCTCGAGCGCGATCTCATGCGCTCCTATGGCGCGGGCCGTCTGGCCACGCTCGTCAAGCTCAGGCTGCCGGCGGCGATGCCCTTCGTCTTCAATGCGCTCAAGATCAATTCGACCCTGGCGCTCATCGGCGCCATCGTCGCCGAATTCTTCGGCACTCCCATCGTCGGCATGGGCTTTCGCATCTCGACCGAGGTCGGCCGGCTTGGCCTCGACATGGTCTGGGCCGAGATCGCCATCGCAGCCATTGCCGGCTCGGCCTTTTACGCGGTGATCGCGCTCGTCGAACGCGCGGTGACCTTCTGGCATCCGTCCTACCGGCCGCGCAAGGACCGGTAGGCAGCAAGGAGAAGAGGAGACGTTCAGCATGAGGAAATTCCTGATGGCGGCCGCGGCAGGCGCGGCCCTGCTGGCAGCATCGGCCCCGGCCTTCGCCGAGGCGGTGACCATCCAGCTCAAATGGGTGACGCAGGCCCAGTTCGCCGGCTACTACGTGGCCGAGGCGCAGGGCTTCTACAAGGACGCCGGCCTCGAGGTAACGATCAAGCCGGGCGGCCCGGATATCGCGCCGCCGCAAGTGATCATGGGCGGAGGCGCCGACGTCGTCGTCGACTGGATGCCCTCGGCCCTCGCTTCGCGCGAGAAGGGGGTGCCGCTGGTCAACATCGCGCAGCCCTTCAAGCGCTCCGGCATGATGCTCACCTGCCGCAAGGAGACGGGGATCACCAGCCCGGCGGACTTCAAGGGCAAGACGCTCGGCGTCTGGTTCTCCGGCAACGAGTATCCGTTCCTGTCCTGGATGAGCCAGCTCGGCATCTCCACCAGCGGCGGCCCCGACGGGGTCAACGTGCTGAAGCAGGGCTTCAACGTCGATCCGCTCCTGCAGAAGCAGGCCGACTGCATCTCGACCATGACCTACAATGAATACTGGCAGATCATCGAGGCGGGGGTGAAGCCGGAGGACCTGGTCGTCTTCAAATATGAGGACCAGGGTGTGGCCACGCTCGAGGACGGGCTCTATGTGCTCGAGGACAAGCTCAAGGATCCGGCCTTCGTCACCACCATGGCGAAATTCGTCAAGGCGTCGATGAAAGGCTGGGACTGGGCGCGCGAGCATTCCGACGACGCGGCCAGGATCGTGCTCGACAACGACACGACCGGCGCCCAGACCGAAGGCCACCAGAAGACGATGATGCAGGAGATCAACAAGCTCACCGAGGGCTCGGACGGCACGCTCGACACGGCTGCCGCCGAGCGCACGGTCGAGACCTTGATGAAAGGCGGGTCGGATCCGGTCATCACCAAGAAGCCGGAAGGGGCGTGGTCATCGGTCGTCACCGACGAGATGAAGAAGCTGTAATGATCTGGCGCCCCGCGGCAATCACTGCGGGGCGCATTGCTTTTGAGCCCGGGGATGGCTTCGGCGTCCTATGCGTCGATCAGGGCATCGGACCGCTTATCCGATGACCAGGTTGAAGCTCACGCTGATCCTGTCGCCCTGGGCGCGGTTCACCGGAACTTCGTGGCGCAGCCAGCTCTCCCACAGGAGCAGGGTGCCGGGAGCCGGCGTCTCGCCGACATAGGTGCGCAAGGCACGCGGCGCCGACGTCCTGCGCGGCGGCGCAGCCATCATCAGGGCATGGCGCGGGTCCTCGAAGACGATGGGCCCTGAGCCTTCGGGCGAGGCGACATAATAGGTGCCGCTCAGCACGGCATTGGTGTGGATGTGGGAGCTGTGCGAGCCGCCTTCGGGCAGCACGTTGACCCACATGGTGTCGCAGACCGGCTTGCCGCCGCGCAGATCCCAATGGAGCTCCCTGGCGAAGCGGGCGGCGTGGCGCTCGATGACGCGCTTCAGCCGGGCGAAAAGCGGGCTCCGGTCGGGAAGATCGGCAAGCGAGCCATAGGACGTGTAGCCGGGATAGCCGTGAGCCGCGCACCAGCGCCGCCCCGCGGCATCGCCTTCGGCGAGCGCCACGGCGGCCTGCTCCAGATCGCGGTTGAGCCGGCCCGCGCCCTCCACATACGCGCGATAGACCAGGGTTGGGAACAGGGGCTCGATATGGGTTGAGGCGGGCTTCGGCATGGGACCAACGACGGCTTGATGCCATCTCATCGGATCGGTGACAAGACCGCCGCTTGGTGGCACATTCGGGTTCCCCCAAATCAGCGACGAAAGGCGGAGGACGGCATGAGGCTCGACAAATGGACGGGATTGCTTGCGGCGGCAGTGCTCCTCACGGCGGCGAACGCGGCCGAGGCTGCCAGATGCGGCAGCACCGGCGCCAATTTCGAAAGCTGGAAGAAAAGCTTCAGCGCCGAGGCCAGGAAGAACGGCGTCAAGCCGAAAGCGCTCGCCGCCCTCATGAAGACCAGCTATTCGACGGCCACCATCCGGGCCGACCGCAGCCAGAAAAGCTTCAAGCTCTCGCTCGGCGCCTTCATGGCCAAGCGCGGCGCGCCGGCCATCGTCTCGCGCGGACGGGTGCTCAAGAAATCCAATGCCGCGCTCTTCGCCGCGATCGAACGGCGATATGGCGTGCCGCCGGGTCCGCTTCTGGCCATCTGGGGCATGGAGACCGGCTTCGGCGGGGTGACCGGCAACCAGCACACGCTCTCCGCCGTGGCGACGCTCGCCTATGACTGCCGCAGGACGGAGTATTTCACCGAGCAGCTCTATGCCGCTCTCGCTCTCATAGAGCGGGGCTCGCTTTCGCCCAGCGCGCGCGGCGCCATGCATGGCGAGGTCGGCCATACCCAGTTCCTGCCCAAGAACATCCGGCTTTACGGGGCCGACGGCAATGGCGACGGCCGCATCAACCTCAATTCCAAGGCCGACGCGCTGGCCTCCACCGCCAATTTCCTGAAGGGCCACGGCTGGGTGAGGGGCCAGGGCTACCAGCCGGGACAGCCCAATTTCAGGGCCATCCAGGGATGGAACGCCGCGACCGTCTACCAGAAGGCCATCGCGATCATGGGCAAGCAGATCGATGGACGGTGAAGATCGGAGCAACCGCACTTACGAGCAGTCCTCGCCCTTCTACCGGCCTCTGTGGCGGCGCGTCGCCATCACCGCCGCCGTCGCCCTCTGGCTCGCTTTCGAGATCCATCATCAGAGCGGCCTGTGGATAGCCATCGCCGCCGCGATGCTCTGCTATGCGCTGTGGACTTTTTTCTTGAGTTGGCCGAAGACGCCTGACAATCCTCCTCCGTCGTGAATTCCTTGTCCGCTTCGAGAGGCCGCGCATGACCGTCAAGAGCAACCTCACCATCAATCCGCAGCGCCTGTGGGACGCCCTCATGGAGACCGCGAAGTTCGGCGCCACGCCGAAAGGCGGCATCAGGCGGCTGACGGTCTCTGACGAGGACAAACGAGTGCGCGACTGGTTCAGGGCGCAATGCGAGGCCTTGGGCTGCAAGGTGTCGGTGGACAGCGTCGGCAACATGTTCGCGCTGCGTCCCGGCCGCAACAACAAGCTCGCCCCCATCGCCATGGGCTCGCATCTCGACACCCAGCCCACCGGCGGCAAGTTCGACGGCGTGCTGGGCGTGCTGGGCGCGCTCGAGGCGCTGCGCAGCATGGTCGATCTCGGCTACGAGACCAATGCGCCGGTGATGATCGTCAACTGGACCAACGAGGAGGGCTCGCGCTTCGCCCCGGCAATGCTGTGCTCGGGCGTCTATGCCGGCGTGTTCACCGAAGAGTTCGCCTACAGCAGGGCCGACCGCGACGGCATCACGCTCGGTGCCGAGCTCGAGCGCATCGGCTACAAGGGCACGGAGCCCGTGGGAACGCACAAGTTCCAGGCGATGTTCGAGCTTCACATCGAGCAGGGGCCGATCCTCGAGGCCGAGCAGAAGATGATCGGCGTGGTCACCGGCGTGCAGGGCATGCGCTGGTACGAGGTGACGGTCAGGGGCCAGGAGGCGCATACCGGAGCAACGCCCATGCGGCTGCGCAGGAACGCGCTGGTCGGCGCCGCGCGCATGATCGAGGCGATCGACCGGGTGGGACACGACAACCTGCCGGGCGTCGCCAGCGTCGGCCTGATCGAGAACCACCCGAACAGCCGCAACGTGGTGCCGGGCGAGGTGTTCTTCACCGTCGATCTCAGGCATCCCGACGAGTCGGTGCTCGACAGGATGGAAGCGGCCTATCAGGCGGCGCTGCCGCGCATCGCCAAGGAGCTCAAGCTCGAGGTCGAGGAGAAGCGCATCTGGAAGTCGCCGGCGGTCGAATTCGCGCCGGACCTCATCGACTGCGTGCGGCACGGCGCCGAACAGGCCGGATTCGCGACCCGCGACATGGCCTCGGGCGCCGGCCACGATGCCGCCTATATCGCCCGCGTCGCGCCGACGACGATGATCTTCGTGCCCTGCCTCGGCGGGCTTTCCCACAACGAGGCCGAATCGACGTCGTTCGACGAGTGCGCCGCGGGCGCGCAGGTGCTGCTCAACGCCGTTCTCGAATATGACCGGCGGTTTTCCTGACCATATGATCCGGAGGGGCCGGTGACGAGCGATCTCGCGGCGCGCTGCCGGGCCGCGGCGATCCAGATGACCCAGTGGCGCAGCGTCACCGGAAGCCCGGGCGAATGCGACTTCCCGCATCTCCTCAAGACGATGCTGGCGCAGGAGCGCTACTTCCATCTCAACCCGTCGCATTTGCGGGTCCAGCCGCTGGACGACGGCACGGCGCGCGCCAACCTCCTCGCCCTGGTGAAGGGCGAGGGCCGCAGGACGGTGGTGCTCGCCGGTCATTTCGACACCGTGCCGTTCGACGATTACGCCGAGCTCGCACCCTATGCCTGCGATCCCGAGACCCTGCTGCCGCTGATCGTCGAGAAGCTGAGGCGGACGGGCGAGAATCCGGCGGCGCTGGCCGATCTCGAATCCGGCGACTACCTGCCGGGCCGCGGCCTGCTCGACATGAAGGCCGGGATCGCGGCGGGCATCGCGGTGATCGAGGCTTTCGCGGCGCAGGAGCCCCGTCAAGGCAATATCCTGCTGCTCGCCACCCCCGACGAGGAAGACCGCTCCGCCGGCATGCGCGCCGCGGCGGCCCTCCTTCCCGAGATCGCGCGCGACAGCGATCTCGACATAAGCCTCGTCATCAATCTCGATTCGATCGCCGACGACGGCGACGGCAGCTTCGGCCGTTCGGTGACCACGGGCTCGATCGGCAAACTCCTGCTGACCGCCCTCGTCGTCGGCCGCGAGGCGCATGCCTGCTATCCCTTTGCCGGCGTCAATGCCAATTATCTCGCCGCCGAGCTCCTGGCCGAGCTCGAATGCGCGCCAGAGCTCGCCGAGTCCAGCGGCCACGAGATCGCGTCACCGCCGTCGGCGCTCTATGCGAAGGACGTGAAGAGCGGCTACAATGTGACGACGCCGGCGCGCGTCTTCCTCTATTGGAACACGCTGCAGCACCGGCGCACGCCTTCCGACGTCCTGAGCATCGCCGGCGGCATGGCGCGCGAGGCGATGGAGCGGGCGATGGCCAAGCTCGGACAAAGGGCCGGCAATGCCAGCCCGCCGCAGCCTTTCCGCCAGGAGGCGGTCCAGGTGCTGAGCTTCGCCGAGCTCAAGACCCAGGCGCTGAAATCGGATCCGGATTTCGAAGCCTCCTTCGATCTCCTCAATCGCGAACTGGCGGAACGCCGGGACCTCGATTTCCCGAGCCGGGCGCGTCTTCTCACCGAATTCGCCTGGGCGTCGACGAAGCTGCCGGGACCGGCGGTCATATTGGGCTTCGGCTCCCTGCCGTATCCGGCCGTGAGCCTCGGCGACGAGGCCCTGGCCGAGCGGGTCATGGCGGCCGTAAATGAAGCGGCGGCGGAGAAGGGGACCACCGTCTCGCGGCTCGGCTATTTCCCGGGAATATCGGATATGAGCTTCCTCGGCGAGACCTCGGGCGACCTCGGCGCGGCCGAGGCCAATACGCCGATCTGGGGCGCGAGCTTCACGCTTTCCGTCTCGCCCGCCTATCCCGCCATCAACATGGGCCCCTGGGGACGCGACTATCATCACTGGCTGGAGCGGCTCCATGCGCCCTATGCTTTTGACGTCTTGCCTCACCTCGTGCTTCGTGCCACCAAGGCCGCGCTCGAATAATCAGGAGATTTTCCATGGCTTTGAAACGTATCGGCGCCGGCAACCGCATGAGCGACGCGGTCATCCACGGCGACAAGATCTATCTGTCGGGATATGTCGCGGAAAAGACCGTCGGCAAGTCGGTCAAGGAGCAGACGAAGGACATTCTCGACCAGATCGACGAGACGCTGAAGGAAGCGGGCACCGACAAGAGCAAGGTGATCAAGGCCAATATCTGGCTGACCGACATCAAGAGCTGGGCCGAGATGAACGAGGCCTGGGATGCGTGGGTGGCGGCTGGCCAGGCCCCGGCGCGCGCCACGGTCGAGGCCAAGCTCGCCGCTCCCGGTCTCGACGTCGAGATCATGGTCGAGGCGGCTCTCTGAGGCAGGTCGCCTGCGGTCCCCTGTTCGAAAGGGGGGCCGCAAGACCCGCGTTGAGCACGGCGGCCGGCGACCGCCTCGTTTGCGGCGCGCCGGGCCACGCCGCTCAAGGAAACCGGAACCGGCGAGCCGTCCGCTACTTTCGACGCCGCGGGTTCGGGCCGCGATGAAATGGGACGACCCGGTGGTGGCCCTCATGTTTCTGGACCGCAACCGTGTAGCGGAACCGGTCGGAGCGGTAATACGAGCGGAAAAAGACGATCGGCCGGTTGTCGGGCGCCAGATAGACCCGGCGCATCACCAGGACGGGAAAGCCCATGGGGACGGCCAGATGCCGGGCCAGATTGTGGTCGCAGATATCGGCGTCGAGGATCTGCTGGTCCTCGGAGATCTCATAGCCGCAGTTGTTCTGCAGGAGATAGGCGACGGTGAATTTCTCGAGGTCTTCCTGCAGGACCCTGAGGCCGACGTCGGTCGGCAGGAAGGCTTCGTGGTAGGAGACCACGTCCTGGCCGACCAGATTCGAACGGACGATGTGCACGACCACGTCGTCGGCCGGCACGTCGAGAAACTCGGCGACTTCGCCGGTCGCCTTGGTCAGCGCATTGGAGACCAGCCGGAAATTCATGCGCACCGAGGCGTCCGAGAACGCGCCGAGCTCGAGCTTTGAACTGGCCGCGGGCAGCCGCTTCGCGACGAAGCTGCCGCGGCCATGGGTCCTGGTGATTAGCCGTTCGGCCAGCAGCAGCGAAAGCGCCTGGCGTATGGTGTCGCGGCTGACGCCGAACTCCTTGGCCAGGCTGTTCTCGGAGGCGAGCTTGGTCCCTGGGTCCATCGTCGAAACGACCTGGCGCTTCAGGATCTCCGCGATCTGCCGCGGCTTCGGCCCGGTCTCCAGAAACTTCGACCCCGGCGGCTTCTTCATTCTGCGGCCCTTTGTGTTGTCTGTAAAATAGACATCAGAATCAGATTTCTCCCTAACTCTACTACTAGCGGAATGCCGCCGACGGGACAACGTCGAATAATGGATCCATCCACCAAAACATGCCTGTTGCCTGTCCTCTTTGACGGTCTCCCGGCGGATGCCGTCGCAAAATTTCCCGATGAGTTGTTGACAAAAAATACAACAGTAGTATAGAAAACATACAAGTTGGATTGAAGCAGGGGACAGGACATGCAGCCGCGCGATCGCTTCGGTAACGAATTCGCTCCCACGTTGTCCTATGCGCGCGGAAAGATCCTGGCCACGACCGAGGACGATTTTCGCCGGCTTCAGCAGGCATGGCGGTTGATCGGCGGGCGAATGAAGACGGAAGGCGACGAAAAGGCGGCCTTCGTCTTCACCGGTCTCGAGCACATGCTGCCGATGACCGCGGACGAGCTCAAATTCGCCGACGACGAGATCGCGCCGGCGCTTTATTTCGACCAGCTGAAAAATGCCGCCCTGGAGCAACTGGGAGGCGTGGCCGACAGGGACGACGTCGCCGTCTTCAACCGTCTCACCGGCGCCACCCTGGCCACGTGCCTGACGCTGGTCAAGGCCGGCGACACCGTGATCGGCGCATCGGCGACGCACAGCCATCCCTCGGTCATACGCGCCGCGCGCCAGGCCGGAGCCAAGTTCGTCGACACCGCCGGCGCCGCCGAATTCCTGAAAGCCCTCGCGGCCGAGCCGCGGACGTCGCTCGTCGTCCTGACCCGCCTCGCCACGACCTACGACCTGATGCCGGTGGCGGAGATCGAGAAGATCGTCAGGGCGGCACGCGAGCGGGGCATCGTCGTCTATATCGACGACGCCGGCGGCGCCCGGGTCGGGCCCGCGATATTCGACCAGCCGACGATGCTCGGACTGGGCGTGGACATCGGCGCGACCGGCCTCGACAAATACGGAACGATCGGGCCGCGGCTCGGCGTCATGGCGGGCCGCGCCGAGCTCGTGGGCCGCATCAGGGCGAAGGGATTCGAGTGCGGGCTGGAAGCCCGCCAGGCCCTGTACTCGGCGGTGGCGCGCAGCCTGAGCCAATACACGCCGGAGCGGGTGCGCGATCTCGTCAGGACGACAAAGGAAGTGGCGGAAGCCCTGCGGCCGTATTTCGGCGAGCGCCTGCACGAAACGCCATGCACCGTCCAGCTCAAGGCGGACGACATCCTCGAGATCGCGATGCAAAGGGGCGGCGTCAATCAGCCGCCGATCGTCCCCTTCGAGGCGAATGCCGCCATCTGCATGATGATGCTGCGCGACCATGGCATGCTGACCGTTCACTTTGTCGGCCTGCCGCCGGGCGGCGGGGATCTCCTTCTCAAATTCATTCCACCGGAAACCCTGGCGCGGTTCGGCGGCGCCGAGAAGTTCGCGGCGGCGGTGGATCAGTCGGTCACCAAGCTCGGGCAGCTCCTGAGGGAGCCGGAGAAGATACGCGCCCTCCTGCTCGGAGACCCGTCCGGCGGCCGCAAGGCGGCCTGACCCCGGCCGGCGCATCTGATCAACACAAGGAAAGGCAACTGAATGGCAGACTCGACCAATCGGAACAATCCGACGGATTCCCTGCAAATCCCCCGCTTTGCCGGAATCCAGACCTTCTACAGGCTGCCCTATGTGACCGATCCCAAGGGCCTGGATGCCGCGGTGTTCGGCGTGCCGTTCGACGGCGGGCAAAGCTACCGGGTGGGCTCGAGATTCGCGCCCGCCGAAATCCGCAAGATGTCGGCGACGGTCAAGCCTTTCAACCCTTCCATCAACGTCCAGCCCTATGACAGCCTCAACGTGGCCGACGTCGGCGACTCGCCGGTGAACCCGCTCGATCCCGACAAGTCGCGGGAGCTGATCGAATCCTTCGCCAGCCGGATCGTGAATGCCGGCGCGGTCCCCGTGGCGGTCGGCGGCGACCATTCGATCACCTTGCCTCTCCTCAGGGCGGTGGCGAAGAAGCATGGGCCGGTCGCTCTGGTTCACGTCGATTCGCACCTCGACACCGGCGAGGCCTATTTCGGAACGCGGTTCGGCGGCGGCACGCCGTTCCGGCGCGCCGTCGAAGAGAAGCTGATCGATCCCAAGAAATGGATACTGGTGGGCATCCGCGGCTCCCTCTACAGCTCGACGGATTTCGACTTCATCAAGCAGCACGGTGCATTGTGCATCACCGGTGACGACATCTACGAGAAGGGCTTCAAGTGGGTGCTCGAGAAGCTGAAGTCGTTGCAGGATCAGCCCTGCTACTGCACCTTCGACATCGACGGGATCGATCCGGCCTTCGCTCCGGGCACGACCGCGCCGGTTCCCGGCGGCCCCAACAGCTCCGACGCCCTGGCGCTGGTCCGCGCGTTCAAGGACTTCAAGAAAATGGTCGGGTTCGACATCGTCGAGGTCCAGCCTTCCTATGACGTGGGCAGCGTCACGTCGATGCTGGCGGCGTCGCTGGCATGGGAATTCGTCTGCACCCTGGCCAAGGCGAGAGCGCGGAAGTAGCTCACGAGGGAGGCCATATCAGCGTGACCTTGGGAGTGCTCAGGCCGGACCAGATCGCCGCCCATGACGGCCTCACGCTCATGCGGAAAGTGGCGAGTGGGGAGATCGCGCAATCTCCCTACTATCGCTTCCTCGACGCCAGCCTGGACGCGGTCGGACCCGGACAGGCCACGGTCCGCGCGAAACCGCGGCCGGACTACCGCAATCCGCTCGGCAGCGTTCATGGAGGATTCATCGCCACTCTCCTCGACATGTGCATGGGCTGCGCCGTCCATACCCGCCTGGCGGCCCGGACGACCTATGCCACCGTCGAGATCAATCTCAACTACATTCGACCGGTGACCTGCGAGCTGGGCGAGCTCAGCGCTCACGGAAACGTCATCCATCTCGGGCGCAATATCGGCGTCATCGAAGGAAAGCTTACATCGACGGCGGGGAAACTGCTGGCGACCGGCCGTTCGACGGTGGCGATCGTGCGGCACTGAGACAAGCAAGCCGCAAACATGAATGACCGAGCTTGTCATTCCGGGAAGAGCCCGGGAGACCCTGTCGGGAACGGGCAGGCAAGGGAAAGGAGGAAGACAACCCGGAAGCAATCCTGTTTGGTTCAATGCAACGACAGTCGACCGCCCCCGGGCGTAAGCCGGGTGGGCCAACCATATCAATTCACTGGGAGGACCAAATGAGTGCAATCAATCGTCGTGGCGTTCTATCGTTTCTTGCTCTGGTTTCGGCGTCTTGCCTGTTCTCCGCAAGCCCCGGGCAGGCCGACGACGGCACGCTGATTTTCGGGACGGATCCGACCTACCGGCCGCTCGCCTTCTACGACGAGAACAATGTCCTCGTCGGATTCGACGTCGATCTGGCGGAGGCGATCGCCAAGCAGCTCGGGGTTGCGTTCAAGATCGAGGCGATGGCCTTTGACGGGCTGATCCCGGCGTTGCAAACTGGGCGCATCCACGTCGAACCCGAAATGGCCGTGCGGGAAAAGCGGAAGGCGCAAGTTGACTTCACCACTCCTTTCTTTTCGCAGACGAACACCAGCGTCGTCCGCAAGGACTCGGACCTCGATCCGAAATCGGCCGGCGACCTCAAGGGCAAGAAGGTCGGCGTCACATCCGGGACGGCGGCGGACCTGATGGTGTCGGAATATTCCGGCGTGGAGATCACCCGCTACAACACGACGCCGGACTCGTTTCGTGACCTAGTCCTCGGACGGATCGACGTCGTTGTGGTGGACAGCCTCACCGCCGGCTATTCGGTCAAGCACACTTTTCCGGATAAGCTCAGGGTCAGCAAGAGCGCCCTGACCGACCGCATCGATATCGCCGCAGCCGTCAAGAAAGGCAATGGCGACCTTCTGGCGCGCCTCAACACCGCAATCGAAGGGATGAAGAGCGACGGCACCCTGGATGCGATCGTCAAGAAGTGGTTCGGCGACATAACCTACTGAGGCACGGCGAGTTGAGTGAGCGAAAAGATCCCACGCCAATACTTCAGGCCATCGGGGTAGGCGCCGAGCTGGGCGGGCAGCCGGTCTTGCGCAAGGTGGATCTTTCGGTGAACCCGCGCGAAACCGTGGCGATCGTCGGCCCGAGCGGTTCGGGTAAGACGACACTGCTCCGATGCCTGAACTTTCTCGTGCCTTACAGCGAAGGCCGCATCTACCTGAACGGCGACCTGATCGGATACCGGGAAGAGCAAGACAGGCTGGTGCGGCGCAAGGAACATGAGGTGACGCGGCAGCGGGCGAGATTCGGCTTCGTCTTCCAGCGCTTCAATCTCTTCCCGCACCGCACCGTCATCGGCAATCTGGTGGAAGGCCCGGTCCATGTGCTGAAGGTGGTGAAGGAAGAGGCGCGAGCGCGCGCCGTGGCGGCTCTGCGGCGGGTCGGCATGGAGACCTTCGCGGACCGCTATCCGGTGCAGCTCTCGGGCGGGCAGCAGCAACGCGTCGCCATAGCCCGCGCCCTGTGCATGAACCCCGAAGTCATGCTGCTGGACGAGATCACGTCGGCGCTCGATCCGGAGCTGGTGGGAGAGGTGACGAACGTCATGCGCCAACTGGCCGAAGACGGGGTGACGATGGTCGCCGTCACCCATGAGCTTCGCTTCGCCCAGCGCTGCGCCGACCGGATCGTCTTCATGGAAGGCGGCCATGTCCTGGCCGACCTGCCGACCGAGCAATTCTTCCGCGCGCCGCCTTCCGAGCGGATCGAAGCCTATCTTTCCCGGTTCAACGGCGACGACTAGGGCTGCGCGTCAGGACGAGGCAAGAGAGTGATCGATTTTTTTCGCTTATACTGCATCGCCTATCTGCTGGGCCTCCTGGTCGCCATCGGCATAACCGTCTGCGCGATGGCCGTCTCGATCACCATAGGCACCTTCGCGGCGCAGGCCCGGGATTCGCGCTACCTCGCCGTGCGAACATCGGTCGGCGCCTATGTCGCCGCGTTTCGCGCGGTGCCGCCGCTCCTCACCCTGTATTTCGTCTATTTCGGGCTGCCGACCTGGGCCGCGAATTCCGACATGCCCCTTCTGGCCGAATTTCTGAAGCCGCTGGACAATCGGGTGATCTCCGCGGTGGTGGCCTTCGCCCTGACCAGCGGCGCCTTCACGACGGAGATCATCCGGTCGGGAATCAAGTCGGTGGGCAGCGACCAGGTCGAGGCGGCCCGCTCCATAGGCATGTCATCCGGCATGATCTTTCGCCGCGTCATCGCGCCGCAAGCATTCCGCATCGCGTTTCCGCCCCTGGGCAGCGAGTTCATCTATGTTCTCAAGGGCACGTCGCTGGCGTCGGTCATCGGGGTCGTCGAACTGATGCGGACGGCGCAGCTTGCCGCCGGCGCGACATTCCAGAGCCTGACCGCCTACGGACTGGCGGGTCTTTACTACCTCCTGTTCGTCGCCCTCCTCCAGCTTTCGATAAGCAGGGGCGAAGCCTTCCTGTCGCGCGGGCAAAGACAGTCCGCGAACGCGAGCACCGGACGGGCCGCGGCATGATGGCCGGGAAGATGCCAGGAACGGGTGACATGGGACGGCGAGAGATCGAGGGGGAAGCGCCATGATCGGCTTCTTTCTCGAGAACTGGCATCTCTATCTGGCCGGCCTGGCCACAGCCCTGCTCATATCCGTTCTGGCGTACGGACTTGCGGTGGTCATCGGCACCTTCGGCGCGCTGGCGCGGACCTCGGCGTCGAAACCTCTGCGCCTGATGTCGGCGACCTATGTCGCGGTGTTCCGGTCGATGCCGCCCCTCCTGACGCTTTACCTGGTCTACTTCGCGCTTCCGAGCTTTGCCGTCAGCGTCGGCAGCGATGTGCTGATCGCCCTGACCGAACCCCTTGGCAACCGGATCATCGCCGCCGTCGCCGCCTTCACGCTCACCAGCGGCGCCTATGCGACCGAGATCATCCGGGCCGGGATCGCGTCGGTGTCGCACGACCAGATCGAAGCCGCGAGGTCGATCGGAATGACGTCCGGGCAGACATTCAGGCGGGTGGTCGGTCCGCAGGCCTTCCGCGTCGCCTTTCCGACGCTCAGCAACGAATATCTCATCGCGCTCAAGGCGACGTCGCTTGCCTCGGTCATCGGCGTCGTGGAGGTGATGCGGGCTGCCCAGATACTGGCGTCGGCCAGTTTCCAGCACCTCCTTGCCTACAGCATCGCGGGCCTCTTCTACATCGCCTTCGCAAGCGTGCTCCAGATCGCGCTGCAGGGGCTGGAAGGAAGCCTGCCCGGCACCGTCAGCCGGCATTGATCGCATGGGAAGGATACTCCTGTTCACGACGGGCGGAACGATCGCGACGGTCGCGGCAGCCGGCGACAGGTCGCGGGCACCGAAGCTCGGGGGCGAGGAGGTCGCCGGACTGCTGCCGGAAGGGGCCGCCGGTCGCCGGGACATTGAAGTCGTCGAGCTCGGCCTCGTGCCCAGCACGGCCGTCACGCCGCGGCTGGCGTTCGACTGGGCCTGCGAGGTGGAACGCCGCCTTTCCGACGCCGATGCCCGTGGAGCGGTGGTGACGATGGGCACCAATGCGATGGAGGAGGCCGCCTATCTGCTCGATCTCAAACTCGACGGCGGCAAGCCGGTCGTCGTCACGGGATCGATGAAGCTGCCGGGCGAACCTCTGTCCGATGCAGGCCGCAATCTCGCCGCCGCCGTCGCCGCCGCCCGAGATCCGCGGCTGGCGGGCGCCGGTGTTGTCGTGGTGATGAATGACGAGGTCCACCTCGCGCGGGAGGTGACGAAAGCGGATTCCCGCGCGCTGGACGCTTTTGTCTCACCGGGCGTTGGACCTCTCGGACGCTTTCTCGACCGCGGCGGACGGGCCGGACCCGAGCTGCGGATCGGCCGGCATGTCGCCGCCGCGGCCCGCATGCCCGCGGCCGGGCTCGAGGAGAATGTCGGCTACGTGAAGGTCGTCCTCGGCGGCGATGGTCTGCTCATCGACGCGCTGGTGGACCATGGAGCGCACGGCATCGTGATCGAGGCGACCGGCGAAGGCAGCGCCACCGAGGCGATGGCGCCGGCGATCGAGCGGGCGATCGGGGCCGGAGTCGTCATCGTCGTCGCGTCGCGGGCGCTGACGGGCGGAACGCTGCCGCAATATACCGAGCGGGGTGAAAGCCGATGGCTCGCCGACCGCGGTGCTCTGTTCGCGGGGCGGCTGAGCGGGCCCAAGGCTAGGATCAGGCTCATGTTCGCCTTGAGCTCGGACGTGCGGCCGCAGACATGGTTCCCTGAAGATGCCTGAGAGCGCTGCGCGCCTGACCGCGGCGCAGGTCAGGAAGGCTGCGGACATCCTGTTCGAGGCGCGGACCCATGCCGCGAGGATCAGGGGACTGCCGGCGGACGTGACTCCGGTCTCGATGGCCGACGCATCGAGGATCAGGGACGAGCTCTTCCGGTTGCTGGGCGGTCGGTGCCTCGGCTGGTTCATGGGCGGAACGAGCCGGCACAGCATGGTGCCCATGCCGTATTTCGCGCCGATCCTTCCCGCTGCGCTGTATCAGTCGGGCGCGGCATTCGACCATCGCAGCTTCTTCACGTTCGACGTGGACCTGGAGATCGGCTTCAGCTTCGCGAAGGACGTTCCCGCCGGAACGAGGATCGCGACCGCGGCCGAAGTCTTGCCGTTCATCGATCATGTCTATCCCACCCTCGACGTCATGAACTCCCAGTTCGAGGATCCGGGCTCCGTCGGGTGGCCGACGATCGTGGCCAACAATGGAACCGACGGCGTCGTCATACGCGGCTCGCCGACGCCTGTCGGATCGATCGAGGATTTCGCGACGTTGAAGGCGGTCCTGGCCGTCAACGGCAGCGAAGTGCTTTCCGGATCCGCGAGCGTGGTCATGGGCAGCCCGCTCGAGGCGGTGAGATGGTTCATCTGCGAGATGGCGCGCTCGCAAACCATACGCAAGGGATCTTTCCTGACGACCGGCTCGATAGTCCCGGTCTACAGGGCGCAGCCCGGCGATGTGCTCACGGCCGCCTTTACCGGCCTCGGAGCGGTGACGACCAGGTATCTTTGACGGAAAGAACGGCGGGCCGGAGCGCCCGCCGGCGCTCTCGCCTACTGATAGCCCAGTCCGGCGATGTAGTTGGAGAGCATGCGCTCCTGATATTGCTCCTGCTCGAACAGGGCCTTCATCGCATCGCGGATATCGAGGATGCCGAGAGGCGTCGAGTCCGCCGCGAGGATCGGCATGTTCTGGAGGCGCCGTGACGCCATTGCCTGCCAGGCGGCGTAGACCTCGTCCGTGGGAGCGCAGGCGACGATGTTCCGGCTCATGAGCGTCACGATCGACGCGCCGGCCGGATCGCGATCGGCGAGATGGCGGATGAGGTCGGACTTGCTCAGCACGCCCGCGGCTCTCCCGGCCTCGTCGCAGACGACGATCAGCCCTATCCCGGGGCTGGACAGGGAGTGGGCGGCCGCCTGCAGCGTGGCTCCCGTGCCGATCACCGTGAGGCGGGGCGAGGTCAGCGGGCTGAGCTGTTCAATGCGCATGTCGGGATCCTCGGAGGCTTGCGGTCGCGGGCCTGGCCGGTCGAGATGGAGCTCGGGGAGCAGCACCACCTCGACCGCCGCTGCGGCATCAGCCGAGTGCCGCCTTGTCCAGGCCGAATTTGGCGTCGAGCGAACCCGGGACGGTCCTGAAGCCGATATTGAGGCGGTTCCAGGAGTTGCTCACGACGACGACGAAGGTCAGGTCGGCGATCTCCTTCCCGGACAGCTGGGTGCGGACGCGGTCGTAGATTTCGTCGGGGACGCCCTGCTCGGGCAGCCTCGTCAGGATCTCGGCCCAGGCCAGCGCCGCACGCTCGCGCGGCGCGAACAGCGTGGACTCCCGCCAGGAAGCCAGGTGGTGGAGCCGCAGCTCGCGCTCGCCGTGGATCCTGGCCTGCTTGACGTGCATGTCGAGGCAGAAGGCGCAGCCGTTGATCTGGGAGATTCTGATCGCGACGAGGTCGCGGATGGATTCCTCAATGGCGCCGTGTCTGGTCGCAACGACCAGCTCGGTAAGCTTCCTGGAGAGCTCGGGCGACTGCTCGAAGTAGTTCAGACGCGGCCCTGCCGCCTTCGCCGGCGATTTCGTGTGGACATTCATCGGGATTCTCCTTTCGTCGCTCTCATTTCTCGTAGGTCGTCAGGTCGGTCTCGTCCGTGTCGACGACGAACACGGCGAGCAGGCGGGCGCGCTCGGTCCGGCTGGCATTTTCGCTGACGGCATGATGGTCGCCCGGAAACTCGGCGAAGTTCTCGCCGGCGCGGTAGGTCTTCACCGGCCCGTCGTTGACCTGGCTGCGGATCGCGCCTTCGAGCACCGTCGCATAGATGAAGGAGGAGCTCGGATGGGTGTGAGCGGGCGAGGAGCCGCCGGGCTCGTATTCGACGAGCACGCCCTTTATGCTCTTTCCGGGGACATTGGGGAGCGGCTGGTCGAAGACCAGCGTCACCTTGGACGTGTCACCGTCGGCCAGGGCGCCGGTCACCGAGATCGCCGTCATCGCCGCCGCGCAGATAAGTGTCCTGATCATTGGTTTCTCCTGTCTGTGGGGGCCGGTCAGTTCTTCCGCGCGGACTGCTTCAGCCAGTCGTCGAACCGCATGGCGCCGATGCGCGGGTTGTCGCCCGGGACGAGCGTGCGGTCGTCGAGCTCGATGCCGAAATAGAGCGCATGAGGGTCCGCGACCGGAATGCGCGGGTCGTTGGTCGCCTTGAGGAAGTGCGCCACGAGGTCGCTCATGCGAACCCGGTCCGGCCCGGCGATCTCGATCATGCGGTTCATCGGCGAGCCGAGCGCGACGTCGGCCATGACGTCGGCGACGTCATCCGACGCGATGGGCTGGAAGAGGGCCGGCGGCAGATGGACGGTCTGGCCATCGGCGCCCGACTGGGCGATGGCGCCCATGAATTCGAAGAACTGCGTCGAATGGACGATCGTATAGGGAATCCCGGACGCCCTGATGAGCTCCTCCTGGGCATGCTTGCCGCGGAAATATCCGCTGCCCTGCAGGCGCTCCGTGCCCACGACCGAGAGCGCGATGTGATGCTGCACTCCCGCCGCCGTCTCGGCGGCCAGCAGATTGCGGCCGGCGGTGCGGAAGAACTCCAGGGCCGCCTTCTCCTCGAAGGACGGCGAATTCGCGAGATCGACCACCACCTGCGCGCCGGCGACGGCTTCCGCCACGCCTTCGCCCGTGATCGTGTTGACGCCGGTATTGGGCGCTGCGGCGAGCACGTCGTGTCCCTTCCTGCGCAGCCTCGCCACGGTCTTCGATCCGATGAGGCCGGTGCCGCCTATGACGACGATTTTCATATTCATATCTCCTCTGTGCGTTTGAGTTGCCGTTCGAATTCCTGCCGCCTCATCGTTCCGCTGCGGCCTCCTCGATGAGCGCCGCGACCTCGCCGGGATGGGAAACCATCAGCGCATGGGACGCGCCGTCGATGACGACCGTCTTCACCGCATGCGCGCGCTCGGCCATGAAGCTCATCACGGCCGCGGGAATGTTGCGGTCGGCTGAGCCGTAGATCATGTAGGTCGGCAACGACTTCCATGCGGCGGCGCCCGACGCTTCGGCGAGCGCCGCCTGGGTGACAGGGCGCTGGGTGGCGGCCATCAGCGCGGCCTCCTCCTCGGGGACGTCGGCGGCGAACTGGGCGTGAAACTTTTCCGGCACGATGTAGAGATCGCGCCCGCCGTCCGGCAGCGCGACCGGGACGATCGCGTCGCCCAGGGTGCTGCCGGGAAATTTCATGGAAAGTCCGAGGCTCGATTCGCCGGTGTCGGGCGCGAAGCCCGCCACATAGACGAGAGCCTTGACGTTGCCGGCGCCGTTGGCAGCCTCGGTGACGACCGGTCCGCCATAGGAATGGCCGACCAGAACGACCGGGCCTGAGATCGAGCGGACGACGGCGGCAATCGCGGCTGCATCCCTGGCGACGCCGCGGAGCGGGTTGGCGGCGGCGATGGCCCGATAGCCGTCCCGGCTCAATTCGGCGATGACGGCGTTCCAGCTCGAGGTCTCGGCGAAGGCGCCGTGCACGAGCACGATTGTCGGCCTGCCATGCGCATTCTGGGTCTGCGCCATCGCGCTGCCCGAGATCGTGATCGCTGCGGCGAGCGCCAGAGCTTTCGGGGTGATCCGCATCTGCTGCCTCCATCGCGGCCGGCATGGCCGATGCGCAGGAGGATGCGCCGATCGGGCGCCTGCGCCTATCCAACCGTGGAATTGGTCATACGATGCCAAGGTGCAGGGTGGACGCGCCCGGCGGCTGGGCAAGCACGACCCGGACAAGCCTGGCGCAGCCACCCTCGGCACGAGCGGACTTGGCCGCGGGTGCAGATAGCCGGCGGGCGCCGGGCATGGGCAGATGAAGCCGGAGCGATGCAAGGCGCTCCCAGCCAAGTCAACCCATGCAAGGAAAAGCAATCATGACCCATATCCCGAAGAACCCCATGGCGGCGGCCGAGCTCGCCCCGTCCGATGCCGTGATCGTCGCGCCGGCCGCAGCGCCACGGCTCGAACCCGCGACCCAAGCCTTCGTCGACGGCCTCGCGGGAACCGAGCCGCTCTACACGCTCACGCCCAAGGCGGCGCGCGCCGTCCTGTGCGACGTGCAGAGGTCGGCAGACGTCCCACTGCCCGACGTCGCCAGCCAGGACCGCGTGCTGAATGTCGGGCCGGGCGGACGCACCAGCATCCGCGTGGTGCGGCCTGCCGGTGCCACCGGCACCTTGCCGGCCGTCGTCTATATCCATGGCGGCGGCTGGGTCCTGGGCGACAAGGAGACACATGACCGCCTCGTCCGGGAGATCGCCGTCGGCGCCCATGCCATCGTTGTCTTCGTCGACTACGACCGCTCGCCTGAAAGCCGCTATCCGACCGCGATCGAGCAGAGCTACGCCGTGGCCAGGCATATCGCGGAACGGCCGGACGAATTCGACGTCGATGCGAGCCGCCTCGCGATCGCGGGAGACAGCGTCGGCGGCAACATGGCGGCTGTCGTCGCGCTGATGGCGAAAGAACGCCAGGGCCCGAAGATTCTCGCCCAACTGCTTTTCTATCCGGTCACCGACGCCTCGATGTCGACGGCATCCTATGCCGAGTTCGCCGAAGGGCCGTGGCTCACGCGGAAGGCCATGTCGTGGTTCTGGGACCAATACCTGCCGGATGCCGCGAAGCGCGGCGAGATCCACGCCTCGCCTCTGAACGCGCCGATCGACGACCTGCGCGATTTGCCTCAGACGCTTCTGATCGTCGACGAGAACGACGTGCTGCGCGATGAGGGCGAAGCCTATGGACGCAAGCTGGCGCAGGCCGGGGTGCGCGTCACATCACTCAGATACAACGGCACGATCCACGACTTCATGATGCTGAATCCGATCGCGGAGACCCCGGCGGTGCGCGCCGCCGTCGGTCAGGCATGCGGATATCTGCGGCACGTTTTCGCCGCGCGGTGATCCGGGTCCGGACATCGGAGGCCGGCGACGGATCATCCGCCGCCGGTCATGCCGGCGAGGGAAACGGCAGGAAGCGAAAAGCGAAACTGGGCGCCGCCCTCGGGACGGTTCGAGGCGACGATGCGTCCGCCATGCACCTTGATGATCGATTGACATACGGCCAGTCCGACGCCCATGCCGTTGGACTTGGTGGAGAAGAAGCAATCGAAGACGCGATCGAGATCTCCCTCGGCGATCCCGGGTCCGCTGTCGCGGATGACGAATGTGACCGTGCCATCCGGCTCGCCGTTCGTGCCGATCTCTATGCGAGGCGACGAGCGGCCGTCCTGGCCGATCGCCTGAATGCTGTTCACGAGCAGGTTGACGATGACCTGCTGCAGCTGGATCCTGTCGCCCGGCACCCGGGGAAGGCCGGCGCCGAGCCCGACCGAGAGATCGATCGAGTTGGCCTCGATGTCGTGGCGGGTGAACAGGAGCGCCTCGTCGACCACCGCGTTGAGATCGAGAACCGCATGTTCCGGCACGTGCTTCGCGGCCATGCCGCGGATGCGCTGGACGATATCGCTCGCATGACGCGCGCCTGCGACGATCCGCTCGGTGAGCTGCTCGACCTTCACGAGGTTGGGCTCGTCGCGCGACAGCCATCTCAGGCTGGTCTCGCCGTTGGTGACGATGGCGGAAAGAGGCTGGTTGACCTCGTGCGCGATCGAAGCCGCAAGCTCGCCCAGCATCGATATCCGCGCGGCATGAGCGAAGTCGGTCTCCAGCTGGCGGAGCTGGCGCTCGGTGCGCAGACGCTGCGAGACGTCCTCCAGCCCGATGAGGGTCACGTCGAGCCGCTCCGGCGGCGCCGGATAGGTCACGGTGAGGCGAACGTCGAGAACGCGCCCATCGAAGGTCTGCATCTTCATGACCTCCGCGTGGTTGCGGCGTCCTTCGAAACGGGCGGTCATCACCCTGCGCGCCGTCTCGGGGGAGGCCGCGAACAGGAAGTCGACGGGCCTCACGAATTCGGCCGGCGAGGCGGCGCCAAAAAGCGCAACCGCCTTGCGGTTGGCCTCGGTCACGCGAACGGCCTGCCGGGCGTAAGCGACCAGCTCGGGATGGCGGTCGAGATGGGCGCCGATATCGGTGATCCCCCTGGTCTTCAGGTCGCCGAAGACCTCGCCCATGCGGCTCGCATCGACCTGCAGCAGCGCGGTCGGTAGGTGATGGATCAGCTTGCGGTAGCGCTCCTCGCTGGCGCGCAGATACCAGAACGAGCGGTCGTCGTCGGCTGCGCCATAGGCGGCGACGAAAACGGACTCCCGGCGCTCGGGCGCCTCATGCCGCCATGCCGCTATGACCGGGTCGCGCAGGATTCCGTCGGAGGCGATCCTGCGCATGCGCGGAACTCCGGGCGTGCTGTCCGTCGCCACGATGGCGATGAGCTCGGCAAGCACGTCACGGCTCTCCCGCGGCCAGAACGTGCTGACCGGCCGGCCGATCATCCGGCCGCGGCCGGCATGAGCGCCCACGAGATGTGCGGCACGCTCGTTGACGTCGATGATGCGCGTGGCCGCCAGGAGCTCTTCCGTCCAGTTCGTCCAGTCCGGTCCACCCGCCGGATCGGCAGGTTGGTCACGGCCGATCAAACCCCCGATCACGTCGAGAAGCGGACGGGCGCGCGAAGTGTCGAGCTCCCAGCTCGCCGCCGAGAGACGATGCAGGTCGATATCCGGCACCGAAGACCGGTCAGCTTCCAGTCCGTATTCGACTATGTCGAGAGGCTGGCCCTCGGCGTCGCATCTCACCGTCTGCCTGACGGCGGCGGTGACGTGGTCACCCCGCGGCGTCCGCCGCTGGACCAGGCCCTTCCAGGTGCCTTCCTGGAGAAGCGAGCGCCACTGCCCTTCGTGAATGGCCGGATTCGAGGACATGTCCGCGACGCTGCGCCCGACCACGCCGATCGCCGGCCAGCCATAGAGGCTTTCGGAAGCCGGATTCCAGTAGCGGATGGTGCCGGCGATGTCGAAGACGATCACGCTGTCGGGAGCCAGATCGGCCAGGCCGGCGCCCGCCTCGGCACAGCCATGAGCCGCGCCGGCGAGGCCGTGATTGCGCGCTGCATCGACCATCACCCGCCTCCGTCTTTCCCGTCTAAGGCTTGTTCCGGATTTCCGGCGGCAGGAACTCCCAGGCGCGGATCAGCTGTCCGACGGAACCCGCCTCCATCTTCCGCATCACATTGCCGCGATGAAGCTTCACGGTGATCTCGCTGATGCCGAGGTCGAAGGCGATCTGCTTGTTGAGCCGGCCTCTCGCCACTTCGCGCAGCACCTCGCGCTCGCGCGGCGTCAGGGTCATATATCGCCCGACATGCTGTTCCACGGTCCGGACCTCCCTCCGGCGGACGATGTCACGCTCGATCCCGGCCGACACCGCGTCGAGCAGGCTCTGGTCCCGGAACGGCTTGGTGAGGAAATCGACGGCGCCGGCTTTCATCGCCTGGACCGTCATGGGAATGTCGCCGTGACCGGTCAGGAAGATGACGGGCTTGGGATTGCCCCGCGACGCGAGCTGATTCTGGAGGTCGAGGCCGCTGGCGCCCGGCATGCGGACGTCGAGCACCATGCAGCCCGGGCGGTCGGGGAGCTCCGAGGCAAGAAGCTCGCGCGGCGAGGCATAACAGCCGACGTCGATGCCGACCGATATCATGAGCTCGCGGATCGAGCTGCGCACCTCCGCGTCGTCGTCGACGACAAGAACCAGGGGACGATCGCTTTCGGTTGCCGGCGTGGTCATTGGATGCCTCCTTTATGAGGGTTTCAGGGGCGTGGAGGTGTGGGCTCGGGGCCCGTCCCGCCAGCCATTCGCGCATGTTCCAAAGTCCCGAGGCGTCGCGCCCCGCCCAATATCGCCGGTCTCTCGGGAAATGGCCGGTCAACCGTCATGGTCATCCTTACCCGTTGCCTTGTGCAGGGCGTCGCCGACGGCCGCGAGCAGCACCTTGGCATCGAAGGGCTTGCGGAAAAATCCGCTGATACCCCGCGCGCGGCTCTGATCCGCTATCTCGTGGCGTCCGGTGATGAGGAATACCGGCAGCTCCGGACGCGCCTTCTTCGCCAGGTCGCGAAGCTCGAATCCGTCGGTGCCGGGCATTCCGATATCGGTGATGAGGACGTCCACGCCCGACAACCCGCCATCGAGCAGCGACCCCGCCGACGAAAAGCCGCGGGCGGCATAGCCCGCGGATTCGAGGAGATCCTCCAGCGATTCGAGCAGCCGCGGATCGTCATCGACGATCGCAACGACGGGTCTTCGATTGCTCACTTTCGATTCCCTCCCGCCCGGCGCGAATGCGTTACCGGTATTTCCAACCTCTCCGCGATGCGCACGAGGTCGGCGAGCGAGGCGGCCGCCATCTTCTGCATGACGTTCCTTCTGTGGATCTCCAGCGTGACTTCGCTGATTCCGAGCTGTGCTGCGGCCTGCTTGTTGAGAAGGCCGCTCACCACGAGCGGCAGCACGTCGCGTTCGCGCGGCGTCAGTCCAAGATAGCGCTGTCCGAAAACACCCAGTTCGGCGCGCTCAGTCCTCTGTTCCCGGTCCTGGGCGATCGCCGCCCGGATCGCTGCCATGAGATCCGTGTCGCTGAACGGCTTGGTCAGGAAATCCACCGCGCCGCGCTTGATGGCGCGCACCGATGAGGGGATGTCGCCATGTCCGGTTATGAAGACGATCGGCGGATGGTCGCCGTCCGCGATCTGCCGCTGCAGATCGAGACCGCTGATGTCCGGCAACTCGACATCGAGGATGAGGCAGGCGGGGACGTCGGGCTTGTCCGCGCTCACATAGTCGCCGGCCGATCCGAACGCCAGGGCGCGCATGCCGTGCGACGCCAGAAGCTCGCCGATCGCCTCGCGGATGCGGGCGTCGTCGTCCACGACGAAGACAACATGGTCGTCGATCGTCATGGGGCGGGTTTCCCCGCGACCGGCAAGGTGAAGGCGAATGTCGCTCCGCGCGATCCGTTCTTCTCGGCCCACAGGCGCCCGCCATGAGACTCGACGATCGAGCGGCAGATGGTGAGCCCCATGCCCATGCCGTGCTCCTTCGTCGTGAAAAACGGCTCGAAGACGCGCTCGGCGTCCGTGAAACCCGCTCCGGCGTCGCGCACTTCGATGCGGATAGCATCGGGGCCGTCGCGGCATGAATATATCTCGAGCACGGGCGCATCGTCCTTGGCGGCGTCCATCGCCTCGATCCCGTTGCGGATCAGGTTCACGAACACCTGCTGAACCTGGACGCGATCGAGCGCGACCGGCGGCAGGTCGGGCACCAGGCCCGTCTCTATGCGAATGCCCCTCGCCGCCGTCTCGTCGGCCATCAGCTGGCAGACTTCATTGATCAGGCGATTGACGTCTTCGGACGACCTGGCATGCGGCGCATGCCGGAAGAGGGCGCGGATGCGGTTGACGACGTCGGCGGCCGAGTTGGCGTCGCGGGTTATGCGTTCCGCCGTGATCTTCGCGCGCTCGACATTCGGCGGCTCAGCGGACAGCCAGCGGTGGCATGCGTGCGAATTGGCGACGATCGCGGCCAGCGGCTGGTTCATTTCGTGGGCGATCGAGGCGGAAAGCTCCGCCAGGCTGGCGGCCTGCGTCGCCTGGGCGAGCCTGTCGGAGGCGCGCCGCAGCGCTTCCTGGGCGCGCACCTCCTCGTCGATGTCGATGGAGACGCCGTACCATTGCGCAATGGCACCGTCATGGTCGCGCCGTGGCTCGACCCGGCACTCCGCCCATCGATAGACGTCATCCTTCTCGAGCCAGCGGAACCGCATCACCGACCCGGCGCCGGTCTCGAAGCAATTCTGCATCGCGCGCAGGATCCGCTGAGCGTCTTCGGGATGAATCAGCTCCCGCACGAATTTCTCGATGCGCGGCTCCTCGAGAGAGTCGAAATCCTTCACGACCGAGCGCAGATAATCCTGGTACCGCTTGTTGAAGTAGATCGGCCCGCCTTCGGGCTTTATGCTCCAGATGCGCACCGGCACCGCGTCGATCATCTGCTGGAGCTGCCGCTCGCTGCGCCGAAGCGTCTCTTCGGCGTGCATCTGGTCGTCTATGTC
Source organism: Parvibaculaceae bacterium (assembly GCA_050246735.1). Taxonomy (GTDB): domain Bacteria; phylum Pseudomonadota; class Alphaproteobacteria; order Rhizobiales; family Aestuariivirgaceae; genus Taklimakanibacter. The sequence goes on along the minus strand of JBFWVM010000007.1, from coordinate 42,258 downwards.
GTGCCAGAGCCCGAACCACTGGACCATGTTTCCGCCTTCGTCCCGCAAAGGCTCGGCGCGGCCCGACATCCAGCGATAGACGCCGTCCCAGCGGCGCAGGCGAAACCGCGTCGAGAAGCTCTCTCCGGTGAAAAGGCAGCGGCGAAGAGCGTCGCCGGCCGTCTTCGCGTCTTCGGGATGGAGGTACGGGTCCATCATCGTTTCCAGCCGATGACGGTCCTCAGTCTTCAAGCCGAGAAAGTCGGCCATGCGCCTGTTGACGAGGGCCGTCCCGCTGTCGGGCGACAAGCGCCAGAGATGGCCTGGAACCATGTCGATGAGCAGAGAGAGCTCGCGCTCCCGTTCGCGCAGGGAGTCCTCGATATGCATCTGGTCGTCTATGTCGTGACAGAGGCCGAACCACTGGACGATGCGTCCGTCCCGGTCGCGCAGGGGCTCGGCGCGGCTCGACATCCAGCGATAGGCGCCGTCCGCACGGCGCAGGCGGTAGCGCAGGGCGAAAATCTCCCCGGTGGCGAGGCAGCGGTCGAGAGCCGCGCCGAACGCCTCCGCATCGGCGGGATGGACGGCACCGGCTATGAGCGCCTCCAGCCGGCTCATGCCCGGCTTTACCGTATCGGCAACGTCGAGGCCGAGGAAGTCGACCATGCGCTTGTTGAAGAAGGTGGGCTCCCCTTCGGGAGTGAGGCGCCAGATGTGGCTCGGAACCATGTCGACGAGCTGGGAGAGCTCCCGCTCGCGATCGCGCAAGGCGGCCTGCGCCGTCACCAGTTCCTCTGTATCGACGCTCACCCCATACCATTCGAGGATGGCGCCGGTATCGTCGCGCAAGGGCTCGGCCCGGGTCTCGGTCCAGCGATAGGAGCCGTCGCGGCGGAGCTGGCGGTATGTCGTGACATAAGGTGTCCCCGCCGCCAGGGAGCGAGTGAGTGCCCGTCCCGCCATGACCCTGTCGTCCGGATGAATGACGCTCAGCGTGGGCGAGCCGTCGGGCGCGGCGATGTCGTCGAGAGCGGCGCCGGTCACGTCCGTGAACCGCTTGTTGACATAGGTCGGTGTCCCTCCGGCGTCCGACCTCCAGATCAGGGCAGGCACCGTGTCGATCAGCTGCCGCAGCCGCTTTTCGCTTTGGCGCAATGTCACGAGCGCCGTCTGATGCTGCCGGGATATGGCGGCCATGATGAGCGCCGAAAAGGCCGAAATGGCCAGGAAGAGCTGCAGCATGATGTGCTTCTGCTTCTGGGCCTCGGGGTCGCCGGCAAACTGGCCGGCGCCGGATATCGTGAATACCGCCGTGATCAGGGCGAGGAGAGTCAAGGTGACGGCCGCGCCCTTGAACTCGAAGCGCACCGCGGCCCAGAGCAGAGGCGGCATGATGATATAGGCGAATGGAAGATAGCCGCTGAGCGAGAGCGCGGCGACAGCCATGAAGATCAGCCCGAGGACGCCGGCTTCCACCCAGCGCGCTGCCGAGAGCCGCGCATCGCCGCGCCAGTTCTGGAACACGACCAGCGCCAGCGGCGCTATGATCAGGACTCCGGTGGCGTCACCGATCCACCACAGAGGCCAGGCCGTCACGAAGCTTTGCGACTGTATGGCGAACCATGCCAGCGTCGCGCTTCCGACCGTGGCGCTTACGACCGGCGCAATTCCGGCGCCCAGCACGACGAATGCGAGCACCTCCTGCAAGGTTTCCAGCCGAACCGGCCGCCGCATGGTCAGGTTCACGAGCCACGCGCCGGTCGCAGCTTCAAGAGCGTTGCCGACATAGATCAGGAAGGCCGCCGGCAGCGGACTGTGAAACCACAAGACATTGCCGGACAATTCAGCCAGGCAGCCCGCCAGCATCCACCACGGCCATGTATGCCTCGGCGCGAGGATGAGCGTGGCGATGAAAAGCCCGGCCGGCGGCCAGATGGAAATGCCTGTGCCGGGCACGATCGCGAGCGACTGGGCAAAGCCGCAGCCCAATACATACGCCACAACGAAAAGCCCCAAATGCAGGAATTGGGGACGGTGCGACCAGGCGCGCATCATCGGCGGCTCCTAACGGACGAAAGGTCTGGGATCAGCGCTTCGTCTAGCACATATCCTCGATGGCCGGGGTGGTGAACTCACGCTCGCATCCTAGTCCCGCCATGCGTCGGGGGCATCTCATGGAAATCCATGTATTGCCCGGAGGACATGGTCCGGTCGAAACGGCGGCGTCCGCTCAAAGCAGCGTCATCCCGCCGTCGACGCGCAGATTGGCGCCGGTGACGAAGCTGCTGGCATCCGACGCCAGGAACAATGCGGCCTTGGCAAGCTCTTCCGGACGGCCCATCCGTCCCAAAGGGATGGCATCCGCCATCGTCTTCTCGAATTGCCTGCGCCCCTCGGGCGGTATGCCGAGCTTGGCCAGGATCTCGGTGTCGACGGGGCCGGGGCTCAGCACATTGACCCTGATCCCGCGCGACTTGAGCTCGATCGCCCAGACCCGCGCGAAAGCGCCGATGGCGGCCTTGGAGCCGGCATAGACGGCATGCCCGTCGAGCGCCTTCTCGCTGGCGATGGAGCCGGTGAGGATGATGGCGCCGCCGTCACGGATGAGCGGCGCCAGCTTCTGGACGCCGAAGAAGACGCCGCGCGTATTGGCGGCGAACTGCGCGTCATATTCCGGCTCGGAGACATCGGCGGAATGCGTGATCCTGTTCATGGCCGCATTGGCCATATAGATGTCGAGCCCGCCGAACCTTTCGGCAATCTCCCTGGCGACCTCGTCGTGATGGGCGAGATCGGCGACGTCGCCCGCTATCCCCAGGGCGTCCGCTCCGATCCGCGCCACCGCCTCGTCGACCACCTGCCGCCGGCGGCCGGTGATGACGACCCTGGCTCCTTCGGCGGCGAAAGCCCTGGCGGTCGACAGCCCTATGCCGCTGTTGCCGCCGGTGATCACGGCGACCTTGCCTGCCAGCCTATCCATTCTTTCGAGCTCCTGATTCATGTGTGTGATTGCCGAAGAACGTCATCCCCATCCTTCCGCGCGCATGGCCGCCTGGACCGCCGGGCGCGCCTCGAGCAGGTCGCGCAATTCCATGAGCCGTGAGGGGATCGCGATGCCGAACCTGCCGGCCCAGCGCATCGTCACGAAGAGATAGAAATCGCAGACGCCGGGACGCCCGCCGAACAGAAAGTCGCCCAGGACGCCGTCGGCCAGATACCGCATCCGGCGGATGATATAGGCGCCGGCCTTCGCATTGTCCGCCTCGCTGCCGCCGGTGAAGAACGGCTTGAAGCTCTTGTGCAGCTCGGTCGAGATATAGGCCAGCATTTCCAGCTGCCGTGTGCGGCCGTTATCGCCGTCGACCGCGAGCGCCGGGGCGATGCTCGCGATATAATCGAGAACGGCTATGTTCTCCGTCACGACCTCGCCGCTGTCCAGCACCAGCGCCGGGACGTACCCCTTTTCCGTGACCGAGCGGTAGTCGGAGCCCAGTTGCGTCGCCTTCGACTTCAGGTCGACGCGCTCCATGGCGAAGGGGATTTTCGCCTCCCTCAGCGCAATGTTGCTTGCCAGGCTGCAGGCGCCCGGCGCGTAATAGAGCCTCATGACATCTCCTTCGCTCGCGTCCCGCCATCGGCCGGACAATGCGGCGGATGATCCCGCATCCGAGCGAGGACAGCCATCGTCCGGATGGATCACCGTGTCATACAAGCGCTGGATGAAGCTGCACCTCGGCACAGGACGGCCTCATCTTGCGGATCGGTTGCGCTCGTCCCTCCAGTGGGAGGCAGGGGGCCGGACGGGTCGGACGCTCGACTGCCAATTCGTCGGCTGCGGCGTGAAACCGGAAAAACCGCCGCATCCGTCATCTCCGTCGTGTCCGGTTGACACGGCCCATGCACGGAAACTCCCATGAGAGGCTCGGCTCCGGCCAGTCGGCCCATGGACTCGATGCGCCCCGACCGAAGCCCAGGAGATGCAGGCCGTTGGTATGAGAAGCTTCCGACGAGCGGATCGGGCAGACCAGGGCGGATTGGCGCGAAGGACGTTTCCCGGCGGTGCCGGGAGAGGACGAATTCATCCCCTTGCCCGGGACCTGAGGACATTGGCGGTGTCTCCATCGAGCCGGCTGTCGAACCAGGCATAGAACATGGTTTCGAACAGGAACTCGTCGCTGGCTTCGGAGAACAGGGTGAGGGACGCGTGCAGCCGCCTGGCGCCGGCCTCGCCGAAGACCGCGCGGGCGCTGAGGTCCGGAAGCCTCTGGAGAGCGCCGACGCATTCGCGGTAGCGTCCGCCCAAGATCGGGAAGGAAAGATAGGCGCCGGCCTCGTCAAGCGAGGTTATCGCATAGGGCCCGGGCGTATTCCGGCCCGCGGCCAGTCTCGGAAAGATGAAATCGACATGGCCAAGGCACATCCTTCCGCGGCGCAGGTCGCGAATCGCGTCGTCATAGACCGGCTCCTGCGCCTCGATGAAGCGGTGAAGGTTGTACTCGTCGTCCATACCTTCATCCCTCCACGACGCCGGCATATTCGGAATGCCTGGCGAAAAACCGCGCCATGAACGGGCACTTCAATATCGCCTTGCGGCAATGGGCGACGGCCAGCAGGCCATCGCCGACCGGCAGCCCGAAGCGATGCAGCCGCGCATTCTCCCTGATGCTGGACTCCATGAGTCACCTCTCGACTATGCGCGTCAGTCTGGACGGCGGCGGCCGCACCTGTCGAGAAGGAGCCGGCTTGCGCGAAAGTACAGGTTATCCGATTCCATCGCATAGGCGGCGGTCAGCGGCCATCCTCGAAATTGAACCAGAGATAGGCGCCCTTGAGATAGAGCGGGCGCAGGAAGGGCAACGGGAAGCGCGCGAGGCGGCGGGTCAGGATCGCGGGCAGACCGGCGCGCTCCGGCTTGCCGGCGATGAGATCGGCGAGGGCCCTGCCCGAATAGGTCGCCATCGCGACGCCGTTGCCGTGATAGGCGAGCGCCGTCCACACCGTTCCCCGGTCGTCGAGCGGGCCCACATAGGGCACCAGATCATAGGAGAGGCACACGAAGCCGCGCCAGAAATGCGTGATCTCGGCCCGGCCGAAGACCGGGAACATCTCCCTGAGCGTCCCGATCATATGCTGCTTCATGGGCGCGGCACCCGCCTGCGAGGCGTCGGTGCCGCCGCGGCCGCCGAACAGGAATTCGCCGCCGGGCAGGAGCCTGAAATAGTGCAGGAGGTGGCGCGTGTCATAGGCCATGAGACGCGAGGTCCAGCCCTGCTCCTGCTGCTCGGCCTCGCTCAGGGGTCGGGTGACGATAATGTTGGAGAGCGCCGGCATCAGGCGGCCTTCATGACGGGCGGACACGTCTTCCGGAGTATAGCCGTTGGTGGCGACGACGACCTGGCGCGCGACAAGCGTGCCGTCCGCGGTCGCCAGACGATGCCGTCCGCCCGATTCCTCCCAGCGTGTGACGCGTGAGCGTCCATGGATCCTCACCCCGGCCGCGGCGGCGGCGCGCGCCAGGCCGCGCGCATAGTTCAGAGGATGGATGCTGAAGCCGGTGTCGCCTCTGACGCCGCCATGGAACCGCGGTCCCCAGAGGCCGCGCGCCTTCAACTCGCCGGCCGCGACGAGCTCGAGCTTCTCGCCGAGGAGACGGGCCATGAGGTCGCGCTCCTCCTCGAGCTCGGCCCAGCGATCCGGGCGATGCGCCAGCGAGATCTCGCCGCCACCGTGAATCCACGCATCGATGCCCTGCGTCTCGCAGAGTTCGCGCACGAGGGAAACGGCGTCCTTCATCGCGCTATAGAAGCTGCGCGTGTCGTCGAGGCCGTAGGATCTGATCAGCGAGCCATAGCTGCGCTTGTGGCAGCCGATGCAGGAAAAGCCGCCATTGCGCCCGGACGCTCCCCAGCCCGGCGTGCCGGCTTCCAGCACCCGGACATCGACGCCATATTCGCCGCCCAGACGCAAGGCGGCGCTCAAGCCCGTATAGCCGCCGCCGATGACCGCGACGTCGCATTGCGCCTCGCCCGTGAGCGGCGGTGTCGCGATGTCAAGCGGCCGTGCGGTCGCCTCCCAGTAGCTGGCCGCGGGACGGTCGAAATGGAAGGCATCCGGATGGGTCGTGCTGGGCATGTCTGCTTGTATGTTGTCGGGCGGGCTCAACTCGCCTACCAATAGTACACCATCAGGAGAAGTGGATAGCGATGAAAGCCTTGGTCCTGGGAGCCGGCATCGTCGGGGTGACGACGGCCTATGAACTGAACCGCGACGGCCATGAGGTGACGGTGATCGATCGCGAGGAGCTTCCCGCCTCCTTCACCTCCTACGGCAATGCCGGCCTCTTCGCGCCGGCCCATGCCTATGCCTGGTCGTCGCCGGCCGCGCCCGGCATCCTCTTGCGCTCTCTGTGGCGCAACGACCAGGCCTTGCGTTTCCGCCCCTCCATCGATCCCCAGTTCTGGAACTGGATGTGGAAATTCTGGCGGCAATGCACGCCCGAGAAAGCCGCCCTCAACACGCGGCGCAAGGCGCGGCTGTGCGGCTACTCGCTCGGCATCTTCCACGACACGCTGACGCGTGCGCCGATCGAATATGACGGGCGCAAGGGCGGGCTTCTCTATCTCTATCGCAGCCGCAAGGCGCTCGACGGGGCGGCGGCCAAAGCGGACATCCTGCGCAAGGAAGGCTGCCGGATCGACGTGCTCGACCGTGAGGCGATCGCCGGCAAGGACCCGGCGCTGGGCGAGGTCAGGGCCAAGTTCGCGGGTGCGCTTTTCGCGCCCGACGACGAGAGCGGCGATTGCCGCCTGTTCGCCCGCAACATGGCGAAGTGGCTGGCGGAGCGCGGCGTAGCCTTCAAATACGGGACCACGGCGACCGGCTTCGATGCCGATGCCGACCGGATCAAGGCCGTCGTGACCGACAAAGGCAGGGAGGAGGCCGAAATCTTCGTCCTGTCGCTCGGCGTCTACTCGCCGCATCTGGCGCGCCGCCTCGGCGCCAGCCTGCCGATCTATCCGGTGAAAGGCTATTCCATCACCGCGCCCGTCGCCGGGCGTAACAACCCGCCGGCCATCGGCGGCGTCGACGAGGAGAATCTCGTCGCCTATGCGCCCTATGGCGAGCGCGTGCGGGCGACGGCGACCGCCGAATTCTCAGGCTATGGACGTACGCACGCCCCGGAAGATTTCCGCGTCATGCTCGCGGTGATGCGCGAGCTCTTTCCGTATGGCGCCGATTGGAGCGCATCGGAATATTGGGCTGGGCTCAGACCCATGACGCCGGAAGGAACACCGATCCTCGGGCAGGGCCGCTACAAGAATCTCTGGTTCAACACCGGGCAAGGCCATATGGGCTGGACCATGAGCCACGGCGCAGCGCGCATCACCGCCGATCTCATCGCCGGAAAAAAGCCGGAAATTCCTCTAGATGGGATGACTGTCGCAGCGTCATAAGGGAACACATTCTCGCCTCATACGTTCCCTAGGGCACAAAGCATTCAGAAACAAACGAGGGGATAGACATGAAGCGAATCCTCGCTGCTCTCTCTGTGTGCGCCTTGTCGATGCCTGTCGCAGTGCACACATCCGCTCCCGTCGAAGCGCAAGTCGGCCTGGCATCCTATTACAAATCCGGCCGGCTCACGGCCAGTGGCGAAAGGTTCAATCCCAACGGTTACACCGCGGCCCATCGATGGCTCAAATTCGGCACGATCGTGCGCGTCACCAACCTCAAGACCGGCCGCTCCGTCGTCGTGCGCATCAATGATCGTGGTCCTTTCGTCAGCGGCCGGATCATCGATCTCGCTTACGGGGCTGCGAAGGCTGTCGGCCTCCATAATTCCGGCATCGCCAGGGTGCGGGTCGCCATTGTGAACTAATATCGATCCACCCCGCTCCTCAGCGGATTCCTTGACCGGTCAATCGTGGAGCCGAAGATTCGTTCCGGGTTTCAGCCTCAATTCAGAGAAATCTCGCGGGCCAGCGAATTGACCATGCGCAACGTGTCGATGCCGAGCTCGAGGTTGAGGAAGTCGGGCCAGCTCGACAGCTTGACCACCACGAGATGTCGGCCCGGATCGATATAGACGAGCTGGCCGAAGACGCCCCGCGCCATGATCGCGGGGCGTGACACATCCTCGATCCAGAACTGGTTGCGATAGGCGCCATTGGGCGTGGTGAACGTGTAGGGTTCGCCGAACAGCGCGTGATCGCCGGTCCGCGTCGCCTCGACCCAGGCCTCGGGAAGGATCCGGCGGCCGTTGAACACGCCGTCATCGAGATAGAGGGAGCCGAAGCGGGCGTAGTCGCGCAAGGTTGCGTTGAGGCCGCCGTCGGCCAGCGCATAGCCGGCACGGTCCACGGTGTAGCAGGCGCTCTCGGCCGCTCCCATGGGCTGCCACAGGAGCTCGGAGACGAGTTGCGGCAGGCGGCGGCCGCCGGCGCGCTCCATGCAGAAGGCGAGCACGTCGGTCTCGATCGAGCGATAGGCGAAGCGTTCGCCATGCGGACGCTCGCGCGTGGTGAGCGAGAGGATGAGCTCCCACATATGGTCGGGGAAATCCCGGGCGCCGGGCGGCGGCGGCTTCCACCCCGAGGCCACGTCGGCCTTGCCCATCTCCGAATAGGGATCGGTGTAGTCCTCGTTGAAGCGCACGCCCGACGTCATGTCGAGCACATGGCTGAGGGTGGCGCCGTGATAGGCGGTGGCGGCGAGCTCGGGCAGATAATGCGTGACCGGCCGGTCGGGATCGAGCACGCCCTGGGCCACGAGGCAGCCCGCCGCCGCCGCGGTCACCGACTTCGCGACCGATTGCGACAGATGGAGCGTGCGCTCGCTCATGCCGTTGAAATAGCGCTCCCAGACGATACGACCGCGATGCAGCACGATGAAGCCGTCGGTGTAGCTGTCGTCGAGAAAGGCCTCGACCGTAATCGTCGCGCCGCCGAGCCGCTCGAAGGTGATGCCGCCCAGATCCTGCGGCACTTGCGTGAAGACGGATTCCGGCCCGGACCCGCGCCACACTTCGGCGGTGGGCAGGATCTCGCGCACATGCTGGAACGACCAGCGGTTCCAGGGCGGACGGTCCCAGTCCATGAGAGGCGGCCGCAGCCCGGGCGGGCTCCCGCGCATGATTGGCGGGCGCGGCTCGGAATTCCTGTAGGACGTCATGATTTTGCGATTGATGCTCCCGGCGGAACGGACCCCGCCGGGAGCAGCGATGCCTGGCGCTACTTGAGCAGCTCGGTCCAGATCTTCGAGTAGATCTCGGTCACCTGCGGCTCGCACAGCTTGAAGAAATGGCCCTTGTCGACGAACTCGGCGGGGATCTCCACCTCGGGCGCGCCTTTCATGTCCTCCGGCAGGTACTGCTCGGATCCCTTGATGCCGTTCGCATATTTGGCGAAGGCCGAGATCATTGCGGCATTCTGCGGGTCCATGATGAAGTTCTGGAACAATTTGGCGTTCTCGACATTCTTCGCATCCTTGAGGACGGCGACGCTGTCCATGAACAGGGGATAGCCGTCCTTCGGATAGCCGTAGCGCACGTCCTTGTTCTGAAGCCGCGAGCGCAAGGCGGCGCCGTTCCAGTAATAGGCGGCGCCATAGTCGCGGCTGGCGAACTTCTCGATCACGCTGTAGTCCATCGCCAGCCAGCTCTTCTTGGCGTTTACCAGCGTGTCGCGCACCTTCTTGAGAAGCTCCTTGTCGGACGTGCACCACTCGCCGCCCAAATACCAGATGGTGAGCGCCATGACGTCGTTCATTTCCGGCGCCACGTCGATCTTGCCGGCAAGCTCGGGAGGCGGATCGAGGACGATCTTCGCGGTGTTGATGTCGCCCTTGTAGAGCGAGGTGTCGACGAGAATGCCGGTCGAGCCCCACTGCCACGGCACGGTGTAGTGGCGGCCGGGATCCCATTCGACGTTCACCCAGCGCTCGTCGACATTCTTGAAATTCTCCATCTGGTCGGGGCGGGTCTCGAGCAGGAGCCCTTCCTTGACCCAGACCGGCACGAAATTCGCCGAAGGAACGACGATGTCGAAGCCATGGCCGCCGGCACGGATCTTGGCCAGCGCCGTATCGTTGGAGTCATAGTCGGTGATGGTGACCTTGACCTTGTAGGTCTCCTCGAATTTCTTGATCAGGTCGGGACTGGTGTAATCGCCCCAATTGTAGATGTTGAGCTCGCCTTCGGCGAAGGCGGGCATGGCCATGGCCGTCATGGCCAGTCCGGCTATTGCGTATCTCAAACGTCCAGTCATTCATCTTCTCCCTTGTGCATTCGTGTCTCCCGCCCCCGGGTCGCCAAATCCCAGCGCCGCTCCGGCCGCTGAAACCCCTAGTCTGCGCTTGTTCGATGACACCCGTCCAGATGCGGTCGCTTCCGGCGAATTCGGGTGAAGCTGCGATCATGAACCCGCTCACGCCCGTCTCTTGTTCAGAAAGAAGAACAAGGTCACGATGGCGACGGAGATGAGCAGGAAGACGCTCGATATCGCATTGACCTCGGGCGTCACCGCGCGGCGCAGCTGGCCCAGCATGTAGGTGGGCAGCGTGTCCTGGCCGCCGGACTTGACGAGCTCGGTGATCACCACGTCGTCGAGCGACACGACGAAGGCCAGCATCAGGCCGGCGATGATGCCGGGCCACATCAGGGGCAGGGTCACGCGCCGGAACGCCAGCCACGGCGTGGCATAGAGATCGGCCGCGGCGCGCTCGAGGGTCAGGTCCATGTTCTCGAGCCGGGCGCGGATCGGCAGATAGGCGAAGGGGATGCAGAAGGCGGTGTGCGCGGTGATAAGATAGCCGAGGCCGGTATAGCCGGTCCAGACCTTGATCATGGCGAAAAAGATCAGAAGCGCGATGCCGGTGACGATCTCGGGCACCATCAGCGGCTGGTTGATGAAGCCATAGATGAAATTGAGTCCGCGATAAGGCCTGGTGCGGGTGGTGGCGAGCGCCGCCATGGTGGCGGCGGCGGTCGAGACGGCGGCCGCGAAGGTCGCGATGACGAAGGAGCGGGTCGAGGCCTCGACGATCTGGGTGTTGTTCCAGGCGGCGATATACCAGCGCCAGGAGAATCCCTCCCAGACGGCGATGGAGGGACCGGCATTGAAGGAATAGACAACCAGCGTGGCGATCGGAACATAGAGCAGGATGAAGCAGAAGAGCGCAATTGTGCCGAAGCCGGTCTGACGCCTGACCGAGAAGGTGCCGCCTTTCCGCTTGCCGGCCGATGCGTCAGCCATGGCGGGCATCCCCGCGGGCCGCGTAGCGGACATAGACCATGAGCGCCACCATCACGATGGCCATCAGCGTGATCGAGAGCGCAGCGCCCAGCGGCCAATTGCGGCCCTGGCCGAATTGCAGCTCGATCAGGTTGCCGAGCATCATGTTCTTGCCGCCGCCGAGGACCCGCGGCGTCACATAGGCCCCGAGGGAAGGAATGAAGACGAGGATCGAGCCTGCGACGATGCCGGGCTTGACCAGGGGGACGATGATCCGGCGCAGCACCTGGAAGCGGTCGGCATAGAGGTCGTAGCCCGCCTCGACGAGGCGGAAATCGAGCTTCTCCATGCTGGCGTAGAGCGGCAGCACCATCAGCGGCAGATAGACATAGAGCATGCCCAGCATGATGGCGGCATCGGTGAACATGATCTGGATCGGACTCGAGATGACGCCGAGCTTGACCAGGAGGGTGTTGAAGATGCCTTCGTTGCGGATGACCTCCTGCACGGCGAAGGTGCGGATGAGGAGGTTCGTCCAGAAGGGGATGGTGATGAGGAAGAGCCAGATGTCGCGCGTGCGCTCGGGACGGGTGGCGATGAAGTAGGCGGTTGGGAAACCGAAGGCCAGCGCCATGACGGTGGTGAGGGAGGAGAGCTTCACCGAGCGCCAGAGGATGGACAGATGGGCGTCGGCGAAGGTCGTGGTGTCGTCGAAGATGTCCTTCTGGAACAGCACCTGGAACCAGGCGTGCCCCGAGGGCTTCCATACGACCCCGCCATAATCCGCGGGGGTCAGGAAGGAATAGACCAGCACGATCAGCAGCGGGCCGATGGCGGCGAAGAGGATGATGACGAGGGCGGGCGAAGCGAGGAGCCAGCGATCACGGATCTCGCGGCGCTCGGCCGCTTGGGCTATCCGGGCGGCGCGCGAAAGGCGAGGCGACGTGGGCGCGGCCATGATCAGTCCTTCAGCACCTGCGCGGCGTTCTCGCCGATCTCGACGCCGACCGGCATGCCGGTCTTGAAATCGTCGAACACGCCATGCCGGTTCTGCCGGCGGACGATGAAATGCGGACCGGCCGCGAGCCTGACGTGGAAATGCGTGTCGGTGCCGAAATAGACGATGTTCTCGAGCGTGCCCTTGAGCGCCCCGGCGCCGGGGCGCGCCCGGAGCGTCGCATGCTCGGGCCTGACCACGAGGGTGACCCTTCCCTGCGGCTCGACGCCAGCGGAAATGCCGGCGTCGACCTCACCGCCGGCGGCCAGCGCCACGCGCGCCTTGCCGCCGGTGACGGCTTTCACCTCGCCTTCGAGGAAATTCGTGTCGCCGATGAAATTGGCGACGAAGCGCTCGGCCGGCCGGTCGTAGATGTCGCGCGGCGAGCCCACTTGCAGGATGCGTCCCCTGGACATGACCGCGATGCGGTCCGACATGGTGAGCGCTTCTTCCTGATCGTGCGTCACGAAGATGAAGGTGATGCCGGTCTCGTGCTGCAATCGCTTGAGCTCGATCTGCATGTCCTTGCGCAGCTTGAAGTCGAGCGCCGAGAGCGGTTCGTCGAGAAGCAGCACCTTGGGCCGCGGCGCCAAAGCCCGGGCGAGGGCCACACGCTGCTGCTGGCCGCCCGAGATCTGGCTGGTGCGGCGGTTGCGCAGCTCCTCCATGCGCACGAGCTTCAGCATCTCGCCGACGCGGCCGTCGATCTCGGGCCTGGGCTTGCCCAGCATCTCGAGGCCGAAGCCGATATTCTGGCCGACCGTCATATGCGGGAAGAGAGCGTAGTTCTGGAAAACGGTGTTGACCGGGCGCTTGAAGGGCGGCAGCGGCGCTATGTCCTCGCCATGGAGGCGGATCTCGCCTTCGGTCGGGAAATCGAAGCCGGCGATCAGCCTGAGGAGGGTGGTCTTGCCGCAGCCGGAGGGCCCGAGAAGCGTGAAGAACTCGTTTTCGCGGATGGTGACGGAAACATCGTCGAGCGCCTTGACCGCATCATCATCGCCGCTTCCGAAAACCTTGCTGACCCCCAGCGCCTCTATGGCGCTGGGCCGCTCTCCAGACTCGGCTCTATCCAAGCATCGCCCCCCTGCCGGCATCCTTTTCTCGTTGCGCCCATCCTAGGAGGATTGCGGAAGCTTGCCAACCGGCATGTGGCGGCGATTCAGACGGTCCAGCCGCCGTCGATGACGAAGGTCTGCCCGGTGACGAAAGCCGACTCATCGCCGGCGAGATAGACGACGAGGCTGGCGATCTCCTCCGGAGCGGCCAGCCGGCCCATGGGCTGGCGGGCGATGAAGGCCTGGCGCGCTTTGTCGTAGTCGCCCTGCTGGCGCATGCGGTCGTTGAGAGAAGGCGTGTCCACGGTCCCCGGGCAGACGGCGTTGCACCTGATGCCCTTGCCGACGAAATCGGCGGCGAGCGCCTTGGTGAGGCCGATCACGGCGGCCTTGGTGGCGCCATAGACGAAACGGTTGGGCGCTCCCTTGATCGAGGAGGCGACAGAGGACATGTTGATGATGTTGCCTCTGCCCCTGGCCAGCATGGCCGGCAGGAAGGCCTTGATCATCCGATAATGCGCCTTGATGTTGAGGTCGAAGGAGAAGTCCCACGACTTCTCGTCGCAATCGAGAATGGTGCCGTGATGGACGAAACCCGAGCAGTTGAACAGGGTATCGACGTCGGATGCGCGCTTCGCCGCCGCGGCAATGGCCTCGGGACTCAGGACATCGAGGGTGAAGGCCTCGACGCCGGCGACTTCCCCGGCGAGCGCGGCCAGAAGGTCCTCGCGGATGTCGGTGGCATAGACCTTCGCCCCTTCGCGCGCCATCGCCACCGCCGCCGAGCGGCCGATGCCCTGCGCCGCCGATGTCACCAGAGCGGTCCTGCCCTTCAGCCTGTCACCCATGGATTCCTTCCTCATTCCGAAAACACTTGATGGCCGCCGCAAGGGCGGTCATGTACTTTTCGGCCCGATGCTCTAGCGTGCCCGACCGAGGTTTGTCCATGACCGATGACGATCTGTGCTATCTGTCCGCCAAGGAGGCGCTGAAGCTCTTCCGTGCCCGCAAGGTCTCGCCGGTCGAGGTGCTGCAAGCCCAGATCGCCCGCAGCGAGAAGATCAATCCGACGATCAACTGCTTCACCGACCGTTATTTCGAGGAAGCGCTCGCCGAGGCCAGGGCGGCGGAAGCGGTCTATGCCAAGAGATCGCGCACGCCCAGGCCTCTCGAAGGTCTCGCGCTCGCCGTCAAGGACGCGCAGCGCGTCAAGGGCAGGCGCACGACCCACGGCTCGCTCATCTTCATCGACAATATCGACGATCATTCCGATCCGATGATCGAACGGCTCACGCAGGCGGGCGCCATCATCCATGCCCGCACCACGACGCCGGAATTCTGCCTGTCCGGCGCCTGCCATTCGCGCGCCTGGGGCACGACGCACAATCCATTCAATACCGACTACGGCCCGGGCGGGTCGTCCGGCGGCTCGGGCGCGGCGCTCGCCGCCGGGCTCACCACGCTCGCGACCGGCACCGACATCGGCGGATCGATCCGCATACCGGCGTCGGCCTGCGGCGTCGTCGGCTTCAAGGCGCCGCACGGGCGCAATCCCGACGGCCCGCCCAATTGCTTCGACCGCTACAATCATTGCGGGCCGATGACGCGCACGGTCGGCGATGCGGCGCTGATGCAGTCGGTGACGGCGGGCCCCCATCCACGCGACCACGATTCGCTGCGCGAGACCGTCGCGCTGCCCGAGCGGGCAGGCTCGCTCAGGGGACTCAAGATCGCCTGTTCGATCGATTTCGGCTATGTGGCCGTCGATCCCGACGTGCGCAAGAACACGCTTGCCGCGCTCGACCGGTTCCGGGCCCTGGGCTCAAGCGTGACCGAGGTCGATCTCGGCTGGACGAGCGAGGTCGATGCAAATGCGCTGCACTGGTACAACACCATGGATTTCGGCCGCCAGACCGTCTGGTGGAAGAAGACGCACGGCCATCTCATGACCGACTATGCGCTCAAGATGGCGGAAGCGGTCGAGAGGACCACCGGGATCGACGACGTGCACAAGGCCTGGGCGCAGGCGCATCGCATGTATGAGACGCTGGGGCCGGTGCTCGCCCAACACCACGTCTTCGTCTGCCCGACGCTCAGCCTGCCGGCCGTCCATGCCGATCACGATCCGTGGGATCCCGATTTCCGCATCAACGGCGTCAAGGCCGATGGCGAATATGGATGGGTCATGACCCACCAGTTCAACATGCTGCACAACTGCCCGGTGATGGCGGTGCCTTCGGGCTTCGCCGCAAGCGGCGTGCCGACCGGCATCCAGATCGTCGGGCGCACCTTCGACGACGCCACCGTGTTCAAGGCGGCGCTGGCCTATGAGAAAGCCGTCGGGGGCTGGTTCACCGAAAGGAAGAGGAGGCCGAGGCTTTGAGATTGCCGGGGCGTATCACATCCAAAGGTCAGGTGGACCATTCCGGCTGAAATCCGCGAGCGGGCAGGCCTGCTGCCGCAGACGGAGTTCGAGTTCGACGGCAAGGCCGTGCGCATTCTCCGTGCCAAAGCTCGCCGGGGCTGCGGCGCCCGGCTCGTCGCTCATTTGCAGGGCCGTGGCGGCATCGCGATGAGCACGGACGCCATCATGGCGCTGACCCGGGAGGACTGATGGCGGCCGCTTGATCGACAGCAACGTCCTTCTCGATGCGCGTTACGCACGTATTTCCCCGGGCTGTCCCTGATCGCCCCGGACTGAGTTCCCCTTCGGGATCAGGGTCATCGTGCAGGCGTGGCGCTCGTCGTCATCGCCGGGCGCGGCCCGGATCACGATCTATCCGTTCAGGAAACCGTCCAGCACGTTGACCGTGTTGATGCCGATCGCTTCGACGGCATAGCCGCCTTCCATCACGAACAGCGTCGGAAGCTTCAGCCTGGCGATCTCCGCGCCGTAGCGGGTGAAGTCGGGGGAGGTCAGCTTGAAGAAGCTGATCGGATCGTCCTTGAAGGTGTCGACGCCGAGGGAGACGACGAGCGCGTCCGGCTTGAAGCGCCTGATCCTGCGCAGGGCATCGGCCAACGCCTTGCTCCAGACGTCGTACCGGGTGCCGGGCGGCATGGGGTAGTTGACGTTGAAGCCCTCGCCCTTGCCGCTGCCTTTCTCGTCCTTGTAGCCGAGGAAATAGGGGAAGGCGTCCTCGGGCTGGCCGTGGAGCGAGCAGAAGAGGACGTCGTCGCGGGCGTAGAAGATGTCCTGCGTGCCGTTGCCGTGATGGAAGTCGACGTCGAGAATGGCGACGCGCCGGGCGCCCGAGTCGCGAAAGCCCTGCGCCGCGATGGCCGCATTGTTGAGGAAACAATAGCCGCCATACATATCGTGATGGGCATGGTGGCCGGGCGGGCGGCAGAGGGCGAAGGCCGCGCGGGCGCCCCGGGCCACGAGCTTCTGTGCGGTCTGCGCGACCGCGGCCGACGAGCATGCCGCTTCCCAGGTGCCGGCGGTGATGCAGGTCTCCATCGACAGGACATAGTAGCCGACCTTGCCGTCGATATGGCGGGGCTTCTTCGCCCGCATGCCGCGCGCGGCGAAGCCGGTCGGCACGATCTCGCCGCGAAAGCCGGCGGCGGTCCATTCCGACCAGGCGGTTTCGAGGAAGTCGAGGAAGCCCTTGTCGTGCACCCTGGCGACCTGCCGCATATCGAGCTTTCCCGGCGCCGTGAGATCGGCCATCTTGCGCCGCTTCAGCTCGCGCAGGACATATTCGACGCGCGAGGGCCGCTCGAAGGGCGTCACGAACTCGCCGCCATAGAGCTCGCCTTGCGGGAAGTGCAGCCGGTGGTCTTCGGAATAGACGACTTTCATGATCGGGCCCGTCCGCTTCGACTTGAGATCGGGTTTGGTGTAGAATCCGAATCAGGCCAACTCAAGGGGGAGCCAGAGCCATGGAGCTCAGTGCGCCTAAGACCGTCACCTTCGTGATCGCCGTCATCATCGCCGTGCTTGCGGTGCTCGCGGCCCTCAACGCGCTGACATTCATCCCGATCGCCTCGGTCTGGCTGATGACGATCGCCTTCATCGTACTGGCCGTGGGCTGCCTGCTCAAGGGAGTGTAGCGGCGACCTCGACGGCGACATCCGCCGCCGCCAGGGCGCGGGCGAGATCAGCCGGCGGCGGCGCGTCGGTCACCAGGCAATCGAGCGCCGCGAAGCCGCAGACATTGACCAGGGCACTCCTGCCGAACTTGCTGTGATCGGTGACGACCACGGCGCGCTCGCCGCGCGACAGCACCGTCGCGGCGAACTCGGCCTCGGCGAGGTTATAGTCGTTGACGCCGGTCGCGGCGTCGAGCGCGCCCGCGGTGATGATCGCGTGGCGGACGTTGAAGCGCTGCACGAAGGCGATCGCCGAATTGCCGAATGCGGCGCCATTGTCGCTTTGCAGCGCGCCGCCGGCGATGTGCACCATGTTGCCGGCGATGGTCGACAAGGTTCGGGCGATGTCGCAGGAATTGGTGACCACGGTCAGTCCGCGCTTGCCGAGGAGCTCGCGGGCGAGATAGCTCGTCGTCGTTCCGGTATCGAGCATGATGCTGTCGCCGTCCCCGATCGCTTCGGCGGCGCGGCGCGCGATCGCCCGCTTGCCCGGGGCGTTCTCGCGCATGCGCCGCTCGAAGGGCGCCTCGCCCACGGCCTGCGGCAGGGCGGCCGCGCCATGCATCTTCAGGACCTCGCCGCGCTCGGCCATCAGGCGCAGGTCGCGGCGGATGGTTTCGGCCGAGACGGCGAGCCAGTCCGAGAGGTCGGCGACCGAGGCCGACATGCGGTCCTGCAGCAGGCGGCGAATCTCGGCATGGCGGCGGGAGAGTCGATTCATCAATAGCTTGCCCGAATTCTAGCCGGTTGACCAACAATCGGTCATTATTGGCAATAAAATTGCCTCAAATCCACAAAATTCCACGAAATTTACGTTTGGCATTGACAGCCGAGAAGCCGTGCCGTGTCATCGCCTCCAGTCGACGGACAGACCGACAAGGTCCGCGACCGGATCCAGGAAGGAAAACTCCATGAACAGACTGCGCGTAACCAGTGCCTTGTTCGGTCTTGCCGCTCTGGCGGCGACGGCGCTCACCCCCATGACCGCACAGGCAGTCGAATCGAACGATCCGATCAAGATCGCCTTGTTCGACTGGACCAGCGTCAATCTCAACGCCAAGATCCTCGGCGGCATCCTCGAGAAGCTCGGCTACACGGTCGAATATCCGACCGCCGATTACCTTTCGAGCCTCACCACCGGCCTCACCAACGGCGATCTCACGATAGGCCTCGAATTCTGGGACACGACGGCCGGAGAGGCCATGAAGGCCTCGGATGCGACCGGCCAGACCGAAAAGCTCGGCACGCTCGGGCCCAAGGCCAAGGAAGAGTGGTGGTATCCGATCTACATGAAGGAGAAGTGCCCGGGCCTGCCCAACTGGGAGGCGCTCAAGGATCCGAAATGCGCGGAAGCCTTCTCCACCCCGGAGACGGCGCCGAAGGGCCGCTATCTCGGCGGGCCGGTGACCTGGGAAGGCTTCGACGACGAGCGGGTCGAGGCCCTGGGCCTGCCCTTCACCGTCATCCATGCCGGCACCGATGCGGCCATGTTCGCCGAGCTGGATTCGGCCTACCAGCGCAAGGGGCCGATCATGCTGTGGATCTATTCGCCGCATTGGGCGCCGGCGAAGTATGAAGGCGAATGGGTGGACTTCCCCGAATATACGCCCGAATGCTACACCGACCCGAAATGGGGCAGCAATCCCGACAAGGCATATGACTGCGGCAAGCCGCATGGCGAAATCTGGAAATATGCCTGGAACGGCATGAAGGACAAATGGCCGGTCGCCTACAAGGTCGCCAAGGCCTATCAGATCGACGCGGCCGAGCTCAACAAGCTCTCGGGCGAGGTCGATCTCGACGGCAAGCCTGTCGAAGAGGTCGCCGCCGCATGGATCGCCGCCAACGAGGCGAAGTGGAAAGCCTGGGCGCAGTAACGCCCGCATGACGTCCGTTGGACACTCTCTCCGGCTTTCCTTTCTCCCGCTTGCGGGAGAAAGGGGCCGACCTTGCTCCGCCGAAGCGAAGCCTCGGCTTCGCGAAGGCGAGAGGCCGGGTGAGGGTGCCGCGCGCCCGTAAAAACAAGTGCTGCAGGATTGAAGCTGTTGCAACAACACCCTCTCCCGCCCTTCGGGCATCCTCTCCCGCAGGCGGGAGAGGATGAATATCCGTCGGCGGTTCGATGATCGGCACGAAGCGATCAGTAAAACTCTCCTGCCGCAATCTGTGGAAGGTGTTCGGCTCGGCGGCGGAAGAATTCATGCGCCGCAACAAGGGCGACGCCCCGGCCGAGGCCCTGGCCCAGGCCCGGCTCATCGGCGCCGTGCGGCGCGCCAGCATCGACGTGCATGAGGGCGAGATCTTCATCGTCATGGGCCTGTCGGGCTCGGGCAAGTCGACGCTGCTGCGCTGCCTGTCGCGTCTGATCGAGCCGACCTTCGGCGATGTGAATTTCGACGGGCGCGACCTGCTGAAGGCAAGCGAAGCGGAGCTGATCGAGATCCGCCGCCACAAGATGGGCATGGTGTTCCAGCATTTCGCGCTGCTGCCGCATCTGACCGTCCTCGAGAACGTCGCCTTTCCGCTCTCGGTCCAGGGCGTCGCCAAGGCGCAGCAGACGAAGCGCGCCAAGGCGATGATCGACCTGGTCGGGCTTACCGGCCGCGAGCACCATTATCCGCGCGAATTGTCGGGCGGCCAGCAGCAGCGCGTCGGCATCGCGCGCTCGCTCGCGGTCGAACCCGAGATCTGGTTCCTCGACGAGCCGTTCTCCGCGCTCGATCCGCTGATCCGGCGCGAGATGCAGTCCGAGCTCATGCGCCTGCAGAACGTGCTCAAGAAGACCATCGTCTTCATCACCCATGATTTCGACGAGGCGATCAAGCTCGCCGACCGCATCGCCATCATGAAGGACGGCGAGATCATCCAGATCGGCGCGCCGGAAGAGCTGGTGCTCAATCCCGCGACCGACTACGTGGCGGAATTCACCCGCGACGTGAACCGCGCCAAGGTGATGTCGGCCGAAAGCCTGATGACGCCCGGCAAGGCGCATCAGCATCATGCCGGCAAGGTCGCGGCGAAGGCCAAGATCGAGACCTTCGCCGCCGACATCGTCGGCGCCGGAGCGCCTTTCGCGGTGATCGACGGCAAGGGCGAGCTTCTGGGCGAGATCGCCCCGCAAGCGGTCGTCGATCTCCTCGCCGGCCGCAAGGCGAAAGAGGCGCGGCCATGACCGACGTCGCGCTGGCGCACAAGGAAAGACCGCTTGCCGCGCTGCCGGGCTGGCGCACGGCGCTGATCCTCTTCGCCGTCGTCATCGCCGCTTTCGTGGTTGCGTGGACGCTGCCCGGCGGCAGCGACTATCCGGCGGCGGCCGTCCTGCCCTTCGCCGACTGGATCAACGTCGTCATGCGGTGGATCAAGGTCACCTTCACCTGGCTGACGCGCGGTCTCGCCGACCTCATCAACATACCGCTGCAGCTCGCCATAGGCTTCCTCGCCAAGGGCTACAGGATCAACTGGGGAGAAGGCTTCATCACCCTGCCGCGCTTCTCCTGGATCGGGCTGTGCGCGGCCGCCGGGCTCATCGGCTACCGCTTCGGCGGCCTCAGGCTGGGGCTGCTGAGCGGCCTCAGCTTCCTCGCCATCGCGCTCTTCCGGCAATGGGACAGCGCCATGCTGACGCTCGCCCTCATCCTGGTCTGCGTGCCCATCTGCGTCGCCGTGGGGCTTCTCGTCGGCATCTGGGGCTATCTCAGTCCGCGGGTCAACCGCGTCGTCATCGCGCCGCTGCTCGACCTGATGCAGACGATCCCGACCTTCGCCTATCTCATCCCCATGCTGCTCCTGTTCGGCAACAGCCCGGTCTCGGCGCTGCTCGCCACCGGGCTCTTCGCCACGCCGCCGATGGTGCGCGCGACCGTGCTCGGCCTCGCCAAGGTGCCGCAGGACATCAAGGATTTCGCCGACATGGCCGGCTGCACGAGGCGGCAGAAGCTGTGGCGCGTGCTGGTGCCCAGCGCCAAGCCGTCGCTGATGCTGGGCGTCAACCAGGTCATCATGCTGGCTCTCAACATGGTGATCATCTCCTCGATGATCGGCGCGGGCGGGCTCGGCTACGAGGTGCTTCTCGCCCTGCGCGCGCTCAAGGTAGGGCACGCGATGGAAGCGGGCCTCGCCATCGTCATCCTCGCCATCGTGCTCGACCGCGTCAGCCAGGCCGCAGCCGCGCAGGCTCCGGAGCAGGAGGCCCAGGCCAAGCCCTGGCATCTGCGCCATCGCGAGCTCATCGCGATCCTCGCCTTGCTGCTGGCGACGACCCTGGCGGGGCTCGCGCTCCCGGCCTTCGACGAAGTGCCCTCGGCGATCACGCTGACCACGGCGCCGGCCTGGAAGGCGGCGGTCGACTGGGTGACGGTCAATTATTTCGACGTCATCGAGGTCGTGCGCGTCGGCTTCCTCGTCTATGTGCTCAATCCGCTGCGCGCCCTCTTCGAAGGCCTGCCCTGGCTCGGCGTCGTCCTGGTCCTCGCCTTCGCCGGCTGGCGGCTCGGCGCCCTGCCGCTCGCCCTCATCGTCGCCGCCCTCGCCGCCTTCTGCGCCGCGACCGGCCTGTGGGTGCAGACCATGGCGACGCTCTATCTGTGCGGCGTCGCCGCCTTCATCGCCGCGCTCATCGGCATGCCCATCGGCGTCCTCGCCTCGCGCTCCGACCGGGTCGAGAAGATCGTCACGCCGGTGATCGACACGCTGCAGACCATCCCCTCCTTCTGCTTCATCATCCCGGTGGTGATGCTGTTCCGGATCGGCGACGTGACGGCGCTGATCGCCACCGTCGCCTTCGCCATCGTGCCGGCCATCCGCTACACCAATCACGGCATCCGGCAGGTGCCGCATGAGCTGATCGAGGCCGGCGTCGCCGCCGGCTGCACCAGGCGGCAGCTGTTCTGGCGGGTGCAGCTGCCGGTGGCGATGCCGGAGATCATGCTCGGCGTCAATCAGACGATCCTGCTGTCGCTCAGCATGATCGTCATCTGCGCCATGATCGGCACCCGCGATCTCGGCCAGGAGGTGTTCAAGGCGCTGTCCAAGGCCGACGCCGGCAAGGGACTCGTCGCCGGCCTCGCCATCGCCTTCATCGGCATCATCGCCGACCGCCTGATCACCGCCTGGGTCAACCGCATGAAAGCCGAGCGCGGCCTCGCATGAGGGCGCCGGCGGAACAGCGGGTGCGCGATCTCGCCTGCTGGAAGGGCGCGGTCGCGCTCGAGCCGCTCAGGGGCGGCCTCAGCAATGCGAGCTTCATCGTCTCGGACGCCACAGGCAAATATGTCGCGCGGGTCGGCGAGGACTTCCCCTGCCACCATGTCTTCCGCGACCGCGAGCTCCGCGCCAGCCGGGCGGCGCATGAGGCGGGCCTCTCGCCGGAAGTCGTCCATGCCGAGCCCGGCCTCATGGTGGTGCGCTTCATCGAGGCCCGGACCTTCGCGGAAGAGGACGTGCGCGGCGATCTCGAGCGCTGCGCGGCGCTCCTCAGGCAATGCCACCGTGACATGAAACGCCGGGTGAGGGGGCCGGCCTCGATCTTCTGGGTCTTCCACGTTCTGCGCGACTACGGCCACACGCTCGCGGAAGGCGGCCACGGGCGGGCAGGCGATATTCCGCGCTGGCTGGCGCAGATCGATGCGCTGGAGGACGCGCAGATCCCATTGCCGGTGGTATTCGGCCATCACGACCTCCTGCCGGGGAACTTCATGGACGACGGGCGGCGGCTATGGCTGATCGACTGGGAATATGGCGGCTTCGGCACGGCCATGTTCGACCTCGCCAACATCTCGGCCAACAATTCCTTCAGCGAGGCCGACCAGCGGCGATTGCTGGAGGCCTATTTCGAGAAGGCGCCGGACGAGGCGACGCAGCGCGCCTTCGACGCGATGAAGACCGCCTCGGCCCTGCGCGAGGCCATGTGGGGCCTGGTATCGGAGCTTCATCTCGATGCGCCGGGCGTCGACTACGCGGCTCATGCCAGCGAGTATCTCGATCGCTACGAGCGGGCGCTCGCCACTTTCCACGACCGCTACGGACCGGCATGACCATGCCGTTGCCCAGCCATGCCGAAGTCGTCGTCATCGGCGGCGGAATCATCGGCTGCTCGACCGCCTATCACCTGGCGCGCGACCACAAGGCCGACGTCGTCCTCATCGAGCAGAACCGGCTCACCTCCGGCTCGACCTGGCATGCGGCGGGCCTCGTCGGCCAGCTGCGCTCGTCGGCCTCTATCACGCAGGTGCTCAAATATTCGGTCGAGCTCTACAAGAGCCTCGCCCGGGAAACGGGGCTGGAGACCGGCTGGAAGATGACCGGCTGCCTGAGGCTCGCCTGCAACCAGGACCGCTGGATCGAATATAAGAGGCTCGCCACCACCGCGCAGAGCTTCGGCATGGAGATGCATCTCCTGTCCCCGCAGGAGGTCAAGGCCATGTGGCCCCTGATGGAGGTCGGCGACCTCGTCGGCGCGAGCTTCCTGCCGACCGACGGGCAGGCGAGCCCCTCCGATATCGCCCAGTCGCTGGCCAAGGGCGCCCGCCTGCACGGCGCGAAGCTCTTCGAAGGCGCGCGCGTCGAAGGCTTCGACATCGATGCGGGCCGGGTCGTCGCGGTCAGGACCGATCGCGGCCGCATCGCATGCGAGAAAGTGGTCAATTGCGGCGGGCAATGGGCGCGCCAGCTCGGCGCCATGGCTGGGGTCAGCGTGCCGCTGCAGCCGGTCAGGCATCAATATATCATCACCGAGAAGGTGCCGGGCCTCGCCACCGACGTCGCCACCATCCGCGATCCCGACCGGCGCACCTATTTCAAGGAAGAGGTCGGCGGGCTGGTGATGGGCGGCTACGAGCCCGATCCGCAGGGCTGGACGCTCGGGGACGTGCCCGCAGATTTCGAGTTCCAGCTGTTCGAGGACGACTGGGACCATTTCGAGCAGCATATGACGCAGGCGCTCGCCCGGGTCCCGGCCCTGGAGACGACCGGCATCAAGAAGATGATCAACGGGCCGGAAAGCTTCACGCCCGACGGCAATTTCATCCTGGGTGCGGCGCCCGAGCTCGGCAATTACTATGTCGGCGCCGGCTTCAACGCCTTCGGCATCGCGAGCGGCGGCGGGGCGGGCTGGGTGCTGGCGCAATGGGTCGCGCAAGGCGAGGCGCCCATGGACCTCTGGGTCGTCGACATAAGGCGCTTCTCCGGCCTGCACAGGGACCGCGCCTGGGTGAACGAGCGCACGCTCGAGGCCTATGGCAAGCATTACACGATCGGCTTCCCGCATGAGGAGTATCAGAGCGGCCGGCCGCGCATCGTCTCGCCGCTCTATGAGCGGCTCAAGGCCCTCAATGCCTGCTTCGGCTCGAAGCTCGGCTGGGAGAGGCCGAACTGGTTCGCAAGCCCCGGAACGGCGGCGGCTGACGTCTATTCCATGGGCCGGCAGAACTGGTTCGACGCGGTGGGCGAGGAGCACCGGGCGGTGCGCGAGCGCGCCGGCGTCTTCGACCAGTCCTCCTTCGCCAAATACGAGCTGCGCGGGAAGGACGCGGCCGAGGCCCTGTCCTGGATCTCGGCCAATGACGTGACGCGGCCGGCGGGACGCCTGACCTACACCCAGATGCTCAATTCGCGCGGCGGCATCGAATGCGACCTGACCGTGGCGCGCCTCGGGGAGGACCATTTCTACATTGTCACCGGCACCGGCTTCCGCACCCACGACCTCGCCTGGATCAGGGACCACATCAGGTCCGGCCTCGATGCGCGGATCGAGGACGTCACCGAAGGCTGGGGCACGCTCTCGGTGATGGGACCGAGCGCGCGGACCGTGATCGCGTCCATCACCAGGGCCGACATGTCGAACACGGCATTCCCCTTCGGCCATGTGCGCGAGATCGAGGTCGCCGGCCATGCCTTGCGGGCGCTGCGCGTGACCTATGTGGGCGAGCTCGGCTGGGAGCTCCACATGCCGATCGGCGCCACCGGCGACGTGTTCGACGCGCTGATGCAGGCGGGGGCGCCGATCGGCATCGCGCCCGCCGGCTACCGCGCCCTGGAGGCGCTCAGGCTCGAGAAGGGCTACCGCGCCTGGGGCGCCGACATCACGCCCAACGACGATCCCTTCCAGGCCGGGCTCAACTGGGCGGTGAAGCTCAGGTCGAACATCGACTTCATGGGCCGCAAGGCCTGCGAGACGGCGGCGGCCTCGCCCCTGCCGAAGAAGCTCGCCGGCTTCACCACGGACGATCCCTCGATCGTGCTGCTCGGCCGCGAGACCATCCTGCGCAACGGCAGGCAGGTCGGCTATCTGACCAGCGGCGGCTTCGGCTACACCATCGGCAAGCCGATCGGCTATGGCTATGTCCGCGACGCCGCCGGCGTCGACGACGCCCATGTGCTGGACGGCGACTACGAGCTCGTGGTGGCCAAGGACGTGGTCAAGGCGCGCGTCCATCTCGAGCCGCTCTATGATCCGCGGAACCTGCGGGTGAAGAGTTAGTCAGACCCCGATGCCGAGCGAGGGCAGCTTCAGGCCCTGTTCGCGGGCGTAGGCGACGGCGATGTCGTAGCCCGCATCGGCGTGGCGCATCACGCCGGTCGCCGGATCGTTCCACAGCACGCGCTCGAGGCGGCGCGCCGCGTCGTCGCTGCCGTCGCAGACGACGACCATGCCGGAATGCTGCGAATAGCCCATGCCGACGCCGCCGCCGTGATGCAGCGACACCCAGGTGGCGCCGCTCGCGGTGTTGAGGAGCGCATTGAGGAGGGGCCAGTCGGAAACCGCGTCCGATCCGTCGAGCATCGCCTCGGTCTCGCGGTTGGGCGAGGCGACCGAGCCCGAATCGAGGTGATCGCGGCCGATGACGACGGGCGCGTCGAGCTCGCCCTTCCTCACCATCTCGTTGAAGGCGAGCCCCAGACGATGGCGCTGGCCGAGTCCGACCCAGCAGATGCGGGCGGGGAGTCCCTGGAACGCGATACGCTCCCTGGCCATGTCCAGCCAGTTGTGGAGATGCGGATCGTCCGGGATCAGCTCCTTCACGCGCCGATCGGTCCTGTAGATGTCCTCGGGGTTGCCGGACAGCGCCGCCCAGCGGAAGGGCCCGATGCCGCGGCAGAACAGAGGACGGATATAGGCGGGGACGAAGCCCGGGAAGGCGAAGGCGTCCTCAAGGCCCATGTCGAAGGCCATCTGGCGGATGTTGTTGCCGTAATCGAGGGTCGGCACGCCGGCCCTGTGAAGGGCGAGCATCGCCTCGACATGGGTGCGCATGGACGCCATGGCGGCGGCTGCCACCGCCTTGGGATCGCTCTGGCGCTTCGCCTCCCATTCGGCGACCGTCCAGCCGGCGGGCAGGTAGCCGTTGACCGGGTCATGCGCCGAAGTCTGGTCGGTGAGCGCGTCGGGCCTCAAGCCGCGCCTGACGATCTCGGGCAGGATCTCCGCCGCGTTGCCGAGCACTCCGACCGAGACCGGCCTGCCGGCCTTGTGCGAGCGCTCGATGATGGCGAGCGCCTCGTCGATGCTTTGCGCCTTCCGGTCGAGATAGCGGGTCTTGAGGCGCATCTCGATGCGCGAGGGCTGGCATTCGATGGCGATCATGGAGGCGCCGGCCATGGTGGCGGCGAGCGGCTGGGCGCCGCCCATGCCGCCCAGGCCCGCGGTCAGGAACCATTTGCCCTTGAGCTTGCCGCCATAGTGCTTGCGGCCGACCTCGGCGAAGGTCTCATAGGTGCCCTGCACGATGCCCTGGGTGCCGATATAGATCCACGAGCCCGCCGTCATCTGGCCGTACATCATGAGGCCCTTGCGGTCGAGCTCGTTGAAATGAGCCCAGTCGGCCCAGTGCGGCACGAGGTTGGAATTGGCGATGAGCACCCGCGGCGCATCCTTGTGGGTGCGGAAGATGCCGACCGGCTTGCCCGACTGCACGAGGAGCGTCTCGTCCTCCCCGAGCGCGCGCAGGGAGGCGACGATGCGGTCGAAGGCCTCCCAGTTGCGCGCGGCGCGGCCGATGCCGCCATAGACGACGAGCTCCTCGGGCCGCTCGGCGACGCCCGGATCGAGATTGTTCATGAGCATGCGCAGCGGCGCCTCGGTGAGCCAGCTCCTGGCGCTGATCTCGGGTCCGGTTGGGGATTTGATGACGCGCGTATTGTCGCGGCGGGTGTTCATCGAGGCGACTCCTGCTGGCTGAGCGTTCCCAAGGGCGAGGTCCTGTAGCGGCTGTAAAGGGCGTAGCGGCTGGCCGGATAGACGAGGGTCGCGACGGTGACGACATGACCCTTGCTCCAGCTCCGGCGATGGAGGGCGAGGCAGGGCTCGTTCTCGCCGATGTCGAGCAAGGCCTGCCGGTCGGCCGTGGGCATGACGGCTTCGACCGTATGCTCCAGCTCGTCGACCGGCTGATGGGCGACCAGATAGGCGGTCGGCGTCACTTTCGAGAAATCCTGCCCGGCGAAATGCGGCGCCATGAACGGGTTGACATAGCGCTCCTCGAGCTGCACCGGCACGCCGTTCTCCGTATGCACCATCACCAGGTGGAAGAGCTTCGCCGGGAGCTTCAGCTCGAACTCTTCCGCCAAAGGCGGCGTCGCCTCGATGGTCCGGCGCGTCTCGACATGGGCGGCATGGGCATGGCCGCGCTGCGCGATCTCCTCGGCGATATTGCGCAATTCGAGCAGGCTCGAGCGCGCCGGGGGCTCCTTGACGAAGGTGCCGACGCCCGGCACGCGCGACAGGAAGCCGTCGGCGGTGAGCTCGCGCAGCGCCCGGTTGGCCGTCATGCGCGAGATGCTGAAATGTCCGACCAGCTCGTTCTCGGAGGGCACGCGCATGCCCGGCGTCCAGGCGCCGGAGCGGATATGATCGAGGATATGCTCCTTGACCTTGGCATAGAGCGGCGCGGTCATCGGACCCCGCCCCGGACGATCCGGCCGTTGCGGATCACGGCGGCGCAAGGATTGCAGCCCAGGGGATAGGCGAGGTCGCCCGGCCGCTCGGCATCCCACAGGACAAAATCGGCCTTCATGCCGGCGGCGATCACGCCGCGGTCCCGAAGACCCAGAGCGCGCGCGGCGTTGACGGTCACGCCGCGCAGCGCCTCTTCGGGGGTCAGGCCGAAGAGGACGCAGGCCATGTTCATGGCGGCGAGGAGCGAATGGACGGGCGACGAGCCGGGGTTGAGATCGGTCGCGACGGCGATCGGCACTTGGTGACGGCGCAAGGTGGCGACCGGCGGATGCTGCTTCTCTTTAAGATAGTAGAAGGCGCCGGGCAGGAGCACGGCGATGGTTCCCGAGGCGGCGATGGCGGCGACGCCGTCCTCGTCGAGATATTCGATGTGATCGACCGACAGTGCGCCATGGCGGGCGGCGAGCCTGGCGCCGCCCAGATCGGAGAGCTGCTCGGCATGGAGCTTGACCGGAAGCTCGAGCGCGCGGGCGGCGGCGAAGACCTTTTCGGTTTCGGCGACGGAGAAGGCGATGCTCTCGCAGAAGGCGTCGACGGCGTCGGCGAGCTTCGCCCCGGCGACCGCCGGCAGGGCCCTGTCGCAGACCAGATCGACATAGGCGGCGTGATCGTCGCGGTATTCGGCGGGAAAGGCGTGGGCGCCGAGATAGCTGGTCACGACGTCGACGGGGTGATGCCGCCCGAGGCTGCGGGCCACCCTGAGCATCTTCATCTCGGTCTCGACGTCGAGCCCATAGCCGGACTTGATCTCGATCGTTGTCACGCCTTCGGCGAGCAGGCATCGGAGCCGCGACGACGCCGACCGAAGGAGCTCCTCCTCGCTCGCCGCGCGCGTGGCGCGCACGGTGGAGAGAATGCCGCCGCCCGCCTTGGCGATGTCGGCATAGGCGACGCCGTTGAGGCGCTGCTCGAACTCGTTGGCGCGGTTGCCGCCATAGACGAGATGGGTATGGCAGTCGATGAGGCCGGGCGTGAGAAGCCGCCCGCCGCAATCCATGTCCTCGCCGTCCATGTCCTTGGGCGCATCCCGGCGCGGGCCGGCCCAGACGATCCTGTCGCCATCGGCAAGCAGGGCGCCGTCCGCGATCAGGCCATAGGGCCGGCCTTCGGCCATGGTTGCGAGCTGGAGATTGGAAAAAAGCATCAAAGCCACTTGTATAAGGTTGTATATACAGTATAGTGGAAAGATGAGACAGCGCAAGTTGAAATTTGCGTCCGCCCTTCTTCCCTCGGGCTGGGCATCGGACGTCACTTTCACCCTCGACCCCGGCGGAACGATCGGGACGGTCGAGACGGGCGGCGGCGACAAGACCGCCAGGAGCCTGAAAGGCATCGCCGTTCCGGCGGTCCCGAACGTCCATTCGCATGCCCATCAGCGCCTCATGGCCGGGCTGGCGGAGGTCGCAGGCCCCGGCGCCGATTCCTTCTGGACCTGGCGCGAGGTGATGTACGGCTTCGCCCTCAGGCTCGGCCCGGAAGACCTCCAGGCGGTCGCGGCGCAGCTCTATGTGGAGATGCTGAAGAGCGGCTCGACCGTCGTCGGCGAATTCCAGTATCTGCATCATCAGCCGGACGGAACACCCTATGACGAACCGGCCGAGCTTTCCCTGCGCTGCCACGCGGCGGCGGCGGATGCGGGGATCGCCATCACCCTGCTGCCGACGCTCTATGCCTATGGCGGCTTCGGCGGCCAGCCGCCGGCTTCCGGACAGCGGCGCTTCATCAATGACGAGAGGCGCTATATGAGGATCCTCGAAAGGCTCGACAAAGAGAGCCGGACCGACGAGCTCAGCCGTCTCGGCATCTCGCCCCATTCGCTGCGGGCGGTGACCAGGGAGCTTCTCACCGAGGTCATTGCCGGCCTCGACCGGCTCGGGCGGGAGGCAGCGCCGATCCATATCCATGTCGCCGAGCAGACCAGGGAAGTCGACGATTGCCTCGCCTGGTCGGGCGGCACGCGGCCGGTCGACTATCTTCTCGACAATTTCGCCGTGTCGGACCGCTGGTGCGGCATTCACGCCACCCATATGACGGCGCAGGAGACGGAGCGCATGGCGCGCTCCGGCATGATCGCGGGCCTGTGTCCCACGACCGAGGCCAATCTCGGCGACGGCATCTTCCCGGCCGACCGCTTCCTGAAAGCCCGGGGCGCCATCGCCATCGGCTCCGACAGCCATGTCAGCGTCAGCCCGGCCGAGGACCTCAGGACGCTCGAATATTCGCAGCGCCTCAGGGACCGCACCCGCAATGCGCTGGCCTCGGGGCCCGGAAAATCGACCGGCCGCACGCTGCTCGATGCCGCCCTCGAAGGCGGCGCCGTGTCCATGGCGCAGCCGGTCGGCGCGCTGGCGCCGGGCCGCCGCGCCGACATCGCCGTGCTCGACGACGAGCATCCGGCCCTCATCGGGCGGTCGGGGGACCAGGTTCTCGACAGCTGGATCTTCTCCGGCGGCAATGCATGCGTGCGCGATGTCTTCGTCGCCGGCCGGCAGGTGGTCGAGGACCGCCGCCACGTCAAGGAAGAAGCCATCCTCGGGAATTTCCGCGCCGCGGTGAAGCGGCTCACAGCATAAGGGGTCTTCATGAGCATCCGCATCGGCGACAGGCCGCTTACCCTCGACGACGTCCGCCAGGCGCTGGCCGGACCGGTCACCGTCGAGCTTTCGGAAAAGGCGCGCGCCGCCATCACCCGCAGCGCCGAGACGGTGACGCGGCTCCTCGCCACGGGCGAGGCGATCTACGGCGTCAATACCGGCTTCGGCAAGCTCGCCAGGCAGCGCATCGCCGCGGCCGATCTCTCCGCCCTGCAGCTCAACATCGTGCGCTCGCACGCGGCGGGCGTCGGCACGCCGCTCGCCGCGGCCGTCGTGCGCACCATCCTCCTGCTCAAGATCAACGCGCTTTCGCAAGGCGCCTCGGGCATCAGCGTCCAGGCGATGGACACGCTGGCGGGCCTCGTCAACCGCGACATATTGCCGGTGATCCCGGCGCAGGGCTCGGTCGGCGCCTCGGGCGACCTGGCGCCGCTCGCGCATCTGAGCCTGGTGCTCATCGGCGAGGGCGAGGCCTTCGTCGAGGGCAGGCGCGTCGGCGGGCGCGAGGCGCTGCGGGCGGCGGGGCTCGCCCCCGTGCCGCTCGGACCCAAGGAGGGCCTGGCCCTCCTCAACGGCACCCAGGTCTCGACCGCGCTCGCCCTTGACGGCCTCGTCGCCGCCGAGCGCAATGCCGCGAGCGAAATTCTCGCCGGCGCGCTTTCGGTCGACGCCGTCATGGGATCGGACACGCCCTTCGATCCGCGCATCCATGCCTTGCGGCCGCATCCCGGCCAGCAGCTCGCGGCGCGGCACTATCGCCGCCTCATGGCGGGCAGCGCCATCCGCGCCTCGCACGTGTCGGGCGACGAGCGCGTGCAGGATCCCTATTCCTTCCGCTGCCAGCCGCAGGTGATGGGCGCGGCGCTCGACCTTCTCGGCCATGCGGCGCGCACGCTCCTCATCGAAGCCAATGGCGTCTCCGACAACCCGCTCGTCTTCGCCGAGGACGGCGCCGTGCTGTCGGGCGGCAATTTCCATGCCGAGCCCGTCGCCTTCGCCGCCGACATCATCGCCATGGCCGTCGCCGAAATGGGCTCGATCAGCGAAAGGCGGATCGCCGCGCTCATCGACCCGACGATATCGCTCCTGCCGCCGTTCCTGATCCGCAATCCCGGCCTCAATTCGGGCTTCATGATCCCGCAATGCACGGCGGCGGCGCTGATGAGCGAGAACAAGCAGCTCGCGCATCCGGCAAGCGTCGACAGCGTGCCGACCTCGGCCAACCAGGAAGATCACGTCAGCATGGCGACGCATGGGGCGCGCCGGCTCTCCCTCATGAACGCCAATCTCGCGCGCATCATCGCCATCGAACTGCTGGCCGCCGCCGAGGGCATCGACTTCCGCCGGCCGCTCGCCTCGTCCAAGCCGCTGGAAGCGGCATACGAACTCGTCCGCGGCACGGCCGCCCGGCGCGAGAGCGACCGCGAATTCTCAACCGACATCGAGGCCGTCGCGCGGCTGGTCGAGAGCGGCGCCTTCGCGAGCTTCGTGCCCGATCTGTTGCGCGATCTCGGCACGGCGTGATCCGACCTTGCCCATGAGACGGGCCAGCAGGCCGTGCCTGGCGATGAAGGCCTGGTAGTCCCGATAGAGCGGGTCGGCGC
The DNA here is from genome assembly GCA_050246735.1 of Parvibaculaceae bacterium. Taxonomy (GTDB): domain Bacteria; phylum Pseudomonadota; class Alphaproteobacteria; order Rhizobiales; family Aestuariivirgaceae; genus Taklimakanibacter. The sequence goes on along the minus strand of JBFWVM010000007.1, from coordinate 9,746 downwards.
CGAGATGGCGTTCCTCGGTCCTGGCGCGCAGATAATAAATGAGATTGGCGGCGGCGAGCATCAGGCAGGACTGCAGGGCGGTGAGCCAGCCGGCGCCCGCGACGAACGGCACCGAGATCAGCCACCAGCTGAGGTTCTTGCTCAGATAGGCCGGGTGCTTGACCCACCGATAAGGCCCATTGGCGATGATCCCGCGGTTGGTGAGATTGGAGAAGCGCAGGCCGAACATCGCGGTCGACCAGACATAGATGAAGACGAGGACCAGTATGGCGCTGCCCCACAGCACGTAGATCCACGGATAGGGCGCGAAGACCTTGCCCCAGTAGAGATCGTCGAGCTCATACTGGATGTAATGGTTCTGAAGATCGGTGAACGGCCGGTAGCAGAGGAGGCAGATCGCCCAGCCGCCGAGCGTCGGCTCGACGCTCCGGACGTGGCTGTCGATCACGCGCAGCGTCAGCGCATAGGCGATCGTGGCCAGGAGCACGTCGAGAAGATAGAACAGGTCGATCGTCCGCGAGAAGATGTGCTGGAAGTCGAGAGGCGGCAGCGGCGAAGCCGACCACAGGGCAGCGAGGTCGTCGTGCACATAGACGAACATCAGCGGCAGGAAGAACCCCTTCACGAGCCAGCTCCGCCCATGGGTGACAAGGGTGGTCCAGTCGGCCGGACGCCATCCCGTGAGCAGCATGGCAAGCTGCGCATAGGCATCGACGGGATCGCGCTGCCGGCGGTCGACATAGGCGATGTAGAAGGGCGAAACGACGATCAGGCCCGGCAACAGCAACAGGGCGGCGTCCTTGAACGGCCGGTAGAAGGCGTTTCCATATTCCGGCAGCAGGGCGTAGAGCGCCGCTATCGCCCCAATGGTGAGCCAGAAGGCGGCAAGCTTGCGGACGATCCGCGGCAGATCGAACGGCCGGACCGGCCGCCGCGCCAGCTCCGTGGTGGGGTTGTCCCGGACCCGATAGACGAGGAGGTCCGTGGCCGCCATCGCGACGGCCGACAAGGCGAGCACGGCAAGCGTCTTGAGGTAGCCGGCTTCGTCCCATCCGCGCAGAAGCCCCATGCCGGCCAGGGCCGCGATTATTCCAGCCGTGCCGGTGAGCAGACCGCCGGCGGACCGGGGCGAAGGAGAGACCGGACGGTCGGGTGCGCCGGGGAAGCCTTGGCCGGAGACCTCCCGGCCCCGCAGCATGTCCATCGGCGTCAACCGCAGGGCATCTGCGGTTCCGCCCTAGCCCGATCCACCGGAGCTCGATTCACCGGATGAGCCTGAGCTCGAGCCTGAAGCCCCGGAGCTCGATTCACCGGAGGAGCCCGAGCTCGATGTATTACCGGACGTGCCGGAAGAGCCCGAGCTCGATTCACCGGACGAGCCTGAGCTCGAGCCTGAAGCCCCGGAGCTCGATTCACCGGAGGAGCCCGAGCTCGATGTATTGCCGGACGTGCCGGAAGAGCCCGAGCTCGATTCACCGGACGAGCCCGAACTCGATGTATTGCCGGACGTGCCGGAGGAGCCTGAGCTCGATTCACCGGAGGAGCCTGAGCTCGAGCCCGAAGCCCCGGAGCTCGATTCACCGGAGGAGCCCGAGCTCGAGGTGTTGCCGGACGTGCCGGAGGAGCCTGAGCTCGATTCTCCGGACGAACCGGAGCTTGAGCCTGAAGCCCCGGAACTCGATTCGCCGGAGGAGCCCGAGCTCGAAGTATTGCCGGACGTGCCGGAAGAGCCTGAGCTCGATGCTCCGGACGAACCGGAGCTCGAGGTCCGTCCGGATGAGGAGCCGAAATTCGAACGGACACCGTTATAGTTGCCAGACCCGGCATGCTCGGAGCCGCATGGGCCATGCTCCTGGCTATTCAGGCAGTAGAGCCGGGCCGCCTGCGGTGCAGTCAGTTGCGGAACCGCAATAGCCATAGCCGCGAGCGTAGCGACGCCCGCGAAATAGACCGCCGTCTTCATGATCTTCGCTCCTGAGTATCCGTTGTCCTTTCCCGCCGTCGTCCGGAAAGTGCCGGCAAAGCCAGGAGCCGCCAATCACCATATGATGCTAAAATGAAGCGAATGAGCGCTTTGCGCGCCGATAGGTCCGCCGTTCACCGGTGAAACGGGTGCGCCGACTTCAGCAAAGCAACCAACTGGCTCTGCTGGCTGGTTCCCGTCTTGCGGAAAATGCGGTTGAGATAGGTCCGCACGGTCGAGAACTGCAGGCCGGCTTCGGCCGCCGCCGTCTTCAGGCTGAGGCCCCTGGCCAGCGCCGTGGCGAGCCGCACTTCCGCCGGCGTGAGGTCGAATAGCCCGGTCAGTATGGTCGGCGAGGGAACCAGCGCGCTCGCGCTGATCGAGGTCGCGACGACAAGCAGGTCGCCACCGGAAAAGAGATCGTGCGCGTCGCGCCTGAGCGGCAGGACGTGCAGGACAAGTGCAGGCGCCGTCGGCATGTGCACCGGAATGGAACGCAATACGGGCTTACCGCTCGTGGTGCTCAAGGCCTGCTGAAACAGGCGATTGCTTTCGGAACCGGCGAGCGCGACGCCACCGAAGGCCGTCGTCGTGAAAAGCGTCTTCTCGCGGTCGAACAGCGCATTGGTGACCCTGACGCGGCCATTGGCGGCGAGGACGGCGGCCGGAAGCCCGATCATGGCCATGGCCTCCACGGCGCCGCGCGCCTGTTCCAGCCCGAGTCGCGCCGCGGCGAGGCTGGCTCGCGCCAGGTCGGGCCTCAGGCCATCGAGGAAGGCAAAGGTCTCCGGCCCGTGGGCGCCCTCATCCAGCCCGCGTTCGAAGACGAACATCGCCACCTCGCCGCTCGGCATGGCTATGGCCGTGCCGGCCTGCCTGCCCAGGCCGCGGGCGCGCAATCTGATGCGCAACGGATCGTCCCTGATCTCCTCAGCCGTCATGAAGCTGTCGAGATCGATGAAGCTTGCCGGGCGCACCGCGTTCATGCGTTCGAGTGCGGCAACGGGACTCAGCCGCAAAGTCTCGTCGGCGAGGGTCTCGTCCATGAGGGTCTGCAATGGCGGGATGGCTCTTCCACGAATGCGCGTGTTGTCGGCGAACACGATGAACACACCGCCCTTCGAGGCCGCCCGATCGGTGATCCGGGCGAGAACGGCCGGCCACTTCTCCGGGATGAACGCGGCTTCGTAGACTAAGTCGACAATTTCCGTGCTCATGTCTCGAGCTCAGGCAGATGAAGTCTTCCTGCCGGGTCTTCGGGCGTTAGATAGAGCAAATCCCGCCAAAGTTGAAGGCATCGGCGGCGAGGGACAGCAGATTTAATCGATGTCGGCGGCGGCATCGGACTTCAGGTGGCCTTGCGCTTGCGGAACATCGCCACATTGTAGCGCGTGGCGCAGCGCTTGCCGCAGAAACGCCGGCGGCCGGATTTCGAGCGGTCGGCGAAGATCTCCTCGCAGGGCCTAGATGGGCATTGGCGCAGGCGGTGAGGCCCAAGCCCGGCGATCAGATCGCCGATGCCCCGCGTCGCCATCGCCTCGACCTGCTGCACCGGCCGCAGGCGCGGCGAGGGCGCGTAGACGAGGCGAAGGGAATTTCCCTCCGCTGCGGACTGCGCGATCCAGGTCCAGTGCATGAGCCGGCGGTCGAGATCACGGGCAAGATCGCGAAGCGGAAGGTCGCCCGAGATGAAGCGGGCGAGAACCCCGCGCAACTCATCGCGGAAGAGCTGCAGGCGCCGCGCCATCCCGCCCCAGTCGAGATCCCAGTCCATCTCGCACCATTCGCTCAGGAATGCCCGGACATGCTCGGGATCGGCGAGAAGGTCGACCACCGGACGCAGCGGATCATGGGTGTTCACGAAAGCCAGCGCGAAAGCCTCAGGCTCGCGATCCGTCCTGAGCCGGACGGGGCCGTGCAGACTGGCGGACTGTTTCATATGCAAAGCTTACACCACGAGAGGTAAGCCTTTGGCGTCATTGTACCGATTACGCTTCATCGCGTCCACCGCCTCTGAAAAAGAGCTTCGCGGATGTTTCCGCGATGCTATAGCTTCGGACAAGCGAGGGCGTGACGTGACGAAGCTCTATGACGTTCATGCGGGCAAGGGTCCGCTCATTTTTTCCGTGCCGCATGCCGGCACCGACCTTCCGGCCGATATCGCAGAGCGCCTGACGCCGCATGCGCGGACGCTTCCCGACACCGACTGGCATGTCGAGCAGCTCTATGATTTCGCGCCCGCGCTCGATGCGACGACGATCCGCGCCAATGTCAGCCGCTATGTGATCGACCTCAACCGTCCGCCCGAGGACGAGAGCCTCTATCCGGGCCAGGCGACGACCGGCCTGTGCCCGCCGATCGAGTTCGACGGCACGCCGATCTATCGGGACGGCCAGGAGGTCGCCGCCGCTGAAGTGGCGGCGCGGCGCCAGACCTACTGGCAGCCTTATCACGACCGACTCGCCGCCGAGATCGCGCGGGTGAAGCAGCTTCACGGCTATGCGCTGCTGTTCGACTGCCATTCGATCGCGTCGCGCGTGCCGCGGCTGTTTGCGGGCACCCTTCCCGATCTCAATCTCGGCACCGTCCATGGCGCAAGCTGCGCCGGGGCGCTCGAGGCCGCGATCGCGCGGGTCATGCGGGAGAGCGGCTTCACCCATGTCGTCAACGGCCGCTTCGTCGGCGGCCACATCACCCGCCACTTCGGCAGGCCGTCCGACAATGTGCATGCCGTGCAGATGGAGAAGGGCCAGGACAGCCATCTGACCGACGGCTCGAACCGCCTCGATCCAGGCAAGACGGCGAAGCTCAAGCCGGTCCTGCGCCGGATCGCCGAAGCCATGCTCGCATGGCGCCCGTGATCCTCGATGGCCGGTCGCTGACGCCCGGGAGCGTCGAGAAGGTCGCGTTCGGAGAGAATGTCGTCATTGCGGAGGCCGCCCGGCCCTTGCTGGCGCGGGGCCGGCGGATCGTCGAGCGGCATCTCGAGGACGGCATTCCGGTCTATGGCCTCAATACCGGTCTCGGCGCCCGTGCCGGGAGCATGCTGCCCGCGGAGGCCCTGGCGCAATTCAGCCTGCGCATGGTGCGCGGCCGCGCGCAGGGGCTCGGCCCGCCCCTGACGGCGCCGGAAGCGCGCGCCGTCATGGTGACGCGGCTCAACACGCTGCTCTCGGGCGCCGCCGGCGCGAGCCCGGCGGTCGCGGACCATCTCGCCCTGGTGCTCAACCGCAACATCGTGCCGGTGATGCCGCGTCACGCCTCGATCGGCGCCGGCGATCTCGTCGCGATGGCGGCGCTGCCGCATGCGCTCATCGGGGAAGGCGAGATCCTGGTCGACGGCGCGCGCCGCCCGGCGCGCGAGGCGCTCGCCGCGGCTGGCCTGGCGCCGCTCGCCCTGGCGCCCAAGGACGGGCAGGTGCTGTGCAATTCGACCGCCTTCTCGGTCGGCCTCGGGGCGCTCGCGGCCGCCCGCGCGCGTCGCGCCGTGACGTCGCTGCAGGTCGCCGGCGCGCTCTCCTTCGTCGGCTTCCGCGGCAATCCGACGCCTTTCGCGAAGCCTGCGACCCGCATCCGGCCGCAGCCCGGCGAGGTCGAGGCGGGCGACGAACTCCTGGCGCTCATCGATGGCGGGGCCGGGGACGGCACGGCGCGGCGCTTCCAGGACCCCCTGTCGTTCCGCTGCCTGCCGCAGGTCCATGGCGCGGCCTATGCGGAAGTGGGGCGCCTCGAAGCGGCGCTCGCGATCGAGCTCAACACGGTCGCCGACAATCCTGTCGTGCTGCTCGACGAAGAGAAGATCATCGGCACCAGCAATTTCCACATGCCGCATCTGACGCTGGCACTCGACGGCGTCGCGCGGGCGCTGGCGCTCGCCGCGACCGATGCGGTGTCGCGCATCGCCAAGCTGATGAGCCCGTCCTTCTCCGACCTGCCGCCGCTCCTCTCCTCTACCCATGCGGACCGCGCCGGCTTCGCGCCGCTGCTCAAGCCGGCCGAGGCCCTGCGCGCCGAGATCGTCCATCTGGCCAATCCGGTGCCGATCCTGCCCAGCCAGAATGCCGACGGTCAGGAGGATGCCGCGACCTTCTCCGCGCTCGCGGCCCAGAAGCTCGCCGAGCTTCTCGACCGTCTCGATCTCCTCACGGCGCTCGAACTGATGGCCGGCGCCCAGGCCGTCGATCTCGCGGGCCTTACGCAGTTGCCCGCAAAACTGGCGCCGGTCCATGCCTGCGTCCGAGCCGTCTCGTCCTTCATCGACGACGATCGGCCGCTCGGACGCGAGGTCGAAAGGATCGCGTCTGATCTGGTCAGGGCGGGCGAGCTCATCCAGGCCGCGTCTTAGGCGTCCTTGGTTGCTGTTCTGTTCTTGCTTTTCTGCATGCAATAAGCTAGATCAGCTGGATTGTGGAGGATCGATGCGCGAGATTGGCGCCTTCGAGGCGAAAAACACCCTGGGAACCCTGCTCGACCTTGTGGAGCGGGGTGAGGAAGTCGTCATCACGCGCCGCGGCAAAAGAATTGCGCGGCTGGTGCGGGAGACCGGCAGGGTCGACCGCGAGGAGGGGCGCCTGGCGGCGGAACGGATCATCGCCAACCGCCAAGGCAAGTCCCTTGGCGGGATAAGGATCAAGGATCTCGTGAACGAAGGGCGCCCGTGAGTCTGGTCATAGACAGCTCGTTGACGCTCACGTGGTATTTTCCCGACGAAGCAAATGCGGCAACCGATGCGCTGCTGCGGCAAGTATCCCAGACCGGTGCGGTTGTCCCGCTTCACTGGCACGCCGAGGTGGCCAATGCCCTTCAGACGGCGGTTCGGCGTAAGCGCATCGATCCCGCATACCGGGACACGGCGCTGTCGGAACTCACTCATTTCGACATCGTGAGCGATCCCGACACCAACACCCACATCTGGGACGCCACGGTCAAGCTCGCCGATCTCTATGGCCTCACCATTTATGACGCGGCCTATCTCGAGCTGTCGCAGCGACGACGTTTGCCGCTGGCCACGCTCGATGCCGCGCTGGTGAGCGCTGCCAAAGCGGCGGGCGTCGCAGTCCTGCCGTGAGCCGGGCAATGCCGGGAGCACCGAAGGACCCGTGATGCGTCAGGCATAGACCAGCGTCTGGCCGATGCCGAGCGCCTTGGCCTTTTCCAGCATGGCGGCGCCGAGCGCGATGTCGGAGAGCGACAGGCCCCTATGCCAGAAGAGGATCGTCTCGTCGTCACTCTCGCGGCCCGGCTTCCTGCCGGCGACGATCTCGCAAAGCTCGCCATGCACCGTCGCCTCGCTGACGAGGCCGGCATCGATATGCGGCCTGAGCGCGCCGAGCTTGCCCGCCCGGAACTGGCTGAAATCGTCGATGACGATCTTGTCCATGACCGACGTCATCGAAAGCTCGAGCGCGCTCACCGTGCCGTAAGGGATCACGCAGGCGCCTTTCCGGATCCAGGCCGTCCTGAAGATCTCCTCGCGCCTTTCGAGGCGGGAGGCCTCGACCAGTATGTCGGCGCCGTCGAGACAGTCCCGCCAGTCCCCGGTGACGACGATGGTCTTGCCGAGATCGCGCTCGAGCCGCTTGGCGAAGGCCTCGCGGCTCTCCCTGCGCCGCGAATGGACGCGGATCTCGTCGAAGCCGAAGAAATGGTCGAGCAGGCGGACGTTCCAGTAGGACGTGCCGCGCGCGCCGACATGGCCGAGGATCCTGGAGTTCCGGCGCGCCAGATGGCGGGCGCCCAGCGCCGTCAGCGCCCCGGTGCGCATCTCGGTGATGGCGGTGGCATCGAGGATGGCGACCGGCATGCCGGTCCTGGGATCGAAGAGATTGAGCAGGGCCATCTCCGAGGGCAGGCCCTTCTGCCAGTTGTCGACATAGTCGCCGACGATCTTGACGCCGGCGAGGCCGAGCGGCGCCACATAGCCGCGCAGCACGTTGAAATGGCCACGGAAGGCGGGATCGGGCGTGAGATGCATGCGCGGCTCGATGACCGTCCGGCCCTCGCCTTGCGCTTTGAGGCCGCCTTCCACCGCCGCCAGGATCTCCGCATCGCTCATCGCGAGCCGCTCGATATCGGGCCCGTTCAGCCAGGTGAAGCGTATGGAGCCCGTGCTCATTGGAAGCCCGGCGGGTCGGTGACCGGGATATCGGGCGTCAGCCGCCCGGCCTCCATCAGATGCGCCATGATCATCTGGGCCGCCTCTTCGGCGGAGAGCTTCGTCGTGTCGAGACGGAGCTCGGGCTTCTCCGGCGCCTCGTAGTCGGAATCGATGCCGGTGAAGTTCTTGATCTCGCCGCGCCGCGCCTTGGCGTAGAGGCCCTTCACGTCGCGGGCCTCGGCGACGGCGAGCGGCGTGTCGACGAAGATCTCGACGAACTCGCCGGCATCGACGAGCTCGCGCGCCATCAGCCGCTCCGAGCGGAAGGGCGAGATGAAGGAAACGAGCACGATGAGGCCGGCATCGACCATCAGCTTCGCCACCTCGGCGACGCGGCGGATGTTCTCCACCCGGTCGGCGTCGGTGAAGCCCAGGTCCTTGTTGAGCCCGTGGCGGACATTGTCGCCGTCGAGCAGGTAGGTCATGTGGCCGGCGGCATGCAGCCGCTTCTCCACCAGATTGGCGACGGTCGACTTGCCGGAGCCGGAAAGGCCGGTGAACCACAGGATGGTGGGCTTCTGGCCGGCCTTGGCGGCGCGCGAGCCCTTGTTCACGTCCATCGCCTGCCAATGGATGTTGGACGCGCGGCGCAGCGCGAAATTGATCAGCCCCATGCCGACCGTGTTGTTGGAGAAGCGGTCGATGACGATGAAGCTGCCGAGATGGCGGTTCTCGCCATAGGGCGCAAAGGCGATGGCGCGGTCGAGGTCGAGATTGGCGACACCGATCTCGTTGAGGCCGAGAGTCTTCGCCGCCACGTGCTCGAGCGTGTTGACGTTGATCTTGTATTTCGGCGCCTCGAACGTCCCCGGAAGGGTGACCGCCCCGGTTTTGACGAGGTAGGGGCGGCCGGGAAGCATCTCCTCGTCGTTCATCCACAGGATGCGGGTCTCGAACTTGTCGGCGACGGCGAGCGGCGATGCCGAAGCACAGATCACGTCGCCGCGGCTGACGTCGATCTCGTCGGCGAGCGTGAGGGTCACCGCCTGGCCGGACACCGCCCTGTCGAGATCGCCGTCATAGGTCACGATGCGCGCGACCTTCGAGGTGCGTCCCGAAGGCACGGCGCGGATCTCGTCTCCGGGCCGGATCTCGCCCTCGACGATGTTGCCGGAAAAGCCGCGGAAGGCCTGGTTCGGCCGGTTGACCCATTGCACCGGCAGGCGGAATGCGCCGTCGACCCCCTCGCCGCCTATGGGCACGCTTTCGAGATGCGCCATAAGCGTCGGTCCATGATACCAAGGCATGGCCGCGGAGGGCTCGATGACATTGTCGCCCTTGAGCGCCGACAGGGGAATGCAGGTGAAGTCCCGCAGGCCCAGACTCGCGGCAAAGGCGCGGTAGTCCTCCTCGATCGCCTGGAAGACGTCGCGGCGGTAGTCCATGAGGTCCATCTTGTTGACGGCGACCACGATGTTCCCGATGCCGAGCAGGGTGGCGATGAAGGAATGGCGCCGCGTCTGGGTCAGCACCCCCTTGCGCGCGTCGATCAGGATGACGGCGAGATCGGCGGTCGAGGCGCCGGTCGCCATGTTGCGGGTATATTGCTCGTGGCCCGGCGTGTCGGCGACGATGAACTTGCGCTTGTCGGTGGTGAAGGCGCGATAGGCGACGTCGATGGTGATG